>CBINHN010000062.1:0-36771 GCA_966250485.1 uncultured Sorangium sp. | reverse complement strand
TCGTCTTCCCATGGTCGATGTGACCGATCGTCCCGACGTTCACGTGGGGCTTCGTGCGAACGAACTTCTCTTTGGCCATGGCAACCTTTCCGGACTCTCTTCGAGGATACTGAGACGCTGCTTTAAGGGTTTGCTCGAGCCCACAACCAGGTTTGAACTGGTGACCTCGTCCTTACCAAGGACGTGCTCTACCAACTGAGCTATGTGGGCAGGGGGAATCTGTAGGGGGGCCGAGCCTGGCACGCTTCTGGAAGGAGGCAAGCCCTGGCGCGACGAGAAATGAGGGACACCCGGCGGACCGGACTGAACGCACGCTCCGGCAACCCACCCCGCGCCCTAAAGATAGCGATCCCCGCCGACCCCGCACCTACCCCACCGGGCAGGCCGGTACGTCGCAGGACAGAGTCAGCCGCGAGACCGCGACCCGAAAAAACGGAGCGGGAGATGGGGCTCGAACCCACGACATTCAGCTTGGAAGGCTGACGCTCTACCAATTGAGCTACTCCCGCAGAAATCTGAAAGCCAAGACCCACGACATTCAGCAGTTTTTGGGCTTGGGACCCAAAAACCTGGGGTGGGGCCCCAATCGATTCACTCGATTGGGGCGGGGCTGCGCCCCGACAAACCACCCGCTGACGCTCTACCAATTGAGCTACTCCCGCAGAAATCTGAAAGCCAAGACGTGGGCTCGCACCGGCTTCGCAGAACCGGACCGGCCCGGCGTTGGACGTCACTGTGTTGCTGCGCCGGCGTCTTGGCGGGTCGGCGAGCCTTTTGGCCGCCAAGACGCCGCTCGGCGTCGCTGTGCTGGTGGAGGGTGTTGGATTCGAACCAACGTAGGCGTGAGCCGGCAGGTTTACAGCCTGCTCCCTTTGGCCACTCGGGCAACCCTCCGAAACTGTTCCTTGCGATGCTATCCGCTTGGGCAACCGGCTCTTAGCAAAGCCGGCCCCCCCCTTACCAGAGCTAGCGAGGGGACTTGAACCCCTAACCACCTGTTTACAAAACAGGTGCTCTACCGGTTGAGCTACGCCAGCGGAGCACAAACCAACCAACACACGTCCGCCCAGTCGAACGCCAGCTTTTGGCGACACTTGGAGACAGTCGTTGGCCTGCATGAGCAAGATCCGACGGAGAGACGATCCGGGCCGAAGGGGTGCGGGTTAGCTGCCCCCGACGGTATTTCCCAGCCCGCTCTGGTGCGCTGCGGGGCGCTCGAACGATCCCGCTGGGGCGGCACCGCTCAAATGGGGCACCCCACCGTTCCTCCATCCGACTCAATCAGCTTGCTGCCAAATGGTCGTGAAGGACAGGTGGGGACCGACGAGGACCGCGCTCTGGTAGCGCCAGCCCGGGGGGCTGTCAAGCATAATTCATACCGGAAGCCGACCGAACCGCTGCCGCTGCAATCCTGACCCCGTTCAGCGTCTATTTCCTCTGTGTATTCGTTGACTTGGGGGATCCCACGTGGCCGGTGCTTTTCGCCGTCGTGGCGGCCTTCTGCGCTCGACTTTGTAGATCTTGTAACGCTGCCTCCAGCGTCGCCCGAGAGAACGGCAGCTTGTCGATGGCCTCCTGCTCGCGTCGCATGGCCTGCTGGATCTCCGTCTTGGCGATGCGCGAGCGCTCGACCCAGGGCGAGACCTCGTGCGTGCGCTCTGCCATCGCGAGCGTGTGCTCCATCATGCCCAGCGCCTTTTCGAGGAGGATCGCGTAGCGCAGCCGCATGGCGCCATCGAAGAGCTGCCGCTTCTCGACGTTCTCTGCGCTGGTAGGCGGCTCGATGTGCATCACGTCTTGGTGCAGCCGCTCGTAGAGCTCGCCCACACGAAAGCCGGCCATGGCCGACCAGTGCGCGTCGTGCGCGCGCCATGTGTCGGAGTAGGCGCTCTGGGCGTCCAGCAGCAGCTGGCAGCGTTGCTCCAGCACCTCTGCGAAATTGCTGGGCGTGGGCACGAACACGATGCGCTCGGCGCGGCGCCGGCGCAGCTCACCGAGCGCAAAGTAGAGCGGCGCCAGCTGATACGAAACCTTGCCCGCGGCGTCGAGGCGCCGCTCGTCGATCAGCTCGCGGCCCTTCTCGATGAACGACTCAGCGCCCTTCTCGTCGTCTTGCTCCAATCTACCCAGCGCGCTCGCGCCGTAGATCAGCACGCGATCCTCGGCGGTGAGCCGTGACTCGGCGCCGAGCGCCAACTGTGCGAGCTCCAGCGCGCGCTGATAACGCTCGAGGTGTAGTGACAGCGCCGTGGCGCGCACCACCGCCGTCAACGAGAACTCTCGATCTGGAAACAGGCGGGCGACCTGCTCGTAGTCGGACAGGGCAGCGTCCAGCTCCGCGGCTCGATGATGTTCGAAGGCTGCTTGAAACAGCGCGTCGTCCGCGATGTCGCCCGCGGGCTCGAGCTCGAACACGCGACGAAACGCGCGCGCTGCTTGCGCGTGCTCGCCCTTCTCCGCGAGCGCCTGCGCTTCGCGATAAAGCTCGGGCACGCTCGTGGCTTTCTCCGGTGTGATCACGGTGCGCGGCACGCTGATCTCAGCCTGGCCGCTGGGAGCTCGTGGCGCCGGCTGCGGAGACGCGGCGCACGCGCAGGTGAGCAACACGGAGACAGCCAGAGTCGAGCGCATCATGTAAAGCGCCGCTACTCTAGCAGCCGCGCCTGGCCGGCGTCCGCTGGTTTGCCGCTGGCCAGGAGGGTGTGTAAGGGTCGGCAGGTGAGCCGCACCGAAAGCAGTGCCGAAAGCCGCGCGCTGCCGCGCAGGGGCCCGTCGCGACCCGCCGGCGTCCCCGTACGCCTCGGCAGCCTGCCGGCAGACTCCGACGAGGATCTGCGCTTCGTACAGGATCGCCTCGCGCTGTTCGGCAAGACCACGTTCCTGATCTCGACGATGTTCTTGATCGCGACGACCGTCGCGGATCTGGCTTCGAACACGAAGCGGTACAGCGAGCTCGGGCGCGCCAGCCACGCGCTGGGGACGCTGATCGCGCTGGGGTTGTGGCGCGTCACGGCGAGTCGGCGGCTGCTCGCGCCGAGCGCGCTGCAAACGTTGGACGTGCTGGCGACGCTCGGCATTTGCTGGTCGTTCGCCGCGCTCGGCCATTTCGCTTGGCAGCCGTACGGCTGCTACACGGCGATGCTCGCGGTCACGCACGTGAGCATCTCGCGCGCGATGATCGTGCCCAGCCTGCCGCCGCGCACGCTGCTGCTCGCCGGCGCGGCCTTCGCGCTGCTGGTGGTGTCGCGCGCGACGGTGCCGCTCACTCCCGACTTGATTGATGTTCCGGGGTCACGAGTGCGCAGCGTGCTCGACTCGGCGTTGTGGTCCACGGCGGGCACGGCCGTCGCGACGCTGGCGTCGCTGGTGATCTATGGCTTGCGCGAGAAGGCGCTGCAGGCTCGACAGCTGGGCCAGTACGCGCTCGAAGAGAAAATCGGCGAGGGCGGCATGGGGCAAGTGTTTCGCGCGCGTCACGCCATGCTGCGCCGGCCCACCGCGGTGAAGCTCCTCACCGGGGACGGCTCGGAGGAGCAGCTGCGACGCTTCGAGAAAGAAGTGCGGCTGACCGCGCGCCTGACGCACCCCAACACCATTTCGATTTACGACTACGGCCGCACACCGGACGGTGTCTTTTACTACGCCATGGAGCTGCTGGAGGGCTCCACGCTGGAGGAGCTCGTCGAGCGTCACGGCCCGCAGCCGGCGGGGCGCGTGATTCACCTCCTGCGTCAGGTGTGCGGCGCGCTGCGCGAGGCGCACGGCTCCGGCTTGATTCACCGCGACATCAAGCCAGCGAATATTTATCTGTGTCAGCGCGGCGGCGTCGCCGATTTCGTCAAGGTGCTCGACTTCGGCTTGGTGCGGCAGCTCGAACGCGAAGAAGATCTGTCGCGCAGCAATCTCGACGCGGTGGTCGGCAGCCCGCTCTATCTGTCGCCGGAGGCGATCGTCACGCCCGATCGCGTCGACGCGCGCGCCGACATTTACGGGCTCGGCGCCGTCGCCTACTTCCTCGCCACCGGCGCGCCGCCGTTCGATGGGCAGACGGTCGTCGAAGTCTGCGCGCATCATCTACATAGCGTGCCGCCGCCGCCCTCTGAACGGCGCGCCGTGCCGGACGACTTGGAGCAGGTGATCCTCGCGTGCCTCGCCAAATCACCCGCTGAGCGCCCGCAGACCGTGCAGGACTTGGCGCAGCAGCTCGAGCGCTGCCGCGACGCGCAGAGCTGGACGGCCGCGGACGCAGACGCGTGGTGGGCGAAGGCCCCGCCCCCGTCGCGAAGAAGAGCGGGGAGCTCCGGCGTAAGCGCCGCTGGGCTCGAGCGCACGATCTGCTGCGCTGATCTCGAGAAGCGCCTGCGCCGCGAAGAAGAGAGCGCGTGAGCGCGTCCCTTTGAATACCGCTGCTCGGCGCCGCGGCTCTCGCGTTGTCGCAGCGACGCAAAATCACTGCTCGAGACGAAGAAGGTAGGACAGCGGCTGCGGGCACGCTTTTTTCCGCAACTCTGGCTTAACGCTGTATCCCGCATGAAAATAGCCGATTCGCGGCAGCGGGAACAAGCGACGAGCGCGCCGAGTTAACTCGATGAGCGCAACGAGCGACTTACAGAAATGCCGCGTCGAAATTCGACCCGCTGCGGCGAAAGCTCCCGGAAACCTGAGCTGTGTGGCGCGCTGTCCCACGCCCCGATCGACAGCGAGCGTCGGCAGCTCGCGCGCTATTGACGCCCGAGCTCATCATCATACCCTATTCATCGTGCTGAACAGTTTCGTCGCCGCTCGTGAATTGCGGGGCGCGCGAGTGAACGGCGAGACCGAGGGCAACCCTGGAGGTAGTCAGAACATGGAAACTGCGGTCGTAGAGCGGATTCGAGACCTCGAAACCTTACACCGAAGCCTCGACGTGGCGGTCAGTCGCCTCGGACGGCGTGCCTACCTTACGCCTAGCGAGCAACGCGAAATGCTCGAGCTGAAGAAGCAGAAGCTCCAAGCGAAAGACCAGCTAGCGGCTCTCCGCAGGATGGGTGACTAAAGGACGACCAGACTTGAACGCCGAATCGGCGCCTCACGCGCCGATTCGGCGAGTGCATCGAGCTGCACGTTCGTCGGCTCCTCTTCTGGAGCGGCCCACGGTCGACGACGGCAACCTCAAGGAGTGACGGGCGCAGGCGCTTCCGAGCTCTCGCTGTCCGGCGCAACGGCCTTGTCCTCAGGCGCAGGCTCGGACTCGCTGCCGCCGTACACTTCGCGGTTCAGGTCCTGCAGCGAGGTCGTCAAGCGCTCTTTCCACTCCGGACCGAGCCCGCCGGGATGCTCTTGCTCAGTGGCCTGCGCGAGCGCCAGCCAGTGCCGCGCGTCCGGGCGAAAGCCGAGACGAAAGTCGGTCATGCCGCGCAGGTAGGCGTAGCGCGCTTGATCGTTGTAGTTGAGTGAATCCGTGTCTGGCTCGAGGCTGCGCCAAATCGCGAGCGCTTGCTCGTACTGGTTCTCTTCATAGAGCCGTTGCCCGCGGTTCAAATCCTCGCGGTAGGTGGCGCAAGCGCTCAACGCTGCAGCGACGAGCACGAGGCGTAGACTGCGAACCGACATCGCGCAGCAGGCTATCCCGCGCCGCCGGACGGGATCAAGGCAGCGGCTCAACGCCTGCGGAAATGCAGGCGGTAGATGGGCAGGCCGTCGGCCTTGGCGCGACGCTCGCGCGGGCTCTGCGCCGCGACCGGGCTCGCGTCGACGCGCGCGACGGCGTGCGCGGGCGTGAACTCGGCCTGCGCGGCGAACAGCGCCTCGTAGCCGTCGGCGCGCTCGGGGACGTCGGTCTGCAGGAAGAGCTCGGCGCCGGGCTTCAACGTGCGCGCCAGCTCGCGCAACATCGGCTCGCCCATCACCAGCCGCTTCTGGTGGCGCTTCTTCCACCAGGGATCCGGGAAATGCACGAACACAGCGTCCAAGCAGGCATCCGGAAAACGCGCCACCGCCTGGCGCGCGTCCTCCGCGAACACGCGCGCGCGGCCGGACAGGCCTTGCTCGCGCAAGCGACGATCCACGATCGTCGCCCATTTGAGGCGAATTTCTAGGCCGAGCACGCGAACCTCGGGGCTCTCGCTCAAGCGCTCGAAGATGAAGCCGCCGCGGCCCGGACCGATTTCGAGCTCCAGCGGCCCGCTACCCGTGAACAACGAGCGCGGATCCAACGCCTCTCCTTCGGGCAAGCGCGGCGCCTCGGCGGCGTACGGGTGATTCTTCATGGCGCGGCCCCGCGGCGGCGCTGGCGGTGGTCAGGACGATGCATGCTGGGCGCCTTGTAGCACCGCGTCGCACCCTGGTGGCGTCATTGCTGACGCCTCCCGGGGCTGGCTCGGCTCGGCTAAAGACCTTCGAAGCCCATGAACACGCGCGTGCTGATCGACGCCATCGTGCGGCAAACGATGGTCCTCATCGCCCAGCTGGCGACCTCCGGGGGCTTGCGCTCGCCCCTCGCCCATGTCGCCGGGCAGGCCTTCTTGGAGCTGTCCAAGGAGCTCGAGAGCCAGGGCGTGACGAAGAAGGTCAGCGCCGATATGTTCGGGATGGCGCTCAGAACGTACCAGCGCCGCACGCAACGGCTCAGCCAGAGCCGCACCGATCGCGGCCGCTCGCTGTGGGAGGCGCTGCTCGATCACATCGAGCAGAACGGCGTGGTGAGGCGCGAGGAAATTTTTCGTCGCTTCCGCCACGATGACGAGGCCTCATTGCGCGGTGTGCTCCGCGATCTCACGGAGAGCGGCCTGGTGTTCGCGTCGGGCAGCGGCCGCTCCGCGGTGTACCGGCTGGCGACCAAAGACGAGCTCGGCGCGGCGCGCCGCAGCGACCCTGTCGGGCTGGAGGCGTTCGTGTGGAGCGTCGTCTACCGCGAAGGCGGCGGCAGCATCGACGCCATCGCGCAAGCGAGCGGCATGAGCGTGAAGGATCTGCGGCCGCTGCTCGACGCGCTCACGAACACCGGCCGCATCGAGCGCGTCACCAGCGGTGAGCGCGAGGAGTATCGCTCACGCAACCTGGTGCTCGGCTTCGACGATCCCGCGGGCTGGGAAGCGTCCGTGCTCGATCACTTCTCGACGATGGTGCGCACCATCGCGAAGAAGCTGGCCGGCGATCAACGAGCGCGCCTCGCGGACGAGGTCGGCGGCAGCACGTACCACTTTACGCTCTGGCGCGGGCACCCGCTGGAAGCGGAGGTGCTCAGCGAGCTCCGACGCTTTCGCGAGCGCATGAGCGACCTGCGCGCGCGCGTGGATGCCTATAACGCCGAGCACGGCGAGCAGGCTCAGAGCTTGGCCGTGGACGCTTACTACGGGCAGACGGTGACGGAGGAAGAAGACAATGCGACGGACTGACGCCAGCGGGGTTTCACGGCTGAGGAACACGCGGCGGGCCGCGGTTTGGAGCACGCTCTTGGGGGCCGCCCTGCTCCTGGCCTCGTGCGGGCGAACCAGCTCGAGCGGGAGCGGCGAGACGCATTTCTTGAAGTACTGCGACGGAAGCTGCGCGCCGGGCTTCGACTGTTTGTGCGGGGTGTGCACCAAGAGCTGCAGCGACACGACCAGCTGCGGCAATGACGCGCCGAGCGCCGAGTGCCGCGCTGCCAACGACGAATGCCGTACGCCGCATTGCGACGTGAGCTGTGAGCAGGACGCGGACTGCGCCGCGCTTGGCGCCGAGCATCATTGCCAGGCAGGGAGCTGCCGCGAGGGCGTGCCGCCCGAGCCCATCACTTGTCCGCCAGGCTGCGTTGCGGTGGTTGGTTATCCTGAGGCGACGTCCGGGGGCTGCGTAGACACGGCGCGCGGCACGACGGTGGGCTGCGCTTGTGACGGAGCGGGCGACCAATCGGTGTGCCGCTATCGCATCGGCGACGGAACGTTGTGGCTGCTACCGAATGGACCGCTGTCGAACCAGGAGGAGTGGACGACCTGCAGCGTAGAGGAGAAAGCTCGCGTCTCGTTCAGCTGCGATTTCGAGAGCTGCGCGCTGCCGCCGCCCTCGACCTGCGACCGCGCCGATACTTGCGAGCTCATCGGCTGCGGCGGTACGCAGTTCGCCGCGGACGGCTGCGGGCGTCCCGCCTGCAAGAAGGACGAAGACTGTGCCTCGGACGAGCGCTGCGTCGCGCTGCCCGCCAAGCTGACGAGCTTCTGCAGCTACTCCAGCGCGGGCACTTGCGAATGCGCCGGCGGGACCAGCGCCCTGCCGGGCGCGTTCTGCAATCCGATCTCCGACGTTGGCCCGCCACCGCTCGGCCCGATCTGCGACGGCAGCAACGACGTCCGCTTTGCCTGGCACGCCGCCGGCGGCTTCATCTCGCTGGAGACGCGATTTTTGGAGCCGCTCGGTCAATTCTTCGTGGTGAACGGCCAGTGCCAGTACTACGCGATGCGGAACGGCAAGATCGGGACGGGCATGCTCAGCGCCGAACAAGCCGAGCAGCTCACGCAAATCAGCCATTGGCCAGACTATGCGAGCTGGGGCTCGTTCACGGATCGCTTCAGCTGTCCGGATGCCAGCGTCGTCTCGCTGCTGGCTCCGAACATCAGGCTGAGCTGCACCTGCGGCTGTGACGACGACGCGCCCACCGGCCTCAGCCAGGCGTTCAGCGAAGTCACGCCGTTCACCAGCATGGTGCAAGACAACGCCGTGAGCCTAATGGAGGCGGTCAGCGTGATCGCCATCCCGTGGGACGAGGGCATGGGCGACGCGACGGTCGCCGCGCAAGCCTGGCCGCTGACGCGTGAGCTCACCAGCGTCGCAGTCCCGGCGCTCGAGTCCACGACCAGCGGCACTTACATCTCCGATCCCGATGAGGTCGCCGCGCTGCAGGCGCTGCGCGCGGCGTGGCAAGGCGCCGGCGCGCTGATCAAGGTGCGCGACGAAGCGGGCGACCTCCATGGTGTGCTCGTGCGCGATGAGCTCCCCGAGGACACGCGCGAAGCGGTGCAAGCGCTGTTGGCCCAGGCGGGGCCCTGAGCGAAGAGACCTCTTGCTCGCAGGGGCGGCGTGACCGAGAACGTCGCCCAGGATGTCCTCACGCACTAGCAGGCACGACCCGGCCGCGTCACCCGCGGCCGGGCTCGGCTCGCGGCTCGCCGCTCACTGGGCCGAGCTCGCGCCCGCCGCCCGGCAACGCGCGCGCGCCGCGCTGCCGTTCGCCGTGCCGACGGCGCTGCTCGCCGCGCTGACCATTCGCCAGATCCTGGACGCCGCGAACGGCGTGCCGTCGGTGCCGCTCGACGACGCTTACATCCACTTTCAGTTCGCGCGCACGTTCGTCAATGGCGCGCCGCTCGCCTACTCCCCCGCTGCCCCGCCCGTCGCTGGCGCCACGAGCTGGCTCTGGCCCGCGGCGCTAGCGCTCGGCTACGCCGTGGGTTTTCGCGAGCAGTACATCGTGTGGTGGGCCTGGGCGCTCGGCTTCGTGTCGCTCGGCTTGCTCGCCGCGGAGGCGCGCCGCGTCGCGCGAGGGCTGTGCGGCCCCGTCACCGCAGCCGGCGCCAGCGTGCTCATGCTGTGCTTCGGCGCGAACGTCTGGTTCGCCGCGAGCGGCATGGAAGTGGTCCCGCTCGCTTGGCTCATGCTGCGCGGCGTGGGCATCGCCGCGCGCTATTGGGAGGAGCCGCCCACCGAGCGCACGCGCCGCGAGCTGCTCGTCATCGCGCTGCTGCTGCCGCTGCTCAGACCGGAGGGCGCGTGGGTCGCGCTGCTCGCCGCGCTGATCCTGTTACTGCGCCCCTCCTCCGGCCGCCGCTGGTACGGCCTCATCGCGCTCGCCGCGCCCACCTTGCCGGCGCTGCTGAACCGAGTCTTCAGCGGTGAATTCACCTCCACCACCGCGCGCTCGAAATGGCTGCCGCTGAGCCCTTACTCCAGCGCCGCGTCGCTCGCGGTCGCGCTGCGCGAGTACACGCACACCTTGTTCAGCACGCTGCTCAACGGCGAGCTCTGGAGCTCGGTGTTCTTGCCGCAGGGCAGCGCGCCGGTTCTGGTCGCGGGCCTCGCCGCGCTCGCCATCGCGGGCTATCGCAGCGGTCGCTGGCTGCGCGCGGGGCTCGTGCTGGCGCTCGCGGCCGGTGTGTTGTTTCCGGGTACCTACGATTGTCCGCTATGTAACCGGCTGCGCTATCTGTGGCCATTTTTTCCGGCCTGGCTCATCGGCTGCGCGGCGCTCGCGGAGCTCGTGGCGCAAGCGCTGGCCACGCGCCGCGCGGAGCTGCGCGCCGCGGGCCCGCTCGCGCTCGGCGTAGTAGCGGGCGGGCTGCTCGGCTGCCTGAGCGCCGCGCTGGACGACGTGGCGACGAGCTCCGCGGCGATCACCAAGCAGCAGGTCGCGCTCGGCCGTTGGGCGCGCGATGCTCTGCCCGCGAACGCGCGCATCGGCGTCAACGACACTGGTGCCATCACCTATTTTTCGGGCAAGCCCACGTTCGACATCGTGGGCCTCACCACGCGCGGTGAGGCGCGCTATTGGGCAGCCGGAGCGGGCGCGCGCTTCGAGCACTACGAGCGGCTCGGCCCTGCGCGCCTGCCCACACATTTCATCGTCTACCCGGAGTGGTTCGGACAAGACGCGCTGCTCGGCGCGGAGCTCACGGAGCGCAGCGTGCCGGGCGCGACGATCCTCGGCGGCGAGCGCATGGTGGCGCACGTGGCCGACTATCGCCTGCTCGGCTCCGGCGAGCGCCCTCAGGCCAGCTTGGCTGGCGCGCGGCGCGTGATCGATCGCTTGGACGTGGCAGATCTCGAGAGCGAAGCCGAGCACGAGTACGCGCTGTTCTCCGCGACGCAGCGCCAGAGCTACGTCGCGGAGTCCGCGGGGCAGCTGGACGGTGGCCGCGCTGGGCGCACGGACGATCGCTTCATGCTGCGCGTGCAAGCCGGCGGCGCGCTGATCGTGCGCGTCGCGGCAGACGCCGGCGCGACGCTCGAGCTCAGCGTCGCCGAGGAGCGCCGCGAGCTCACGGTTCCGCCGTCGTTTTGGCATGAAGCCCTGATCGAGCTGCCGCGGGCGTTGCGCTCCCAACGCGCGCAGGTCTCGCTTCACGCGCGAGACGGAACTTTCTCCAGCCTCCACTATTTTTCATTGAGCGCGGCCCCATGAGCGCCGGCTGAAGCCGTTTCGCGCGCCGGCGGCGCGGGTCGAGCGACGCGCTGGCCCGCCGGGCTCGGGCGCTGCTATACCCCGCCTGAAGATGCGGACCCGCAAGCTCGGCAAAACTTCGCTCATCGTCAGTGAGCTCAGCCTCGGCACCTGGGGCCTGTCTGGCGACGGCTATGGCCCCGTAGCGGAGGAGGAGCAGGGGCGAGTCATCGAGCGCGCGCTGGCCATGGGCATCAACACCTTCGACACGGCGGACTGCTACGGGGCCGGCGCCATGGAAACGCGGCTCGGTGCGCTGCTGCCGCGTGATGGCGTGGTCGTGATCACCAAGCTTGGCACGCGCCGTGATACCTCGCCCGCGCGCAAAGAGTTCTCGCGCGCCTGGTTGAGCGAGGCCTTCGAGCGCTCGCGCGAGCGCCTGCGGCGCGAGCGCGTGGATTGTCTGCTGCTGCACAACCCGTCACGCCAGGCCTTCGAAAACAGCGAGCTGCGCGAGTTCTGCGAGGAGCTGCGCAGCCAAGGCCGCGTCGGCGCCTGGGGCGCCAGCATCGGCAGCGCGGAGGTCGGCCACGCTGCGATCGCCGCGGGAGCCCAGGTGCTCGAGCTTGCCTACAACCTGTTTCACATCCAAGAGCTCAACGAGCTCGAGGCCGAAATTCAACAGCACGACGTGGGCGTGCTGGCGCGCTCGGTGCTCGCGCACGGGCTGTTGTCCGGCTACTGGCCGCACGACAAAACCTTCATCAGCAGCGATCACCGCAACGAGCGCTGGAACGACAGCGAGCTGCGCAGCCGCATCCTGCAGCTGAACGCCGTCAAGCCCATGCTCTCACCCACGCTGCCCACCGTGCGCTCGGTGGCGCTGCGCTTCGCGCTCTCGCACTCCAGGGTCTCGAGCGTGGTGCTGGGGCCGCGCTCTTGCTTACAGCTCGATCAGCTGGTGCGCGAAGCCGGCAAAGAGCCGCCGTACTTGGATAGCAACGAGAGCTATCAGCTGCGCCAGCGCCTCTCCACGGTGGGAGTATATCTGTGATCGAGAGCGAGCTCGCGACGTTGGTTGGGATCGCCGCGGAAGCGGCGGAGGTGGTGCGCGCGATCTACGAGACGCCGTTCCAAGTCGACTACAAGGCGCCGCGCGACCCCGTCACCGAGGCCGATCGTCAAGCCAACGAGCTCATCTGTGAGCGGCTGCGCACGGCTTTTCCAGGCATCCCCATCGTGGCCGAGGAGAGCGCGCCGGAGAGCTTCGCCGACTACCGCGCCTCCGAGCGCATCTTCTTCGTGGATCCGGTGGACGGCACGCGCGAGTTCGTCGCGCGCAACGGCGAGTTCGTGGTCATGATCGGCCTGGTCGAGGGTGAGCGCGCGACCGCGACCGTGATGCACGCTCCGGCGAGCGGCGTGTGCTGGGTGGGCATGGTCGGCTATGGCGCCTTCGCGCTCAGCCCCGGCGGCTCGCGCAGAGCGATCAGCGTGTCGCGCACGGCGGAGCTCTCCCGCGCGCGCATCGTCTCCTCGCGCTCGCATCGCACCAGCGAGCTCGAGCGCGCGCTGGCGCAGCTCGGCGCGGCGGAGATCGTGCAACAAGGCAGCGCCGGGCTGAAGGGCGCTCGCGTCGCCGAGGGTGAAGCCGACGCCTACGTGTCCCCGAGCTACTCGGGACAGCTGTGGGACGTGTGCCCGACGGACGCGCTCGTGCACGCGGCGGGCGGCCGCGTCAGCGACGCGCGCGGCAAGCCGCTCGACTATCGCGCGGCCACGCTGCGCAACGAGCTCGGGGTCGTCGCCAGTAACGGCTCGTTGCACGACGCCATCATCGAGCGCCTGGCGCTGCCGCCCGCGCGCTGAGCGTCAACCCTGAGCCAAGCGACGCAAGAGCAGCGCGACGCGCAGCGCGTTCGACAAGCGCAGCCGCGCGCGGCCGCGCACGCGAGCGAGCGCGGCGACGAGCTCGTCCGGGAGCTCCAGCTGGCTCTCGAGCGCGACGACGCGATCGAGGTCACCGTGTCCGCCGCGCACCCGGCGGTGCACGCCCTTGAGCCCGAGCCCGCCGAGCTCACTGCCCAGCGCTCTGCCGAAGAGGTGCAGCGTGCGCGGGTTCCACGCCGCGATGAGGTCGTCCGGCTGCGCGAACGCGCGCCAGGCTCGAGCCAGCTCCGCGAGCGACAGCGCGTCCTCGAAGCTGCCGCGCTCGAGGCCCAAGTGTCGTAGCCGCGCGGGCCCAGGGACGCCGGACGGCGCGCTGACGGTGCGATCGAACGTGCTGCCGTCACGCAGGCGCAGCGCGGTCCAGTGCACGAGCTCGGTGGCACCTTGCGGCTCCTGCTCGGGGCGCGCGGCTTCACCATAGACGAGCACCAGGCGCTCGAAATCTTCGACCAGCGCGCGCGGCAACAGGCGCGCCGACGCTGGGCGCAAGGCGCGCTTGCGCGGCGCGCGCCCTTCTCGGCTCTGCTGGATCTGATCATCGATCAGCTGCTCGAAGGCGCTGACCAGCGGAGTCGTGCACAGCTCGGGCTCGAGCACGCCGAGCGCGGCCGAGATCGCCTCGATGGTCGAGAGATACGCCGGTCGCGGCTCACGCCGGATGCGGTAGCGCGAAGGCTGCTGCGGAGTGAGCCGGTAGCGCGGCAAGGCGCGCAGCCAGGCGTGATCGCGGAACAGCGCGCGCGCTTGATGCCAGGTGCCGTCAATCACTACGAGCGAGCGCGGCCGCTCCGCCGGCTCGAGCCCCGCGAGCTCGCGCGCGTCGGGACCCGGGTACAAGAGTCCGGCCCCGGCCGGCGCCCAGTCCGGCAGCTCCGCGCCGCTTCGCGCGCTGGCCGGCACCACTCTCACGTCACAGCGAGCGAGCCCCAGATCTGCGATGCGCACCGTATTGAGCGCATGCCGCGACTCCCGCTTGTGCTGCAAAATCACGATCGGCGTGCGGTTGGCGACGCGCGCGATGCGCGCGCACAGGCACAACAGCGCGGGTTTGTCGCAGCGGTAGCAGTGGGCCCGCGGTAAACGCTCGTCGTCCGCAGCCGAAGCGAGGGGCAAATTCATCGTTAGTGGCGCACTGCCTAGCACTTCCGGGGCGCTGCTGAGCGGCTACACGCCGCTCCGTGAGGCGGCCCTGCAGATTCTCGCGCGTTCGCCTCGCTGCAAATGCTGAAGCGGGCTCAGGCGGCAGCGAGAATTCCCTTCGCGGCGCGCAGATCAGCCCAGCGCGGTCGCGGTATGGGCTTTGCAATCGTCCGCCCCGAGCTCGCGGGTGAGCGGCAACTTCGGTCGATTCTCGGGTTGCGCGCGCTGACGGCGAGTCTGCAAAGGCGAGGTGTACGTCATGAAAGCGACCCAGTTATTGAAAGAACAGCACGAGGAAGTGAAGAAGCTCTTCCAGCAGCTCGAGAAGCTCGACGAGAAGAAGGATCCCACCGCGATCTTCGAACAGCTCGCGGCCAAGCTCGTAGCTCACGACGCGATCGAGCGCGAGCTGTTCTACCCCGCCTGCGAGGAAGCGCTGGGTGTCACTGACCTGCTGAGCGAGTCGCTGGTCGAGCACGGTGTCGTGGAGTTCAGCCTGTACCAGGCCGACCGCGCCATCGGCGAGGAGACGTTCAAGGCCAAGTGCAAGGTGCTGCAAGAGATCATCGAGCACCACGTGGAAGAGGAGGAGAAAGAGCTCTTCCCCAAGGTGGAGAAATCGCTCGAGGCGCAGCAGCTGGAGCAGCTCGGCGCCCAGCTCGAGGCGCGCTTCGAGGAGGCCTTGCAAGAGGATTTCCGCGTACCGCTGCGTGAGAACCTGCGCAAGGTGCTGCTCGGCGCCACCAAGCTCGACGGCAGCGAAGAGGACGAGGAAGAGAGCAATGGCGCGAGCAAGACCAAGCGCGCGAACGGCCCCAGCGCTGGCGCTGTGCGCACCAAGGAGACCAGCCACACCCGGCGCGCGTGACCCCGAGCGCTGGACGGCGACGTCACCGCTCGGCGGAACGTCGCCGTCTTTGTTGGTGATTTCGGCCGCGTTGACCCGGCTCTGGTCAGCAAGTAAAGGGTGCCGCCGTGAGTGCGCGACGCGGCCCGCTGACCCTGACTCGTCTGTTCGTCAAAGGTAAACCTCCGAAGGATCTGCGGCAGCGCTATGTGCAGGCCGTGCGCCTGCGCGCGTTCGTGCCGCTCAAGCCGGAGGAAGAGCACGTGGAGGCGAGCGGCTGGTGCGTGATGGAGCGCCCGTTCGACCTCGACTTCGACGCGGGCAAGATCTTCGAAGATCAATACCTGGTGCTCGGTATGCGCATCGATCGCTTCCGCGTGCCGGCCGCCATGGTGCGCGCAGAGCTGGCCGGGGAAGAGCAGCGGCTGCTGGCGCGCAGCGGGAAGAACCGCGTGAGCCGCAATGAGCGGCTGGAGCTGCGCGACAAGATCGTGCTGCGGCTGCGCAAGAAGTTCCCGCCGGTGACGCGCTGCCTCGACGTGGTGTGGGATCTCGACGGCGGCACGGTGTTGTTCTTCAGCCACTCACGGCGGGCGCTCGCGGATTTTACGGCGCTGTTCGAGAAGACGTTCGGCCTGACCTTGGACGAGGACAGCCCGTACCTGGCCGCGGAGCGCAGCGAGCTGCCCGAGCGCTTGCTGCGCAAGCTGAGCAGCGTCGCGCCGCTCGATATTTCGCAGGGTCGCAAAGCCGCCGCGCAGGCCCGCGCGCAAGCCGCGACAGAGCTCAAAAAGGGCGAGGGCGAGGGCGAAGCGCCCGCCGAGGGCGAAGCGGGAGACGAGCTGTTCCAGCGCGTCGAGACGACGCGCTTTCTGGGCCCGGAGTTCTTGCTTTGGCTCTGGCTGCGCTCGGAGCTCGTCGAGCAGCCGTTCGAGCTCGACGACAGCGGCAGCTACGAGGTGTGGCTCGACCAGGCGCTCACGCTGGAGTCGCCGCTCGATCGCAACGAGCGCGTCACCATCCGCGGCGCGGCGCCCACCGACGCCGAAGAGGCGCGCGAAGCCATCCGCGCTCGCAAGTTCCCCGTGCGTGGGCGCATCATCTTGCAAGGCACCGCGCGCGATTTCAAATGCGGCCTCGTCGCGCCGCGGCTCGGCATCGCCGCCGCGAGCGTGCCGGCGGTGCTGAACTCCGAGGCCAGCGAGGCGTTCGTCGAGCGCATGAACCTGGCAGCGGATCTGTTCAGCGCGCTGGATCGCCTGTACGGTCTGTTCCTCCGCGACCGCTTGAGCGACACCTGGAAAGCCGGCTGGGAGCCGGCCATCGCCTCATGGGTCGAAGGCGACGCGGTCCCGCCGAGCGCGCTGCAGCAGCTGCAACCAGCCGGCTCACGCTCCTCGAAGAAGCGCGCCCGTGCTTAGCCGAGCTCTTGGCCGCGCGCCTTAGCCCCGCGCGGGCTCCGCGTCCACGCGCGCTTGGATGTCCGTGGCCCGCTGGCTGGGCCGGAACTCGATCAAACGAAATTCAGCGAGGCCCTGCGCCACGAACGGATCCTCGCGCATGATGGCCTCGAGCTGCGCCTTGTCCTTGCCCAGCGCCAGGATCACGCCGCCGTCGCGCGGCACCTTGCGCCCCGAAATCAAGAAATGTCCGGCCGCGTAGTGCTTGCGCACGAACACCATGTGCGCGTTCATCGCCGCGTCGATTTGCGCGAGGTCCGCCTTGTAGTTGAGCTCGATCACGAACATGCCGGGCAGCTTGTCACAGCCCGAGCCCCAGCGCAGCGCGCCAGCTACTGCGTCGCGCCGCCCTCGCGCTTTTTCACCGAGACGACGTTCAGCTGCACGAACTGGCCGTAGTTCATCGAGCCGGCGATGCCGTCGAGCGCGTACTTTTCGTAGTTGACGATCTGGCGCTCGTTGCTGTCGGTGACGTCGAGCGTGACCTTGCTGTTCGCGCTCATTTGGATCGTCACCTCGTAGTCCAGCTTGAACACGTTGTGCGCCGTATTCTGGTAGTCGTTCAGGAAATAGTCCTGCTTCGGCTCGGCCACGCTGATGCGCCAGACTTGATAGTCCGGCGCCTTCACGGTACCGCCGATCGTATACGGCACCTTGCGCCACATGCCGTTTTTGTACTGAAACGTGCTGGTGTCCGGCCGCGTGCCACCGTTGATGCTGGTGGGCTCCACGACGCCGCGGACGCGCAGCGTCACGTCATAGCTGGTCCCCGGCGTGCCCGCGATGGTGACGTCCTTCGTCGCCTTGAACTGATTGTTCATCAACACGGTGTGATTGCAGGTCTCTCCGTCCGTGGCCGCGGGCGAGCCGGCGCAAGGCGCGTCGATGCGCACGCCGTCGAGCGCCTTCGCGGCGCTCGCGTCGTCGCTGCCCGCGCCGGCAGCGCCCGCCGTTCCCGCGCTGCCGGCGGCGCCCGCGCTGCCAGCAGCGCCCGCGCCGCCGCTCGTCGCCGCGCCGCCCGCATCGGTACCGCCCATCGCCGACATCCCGCCGGAGGAGCTGCCGCCCGTCGCTGACGCTCCGCCCGACGCTGCGCCGCTGGCGCCAGCGGTCGGCGGCGCACCGGACGTTCCAGCTCCGGCCATCGCGCTTCCGCCCGTGGCTGGAGCACCACCCGAGCTCGGCGACGCCGCGCCGCCCGTCGCGTTGGCGCCGCCCGAGCTCGCGCTGGCGCCGCCCTCGGAGACGACCGTGCCCGCGCCGCCCGTCACGCTGCCCCCGCTGCCCCCGCTGGCAGAGCCGCTCGGCGGCGCTTCCGCGGAGCAGGCCAAAACCCCAATCACGACCGTAAACGAACAGAAGCTGCGCATACGCGTTCCTGTGCTGTGGTTCCAAAGAGGCAAAGCGAGGCTCGTCGCGCTCAGGCCGGCGCCGACCACAGGCCCTGGATCGTGGCCGCGTTCTGGTTGAACTGCATGAAGCGCTCACCGCTCAGCGCGCTCTTCGGATCTGCAGTGTTGAGCAACGCCTGCGCGCAGGTGAGATAGAGATCCAGCTGCGGTCGTTGCTGTTGAAAATTCTGGAACGTGCCGTGCTTCAAGCCGAGCTTGCTGCCACCGAACAGGAACGCCGGCTTGGGACCGCGGCTATGGTTGGACTCCGCGACCTCCGTCACGTACGGGATCACCGTGTAGTCCAGCAAGCTGTTGCCGAACGCATCCGTCGCCGTCTTGAAGGTCGTCAGGATGTCGGCCAGCTTCTGGTTGTACCAAGTCTGCACGTTGCACAAAAACTCGTAGATGTCCCGCGCCTGACCGCTCGTTGGCGGCGCCTGGCTCGCGGCGCCGCCCAAGAACGGGCTCATGTGGCTGACCGGATGATGCATGAAGCTCTTGTTCGGATCGCTCGGCCACATGCCCTTGAACGAGACGTGGTTCGTGCCCGGCGAAAACTGAAACGTCGCGACGCGAATGATGTCGCATTGAAAGGCCGCCAACAGCACCGCGGCGTGCGCCTTGGCGATCTGCTCGTGCAGCGGCGAGTCGTCGGTCTGCGTTTGCTCGGAGCCGTAGCCCGCGGAGTTGCCCTTCTTCCCGGACAGCGTGTCCGCGGGCTTCATCGGCAGCATGCAGCTCCCGCCGGTGCTCGGGCCGTCGCCTTCGAGCTGTGAGGCCAGCTGGTTTTCGACCTTACGAATGGCCTCGGCGTGCAAATCGATCTTCGGGGCCTCGGCGGACGGCGCGATTCGCTTCAGCTCGGCGAGCTCGCTCATGGCGAAATCGAGCACGCTCTTGCGCAGCTTCAGGGCGCGCAGCGCGGCCTCCTGATTGGACCCCGTGTTGCCGCCGGGCATGAAGCCCGAAAACAGGTCCGCGTACAGCTGCGCCGGGCCGAGCCGCGGCAAGAGCGGCGTATACTCGCTGATGCTGCCGCCGGGGTTCGCGGAGGAAATCGAGCGCGAGGTGTAGCTGTACGAGAGACATTGCGTAGAGGTCTCGTTCGAGTCCACGCGCGCGTCGCAGATGGCGTTGATGTAGCCCTGCCCCGGCCGCTGCAAGCCGGGTACGTTCTTCAAGAACACCTGGTCGATGGAGGGACCTCCCGCCACGCCGTCATCGCCTTCACCGCCGTTCTGTCGCGTGCCAGCGGCGCCGCAGCACGTCGTCGTGAAGGGCGTGCCCGCCTCGTGCCCGCCGCCGCCGGGGCACCTGAGATGCGCGTCGCTGAAGCCGTAGAACACGGTCATGTCATTGCGTAGGCCGGCGTCCTCGAAGGGCTTGATGATCGGGGACGCGACGTAGGTGGAGCCGGAGCCGGACGGCAAAAAGCGGTGGCGCAGCGTGCCGACGGGCCAGTGAGTCAAGAGGAAGCGCGGCGGTGACGTCGCGCCCTGGGCCATGGCTTCCATGTTGCGCAGCAGCGCTTCCAGCCCGAATGCGCCGCCGATCGCGGCCAGGAACGAGCGTCGAGCGAAGCGATACGATCTCATTCTGCGGCTCCTTTGGAGCGATTGACGAACGTGGCCGAGGTCGCCACGGCTTTGATCAGTGACGAGAACGATTGGTCCGTGGCCGCGAAGCTCTGCGCCACGTGCTCGGCCGCGCAGCTGTCGATTTCGGCTGCGCCGCTGCTCACGTCCGCCAAGGCATAGTTGATCAGGTTGCGGCCCATGCACTTGGCGAAGCCGCCGCTGTCCGCGATCTTCTGCGCGACCTCCAGCACGTCTTGCGCGGTACCGCCGCCGACCTGCACCGGGAGCGTCACCCTGGTGTCGATCGGCCTGCCCTGGCTATCCATGGTGCGGTAGCGTCCGATCACGTCGTAGCTGTCGACCGCGAGCCCGTAGGCGTCGAACGACGAGTGGCAGGTGTTGCACGGCGACGTGGCCGCGCGGATGTCCGCCAGCTCTCGCTCGGAGGCGTCCGCGTTGGCCATGCTGATCTCCGCGATCTTGTCGGCGATGCTCTCCGGCGGAGAGGGCGTCTCGCTGCACAGCAGCGCGTTCTTGATCAACAAGCCTCGACCCACGACCGAGGTCTTGTCGGGTCGCGAGCGAGTCGCCAAGAAGCCCGCCTGCGTGAGCAAGCCCATGCGCGTCGCGGGCAGCTCCACCAGGCCGAAGCCGTCGGCGTCCAACATCACCCCAGAGGGTGGGAACTGAGCGATGCCATAAATCTGCGCCAAGCTCGCGTTCACTACCGACTTCTTGGCCAGCAGCAGATCCGTCAGCTTGCCGCTCCACAGCGTATTTTGCAGAAACAGCTCCGCTTCGTGATACATCGAGTTTCGGACGCCGTCCGTGAAGGCCTTGTCATCGATCTTCACCGACTCGAGCTGCGGGTACGAGAAGTAAGACATCATCGCGCCGTGCAGGTTCTTCTTCGCGGCGTCGGTCTTGAGCAGGCGATCGACCTGCAGCCCGATTTGCTCGGGCGTCGCCAGCTTGCCCTGCGCGCCAGCGTCGAGCAGCTCTTGATCGGGCAGATCGTCCGTCACGAAGTACGACAGCAAGCTCGCGAGCTCCGTGCCCGTGAGCGGACCGTCCTGCTGCCAATCTTCCCCGAACTCGGTCCTGTACACGAACTGCGGCGACTGCAAGATGGCGTACACGCCGTACTGCACCGCTTCGTTGATACTCGCGCCCGCCTCGGCTCTGAACGTCGTGGTGTACAGCGTGGAGATGCGCGTCTGCTCGGCCGTAGAGAGCGGACGCCGATAAGCCTTCTGCGCCAGGCCGGTGAGGTACTGCAGCGCGCAGGCGTCGCTCGGCGTCGCTCCGCAGCTCGTGACCGCCGCGAAATTGTCGAACACGTATTTGCCCGCCGCGGCGGCCATGGAGTCCATGGTCTTCCAGGTCGAGTCCGTCACCGAGTTGCCTTCGCGCGGGCTCTGCAGCGGCGGAAACGCGCGGTGCTCCCGATCCAGGATGTCATTGTCCGTGATCAGCTTCGGAGTGAGCGTGTCGCTCACCAGCGTCCCAATGGAATTGGCCAGCTGATTGAAGGACAGGCGCACGATGCGCTTGGCCGCTGTCAGGTCCGTCCCCGAGCAGCTCGAGCCGCCGCCGGGCGAGCTGCTCGAAGCACCCGCGCTCGCGCCGCCAGCGCTGCTCGGCGCGCTGCCGCTGGAAGCGCCAGCGCTTCCGCCATAACTCAGCGCGCTCCCGGCGCCGCCGCCCACCGGAGCGCTCGCCCCGGCGCCCGTTTGTGGGACGCCGGCGAAGCCGCTGGAGCCGCTAGCGCCCCCCGGCTCGCTGATGACCGAAGTGCACGCGATCAGACCTACGCTCGCCAGCGAACCAAACGCTGTCGCGCGAGGCGAAAACTGAACTCGACGCATAATGGAGAGCCTCCGCACGGGGCGGGTTTTCGGGATGACCGACCACCAGTCAGTGACGGTGCGCCCCCAAAAGTCGCCAACAAAAACGGGTCGTGCGCCCGCGCCGCGCCCCCACCGCCCTCGACCTCGAATTTTTCAGCGTTGAGCACAAAACTCCACCGCACCTGGCCCGACGACGCCCGCTGAGACCGAGCGCTTGGCCAGCACGCGGCGCGGCGTGCTCTCACTCTTCGCTACCTGCGAGCGGAGCGCCGGCGAGCTCCGCGATGGCGGCGCGTGCCTTGCGGTTCAGCGACTTGAGGTCGAGGGACCGCACTTCATCTGGCGCGAGCGGCGTTCCGATGTGAACGCGCACGGGGTGCGGACGCAGCAGCCGGCCGTGCTTCGGTAACACCTTGCGCGTGCCCGCGATGCCGACCGGCAAAATGGCCGCCTCTGCCGTCTTGGCCAGACGAAACGCGCCCGTCTTGAAGCGACCGACAGCGTCGCTCGTGGCGCGCGTGCCCTCCGGGAAGACCAGCACGGCCGCGCCGCGCCGCACGTGATCCGCGGCTTGGCCGATGGCGTCGAGCGCGCTCGAGTTGTTGCCACGCCGGATCAAGATATGGCGCCCGTGGCGCAGCGCCGCGCCCAAGAACGGGATCTTTCCGAGCTCGCTCTTGGCGATGAACTGCGGCGGCCGCGGCAGCGCCGCGAACAGCGCGGCCACATCCATGTAACTCGCGTGGTTTGCGACGATGACGTACGGAGCGTCCGCGGCCATGGCCGCTTCGCCGCTGACCTCGAGCTCGATGCCGCACAAGCGGAACAAGCCGCGCGCCCAGTGCCGCTGCCAGCGATAAAAAAGATCCTTGTCTCGCGTCACGGCGCCCGCGACGAGCGCGGAGCTCACACACAGCGCGGTCCAGGCAGGAAGCACGAAAGCGTTGAAGACAGCTCGGATTGGCAAGGCGGCGGACGATAGCACCGCTCGGGTGCTCACGTACCTCGTCCCCTTCCGGGAACTTCGCGGCATCGTCCGCCGCTGCTTGCAGGAAACTTCGGCCGAAAGCCGGCCTCCGTGGGCCGGCATTCTGCAATCGCTGCCGCTGGGACTACACTGGCAGCCATGCAATCCGCGGTCGATGTGGTCGTGATCGGCGGCGGCATCATGGGCCTCGCCATCGCGTATCACCTGGCAGCGCTCAAGCCCGAGCGCAGCATCACGGTGCTGGAGGCGTCCTATCTTTGCAGCGGCGCGAGCGGCCGCAACGGCGGTGGCGTGCGCGCGCAGTGGGCCAACGAGCTCTCCGTGCGCTTGATGAAAGAGAGCCTCGAGGAGTTTCGCACGTTCGCGCACCGCCATCGCATCAACACCTGGTTTCGCCGGGGCGGCTACTTGTTCCTCGCGCGCTCGCGCGAGAGGGCCGATGAGCTCGCGCGCAGCGTCGAGGTCCAGCGCCGCGCGGGCTTGGGCACGGAGCTGCTCGAGCCGCGCCGCGTGCGCGACGTGGTGCCGGAGCTCGTCGTCGACGACCTCGTCGCGGCGAGCTTCAACCCGCGTGACGCGGTGGTGTTCCCCTGGCCGTTCGTGTGGGGCTACGCCGAAGGCGCACGCGCTCGCGGCGTGACGATCGAGACCTTCACGCGCGTCACGGGCATCGACGTGCAGAACGGGAGCGTGAGCGGCGTGATCAGCGAGCGCGGGCGGATCGCCACCTCGGCCGTGGTCGTCGCCTGTGGCGCGCTCAGCCCCGAGGTGGCCGCGCTCGCCGGCGTATCGCTGCCCACTCACCCGCACCGTCACGAGATCTGCGCGACCGAGCCGCTCAAGCCATTCCTCACACCGCTCGTCGCCGAGCTCGCCAGCGGCTTGTATTTCTCACAGTCCACGCGCGGCGAAATCGTCGGCGGCATCGCCGACGCGCGCGCCCCGACCCGCGCAGTGCAGACCTCGTCCGCGCGCTTCCTCGCGCTGTACGCGCGCGCGCTGGTGAGCCGCGTACCGCGGCTCGGAGCCGTGCGCGTGCTGCGGCAGTGGGCGGGCCTCTATGACATCTCGCCCGACCAGGGCCCGATCATCGGCGCCGTGGACTCGCCCGCCGGCTTGTTCTTGGCGAGCGGCTTCATGGGCCACGGCTTCATGATGGCGCCCGTCGTCGCCAAGCGGCTCGCGCGCTTGATCGCTCATGGCCAAAGCAGCAGCGAAATCGACGCCTGGACGCTGTCACGCTTTCGCGAAGGGCGCGCGTTGGCGCCCGATATGATCATCGGCTGAGCCTCTCTGCTACAACCGCGGACGTTGTGGGATACGCGACCGTGGCCGGTCCTCCGGTACCCGCGCGCTGCCACTGACGCGCCGCAGCGCGCGTGCATTCGTTGACAGCGCGAAGCTCCGCGGCGTACGTTCCGCTGGGACGAGAAATGTCGTAGTCCGCTTGCTCGGCACCTCGATCCCCTATCTCCGCCGTCTCTAGTGACGGTCATTCGCCCGGAGGATTCTCCTATGTTGCGCTCTTCGCGAAGGCTTGCCGCTCTGATTGGTTCGCTCGTGCTTGGCACCTCTCTCCCCGCGGTCGTGGCGGTGACGGCGCTCACCACGATCAGTTGTAAGGACGAGAGTCAGCCCGAGTACTGGATCGAGAAGCTCCAGGAGCCGAGCTGGCGCGCGCGCGCGGTGAGCCGCTTCGAGCAATTCTTCGACGACGCGCTGACCCGCTCCAACAAAGATCTGAAGGCCCCCGAGGTGCAGGAGCTCATCAACAAGACGGTCGAGCCGCTCACCAAGGCTTATGTCGAGGGCGCCGATCAGCTCGATCCCAAGAGCCGCGTCACCTTGATCAAGCTGCTCTCCGGCTACAAGGACAAGCGCGCCGAGCCGGCGTTCAAGAAGGCCTTCGAGGATTTCGCCAAGACCCCGAAGACGGGCAAGGACGATCAAGACATCAAGTGGGCCGCCATCGCCACCGGCGATTTGAAGCTGGAATCGCTGGCGCAGCCGATGCTCGAGGCGTTCTTGAAGCTGCGCGCCAGCACCATGCTCGGCGGGGTCGTGTACAAGGACTACAACAACGCGATGAAGGCCGTGCCCAGCAAGTCCTGGGCGGGTCCGCTGATTCAGAAGCTCTCGGCGGACGTCGTGCGCCCGCAGAACGCGAAGCACAAGGACGCGGTCGACGACTTCAGGGACCAGCAGTTCTGGCAGACGACGGCGGCCTCGCTGCTCGGCAAGATCAAGGATCCTGCCGCTGTCGAGCCGCTGATCAAGGTGATCCTGGATCCGAACAAAGCCGACTTCGCGCCCACGGCGATGGTGGCGCTGATCGAGATCGGCAAGCCCAGCGCCGACGCGGCCATCAAGCTGCTGAAGAACCAGGACGAGAAGCTCACCAGCTACTGCATGACGCGCATCAAGGACGCGGGCGGGGACGTGAAGGGCAAGCCCTGCGTGCAATCGGCCGCCGTGATCTTGGGCTCGATCGGGCGCGGTGACTCCGCCCCCGCCATGATCGAGACGCTGAACGCCGAAAAGGATGAAGCGACCAAGGCGGTGATCGCGCGCGAGCTCACCAAGCTGCCGCAGACGCCGGAGTCGACCGCCGCGTTCAAGGCCACGTACGAGGGGCTCGGCCTCGACGCGCAAATCCCGCCGGGGCGGCCCGCGCTGGAGTCGCTGACCGAGGCAGCGGGCAGCTGGTTCGACGCCAGCCTGGTGGACTGGCTCTTGGCCCGCGCCGAACCGAAGAAGGGCGAGAAAGACGCCGACGCGCGCAAGGGTCTGCAGCAGGCGATCACGGTGACGGCGCTCAAGCTGGCCAAGCCGGATCAGCTGGCGGCCGTGAAGCGCGCGGTCAATGCCTACGGCACGCAGCTCGAGAAGGACCTGTACGCGCAAGCCGAGGCGCTGCTGAAGGCCTGCGGCGATCGCGCGCCCTGCTACGTCGAGGCCATGCAGAAGTCCGAGAACCAGGACCGAAAGACGCAGTTTAGCGGCATCAAGGCCGGCTACATGGCGGCCATCTTCGGCAACGATCAGACGCGCGACGAGATCGTCAACCGCATCGATAACCTGGACAACGCCGCGGTCCGCTTCGTCGCGGCGCAAGCCGTGGACAAACTCTCTCCGCGCGGCTCGAAGACCGCCGTGGAAAAAATGGGCGCGATCATCGAGAAGAACGATCGCTCGCCGGATCGTGACAAGGCCATGGGCGACGCTCCGCTCAAGCAGGTGATGTACCGGCTCGTGGCGCGCGGCGGCTGAGCCGTTGGCCAACGTCGTCCTCGAGGTCGAGAGCGGAGGCGAGCAAGGTCGCGTACTGAAGTCCGACGCCGACGTGATCCGTATCGGTCGCGCGTCGGACTGCGACCTGTGCTTGCCGGAAGCGCACATCTCGGCCCGACACGCCCGCCTGCTGGTGGGCGCGGACGAGGTCGTGATCGAGGACCTCGACAGCAGCAACGGGACCTGGCTGGTGCGCGCCGGCGCGCGGCTGCGCATCGGCGGCAGCGCGCCGCGCCTGATCGTCGCTGATGGAGACGAGCTCGAGCTCGGCGGCGAAGGCGACGCCGGAACGCGCGTGCGCGTCAGCATCGCGCCGGACCGCGACGGCGGACAGCTGCTCACGCTGCGCCCCATCGCCGAGATGGAAGCGCCGGCGGCGACGCTCGATGAAGCGCCGCGGCTGCGCGCGCTGCTCGCCGCGCTGCGGCGCATCGCCGCGGCGGAGGGCGTGGAGGCGACGGCCGCGGCGGTCGCCGACGCAGCGCTGGAGCTCGTGCCGCGCGCGACCCACGCGGCCGTGCTGCTGCGCGACGACAGCGTGCCGCAGAGTGAAACGGTGACGCATGGTCTGGTGCCGGCGGCGCGCAGCGTGCGCGGCGTCGCCGCGCCGAGTGAGCCGTTCACCATCCCGCGCAGCATTTTGCGCAAGGTGCTGCGCGAGCGCGCCGCGGTCGTGGTGGCGGACGCGCCGGGCGAAGCGCTGAGCTCCGAGTCGCTGCTCGGCGCCAGCATCTACAGCACGATGGGCATACCGCTGTGGAAGGGCAGCGAGATCTTGGGCGTGATCCAGGTCGACAGCCGCGGCGCGCCGGCCATGTTCAGCGCCGTCGACGTCGACTGGCTGGGCGTGCTGGCCTCCAACGCCTCGCTCGCCGTGGCGAACGCGCGCTTGATCCGTCAGCTGTCGAAGAACGAGCAGACCCTCAAGAAGGAGAACACCTTCTTACGCAAGCGCGAGCGCCAGCGCAGCGACGGCGTCGAGATCGTCGGGCAGAGCAAGGCCATGAGCGAGCTGTTCCGTCAGCTCGACAAAGTGGTCGACACCCGCGTGAGCGTGCTGGTGCAGGGCGAGACCGGCACCGGCAAAGAGCTCATCGCCTCCGCCGTGCACTACCGCAGCAAGCGCCGCGACAAGTTGTTCGTGGCGCAGAACTGCGCCGCGTTCCCGGAGAACCTGCTGGAGAGCGAGCTCTTCGGACACAAGCGCGGCGCGTTCACCGGCGCGACCGAGGAGAAGAAGGGCCTGTTCGAGGTCGCCGATGGCGGCACGCTCTTCCTCGACGAAATCGGCGAGATGCCGCTCGCGCTGCAGGCCAAGCTGCTGCGCGCCCTGCAAGAGGGGGAGATTCGCCCGCTGGGCGGCACGGTCGCACGCCAGGTCGACGTGCGCATCGTCGCGGCCACCAATCGCGAGCTCGAAGCCGAGGTGCAAGCCGGGCGCTTCCGCGAGGACCTCTACTACCGCTTGAAGGTGTTCCCCGTGCGGGTGCCGCCGCTGCGCGACCGCCGCGACGACATCCCGCTCTTGGCCGAGCATTTCCTGAAGCGCTACACCGCCGAGTTCGGGAAACCCGTGCAGGGCTTCAGCAAGGACGCGCTGGCGCTGCTCTCGGCGCACGACTGGCCCGGCAACGTGCGCGAGCTCGAGAACGAGGTGCAGCGGCTGGTGATTCAGGCCGAGCCCAACGAGTCGATCGGCCCGGAGCTGCTGAGCCCGCGCATTCGCCAAGTGGAAGACCTGCTGCTCGGCGCGGCCACGGCCAAGGGCACACTCAAGGAGATGGTCGATCAGGTCGAGCGCCAGATCCTGATCGAAGCGCTGCGCGAGCACGGCAACAACAAGACCGCCGCCGCCAAGACGCTGGGCATCACCCGCGAAGGGCTGCACAAAAAGCTGAAGCAGCTGGGCGTCGCCTGAAGCCGCGTCAACCAAGCAGCGCGTCGCGACCCGGAGGCAACGCGCTGAGCACTTCACCGAGCGCGCCGACGGCGAAGCCACGCTCCTCGGGCGTGAGCCCGTAAAAGAGCGGCAAATTGATCACTCGCCGCGTCAGCTCGCGTGAAATTTCGAGCGGCTCCAGACGTAGCGCCTCCGCGGCGGGCGGCTGCGCGTCCATGGTCTCCGGCCAAACTCGACCGCAATGCACGCCGCGCGCCGCTAGCTCACGGACCAGCGCGCGCGAGTCGCCGTCGAACAGCGCGACCGACAAGTAGCCGTTTTCGCGGATGCCGCGCGGCGGCGCGATGACGCGAAGCCGCCGCGCGCCGCCGAGCGCCTGCCGATAAAACGCGGCGTGCTCGCGGCGGGCGCGCAGGATCTCGTCGGCGCGCTCCAGGACGCGCATCAGATAATAGGCGTTGGGCCCGCCGAGGCGCGAGTTGTAGCCGACGCTTTCATAGGAGAAATGCGCGCGGCGACCGTGGTTGGCCAAGCTGCGCACCTCGCGAGCCAGCGCGTCGTCGTCGGTCAAGACTGCGCCGCCATCCTGCGAGCCGCCGATCACCTTGGCCGGAAAGAAGGACAGCGTGGCTACGTCGGCGCCGCTGAAAATCGGCTCACCCTCGTGCTCGACGCCGTACGCCTGCGCGCCGTCTTCCAGCAGCACCAGCCGCTGCTCCCGGCAAAAGGCTCGCATCTCTCGCAGCCGCGCCGAGGCCCAGCCGAACGCGTGCACCAGGATGACGGCCTTGAGCCCGAAGCGCTGGTGCGCGCTGACCAGCGCGGGGAAGCTGAGCTGCAGATCGTGCTCGTCGATGTCCAACAGCACCGGGGTAGCGCCGAGTCGAACCACGACCTCGTACGTGGCCCAGAACGTGGCGTTCGGCAGCGCGACGCGATCCCCGGGGCCGATGCCGCGCGCGCGCAGCGCGAGCACGAGCGCGTCGGTGCCGCTGCCGCAGCTCACCGCGTGGCGCACGCCGAGCGCGGCCGCGAGGCGCGCCTCGAGCGCCGTCACGGGCGCTCCGCCGACGAACTCACTGCGCTCCAGCGCCTGAGCCCAATCCGCGAGCACGTCGGCGCGGATTTCGCGCGTCAGGCGCGACAAATCGATGAACGGGACTTGCATGCTCTACTCCGCGGACGTCACCCGTCACTGGATCCCGTACTCGCGCAAGCGACGATAGAACGTGCGCCGCGGGATGCCCGACAGCTCCGCCGCTTTTACGCGGTTCCAGTTGCAGGCGCGCAGCGCCTCCAAGATCCGCTCGCGCTCGTTGCGGTGGTGCTCGGAGGTCGTGCCTTTTTGCGGTCGCCGCTGGCTGGTGCGCTCGCTGCGAGTCTCCGGCCGCAGCGGCGCGCCGCCAGCGCCGGCCGCGCGCGCCGTAGGCAGATCGAAATCCTCCGGCAAGAGCTCCTCTTCCTCGCTCATGATCCAGGCGTTCAGCAGCACGTTCTCGAACTGGCGCACGTTGCCGGGCCAATCGTAGTCGGACAAGAGGCGCAGCGCTTCACGCGAGAGCAAGGCCTTCTCGCGCTTGTAGCGCGCCGAGAAGATGCCCAAGAAATGATCGGCGAGCTGCGGGATGTCTTCGCGTCGCTCACGCAGCGGCGGGATGTGAATCTCCACGACTTGAATGCGGTAGTACAGATCCTCACGAAAGCGGCCGTCGCGCACCATCGCGCTCAGGTCGCGGTTCGTCGCGAAGATCACGCGCACGTCGACGGCCTGCTCGCTGCTGCCGCCCACCGGGCGCACCGTGCGCTCCTGCAGCACGCGCAGCAGCCCCGCCTGCATCTTGGGCGGCGTCTCGGCGATTTCGTCGAGCAGGATGGTCCCACCGTCGCACTCACGGAACAAACCCTTGCGCTCGCGATCCGCGCCCGTGAAGGCGCCGCGCACGTGACCGAACAGCTCGCTCTCGAGCAGGTTCTCGGGGATGGCCCCGCAGTTGACGCCGAGCATCTTGGCCTTGCTGCGCGGAGAGGTCTCGTGGATCGCGCGCGCCACCATCTCCTTGCCGGTGCCGCTCTCGCCGGTGATCAGCACCGGCACGTCGGTGTCCTTCACGCGCTCGATCACGGCGTACACGCGGCGCATGGCGGCGCTGGTGCCGACCAAGCCGTGATAGCCGAAGTGGCCATACAGCGTCTCGCGCGCGTCCTTCAATTTGCGGCGCGCGCGCTTCAGCTGCGCGGTGCGATCCCCGAGCAGCTCGCGCAAGCGATCGCGCGCCTCCGCCAGGCGCTGGTTCGCCTCCGCCAGCTCGTCGGCGCGCCGCTGATTTTCGCTGAGCAGGCGCGCGTTCTCGAGCGCGATGGCCACCTGATCCGCGAACGCGCGCAGCGTCAGCAGCTCGCGCTCGAAATGCGCGCCGGTGCGCGCGCGCGTCTCCACGTACAGCGCGCCGATCGCCTCGCGGCTGGGGCCCAGGATGGGCACGCAGGCCACCGACTCCAGCATCATCTGGTGCACCGAGCTGTAGCCCTTGATGCGCGCGTCGCTCTGCGCGTTGATGGCCACCAGCGGCTCGCGCGACGCCATCACCTGCTCCGCGATCGAGCGCGAAAACTCCGGCGCGACCAGATCGACGCCGTGCGAGCGCGAGGCGTGGATCTCCAGGCTGCCGTCGCGCGTGCGCAGCAGCACGAGGCCGCGCTCGGCGCGCGCGAGCTCCACCGCGTAGTCCGTGATGCGCGCGGTGAGGCGCGTCAGATCCAGCTCGCGCGTGAGCTCGGCGTTGACCTCGAGCAAGCGCGACAGGCGGCGCTCGAGCGGCGTGGCCGACATCTGCGACAGGTTCGTGGTCGCGGAGCTCAGCGTGGAGCCGCTCTTGGCTTCGACGCGCGGCGCGCCTTCGAACCAAGCAAACTCGGTGGCCGCAGAGCCCAGCGCGGCGGGCACCGAGCCGCGCAGGCGGCTGCGGCGCGCGTCGTCCCAGTACACCTCGCGTAAATCACGCGGCAGGCGCGCGCCGATTTCCTCGAGCACGGCGACGGCTTCCTCGCGGTCACGCCGCGCCAACAGCGGCTGCCCCCCGCTCTCCTCCAGCTCCGCGCGCGCGGCCAGCGCGCGCCACGACCACTCGCGCTGCCCAGCGTCACGCGCGGCCGTCAACGCCTCGTCGAGCCGGCGTCGCGCTTCCAGCTCGTCGTTCGCCAGCGCGGCGACGCGCGCCGTAGCCAGCAGCAGCAGCGGGCGATGCGCCGGCGCTTCCCCGATCTCGCTGCGCGCGCGCTCGATGCGCCGCGAGAGCTCGGCGGCGTCCGCCTGCGGCAAGCGCACCGCGGCGAGCACCCCTTCCAAGCGCGCCTCCGCCGCGTCCACGCCGCGCCCGAGCGCCTCGTACGCGTCGGCGCAGGCCTCGTACTCGCTGACGGCTTCTTCCAGCCGCTCCTCCTTGACCGCGAGCTCGGCGCGCAAGCCCGAGAGCTGCGCGCGCATCATGGGCGGCAGCTCGCGCTCTTGCTCGCTGAGCGACGCCAAGTGCGCGCGCGTGCGCGCGATGCGGCCGAGATACAGCTCTACGTTGGCCAGGTTGAGCAGCGCTTGGCGCGCGGTGTTGCCGCGCCCGGAGCGGCGACCCATGTCCAGCGCTGCTTCGAACTGCTCGATCGCGCCGGCGATGTCACCACGCACCTTGAGTAGCCCGGCCAGGTTCGCGCGCACGACGGCCAAGGTGCTCGCGTCACCGGCTTGCTCGGCCGTGGCGATGGCCTGCTCATAGGCGGCGCGCGCGGCGTCGATGTGATCCGCGCGCTGCAGCTCGAGGCCCTGAGACGCCAACACGACCGCCTCGACGCGCGGCGAGCGCAGCTGCTTGGCCCGCTGCACGGCTTGCTCGAGCTCGCACTTGGCTTCTTCGCGGCGGCCGACCAAGGACAACGCCAGCGCGTGGACGGAGAGCGCTTCCACGCCCACGGCGCTGTCGCGCTGGCTGAGCGGCTCCAGCAGCTCGAGCACGCGCGCGTATTCACCCAAGCCGTAGTGAGCGCGGCCCAAATACAGCACCACCTCGTCACGCTCCGCCGCGGTCAGCGCGTCAGGGCGCAGGTACGGTTCCAAACGCCGCCGCGCCGCCGCGGGCTCGCCGACGCCCAACTCGACGCGCGCGCGCGCGATGTCCACGCGCAGCGCGTTGGCGCCCGGCGCGTCGAGCGCGGCGAGCGCGGCGTTGGCGTCCGCGAAGCGACCGCGCTCGAGAAAAAACCAAGCGCGCGCGAGCGGGTCGTCGGGCAAGGCCTCGTCGCGCCCGGCGGCGCCGACCACGCGCTCGATGTCTTCGGCAGAGGTCACGGCCTCGCCAGCGATGCTGCGCACCACGCGCTGTAGCTCCCCCGGACGCCCGGCTCCCAGCTCCACGACGCGCGCGACCAACGCTTCGCCGAGCGAAGGGATCGCGCGCCGCACCAGCTCCCGCGCCGCGCGCTCCTCGAGCGGCGGCACTTGCACCGAGCGCGCGGCAGCCCCGAAGCGCTCGCCGTCCGAGACGACGACCAGACGCGCGCCGGCTTGCCGCGCCGCGACGAGCACGTCGGCGGCATCGGCGGCGAGCGCGTCCGCGTCGTCGAGCAGAATGAACACACCGCGCGGTGCGGCGTAAACGGCGAGCTCTGCCGCGGCCTCGCTCGCGCTCACGTCGGCGTCGAGAAACACCAGCGGCTGACCCTCGACGCCCAGGGACCAGGCGAGGCGGCGCAGCAGCGCGCTACGACCGGAGCCCGGCGCCCCGCTGACGCGCAGCACGCAGCCCACTGGCAAGCCGTGCGCCGCCTGCAGCAGCTGCGCGGAGACGGCGTCGATGCCCACCACGGGCCACAGCGCGGCCGTAGCGGGTGAATCGCCGGCCGTGGGCGGCAAGCCGAGCACGCGCCGCACCGCGCTCGCGAGCTCGTCCACGGACGGAAAGCGATCGGCGGGCGATGCGGCGGTCGCGCGCGCCGCGATGCGCGAGAGCTCGGACGCGTGCGCCTCGCTGAGCTGGCCGCGCTCGGCGCCCGCGCTCACGGCTTCCAGCAGCGCCACGCCGAGCGCGTACACCTCGGCTCGCACGGTGAGCGGCTTGCCCTCGAACAGCTCGGGCGCGGCGTAGCGCGGGCTGAGCCCCTCGGCGACGCTGCCGCCCTCGCGAAACGGCGCGGCGAGCCCCAGATCGACGAGCGTCGCGCGCTCGTCCTTGCCGACGATGATGTTCGCGGGCTTCACGTCGCCGTGGAGCAGCCCTGCGCGATGCAGCACGGTCAGCTGATCCGTCGCGGTGAGCAGCGCGCGCAACACACTAGCCGGCTGCGCGCCGTCACGGATCAGCGCGTCGAGGCTCGTGCCCTCCACCAGCTCGCGCACCAAATACGCGCGCCCGGTGCGCGGCAAGCGGCCGAACGCGGCGACCCGCGGCAGCCCCAGACCCTCTAAACCCGACAGCGCGACGGCCTCGCGAACGAGCGCCGCCATCTCACGCTCGCTCGCGTCCTCCGCGAGCACCTTGAGCGCATAGGTCGCGCCGCTGCGATCGCGGACCGCCCACACTTCGCCGCCGCCGCCTTGCCCGAGGCGCGCCACCGCCTGGTAGCGTTGCGGCAGATCGGGTTCGCTCACCACGCCTCCGATGCGCGCCGCAGCTCAGAGCCCGTAGTCCGCACCCAGTCCGAAGAAGAAGCCGCTCAGACCGAAGCCGACGTCGAGCCGCGCTACGAACTTGGGATCCGGCTTGTAGCGGAGGCCAGTCTGCACCGCGAGCCACGGGAAGATCACGGGCTTGGAGCCGCCGTTGGCCCAGCTCGGCTCTTCGTAGTTGTTGTAGTGATTGTTGTCGTTGCCGCAGTACGGCCCCGCTCCGGGTCCAGCGCAGCGTACGAACGATCCATCCGGCGCCCGCGTGGCTTGATTGCGATAGAGCGAGCCGAACACGAGCCCGAGGCCCGCGCCGGCGCCGTAGTTGATCGCGAGCTCCGGTGAGAGCTCCTTGCTCCACAAAAAGTCAGCCGTCAGGTACAGCACCTTGACGTGGCTCTCGACGAGCTCCCACGCATCCTCGCCGTCCGACTTGGCCTTGAACGGCGTATCGGACATACCGTAGCCGGCGTACCAAAGACCGAAGTTGTATTCGAAGCCGTCCTTACGAATCGCGAACTCGGGCCCGAACGAGTGGACGCCGACGGTGGTGCCGCCGTCGGAGAACAGCGAGATCATGAACTTCGGAACCAAGATCAGTCGGTAGCGCGCGCCGACGAAGCGGTAGGTCTTCCCCTTCTCTTCGACTACAGATGCCGCGGCTCCGCCGTCCGTCGCGGCTTTATCGGCGGCCTTCTCCCCTTCGTCCTTGTCGCCGGCCTCGGCCGCATCATCGGACTTCTCGTCCGCCCCCTTCTCTGCGGACTCGTCATTCGTGTCCGTGCCCTCATTCGCCAGAGCCGGAATGGTGACCCCGAGGCTCCCCGCAACTATCAGCCCACTAAGCCATGTTCGTGCAGCCATAGGAAAAATCCTCCAAGAAATCTGTTTTCGCGAGCAGGGCTCGGCTGCGCCATAGTGGCACGCCGCTGTGCCAACAGGCAAAGAGCTTCGTGCCAAGCGCGGCGCGGATTTGGCACAGCGCGCGGGCTAGCGCTGCGCGTCAGAAGCGCGTGCACCAGCGAAGCCCCTGTTCCCCACCCTCACCGACCCATTTGGGTGTGCGTCTCTACTTGAGCCACCCGGGCCATGGCTATCGGCCGGCGGCACAGGTACGATGGAAGGCATTCACTTCTTCCCGCTCCCGGCAAAACCAGATGCGGAATTTTAGCTCAAGCCTAACGGTCTCGTTCCTCGGGCCCTCTGCCGTGCTCGTCGCGTTGGTCGTCCTCGGAGCGGCGAGCGGTTGCGCGACCCGCTACGTGAGTCGCGGCGCAGACCTCTACGCCGGCGGCTACTACATCGAGGCCGCGGAGGTCTTCGAGCGGACGGAGACGCGCTTGCCGGAGGCCTCTGTCGCCGACCGCGCGCGCTACGGGCTGTACCGCGGCGCGACGCTGCTGGCGTTGGGCGACACATTGAAGGCGGAGACCTGGCTCAGCTACTCCGCAGCCATCGCCAAATCCGATCCCGCGTCACTCTCTCAGGACGAGCACGTCATGCTGGACCGGGCGTTAACGCTGGTCGCCGCGCGCGAGGCCGCTCGGCCGCTGCCCCCAAAAGCGACCACCGTCGCAGCGACCAAAGGTGAAGCACAGGGCACGAGCGGCCAATTCGGAAATTGAACCGCTCAAGGCTCCTGCGTCGCCTCGCCCAGCTTCGACACCGTGAACGAGAACGAGCGCTTCGACCCGCTCACGGTCGTGCGGATGGTGTCGTCGTCGACGCGCGCGAAGGCTAGCGACAGCGTTTTGTTCCACGGCGTCGACAGCGTGTAGCTGCCGGCCTGCGGGATCGGATCGATCCAGCGCAGCTCGACATCGTCGATGACGAGATCGAAGCTGCCGGACTTTGTCTGCCACGAGCGATGGCCGACGATGGAGATACCGCGCGTCCAGTCGCCGTCGAGCGCCGCCTGTGTGCGATCACCGCTGCCCTGCGCCATGCGCCCGCTGGCCAAGTGCAGCCAGGTTGCTTCGTGCTCCACGCGCCGCGTCTTCGCCGCGGTGTCCCAGGTGACGTGCGCGGTCCCGTTCAGCGTCACCTTGCCGTTCGATAGCGCGAGCCACTCATGATCGACGATGACCTGCTCCGCGTCGTTGCGCGTCACGGTGAGCTTGCTCGTGCCGGACAAAGTCTGCCCGCGGTAGCCGCAGCTCCCGGGGTTCTTGCCGTACTCCACGCTCAACGTGGCGTCGCTCAGCGTGACCGCCGCACAGGGCAGCTGACTCACGACGAAGCGCTTCAGCTCGCTCGCCGCCGCGGCGGCTCCTTGCCCGAGGGTGAAGCTGGTGCCGAGGTCCACGCTCAGCGAAGTGAGGCCCTCGGCTTCGGACGCGGCGGTGACCTCTTCCAACGCCTGTCTGGCCTCATCGAGTGTGAGCGGCTGTTCACGCTCACGCGGACAGGCAGTTAACAGCAGGGGCAGGCTAGCGGCGAAAAGCAGGCGTTTCATCGGCTGACGTCTCCTCGGCCACAAAAGACTGCAGCCTCCGTGCCGCGTTTCCGCGGCGCCGGAGGCTGCAAACGGGTGAGGCTCAGCTCAGCCCTTGGCGTCGCCGCGCGCGAAGATCGAGGCCACGTAGTTCAAGACGTCCGTGGCGCTGACCTCGTTGTAGCCGAAGTAGCGCATCAGGCGCGACTTGATGATGTCGATCTTCTCCTGCGTCTCTTTGTCCACGACGGCGGAGACGAGCGTCTTCAGCTTGATGCTGTCCTTCTGATCTTCGAACAGCTTGAGCTCCAGCGCGCGTCGCAGGCGGTCGTTCGTCTGCCAGTCGAAGCGCTTGCCCTCCACCGCCTTGGCGCCGATGAAGTTCATGATCTCACGCCGGAAGTCGTCCTTGCGGTTCTCCGGGATATCGATCTTCTCTTCGATGGAGCGCATCAGGCGCTCATCGGGCTCCTCGTCCTGCCCGGTGTAGCGGTTCTTGACCTTCTCTTTGAGGGTGTAGGCCTTGATGTTGTCGATGTAGTTGGCGGCAAGCTTCGCGATCGCCTCCTCGTCGGCGCTGATCGCGCGCTGAACCTCGTTCTTCACGATCTCTTCGTACTCGCGCTTCACGACGCCGATGATCTCGCGGTAGCGCTTGCGCTGCTCTTCGCTGGTGATCAGCGAGTGATGCGTGAGGCCCTTCTCGAGCTCGTTCAGCACCATGAACGGGTTGATCGTGCCTTCGCCGGCGTCGCTGACCAGCGCGTTCGAGATCTTGTCCTGCACGTAGCGCGGGCTGATGCCCTCCATGCCTTCGCGCTTCGACTCCTTGCGCAGCTCCTTGACGGTGTCCTGCGTGTAGCCCGGCAACACCTTGCCGTCGTAGAGCTTCATCTTCTGGAGCAGCGCCAGGTTGTGCTTCTTGGGCTCTTCCAGGCGCGTCAGGACCGCCCACATGGAGGCGACCTCCAGCGTGTGCGGCGCGACGTGCTTGCCGCGCACCTTCTCCTGATTGAAGTCCTTCTCGTAAATGCGGATCTCGTCGCTCAGGCGCGTGATGTACGGGATATCGATCTTGATGGTGCGGTCACGCAGCGCCTCCATGAACTCGTTGTTGAGCAGGCGCTTGTACTCGGCCTCGTTGGTGTGGCCGATGATGACCTCGTCGATGTCGGTCTGC
>CBINHN010000061.1:0-37323 GCA_966250485.1 uncultured Sorangium sp. | reverse complement strand
CAGCGTCGTCGGTCGCCTCGCTCGGCACTGGCTTGGGCACGATGAGAGGCCGCCATCTGGAGGCGGAGGCCAGGACTCCGAAGTAGCGCACCGTGTGGAACCTGATCGCTGCGGCCAAGGCGCTCGCCGGCCTTCCGCTCGCCGGGCTCGAGCCTCGCCCGCGCGCTGCGCTCGAACGCGCATTTGCGGAGGTCGAAGCGAGCCTTGTCGTTGGCGCGTCGCGACCCGAGACACACGTCGAGCTTGGCGCATTCTTGCTCGCGCGCGGCAAAGCTGCGGAGGCTGAAGCCGCGCTTCGGACGGCGTTGCGTCTTTCGCCCTGTTTCGCGTCGCAGCGCACCTGAATCTCGCTGACGTCGCGCGAGCGCGCTCGGACGAAAGTGGCGCCGAGCGCGAGATGCGCGCCGCGCTTGCCTGCGATTCGCGCAATGCCGCCGCGCATCACGCGCTCGGTCTCTGGTACGTCCGCGCGGGCGACAGGAAAGTTGCCGTGGCGCGCTTGAAGAAGCCGTCGAGCTCGCGCCCGCCGAAACTCGATTCGGCTTCGTGCTCGCGGTCGCGCTCGCAGACGGCGGTGACCTCGGCAGCGCCGTGAAAACGCTCGAATCGGCGCTCGCCGTCCGACCGAACGATCTGGAGCTTGTCCGCGCCCTCGGAGGCTACCTTACGCGTCTCGAGGAGAGCGAGCGAGCGGCCGATGTGGAACGCAGACTGGGCGCGCTCCTAGGGGACTGATTTTCCGGGCGGAGCTTTGGGGTAGGCTCCCGCCCATGTGGGAAGCATGGTCGAAGTATGTGGCGCGAGCCCTGCGAACAGGCGTCGTTCCAGGCGTGATATTGGCGGCCGCCTGTGGGAGCAGCGGCAAGGCGGGGGACGACGGTGACGACGATGGGGCCGTGGAAGGCGCCACCTGTGAGGACATGGTGCGCGCGAACTGCGCGTGGCAGGTGCGCTGCGACACCACGGGCACGCTGAGGCTCGACGCCTGTCTGGAGGCGAATGCCGGCGCGTGTGCTTGGTACGAGCTGCCAGGCGTCGCGGTCGGGCCCGCCGATTTTCGAGCCTGCGTCTCGAAGTACGACGCCGGCGCATGCGGCGCCCCGATCGCCTGTTCATTCCCGGCGGGGACGAACGGCCCCGACGCGCCGTGCGCGAGCGATCTCGGGTGCACGACGAAACTTTGCTACCAGGTCAGTCCGGACAGCTGCGGCAGTTGCGCCATCGACGGGCGGCACGGGCCGGGCGGGACGTGCACGAGCGCCCAGGACTGCTTAGACGCCCTCGATTGCGTCGGGGGCGTGTGCACGGAATGGGTCCGGCAGGAGGGCGCAGCCTGCGGCGCAGAGCGCACCTGTGCTCCTAGCATCCCCGGCAAGGAGGGCTTGCTCAGGTGCATCGACGGCGCGTGCAAGCTGGTCGACGCCGGGCGCGGCAAGCCTTGCTACACGGACGGCGGCGGGGCCTATTTCTGCAACGCGGGGCTCACCTGTTCGCTCTTGAACACCACGTGCGTTCCCATTCGGTACGACGTGCCCGGAACGCCGTGCGGCGGCTTCGCGGAGGAGTACGTCTTCTGCCGCGGCATGTGCATGCCCAATGATTCCACCGGCGTTCAAGGCACCTGCACCAGGTTGCCGGGCTCCGGCGAAAGCTGCCACGCCGTATCGAGCTTCGGGCAATGTGCCGATGGCTTCACCTGCGACAGCCACGACACGTGCGTCCTGAAGCAGACCCTAGCGCCGCAGGCGAAGTGCCTCTGAGCGTCAGGGCACGAGAGCGGCGCGATCCATCGTGCCAGCTTCGAGCTCGGAGGGCGTTGCTGTTTGCGGTTTTCCCCAAGCGAGTCGTTGCCGTCGAGCGTCAGCTGCTCGAGCTCGCCAGGGTACAGCGGAGCGGTATCGCCAGGTATGGACGCCAGGGGTGGGCCGGAGCCGATGAGCCAGCTGCTCGTGGTACGCGGCGGCGTCTCCCGTGATGAGCGTGGGGCCGCTCCCGGTGCGCGCGAGGTAGCTGACATGTCCAGCGCTGTACCCGCGGGTTGGATCGCGTAACTCCCGATTACGTCAACCGGGGTCGTGCGCGCTCCACGGCGCAGCAGCTTTGCTTGCCCTAGCCTCAGCCGAGTAGCGGCGGGGGTGCTTTGGACACTGCTCGCCCGAACCAATAACGAGGGGTTAACCGAACCCCGAGCGTTACCACCTCCACGCCCCCCCTGCCCTCTCGAACCCAACCCACCGACACCCGCCGAAAAAACCCCCAAAACGTCATCATTATGTAGTCAAACCACCGCGAGAGCGAGAACCGCCAAGAGCGCCAAGCCGCCAGGGCCGCCAACGTTGGGCGCGTAGGTAATTTGATCGGGGTGGGCCCGAGATGGACGGCGCCGCTACCACCCAGGGCCCGGTGAGCCCGAACTGAACGGCGTTCATCACCTCGCCGCAAGCCGCCGTCACTGGCAAAAACTTGGGCAGGGAGCCGGTTTCGGCGCGAGGCTCCGCGCTGCGGCACGTTACGGGTGGGGATGCCGGTTGCGGTTGTCTGGAGTGTTCAGTGCTCTTGGAACAGCTCTCCCTGAGTGGAGGGCTCGCCGGGGTGTCGGCGCTGGACGACGACGGGCTTGAAGTACGGCGGGTCACGGGGTGGAGCTCGAGCCGATGGCTGGGTCGGCTCTCCGCGGTGACGGAGGAAGCGGGCAACCGAAGTCGTGCTGCGAAAACTCACCCGGCAAGCCCTCGAAGCCAACGACGGGCGCGGTCCTCATCCGCCGCGAACGGTCGCACGAGCGCGCTAATTTTGCGGCAGGTTCGTGAAGGTTACCGTGTGGTTCAGCGTGCCCGTCTTGAACGTCACCTTGGCAGACGTGACGTGCGGCGCGTCGGGATCGATGGTGACGTAAGTCAGCGAATCGGGAGTGGGAGCGCCTTCGTTGGTGAAGGCGCCCGCGTTCCTCACGTTCAGGTACGGGGAGTCCGACGTGTACGTCGTATCGAGCGCAACGCTCCGCACTTCTCCTGTCGTGTACCACGCGTTGATGCCGATCGAGACGAAGCCGGTGATGCTCGTGCCGCCGCTCAGCTTGGAGAAGTCGAAGGTGGAGGCGTCGCCCTCCAGCCGAGTCTGGTGACGCACGCGCCTGCCAGCGTCGTCCCACCACGTCTCGAGCGTGTAGTGGTCCAGCGCCGGCGTGACGGCGAGCTTCTCGATGTCGAGCGTCATGACGGGGCCCGGCGCCGAAACGTTGCTGATCTTCCAGCCGCCATACGTGAAGGTGTCGTTGTGACCCGCGAGCGCGTACACGTCGCACAGCTTCGGAAACTCGTCGACGAAGTCCATCGCGGGGTTGGGTGCGGCACCCGTGAGCGACAGCGGCGCGAGATACTGCGAGACATCGTCCACGAACACCCCGCCTTGCTCTTGATTGCAAAACGGAATGCTGAGGTCGTAGCCGGCGGCGTGTCGATTTTCGAGCAACAAGAACCCGTCCGTGACCGCTAGCTTGATCACGTTGTACTGCTTGCCGAGCTCGGGCGCATAGAGCTTGACGCCCTTCATGCTGCCCGTGATCTCCGTAGGGGTGACGAATCCGGCGCGCACCTTGTGGATCGCCTTGAGCTGTGTCGGGCGGGTCGCGTTGAAGGAGTTCGGGTTGCTCAACGTCGCGATGACGGGGTCGGGCCAATACTCGCCCTGACCCATCAAATCGTGATCGGTCGGCGACGGGGTGTGGTCCAAATCCAAGACATGGTGCGCGAGCTCGTGCATCGCGATGCCGATGCTGGTGTGCTGGTACATGTCGCGCGCAAACTTCTCGAGCGTCACGCCGGTGCCAGCGATGGGGTGGTTGAGCATGATGTTCGCCTCCGCTGGCGCGTTGGCGATCTGCGCGAACTCCCAGTTGATGATGAAGAGCACGCTCAGCTCGTTGTTCTTCAGGACGCCGTCGCCGTCCTTGTCGAAACTCTTGAAGTCGACGAAGGCGGCGGCCGCGTCGAGCGCTTCCGTCAGCCAGGGCTGCTCTTGCGCCAACAGCACGCCGCTAGTCGGCTTGTTTTCGGCCACCTTGATGTGCACTACGCCGTTGTTCGGCGTCAGCTGCGTCTCGGCCGCGGGCAGCAGCTGGAATTGGCCGCCCGATGTCTGGTACCAGAAGTCATTGCCGTTGCTGTGCTCGCGCCCGAAGATCATATTGCCCCACCGCTCTTCGGCGTTTGGCAGCGCGTCGTTTTGGTCGGAATCTGCGAAATCGAGCAGCAGGACCAACACTCTGGTCGATTTCGGCCCGGCCTCGGCCTCTTCGTAGCTCGGCCAATCGGGGTTCGAGCCGCCGCTCGCTGTCATCCCCGCAAACCCCGCAGCGGTCCCCCCGCCGTTCGCGCTCACTCCCGCGGTCCCGCCGCTCGCTGCTCCGGAACCTGCAACGTCACCTCCAGAGCCAGCGCTGGTGCCAGCGGAACCGCCCGTCATTGCGGTGCTACCGGTTCCCCCGCTCACGCTAGAGCCCCCTGTTCCTGCCGAGCTACCGCCTCCGGTGCCTTCCATGTTCGTCACGTTGCCGGCGCCGCTCGAACACGCAGAAAGCATCCAACACAAGAGCGCTGTCGCCCGCAGCTCATCGATCACCATCGCCGTTGCCTCCGCCGGGCAGTATACGCCAGGGTGGCCGAGGCCTTCCCTACCGTCAGCGCGGACTTGCCCGCCTCAAACCGGTCACGACCCGTCGACCCGCGACGAAACAGCCGTTTCGCTCGCGTTTTTCCGCTCGGCGGAGCGCGCTCGCGCCGGCTGATCGCTGAACCTCGGAGCCGGGATCTGCCGTGCTATCTTCGCGCGGCATGCGCTCCTTCACTCCCTCTCGGTTCCTGGTTGCTCTTTCCTTCTCGGCCGTCACCCTCATCGATCTGTCCGCTTGTGATCCGGGCAGTGAGCACGACACCGGCACGGGCGGAAGCGCCCCGTCCAGCTCTGGCGGCAGCTCGACGGTGCGCGGCGGCGCGCCGTCCACTGGTGGGAGCGCGACCGGCGCGGCTGGCTCCAGCGCCGCGAGCGGCAGCGGAGGCGCGTCCGGCGCGGCGACTGGCGGCGGCGCATCGGGCGCAGCGAGCGGCAATGGCGGCGCATCCGGCGCGGCGAGCGGCAGTGGCGGCGCATCCGGCGCGGCGAGCGGCGGCGGCGGTGCGTCCGGGGCCACGAGTGGCGGAGGCGCGTCCGGCGCGAGCGGCAATGGCGGGTCCGGTGCCGCCACGAGCAGCGGTTGCTCGCAGGGTATGAACACGATCTTTTGCGAAGATTTCGAGAGCACCCCTGCTGGGATGGCCACGGCGACCAATGGCTGGAGCCCCGTCACCTCGATGGGCACATTGACGATCGACGAGACTCACGCGCGCGGCAAACAGGCGCTGCACGTGCACACGGACGGAAACGGCAAAGCCTACATTCAGGTTTCACCCTTCGCCCCGCCGCAGAACAGCTTCTTCGGTCGCGTCTACGCGTGGGTGACGGCTTTTCCGACCGCTCCGGACTACGCACACTTCACGTTGGTCGAGGCGGCGGGGAGCGGAGCGGGCGTGATCCGTCCGATAGGCGGCCAGTTCATCCCGGGCAAGAGCGTTTTGTGGGGCACCGGAAGCGACGGCGGGCCGACGGGCGACTGGACGAACTGGCGCGAGTCCGCGCCGGCAGAATCCGGCAAATGGCTGTGCCTCGAGTGGGAGATGAACGCCGCCGACAATAACATCAACGTTTGGATCGACGGCACCGCCAAAACCGAGCTCAGCGTGTCCACCAAGATGCACGGCGGGACCGACGTGGATTTCGTATTCCCAATGTTCAACAGCATCTGGTTCGGCTGGTGGCTCTATCAGAGCGGCCCGACCCCGAACCAGTTCGATCTCTGGCTCGACGACATCGCGCTCGGCAGTCAACGGCTCGGCTGCTCCGGCTGAGGGCAGCAGAACCCCATTGCCGAGCTGCTGCCACACACCGCTCGGAAACTTCGAGGGTCCGGCCATTCCTCAGGTGCTCAGCTGGAAGCTGCGCGGCAGACGGCGCCGCCCCCTTCTTCGCCCCAGGTGAAAAGACGCCACGCTGGCCCACCACCGTGCTGTCGGCGAGCGAGCGCAGAAGTTCTGCGTCGGCTGTGTGGGCCGACGCCCACTGTTCGCGTGGGCCCGCGCTGAGCACCGCCGGCAGCGCATGGCGCGCCGCCGCCCACTGCAAATGATCTCGCTCATCGGCAGGCGTTGACAGCGGAGTCGCAGAATCTATGGTGATACCAGGTGAGCGACCGCGGATGCGTCAGGCAACGCAAGGCCGCGTAGGCCGCGAGCTCGAGAAATGATGTATCGCCGCCAGCCGCCCGCGGCCGCTCACCCGTGTCGATGGGCGCGTAAGGCGCCCGAGCGAACCTTACGAAGGAGGTGAACTGAGGATGTCCCTGGTTCGTCGAAACCCGTACAAGGACATCGTGCAGCGACGAGAACCAGATCCTTTCGCTCTGATGCAGGAGATGCTTCGCTGGGATCCTTTCCAAGAGCTGTTGGCTACGAACGAGCGCGGCTTCGCGCCGTCGTTCGAGGTGAAGGAGACCAAGAAAGCGTACGTGTTCAGGGCAGATCTGCCCGGCGTGAAAGAGGAAGACCTCGACCTTTCGCTGAGCGGTAATCGGCTGACGATCTCCGGCCACCGCGAAGAGGAGCGACGCGATGAGGGTGACCGCTACTACACCTACGAGCGGAGCTACGGGAGCTTCGCGCGCTCTTTCACGCTGCCAGACGGCGTCGACGCCGAGGCCACCGAAGCGGAGCTGAAGGACGGCGTTCTCACCCTGACCGTCCCGAAGAAAGCGGAAGCGCAGCCCAAGCGCATCTGGTTCAAACGACGCAAACACGATGACAAAAGCAGCAGCTGAGTAAGCTGCACGCTGGGGCCGCGGGAAATCACAACCTGCGGCCCTTTCATCTTATTGCCGCTCAGAAACCCAAAGGAGGACTCGGATGATGCACACCACGACTGCTCGCTGGCCGCAGCGACCAAGCGCTGGTGCGTCGGAGCTCGCGCGCATTGCTCTGCGGCGTGCCGGTGCCCGGCTCGGCCGTGTCCGAAAGCGGGACCGCGCACGAGGCGACGCGATCGCGATCGCGCACGGCGACAGCTCCTGGATCAACGCTTACGCGTGGCGTGCCGCTGCGCCGCGCGTAGCGATGCACGATCTCGGGGATGCATGGCGGCTCGAGCTCAATGCTCCCGGAGCAACCGCGAAGAACACCAGCGTCGGCTGGGACGCCAGCGCGCAGTCGCTCATCGTTGCCGTATGGTGCGGCCCTCCACCAGATCCGCGTCGCCGCTACTCTCCACCCGAGCTGGCGTGGCTCCGTAGGTTTCGTCTGCCCACGGCAGACTTCAACCGCGCCGAGGCGCGAGTACATCGTGGCCTCGTCACCATCGAGGCTCCTCGACGCGAGCCTCCCCGCGCAAGCTGGGAGCCGCCTCCTCCACTTTGAGAGCCGCTAATCGTCGAGCATGCGCTTGGCTTCTCGGCGCCGGCGTCGGCGAGTTCGCTTGGTCTTTCCGGCGCTTCATCGAGCACGATCATTTGCTCGCTTCCAAGAAACCGGCTCCTGCCGCGTGCAGAGCCCGCCAAGCGTCGCGGCTCCGACGACTGAGCGCGAGGCCCCGAATGTTCCGGCGCAGGAACCGCTCCGCAACGCCGCGCGATTTCAGCGCGTGCTCGATCAGGCAGAGCAGCGTCTTGTACCGGCAATCCTAACGCGCACGCCGTTGGCGCGGCTGGGCACAGCGCTTGCTCTGTTCTGCCGTTGACGAGCGCAGGAGACGAGCCCGCATGAAAATGAGCCGACGCCATCCCGGATTCGACCCCAATGACCTGTGCCTCGGGCGCACAGCTGGTCGGCTAAGTCACGCTGCCCTGGGGCTCGCGGTCCTGTTCACCGTGCTCGCGCTGAACCACGACGCCTTGGCAGCCGAACGCGGCGCGGTCGGCGGCGCGCTCGACGCCGGGTTTGGCAGGCTCGGCTTCGTCGGCAACCTCAGGGCCGGAGTCAGCGCCTGGTATCGCCTCGAACCCCCGCTGGCGCTGGGCCTGAGCGCCAGCGCCATGTACGTCGACAATGGCGACTCGGGTGGTCAACCAGTGATCGACGGAGCGACCCTCGTGGAAGCCTTTGCTGACGGTCGGCTCTTCCCTTCGTCGTGGCTGGGCGGCTTTGGCCGGGTGTCGGCGGGTGTCGCGAACGTCTCGATTTCTCGATCCAGCGGCGGCAGTCATCGCCTACGTCCCGCCCTCGAGCTCGAAGCCGGCCCCGAGCTTCGCATCTTCTTCGAGCCGCCACAGGACTCCTCACGCGCCGCACTCTTCCTGCGGGTTCGCGGCACGTTCTCGTTCATTCCACGAGATGGTGACGTGGAGCGCGCCAGCAGCGCGTTCTTCGGCTATGGCTTCGCGTTGGGCTTCGAGGGCTGAACATTTCGTCCTGGCAACCGCGGTGCTCAGAGCCTCTTTGAGCGCCTGGCGGAGCGCTGCCGTGTGCTGTAAAGCCTGCGACGCCCGCTCGTAGCTACGACGCGGGGCGAGCCAGCGCGTTGCGCATCACGGTCACGCCCTGATCCATCATTTTAGCGATCGGCTCGGCAGCGGCGTCCGGCAGTACGTCGGTGATCCAGACGAAGCGCGTCGACGTCAGCGAGTGCGCGAACACCTGCGCGGAGGCATTGTGATGCTGCGCGCTGCCACCCGTCACTGAATACGCGACACGCCGCGCTTCGTCGTCCACCCCGACGAGTAGCTCGCGCGCAACATGGCCGTTCGCGAACGTGACGACCCGCGCGCCCGGCTCTGGGCGACAGTCGACCACGAAGCCCGGCGCGACGCGGCGATGGACGGCGTCGAAGTCACGAAGCGCATCCCAGACCTGGTCGACGGGGGCTTCAACGATGAACTCTCGAATGATGGTAGCCATGTGCTCTCCTAGCCGCCGCTAGCCTGCGGCCTCGGCCCAGCATCGCGGAATCGTGGCGCACGATCTCGGAAAATCGTGCCGCCAACAAGGCTCGCTTCGGCGATGGCGCCTCGCCGTACCGCGACGGTGCTGCGCTTCGAAGATCAAGGAATGTAGCTGCGGACATAAACGCGCATGCCCTATGGTTCGGCCGTGACTCGCAGCCCCTCGCCACTAATGGGTCGCTCCGCGCTCGTCGTCGCGGGTGTCCTCACCAGTGGCGCGGCGCTGTCAGCCGAGCCACCGCCGGGCTTTGCCTATCGAGCTCCCGCCGACGAATGTCCGACGCAACAGAGCTTCCTCTCTGCCGTCGCCGAGCGGCGTCCGCGCCATCTGGAGCGGCTTGCCGCGGAGGCCTGGTCGGTCGAAATCCACGCGCGAGCCGGCCGCTACGACGGCACCGTGGCACGCTACTCGGGCGCGGAGGTCGTCAATGAGGTCCACGCCGACAGCTGCGCCGAGCTCGTTCATGCCCTGAGCTTCAGCATCGCGACCTGGCTCGACGATGAAGGAGCAACGCCAGCGCCACCACCTCCAGAGCAAAAGGCGAAACCCGTCACCCGGCGCTCTGTCGCGAAGCCCGCGATTGCAGCTGCCGTCGAGCGCCCTTCGTCCGCGCAAGAACGCGCCACAGCGCTGGGCCTCAACCTGGAGATATTGCGCGGTATAACGCCTACGCCCATTTACGGATTGAGCGTTTTCGGGGAATGGTGGTGGGGCGTTCGGATCCCGTCGCTGGGTGCGCGAGCTTCGATGCTACAAGGAGTGTCGGATTTCGCCACGAATTTCGGCGAAAAAGCGAACTTTCTACTCGTAGCGGGACGCGCTGAGCTGTGCCTGAGAACGCTGCGCGTCTCGGCCGTGGTGCTCGCGCCGTGCGTCGGCACGCTGCTCGGCTCGTTGCAGGGAAAGGCCGAGCGCTCACATTCCGGTCGCTGGCTAGAGTTGGCCGCTGCACTTCACATTTCCACCGCGGCGAGCCTAAACCGCGTCTTCTTCGACGCTTCGATGGGGCCCGCACTGACGCTGTCGCGATCTCACTATGATCTAGGGGACGAGCCGGAGCTGCCCTATGCTTCGAAGGACTTCGGCCTACGGGTAGGATTTAGCGTCGGCGTGGGAGCACCGTGATCACTTTTCTCGATTCCGGACATTGCTCGTCTCGATGCTGACTGTGCTTCTGACACTGGCCGGTCCCGAACACTTCACGGAGCCGTTCAGGGCTCGTCTGCCGGCCGTCTCTCCGCGTGAGGCGCTGCTGCGTAAGGTGATGGACAAGCACTATGACTTCGTGTGGCGCACCTTACGCAGACTTGGCCTGAGCCCAGCGGACGCCGAGGACGCTGCTCAGAACGTCTTCCTAATCGCGGACCGGCGCGGCCTCGAGAGCGTGGACGAGTCGCGCCGCTTTCTCTACGCCATCGCGATTCGGGTCGCGAGTAACTCTCGCCGTTCCATCACGCGTCGCCGCGAGGTGCCGCAGACTGACGTCGACTATGACGGCACGGCTAGTTCGTCCCCCGAGCGGGACTTGGAGATGCGCGAGAGCGTAGCGCTCCTCGACCGAGTGCTCGCGCGCTTGGAGCCGGACCTGCTGAGGGTCTTCAGCCTCGCGATGATCGAGCAGCTCTCGCGGGCGGAGATTGCAAAGCTCGAAGGCATCCCTAGAGGAACGGTGGCGTCCCGCCTGCAACGAGCGCGTGCGGACCTTGCCAAGGAGCTCGCCATCGTGAACGAATCGGACGCCAGCTGCACTGACCTGGAAAGCGATCCGCAATGAGCGCGGAGCGCCCTCCGTCTGCGCTCGAGCAACGGCTGTTGGAGCTCGCCCGCCAGGAACGGCCGAGCCCGGGCGCAAAGGAGCGCGCGTTGGAGCGAGTCCTCGCGCGTCAAACCGCTGAACTGACGTCCGAGCCGGAAGCCAGGCAGCCAGCACACGGTAGCGCGAAGCTACTCCTCAAGAACGCTGCCGGAATGAAATGGTTCGCGCTGGCGCTTTCGGGCGGCTTGGCCGTCGGTGTGCTCGCTATTTCGGGCAAGAGCGCGCCGGAACACGACCGCTCGCCAACAAACGCTTCCCTTGGCAACGCAGAGCACCGCGAAGCCGCCGCCCAGCCGCGCGCGATGGCTCCGACGATAGCTTCGGCGTCGGCTTCGCTCGGCGGCAGTTCCGCTGCCGCACCCGCCGTTGCAGCTTCGCCCACGGTGCGAGCGGCGAGCCGCCCGTCGACGGCTCAGCTGGCTGCCGCTTCGCCCCAGCCACGGACCCGCCCAGCGCACTCGGCGGCGCTCACGCCCAGGCGAGCGACTGGCGAGGCGCGCGCGGCCGGCGGCTTGGCGAACGAGGTACGCTTATTGGCGATCGCTCGCGACGCGCTGCGCGCTGGCGACCCTTCACGCGCCCAGGGCGCTTTGGCAGAATACGCCAGGCTGGAGGGCTCGCGCGAATTGCTGCCGGAGGCCAGCGTGTTGCGCGTTGAACTGCTCATCGCACAGGGACAGCGCGCGCGGGCGTTGATGCTAGCGCGCGGCATGCTTTCAAAGCGAGCGACCGGCGCGCTAGCGGAGCGCTTGAAGCGCCTCTTCGTCGAACTCCGGAGAGAGTGAGCCAATGAGGAATTGGGGACTGGGGCTCTTCCTCTGCTGTTCGGCCTGCGCGGTCGAAACCTACCCTCTCGGCAGCGAAGATCATGATCGAGCGCGCCTCTATGAAGTCCGCGAAATCGTGGGGGCGAAGGTCAGCGTGTACGACGACGCGCTGCTCGTGAATTTGCCGGACCCGAGCTTTCCCAGAAATATGTACCTCCGTAGCGTGAATGGTCGCGTCTCGGCGGGCGGAGCGCTCGACTCACCTCTCAATTACGCTTCTGCCGACGGGATGGATCCGAGTCACATTGGTGCCGCGCGCACCGAGGTCGGGCCCAGAAACGGGTTTTCCGGTATCAGCGCGGATCGTCGCCTTTTCTTGATGGGGCTCTTCGAAGCCGAGCTACCCTGCGCAGCCGCGCCGCCGGCGCTCCATTTCGCGTCGCTCGCCAACGAAGCCGGCGTCATCGCCACGAGCACGGATAAAATCCAGCCTCAGCTCTGCCAAGCCTTCTTCATTGGCGACGGCCTGACCGGTCAAGAGTCGGGCGCTCAGCAACGCTTCATCGTGCCCAAGAACGCGGTTCGTTTGCGGCTGGGCTTTGCAGAGACAAACCAGCCAAACGATTTGGCGGACAACGACGGACAGCTGTTCCTACGCCTGCAGCTACGGGTGTCGGGACGCGCCGCGACGCCGTGCGGGCTCTCGAGAGAATATAGCGGCGACGCCGGTGGCAACCTGCAGTGCGCGGCCGATGAGTACTGCGTGGCTGGCCAGTGCACACCGAAAAGCGAGTTCGACGCCTGCAGCTCGCAAGACCGTAAAGCCCTCGCGAGCGTCGCGCAGGACTGCGACGTCCAGTGCAGCTCCAGTCAGCAGTGCCCCGAGCTGAAAGCCAACACCGACAAAGCCTATCACTGCTGGCTGGCCAACCGTGACCTCGACGCAAAGTGCGACGGCGGCAGCGAGAGCACCGCGACCGCCCAAGCCTTCCTCGCTGCTGAAGCCTGTGCGCGTTGGCGAGAAGAAGTCTGCTTTTTTGGCGGGGAATCGAGTACACCGACGGAAGTCCGGTAGACGAGTCGTCCGCAACAGCCTCGTGAAGAGCGCCCGATTCGCGGCCGGCGAATAGAACACAACCCGCTTGCAAGCGTTACACTGAATAGAGCTGCGGCCGTCGAGTCTCGCCAAGCCTCTGACACGCGCACCACGTGCGCCGTTGTCGCACAGGCCAATTCTGCGCGATACGCCAATTCTGCGCGATACAAAGAACTAGCCAAAGCAATTCTCGCCCACTAGAGTCGGCCCCCTTCGGGAGTTCGCGTCGCGGCTCCCGAGTTCAGCAAAGGGGACTTTCGTGCGGAGTATCGCTGCAACATTCGCGAGAGCAGCGCGCTGGCTGAGAGTGGCCGTGGCGCTGGGCACATTCGCCGCGCTCGCCCCCGTGGCGTGCACATTCGATTCATCCGATCGCTGTGGTCCCAACGAGGTCATCTACGGCAACAACGAGCGCTGCGTTTGCGTAGAAGGAGCCGCGTATACGCCGGCCGGCTGCGTGATGTGCGGCGAGAACGAGGTGCCGGGCAGCACAGGTTGCGTTTGCGCGCCGGGCTATAGCCGAAGCGCTGAAGGCAGTCCTTGCGAGGCCGCGTCGGCGGCGCTCGGCGCAGAGTGCAGCACGAGCATGCCGTGCAGCGATGAAACCTACGCTCATTGCGAGATGTCGTCAGCGGGCGATGGCTACTGCACGAGCACCGGCTGCAGCGACGGTGATTGCAGCGGCGGCTACGCGTGCGACACGAGCGTGTCTCCCTCGGTGTGCCGCCGCCCGCCGACGGGCATGGGTCAAAGCTGCTCATCGGCGGCTGACTGCGCAGGAACCGACGCCACGTACTGTGACACCTTCATGACGCACACGTGCATCGTCGAAGGCTGCACGCTGAGCCCGAACGACTGCTTCATCGGCTTTGACTGCTGCAATCTCTCGCAGTTCGGCGTGCCCGAACCAATTTGCGTTCCCACAGGAGCTTGCCCCACGTGACACGGCACATGAGTTGCTCTTCCGGCCGAGGGCTGGCGTTCAGCGCAATCGCGGCTCTTTCGCTTGCTAGCGTCTCGATTGCGCACGCGCAGCCGGCGCCCGCGCAGCCGCCTGTTCAACCCGCGCCTGTTCAACCTGCGCCGGGTCAACCCGCACCCGGTCAACCCGCGCCAGCAGCCAACGAGCTGCCGCCGCCCAACGAATCACTCGCGCCGCCTGCGGAAGGGGCAGCACCCGAGCCCGCGCCTGCTCCTGCCCTTCCTGCAGCGAGCGAAGCGACCGCCACGAGCACGTCAGCGGACGAGGCCGCTGCTGACGCGGCGGCGGAAGCGGTCGCCAACGCCGCCGCGGAAGAAGCCGCGTCGGGTGCAGCGCAGAGCAGCGACGCTTATCGGCTGAACTTGTACGGCTTCGCCGACTTTACGTACACGACGCAGCTCACGGAGAACATCCTGGGTGCGCAGCCGCCGTCCTTTTACGTTGGAAACTTCAACCTCTACGCGGACGCGAGCCTGGGCGAGAACTGGCACTCGCTGGCAGAAGTTCGCTTCATGTATTTGCCGCACGGTCAGGTGCCCTTCAACGGCCAGTTTTCGCCGGACGCAACGCGCGCGGACACCACCGTCGGAGACTACACGGATATCAATCGGCCCGTGAAATGGGGCGGCATCGCCATCCAGCGCGTTTACCTCGAGTACCGCTTTTTGTCCTGGCTCACCGTCCGCGGCGGGCAGTTCCTCACCCCCTACGGCATCTGGAACGTCGATCACGGCTCTCCGACGATCATCGGGGTGCATCGCCCTTATATCATCGGAGAATCGATGTTTCCGTCGCAGCAGACGGGCCTCGAACTCTACGGTAGCGGGCTCGTCGGCCCGGTCGAGCTTGGATATCATCTCACCCTCTCGAACGGTCGCGGCCCCATCGACGCGTACCAAGATTTCGATCACAACAAAGCCGTTGGTGCGCGCATCTTCGTGCGGCACCGCTCTGAGCTCGGCACGCTGACGGTCGGAGGCTCCGGCTATCGCGGGAAGTATACCGATCGCACCGTGCAGATCTCGTTCAACGCCGCGAACGAGATCGTCTTCAGTCAGCCGCTGCAGGCTCAATACGACGAGCTCAGCTTGGCTGCCGATCTGAAGTGGGAGATGGGAGGCTTCTTGCTGCAGGCTGAGTTCGTCAGCAACGAAGTGGCCTACAACGACAAGGTGCGTCCGCCCATCCAGGTTCCCGTTACACCGCCCGGCTCGACACCGGACAACCGCCGCAGCGGATTTTATGCGCTCACCGGCTACCGCTTCCCGTTCCTCGGCATCATGCCATGGGGTGGCGGCGAGTATTATTTCGTCGGCCACCACTCGCCGACCCCGGACGTAGCCGCCCTCAACTTTGGCTTGAATGTGCGGCCCACGGCGCGCGTCGTCCTAAAAGCGCAGTACTCGCACGCCTGGTTCCCGACTGATTCGACGATGGGCGCCGCGCCGGGCGTCGTAAACCTCCTCGATCTGCAAGCCGCGTGGAGCTTTTGAGCCATGGCGACGCGACGAACGCTGCTGTCCGTAATGCTGCTCGGCCTCGCCGGCGCGGCTCTGGCTTCCGGACCTCGGTCGCTCAAGGCGCAGCCCCGCACTCGCCTCGCCGTCGTCGTGGCAAAGACTAACCCCCTCGATGACCTGTCTCTCGCTCAGCTCGCGCGCGCCTATCTGGGCGACCCGGTGGACGTCAACGGCCGCAAGCTGATCCCCTTGAATCGCAGCCCGTCCAATCCGGAGCGCATCGGCTTCGATCGAGCGGTTCTCAGGATGTCGCAGCAGGAGGTCGGTCGCTATTGGATCGACCGCAAGATTCGCGGCGAGCCCGGCGCTCCCAAGACCATCGATCCGGTGGACGTTTATCAACGCGTGATCGTAAAACTTTCGAACTCGATCGGCTATGTGCGGGTCGCTGACGTCCGCGACGACGTGAAGGTGCTGCGCATCGACGGCAGATTGCCGAATGACCCCGGCTACGCAATCGAGTACTGAGGGCGCACTACCGACGGGCGCTTGAGAGCAGCGCACGCGCCAGCGGGGGTATCAACCGGCGGGCGTCCTTGTGGACGCGACGCGCGCCGGTCACGCACAGCGCTCGTTCCTGCGCATCCCGTGAAAAACGCGAGTTTCGCCGCGCCCCGCCGCGCCGCGCTATGATGTGCGGGTGAACACGGCGGGTGGCAAAGCATGGCAAAGACTCGACGACACCTGTGGGTGACCGGGGCGCTCTTCGCGACGCTTTTCCTCGCCTGCGGGCGAACGAGCCGCTCCGCGAACGACGAAGGTAGCGGCGGGGACGCTAGCGTGCCCATGGGTGGGTCCAGCCTAGCGCGCGGCGGAGCCGGCGCCGCGGGCGGCGACCGCGCCAGTGGCATGTCTAGCGGCGGAAAGACTGAAGGCGATGCCGGCGCTAGCGGCGGGGCGCTACGCGGCGGCTCGAGCGGGAGCGCGGGGATGGGCGGCGATCCGAGCGCCGCCGGCGGGGGCCTAGCCGGTGCGGGCGGCGCAGCGATCGACTGCACCCCGCTCGAGTGCAGCATGCTGCCGTGCGCGGAGCCTTGGCTCGAGCTGGATGGCTGCCCTTCGTGCGCCTGCGCACCACCGCCAGTGAGCCTCACCGTCAACGGCGTGAGCTGCCCCAGCGCGTCACTGACACTGGAGGCAACGTCGAGCGCGTTCTTCGGAGGACTCGATCGCTGGCTCATCGACTTCGAGTGGACCTGCTCGGATCTAGCCATGCTCGGAGAGCCGTCGCGCGGCCATTTGCAAATTGGAATCATCCAGCCGCTGCCCCCGCCACTCGACGCGCGCAACCGGATGTTCTCGTATCCACCGCTGCAGAGCGGCCGCGAGTACGAGCTGCGCGGCGCCACCATTTGGGTACGCGGCTCGGGTGTCCCCGAGATCGAGCAGCAGCCAACGCCCAGCAGCAGCTTTCTCTCGATCCGGTTGGAAGATGGCGACCTGGTCGGTGGCGTAGAGTTCATCGCGTCGAGCGCCAAGATGGCTGGACCCTTCAGGGTCGCCGTTCCGACGGCTCGCTAAGCCGAGCTCTCGGCGGTCCGCGTCACCCGCTCTTCGCTGGCGCCCTGCAATCCTCGATCGCGGCGTAGCTCTCGCGCAGCCTCTGGAGCATCGCCGGAGTGAACCCGGGGAGCTGGCTCTCCGCGATTTGACACGCCTCGCTACAATGATGCACGCGGCCGAGCGCCGTGATGTACGCGCTCAAGACCTGCTGCGTGGGCAGCGCAAAACGCATGGAAAAACGCAAATCCTTCAACGCTCGTCGATAGTCTCCGGACAGCTGCGCCAGGATCCCGAGCCGAGCGAGGACCCGCGGATTCTCGGGATCGAGCTTGACCGCCCTTTCCAGCGCCGGGCGCTGCGCGGCCGCGTTTTGGCCCGCCGCATCAGCGACCATCACCCATGCTTCAGCGCTGTTGGGGTTGCTCGCGCTGGCGCGCAGCGCGAGCTCGCTGCGCTCCGCAGCAGAGCGCGCGAGGACATAGAAGCTCGAGCGCAGCGCGTCGAGCTCGCCCGGATCCAGCTTCAGCGCGGCGTTCACCTCCGCGCGCATGCGTGGCATTTCGCTGGGCGGCAGCAGCCAGGAGAATAGTCCGTGCACCGCTGCTGGCGAGAGCGGCCGCACGTCACCACGGAACTGGACGGGATCCATCGGCGCCGCGACGGTGAATAACCATTGGCGGTGCGAGGCCCAATACTCGTTCAGCTTGCGATCGAGCTGCGGCCCCGGTGTGACTCCCGCCGGCATGATCGAGTCGAAGGCAGAGCGCCAATCTGCCAGATGCGCGACCCGCTGTTGGAAGTCCGCGAACGGCTCCGACTGCTCCTCGATGAGGTAGCGCACGAGGAGCCACGATTGCCCGTAGAGCTCGTTCCTCCACGAGTAGCTCAGCTCCTTCGCCCAGCCCACGCCGAAGAGCCGCTCGCTGTCGATGGCGCGGCTCACGCCCAGCGCTCGCAGCGAATTGTCGGACGGCACGCCGAGGTATACGGTGTTCGTCTTCTTACCGAAGCGCACCGTCTCCAGATACTGCGCCAGCCCTTCCGCGAGCCAGGGCGGTTGCAGCGGCATGTTCCAAGCCGTGAGATCATGCGCGAGCTCGTGCGCGGCGAGCGACGACATGCCGAGCGTCGTATTGCGGCTGAACACGATCATCCGCTCGAAACCAGGCGGCATGAGCGTTTCGCCAGCGACGTAGCTGTTGACGAAGGTGTCGAACTGCGTGCCGCGCGAGAACACGACGACCTCGCTGCGCCGAGAAGGGCCGTCCGAGCCGCCCCACGCCACGCGCAGCATCGCCGCGCGCGTCGTCTCCAGGTCGCCCGCCACCTGCCGCGCCTGGTCTTCTGGCAGGCTCGTGCGCATCCGAAAGTGTGGCGTGGTCAGCTCCAGCCAACGCCCGGTCCCGGGCGAGCTCGCCGGTGGCAACGGCGAACAGGCGCAGAGTCCGAGCGCCAGAGCGCCGAGCCAAGAGGAGACCGCTCGCCTCGCCCGCGTAGCGAGCGGCGCGCTCGCGGTCACGGCTGAGCGGAAGCTAGCACTCTGAGCATCTATCATTCGCCGGATACGGTATCGCATTCCGCCCATCGCAAACAGCGACATCTTTCGGCGTCGATAGCCCACATCGGAACCCGCCCGCCGGCACCAGGCTTCGAGTCATGGCTCGCCGTCCGAACAGACCGGCTCGAACCTCCGGCGGTGCAACATCCCCGTGCGATGAGCGACGTTCTCGAGGGTGACGCGGAGCACGTCTCTCGCGTATTCGATACCATTGACTCGGCAGAGCTCATCGCCGTAGTGCGTCGGGATCGGCAGCTCCAAGATGCGACCGCCGGCGTTGAGCACCTGAATGATGATCTCGCTGTCGAAGTGAAAGCCATCCGCGTTCAACCCGAACTGCAGACGTCTCAGCAGCGGCACCGAGTACACGCGGTACCCGCTGTGAAACTCGGAGAGCCGCGTGCCCAAGAGGTAGTTTTGGACGCGCGTGAGGATCTTGTTGCCGACGAACTTGTAGAGCGGCATGCCCCCGCGCAGCGCGGCGAAGGGCTCCAACATCCGGCTGCCCAGCACCGCGTCGGCTTCGCCGCGACACACGGGCGCGAGCAGCCTGCCGAGCTCCTCCGGAGCGTATTGAGCATCTCCATGCAGTAGCGCAACAGCGTCGGCCTTCGCTGCGATCGCGCGCGCGTAGCCGAGCTTCTGACTGCCGCCGTAACCGCGGTTGACCACGTTTCGCAGCAACGTCAGCGGCAGCTCGGGGTGTCGCTGCCGATAGCGGCGAGCAATATCCGAGGTCCGATCGTGAGATGCGTCGTCGATGACCAGGAGCGAGCAGTCGTACACATTGAAGAGCGAGCGTGGGATGCGCGACAAGACCTCTTCCAGCGTACTCTCGGCCTCATACGCGACGACCAAGATGACGACGCGCGCCTGACTGGCGATCATCACGGCCATCCTGACGCGAGCGCCGGTCGGCTGCAATTGCCGAGCAGACAGCGCAGCTCCGACACACTGGCGTGCTGGCGCGGCGACGCGATGCCGGACTTTGTGCGGTGACAGCGACGCACGGAACGTGATCATCTTTTTGCAGCGTCGAGTCACGAGCAAGTTCCTTGCACGCGCTCGACGGAAAAGGAGCGCGCTTCCCACTGCACACCCCAGAAAGGTAACTTCGATGAGGCAGGGACACCTTGTACTCGCTGCTGCCGCAGTGTTTGCGCTGGCCGCGACCGGCGCGGGCTGCAGCACCAACTCCGGTGACGACGGCGGCCACACGTCAGGCGGGCAGAGCGCAAGGGGCGGCGCGAGCGGCACCGGCGGCGCCACAACCAGGGCGAGCGGCGGAAGCGACGCTGGCGTGCACGCCTGCAGCGACGTGACCCCCTGCGGCGGCAACGTCGTGGGCAGCTGGAAAGTCAGCTCGTCGTGCCTGGATTTTGCGGGCCCGATGGATGTGAGCCTCACGAGCCTGGGCTGCGCCACGGTCCCGGTGAAGGGCACGTTGCAAACCACCGGCACGTTTACGGCGAACGCGGACGGGACCTACAGCGACAAAACGACGACGACGGGCTCCGTCACGTTTCCGCTCGCCCCCTCGTGTCTCTCGATTTCGTCCGTCCCGGTCGAGTGCGAGCGCATCGCCAGCATTTTCACGGCGGCGGGCTGGACCACCGCCACGTGCAGCGACGCAAACGGGCAGTGCAGCTGCGAGCTCAGCACGGAGCAGCACGGCGGCTTGGGGGCTGTCGTGCCGTATACCGCGCCAGACAGCGCTTACTCGGTCTCAGGCAGCACGCTCACCGCGGAGAACGTGAAGTACTCGTATTGCGTGTCGGGCAACACGCTGACCCTCACGCCGCAAATGTCGGGCCTCGGCGGCGCTGTCATACTCCAGAAAGAGGGCAGCAGCGACGGTGGCTCTGGCGGAGCTGCCGCTGGGGGCGGTGTCGGCGGGAGCAACGCGGGCAGCGGCGGCGGCAACAGCGGCGGCTCCGTTTCGCTCGGGGGCTCGTCTTCTTCGGGCGGCGCGGCGGGCATGTCGACGGGCGGGGCGGCGGGCGCAGCGAGCGGCCTCGGCGGCTCGTCAGGTGCCGGCGGCTCCGCGGCTGGCTCTGCAGGCATGAGCGGCGCTGGCGCTGACGGCGGCATCACCGGCCCGTGCGACATCTACGCTTCCGGAAACAACACCTGCGTCGCGGCGCACAGCACCATTCGCGCCCTATTCGGCGCGTACAACGGCAATTTGTACCAGGTCAAGCGCGCGTCCGATTCGACCACCAAAGACATTCCCGTCGGTCCGGGCGGCTACGCCGACGCGGCGCAGCAAGACGCGTTTTGCTCCGGGACGATGTGCACCATCACCAAGATTTACGACCAGTCGGGGCACGGCAACTTCCTCGAAGCCGAAACCCCGGACAGCTCCGTCAAGGGTCACAGCGGGCAAACGGCGGCCAACGCCACAGCGGAGTCGCTGATGGTCGGCGGTCACAAGGTGTACTCACTCTACACTCGGCCGAGCCAAGCGTATTGGCGAGACGGCTCGAAGACGGGCATGCCGCTCGGCAGCGCGCCGCAAGGGATCTACATCGTCACTAGCGGCAAGCACTACAACTCCGGCTGTTGTTACGACTACGGCAACGCCGAGGTCAGCCGCACTTACGTGGCTGGCGCGACGATGGACGCGCTGTACTTCGGCAACTCCACGACCTGGGGTTCCGGGAACGGCTCCGGTCCCTGGGTGATGGCCGACCTAGAAGGCGGCATCTTCGCGCACGGCAGCACGGGCAAGAACAACAACCTCATGAGTCAGACAGCGACGTACGTCACGGCCATCGAGAAGAACAATGGCACTACGGAGTTTGCGCTGAAGGCCGCCGACGCGACCGCTGGAAACCTGACCACGTACTACAAAGGCGCGCTGCCGCCGGGCAAGAACCCCATGCAAAAACAAGGCGCCATCGTGCTCGGCAGCGGCGGCGATTGTTGCTACAGCAACAACAATGCGAGCCAAGGAACGTTCTATGAAGGGGCCATCGTAGCTGGATATCCCTCCGATACGACCGACGGCGCCATCCAAGCGAACGTGGTGAGCGCCGGCTACGGCAAATAGAGCGCCCCGCGTCATGATCGCTTCACCGACAGCAGCGGAGTGCACGAAGCTCGCGACGCGAGCGCTGTCGGTGAAAAAGCGCTTCTTGGCCATGTACAAGAAGGCCAACGCCGGACACGTCGGCAGCTCACTGTCGTGCGCCGAGCTCTTGGTATTTTGCCATTTCGCCTGGCTGCGCGAGCATGACAAGCTGGTGTTGTCGAAGGGTCACGCCGCGGCGGCGCTCTATGCGCTGCTCGCGGAGGCCAAGCGCCTGGACCCTGCGCAGCTCGCGTCCTTCTATCGCGACGGCACGCAGCTCTCTGCGCTGCCGCCCTTCAACGCGCTCGACGACATTCCGTTCGCCACTGGCAGCCTTGGTCACGGGCTCTCGTTGAGCGCCGGAATGGCCCTCGGCGCCCGCTTGGAAGGCCGTGATCAACGCATCTTCTGCGTCACGTCCGACGGCGAGCTCGACGAGGGCAGCGTCTGGGAGGCGGCGCTGTTCATCGCGCATCGCAAGCTGAGCAACGTGGTCTGGCTCATCGACCGCAACAACATTCAAGGCTTCGGTCGTACTGAAGACGTCATCGCGCTGGAGCCGTTGGGGGCCAAGCTGCACGCCTTCGGCTATCACGTGCTCACCGTCGACGGTCATGACTTTGCTTCGCTGCTCGCGGGGCGCGCCGAGTGCGAGCGCGTGCTGGAGACTCGCAATGTGCCGCTGGCCGTGATCGCCAACACCATCAAGGGCAACGGCGTCCCGTCCATGCACGACACCATCGACTCCCACTATTTACCGCTGTCCGACGCGCAATACGAGCAAGCCCTCAGCGAGCTCGACCGCGCACACGAAGCGAAGCTGAGCGGTTACCGAGATGCGCGCTGAATTTGCGCAAGCGATGGTCGCGCTGCTCGCCGAGCGGCGCGAGCTCGTGTTTCTCACGGCAGACATCGGCTACCTAGCGCTGGAGCCGATCGCGGAGGCTTATGGCGAGCGGTTCATCAACGTCGGGGTCGCGGAGCAAAACGCGGTCTCCGTCGCCGCCGGCTTGGCGCGCGCGGGGCAGCTGCCCTGGGTGTACAGCATGGCGGCCTTCACGGTGTTCCGGCCCTACGAGCAGATCCGCGTGGACGTCTGCTTGCACGAGCTGCCGGTCAAGCTCGTCGGCAACGGCGGAGGCTACGGCTACGGGATCATGGGCGCGTCACACCACGCGCTGGAGGACGTCGGCGCGATGCGCGCGCTGCCCAACCTGCGGCTCTACCTGCCGCTCGTGGCAAGCGACGTCGCTCGCGTGGTGAGCGTGATGGCGGCCGATCCGGCGCCCAACTACTTGAGGCTGAACACGGCCGCCGTGCTCCCGTGCGAGCCACCGCCGTTCGCGCCCTGGCGACGGCTGAAATCCGGCCGCAGCTGCGTCGTGATCGCCATGGGCCCGGTGCTCGGCGAGCTGTATCGAGCGCTGCCCGCGGAGTTGCTGGACGAGCTCGAGCTCTGGAGCGTCGGGGTGCTTCCGCTCACTGCCCTCCCCGCCGAGCTCGCGACGAGCATCCGGGAAAAGCGCCGCGTGGTGACGCTCGAAGAGCACTACCGGGCCTGCGGGCTGGGCGAGGCCGTGAGTCACTCCTTGCTGACGAGCGGTGTCATCCCCGAGTCGTTCACATCCCTTCACGCGACGGGCTATCCCTCTGGGCGCTACGGCAGCCAGCGCTGGCACCAGGAAGAAAATGGACTCGCGGGCGCAGCGCTCGCCGCTCGCATCCACGACGTCCTCCATGTCAGCTGAGCAAAGGCGCGCTGCGAATTCGCTGCCGAGGTTGTCGGCCGTGGTGGCGTGCTATCGGGACGCACCGGCGATCCCCGTCTTGTATCAACGCTTGCGCAGCGTGTTCGCTGCGTTGAACGTGAGCTACGAAATCATCTTCGTCAATGACGGCAGCCCGGACGAGACCGATTCCGTGCTGGAGGAGCTGACGGCGAAGGATCCGCACGTGCTCGCCGTCGAGCACTCGCGCGCCTTTGGCTCACAAAACGCATTCGTCAGCGGGATGCAGCTCGCCGTCGGAGACGCCGTCATTCTGCTCGACGGCGACCTGCAGGATCCGCCCGAGCTCATCTCCTCGTTCTACGTGAAATGGTGTCAGGGCTACGAGGTCGTCTATGGGCGCCGCCGCCGGCGCGAAGGGTCGCCGCTGTTCGCGCTCGGCGCTCGCCTGTTTTATCGCTTGTTCCGCGCAACTTCTGACGTGCCCATGCCACTCGACGCCGGTGATTTCGCGCTGCTCGATCGTAGGGTCGTGAACGAGCTGCTCGCGCTGCCCGAGACGGATCAGTTCTTGCGCGGGCTGAGGGCGTGGCTCGGTTTCCGGCAGACGGGCGTGGACTACTTGCGTCCACGACGAGCCTTCGGCCGCTCCACGCAGAGCCCGCTCAAATACCTGTGGTGGGCCAAGAAGGCCCTCTTCTCCTTCACGTTCACGCCCATCACGCTGCTCGGCTACTCCGCAGCGGCCCTGACGCTGCTGTCCTTCTGCGCGCTCGGCTATGAAGGCTTCCAGCTCGTGCGGCACCCGCAGGCGAACCACGGCGTCGCCATCATCGTGGTGCTGGTCGCGCTGTTCGGCAGCCTCAATCTGCTCGCCATCGCCACACTGGGTGAGTACGTGATCAAGCTCTTCGAGGAGGCCAAGCGCCGGCCGAAGTTCATCCGGCGCGCTGTTCGGCACGGTGCGCAGCATTTCGCCACGCCGGCGGAGCTCGATGATTTCGTAGGTCGGCGCGCGTGCGCGCGAGCACCGCTGCCGGCGCAGCCGCGAGCCGGAGAGCGCCGTGGCGCTTGACAGCATCCTCATCACCGGCACGACATCCGGCGTGGGGCGCGCGCTGCTCGAGCACTGCGTCGCCCGCAAAATGAAGGTCATTTCGGTGAACCGTCGCCGCGACCCCGCTTTAGAGTCGCGCTATCCGTCGGTCCAGTTCGAATGCGCCGACGTGCGCTGCGCGCAGGACGTCGAGCAGCTGCTAGCAGCGCTGGTCGAGCGCGGTGCGCTGCCCGACGCCTTCGTCCTGAACGCCGGCATCAACCGAGTCGACAATGACGAGTCGTTTCAGCTCGCGGCCTTCACGGAGGTGCTCGACACGAACCTCTATGGTGTGCTGAATTTCGTTCGCCCGCTCACACGCCTACCGCCTGGACCGACGCCGCGGCACGTGCTCGCGGTGAGCTCGCTGGCAAGTTACGTCGGAAATCCCTACGGTCTCGGCTACCACGCGAGCAAGCGCGCGCTGAGCGCGTGCTTCGACGTGTGGGCCAGGATGTACGCGGGGACGGATCTGGTGTTTCAGCAAGTGATGCTCGGCCCCGTCCCGACGGCCATCTACACCATGAGCGATGAGCTGCCGAGCTACCTCGGCCGCGTCAAAGACGCGTTCTCCGTGCCGCCGAGCGACGCCGCGCGTGCCATCGCGCGCCTCGCGGAGACGCGCAAAAAGAAGCTCTTTTATCCGCGGCGAGCGGTTCCGCTGTATCTCGGTATGTGGCTCGCGCGCGGCTTGATCCCCGGCTTCTTCGTGGGCCGTAACACGCTGACCGGGCAAGCCCGACGCCGTAGTGCTGCGCCCAGGAGCGCCTCGCAGGATGGCTGAAGGCGTCGTCGAGAGCGTCGCCGCGCTCGAGCACTCCGCGCGTGCCCGCTTGAAAATCGCTTATAGCCCGGCAGAGCTCGCGGCCGTCGCGCTGCTGGGCGCCGTAGTCGCGCTCTGGGCGGCGCTCGCTGGCGGCGCGTTTTCGTTTCGGGTCTTGCTCGCTGGTGAAGCGGCGCTGTTCGCGTTCTACCTGGTGGGTTCCCTCTTCGCGGGTTGGCCAGCGCTGGCGAGCGGGCTTTTGTTCGACTTCCCGCTACGATTGTTGGTGGGCTACGGCGTGGTGAATACGGCGTTGTTGGCCCTCGCTTGGTTCTCACCGTTCGGCACCATCACCAATTTCTATATCGTCTTCGCGTTGGTCGCGGTCGCGTTGGTGAGCCGAGCGCAGCCCGAACGCCGTCCCGCTGAGAACTCCACTCTCTGGGCGGCAGCGCTGTGCGTCGCTGCCACGTCACTCTGGTGTCAGGATTCGCTCCGCCCGCTCGTCGCGCAAGGAGACTCGCTGGTCTTCAAGCCGTGGGTGGACGGCTTTTATCACTCGGTTCACATTCGCATTTTCGCGGACAGCCACGGCGCGGCGAGCATCGAGGATTTTCGCTTGGCCGGCCTCCCCGCGCGGCCCTATCACTACGGGTGTTACCTGCTGCCGGCGTTCATCAAGCAAGCATCCGGCATCGCCGCTTACGCTGCGTTCGCCGGCGTTCAGGCGCCGCTCGGGGTCTTGTTCACGGGGCTCGCGGTCTACGCCTTCTTCGGCTCGTGGTGGAGCCCGCGTTGCGGGCTCAGCGCGTGCGCAGCGCTGCTGCTGCCCGACGGTGCGCAACAGGGCATGCAGAACCCGTTCATGTCCTATCACTGGCTGACCCAGATTTCCCCGAGCGCGACTTATGGTTTGGCCCTGCTCGCGGTGGCGTGGCTGTTCGTCACGCAGGGCTGCACGCAGGGCAACCGGCTGCAGCTGCTGGTCGGCTGGGGCATGGCGACGATCGTGGCCGCCTACAAGCTGCACTACGCCATCGCGAGCGCCTTGTTACTGCTGCTCGTGCCGGCGCTGTTCTTTCGCGGGCGCCTCGCGTGGCGCGGGCGTGCGCTGTGCGCCGCCGCAGCGTGCGCCGTCTACGCGCTCGGCCTTCACTATGCGCAGAAGGTCCCGGGGGTGCCCTTGATCCGCTTCGATGGCTCCAGCAACGGTGAGGTGCTGCGCTTGGTCCAAGCTTTCGCCAAGCCAGGCGCAATGCGCGAGCTCGCGAGCCAGCACATGGGTCCTTCATTTCCCTGGACGGCCAACTTGCTGTTCGGCATCCCCTACGTCACGCTCGCGGCGCTGGGCGTCTTCTCGCCGTTGCTGGTGATTTTGGCGCTCCGGCTGCGTCGACGCATGACAGCCCTGCAGCTGCTCTTCCCCGCCCTGCTGCTCGTCAATTTTTTGGTCATGTTCTTCGGGCTCGCGCTGGACTTCTCCAGCAGCACGCCGGACGAGCTGTCGCAGCGGCCGATCATGATCGTGTACTGCTTCGTCGTGAGCTGGCTCGGCGGCGCGTTGGGCTTGCTCCTGGCGCCTCGGGCGTTGCATCAGCGACGAGCCCGCTGGGGCTTCGTCGTCGGGCTGCTGTTGCTCTCGGTGCCGGCGTTCTTCGGTCGCGGCGTTCAGCGCATGTGGGCGATGCCGGCGCTGTCGCCCGTGCGCGTTCCGGCGGCGTTGGTCAGCGTCGCGCAATACCTGCGCGAGCACTCGGGCCCCGAAGAGGTGTTTCAGGACTCTCAGTTCGACCGCGGCTACGCCATCGCCGCGTTGTCGGAGCGACGCTCCTTCGTCTCGCACACCCTGACGCGCATGTCATTCCGCGCTGACATCGTAGACGCGCGCTCGCGCGCCATCGATCACTTCATGGGCATTCGTTACGCGAAATTGGTCGGTGCCACGGCGCGCGCGCTCGGGTTCAACTGGTTTCTATTGGCACCCGGAGACCGCGTCGATTGGCCGCCCGAGGTCGTCAACCGCCCGGCTTTCCGCGCGGGCTCGTTCGCGCTGTACCGCTTTTGAGACTCAGCGCGCGACGCGTGAGACTCGAACGAGCACGTTCGCGTCGTTCTGAAATTCCAGCACCGGCTCTAGCTTGCGCTCGGGCCACAGCTCGTAGCCTGGCAATGGTTCGTTCGTCGACAGCGCGAGCTGCTGAATCACGTAGACATCCTGGAACAAGCGGCGCGAAAGCGCCTTGAATAGATACGGATCCTGCCGCGCCGTTTGAAAGTTCATGGCGCCATAGTCCATGATCGTGAAATGGTTGGGACGGTCGCTAACGATCAGGATGCGCTTCTCATGCAGCCCTGCGAAATAGCTCCAGGTCGTCGCGCTCTCCCGCGTCTGGGTCAACCGATTCATCATCCGGTGCTGAGACGCGACGGGCACTTGGCTCACGAATAGCCCCAGCGCAGGCAGCCCAGCAACGAGGCGCCCCCAGCGCTCGAGCCCATGGGCTACGACGGCCGCCGCAGTAAAAGCCAGGAACGTGTCGAGCGGAATGAACAGGCGCGCGGCGGACGGGTACTGCGCGCGGCCCCAGACGTACGTGAAGACGATCGTCGCCTGGAGCAGCATCCAAGCGGCGACCACCACGGCAAAGCGCGTCTCTGGCGCGCGCCAATCCCGCTCCCGCACGCGCCCGAGCAGCCAGCGCAAACTCCACAGGCAACCGAGCACGCCGAGCGCGAGCAGCAGAGCGCAATGCGCCGTAGACGCTCGCAACGGCGAGAGCAGCGGCAAGAAATATTCGTGCACGTTGGCCGCGGCGTTGTGCAAGCTGAACGCGACGCTGCCCGGCTCCTGCTCCGGCACATTGCCGCGCAGGATCGACTGCCAGACGCGCGGCATGAGGTAAATCGGCGTGAGCGCGTAGAGCAGCGCATGTGGCCGCAGCGCGCGCCACGTCAGCATCCTGAACGCGAGCAACGCGGCCACGACCAGCGGCAGGAACAACGCCGTCTCGTAGCGAACCTCGGCAAAAAGGCACAAATTCAGCCACAGCGTCGCGAGCCGCGCGGGCGCAGGCTCGCGACAGTACTCGAGCAAGCTCTTCAGCACGAGCACGGCGAAGCACGCGCAGAAGAAGTCGAAGCCGCCCGAGCGCGCCGATATCAGCGTGATCGGATGTGCCACGACGAACAGCGCCGCGATGACCGCGAACGCCTCGCCCGCCAGCGATTTAGCCAGCCGATAGGACAGCAGCACGAACACCGGCAGCACCAGCAAATTGAAGACGAAGACGTTGCGGTACGAATAGCCGCAGAGCGCATGGACGAGGCTGACGAAGAACGGGAACAGCGTCGGCCGGCGGTCGATGGCGACGTCGACGTCCCAGTAACTGCCGTAGTAGTTCTTGCCCGAGACCGTGAACGTGGCGGTCTTCGACGCGAACAGGTTCTTGGAGGTGCCGACTAGGTTCGCTTCGTCCGACAGCACGCGGAGGCCGGGCTCAACGGCCAGCCCGACGATCGCCGTCACGGCCACCGCGATGAGCAGGCCCGGCCAGTTCTCTCTCAGCCAAGCGCGAACAACGCCGCGCTGCACGCCGCGCGCCGCGCGCAGCTGCGCTCCGGCCCAGCACAGCACCGCGAGCATCAGACAGTAGTACGTCGCGTTGACGAAGCACCACTCGGTCACGCCGCGATCGCTCAGGCTCGCGACGAACAGCGCCAGGCACGCAGCCAGCAGCGCGAGCGCAGCGCGCTTGCCGACGCTCGAATTGGCTGGCTCTATGCTGCTTCGATGCGCACCGCTGTCGGGCGCGGCGCTGGGGGCCGACGGGGGTTCGCACATCGCGCGTCTCGCGCTGCAGTGGCGAATCCCCACGCGACCCGTCGCGCGCGAGCGACTCCGCAGGGAGTATCATGCGAATGTCACGCAGCGCGTCACCGCGCGGCTGCGCCGAACGGCTCCGCGGCCAGCCGCGATGGCGAGCCGCGCGGAGCACCGCTGGCGCGCTCCTGGGTCAGTACTCCAGATCCAGCTCGTATTGGACCGAATCGCCGTACTTGAGGCGGTCGTCTCCATAGACGTAATCGTCGGGGTCGTAGCCCTCGTCGTGGAACACGACGACGACGGAGTCTCCGTCGGGCAGCGAGAGCGTGGTGGCGCGGTTCGCGCACGGCTCGGGGATGGAGGCGGTCCAGCGCGGCGGCGCGCCTTCTCCGTCGTCGATCGGCGGCGAGCTCGGATCGATGTACGGACCGATGCAGAGCTTGGGGCTCAAGGTCGTGCTGCTGCCTGCGGCCAATCGCACCGAGATCGCCCGAGCGCCGGTCGCCGCCTTGTTGATGCGGTACACATCCTTTTCACCGCGGCCGAGCCAACCGCTGATACCGCTTCGGCTCACCCAGTAGTCCGGGCCCGAGCCGTAGGCCGTGGCCAGCTGAAGCACGTCGTCTTCGCCGACGTTCTCGAGCGGCCCGAAGGGATCCCAATCGACCTTCGTCGTTCTCACGCCGCGCACCTTCTGACCGGAGAGCACGAAGGCTGCCTTGCCGTACTGCGCTCGCGGCGCGATGCCCTCGGAGTAGCGCGGCCAAATCGTCTTGTATTGGAAGCCCCCCGCTGCCTCCGGCGGCGTCGCGTCGAAGGCGTACCACGGATCCGTGTCGCTGTTGGCGCTCGAGCTGTTGCTCGTGACGGTGCCGCCGTGCTGCGGCAGCGTCGGAATGAACGCCTCCATGAAGACGTGGTTGCCCCAACCAGCGACGGGAGAGTCGCTCGAGACCTGCCGCGCGACGATGCCGGCGCTGCGCGCGATGGAGGTCAGCATTGCTCCGTACTCATAACACATGCCGCCGTGAATATCCTCGCTCGTGGACAGATCCGAGCTCGGCTTGGCGTAACGTCGTGTGTCCTCGGGCGTGAGCGTATCCACGAGGAACAGCGACGAGATGTCGTCTTGATAGGTCTGCCGCGTGTAGCGCAGCTTCTGAGCCACCACGCGATAGAGCCGGCGCATCGACTCCAGCTCGTTGGTCGTGCCTTGTGCCGCGGCGACCGCGTGGTCCAAGAGCGAGAACCCGCTGCCCGCTTGCGTGCGCCGAAACGCGCCGGTGAGCTGATGATACGTCAGGTACGGGGCGGAGAACTCGTACTGGGCCATGAAATGGTCACGAAGGTTGTCTTTGTCGGGCCCGTAGGCGCCCTGTTGCTCCACGCCGTCTTCATCTTCATCGTAGCCGTACGTCTCGAGCTCCGCTTTGGAGAGCTTGCCAGCGCTGACCAGCGGATATGGGTTGTGAATGACGTAGAAGACTACGTCTTGCCCGATGCGCGCGCCGCTCGGCGACGTGGCGCGCAGATAATAACGGCCGATGGGCGCGTCGCTCGGTACCGAGATTTGCCAGTGCTCGCGGTTCACGGTCGTGAACGCCCCGTTCGTGTAGATGCCGCCCGCGTAGTCGTAGGCCGCGGGTAACGTCTTCGCCCAGAACACCTCGGACTGCGTCTCATCGGAGAGCACCTGCAGCCGCGCGTTGCGCTGGGCGGTGCTCAACCACGCATCCTCCACCGAGACGGAGAACGTGGTGCCGCGACGAACCGGCGGCGGGCGAACTCCGTTGCTCACCGCGGGGCCCTGCGCAAACGCGACGCCCTCGCTCCAGGCGTCGTAGTCACCCGTACGCATGGCGCCGTAGTACAGAAACTGGACGCGGCTCCACGCGGTCTTGATGTTGTTGGGGTCGAAGCTCTGGTCACTGACGCCGAACCAGAACTTGGCGACGTCATAGGCGCTGGCGGCGAGCGAAAACTCTACGGTATGCTCGCCCGCGTTCAGGCGCCCGAGCGGGAAATCAAAGCTGCCTTGGTCGAACCCGCGGCGATACAACAGGCGCCCGTCCACCTTCACGTTATCCGCGTAGGCGAACTGAGACGGCTCCGTATTGCGATAGGCGCCGCCCTTGAGGTACGCGTGCGACACCTGTTCGACCGCGAGCTTCGCGCGCACCTGAACGCTCGCGCGCGGCGGGTCGTTCCACGCTATTTTCAAGGAGTGGTTCGCCGCGTCGTACGCGCTGAAAGACAGCGTTCGACCGCTGTTCGGTGCCACGTAGCTGAGCTCGAAGCGGTACCAGCCCTGGCGTGAGCTCGTGACCTCGTACACCCGCTGACCCGAGCTGTTGGACAGCGGTTGCACGAGCGCGTCCGATTCACCAGGGCGCGACGTGACCTTCACATTTTCGAAGCGGTGAGCGGTATCGATCGCTCCAGTCGAGGTCTTCGCCGCGAGCGCGAAGCGGATCGTCTCGCCGTTCGTGTCGGGTTGGTAAACGTAGATTACTCGCGTGAAGGTCCCTGTAGCGGACAAGGTCTCCTCCACTTGCTTCATATACACCCCACCTGGAGTTTGCAGCGACCGGATGGGGACCAGGGTCTTCTGCAGCGCCTCGTCAGGGATGATCTTTTGAACGACGCGGCTTACTGCTCCGTCTCTGGCGGCAGCAGCGCCTTCCGGCGCTGCTGCGCTGGGCAACGCTGGGTTGGAATTGTCGCTGGGATCCGAGCAGCCAGCGGCGGCGGCCCCGCAGAGGGCGAGGAAGAGCTGCAACGGCAAACCGAGGTTACGAGAGTTGCGAGATGAGGACACGCTCTATGAGAGCCAGCGCGTACGAAAAACTTCGCATCGGACGCAGATTTTTTCCTGAGAGCAGCCTCGCCACGCTGCGGTGGCGATCGCAGCGGCGGGGTGCTTCAATTCCGCGCGTGAGAGCGCAGTTGGGTCATGGTGTCGCCGTACTGTGGTGTGTCTCGTCCGCTTGCGGCAGCCCGAGCAGCGGCTCTACGCCCGCGGATGTAGGCGGGGGCGCTGGCCGCGGCGGCTCGAGCTCGGCGACAGCGGGAAACGGCGCGACCGGCGGCAAGCTCGGCGCGGCAGGCGGAACGCCCGCGGCGTCGGCGGTCGGCGCGCCCACAGTGCGCATCACGCCCGGTGCCTGGAAATGTCCTGACAACGTGAGCGGCACGCCGGCAATTGCCGGTGCCTCGCCCACGCGCGTCGCAGGCGTGCCGCCCGCCGATGGCTTCAGCACGGCCAACAGCTTCGCCTCCGGCAACATAGAGGGGCCGGTCTGGATCGGCGACGCGCTGTATCTCTCCGAGCTGTCCAGCGACGCGTACGACAACAGCAACACGCAAGTGAAGAAGGCGCGCATCCTGAGAGTGAAGAGCGATGACAGCGTGAGCGTCTTCATCGCCGATTCCGGGAGCAACGGGCTCGCGGTGGACGGCAGCGGCGCCATCGTCGCCGCGGTGCACAAAGATGGCACGCTCACGCGTTTTACGCTGCCCGACGCCACGCCCAGCTACGTCGCGACGGGATATATGGCGCTCCGCTTCGACGCCCCGAACGACCTGGTGATTCGCAGCGACGGCAATATCTACTTTTCCGATCCTGCGTACCAAGCGCCGGCGGTCGCGCCGCAAGCGGCCACGCGCGTCTATCGCGTGACGCCGGACGGCAACGTCCTCGCGTTGGCCGACTCCTTCATCAATCCGAACGGAGTCACGCTGTCGCTCGACGAAAAGTGGTTATACGTCGCGGCGCAGACCGGCCGTCGCTACGCGCTCGCGAGCGACGGCAGCGTCGGAGCTGGGGAGACCTTCACGCCAACCTCCGGCGCTGACGGCGTCGTCATGGATTGCGCCGGTAACCTCTACGTGGCGCGCGGTCGTGAGGTGGTGGTCTACGATGCGAGCGCCAAGTCACTCGGCAGCATTCGCGTCCCCGAGGTTCAAGCGGTCACCAACCTCGCCTTCGGCGGTGACGACCATAAAACGCTATACGTGACCGGGCTTGGCTCGCGACTCGGCTTGTTCAAGGTGCCGCTCTCGATTCCCGGTCGCCCGTATTGAACGGCGAACAGCCTGGCCGCTTGCCCGGTGCGTGCATTTTTCTGACCCAAATCGGCGCGCGCGGGCTCCTGCAGGTCGATCATGAGCGACCGTGACGTTGGAGCACTGTAATGACCGCACCGGCCTCGAAGCTGGTGAGCGCCGCTCTGTTGGCCGCCCTATTGAATGGCTGCGGCAGCTCAGCGGGCGGCGGCGGACCGAGCGGCAGCGGGGGCGCGGCTGCCGGGTCGAATAGCCCGCCGATCAGCGGTTCCGGGGGCGCTATCGCGTCGGGCGGCGCCGCTCCGTCCGGCGGAGCGATGGCGACGGCTGGAACGACCGCTTCGGGCGGCATCGGCGCGGCTACCACGGGCGGTGCGTCGACGGGCGGTAGCGCGGGCACCGACGCGGCGTTCCCCTCTGGCGGGCTCAGCGGCGGGCAGGGCGACGCGCTGGGTGGATCCGCAACCGTTCTCTCCGGCGGAGCGGCGGGAACGCCCAGCCAAGCGGGCGCCGGCGCGGGAGGTAACGGCGGCGGCGTAGCTGGAGCGGCACAGTCTGGCGGCGCTCCAGCGATGGGCGGTGAGTCCAACGGCGGCCGCTCGATCTCGTTTGGCACCCTGCTCGACGCGCAGGCGGTGATGACCGCGGCGCAACAGCTGGCGCAAACGCTGGCCAAACCGGGCTCTGCGCAATGGCGCGCGAAGGGAGACCAGCACCGCAGTTACCACTTCACCGCGGCCAACGCTGATGAGCCGTATCGGCTCTATGTGCCGACCTCGTGGGACGGTGAGTCCAAGCTCCCGCTGGTGATGTTCCTGCATGGCTCTGGCAGCGACGAGAACAATTACGTCGATCAGAACAATAAGCAGCTTTTGAACCTGGCGCAGCAGCACGGCTGCATCTTGGTCTCGCCGCTGGGAGACAAAGGTGCTTACGGAAACTTTTTGCGGCTGGCGTCGCCCTTCGGAAAGCCGGAGGAAGCGGCCAAGCTCATGGCGCAGGTCACCGCAGAGAGCGAGCGCAGCAACGAGCTCAGCGAGCAGGACGTGATCAACGTGCTCGAGCTCGTCCTCAATGAGTATCCGGTGGATCGCAGCGCGATGTTCCTCAGCGGCCACTCGATGGGCAGCGGCGGGACCTGGTACATCGGCGGCAAATACGCGAGCTACTGGAGGGCGCTGGCGCCGGTGTCTGGGCCGTTCGTGCAGGAGTCCGGTTATCCCTGGGATAGTCTGCGTGAGATTGGCATTTTCGTGACCGAAGGCACTCAGGCCCCCTCGCTCGAGGGCAGCCGCACGCTGCGCGACTGGCTGAAGAGCAAAGGCTTCAAAGCCGAATACAAAGAGGTGAACGCCGATCACGGCGGCATGGTCAGCCTGGTGCTGCCCGATGTGTTCGACTTCTTCGATCGTTCTAAGTAGCTGGTCGCGCGAGTTGCAGCGCGGGGTGCGCTAGGTGGACGCCACGAGCAACTCTTCGGAGTTCAGCGGCAGTCGCAGGCCGTCGCTACGACCGGAGAAGTAGCGCTCGCTGAGCGCCGCGGCCGATACGTGCTCGACGTCGCGGAAGCCGGCTTCGCGCGCCAGCTGCAGCATCTCCTGCGGCATGAAGAAGCTGATGAAGGGCGTGCCGCTGCGACGCGCGCCTCGAGCAGCTTGCTCGATCGCTGGGCGGAGCTCAGCCTCTGCCATTTCAATGGGCAGCATGAACGACATCACCAACACCGAGCCCGGCGCGAGCGACGCGACCTGCCGCAGGATCGCCGCGATCGCGTCTTTGCTGAGGTACATGCTCACACCGGTCGCCGCGAGGAGCGCGGGCCGCGCCGCGTCGAAGCCGGCTGCGCGCAGTCCCTTGCTGCTCACTGCTTCCTCCGCGTCTCGTGCTGAACGTCGAGAAAGTCCTGTCGGACAACTCGACCAGCGTGCTCGCGAGAGGCGCCCGTGGCAAGCCGGGACGTTACTTGCGCTCGTAGAAGGTGATGCTGACGCCGCCGGCTCCGGAGCCCGGCGCCGAGCTCAGGAACTTCCCATCGTTCAGGAACTTGTAAGGTCCGTCAACAGCCGCCTCGAACGAGGGCACGAGCGCATTGAACGGTCCGCAGTTGCGCACGATGATGAAGTTGCCATCACTTGGCGCCAGCGTGTACCTCGCATCGAGCGTGGTTCCGGATGAGCCGGCGAGCTGATAGTCGGCGCCACCGTTCAGGATCTTGCCGGCGACCTTGCCCGTGGTGGTGCCGCCGGTGATGGGGATCACGTTGCGGCTGCCGCGCTTGGCGTTGCTGATGCTGAAAGAGGAGCCGAGCGTGACGTTCTCCGTGAACACGGAGTCACCATTGGCGCCGTTGCCGCCGACGCAGTCCCAAGACACGTTCGGGACGCCCGCTGGATCTTTGAGCTCCACCTTGGCGCCGCCCGTGGCCGCCTTCGAGACGTCGTAAATATCCAGCTTGATCTTGTCACCCTCGACGACTCGCGTGCCGACGAGCTTCGTCGTGTTGAGCCACGCGTAGGAGCCGGAGGTCGGCGCTTCGATGTCCGGAACGATGCGAACGGCGGAGTCTCCCGCGGCCGCGACGCCGCAGTTTCGGACGAAGATGCTGGTGTTGTCGTTGGTCTTGTAAATGAGGACTTCTTCGAGCTCCATCGCCCCGTTCGACAGCGTCAGCTCGTAGTCCAGACCGCCGGTGAGGACCGTGCCCTTGAGTTTGTCGCCAGTGATCATGCCGCCGGAGACGTCGAGCTGGCGCCGCTTGCCGTATTGCGTAGTGCCGACGTCGTGAGTGGCGCTGACGTTGAGCGAGACGCTGAACACGAGCGTGCCGCTCGTGGGCGCGGGGATGCCCTCGGCCATGCCGCAGGTCCAGGATGGATCCGGCACGATGGTGGCGTCACCGCTGCCGCCGCCCGCAGCGCCGCCTTGACCGCCATTGGCACTGCCGCCGCCCGCCGCGCCAGCAGCACCGCCAGCTCCCCCGCCCGCCTGCGCGCCGGCGCCGCCGCCACCATTGCCGCCGTTACCGCCCTTGTCGCCGCCGCCGCCACCGTTCGCTGCGCCGGCGCCGCCAGACTGCGAAGCGCCGCCCGTGTTGGTCGCGCCGCCGCTGACCGCCGCGCCGCCATTGCCCGCGTCCCCGCCGTGGCCCTGAGCGCCGCCGGAGGCCGGACTTCCACCGCTACCGGTCTGGCCCGCAGCGTTCACCGAGCCGCCCGAAGCAATCTGCGCTGAGCCGCCAGACTGCGCCTGCGCGCCTCCTTGCGCGGGCGCCCCGCCCGTGCCGCTCCCGCCGTTGTCCGACTGACTGCAGCTTGCGAGGCCGACGGACACGATTGAGCAGAGAAGAAACCGCATCGCCGGACGAAGCGAGCGAACCGCTGTATGGCAACCGATGACTGAATGCATGGATGTCGCTCAACGAGGAAACGAACAAAGCGGTCCAGAGAAGCAGACCTGCCGCGGCAACCCTACCTTACCCTTCATCTGAATCCAGGGGTCACTTCTGCCCCCCCGTTCACGGGCGAACTATCCACCGCAATCGGCAGTGTCCATTACAAGAGCGATCATTCGGTGCGCTCGGTCTGCGAGCAGCGCACCGAGCTCGGCGCCGAACCGATGCGCTTCGCTAACGTAGGCAGAGCGCTCCTGCGCAGTCGACGTCATCGAACATCTCGTCGTTGTCGAGGCGCGCGGTCTCCACCTCGAACGGGCGTGCCACTCGCTGACCTCGTTCTGCATCGAGCGCTTGGGCTACAGCGAAGACGAAGCCATTAGGCGCGCTCGCGTAGCGCGGCTCGTGCGGCGCTTTCCGCGAGCGCTCGCTGAGCTTCGCTCCGGCGCAGTGCATCTCCTCGACGCGCGCTCTCCGAAACCGGGCGTTCCGGCTCGTCTCTGCCGAATCCCAGCGCAGAGCTCACTGGCAGTCGACGTCGGCCCGGACAACTTCCGCCCCAGGGCGGAGCCGGACGAACACCTCCGCCGTCGCCCCGCGAAGGTCTGCCATTGCAGCCGCTCCCAGACGCTCCAGCAGATAGTTCGCGAAAAGACCGAGCGAGCGCGGGAGCTCTTGAGTCACGCGCTCACGGGCGGTGAGCTCGCGGCGCTCGTCGAGCGCGCGCTGGATGCGCTCATCGAGCTGAAACGAAGCGCCGACTCGGCACAGCCTCGCGATGCGGCGCGCATGCCGGTGAGGCAATAATGCATCTGCTATGTCGGATATGCCTCTCCGAAATTCGCCAGTGTGTCCGCTGAAAGCACCGAGCGCATCCACGACGCCGGATGAAAGCGCGAATGGCTCACCCGGTCGCCTTGCACGCCAGGCAGCGCAGGAGCTATCGCTGTTCGTGCCTCGACGGAGATAAACCGATGATGACTGCACCTGCCATGATGAACAATTCAATGCCGATGACGGGAATGCCGAACATGCCGTCAATGATGCCCGCGATGGGCATGCCGATGATGGGCGGCATGATGCCGGGAATGATGGGCGGCATGGGCATGCCCATGATGCCGGG
>CBINHN010000060.1:0-38800 GCA_966250485.1 uncultured Sorangium sp. | reverse complement strand
ACCAAGCTGCTCGCGCCGTTCGAATCCTTGTTGTGGTACCGCGAGCGCTCCGCGCGCTTGTTCGGCTTCGACTACAAGATCGAAGTCTACACGCCGGGTGAGCAGCGCGTGCACGGCTACTACGTTCTGCCCATCTTTCACGACGGCCGCTTGCTCGGGCGCGTCGACGCCAAGAACCACCGCAGCGAGCGCCGCCTAGAGGTGCGCGCCGTGCACTTCGAGCCGTGGTTCGAGCGCGCAGCGCCGGCGCCCGGCGCGGATTTCGGCGCGCTGGATCAGGACGCGGCGCTCGCCGGCATCGCCGACGCTCTGCATTCCCTCGCTCGCTTCCTGCACGCGAGCGACGTGCAGCTCCAACGCGTAGCGTCCAAGCGGCTGGCGGCGCCGCTGAAACGCGCCCTCAAAACTTGGCCCGCGGCGGGCCCGGCGAGTGACAATGCGCGGCGCCAAGATGCAAATCAGCCAGATCCCCCACAGCGTGTTCCGGGTCGAGCCTCCGCCGCTCTGGTACGTGACCAACGGTGAGCTGACGGTAGGCCCAGTGGTCACCGGCTTATTGAAGCGCGGCGTCGAGCACGGCCGCGTGCCGGACTACTGCTACGTGCGGCCCTTTCAGGGCACCTGGCGCACCTTGCTCGGCGTTCGCGAGATCTCCGCGCTCAACCGCAAGTCGACGTCCAGCACGCCGAGCGGTGAAGAGCTGCTCGAGCTGGGCCGCCCCGCCGAGCGCATCAAAGACGAGATGGAGCTCTGCCACAAAATCGCCTGGCTCGCGCAGGTGGCCACCTCCGCTGAGAGCGCGATGGTGCACTACTGCCGTCGCTCCACGCGCGCGCTCATCACGCGCGCGATCCTGGGCCCGATGCCCAACGAGTACCTCGGCTACCCGCTGCGCGACGACGATCTCGTGCTCAAAGCCGCGCGGCAGGGCCGCCCCGTCGCGGGTCCGCCCTATGGCGCCACGGAAGACGCGCTCGCGATGCGCTTCGCGTGCAGCCAAGGCGGCGCCGGCGCCGTCGCGATGATCCCCATCTTCATCGCGGAGCACCTCACCGCGATGATCGAGCTCTCGCGCCCCGGCCACGCCTTCCGTCGCAGCGATCTGCAGACCGCCGAGCGCATCGCGCAGCGCTTGCTGCTCAAGCGCGCCTGCTCCTGAGCGCGAGCAGCGCGTCGCTCGCCGGACGCGCGCTGAAATATTGCGGGGTTGCCTCCACCCGCCCTTCTCGCGCCTGCGGCGCTGCGAGGGGCTTGCCTCCTCCAAATCGCATGCTCGGCGGTCGCCTGCGCGTGCTCAGGAGGAGGCCGCGCTGAGCGCGGAGCGGCGTCACGCCGCGACGTAGGCCGAGAGCCCGCTCGCCAAATGCTCGAACATCAAGCGCAGGCGTCGCGTGCTGCGCTGATCTTTGTGCATCACGAGCCACACCTCGAGCTCGAAACGGAACGCCTCGGGCAGCACGCGCACCAGCTGCTCACGGCGCGCCAGCGGCAGCTGACACACGCCCAAGCCGAAGCCCGCGCACAGCGCGCGGAACTGGCCGAGGTCACTGTCGCAGCGAAACGCGAAGCGCTCTCGCGACAGCGGGATCGGCAGCTTCGGTAGCCTGCGCAGCGACGCTGCGCGATCGAAGCCGATCAGCGGATGCGCGCCGAGCTCCTCGAGCGTGCGCGGCAGCCCATACGCCTTCGCGTAGCTCGGGTGAGCGTGGAGCCCGAGCTCGATCACGCCGAGCTTCTTGGCGAGCAGCGCGCGTTGCGTGGGCCTGACCATGCGCACCGCGAGGTCCGCCTCACGGCGCGGCAGATCTTCTTGCCGGTTGTTCAGCACCAGCTCCACGTCGATGGCGGGGTGCGCGCGCCGAAACGCGCTGAGCAGCGGCGGCAGCACCTCCGCGCCGAGCATCTCGCTGGCCGTCACGCGCACCGCGCCGCGCTCCTCGGCGGCTCGTCCCGACGCCACGCGCGCGAGCGCGCTGGCGGCGCTGGCCATCGCCTCGGCGTGAGGGATCAGCGCGAGCGCGGCTTCGGTCGGCGCGAGCCCGGCCTGCGAGCGCGTGAACAACGCCACGGCCAGCGCCTGCTCCAGCGCGTCCACGTGGCGCCCGATCGTCGGCTGCGTGAGCCCCAGCGAGCGCGCGGCGCCCGATAAACTGCCCTCGCGGACCACCGCCAAGAACGAACGATACAGCTCCCAGCCCGGCTCCGCCTTGCTCGCGCTCTCTGCCATACAAAAATGCATAGCAGGTGTTACGCCGCATACAATTTCCTTTCTCGGGCGCACGGCGCATGGTTGAGCTCGTGCGGCGCTCGGCGCTGCGCAGAAAGACTCAGCCATGAATCGTACTGCTTTGGTGATCGGTGCTAGCGGAGGAATTGGTGGAGAGGTCGCGCGCGAGCTGCTCCGGCGCGGCTGGACGGTGCGGGCCCTGCACCGCGACCCGAGCCGCGCGCAGCGCGCCGGCGTGGGCCTCGCAGGAGCGCAGTGGCTCGCGGGAGACGCGATGAACCCATCCGACGTCGTCGCCGCGGCGGACGGCGTCAGCGTCATCGTGCACGCCGCGAACCCACCCGGCTATCGCGACTGGCAAGGCCTGGTGCTGCCCATGCTCGACAGCAGCATCGCGGCGGCGCGCGCCAGCGGCGCGCGCGTCGTCCTGCCCGGCACCGTCTACAACTTTGGGCCCGACGCGCCCACGTTGATTGACGAGAGCGTCCCGCAGCGAGCCACCACGCGCAAAGGTAAAATCCGCGTCGCCATGGAGCAACGCCTGCGCGCGGCGGCGGAGCAAGGCGTCCGCTCGCTCGTGGTGCGAGCGGGCGACTTCTTCGGCCCGCACACCGGCAACAACTGGTTCGCGCAAGGACTCGTCAAACCCGGACAGCCGCTGAAGGCGGTGACCTATCCTGGTCGGCACGACGCGGCGCACGCCTGGGCCTACCTGCCCGATTTGGCGACGACCATCGCGCTGCTCCTCGAGCGCGACCACGAGCTCTCCGCCTGCGAAGTGTTTCACTTCGCCGGACACTCGTTTCAGCGCGGCGTCGAGCTCGCGACGGCGACCTGCCACGCCGCGGGGCTACCCGCCGATCGCATCCGTCGCTTCCCGTGGTTCGTGATCTACCTCGCCGCACCCTTCGTCGAGACCTTCCGCGAAATGCTCGAGATGCGCTACCTGTGGTCGCGCTCGCTCTTGCTCGACAATAGTAAGCTGCGCGCCTTCCTCGGCGACGAGCCGCACACGCCACTCTCCGAAGCCTTGCGCACCACGCTCATCGGCCTCGGCTGCCTCCCTCAATCAAAGGTGTAGCTTGTCGTAGATCGCGCGGATGGGGGGCGGCGGGGTGAGGCCCTTCTCGGGCACTTCGTTCCAGTTGCCTTGCGCGTCTTTGGCGACGACGATGGTGCCGACGTCGCCCGAGTAGATCCAGAGGCGGTCCTCACGCTCCTCCCACGTGATGATGGTGCGGTGTCGCGTGGAGAAGGCGGCCTGGGAGCGATAGACCTCGCGCTGCTGTCCGTCTTTCACGAACACGCGCAACGCGGGCTTGCCCTTGGGGTCTTCGAGCTCGGCGGACGCGCTGAATTTGCCGGAGGGCGACGGCTGGCTCTGCTGTTCGTTCACCAGCGCCGACGCCTCCGCGCGGTTGCAGCCCGCGCCGCCGAGCGCCGCTGTCGCGAGCAGCGCCGCGCCGAAGACGCTAGTCAGGCTATTGATCAAGGCCATCCTTCGCTCCCGGTTATTTGTCCGCTGGCGTCGAGGTGAATGGTGGTCTGCTTGTGCCATGCGATCTGTATCCTGTAGGGGTCGGCCTGTCCGAGCGTCACGATTTCTGCAAAGCGACTCTTGGCGGTGTCGGTGGCGTACTGATCGTTGGGATCGATGATGTCGTTCCAGGCGTAAGCGCCGTCGATGGTGACGTCGTAGCCGCCGTCGGGCCGCGGCGTGATGGTCGCGTCGCCGCCGATGTGGAAGTCGCCGACTTTGTTGTTGGTCCCGTGTAGATACTGGTGTCCGTTGATGCCTTCGCCGTTCTCGATCGAAGCGTGAAAGGTGACGTCGAGGGGCGCGCTGGTGGCGCCGCTGGCAAGGTACTGCTGGTATAGGGTCGTCGCCACCTGATCGGTGCGCGCTTGCACTTGATCGGTCAGGGCTGGATCCGAGGTCATGTAGTTGGTCCAGCGCTCCTCGTCCTTGATGTACCAATCGTCGCCGCCGACGAGGTAGCGGTTCAATATTTCGCGACCAGCCCAGTCGTTGTCGAACCAGCTGTCCCGATCGCGATCCTGTCGCTCGCCAGGGCTGCGCCCAGATGGGTTCCGCGCGCGCTCCGGCGTCCCGCGGTCGACGCGCTCGCGCTCGCGCGAGCGATCACGGTCGCGCGGATCGCGGCTGCTACGGCCGCTGTCGTCGCCGCTGCTGCTGGTGTCACTCACTAGAGTGATTGCCGGCGCCTCCGTCGCGCCATCGCTGCCGGAGCCCGGCCCCGACGGCTCGAAGGTGCGCACGGAGACTCCCTCGCGGGTGATGACGCCCTGGAGCTTCCCCCAGAAGGCCCGCGCGCCGCCGGTGAGCCCCAACGCGACGATGCCGACGAGGATGGCGTATTCGACGCTGTTGGCGCCGCGCTGATCGCGCATCACGGCGCGCAGCGGCGCGAGGGCACGACTCAGCCGTGAGCACCGCGCCACCACCGCCGCGCGATGAGCGAGCTCGCTGATATCGAGTGTGTCGCTGACGGAGCAAACCAATCGAGGTTCGAGCACTGTTCGGCCTCCGGGCACCGCTTCAGCAACGGATGTGCCAGCGCCGAAATCACGCCGCGGAGCCCGCGATACGGGCAGCACGCGAGAACACCGCTCGTCTGCGCTCGTTGCGGCTGCCCTCGCGCAACCAATGGTTGTCACTAGCGGTTGACGAGGAGACGTGGCGCTGGCTCAGGGGGACGCTTCGCGGCGGCTCGGCTCGAGAGCATCGCAGGGCGCCGCATATGAAAGACGCTTGACTCGGACGAGCGGCTCCGGCGCGCGGTCAGCTCGCGACGCTCCGCGGGCTAGCGCCACCAGGCGGCAGCATCGTATCCAGCGCGGCGCCCCCGAGCGCAGGGACCCGGCAAAGTCAGCGAGAGGCTCGCCCGCGCAGCCTGACTCATCCGCTCGCGGGCCCTTGGCCATTCGCGCCGTTGGCGCGTTTTGATGCGGCGCGACCGGTCCTGCCGCTCGCGTGCTGCAGAATGAGCCTTGCCGCGGAGGCGCTCCCGTGGTCCCTTTGAGGCGGAAGGTTCAGCCTTCGGTGGTAAAGGGAAGACGATCATGATGCGGTTGCAGCGACCGATCTGGGCTGCTTTGTCGACAGCGCTTTTTGCCTCTCTCGCCAACTGCTCGAGTGACCCTCGAGCGTACGAGACGGAGAGCGGCGGCAGCGCGGGAATGGCTGGAAAAGGCGGCGCCGGCCGCGGCAGCGGCGGCTCAGCCGGGCGGGGCGGAGCCGGCGGCGGCTCGGCTGGCGCGAGCACCGTCATGAGCGGCGGCGCAGCGGGCAGCGGCGCCGGCGCTACAGCAGACGGCGGGGCGGGCGGCGTGCAAAGCAGCTCCGGCGGCGCTCTGAGCGGCTCGGCGGGCGCGATGGAGAGCGCGGGGACGACGAGCGCGGGTGGAGACACGAGCGCGGGCGGAGAAGGAGACGGAGGCACGCCAACCGTCGAGGCGGGAGCCGGAGGTCAGGGGCACACGGAGCCGGAGTGTGAGAAGTGCCCGACCGGCGCGAGCTGCGTGAACGGCACGTGTACCTGCCCCGACGACACGCACGTGTGCGGCGATGCCTGCGTCAGCGATGACTCCGCAGACCATTGCGGCGCCGCGTGCTCGCCCTGTCAAGCGCCGACCGGCGGTGACGCCACTTGCGACGGCACGACCTGCCACCCAACCTGCCCGTCAGGGCAAAAAGCTTGTCTCGGAGCGTGCATCGCCGAAAACGCGGCGTGCAGCGGCAGCTGCCCTGCGGGGTCACACAATTGCGGCGGCGTCTGCAACGACGACGACGACACGACGGCGTGCGGCACCAGCTGCACGACGTGCCCGACGCCGGCCAACTCGACCCCAGTGTGCAGCTCCGGGACGTGCGCCTTCAATTGCAACGACGGCTACAAGAAGTGCAACAACGCGTGCATCCCCAACAGCGGTTGTTGTGCCTCGACCGAGTGTAAGAACGGGATGGTGTGCAGCGGGGCGAAGTGCGTCTGCCCCTCGGGCACCAAAGAGTGTCAGGGCGCGTGCATCTCCAGCAGCGCCTGCTGCGCGACGAACGAGTGCCAAACCAACGCCAGCTGCTCGGCGGCGCACGCTTGCACGTGCAACAGCGGCTTCAAGGCGTGCGGGGCGAACTGCATCGCAACTTCCGCATGTTGCAGCAACTCGGACTGCACGACGCCACCGGCCAAGAAATGCACCTCGGCGACCGTGCTCACCACCTACTCGGGTGGTTCCTGCAGCGGCGGCAGCTGCTCGTATACTTCGAACAACACCCGCTGCGGCGCTGGCTGTCAGAACGCGGCCTGCCTCAAGGACGCCTGGCTCGACACCACGACGGCCGGTGCTCCCGCGCAGCGCGCATATCACGTCTCGGTGTGGACCGGCAGCCGCATGCTGGTCTGGGGCGGTGCCGCCGGCGGCGGCGCCTACGATCCAGTGACGGACACCTGGACGGCGATCTCGACGACCAACGCACCGACCACTCAGAGCTACGCGACCGCCGTGTGGACGGGAACGGAGATGATCGTGTGGGGCGGAACCGACACCGGCTCGGGCAATCCGGTGAATACCGGCGGCCGCTACAACCCCGCGACGAACACCTGGAAGAAGCTGCCGACCAGCGGTGCTCCCTCGCCGCGTTTGGAGCACGCAGCGGTGTGGAGCGGCTCGCAAATGCTGATCGCGGGCGGCCGGGACAACACGACGACACCCGGCGGCTTCTATTTGTACGACCCACAGACGGATGCCTGGTCGGCGTGGACGTCCGCCGGCGGCCCTTACGCTCAGCGTCACGGGCACGCCGCGGTCTGGACCGGCACGGCGATGATCATCTGGGGCGGCGTCGACGCGGCCGGCAACACGCTCAACACCGGGACCCGCTTCGAGCCTCGCAGCCAGTCCGTAATCGATATCACCACCACCGGCGCGCCCGCCGGGCGCACCTACCCGTCTGCTGTGTGGACCGGCAGCGAGATGATCGTGTGGGGCGGCTACAACAACGACGGCGCGCTGGCGACTGGCGGTCGCTACAACCCAAGCACCAATAGCTGGCAAGGGATGGCGACTACGACGCTCGAGGGCCGCTACTCACACGCGGCGGTGTGGACCGGCTCGGAGATGATCGTCTGGGGCGGGCAGCCGAACGCCCCCAGCAGCTACAACGACGGCGCGCGCTATGCCCCAGCGAACAATCGCTGGACCGCTGTGTCCCTGACCGGCGGTCCAACGTATCGCACGTACCATACGGGCGTGTGGACCGGCACCGAGATGATCATCTGGGGCGGAACGCAACCGCGCACGAGCCCCTTCAACACCGGTGGGCGCTACGCGCCGTAAAGCCCTCGCCTGAGGGCGAGCGGCACCGCGCGCCTGTCACTCGCGCCCGTCGCCTAGGCGCGACGGGCGACGCGCTTGCGCTCGAAGAGGCGCACGCGGCGGACGAGCACGTCGAGCAAGAACAGCGCGAGCGACGCTAGGACGAAGCGACTGTAGAGCTCGGCGTGATGCACGATCTGTTCGCCCTTGGGGTCGAACAGGGACTCGGGTTTGGGATCGAGCTCGCCGCCCCCGGCGCGCGCGGCGCGCGAGAGGCGCTCGATGTCGGGCTCGAAGCTGGCGTATTCGCGCGGATAGGGGTTGCTGACGTGCGCGAAGCTGACGCCCACTGGCCGTAGGTTGCCGTCTTCCTCGCGACGCGCGTGCTCCGCGTTGATGAGGAAGGAGCCATAGCCGTTGAGGTCGAACTCGGCGGCGTAGCGGCCCGGCGCGATTTGGCGCATGGGGATGCGCCGCGGCTCAGCCTTTTTGCCGGCCTGGCGCACGACCAGCTTGGAGCTCCAGTCGTTGTCGAAGCGCTCGTCGGCCGTGAGCGCGTCGACAACGGCGCGCACGCGCGAGCCGTCGACCTCCGTCTTCATGTCGATCTCGCGGCGGCGCTTGACGCGCATGTGCTCGCGCACGAGCTGACCCCAAAAGCGCCCGAAGTTCGGCCAGCGCAGCCACTCCACGGCCCAGCCGTTCTTGACGTCGCTGGTCCAGGCCAAGGCCCAGCCGAGACCCGCGCGCCAGCGCGCGAGGATCGGCTCACCGCGATCACTCTCCAGGATGAGCTGCGCGGGCGCGGGCTTCAGCTGCGTCGAGACGTAGCCGTGCAGCAAGGGCGCGCTCGAAATCGAGATACCCTTCAGGAAATCGGCGCCGCCGACCTGCGTCACGGGGAACCACTCTTCCACCGCGGCTTGCTGGGCGACGAGCTCGGTCTCGCGCGTGAAGATCTTGGGCAGGCTGTTGGGATCCGGCGCGGCGTGGAAGCGACCGCCGCCGGCGTCGGCGATCATGCGCAGCGTCTCGCCGCTGATGCTCTCACCCAGACCGACCGTCGTCACGGTGATCGACTCGGCGAGCATCGCTTGCGCCAGCTCACGCAGGCCCTGCGACGCCGAGTTGCCGTCGGTGAGCAACACCACGTGCTTCTTGCGGGCCTGAACCACCGACAGGTCTTGATAGGCCATGTCCAGCGCCGGGAAGATCTCGGTGCCGCCGCCAGGCTGGATGCGCTGCACGTCGTTCTGGATGCGGCTGCGGTAGCGCACGGGCTGGAGCTTCACGTAGCGCTGCGGCTCCGAGTCGAAGGCGATGACCTCCACCAGATCATCGCCTTGCAGCGTGCCCACGGTGGCGGAGCAGGCTGCCTTGGCCATTTCCATGGGCAAGCCCGTCATCGAGCCGGAGCGGTCGATCACCAGCGCCATGGCGACGCCGGGCATTTCCTTGCGGTGCTCGGCGTCCATGCGCACGGGTAGTAAGCGCTCGATGGTGGAGTGCGACCAGCCGCCGAGGCCGTAACCAGCGGGACCGCCGGAGAACAAGAAACCACCGCCCAAATCGCGTACGTAGCGCTCGACGAGCTCCTCGGCGCCGGGCGCCAGCGCCTCTTTGGGCGTGTCGGAGAGCACGACGAAGTCGAAGCGCTCGAGCTCGCCCAGCGAGCCGGGGAACGCGCTGGGGCCGCGCACGTCGACGTCGAACTGCTGCGCGGTGAGCGCGCCGGACAGGTAGCTCGCGCGCTCCGGATGGCCGTCGACGTACAGCACCAAGGGTCGCCCGGGCACCTCCAAGGTGGCGCGGTAGTCGTTGTTCTCACGGAAGGTGTCGGCGCCCGCTGGCTCGACGTTGAGCGCGTAGGTCACGTCACCGCCGACGCGCACGACGCTCTTGAACTCGACCTCGTTGCGGCCCGGGCGCAGGTTCACCTCGCGCACGCCGTCGAGCCCGTTCAGCGCTTCACCCTGGAACAGCCGCACGCGCGCGTGGCCTTCGCGGCTGGCGTACAGCTCGGCGGTGACCGGGAAGGTCTGACCAACGTCCACCTTGTCCGGCAGGCGCAGCGCGACGACGCTGACTTCACCCGGCGGCGGACGGCGCGCCGCCGAGGCCGACAAACGCACGCCGAAGCCGCGCGCGCGATTGGCCTCGGCCAGCAGATCGCCCTCGGTCTCGACGCCATCACTCAGGATCAGCGCGCGCTTGAGGTAACCCGGCGGATACAAACCATAGGCGAGCTCCAGCGCGGCTTGGATGTTGCTGCTGCCGCCGGGGCCGTTCTCCCCGGCTTTGTTGCTGCCGCCGCGCGCGCCGTGGCGCAGGCTCGCGAGCGGCGGCACCACCAGCTGCTCGCCTTGCTGGAGCTCGACGCGTCGCGGCCGGCGCGCGAACGTGATGAGGCGCACCAGATCGTCGGGCCGTCGCTTGGCGATCACCTGCTCGAGCTGCTTGCGCGCGTCGCCGAGCGCCTCGTCGGACACCGAGTCACTGACGTCCAGCAGCAGCACCGTGCAAACGCGCGCCGTAGACTCGGAGCGCACTGGGTTGCTCAAGCCGAGCGCGAGCAGCGCGAGGAAGCCGAAGCGAAAGCACAGCGAGAGCACGCGCTGCGGCCAGGGCAGATCCGCCAGCGAGCGTCCCAATGCGAAGAGCAGCAACGGCAGGACGAGCAGGATGCCCAGCGCGCCCGGCGTGAGCAGCTCGAAATGTTGCTCACCGCGCGTGAAGCGGAACGCGCCGTCCGGCGCGTTCCACACGAAGCGGCGATAGGCGAGCAGCGACAGCGCCGCGAGCGCGACCAAGGACGAGCCCCATAAGAGGCGGCGAGCGCGCGGGCTCATACTGTCACCCGTCGGTGATACGTGAACCACTCGATGACGGACAAGCCCACCACGGCGAGCAGCAGGTACGCCCAGAAGCGATGCCGCACGCCGGGCGTACCGGCCACGGCGACTTGCAGCGGGCGGCCGCCGATGACGAGCTTGGGCTGCGGCTTGATGTGGCTCTCGACCGGATCCGCGATGTTGGCGGCGAACTCGTGGTCGGGCGCATCACTGCCCGTCAAATGCAGCCGATAGAAGCCCGCCTTGTTCCCGAAGTACGCGGCGCGGCCCTCCTTGATCGGCACGATCACGCGCTCGCCGCCGGGGATGAACAGCTCCGCGGTCTCGGCGCTGCTGGCGGCCGGGATGCGCCAGGGTCCCCCCGTGCGATACGATGAGAGATAGCTGGTGTCTTCGGCCACGAAGGCGTCGATGGTGCCGAGCAGGAACAACGGCCAAGCGGGGCGCAGCACGAAATCGCTGTCGCGCGGATCGAACGACAGCACCACGACGGGGATGCCGGAGCGGACGCCGCTGACCAGGATCGGACCGAGGTCGCTCTCGCCGAGCACCTCATCGCCCTTCTCGGGCGCCATGCGGTAGCCGTGCGCGACCTGGACGTCGCCCAGCGCCAAGAAGCGCAGCAGCGGGCTCTTTTTGTTCCAGCGGTCGAAGCCGAAGTCTTTAATCGGCTTGTCCAGCTTGATCGGGCTCTTGTCCGCCGGTGGGTTGAGGAACAACGCGGAGCCGCCGTTCTGCGCCGGGGCGAACGCGACGCCGTCGAAGATGGTGACGTCGAAGCGCTCTTTGGGCGGGTACGCGCCCGGCGCGATGGTGGTGACGTCCAGGTACTCATCGAGCAGCAGCGCGGCCTCCAGGTATGTGTTGCCGGGCGTGACGACCAGCACGCGCGCGCGGCGCCGCTCCGGCATCAGCGCGTACGCGCGATCGTCCGCCGGCAAGTCGTCGGGCTTGCCGTCGGCCAGGCGCAAGCGCGCTTCGAGCCTGCGGCTGGCGCCGGCGATGTCGGAGTAAAAGCGGGGCAGCCGCTCGTGCGGCGCGAGGCGCAGGCGCGTCACGTCGATCAGCACGCCGTCGCCGAATAAACTGAGCTCGACCTCCTGCCGCCGCTCGGTGGTGTTCGTGACCTCGAGCATCACCTCCACCCGCGACTTGTCGAGCGGGTAGCGGCGCGCGGAAAACTCGCTGATGGCGACGTTGTTGTCGCCGCTGCCGACGGGCATGATGTGCACCGGCACGCGGCTCGTGAGTCCCTCGGCGTCCAGCGCGCCGTCGCTGATCAGCACGATTTCAGGGCTGCTCAGGCCGCGCAGGCTGTCCTCGGCGAAGGCTAGCGCGCGCGCCAGATCGGCCGGCGTGTCTTCGGCGCGCACACGGTCGATGGCGGCCTCGAGCTCGCTCGGGTCGGAGCTCATGGTGCTGAGCGGCGTCGGCAGCATGTCCATCTGCACGACCACCGCGCGGTCGTCGCTGCCCAGCCCGCGCACGAATTGCTTGGCCAGCGCCTTGCCGCGCTCGAGCCGCGAGGGCTTGACGTCCACCGCTTGCATCGAGAGGCTGGCGTCCAGCAGCAGCACGGCGTTCTTGCCCTTCGGCTCACGCTGGCCGAAGCGCGGATCGCCGAGCGCGAGCACCAACAGCAACACCAAGAGCAGCTGCAGCAGCAGCGACAACCAGCGCTTGAGCTGAGAGAAGAGCTCGCTGCTCTCCTTGTCGCGCAGCACGCGATCCCAGATGCGCGCGAACGGCACCGGCACCGCGCGACGCCGCAGCTTCAACAAATAAAGCAGCACGGTGAGCGCGCCGACGCCGCCGAACAGCGCCAGCAGCGTAGAGAACGGCAGACCAGCGAAGTGGATCACCGCAAAAAGCCTCCGCGGCGGAACAGGTCCAGCACCTCCTCCTCGAAGGGCTTGGCCACGTCCGCGCCGAAGTACGGCACTTGCCGCGAGGTGCAGAAGCGCTCGATGCTAGCGCGGTACTCGTCGAGCGCGCGCTCCATGCGCTTCAGCACGTTCGGCGTCACCGTCACCTCGCGCTCTTCGCCGGTCTCGCAGTCGTAGATGCGCAGATCGCCCTTGAGCTCGGGCCGGCCGTCCTCGCGGTCGAACACGTTCAGCACGTAGGGCTCGAACTTGTTGAAGCGCAGCACGTTGATGCCCGCCTCGAAGCCCTTCGGATCATAGAGATCGCTGATCAAGACGGCCAAGCCGCGGCGCTTGTGCTGCGCCACGAAGGTGCCGAGCGCGTCGCCCAGATCCGTGAGGCCGCTCGGCTCCAGGCTCTGCAAGAACTCGAACACCTTGAAGATGCGGCCCTTGCCGCGCGTCGCGGGCATGCGCGACACGAGCTTGTCGCTGAGCGCCACGATCGTCACGCGGTCGAGGTTGGCCAGGCCGACGTACGCCAGCGCGGCGCACAGCTTGCGCGCGTGGTCGAACTTCTTCATGCCGCCGAAGCTCATCGAGCTGGAGCAATCGATCAGAAAATAAATACCGAGATCTTCCTCTTCTTCGTACAGGCGCACGAGCAGGCGCCCGAAGCGCTGGTACACGCTCCAGTCCACGTAGCGGAAATCATCGCCCGGCACGTAGTCGCGGTGATCCGCGAACTCCACGCCGCTGCCCTTCTTCTTGCTGCGGCGCTCGGCGCGCATGCGGCCCGCGAACACGCGGCGGCTCACGATGGCGAGCATCTCCAGCTTGCGCTGGAACTCGTCGTCGAAGAGCGGCGCGCGCGGCGGCTCCGCGGGGATCGAGCTGCGGCGCAGCCGTTCGATGAGCCCCATGCTGCGCTCAGTCCTTGGCCTGCGGGATGGCCTCGAGGATGTCGCTGATCAAGCTGTCGGTGCGGATGCCCTCGGCCTCGCCTTCGAAGCTCAGCAACATGCGGTGACGCAGCGCGGGCCGCGCGGAGGCCTTGACGTCCTCGATGGCCGCGGCGAAGCGGCCCTGGAACAAGGCGCGCACCTTGGCGGCGAGCAGCATGGCTTGCACCCCGCGCGGCGAAGCGCCGGTGCGCGCGTAGCGCTTGACCGAAGAGGGCGCGCCCTCACCGTCTGGGTGCGTGGCTTGCAGCACTCGGATGGCGTAGTCGCGGACGTGCGGCGCTGCCGGCACGCGCCGCACGAGCGCTTGCATGTCCAGCACCTCGCGCCGCGAGACCACCGCCTTGAGCTCGGCTTCAGCCTCGCTGGTGGTGCGCTCCAGGATAGTGTGCAGCTCTTCGCGCGAGGGGAACGGCACCTCCAGCTTGAAGAAGAAGCGATCGAGCTGCGCCTCCGGCAGCGGGTAGGTGCCCTCCATCTCCAGCGGGTTCTGCGTAGCGAGCACGAAATAGGGCTCTTCGATTTTGTGCGTGGTGCGGCCCACCGTGACGTGGTGCTCCTGCATGGCTTCGAGCAGCGCGCTCTGCGTCTTCGGCGTGGCGCGGTTGATTTCGTCCGCGAGCACCACGTTGGCGAACACGGGGCCGCGCCGGAACTCGAACACGTGCTTGCCGTCCGCAGCCTCGTCGAGCACCACCGTGCCGATGATGTCCGCCGGCATCAGGTCGGGCGTGAACTGGATGCGGTTGAACTCCAACCCCAGCGCCGAGGCCAGCGTGCGCACCAGGCGCGTCTTGCCCAGACCGGGTACGCCTTCGAGCAGCGCGTGCGAGCCCGACAGCATGCAGGTCAGCACGCCGTCGATCACGTCGCGATGGCCGACGATGACGCGCCCGATCTCCTCGCGCAATACGCCGATCTTCTTCTGGAAATCTTCGATCTCGCGGCGCAGTTCCTGGCTCTCGCTCATCGTCTCTACTCCCGGGGGCGGATCAGCTGGAAATACCGGCGCACGTAGAAACGATAGCCGGGGGGAATTTGGTCGTGCTCGAGCGATTGCTCGGCGACGGATTCGTACTCGACGAAGACGTCCTTGTAAGCTTTGCCGACGAAGCCGCGCTCGGCCGCGCCGCGGATCGTCTCGGCCGAGGCCGTACCCTGGCCGGTGTCGACGGCGGCGGCGGTCACGTCGTGCGTCTCACCAGCCGGCGGCTTGGTCGCGTCACCGACCAGCTTGTCGTCGTGACCGCTGCCCCACTCCTGTCCGCCTTGCATGCCGCCGCCGGGGGACGCCGATTTGCCGTCTCCGCCCTTCGCTTCGCCGGCCCCCGCGCTCGAGCCGTTCGAGCCCGGCGCGGACACGCGCTCATGAACGATGCGCGGGATCTCCACCTGCTCGCGGCTGCTCGGCGCGCCGCGTCCCCGGCCCTGACCCATGCCGCCGCGCTCCTTGCCCTGGCCTGGCTTGGACTGACCGCCGCGCGCGCGCTGTCCGAAGCGCGCCATTTGACGCAAGCGCTCCTGACCGGCCTGCCCTTGCTGGCGCAAGAGCTCCTTGAGCTCGCGCAGACGAGTGAGCAGCTCCCGCTTCTCTTTGTCGCTGAGCTCACGCTTGCGCACCTTGGAGAGCTCGTCGGCGCTGCGCCGGATGTCCTCCGACGCGCTCTCGTTGTCCTTGTTGAGATCCTCGGCGGCCTTGGCGAGCTCGCGGTCGAGGTCGCTCAGCTCGCGCGCGGCGCGCGTCGCGCGATCCGCGTCGCGCTCCAGCCGCTCCAACTTGCGGCGGTTCTCTTCGCGAGCCGCGTCGCTCTTGGCGGCGGCCGCGCCCTGCTCCGCCCCTTTGCGCTTCAGCAGGCTCTGCTTCTCCTTCAAGAGCTCGCGGCGACGCTCTTCGATGGCCTGCAAGCGCTCGCTATTTTGCCGGCTCGCCCGCTCCGCGGCGCTGCGCAACCGCTCGAGCTCCGAGCGGCTCGGCGGCCGATCTTTGCGCTTCAGACGCTCAGCGAGCTCACGCAGCGCCTGCTCCGCGTCGGCGAGCCGCTTTTGCTCGAGCGCCTCAGCGGCGGATTTGGCTAGACCGCTCTTCCCGAGCTCGCGAGCCAGCGCCTCCAGACCGAGCTCGCGCGCCTCGCGGTCGATCTCGGCGCTCTTGGCGAGCTCCGCTTCGAGCTCGCTCATCCGCCGAAACGCCTCCTGCCGCTCCAGGCGCCGCCCGGCGATATCCTCAATCAGCGCATTGAAGCGGCGAATCGCCGCCAGCGACTCCGGATCCTCGGCTCGTTCGGCCAGGCGATGGGCCATGTCGCCGAACAGCTCCAGGTCGTCACCGGTCATGACCAGCGGGACGAAGCTCGGCGGCGGCGGCAGCACGCGCACGACGCGAACCTCGCAATAAGCGGCCGCGAGCAACGTACCGAGCAGCAACGCCGAGAGCCCGAGCTCACGCGGCAGCGGGATGGGGACGGCGCGGCGCGGATCCAGGCTGCTCGCCCGAGTCAGCCCGTCTTCGATGGCCAGCGTAGAGAAGCCGCTGCGCACCTCCGCCGGTTCCTCCAGCAGCGCGAGCGCGGTGGTGATGCGATCCCCGGTTTGGTGATGCTCGTCCAGCGCCAGGGCCCCCGACCAACGCGGCGGGCGGCGCAACAGCGCGCGCAGCGTGACCCCGAACGCGAACAGCACCAGCACAGCGCCCACAAAAAGCAAGCCCCGTTCGGTCGACTTACTCCAGGCGCCGAGCTTGAGCGCGACGAGGGCCAGGGTGGCATAGCCGAGCGGAAGCGGCAGCCAGACAGCGAGCCGCGCGAGCCCGGCGCGATAGCGCAGACGCCGCGCCGCCCGCGCCGCCGCGCGCCGCGCCTTTCGCTCGAGTTCAGAGCCTGCCATCTCCATGCCGATCCCTAAGGACGGCCAGGGGCTCGGAAAGTTCCACACAGGCGGGTCCTGTGCGGGGCGATATCCCTGACCGAGTCCAAGTTAAGCACCGGCCCCCGCGCTTCACCAACGCGCGATTGCTGCAGAGATCGCGCGGTTTCCCAGCGCCGAGCGCTAGCGACAGATTTCCCACATCGGCTCCAAACGCCACGGCCCGCGCGCGTCGCCGGCACGTTCACCCCAGAGCTTGAGGCGCGCGCTCGGTCGAGTCCGGGAGCGTCGTGCGCGCTCGTACGCGGTGAGCGCTGCCGCACCCGCCGCGCGTCCGGCTCGGCGCAGGGCCGCGCGCTCGAGCGCGTTCCGAGCGGCAAGCTCTTGCCGTGCGTGCGGCGCTGCGCTCGAATGGCGGCGGTACTTCGAGGACCGGATGGATCAAGACGCGAAAACGGTGGTGCTCGTCGCAGACGACGAACCGAGCACGCTCGCAATGGTATCGAGTCATCTTCGTTCGAAAGGCTTCACTGTGTTGGAAGCGTCGGACGGCGATCAAGCGTGGGAGCTCGCGCACGAGCACTTGCCGGACTTGGTCGTGCTCGACGTGATGATGCCCGGCATGAGCGGCTGGGAGGTGTGCCGTAAGATCCGAGAGGCGGTGTCGCTCGCGCACACCGGCGTGGTGATGCTCACCGGGATCGGTGAGAACTTGAACGAGATGACGTCGCCGCTGTACGGCGCGGACGCGCACGTCGACAAGCCGTTCGAGTTCTCGAACCTGGACAAGAAGATCGAGCAAACGCTGAAGCGACGTGCTAGCTCGCTCGGCCGCAGCGATGTCGACGTCGAGGTCGGCGTGGGCAACCGCAAAGGCCACAAAAAAGGCGAAATCGTGGAGCGCCCGACGTTGCCCGCGGCCGCGCCACCAGCCGGCAAATCCACGCAGCGCAAGACTCGCGTGGAGGCGCCGCGACCGCTGGTGAAGACGCAGCCAGCACGCAAAGCGAAGCCGCTGTCGCGTGAAGCGAGCGGGGGCGCGCGCACACCAACCAAGAACCGTAGCAAGAAGACTTCATCCAAAACCAAGACTCCGATCGCGTCGCCCCAAGCGCGCGGATCTGCAAAGCGAGAAGCGAGGACCTCCAACATGAAAGAAAAGCCGAGAGCGACCACGACGACGGCCAAGAAAGCAGCGGCCAAGCCCGCTGCGAAGAAGACCGCGTCGAAGACCCGCGCCAGCGCGCCAGCAAAGGCCGAAGCGCCCGCGCGCGGCCGGGCCAAGGCTGCGTCGAAGACCACTGCCAAGGCCCCGGCAAAGAAAGCCGCCCCCGCCGCCAAGAAGGCCCCCGCAAAAGGCAAGCCCGCAAAGAAGGCCGCTCCCAAGCCCGCCGCCAAGAAGGCAGCCAAGGCTCCGGTGAAGAAAGCAGCCAAGGCTCCGGTGAAGAAGGCAGCCAAGGCTCCGCCGCCCAAAGCAGCCAGTAAGGCAGCCCCCAAGGCGCCCGCGAAGAAGATGGCGGTGAAGGCTGCTCCGCAGAAGAGCAAAGCGGCGGCCAAGCCCGTGAAGGCGACGGCCGCTGAGAAGCCGAAGAAGGGCGCGAAGGCCGCGGCCGCCGAGGAGGCGCTGAAGCTCGAGAAGGCCATGAAGCCCGAGAAGGCCATGAAGCCCGAAAGAGCCGCCAAGCCGGTGAAGGCGCCCGCAAAGAAGCCGTCGAAGGCGGCCAAGCCCGCGCCGGAGCCGGAAGAGCCCGAGCTCGACGAAGCCGAGGACGAGGAAGAGGAGGATCTCGAGCTCGACAACGCCGACGAGAGCGAAGACGAGGCCGCGGACGACGCCGACGAGAGCGAAGACGAAGGCAGCGACTCGGACGACGACGATTCCGACGACGACGACTCGGACGACGACGACTCGGACGACGACGACTCGGACGACGACGATTCCGACGACGACGACTCGGACGACGACGAAGAGGAGTGAGCTTCGCCGCAGCGCGGTCCGTACCCATCATAGGGGTGCGGACCGCGGCGGACCTCAGCTCCGCGGTGTCTGCGCTCCGGCGAGCGGCTTCAGCCGCCGCCGTCGTTGGCCAACACCTTGCCGGGATTCAAGATGCCCAGCGGATCGAACAGCTGCTTGATGCCGCGATGGAGCGCCAGCAGCGGCGCGCCCAGCTGCCGCTCCAAGAAGCCGACTTTGAAGCTGCCGACGCCGTGCTCACCCGTGATGGTGCCGCCAAGCTCCAGCGCTTGCTCCATGATCTGAGTGAACGCGGCGCGAGCGCGCGCTTCTGCCTGCGCGTCGCCGCGCGCGTAAACGACGTTGGGGTGCAGGTTGCCGTCGCCCGCGTGCGCCACGGTCGCCACCAGCGTCTCCGTCGCGCGAGCGACGCGCTCGATGCGACGCAGCATCTCAGGCAGCGCCGGCAGCGGCACCACGACGTCGTCGATCAGCACGTTGCCCAAGCGCTCCAGCGCGGGATAGGCGAGCCGCCGCGCGTTGATCAACAAGCGGCCCTCCGCCGGGTCGCTGGTGACGATCACGGAGCTCGCGCCGGCGGCTTCACAAGCTGCGCGCAGCTCGCTCAGATCCGCTGCGTCCGGGCGATCGCTCTGCGCGATCAGCAGCGCGGCCGCGCTGGTGTCGAGCTCCAGGCTGGCGAAGCTCTCCACCGCGCGCAGCGAGGCGTTGTCCATCAGCTCGAGCAGCGCCACGTCCGCCGCGCGCACCATGCGCGTCACCGCCGCGCCCGCCGCGTCGAGCTCATCGAAGCTGGCGAGCAGCGTGGCCGGCGGCGCCGGCGGTCGCCGTAGGCGCAGCGTGATCTCGGTGATCATGGCCAGCGTGCCCTCGGAGCCGACGAGCAGCCGCGTGAGATCATAGCCGGCCACGTCCTTGCGCACGGCTCCGCCGGTGCGCACCACGCTGCCGTCCGCGAGCACCGCCTCCAAGCCCAGCACATAGTCGCGCGTGACGCCGTATTTTACGCAGCAAAAGCCGCCCGCGTTGGTGGCCACGTTGCCGCCGAGCGTCGCGATCTCGTAGCTCGACGGATCGGGCGGGTACCACAGGCCGCTCGCCTCCGCCGCGCGCTTCAGCTCCACGTTGAGCACGCCCGGCTGCACCACGGCGAGCAGCGCCGCCTCGTCGATGGCGAGGATGCGGTTCATGCGCTCGAAATTGACGAGCACGCAGCCGTCGCTGGCGTTGGCGCCGCCCGACAGCCCCGTGCCAGCGCCGCGCGGCACCAGCGGCGCGCGGTGACGCGTGGCCCACGCCGCGAGTCGCTGCACGTCCGCGGTGCACGCGGGCCGCACCATGGCGAGCGCGCGCCCGGCGCTGCCGAAGCTGCCGCGATCGAAGGCGTAGCTCGCGAGCACGTCGGGATCGTGAACGACGGCGTCGCCGAAGTCCGCGACGAGCTCGCTGAGCGCGCTCACGGCGCGACCCGTTGCGGCTGCCGCTCGCGCCAAAAGGCCTGCACTTCCGCCAAATGTTGCGCTCGGCGGGCGGGCGGCAACGCGCGCAGCAGCTTGGCGCCGTAACCGCGGCGATGCAGGCGCTCGTCCAGCAACGCCACGATGCCGACATCACGCTGAGTGCGCACCAGCCGGCCGAAGCCTTGCTTGAGCGCGAGCGCCGCCATCGGGACGTGCAGCTTCAAGAACGGATTGTCACCCGCCTCCTCCAGCACGCGCGAGCGCGCGCTGACGATCGGATCGCTCGGCACCGGAAACGGGATCTTCTCGAGCACGACCAGCCGCAGCGCTCGGCCCGGTACGTCGACGCCTTCCCAGAAGCTCGACGTGGCGCACAGCACGGCGTTCTCTGCGGCGCGGAAGCGCGACACCAGGGAGGCTTTGGGCGCCTGGCCTTGCATCAAAAGGGGCAAGCCAGCGAGCTCGCCGACGAGGCGATCATGAATTTCGCGCATGGCGCGCAGGCTGGTGGTGAGCACGAAGCAGCCGCCGCCAGTGAGCGCGATGAGGTCGCGGATGCGCGCGCTCGCCGCGTCCCAAAACGCCGGCGTCCCCGGCGCGGGCAGATCGCTCGGCGTATACAGCAGCGCTTGCTCTGCGAAATCGAAGGGCGAGCTCAGCAGCAGCTCGTGCACGCGTCCCGCGTCGTCGTCCAGGCCCACGCGCTTGCGCAGGTAGCCGAACACGGAGCTCGCGCCGTTCGCGTCCGGCTTCGGAGCGTCGGTCGCGAGCGTCGCGCTCGTCAGCACGACGGAGGGCACCGCCTCGAAGACGCGCTCCCGCAGCAGCACGGACAGATCCACCGGCGTCGAGCTCAAGGTCAGGCCCGTCTTCTTGTTCTCCAGCCAGATCACGCGGCCGCGCCCGGCGTCGACGATGGTGCCGAGCTGCTCGCGCACTTGATCCGCGCGCCGCTCCGCCAAGAACAGCGCTTCCCCGGCGCCGCGCGCCGCGCGCTTGCTGGACATGGCGAGCTCACCGGCGCTGCTGGCGAGCGCCGCCGCCACGCCCTCCAGCGCCGAGTCGAGCTCGTGATAGCGCTGCTGGAGCTCGCCGGACCACACGTCGCGCTCGAGCGCCACGCGACCTTCCGCCGAGCCACGCTTGGCGAGCTCGCGGAAGAACTGGTTGCCGGCCTGGCGCGCCGCCTCCACCACGCTGAGCCCCACGCCGCCGAACAGCGGATCCGCGAGGCCGCCGGCGCGCAGCGCGCGCTCCATGTCGCTCAGCAAGCGCGTCAAGCGCAAGCTGGAGACGCGCACGCTGAAAAACTCCGTGGCGACGTCCTCGATTTGGTGCGCCTCATCGAAGATCACCGCTTCATAGTCGGGCAGCACGCGCGCGGGGTGCGGGCCACGCAGCGCCAGATCGGCGAAGAACAAGTGGTGATTGACGACCACCAGCTGCGCCGCCTCCGCCTCGCGCTTCATGTTGGTCACGTAGCAGCTCTCGTAGTGCTCACAGGCTGCGCCGACGCGCGTCTCGCTGGAGGAGGCGACCTGCAAGCGCACCGGATCTTCTTCGTCCAGCGCGGCGAGCTCGGCCAGATCACCCGTCTCCGACTCGAACGCCCAGGCCTCGATCGTAGCGAGGCTCTTCGCGTGCGCTGGACGCAAGCTCTCCGGGCTGGCGCGAAACTCCGCGAAGCGCCGGCGGCACAGGTAATTGGAGACGCCCTTCATCAGCGCGACGCGCGGCTCGAGCCCGAAGGCGCGCGCCACCACCGGGATGTCCTTGAAGAAGATCTGCTCCTGCAGCGCGCGCGTCGCCGTCGAGACGATCACCTTTCGTCCCGAGAGCAGCGCGGGCAGCAAGTACGCCATCGTCTTGCCGGTGCCGGTGCCGGCCTCGCACAAGAGCACGCGCTGCTCGCTGAGCGCGTCGGCCACGGCCTCGGCCATGGCCAATTGACCCGCGCGTTGCTCATAGCCCGGCAGCGCCTGCGCCAGCGGCCCATCCGGACCGAGCAGCTGCCGAACCCGTGACATGCGCCGGGTTCTAACACCGCCGCGCGCTGGCTTCCTGCGACGCGGCCGCGTTTGTCGCGCTCGCGGCCGCTAGCGTTCGGGGCCTGGGTCTTCGTCCGCGCCGGAGCCAGGCTCGGGCGGAACGGAGGCGTCCACATCGAGGAACTTCAGCCCGACGATTTGGCCATCCTCCTGATCTTGCGACCAGACGAGCGCCGCGCGGCGCGCGCCCGCTTCGCCGACGACGATTTCGTACTCGACCCCAGGGGTGAGGCGCTCCTCGACGATGGCGCGCACGCCGCCGCGGCTGATGTTGAGCGTCCAGCCGCTGGTCTCGAAGCCCACGGCCGTGAGCGTGACCCGCTCCGTCGCTTCTCTACGCGCGCCGCCGACGCTGCGGCGCGGCGTCCACGCGGGCGTCGAAGATTCAGACGGGGGACGACTTTTCACGAGCTCAACAGAGCACCATAACACTCCTTCCCTCCCGCTCCCAGGTCCTTGTCCCGCGCGCCGCCGTGGCGGTTTTGGGTAGGCGCTCAATCCTTGACGCTCGTGACGCTCGAACGCTAGCCTTACTCGCTCCGACCTTTGTCCGGAATCGAGCCGGCAGGCACGCTCCTTATCAATGCCTCACCCGACCCTCACCGAGCTCAAGAAAGTCCTGCGCGCCCAAGGTTTCGAGATCTATCGGTCGTCGGCGGAAGAAGTGGTGCTCGCCGAGCGCGTGCGCGACAATTTGCTGATGGACAGCGGCGTGCGCGTCCGGCTCGGCGAGCGGCTCGGCGTGCGCGTGGTGATTCGCGCGCAGAGCTCGGATTTCCCCGGTGAGGGCGCGGAGGCGCTGCTCGCGCGCGCGCGGCGCCTGGCGGAAACCGCGCTGAGCCGCGGCTTTCGCGAGACGAGCACGCAGGTCGTCCCCATCCGCGATCCCGGTGATCACAGCCGCACGCTCGACACCTGGTATGAGGTGATGCTCGATCGCCCGCTCGCCGACGCGAGCGAGCTCGAGTCCGAGCTGCGCGGCGCGCTCACCCTCGAAAAATCCGTGCGCGCCTGAGCGACGCGCTGCGCTGGGCGCCGCCCGCGGTGGGCTCCAGCTGCTCGGCCCCTACTCGCGTTTCGGCTGGAGCCACCCCGGGCCGGCGAGCTTCTACCTGGCGCTGCCCATTTACGAGCTGCTCGGCGAGCGCGGCCCAGGCCTCAATATCTTTGCGCTGCTCGCCAATTTGGTGATCTCGCTGGCGAGCGTAGCGTGCGCGTGGCGCTTGCGCGGCGAGCTGTTCGCGCTCGTGGTCGCGCTGCTCTTGGGCGTCTTCGACCTGGCGCAGACGCGCTATCGACTCACCAGCGCGTGGAACCCCTTCATCGTCGCGTTACCGTTCGCGCTGCTCGCGTTGACGTCGGTTCGCTTGGCCCTGCGTGACCTCAAGGTCTTGCCGCTGGCCGCGTTCCTGGCCTCCTGGATCGTACAGAGCCACATCGGCTACGCACCGGCGGTGGCGTTCCTGCTGAGCGTCCCGGCGGCGTTGGCGGCGCTGCAATTCTTCAGAGCTCCGAGCCGCGCTGCGCTGCGCCGCGCGGCGCCGTATTTCGCCGGAGCCGGGGCCTTGAGCGCGCTGATGTGGAGCCTGCCGCTCTACGAGAGCTTCACGAACGAGCGCGGAAATTTCCGGCTTTTGTGGGAATTTTTCAGCAAGCAGCGAGCGCCCGCGCACGACTACGCCGAGGTCACCGCCGCGCTGGCCAGAGATCTCAGCGTGGTGCCGCTCAGCGCGCTGCGCTTCGCCTCCACGCTCCAGCTGGGGCCGCTCGCCGAGCAGCTGGCGGCGCTGCTGTTGGTCGTCGGCCTGGGCATCGGGGCCGTGTACGCGCTCCGCCGCCGCTCGCGCACGGTCGCGCTGCTGTGCCTGTTCTCCCTCGGCCTGATCGCGCTCTCCTGGTTCGCCGTGCGCTCGATCGTCGGTCCGCTCTACGACTACCTCACGGTCTGGGTCATGGTCGTCGGCGTGTTCGCCCACGCAGCGTTGCTCGCCGTGCTGCTCCCCGAGCCCGCCGTTGCCGAGCCGCGGACGCGACAGCGAGCCGTCCTGGTCGTGCTCTGTGCGGTCCTGCTCGGCGTGGGCGCGGCGCGCGACCAACAACCGATCTTCGAGCCGCCGAACGAGGCTTTCGAGAAGGTGGCGCGCGCGGTCGAAGCGCGGCTGCGCGACGGCCGCGCGCAGCCCTTGCTCAAGCGCGGAGAGCTGGCCGTCTGGGCTCGTTCCCTCGGGCTCGCGGTGCATTTGTACAAGCACCGCATTCCGTTCTTCGCGGACCGACAGCTGCAGGTGTTTACGAGCGCGCGCTTTCGGGCGCCGCGCGCTCCAAGACAGCATTTGTTGCTGACGCGCAAGCCCCTCAGTGAGCGCGTCTGCCGCAAGAAGCGCTGCGAGCAGATCGCCGCCGCAGATAAGCTATTGGCGTACCTCAAAGCTCGCTGACCTTCGCGCCGGCTCGTCGCGCGACCCACCACTCTGCCAGGGCGCGCGCGCGAGCGACGGCGCCGCGCAGCAGCGGGCTGGTCTCGATGCGCTCGACCTCGAACAGCGAAGCGTAGGCGACCAATGAGAGCTGATACGGAAAGACGATGGCCATCAGCGCGAGCACGCCGACGTGGAACAGCCACGCCGCGAACACCCACAGCGCGGCCGCGCGCCGCCCGAGCAGCGCCAGCGGCGCGCCGAGCTCGAGCAACACGGTGGCGATGGCGAGCGGGCGAAAGAACGCTCCCTTGCTCACGAGCCAGGCGCCGAGCGGCGCGTAGCGCCCGCCGAGCTCGATCTTGCGCAGATTGTCGTACGCGATCTGCGTACGCAGGATGTCTCCCTCGAGCCAGAGCGGGCCGGACAGCTTGAGCTTGGCGATGCCGGCGAGCACGTAGCTCGACAGCGTCAGCCAGGACATGGCGCGGATGGCCCAGCCGTAGCGGCCGTGCACCTCCGGCCCGCGCGCCGCGCCGCGGGCCGAGAGCGCGTCCCAGCTCAGCTGGTCGGCCGCCGGCGCCGCCGCGAGCACCAGCACGTGCAGCACGAGCAGGTTCTGCGTGTGGAAGATCATGCGCCAGGAGTTGGCGTAGCTCGTCACCCACAGGAGTGATAAAGCGAAGCACGGCGCGCTGACGCGGTAGCGATAGCCGAGCGTGAAGCAGACGCCGAGCACGCCGCAGACGAGCGCGCTGCACCACACCGCGCTCGCCGGCAAGGGCTCGCTGAGCAGCGCGACCACGCCCACCGGCGCGAACTCCTCCGCGTGAAAGCGCGCGCCGCTGAGCAAGGCCGGTAAGCGCCCCAGCCAGTCGGCGAGCGCGAAGCCGCCGACCAGCACGCGCAGCACGGCCAGCCGCCGCGCGGGCAGCGGCGCGTACCACAGCTCAGCGACGCGCATCGCTCCGCCTGCGGACGCGACAGCGCTGGTGCACGCGCCGCGTCTCCGGCTCGGGCCCAGAGACGAAATAGCGCACCGGTTCGAAGCTCGCGGCGACGAGCTGCACGCTGACCACGCTCGCGAGCTCCGGCTCCTCCCGCACGCGCGCCGCGATGCGCTCACACAAGCGCCGCTTCGCCGCTCTGCCGCCGTTCACGGCCTGTCGCAACGTCTTCGCCGCTTGCATGACCTCGGAGTTTGCGACGAGCTCCGGCGCGAGCCGCACGCGCTGGCCGTCCACGTCGACGCCCTCGGCGAAGTGCACGGTCACGGGGCCGCCGCGGCGCGCGAACATGGGGTACGTCGAAAACGGGAAGGAGTCGCGCTCGGCGTCGCGAAAGGCCGGCGCGAGGGTCGCCGCGAGCAGACTCAGGCCGTAGCCAAAAGCGAGGATTCGGGACATCGGAGAACGGGCGACCAGTGTACTTGGGCTGCCGAGCTCCGGGATCGGCGCTCGGCCGGGCCGCGGAATGGATCCCAGGGGGGTGGCGTGGTATGTGCGGCGCCCTCCCGGGTCATCATGCTGAGGTTTTTCAGAGGCGGCGGCTTCGCTCAGGCGCTCGTCGGCACGGTCGTCGGCGCCATCATCATCGTGTTCATCATCGAGTTTCGCGCCGCGGGCCAAGGGCCGACCGCGAAGCTCAAGCGCGACTGCGCCGTGAGCTACGAGGGCACCTGCCTGGACCAAAAGGATTACTACGCCGCGTTCGGCGTGGTCAGCCCGCGCGGCCTCAGCCCCGCCTACGCCAAGAAGATAGAGCTCCGCAAGCGGGTGCTCGAAGGCCTGGTCGAGCGCGAGCTCTTGGTCGCGGCCGGCAAGAAGCTGGGCCTCGGCGTCAGCGAAGAGACGGTGAACAGCGAGCTCGAAGCCGGCCGCGCGCATGTCTCGCTGCCGGCCGCCGACATCGCCGAGCTGAGCGCCATGCTGGGCCTCTGCCGGCTGGACAGCTCGTCACGTCGCTGTGAGCCGGGCTCACCGCGGTTGGTGCGACAGCTGCGCGTGCGCCGCACGCCGTCCGAGCCCTTCGACTACAAGCTGTACGAGCGCGAGATCCGCATCCTCGCCAACCGCGGGCCGAAGGAGTTCAAGGCCGGCCAGCAAAAGGAGCTGCTCGCCGCGCGCGTGCGCGAGCTGGTGCGCGATCGCGTGCGCGTCAGCCCCAGCGAGGTGGAGTTCGTGGCCGAGCGCGCGGTGATCCGCAGCGCCGTCGTTTCGCGGGACTGGTTCGCCAAGTACGCCATCGACACCACGCCCGCGACCGTGGATCGCTGGGCCTTCGAGAACCGCGAGCAGGTGGACGGCGCCTGGAACAGCGAGAAGGCCAACTGGACCGAAGGCTGCCCGCTGATCCGTGAGGTGGTGGTGCCGGTGCCGGCGACGGCGCTCACGGACGAGGGCGGCCCAGAGAAACAAAAGGCGGAGGAGGCGCGCACGCGCATCGCGGCGGGCGAGGACTTCGGCGTCGTCGCGCGCGAGCTCTCCAGCGGCCCCGCCGCGCTGCTCGGCGGTGACGTCGGTTGTCTCTCGAAGTCCTACGGCATCGGCGCGGAAGAGCTGCTGAAGGCGGTGGAGAGCATGAAGCCGGGCGAGCGCTCGGGCATCATCGAGACGCCGCGCGGCTATCACGTGGTCGAGCTGCGTGGTCGCTTGGCCGCCGACAAGATCGAGGAGGTCGGCCGTCACCACGTGGCGCTCGGCCTGTACACCCACTTCGCCGCCGAGGAGAAGGCCAGCCAGTTCGCGGCGCGGCTGATCGAGCGCGTCAAGGGCGGACAAAAGCTGGAAGACGCGGTTCGTGAAGAGAGCCTCGCGGTGCTGCCCGTCGCGGCGCAGAAGCCCGCCAACGGCAAGAAGGCGGCCGAGGGCGCGGAGCCCGCCGCGCTCAACGCCTCGGATCGCCCGCGTTTCGAGATCTCGCCGCCGTTCAATCGCTCCGGCAACCCACTGCCCGAGCTCGAGCCGCGTGAGTCGCTGACCGTGAAGGCGTTCGAGCTGGCCAAGCCCGACGCCCTGTATGAGAAGCCCATCGCTACGGCGAGCGGCTGGGTCGTGATCCAGCTGAAAGAGCTGACGCGCCCCGACGCCAAGGAGAGCGCAGAGATCTTGGCCAGCGTGCGTGAGGCCAAGGCGGACGAGGCGCTGACGCGCTACGTCGCGGAGCTGCGCAAGGCCGCGGGCTCGCGGCTGCGCGTCGACGCGAGCTTCGGCGAAGATACGAGCAAAGCGTCGGACGAAGAATGAGCGCGCCGCGCGCGGCCGCGAAGATGCTCGAAATCGGCACTCCGGCGCGCTTCCAGCTCGGCTCGGGGCCGCGGCTGGTGTGCGCGCCGCTCTCGCACACGCACCGCGCGGCGATCAGCGTGCTGGTGCGCAGCGGCTCGCGCTTCGAGAGCGAGGCGCTGTCCGGTATCGCGCATTTCCACGAGCACATGCTGCATCGCGGCACGCTGCGTCACCCCTCGGCGCACGCGCTGGCGCTCGCCTTCGAGACGCTCGGCTCCGAGCTCGGCGCGGCCACCTACGTCGATCACACGCTGCTCACCGCGGCGGCGCCCCCGGAGAACCTGAGCGAAGTGCTCACGCTGCTCGGCGAGGTGGTGACCGCGCCGGCCTTCAGCGGCATCGAGATCGAGCGCGGCATCGTACGCGAGGAGATCCTCGAGTCGCTGAACGAGAACGGCGAGCCCGTGGACGCGGACGAGCTGGTGATGAACCTGGCGTTTCAGGGGCACGGCTTGGGTCGGCCCATCGCCGGCACGCTCGAGACGCTGGCGCGCTTCGACGTCCCGACGCTGGAGCGCTTTCACGCGAGCGCGTACTGCGCCGACAGCTTGGTGATCAGCGTCGCCGGCGCCATCGATCGAGACCAGGTGCGCGACACGGCCGAGCGCGCGTTCGCGGCCGTCAAGCCCGGGCCCGCGCCGCGGGACAGCGCGCCGCCCCCGCTCGGCGGGCCGCGCTTCCGTCACGTGCAAGACAAGGGCAGCCAGACCGCGCTGCGCCTGGCCTTCCGAGCGCCCGCGGAGCACGACGCGCTGGAGCCGGCGACGGAGCTGCTGCTGCGCACGCTGGACGACGGCATGTCCACGCGCCTGTACCACCAGGTGTGCGACGAGCTCGGCCTGGCGTACGACGTGTCCGCCGGTTACGAGGCGTACGCCGACGCGGGCGTCCTCATCCTCGCGGGTGACGCGGCGCCGAGCTCGGCCGAGCGCCTGCTCGCCACTTTGTTCGAGGTCATCGCCAGCCTGTCGCGCGAAGGCCCGAACGCGGAGGAGATCGCCAAGGCCAAGCGGCGCGCCGCCTGGCAGATGCAGACGATGATCGACGACCCGCTGGAGCTCTCGGCCTTCCTGGGCCTGGGCGAGCTCACCGGCGTGGCGCGCACCCCCGCGGAGCGCGTCGAGTGCTTCGAGCGCGTCAGCGCGGAGGCCATCCGCGAGGCCGCCGCCGCCGTGTTTCGCCCGAGCGAGCTCGCGCTCGCGGCGGTCGGGCCGCTCAGCGCGCAGCGCCGCAAAGCGCTGGAGCGACAGGTAAAGGCGTTCGGACCGAGCTGAGCGCGCGCCCGCGCTGAGTCAGCTCAGCTCAGCTCGGCTTGCGCCGCACGCGGCTCTCCGGCTTCGTCTCCGCAGCGTCTTCGCGAATCAGCGCTTCGGCGACGCGCAGCACCCGCCGGCGCGTGGCCGGCGTGGCCCCGCGCAGTACGACGAAGAGCCGGTCGTCGCGCGGGCGCGGCTTGCCCGGAGCGGACAGCAGATCTGCGACTTCGACGCCCAACGCGGAGCTGAGCCGCGCGAGCGTTTCGAGCGACGGGTTCGAATTGGCCGACGAACGCCCGCGGAGGACGCGCTCCAACCGGGCAACGGTTTCCACGGTGACGCCCGCGCGGGCGGCAAGCTCGGCTTGCGTCATTCCGGCTTGCACTCTGAGCTGACGGACTTGCTCCGCCAGCCGCATCGCTATCGAATTCACTGAACGCTGGCTCTCAGACTCCCCAGCCCTTGAGCGTCGAGTAACTTACGACTTTTCGAAAACTTGTCATCAGAACTCTGCGCCTGGACTTCGAGTTCTGTAGGTGTTTGCAACACGCAATCATGTTCTCATCGATCGCAGTGACACGACGCATATCTCGGCCAAACGGCCGAGGCTCTGGCTTGCCACAGATTTACGCGATGTGAAAGTACAAGCGACGCTTCGAGCTAGCCTTGCATGTGATGCTGCTCGATACGGCGCGACTCGTCGATCAAGCGCTCGAACACGCGACGCACGAATCCTTCGTCGAGCGGAGGACTCGCCATGCGGGACAATCGATCGAGGATCGAGCGCTCACGATGCGGGTCGTAGACGGCTAAGCCGTGCTTGCGCTTGTAGTCGCCGACGGCGATGACGAAGCGGACCCGTTCAGCGAGGAGCTTTAGGATCTGCGCGTCGAGCTTGTCGATCCCTTCGCGCAGGGTATCGAGGTCGGATCCGGTGCTGCTCATGACGGCTCGCATTTCGGGTTCGAAGCGGCGGGCAGCCTACAACAGGGCGCCGGCCAGCACCACACGGCAGAACGGCGAAGCCGTTCCTTCAACGGACGACAGTTTCACAGCCGTAGGTGACGTTCACTTGGCGAACCTCACCCGACTCCAGGGCGGCGCACGCGGCGCCGTGCAGCACGAGGGCGCCGTCGCTTCCATAGTCCCAACCCTCTCCCGGGTCCAAGGGGATGAGCTCCTTGTCCAAGTAGACGTTCACGAGGCTGGGATCTTCTGGGGCGGATTCGAGCGCGATGTCACAGCCGATGCTGAGCCCGGTGCCGATTTCGAACAACGCGCGCGTGAGCGCTTCTGTGTCCGTTACCGCGTAGTAGCCGGGCTCGCCATGGCGCGCGGTGTTCCCCGCCACCGCCAAGCGCTCGAGCAGCTGCGCGTAGGCCTCGCTGCCGGGCATACCGATCACGTACGTGTCGATGCCTCGCTCGGCGAGCGCGGTGACGCCAGCGACGCTCGCGTCCCCATCGATGCAGTTGGCGCTGGCGTTGGGCCCGACCTGCGCGGGATCACAGCAGCTGACGCCGTCACCACAGCGTCGATCGTCGAACCACTCGCCTTCGATGTCCGGAATGCATTGCGCGCTCGTGCACGGCGTGGCGGGATTGCAGTTCGGCGCGCCGTCGGTGACCAGCACGACGTAAGCGCGCGTCTTCACGTCGGCGAGCTCGCGCGCGACGACCAGCAGCGTCGAGGCCGTGGGTGTGGCACCGGCAGGGGGAAAATTTCTGATGCGCTGTAGAAACTCGCGCAAAATCACGCCCTGCCCTCCCGCCGGCACCGTGGATGGCGCGTCTCCCTGCGTGGGCGGGAAGATTTGGGCGCCGGGTGAGCAGGTCGCCAGCTGACCATCGCCGGGGTACACCGCCACGCCGTAACGCACGCGGTGTCCGATGCTGGCCAGCACGGTGCCCACGGAGCTCACCGCGACGTCGAATTTCGACTGCGCGGTCCCTTCGATCTGCTGGGCCATGCTGCCGGAGCGGTCGATCACGAAGTAGAGCACCGGTGCGTCGACCAGCGCGGCCAGCTGCTGCCCGCCGCACACGGGCAGCTCGCCCCCGAGCTCGCCGTCGAGGTCGACGCCTCCATCGCGCATCGGGCTCGGCTTCGCCTTCGGAACCGGGGGATGCTCCTGCTTGCCGCAGCCAGGGACGCACAGTACGCCCGCCAGCGCAACGAGCGCCGCTCGTAGGCCTCGGCGGATCATCGATTGACCATGATAGCAGGACGGCCAGCGCCGGGATTGGCGTTACCCTAGCCACCCAAAGCCAACAGCGCGTGACAACTGGGTCTATACCGCCTCCGGCCTCGCCAGAGCCTGCTGCGAACCGCCTCACGCGGGCGCTGGATTTTCTAACGCTGAGCGCGGCGCTCGTGGCGCTGCTCACGTTGTTGGTCGGGCTCCGCGACAGCCCGGTGCGCGCAGTTTCTGCGCCTGCGAGCGCGGCGGCCGCCGCGGACGACGCGCTCGGCGAGCTGTGCGTGCTGACCAGCGAGCCCGACGGCGCGCCGCTACCCGGCGCGCGCGTGCGACTCTATTCCGAGGCGGAGGACGAGTCGTACCTGCCTGTGGGCGAAGCTACCACCGAGGCGCACGGGGAAGCTTGCTTCACTCGCGTGCCGCGCGGGTCGCTGTGGGTGCTCGCCGAGGCGCCGGCTCGAGCGCGGGCCTCGACGCACCTGATCTTCGAGCAAGAGCGGCGCGTCAACCTCGAGCTCGCGACGGCCAGCAAGCTCACGGTCACCGTCAGCGACGAGCTCGGCGCGCCGCTGCCCCGCGCGACCGTGCTGGTCACGGCGAGCGATCCTCTGCCCTACGGCGCGCTCACCGACGAGAACGGCAAGGTGCAATTCGAGTGGCTGCCGCGCGCGCCGTTCAGCGTGCGCGTCTCGGCGCCGGGCTACGAGAGCGCGCTGCGGCAAGGCATCAACGCCGATTTATCCGTGGCGCTGCGGCGGCTGTCCGGCATCGATGTGCACGTCGTGAACCAAGACGGCTCGCCCGCCGGCGGCGCCAACGTGCTGATCGCAGGCTCTGCGCTGTGGCCGGCGCGGCGCGCCGAGACCGACGCCAGCGGGCTCGCGCGCATTCGCGGGCTCTCCGCGGGCAGCTACGACCTGCGCGCGGATCGCGGCGACGACGTCTCCGCGGCGCTGATCGGCTTCGAGCTGGAGCGCGGCGCGCAGCAAGAGGTGACGCTGCGCCTCGAGCGCGGACGTCGTGTGGTGGCGCTGGTCACCGACGGCGAAGGCCCGAGCCCCGTCGTGGTCGCGAACGCCGACGTGGTGCTGGTCGAGGGAGGGCTCGGCTCATTTCCGTTGCACGGACGCAGCGGGCGCGACGGCACCGTCAGCTTGGGCCCCATCGCGCGCGGCCCGGCGACGCTCGCGGCGCGCGCCGCGGAGTTCGTGGGCAGCCCGCTGGTCGCCGTGCCCGAGACGCTGACGGGACCCGTGCGCATCGCGCTGACGCGCGGCGCGCTGCTGCGCGGTGACGTCGTCGACGCGCACGATCGGCCCATCGCCGGCGCTTCCATCGAGGTGGTGGGCACCGATCGCTTCGGCTTGCCGATCGCGGAGTCGCCGTTCACGAACCGCTTCCGCGCCGGTCACTTCGAGTGGACGCTGAGCGGGCCGCCCGGGCTCATCCCCGCGGGTGAGCTGGGCGTGATGCCCGGTCCGGTGCCGCCGATACCGCCCGCCGGCTCGCTGATCGTACCGCCCAGCGGGACCTTGCCGGCCAACGCCAACCTGCCGGAGCTGCCCGAAATCGCGCCCTGGGTCAGCGACGGCACCGGCCAGTTCGTCGCGCGCCCGATCACGCCCGGCCGCGTGCGCGCGCTGGTGCGTCACCCCGAGTACGTGGAGGGCGCGAGCGAGGTCGTCGCGGTCGGCGTCGGCGGGGAGGCCAGGGTCAAGGTCATGCTGCTCAAGGGCGGCAGCCTCGAAGGGCGCGTGGTCGACGAGCGTGGCTTCCCGGTCGCGGGCGTGGTCGTGAGCTTGGTCGCCGAGCGCGGCACCTTCGAGCGCTCGACGATCACCGCGACGGACGGCGCGTTCGCGTTCGCGGCGGTGCCCTCCGCGGTCGTCATTTCGGTGACGCGGCCGGAGGATCGCGCGCGCGTCGCGCTGCGCAAGCGCATCGCCGTCGCGGAGGGCGAGCGCGAGCGCGTCGAGCTGGTGCTGCCGAATCCGCGGGAGTCGGTGCGCATCGTGGTCGTCGCCGAGCGCGACGCGCCCGTCGAGCTCGCGGAGGTGCGCGTCACGTCGCTCGACCCGGACGCGCCGCGCCACTCGACGCTGTTCACCGACGAGAACGGCCGCGCCGAGCTCGCCGACGCGCTGGGGCTGCCGCTGCGCATCGTGGTCGAAGCGCCGCGCTTCGCGACGCTCGAGCGCAGCGTCGAGGCAGCGGGTGAAGAGATCCGCCTGCGGCTCGACGCCGGTGTGCTCATCGCGGGCCATGTCACCGCCGTGCGCGGCCGCCGCAGCGTCTCCGGCGCGCTCGTCAGCGTGCGCTTCGGCTCCACGCGCAAGACGACGCTCAGCGACGCGGACGGCGCGTATCGCTTCGCGGGCATCCCTGAAACGCGCGTCGAGATCTCGGCGTCACACCCGGACTTCGCGGAGGCCACGACCAGCGCCGAGGTGAAGGGCACCGGCCGCGCCGATCGCCCCTTCGAGGTCGACACGCTCGATCTGCCGGAAGCCGGTGAGGTCGAGGGCCGCGTCGTGGACAAAGACGGGCGTCCCGTGGAGGGCGCGCGCGTGACGCTCGGCTTGGCGCCGTCGTTCCTGCCCGCTGGCACGCTGCCGAGCGGCGTGGCGTTGAGCGACGCGGGCGGCAATTTCGTGCTGCGTGGCTTGCACCCCGGGCGGCATCGCCTGGGCGCGCTCAGCCCCGGCGTGGGACGCGGCAGCGCTGACGGCGTCGCGGTTGACTCCGGCCGCACCACGCGCGGCATCACCATCACGCTGAACGAGCCGGCGAGCGACGACGAGCCGCTCGCCCAGGCGGGCGTCGCGGTCACGCTGGCAGAGCGCGGCAGCGGCGACGCGCTCGAGGTGCTGATCGCGGCGGTAGCGGCGGGCAGCGAAGCGGAGCGCGGCGGCGTGCAGAGCGGCGACGTCGTGCTGCGCGTCGACGGCGCGGCGCCGAGCTCGATCGGCGACGCGCGCGCGCGGCTCTCGGGACGTGAAGGCAGCGATGTGCTGCTCGAGCTGCGCCGCAACGGCGCGCCGCTGCGCCTAAGCATCCGGCGCGAAGCCGTACGGCGCTGAGTCAGCGCGCGGTGGCTTTGAACTCGAGCTCGATGGGCGCGCTCTTCGCGACCTTGGAGCCGAGCGCGTCCAGCGTCTTCTGCGCCAGCTTGCCGAAGGCCTCGCGGGGACGCACATCGAACTCTTCGAGGCCGACGGCGATCGGCGTCAGCGTGCGCACGCTGAGCGCGTTCGGCTTCTCTCCGGAGAAGCTCAGCTCCACGCTGGCGCGCTTCTCGGCCTTCCTGCCGTGCAGCCGCAGATCACCGATCACGGTGGCCGTCAGCTTGTGCTCGCCGGGGCCGAGCTTGGTGAGATCCGTCGCGGAGGCGTTCTCGATGCGCGTCACGCGGAACTCGACGTAGCGATTCGCGGCGCGCACGTCCGGCGGCGCGTCGTCGGCGATCTCGAGCCAGGCGCGCGCGTGCTGGTTCTGGAGCTCGTTCTTCTTGCGCTCGCTGAAGGCCGTCTTTTCGTCGTCGCGCTTCTGCTGAAACAGCTCGAGCTTCTCGAGATCGATCTTGATGAGCCCCGTGGACTTGCTGAGGTCGCTCGGCTCGACGAAGAGCTCACCCTGGATCGAGCCGGGCGCCTCGCCGGAGATCTTCTCGATCGGCGCCTCCATCAAGAACGAGACCTTGCTGCTCGCGCTGTCGACGCTGAACGTCACCGCGCGTCGATCGGCGGGCGGCGCGGCGCTCAAGGCGGCCGAGGCAGCCGGCGCCAAGTTCTCGGGTTGCTTGTCACGGCAGCCGCCGATGAGCGCGAGGCTCGTGACGAGCAGCAGCGCGCCCGCTACTCGCGTAGAGCGGGCTCTTCGCGGGCTACGTCCGCGGTTCACGTACGCCATCGTCATCGGTTCACCCTCACTTACTGGTCGCGTCGTCACGACTGCCTCTACGGCGTCGCTGGGTGCCGGTTACGGCCGTGCGGATTACGAGTTCTGCTCGGAGTCCAGACGATCCTCCGGTTCGGAGGTGTCACCGGGCGCGAGCAGGAAGATGAGCGGGATGGTCCCGATGCCCAGGAGCAGCGTACCGATGATCTTTGCCAGGGTAACGAGGCCGGGTTCGATGGCGGGATCCATGCGCGCGGACGATACTCGTTCGAGTGCCGCGTGCAAGACTCGAGCGCATCACCGGCCACCGGGCCGATGATCGTCGTCGCTCAGCGGCGCTCGGCCTGGAGCAGCTTCGCGATGGTCTGCAGCTGCATGTTGCTGGTGCCCTCGTAAATCTTGCCGATTTTGGCGTCGCGGTAGAGCTTCTCGAGCGGGTACTCGCGGATGAAGCCGACCCCGCCCAGTAGCTCGACGGCTTGCGACGCGACGCGCTCCGCGACCTCGGAGGCGAAGAGCTTCGCCATGGCGGCTTGCTTGACGAAGTCGTGGCCGGCGTCCTTGAGGCGCGCCGCTTCGTAGACGAGCAGCCGCGCCGCTTCGATTTCCATGGCGAGCCGCGCGTATTGAAACTGCATGCCCTGAAATTCAGCGATGGGCTTACCGAACTGGCGCCGCTCCTGCACGTACCCGAGCGCGTAGTCGAGCGCGCCCTCGGCCAGCCCCAACATCTGCGCGCCCACGCCGATGCGCCCTTCGTTGAGCGCCAGGATCGCGATCTTGTAGCCCTGGCCGACCTCACCGAGCACGTTCTCGTCCGGCACCTCGCAGTCATCGAGGATCAGCTCGGCCGTGCTCGACGCGCGAATGCCCAGCTTGTCTTCCTTCTTGCCGACGCTGAAGCCGGAGAAGCCGCGCTCCACCAAGAAGCCGGTGATGCCCTTGTAGCCCTTGTCCGGGGCGGCGTTCGCGAACACGAGAAACAAGGAGCTTTCGTGCGCGTTGGTGATCCACAGCTTGCGCCCGGAGAGACGCCAGCCGCCGGCGCGCCGTTCGGCGCGGGTGGCCAAGGCGAAGGCGTCCGAGCCGCTGCCGGCTTCGCTCAGCGCGTAGGAGCCGACCCAGGAGCTGGCGAGCTTGGGCAAATAGCGCTGCTTTTGCGCCGCGCTGCCCCAGCGCAACAAGGCGTTGTTGACCAGCGTGTTTTGCACGTCGGCGACGATGGCGACGGCGGGATCCACCCGCGACAGCGCTTCCACCGCGAGCACCGCGTTGAAGAAGCTGGAGCCAGCGCCGCCGTATTCGCTGGGCACCTCGATGCCCATGACGCCGAGCTCGAACAGCGCCGAGACCAGCTCCGGCGCGAGCAGGCCCTCCTCATCCATCTTCCGCACGCGGGGCGCGACGCGCTCCTTGGCGAAGCTGAGCACGGTGTCGAAGAACAGGCGTTCGTCCTCGGCCAGAATCGATAGCGGCTGCATCGTAAGGGAAGTGTAGTGGCTTCTCGCGACCACGGACAACGCATGTCGTCCTTCGCTCAGGCGTACACAGAAGCGCCGCGGCGATGCTACGCTCCCACACGTTCAATGCCCGGAAACAGCTTCGGCCAAGCCTTTCGCGTCACTACCGCCGGGGAGAGTCACGGCCCCGGTAACGTCGTCATCATCGACGGCTGCCCGCCCGGCGTCGCGCTCAGCGTCGAGGATCTGCGCGTCGATCTCGCCCGGCGGCGGCCTGGTCAGAGCTCGATCGTGACCCAGCGCAACGAGGCGGATGAGCCGGAGATCATCGCGGGTGTGTTCGAAGGTCGCACCACGGGGACGAGCCTCGCCGTCTTGGTGCGCAACGCGGATCAGAAGAGCCGGGACTACGAGGACATCAAAGACAAGTACCGCCCAGGCCACGCGGACCACTCGTACGACGCGAAGTACGGCGCGCGCGATTACCGCGGCGGAGGGCGCTCGAGCGCTCGCGAGACCGTGGCGCGCGTCGCCGCCGGCGTCGTGGCCAAGAAGATCCTCAGCGAGTGGTTCGGCACGCGCGTGGTCGGCTACGTGCGCCAGGTCGGCTCCATCGTCGCAGACATCCCGGATCCCAGCGCTGTGACGCTCAGCGCGGTTGAGCAGCTGCCGGACGGCAGCCCCAACGTGGTGCGCTGTCCGGACGCGGCGCGCGCCGCCGAAATGGTCGAGCTCATCGAGGCCATGCGCAAAGACCAAGACTCGATCGGCGGCGTGAGCGAAATCGTCGCCAGCAACGTGCCGGCCGGGCTCGGTGAGCCGGTGTTCGACAAACTGAAGGCCGACTTGGGCAAGGCGTTGTTCAGCATCCCAGCGGTGATGGGCGTCGAGTACGGCATCGGCTTCGGCTGCGCCACGCTGCGCGGCAGCCAAACGAACGACTTATTCGCGAGCGACGCGAGCGAGGATCCGCCGCGCGTTCACACGCTGTCGAACCGCCACGGCGGCATGCTCGGCGGGATCTCCTCCGGTATGCCGATCATCGTGCGCGCCGCGGTCAAAGCCACCAGCAGCTTGCCCCGCGAGCAGGCCACGGTCAGCCGCGACGGCAGCCCGACCACCATCCGCACGCGCGGCCGCCATGATCCTTGTCTCTTGCCGCGCTTCGTTCCCATCGGCGAAGCCATGGTCGCCATCGTGCTCGCCGATCACGCGCTGCGCTGGCGCGGTCAGAGGGGGAGCGCGCGTTGAAGAAGCTGGATTTCAGGGGTAGCTGGGCGCTGGTCACTGGCGCCTCCTCCGGACTCGGCGCGGAGTTCGCGCGCCAGCTGGCGCACCTCGGCACGAACTTGGTTTTGACCGCGCGCTCCGAGGCCAAGCTGGAGCGCTTCGCGGCGGATCTCGCGCGCGTGAACGGCGTCAGCACGCACGCGATCGCCGTGGATCTCGCGGCCGAGGGCGGCGCGCAGAAGTTGCTCGCCGCAGTGGACGCCCTGGGCGTTCCGCTGCTGCACGTGATCAACAACGCGGGCTTCGGCTCGACCGGCGCCTTCGTGAACAGCGATCCGGAGCACGAGCTTCGCATGGTGCGGCTGAACTGTGAGGCGGTCGCGGCCGTCACGCGGCACTTTTTGCCGAAATTCGTGGCCTCGCGCGCGGGCGGATTGTTGAACGTCGCCTCCACGGCCGCGTACCAGCCGACGCCGTACATGGCGACGTACGGCGCCAGCAAGGCGTTCGTGCTGAGCTTCACGCTCTCGCTCGCGGAGGAGCTGCGCGGCAGCGGCGTGCGCGTGCTCGCGCTGTGTCCGGGACCGGTGCCGACCGGCTTTCAGCAAGCCGCAGGCATGCACGGTGACGGCGCGATCGTGCGCGTAGCGCAGCTGGAGGCGCCGAGCGTCGTAGAGACGGCGCTCGCCGCTTACGCCGAAGGGCGCGACGTCGCCGTACCGGGCGCGCTCAACGCGCTGCGCACCGCCGCCGTAAAGGTCATGCCGCGCGGTGTGGTGCTGCGCGCCGCGCGCTGGGCGATGCACAGCCTGGGCCGCACGGAGAGCTCAGCTCGCTGAGCGCTCAGCTCTCTTCGACGTCGAGATAGATCAGCACGGCCGTGCGTGCGCCGGGCGCGACCTTCGCGCCGTTGCTGCCCGCGGGCCGCGCGACGAGCACGTTGGGATCCAGCGCCGAGCGCTTCACGCTGACGCGCTCGGCCAAGCCAGAGCGCACGAGCTCCGCCAAGACGCGCGTCTGCTCCGAGCGAGCGCCCGCGCGCTCTTCCGGTGTGTAGATCGACGCCGAGGCGACCGCGGGCACGGGCGCGGCGCTGCTCGCTGGCGCCGGCGCGAGGGCCGCCGCGCTCGAGCTCCCGGACGCCGATGCCGCGCCATGGATCGACGAGGCGGGCAGCGGCGTGGTGGTGGCCGCGAGTCCCGCGCCGAGCGCCGCGGGTGCCGCCGATTTCGAGCTCGCGGCGCCATTGCGCGCCGACGCCGGCGATGGCCGCAATGAGCCGCGCTCGGGCACGCGCGGCAAGCTCGGCGGCCGGCTCGGCGCGTCGGGCGCGCTGCTCGGCGCGGGCGCTTCCTGCACGGCGGGAGCGATGGACGGCGCGACGGGCGCCGCGCTGACCGGAGCCGTGGGCGCCGCGCTGACCGGAGCCGTGGGCGCCGCGCTGACCGGAGCCGTGGGCGCC
>CBINHN010000059.1:0-40260 GCA_966250485.1 uncultured Sorangium sp. | reverse complement strand
GGCGATCGACGGCGCCCTCGGCGCCTATCTCCAAGGGCTGCTCACCGCGACGCGCTCGAGCCCGACGCTCTCGCTCGGCGCGTCGACGCGCGCGGGAATGAACCTCTCGCGCGCCGCGCGAGCCCGCGCGCTGCTGCACGCACGCCAATACTGTATCGCCGACGACATCCACTCACTGGCCGTCCCCGTGCTGGCGCACCGCGTGCGGCTCGCCTCGCACGCAGAAGGTTACTCGCCGTCACGCGAGGAGGCCGAGACCGCCGTGCGCGAGGTCGTGGCCCGAGTCCCTGTCCCGCTCTAGACTCCCGCTTTGGCCGAATCCGCCGCCCCTGCCCCCGAAAGCCGGGGCCCCGAAGGGCATGAGTCGCCCGCGAGCGGGCCTCCATCATCGCAGCCGGTCATCGAACGCGCGGCGCCGGAACCGAGTCGCGGCGCCGTCGGGCGCTTGCTGGCGCGCGTCTCGTCGCGCTTTCGCCCGCCGCGCAAGCTGAAGCTGACGCGCGAGGGCAAGTACTTCATCGCGGTGACGTTCGGCGTCGGCTTCGCGGCGATCAACACCGGCAACAACCTGCTCTATCTGCTGCTCGGCATGCTGCTCTCGCTCATCATCGTGAGCGGCGTGATGAGCGAGCTCAGCTTGCGCGAGCTGTCTGTGATTCGCCGCTTGCCGCCGCGCGCTCAAGTGGGACGACCGCATTTGGTCGAGATCGAGGTGTTCAACCACAAGCGGCGCGTGCCGTCTTACGCCATCGAGATCGAGGATCTGCGCGCGGGGCAACCCGCCGACAAGCGCTGCTTCTTTTTGAAGATCAGCCCGCGCTCGACGCAGGTCGCCGCGTATCGCCGGACCCCCGCTCGACGCGGCCGCGATCGGCACATCGGGTTTCGCGTCGCGACCCGCTTCCCCTTCGGTCTATTCGAGAAATCTCGGGAAATTTCCGCCACCGGCGACCTCATCATCTATCCCGCGGTCGACCCCATCACGCTGCCGAGCGACGCTTTCGGCGACCGCGCCGGGGGCGCCGCCGCGGTCGGGCGCGGCAGCGGTGACGAGGTGCTCGGCGTGCGCCCCATGCGCGAAGGAGACGATCCGCGCGACATCTACTGGCGCAAGAGCACGCACCCCGCGCACATGGTCATGCGCGAGCGCGGGCGCGAGACGCGCCGCGACGTCAGCTTCCAAATCGAGTCCACTCATCCCGGCGACGCGCCGAGTGAAGAGTGGTCCACGCGCTTCGAGCGCCGCATTCGCGACGTCGCTTCACAAGCCGTGGCGCACCTCAAGCGCGGCGACGCGGTCAGCCTACGCACGACGATGAACGAGTGCGCCCGCTCCTCACCCACGCTGGGCGCCGATCCGCTGTTGCGCTTCCTGGCGCTGCTGGAAGCGCGGCCCGAGACCGAAGCCGCGCGCGAACGCGGCGAGCCTGCGCCGCCGAAGCTCGCTGCGCCTCCGCGCGCAGAGGAGCGCGTGGCGTGAGATTTGGGCTGATTCATCGCTTGATGACCGACGCCCTGGCGGCGCTCGGTGTGCTCGCGCTGGTCACGAGCGGAGAGCTCTCGCGCTGGCTCAGCTGGGCCTGCGTGCTCGGCCTGATCGCCGCGCTCGCGATCCCGGAGCAGGCGACGGACCGCCCGTTCCTGCGCCGCTTCGCGGTGGCCGCGCCGCTGCTCCTCTTCGGAGTGCAGGTGGCGCGGCTCGCCAGCGGGGTCGACCTGCTGCCGGTCGCGGTCGAGTTCGCCGCGGCGCTGCAGGTGATTCGTCTGGCGACGCGGCGCGGCGCGGCTCACGACCAGCAAGTGATCGTGCTCGCGCTGATCCACCTGATCGCCGGCACGGTGCTCGGCGGTGGGCTGGCCTACGGCCTGTGCTTCCTCGGCTTTCTGGTGGTGGCTCCCGGCGCGCTGGTGCTCAGCCACCTGCGCCGTGAGGTCGAGGGGAACTATCGGCAAGGGGCGCGCGACCGAACGGGGCTGCCCGTCGACGTGCCGCGGATTTTGCGCTCGCGGCGCGTGATCGGGAAGCACTTCCTGGCTTTTACGTGCCTGCTCTCGTTGCCGATCTTCGTGTTCACGGCGCTGCTCTTCGTGCTGTTTCCGCGCGTCGGGCTGTCGCTGTTGCTCTTCAATCGCTCGCACGCCGAGCGCATGGTCGGCTTCTCGGACCGCGTCGATCTGGGCGGCGTCGGTAAGCTGCGCAGCGATCCGACCATCGTGCTGCGCGTGGATGTGCCGAACCTGCCTGAGACGCCGCCCTCTCGCCTGGCGCTCTATCTCAAGGGCACTGCGTTCGATCGCTACGACGGGCGCAGCTGGTCGCGCACCACGCCGCAGGGCCACACGCCCGCCGACCAGCGCGGCCACCAGATTCGGCTGCTTCGCTTCCCGCGCCCGGAAGATCGCAAGCTGCGTCTGGAGCTCGAGCCGATCGATCCGGCCGTCATTTTCCTACCCATCGACGCGGTGGGCATCACGCTGCTCACGCCGGCGAACGCCGCGTCCGGCCAGCTCCCGGAGGTGTTCCTGGCGCCCGAAGGCGGGCTCACCTACCGCACTCCGGACGAGCGCGGCTTGCGCTACGAAGTGGCGCTGGCCGGCCCCGATGACGCACCGAGCGAGCACGGGCTCGGCGCCGACGCTGGTCGCTATCTGGCGCTCCCTTCGAACCTGCCACCGCGCATTTACGAGCTCGCGCGGGAGTGGACGCGCGGCGTGAGCGACCCCGCGCAGCAAGCCAGCATGATCGAGGCGCGACTGCGGCGCGACTACCGCTACGACCTCGACTCGCCCTCCGGCGCCGCCAAGAACCCGCTCGACCATTTCCTGTTCGTCTCGAAGCGCGGCCACTGCGAGTTTTACTCCACGGGCATGGCGGTGTTGCTGCGCTCACTCGGTGTGCCCGCGCGCAACGTGACGGGCTTCATCGGCGGGACGTTCAACCGCTTCTCGCGCACCTACGCGGTACGTCAGGGCGACGCTCATTCTTGGGTCGAGGTGTACCTGCCGGGCCGCGGCTGGACGCGCTTCGACCCAACGCCGCCGTCGAGCTCCGCGCCACGCAGCGAGATTCACGGTTTCCTCGCCACCGTGCGCGACATCGTGGAGGCGGTGGGCCAGCGCTGGAATCGGCACGTCATCAACTACGACCTGCGCCAGCAAGTTGGGATTTTTCACGCGGTCCGCCAGCAGTACCGCACCCTGCTCGAGCGCTTGGGGCTCAGCGGCAACGGGCCGGGCTCAGCGCGGCAACTGCTGCTGGTCGCCGCGGGGCTGCTCGGCGCCGGGTTTCTCGCGCGGCGCTGGCGCAAGCGCCGCGCCCAACAGAGGCCGCAAGCGGCGCCGTCCGTGCGCGAGCTCTCGACGCGGCGAATCGTCGAGCTCTATCGCGGCCTGGAGCAGGCCATGCTCGTACGCGGCGTACCGCGGCCCAGCGGGACGCCGCCGTTGCTCCACGCGCAGGCGCTGCTCGCCATCGGCCACCCCATCGCGCAGGAGGTGCTGGAGCTCACCGAACAGTACGTGCGCGTGCGTTTCGGCGGCGAGACGCTCGATGAGGACACGCGTCGTAGCTACGCCGAGCGCGTAAGAGCCTTGAAAGTCGTGCGCAACGAGCGCGCCGCGTAGCGACCGAGTCGCCGCTCTACGCCGCTGAGATGCCGCGCTGGGCTACGCGACTTTGCGTGAGAGGACGATCTGCGCGGCGGCGCGCTCGGCGCGCGCGACGCCCATGTACGCATCGCGTCCCGGCCGGGCACGGCGACCATCGAAATCGAGATCTGCGCTGCCGCGCTCGACCCAAGCGACGATCACCGACTCATCATTGCTGCGCTCGCCGACGGTCACGACGTCGACCGCGACGCCGTGCTGCAGCTCCTCCGGCGTCACGCTGCGCTGCGCCGAAGCCAGCGGCCGTGCATGCGCGACCGGCACTCCATCCACCACGGCGCTTCGTGAGTACGATTGCACGATCAGGCGATACTCTCCGCTCGGCTCGGCGCGCAGCTGCCCGCCAACCGAAACCTCTGCTCGCAAGCGCTGGATCTCGCTGATGCCGAGCGTCGTCGAAGCGAGCAGCGCGACCCAGGACACCGCAGCCGCCGACGTTGCTACGACCCGGCGTGGTGCGGGCCGCGCCGAGGCGGGGACGGGTTCTCGAGTCGAGCGCATCTGTTCAATGGAACGCGGTAGGCAGCGATTGGTTTCACGGCGCGCAGAGATTGCTCTCCGAGCGACAGCGCGCTGATTAAGCAACATCCGTGCCGGTAGCAAGTGCTTCGTCGCAAACGCCCTGTCCGCGGCATCGAACCGCGCCGCGCGCGGTCGGGCGCGATGCGCAGCACGCCGGCAACTAACGGATTTTATGGTGTTTATTGGCGCAAGCACCAGCGCGGTCGGCTCAACGCTCGGCGGCGACCTTCGCCGCGAGCGCCAGCGCCAGCGGACAATTGTCCGTCGGTCGGACAGCTGTGTCGCCGCGAAAGTAGGGCCCCAGCGTCACACCGAGGTGGCGGCCGGCGCGCACCACGGCGAAAGGACCACGCTGCGTGCGATTTTGGCACAGGCCGGCACGACTCAGCGCCGATTTGGCGGCGGCCTCGGACACGAACGGGCGCAGCCGCGCGTCGGCCTCTGGCGGCTGCTCCGGACGCAGCGCGCCGGCGGCGAACAACACCTCGGCGCGCGCCGCAGCCGCGTCGTTGTCGAACACGAGGTGCCACAAGACGAGCCGGCTCGAGCCCTGTGAGAACACGGCGTAGCGGTCGCCACCCCAATCACTGGCAGCGCGAGTCGCGGCGTTGGCCGGCGCCCACTCCTCGAACAACAAGCGCAGCCCCTGCTCACCCGCGACATCGTGAAAGATCGCGCTGCCGAAGCCGGTCGCCGCGCTGGGCAACGGCAGCGGCACGACCGGCTCCCGCGCGAAGTACTTCGCCGGGTGGAGCACCTGCTCGGTCGACAGCGGCGGCTCGCGAAAAGCGCGATCGACCTCGGTCGAGCCGACTCCGTGCGCGCGCAGCGCCTGCACGAAGGCGAGGCCGTCCACGTACGGCGCGAGCACGGAGCGCGCCACGATGCCCGGAACTTGCTCGAGCTCCGGCGAAGCCTGCATCAGCAACGAATCGAGCCGCAGCAAATCCGGCGACATCCCCGCCGGCCCGGTGCCGCGCGCGACCGCGAAGACGTCCATCATCGTCGCTGTCGCGTCACCCTCGGCCAGCGCGTGCAGCGCGCCCTGCACGTCGGAGGCGTCAGGGCGATAGTCGAGCGTGCTCTGCAGATCGAAGTTCTGATCCTGCAAGGCGTGAACGAGCTCGTGATAGAGCGTGATGTCCTGCGCGTCGCGGCTGAGATCGGCCGCCAACACCATGTGCCGCTGCTTCGGATCGTAGAAGCCGGCGAGCTCCGCGCCCATCAACAGCGCGAGCGCGTGGCGCAGATCGAAGTCAGCGCCTACCGCGTCGACCGCGTAGAGAAACTCCGTGTTGCCGAGCACCACCTCGTCCGGCGTGTCGTCGAGCAACATGCGATCGACCTCGGCGCGCAGCGCTTGGCGATCGAGGCGCAGCCCGGGGACCGCGCGCTTCACGGCGAGCTGTCGCACCTTGGAGACCAGGGTCAGCGCCGCGGTCACCGCGGGGTCCGGCTGCTCATGGGCGCTGGGCGCGCCAGCGGCCGCGCTGTTCGGCGGAGGTGGCGACGGCGACGCGCTCGCGACTGACGGCGACGCGCTCGCCGCGGGCGCTGCGGGAGGCGGGTTCGGCGACTCTACCGCCGCGCGCGGTGCACACGCCGCGAGCAGCAAGCCCAGCAGCGACGACGCGACCGCTGCGCGCTTCACGGCTCTCCTGCCGCGGCGCGCAGCTCGGCGATGGCGCGCGCGCGATCCGCTTCATCGAAGACCGCGCTGCCAGCCACCAACACCCGCGCGCCGGCCTCGACGATCTGTCGCACTGTCCCGGGATGCACGCCGCCATCGACCTCCAAGTCGATGGGCAACCCCGACTCGTCGATCATGCGCCGCAGCGCGCGCAGCTTGTGCAACGCCTGCGGCAGGAATTGCTGACCTCCGAACCCGGGGTTCACGCTCATGACCAGGATCACATCCACGTCCGGCAGCACATAGCGTATGGCTTCCTCGGGCGTGTGCGGATTGAGCACCACGCCCGCCCGCTTTCCGAGCCCGCGAATCGCCGACAGGACGCGCTGCAAATGCACGCAGGCCTCCACGTGCACGCTGATGACGTCGGCGCCCGCCGCGGCGAAATCCTCGATGTAGCGCTCGGGCTCGAGGATCATCAGGTGTACGTCGATCGGCAGCCGCGTGGCGCGCCGCACGGCGCGCACCACCAGCGGGCCCACCGTGATGTTCGGCACGAAGCGACCATCCATGACGTCCACATGGATCCAGTCCGCTCCGCCGGCTTCAGCGGCGCGCACCTCGTCGGCCAGCCGTCCGAAGTCCGCGCTCAGAATTGACGGGGCGATTCGAACCGACACAGGGGGCGTTGTAATCGACCGTTAGCAGCTCCGCCAGGAGCGCGCGGTGGCGAGCCGATGCAAGCTTCGCATGTTAACCTCGTCAATCTCTCGGGAAGAAACAGCCACTCATGATCACCCGCCCGCTCGGTAAGCAGGATTACGATCACATCGTTCAAATCATCGATCGCTGGTGGGGCGGTCCAACGACGGCGCTGGCTCACCCGATCTTTTTCTACGAGCTCGGCGCGCTGGCGCGCGTCGTCGAGCACGACGGGATTCAGGTCGGCTTCCTGCTCGGCTTCGTCGCACCGGGCCCGCCAAAGACGGGCTACGTGCACCTCGTCGGCATTCACCCTGACTACCGTCGCCGCGGCGTCGGCAAGGTGCTGTACCAGACCTTCGAAGAGGACGCGCGGGCTGCGAGCTGCACGCGTCTAAAGGCGATCACCACGCTGGCGAACGAGGGCTCGATCGCGTTCCACAAAGCGCTCGGCTGGTCCGTGACGTTCGTGGAAGACTACGCCGGCCCCGCGCGCCCGCGCGTCGTGTTCAATAAGAACCTTTGACGGCCGCTCTCCCATGACCTCCCACGGCACTCCTCCGCTGACCGCGTCCGAGCTGAAGAACATCGGGCTGTTCGGCGCGCTCAGCGACGACGTGCTGGAGCACTTGGCGCAATCACTGGTCGTTGAATCGCCCGAAGCCGGTCAGGTGCTGTTCCGTGAAGGAGACGCAGCTGCGGCCATGTACGTGGTGATCAGCGGGGAGGTGGAGGTGCTGAAGCGCAGCCGCAGCGGTCATGAAGCGCGCGTCGCCGTGCTCGGTCCGAGCGACTGGTTCGGCGAGATGAGCATCGTGGACATTCAGCCGCGCTCCGCCACCGTTCGAGCGCTCGCGCCCGGTCGCCTCGTGCGCATCACGCCCTCCGAGCTCGACGCGCTGTATCGTCACGATCTGCGCTCGTATGCGATCGTGGTCTTGAACCTCGCGCGCGAGCTATCGCGCCGCCTGCGCGTGGCGGACGGCATCGTGGCCGATCTGATCGCGAACGTGCTGGATAGCTACGTGAAGCGTCCGAGCGCCGGCGGCGGCTAGAACGGTCCGCCGCCTGCCGCGCGCCCGGCGACGAGCGGATCGTGCTCCGCCTCGCCAGCACCTTCAGTCGTGCCGCCCGCGCTGCCCGCCGCGCCGGCGTTCCCCGCGTTCTCAGCTCCTGAGCTGCCGCTCGCGCCCGCGCTTCCCCCCGCGCCAGCCCCGGATGCTCCACCACCAGCCACGCCGGATGAGCCCGCGCAGGAAGCAGCGCCGGCGGCGCCCGCCGAACCGGAACCGCAGAAGCCCGCAGCTCCCGCAGCGGAGTCGTTCGGATCAGCGCTGCCCGCAGCGCCCGCTCGACCCGGGCCGGCACCCGCAGGTGAACTGACGCCGCCAGCGCCCGCCGACGGTCCGCTCACGCTCCCCGCCGTGCCACCGCCCACGATGATCGGAGCGCCGCCGCTGCCGAGCGCCGCCGCGCCGCCGCTGGCGTTCGCCGCGGCGCCGCTCCCGGGCGCTGCATCACCGCCGACGTTCGGCGGTGTGCTCGCGCTTCCGTCACCGCTCGGTCCGGAGGTGCTGCCGTTCGGTGTAGGATCTCGGGAGCCGAACTGATCCTTCGGCGGATCAGGCTGTGGGTTGAGCAAACAACCCGCTGCCAGGAACAGCAGGCCGAGCCCAAAGCTGGCGCCGACGGTGAAGCGCACGGGTTTCACCATAAGCACACTCCAGGCCAGCACCCGCGAAATCGAGACACGCCGAGATAGAGCGGAAACGTCACTCCGCCGCCTGAGCCGTGGCTCGCGGTTGGCACAGAGCGGCACAACGCCTGATCGGCGTGTCGCGCTCGGCACGCGGTGTTCACGACGCCGAGCCGCCTAGTGTTGCCCTCCCGCGCCCGCCGCGTCGCTCCCGCTGCCCGCCTGGGCAGCGCCGGAGCCGGCTTCGCCCGCGTGCTCGCCGCCCGAACCCGCTTCACCGCCTTCGCCACCCGAATCCGTCGTCGCGCCGCCGAGACCAACACTGGGAGCGTCCGTGCCGCCGGAGCCAGGACTGTTCAAGGCGCCGCCCGAGGAGGAAGAGGGCCCGCGACCCGCCGCACCGAATGCACCACCGGAGGCCCCGGGCGTATCGTTGTTGGCCGCCTCCGGCTGCGGATTGAGAAAGCACGACCCAGCTAAAAAGCCGCCGAGCAACAGCGGACGCAGGCGCATCGCAGCTCCCCGATGCAAAACGCCGGCCAGCGTTTAGCCGCTCTCGTTTCGCCCTCGGCCGCGCGCGCGAGCACGCGCGAGCAACGACGCTGCCTGCTCGACTCCGCCCTGCTCGAGATCGCGCGCGACGGGAATCAGCTCCGCGATTAGCTCATCGAGCGCGCGGGCGACCTCCTGCGCGTTGCTGGCGAAGATATCGCGCCAGACCGCGTCGGGGCCGCCGGCGGTCTGGGTCGCGCGCTCGAACGCGGGTCCGGCGGCGCGCCGCGCGTTGCGCGCGTCCGCGCCGAGACTCAGCGCGCTGGCGAGCAGTTGCGGCACGTGGCTGGTGCGCGCGACGGCAAAGTCGTGCTCGGGCGCGCTCATGTGCGTCCGCTGCGCACCCACGGCATCGACCAGCCCTTCGACGCAGCGCAGGACCTCGGCGTCTGCCCCTTCGTCGCACAGGATCCAATTGCGGCCGCGGAACAGGTCCGGGGAGGCGTTCTGAATGCCGCCTTCGGGCAGGCCTGCCATGGGATGCCCCGGCACGAAGCGCGAAAAGCGCGGCGAGCTGCGCGCCGCTTCCACGATGCGCCGCTTCGTGGAGCCACAGTCCGTCAGCGCTGCCGCGTGCTGCAGCACGAAGGCGATGCGGTCGCAGATGACGCTCACCGGGGTCGCGAGCACGGTCAGCGTCGCCGACGCGATGGCGCGCGCGACCGCGTCCTCATCGCTGGCGTCGACGCGCTCATCCGCTGCGCGTGCGGTGGCCTCGGCGGCGAGCACGGCGCGATGATCGATGGCCGTCACGTGCTCCGCCCAGCGGGCCTTGCGCGCCGCCAGAGCCAGCGAGCCGCCGATGAGCCCGAAGCCGACGACGACCAGCCGTGTCATCGCCGTACGGCGGCGCCGATGGCGCGCAATTTTTCGGCGAGCGCGACCGCGGGACCCCACCGCAACGTGGACGGCAGCCGCGGAATCTCGCCGTCGCGGCCCGCCCAGACCCGCAAAATGACGCCGTCTGCGCCGGCGGCGATGGCCGCGCAGGCCACGGCTTCGCAGTACCGCGCGCGCTGGGCGATGGCCGGCACGTCCACGACGATGGGCAGGTGCGTGCGCTGCTTCGCCCGCGTGATCGCGGCGATTTCGAGCGTGCGGGCGCCGTTCGGGTACTCGCCGCCAGCCTCCAACAAGACGACGCTCGACTCACCGCGCGCGAGCTCGCGCTCCGCGGCGATGATCCAGGCGTTGGCGCCCCAGCTTGGCCCGCGCTCTACGAAGCGCACGGGACCCGGTTGTTGCGTCGGTTGCGGGTGAATCGAGAGACAGGTCAGCGCGCCGATGTCCTGCGGATAGGGCGAGCGCGTCACTGCGGCGTCGAACAAGCGCGCCGCCGCTACCTCGTAGGGCAGCTCCGTCGACGCCGGCGGCGCGTCGTCTTCGACGCGACGGGTAGCGAGCGGACCAATCGGCTCGAGCGCGATCCACGGTCGTTCGCCGCCGATGATGCCCCAAGAACCTTCGACGACGGTCGGACGCTGCCGAAACCGCCGCGACGCCAAGCGGAACGGCTCGCTGACGCGCACCACTTGCGCGACTCCTTCGAGCTCGCTGGCGACCGATACGTCATTACCGGTGACATCCCCGACTACGCCGAGGATGGTGCGCTCGTGCCCGCTCGAGCGGTGCACGTCGAAACCCGCTGAGACCAGAAATGCGATCACGCGCTCGATGGATTCCGCCGAGGCATTCGGCTCCATTACGACGATCATGGGGGGAACCGAGGGTAGCAAACCCACCGGCGGCGATGCGCATTAACCGTCATCCCGGTAACTTGTTACCTAGTCTGATGGGCCTCCCCGAGCGCCAGGCGGCGGCCGCCCGCTTCGGAATGCCACCGCCGGCGGAAACAGCGGCAGCGTGCCCTTGACCTCGGACGCGAGGATTTCCTACGGTCCCGGGCGCGGCCCGGCTCACAATCCGGTGACCGCGAGCCTGCTTCGGGGCGCGGCCCCGCCCACGTTGGATCGAGCGCGAACCCCACGGCAAAGATAAGAGAGAGTCATGCAATTCGTCCGTCGACGCCTGCTCACCGGGTTCACCGTCCTCGCCTGCGGCGCGCTGTCCGCGTGCAAGCGCTCGGGAAGTGAGATCGTCGTCGGGCACTACGCTTCGATGACCGGCAGCACCGCGCACTTCGGACAGGACACGGACAAGGCGGTGCGCCTGTTCGTGGATCAGTTCAACCAGGCGGGTGGCTGGAAGGGGCGCCACATCAAGCTCGTGACGCTGGACACGCGCGGCGACTCCGCGGAGGCGGCCAACGCCGTCTCGCGCTTGATCGACGTAGAAAAGGCCGTCGCGCTGATCGGCGAGGTCGCCTCCAGCCTGTCACTGGCCGGCGGCCGCGTCGCGCAACGCCGCAAAATCCCGATGATCTCGCCGTCGTCGACGAATCCCAAGGTGACCGAGATCGGTGATTACATTTTCCGCGTCTGCTACGTGGATGCCTTTCAGGGCAAGGTGATGGCGACCTTCGCGCGCAACAACCTCAAGATCGACAAGGTCGCGATCCTCAAAGACGTAAAGAACGACTACTCGATTGGCCTCGCCGACGCCTTCCGCGCGGCGTTCACGGCCGCTGGCGGCCACGTCGTCGCGGAGCAGAGCTACTCGCAGGGTGACACCGACTTCAGCGCGCAGGTCACCGCGATCAAGGGCACGCCCGCGCAGGCCATCTTCGCGCCCGGCTACTACGCAGAGGTGGGCGCCATCGCCCGCACCGCGCAACGGCTCGGGCTCAAGGTACCGCTGCTCGGCGGTGACGGCTGGGACGCGCCGGACCTCCTGAAAATCGCCGGTGACGCGCTGAACGGCTCCTACTATGCGAACCACTTCGCGCCCGACGTCGCGACGCCCAAGGCTCAGAAATTCGTGGCTGATTTTACCGCCAAGTACGGCGCTCCGCCGACCGGCCTCGGCGCGCTGGGCTACGACGCGGCCGCGGTGTTGGTCGACGCCATCCGCCGCGCCGACAGCACCGAGCCCGCCGCCGTGCGTGATGCGCTGGCCAAGACGAAGGACTTCGAAGGTGTCACCGGCAAGATCACGATGGATGCCGCACGCAACGCCCAAAAGAGCGCGGTCGTGCTCGAGATCGAGAACGGCAAACCCAAGTTCAAAGCCACCGTGGCGCCGTAAGGCCGAAGGTCTGGTTTGACCGAGCTCGTCCAGCAGATCATCAACGGACTCTCGCTGGGCTCGATCTACGCGCTGATCGCGCTCGGCTACACGATGGTGTACGGCATCCTGCGCCTGATCAACTTCGCGCACGGCGAGGTGTTCATGGTCGGAGCCTACGTCGGCTACTACTTGGCGAGCGCGCTCGGCGTCGACGCCTACGAGGCGTCCGGCGCCGGCTTTCCGCTGCCGCTCGCGCTGCTCGTGCTGCTCGGCGCGATGCTCGCCGCCGCGCTGCTCGGCGCGAGCATCGAGTACTTCGCCTACCGCCCGGTGCGCAACGCGCCGCGCCTGACGCCGCTGATCACGGCCATCGGCATGAGCTTGTTCCTCCAGAACTTGGGCATGCTGATCTTCACGCCCAACCCACGGCGCTACCCCGCGATCATCCGCGAGGTGCGCTACGAGCTCGGGGGCGTGATCGTCACCAACATCAAGCTCGCGATCTTCGTGGTGGCGCTGGCGCTGATGCTCGGGCTGCGCTTTTTGGTGCTGAAGACCTGGACGGGCAAGGCCATGCGCGCGGTCTCCGTCAACCTCGACGCCGCCAAGCTGATGGGCGTCAACACGGATCGCACCGTACGCGCGTGCTTCGCCATCGGCTCCGCGTTGGCCGCCGCGGGCGGCATCCTGTTCGGCCTGGATCAAATCACGATCAACCCGCTGATGGGCGTGCTCACGGGCTTGAAGGCCTTCGTGGCGGCCGTGCTGGGCGGCATCGGGAACATCCCCGGCGCGGTGCTCGGCGGCATCCTGATCGGCCTCGCCGAGCAGCTCACCGCCGGCTATTTCTCGCCGGATTATCGCGACGCGGTCACGTTCCTGATCCTGATCCTGATCCTGCTGCTCAAGCCCGAAGGTTTGCTCGGCGTCGTGCGCCAGGAGAAGGTGTGATGCACTCGGGCGAGCAGCACCTGTCCCTGCCGCGCCGCCTGCTCTACTTCGCGGGCCTGGTGCTGCTGCTGTATGGGCTGAAGCTCGGGCTCGAGGCCGTCGTGATCGAGTACGTGCAGCGCATCGTGCTGCTCGCCGGTATCAACGTGATCTTGGCGGTGGGGCTCAACCTGATCAACGGCACCACCGGGCAGTTCTCGATCGGCCACGCGGGGTTCATGGCGGTGGGCGCCTACGGCGCGGCGTACTGCGGCACGCTGCTGCGCCCGCACGTCATGAGCGTCTTCGGAGCTGGCGCGCTCGCGGATGCCGTCACCTTCAACGTCGCGCTGTTGATCGGCGCCGCGCTCGCCGGCATCGCCGGGCTCGCCGTGGGCGTCCCGAGCTTGCGGCTCAAGGGCGACTACCTCGCGGTGGTGACCCTCGGTTTCGGCGAAATCATCCGCATTTTGTTCAACAACGCGCGCTTTTTGGGCGCGGCCACCGGCTACTTCGGCGACGACCCCTCGGGCTTGCCCGCCTATACCAACTTCTTCTGGGTGTACCTGTGGGCGGCGATCGTGATCGTGCTGATCGCGAACCTGACGTTTTCGCAGACCGGCCGCTCGCTGTCTGCGATCCGCGAGGACGAGATCGCCGCCGAGGCCATGGCGACCCCGACGACGCGCCTGAAGGTGCTGGCGTTTTCACTCAGCGCGGCGAGCGCGGGCATCGCGGGCGGACTGTTCGCCCACATGCAAGCCGGCATCCGTCCGGAAGACTTCAAGTTCGAAAAGTCGATCGACATGATCGTGATGATCATCGTCGGCGGCCTGGGCTCTATTTCCGGCGCGGTGCTCGGCGGCATCTTCGTCGCGGTGACGCTCGAGTTGATGCGTGACCTGTCGCAGTACCGGCTGGTGCTCTACGCGCTGCTGTTGATCATCATCATGCTGCTGCGGCCGCAGGGCTTGCTCGGCTCACGCGAGCTCTCCGCGTTCTTGCGCCGGCGCACTCCGAACACTCGCGAGGGGGTTTGAGTGGCGCTCTTGCAAGTTGATAAAATTCTTAAGGTTTTTGGCGGGCTGCGCGCCGTCAGCGGCGTCTGCTTCGAGGTGCCGGACAAGGCCATCTTCGGCCTGATCGGGCCGAACGGCGCCGGCAAGACGACCATCTTCAACGTGATCACCGGCGTGTATCGGCCCGACGGCGGTCGCATCGTCTTCGACCGCGACGACATCTCCGGCTGGAAGCCCGCGGCGGTGGCGGCGCGGGGCATCGCGCGCACGTTCCAGAACATCCGCTTGTTCCGCACCATGACCGTGGAAGAGAACGTGATGGTCGCGGGCCACCACGTGCACAAAGTGGGCGTGCTGGCCGAGCTGCTGCGCACGCGCGCTCACGCCAACGATGAGCGCGCGGTGCGCAAGCGCGCGCACGAGCTGCTCGAGCTGTTCGGCTTGCGCGCCGCCGCCGCTGACATCGCGGGCAGCCTGCCGTACGGCTCGCAGCGCCGGCTGGAAATCGCGCGCGCGCTGATGCTCGCGCCCAAGCTCGTGTTGCTGGACGAGCCCGCGGCCGGCATGAACAGCCAGGAGGCCGACGCGCTGAAGAAGCAGATCCGCTTCCTGCGCGACGAGCTCGGCGTCAGCGTGCTGCTCGTCGAGCACAACATGTCCGTGGTCATGGGCGTGTGCGACGCCATCCACGTCGTCGACCACGGCGAGACCATCGCCGAGGGCACGCCCGAGCACGTCCGCAATCATCCGCGCGTGCTCGCCGCCTACCTGGGCAAAGACGAGCGCGACAGCGGCGCCCACGGCGCGGAGAGCAGCGACGATGCCTGAGCGCGCGCTCGAAATCAGCGATCTGCGCGTGCGCTATGGCGGCATCGAGGCCGTCAAAGGCATCTCGCTCAGCGTCGACAAGGGCGAGATCGTCACCTTGATCGGCGCGAACGGCGCAGGCAAGACCAGCACGCTCAAGTCCATCGTCGGCTTGGTCCCGGCGGCGCACGGCCAAATCAGCGTATTTGGCCGCAGCGTGCGCGGCGCGCCGACGCACGCCATCGCCGCGCAAGGCGTGGCTTTGGTGCCGGAAGGCCGCGCCATTTTCGGCAACATGAGCGTGCGCGAGAACCTGTTGCTGGGCAGCTTCTTGAAGCGCGACCCGGAAGCACGCGCGCAACGGCTGGAGCGCTGCATCCAATTGTTCCCGCGGCTCGGCGAACGACTCGAGCAAGAGGGCGGCACCTTGTCCGGCGGTGAACAACAAATGCTCGCCATCGCGCGCGCGCTGATGGGCGACCCCAAGCTCATCTTGCTCGATGAACCGAGCCTGGGCCTGGCGCCGCGCCTCGTGGCGCAGATCTTCGCCAGCATCATCGAGATCGCGGCGACGGGCATCACCATCTTGCTCGTGGAGCAGAACACGCGCTTGGCGCTAGAGACGGCGCACCGCGCCTACGTGCTCGTCACGGGCGAGATCGTACTGAGCGGCAAGGCCGCCGAGCTGCGCGAAGATCCTCGCATTCGCGCCGCGTATCTGGGCGAAGACGTCGCTCATTAGTCCATTGACTTCGGTGAGTTGGCGCGCATCAGCGGAGCTCAGCGCAGGTCGCCGCCGCCGAAGTCGTCCCACGCCGCGAGCCCGCCGTCATAGGCGTCGACGCCGATGTAGCCGCCGCGATACGGATAGCTCGCTGCGTCGAACGTCGTCGCGAGCTTGCGGTTGACGAACACGAACACGCGCGCGTCCGGCGTGATGCGCGCGCCGAGCTCGTCACCTTTGTCGAGCCGCAGCGAATACGTGCCGACGGTGTGCCACTCGCCGTTAGCGCAGTAGTCGAGCCCGAGCTCCTCGCTGAGAGGCTTGTACAGCACCTCGATGAAGTCGCAGGCGGCGTCCGGATCCTGCCCCCAGAGCACCAGGTTGATCTCCTTCTGATCGCTGCTGAAGTCGGCGAGCTTGGCGAACGCCTCCTGCGCTACGTCGAACTTGGTGGCCCAGAACAGCGGCAGCCCGCCGCTCGCCACGTCACGCAGCGTTCGATCCTTTATCTCGTAGCGATCCGTAGGACCGGCCCAGTCCGAGCCGAGCGAGCCATTGCGCCGGTTGAAATCGTCCAGCAGCCGAGCGTTGGGAAACGAGCGTGTCCCGCCGCCGAAAAGGCCGCCGATACCAGCGAGCCCTCCCAACGCCTCGCCTCCGCTGGCGCGACCGCCGTCGTTCATCGTACCGCCGAGCGCCGCGCTCCCGCCGGAGACCTCCGTGCTTCCGCCTTCGCCCGTCGCGCCACCGCCCGTCGCGCCACCGCTCGCTGCGCCACCGCTCGCTGCGCCGAGCTCACCGCCGCTGCTCGGCGTGCCCCCCGTGCCGCTCGCCGTCTTGAACTCCGGCCCGCCGCAACCGTTGACGAGAATCAACGTACCTAGAGCGCCGAGCCCTGACAACACGGCTGCGCGACATCTGACTCCGCGATCGAAAGCTCGAGCCACTCTGCCACCTCGAACTATTCGAACATAGCTCAGCCGCGTGCGCGCCGCCTACGCTGCGCTTCGAAGTCGCTGGCGCGCGTGTAGGTCTCACTGCGCAAAGCACCAAAGGCACGGAGCGCTCGCGACGCTGCGACTGCGTTAACCCCGCTCACTGAAGGCGCGCTCGTCCGGCAATTACGAGCTGAACCTCCGCAGCGGGTCACTGGCAGCGCCTTCCGGCGTCGCGAGGCAGGCGAGATAAATCTGGTGAAGCTTCGTGCAAGCCGAGATATCCGCCCCGTGGCGCTCGGCGTTGCGCACCTGCGGCACCAAAAACAGATCCGCCATCGTCAGCTGATCGCCGACGCTGAAGCGCCCCCCGCAGCGGCGCACATGCGCTTCATACGCGCCGAGGCCGCGCTCGATCCAGCGCTTGCACCAGGCCCGCTGCTGCTCGGGATCGGAGGTTATCGTCTGCTGGACCACAGTATTTTGCAGCGGTTGTGTGCCCGCGTTGATGATTTGAACCAGCTCACGAACGTGCGCACGCAGCCAGGGCTCACGCGGCAACAGCGGCGGCTCGGGGTGCGTCTCCTCCAGCCACTCGATGATCGCCACGCTCTCCGTCAGCAAGCGCCCGTCGTCCAGCTCTAGCGTGGGCACCTGCTTCAGCACGTTCAGCTCGGCGATGCGCGTCACGTGCCCGGCCGACGCGAGATCGACGAGCACGCTCTCGTACTCGAGCTGCTTGAACGCGAGCGCCCAGCGCACGCGCCATGAACACGAGGAGCGTTGACCTTCATAGAGCTTCAATCCGGCCTCCCACGGCAATTATCGCTAGGTTCTTTGGTCCGCGAGCGAGCCCGTCAAGAGGCCAGCCGTGCCGTACGAGGCAGACCCGGGATTTCAGCGCCGCGCGCGATACACGCCGTGAAGCGCGCCGACGTCGCGGCAGAGCGTCGCTCGGCGTTCGTCGCTCGCCGTCACGCGAGCGCGAGCCGCTGGCGGTTGACCTCGCGAGCGAGAGTTGCGTGCGCTGCTTGAACCACTCGCTCGCGAACAGAGTGTGTCTTCGCGGCTCGCTGGGGCGAGCTTGCAGCGCGAGCTTCGCGAGAGAAACACCCAAGCTCTCTTCTGCTCTCCGTCGGCTTGCGAGTATGATGTGCTTCATGGCGACGAAAGCTCAGCAAGCACGAGCAGAGCAACTCCGTAACAATCGCGCGCCCAAGCCGAAGAAGGTGCGCCGCTCGCCGAACAAAGAGGCCGAAGAGCGTACGCTCGCGGCGGGAAACACCACCAACCGCAGCAAGCCGGGCAAGACCACCGCGCGCCGCAACATCGCGAAGCGCTCCAACAACACGGGTGGTCCTGCGCTGGAAGACTCGGCGACCGGCAAGCCCTCGCGCAAGTCAACGCGGCGGAGCGCGGGTCACGTCAAGATGGCCTCGAACCTCACGCGGCGTCAGAAGCGCAAGGTGTCCTCGCCGAGCGAACGCGCCGCGCGCGCCGCCGTGAGATAGGCTCTACCTGCGCTCCGGCCGCGGATGATGACGGCCGCGTCCTGACGGGTGGCGAGCGCGGCACGCTCGAGATTTGCGCAGAGCGCGCGCCGTCACAGCTGATGGCGCAAGAAGAACTGCCAAGCAGTGGTGGCAATGTCGTAGTTCTGAGAGTTGTGATAGCTGTCGTGATCGGCGTTGGGAATCGAGCACAGCTCCGTCTCCACGTTCGCCTGGCAGCTCATGAAACCCTCGCAAAAGCGAGTGGTTTCCATGGCCGAGCCGCTGCATCCATTGATCTCGGCCCACAGCTTCAACGAGCCTTGCGCGCCGGGCGAGTTGTACTCCCCACCAGGCGGGCCCACGATGCCGCCCGCGTACGGCTCCAGTGAATCCGCCGTACCTCGAAACTCGATCATGGAAATTGGGCGGCTCGGAGCGCAGGGCTGCGTGCGGAGATCCGTCGCCACCGGCGCGATGGCCGCGAAGAGATCCGCAGCTTGACAGCCCAAGCGGTGCGCGAGGCCGCCGCCATTCGAGAACCCCGAAGCAAAGACGCGGCGCGCATCGATACAGAGGTCAGCGCTGAGCTTTTTGACGATCGCGCGCGCGAAGCCGACATCATCGACTTTGCTCGAGCCGGCGACTCCGCAACACACGTCGTCCACGTTCCAATAGCCGCCGGTGCCGTCGGCATAGACGGTCAAGAAGCCTTCGCGATCGGCGACTTTGTCCCAGCCGCTCAGCCCCTGTTGTTGCGAGCCCGAGCCGCTCGCGCCGTGAAAGTCCAAGACCAGCGCGAGCGGTTTCATCGCGTCGAGCTTCGCGGGGACGTGCAGGATGAAGCTGCGCGATTTACCGCCCTGTTCGAGCGACATTCGCTGATTGCCGGCGTTGGGTAGCTTCTGCGACGCCGAGCAGCTCATCGCCGCGGCGCCAGCAGACCCGCCCATGGGCGACGAGCCGCCGTTCGAAGCCGCGCCGCCGCTGACGCCGCCCGTATTCTGCGCGCTGCCGCCCGCCGCGGCACCGCCAGCCGCCGTGACACCGCCGCTTGTCGGCGCGCCGCCGGTTGCCGTCGCGCCGCCGCTTGTCGGCGCTCCGCCGGTTGCCGCCGCGCCGCCGCTTGTCGGCGCTCCGCCGGTTACCGCCACGCCGCCACTTGTCGTCGCGCCGCCCGAGCTCGTCACACCAGCCGAAGCCGGCGCGCCGCCAGTTGTCGCAGAGCCGCCCGCTGCTGGCGCGCCGCCCGAAGCCGGCGCGCCGCCGGAGCCGTCGAGGGTCCCGCCGCTCGCGCCCAAGGCGCCGCCGCTCGAAGCGCCGCGCTGCGCCTCGTGATCCGAGCCGCAGCCGCAGAAAAAGACCAAAAATGTCAGCGTCAGCGCCGTACTCGAGACAGCGCTCGAACGAGACGACCTTCGCGGGTCGCTTCTTGCAACGCTGCCGCCAGCCTCGATCTCGAGCGCATCACCTTGTAAGTCCATGTCGCGTCCAGCCGCGCAGCGCAGTCGCTCGACGGTGCGTACGTTGGCTCAGAAAAATGCGGCTCGAGATCGGGCGCGTTCATTTCGTTTCACGGACAACGCGCGGACGTGGCGCCGACGCTGCGCCCATCGTCGAATGTCTGGCTCGGGCTGAGTGTGGAGAATGCTCAGCATGCTTGGCGCATCGAGCATCTCCGTCGTGCACCGGCACGAGTTCGATTTCTCAGCGTCGAGCCGTTGCTCGGTCCCACGGGACGGCTTCGCCTCGACGACATTCATTGGTCATCCTCGCCGGCAAGAGCGGACACCGTGCGCAGGGTCTTCGACCAGAGCTGTTCCCAGAAGGACTGATCGTAGGTTGGCTTGGTCACCGGCTACCTCCTCCACGAGCGTTGACGCCCGCGCCTCCCAGGGCGCGAGAATGGACGGTGCTGCTGCCCGAAGCGTACTGAGCGTGACGGTCGCCGGCTGCGTCCGATCGATGGGCACGACCTCGTACTTGACGACAGCGTTGCCCTCGTCATTCAGAACATGGTGAACGTCGGCTTGGCATCCTCGAAGGCAACGCCTTCCGATGGACGTGGTTCGACGCTGGAGGAGCCGCTCGAGCGAAGCCTGGGTCGTCATGCCGGCTCGATGATCTGGCGGAGGAGGAGGGATTCGAACCCACGGTACCCTTGCGAGTACGCCGGTTTTCAAAACCGGTGCCTTAAACCGCTCGGCCACTCCTCCGTAACTTCAACTCGCTGCTCGTTGTGTCTGCGTTCGTATCCTCTGGTTTACGTCGTTGATGGTTTTTGCGTCAGCGGTTCTCGCGCGGCCTCCAAGCTCGGTCAAGTGCGCAAGCGCTACGCCGAACGCGGCTGCGGCCGGGCCGCTCGCCGTTCTACGGGATTCTGAGCTCTCCGCGGCCGACGATGACGGCCGCGCCGCCGACTTCAACGCGCTGGAGGTTGCCCGGGCTGCCGGTGACGGTGGCGTAGAGGGTGGACGGGCGTGAGAGCTCTTCGCCTTGGGAAATCTCCAGGGTCTGGCCGAAGGGGAGCCGGCCGTGGCTGGCCAGGTGCACCGCTAGCGGGCCCGCCGCCGAGCCCGTCGCCGCGTCTTCGCTGACGCCGACGCCCGGCGCGAACATGCGCGTCTTCGCGCGAGCTCCGCTCGCGGCGAAGACGTTGACGCCGTGCGCGGTGAAGCGCGCCAAGCGCGATAGGTCCGGCTCGAGCGCGGCTACGGCGCCCTCGCTCGATAGGGTTACGAAGAGGTGATGGACGCCGTTGTCGTAGGCGAGGACGGGCAGCTCCGAAGTAGCGACGCCGAGCGCCGCCAAGAGCTCGCTCGCGTCAGGGACCGCCGTGGCGCTCGGTAGGCGCTGTTCCATCCAACCAAAGGAGATGCTCGGACCTTCGCGCTCGAGGCGCACGGGAATGACGCCGACGCCGGTTTCGAGCCGGATGGTCTCGACCTGGAGTGGCCCGCCGAGCACGAACGCTGCGCCGAGCGTCGGATGCCCAGCGAACGGAAGCTCTTTGCGCGGCGTGAAGATGCGCAGTCGCGCGTGCCCGCCCGCCTCCGGCGTCTGCACGAAGACTGTCTCGCTCAGGTTCATCTCGCGCGCGATGGCTTGCATGGTCTCGCTGTCGAGCGAGCGCGCGTCGGTGAAGACGGCGAGCGCGTTGCCGGTCAGCTGACGCTCGGTGAAGACGTCGCACAGCATGTAGCGTAAAAGTCGCACGATCGTCGGCTCCTGGACGGTTACTTGGCGACCTCGAAATTGAAGACGAAGGCTTCGAGCTCGGATTTGCGCTTGGCGCCGCCGCCCTTCGGATAGGTGACGAACGGCATGTACATCTTGGAGCCGATGATGACGAACGCGCCGCTCCACTCGACGCCGTCCGGACACTTGGAGTCGAAGCGCAGAAACGTCTTCTCCGGCCGCTCCACCATGCTGTAGAGCTTCATGTTGCGGTTGCATTTGCCGAGCACGTTCATGGCGACCTTCACCATGTTCTTCTGCGTCGGCTTCTCTTTGGGCGCGGCGGTGACGCGCACGGTGTACACCGCGTCGCCCTCTTTGCTGACGAAATGCGGCTCTCCACCCTCGCTCGTCTCGCTCACGCCCTTGGGCATCAACGCCGAAAATCCCGCCGCTTTCGCGCTGTAGCGCTCCCAGCCGGAGGGCACCTTGGGCGCCTCCACTTCTTTGGTCTCCAAGGTCTTGCCGTTGGAGCAGGCGACCACGCGCTGAAACTTCTTGGCGCAGATCTCCGGCGCGATGTTGACGCAGGTGACGTCTTCGGCGTCGCGCGCACACTCGAGCGCGACGCGCGCTTCGGCCTCGCAGCCCTTCGGGCCGTGATCGTACTGCGTGCAGTTCATGTGGCAGTTGTCATAGGCAGCGCCGGCGCACTTGGCCTTGATCTTCTTGCAACCCTCCTCGCACAGCTCGACGAGTGAAGGCGGCTGCGCTTGCGCCGCAGGCGCGCTGGTGGCGTCGCTGCTCGCGGCGGGCGACGCGTTCGCCTCACTGTCGCCCTCGCTGGCCGGCTTTTCGCTGTCGCTGTCGGCGGGAGCAGCGCTCGGCTCGCTGGGCTCGGCGCTCGCCGCGGGCGGCGGTGCTTCAGCGGGTTTCGCGCCGCCGCCGCAGGCCGCGCACAGCGCGAGAGCGGACCAAGCCCCGACCACGGAACGGATGAGAGTCGCTGGTTTGAGCTGCATCACGGGCGAGCTTACACCCAGCCGTCGTGAACGAGCACCTGTTCGGCGAAGATCGGCCGCGGCTCAGCGCGAGGCGTACAGCCCGCTCACGTCGACGCGGCCCTTGCCCGGCTTCTGTAACCGAGTCTTGAGATCGAGCGCCGCGCGGTCACGCGGATCGAGCTGCAACGCCTCCTCGACGCTGCTCAGCGCCGGCTCGCGGTCGCCCAGCGCGGCCAAGATCATCGCGCGCTCGCCCAGCGCGCGCACGACGACGCTGCGCGTCGCAGGATCGCCGTCCGCCGCCTTTTCGAGCTGCGCGCGCAGTCGCGCGAGCGTGCGCGCGACGTGCGCCGAGTCCTGCGCGCGGTCGGAGCGCGCCTGCGGCTCCGCTTCGAACTCGCTGAAGAACGCGCGCGGCAGCAGGTGGCTCGTGAGCCGCGCGTCCGCCGCCGGATCGAGCTCGATGTACGTTGGCCGCGCGTCGGCGAGGGCCGAGAGCGCGTACTCGCTGGGCTTGCCAGAGAGCAGCATCTCACGCACGAGCGGAACGAAGCCGCGCTCACTCGCGAAGAGTGTCGCGGCCTTGCCGCCCTGCGCGAGCTTCGCGAGCGGCACCAAGAGCACGTCCGGACGGCTGCCGCGCGTGAGCTGGCTCGCGAGCAAGCGCAGCAGCACCGCCTCTGAGTTGATGAGCAGCGCGCTGTGCGCCGGCAAGCTGGCCAGGGCTTCGTCCGTCCACGCCTCGGTCGCCGCGCGCGCGCGCGTTTGGGCGGCCCGCGCGCTATCCTCCGCGCTGACCAGCACGAGCGTGAAACCGTAGACCACGAGCAGCACGCCCGCGGGCCGCGCGAGCAACACGCGCGCACGCTCGAAATACGCGATGATGCGCGCGAGCGCCAGCGCCGCCGCCGCGGCCAGGCCGGAGAGCGCCACCAAGCGCATGCCGAGCATGGCGTCGTGTTCGACCGGCTTCGCCTTGCCGGCGTCGAGGATCAAATCGACGGCCAGCACGGCGAGCAAGGGCAGCAGCACGCGGCGCGACGCCACGTTGAACAGCGCCGCGCCCACGCCGAGCAAGGAGAGCGCCAGCCCGAACACGCCCACCTCCGAGAACCAGGTGCCCAGCACGACGCTGGCGTCGACGGGCGCCAGCTGTAGCGGCGAGCTGCTGCTCAGCAGCGCGGCGGTCGAGGTCGCTCGCGAGAGCGGCGCGTGGAAGACGATGAGCGCCGCGAGCGCCGGCAGCGCCAGCGCGGCGACACCCAGGCCGAACCAGCGCAGGGCAACGCGCCCCGGCGCAGCACCCAAAGTGAAATGCAACGCCAGCGCGGCGGCCAACGCGACGCCGAGCCAGCGTGATTCGCTCGCGGCCGCGCTGCACAGCGCGCCCAACAGAAGAGCCGCTCGCGCGTCCTCCGCGCCGGGCTTCAGAGCGCGCGCCGTCAATAAATCCAGCGCGCCCAGCGCCAGCGCGGCGCCGAGCGCGTGTCCGCCCGCCGCCGAGCCTTCCAGCACGAAGCTCGGCGTGAGCGTCACGCCCAGCGCCGCCATCAGCGCGAGCGGCGCGGTCAGCGCGCCGACTCGGCCATCCGCGCGCAGCAAGCGCTCGCTCAGGCGCGCGCAGAGCCAGCCCGCCAGGCCGAGCGCGACGGCGCTCACGAACTCGGCGCGCAACACTCGGCCGCCGAACGGCAGCAGCGCCAGCGCGGCGCCGAGCCACGTGGACACCACACCATCCGCGTTGACCGGCGCCAGCGCGAAGGTCCTCACCACCGCGGCGTCGGCCGCGAACGTCGGCGTGCCGCTGAGCTGGCACAGGGCGGCGAGCCAGGGCACGGCGAAGGCCAGGGTTCGGCAGAGGCGCTCGAAGCGCTGGCTCGCCGTGCCGGCGAGATTCGCGGGCTTCACTCACCCTCGGTGCCACGAGCGCTGTGCAGCGGGCCAGTTTTCGGCCGCGATCTGCGCTGCGGCGCGCGTTGCGAGCGCGGGTTTTGTCGTTCGGAGCGGCTCGTTCGTGCTAAAGAGGCCGACCCGCCGCTTGCTGGGCCATTCGGCCGGCACGGCATTCCTGGAGGACGCCACCGTGGCCCGCTTCATCGACGAGCTCAAACGAACCCACGACGCCGGCGCGCTGCGCGCCACTGACATCGGCAAAGAGGTGGTCCTGTTCGGCTGGGTGCAGAACCGCCGCGACCACGGCTCCATCGTGTTCGTGGACTTGCGCGACCGCGAGGGCGTGACGCAAGTGGTGTTCGACCCGGAGACGTCGCCAGACGCGCACGCGGTCGCCGATCAGCTGCGCGGGGAGTGGGTGATCGGCGTGCGCGGCGTGGTGCGCTCCCGCGGCGAGCAGTTCAGCAAGAAAGAGAACAAGATGGTCAGCGCCGCGAACCCCAACCTTCCCACTGGGGAGATCGAGGTGAGCGCGCTGGAGGCCACCATCTTCAACAAGGCGGAGACGCCGCCGTTCGCCATCGAAGATCAGAGCGACACGCGTGAGGAAGTGCGGCTCGAGTATCGCTATCTCGATCTGCGCCGCGCGCCGCTGCAGCGCGCGCTGCGGCTCCGCCACCGCATCAACCAAGCCACGCGCAACTATCTGACCGCGCAAGGCTGCCTCGAAATCGAGACGCCGTTCCTCGTCAAATACACGCCTGGCGGCGCGCGCAACTTCCTCGTCCCCTCGCGCCTGCACGCCGGGAAATTCTACGCCCTGGCCGAGAGCCCGCAGCTCTTCAAGCAGCTCTTCATGGTGGCGGGCTACGAGCGCTATTTTCAGATCGTGCGCTGCTTCCGCGACGAGGATTTGCGCCTCGATCGTCAGCCGGAGTTCACGCAGATCGACATCGAGCTCAGCTTCGTCAACCAGGACGACGTGTTCAGCGTGGTCGAGGGGTTGGTGTTCGAGATCTGGAAGGCGGCGGGCATCGATCTCACGGAGCTGTACCCGGAGCGGCGCTTCCCGCGGCTGCGCTTCGACACGTCCATGAACCTGTACGGCAACGACAAGCCGGACCTGCGCTTCGACATGCCGCACGTCGACCTCACGGACCTGATCGTGGAGCACGGCGGCGGCGGCGTACCGTTTTGGCAGCCGCTGGCGGAGAAGTTCAAGAGCGGCGCCTACCGCCGCGATTTGCCGCCCGAGATCGTGAAAGCGCTGGTGGTGCCGGCCAGCGTGAACCTGTCGCGCACCGAAGCGGACAAGCTCGAGCAGCTGGCGAAGAGCATGGGCGCCGGCGGCCTAGCGCGCGCGAAGGTGGGCCCCGACGGGCTGTGGACGCAGTCGCCGCTCGCGAAGAGCGTGACGCCGGAGCTGGCGCGCGCCATCAACGCGGCGACGGGCGCCAAGGACGGCGATCTTCTGATCTTCCAGTTCGGACGCACGTCGCTGGTACACACCGTGATGGCGAACCTGCGCGTGCACCTGGCCAAGAAGCTCGGCTTGATTCCGGAGGTCGGGCACGGCGGTAAATGGAATTTCCTGTGGGTCGTGGAGCCGCCGCTGTTCGAGTACGACGAAGATCACAAGCGCTGGGCGGCCGCGCATCACGCCTTCACCCGCCCGCACGACGACCACGTGGATCTGATCGAGAGCGATCCCGGTAAGGTGCTTTGTTACCGCTACGATCTGGTGCTGAACGGCTTCGAAATCGCGGGCGGCTCGATTCGTCTGCACGATCCGAACGTCCAGGCGCGCGTGTTCAAGGCGCTCGGCATCGGCGATCAGGAGGCGCAGGAGAAGTTCGGCTTCTTGCTCTCCGCGTTGCGCTACGGCGCTCCGCCGCACGGCGGCATCGCGCTCGGGATGGATCGTGTGGCGATGCTGCTCTCCGGCACGGACAGCATCCGCGACGTGATCGCGTTCCCGAAGACCCAAAAGGGCACCGACCTGATGAGCGACGCGCCGAGCCCGGTGTCGCCCACGCAGCTCGCCGAGCTGCGCGTCAGGACCATCCAAGACGCGGGCTGAACGCCGCCCTGGGTGCGACATTCGCCCACAGCGGGTGCTTGACCAGCGATCACTCGCGGCGGCACGATGATGCGATCCGAGCCGTGGCCTGGTCGTCGTTTCAATGAGCGCCCGCATTCTGGTCGTCGATGACAGCGCCACGATCCGTAAAGTCGTGGCCAGCATCCTGAACGCCAGCGCGTTCGAGCCGTTGCTGGCCGCCGACGGCCAAGAGGCGCTCGACCTGCTGGCGCAGCACAAAGTCGATCTGATCCTGCTCGACTTCGTGATGCCGCGGCTGAACGGCTACCAGTTCTGTCGCGAGCTGCGCGCCAACCCGGAGCTGAAGAGCGTCCCCGTCGTGCTGATGAGCGCGAAGGGTGATCGCATCCGCGATCAGTTCGTGCAGCAGACGGGCGCCGTCGACGCCATCGCCAAGCCGTTCGACGCGCGCGGCCTGATCGCCGTGGTGCAGGGCGCGCTGAAGAAGCAGGAGGAGGGCCGGCTGCGGCCGGTTCCCGACGCCGAAGCCATGCCGGCCGAGACCGGCGAGACGGAGCGTCCGAGCCGCAGCGTGAGCGAGGATCCCGCGGCGCGCCGCACGTACGCGATGTCCCAATTCGTCGCGCTGCTCGAGCGCGCGCTGGTGCCCGAGCTCGAGCGCTCGATTCCGGACTTCGACACGCCGGCGTTTCGTGACGCCGTAGCGCGCGCGCTGCCGCCGGAGGCGCTGGAACAGTTCCTGGCGCCGCTCAAGGCGATGCCCGGCAACGGCTCGCGCGAGGTGCTGGCCGGCGACATTTCCGTGATCTCCATCGCGGAGGTGCTGCAGCTGCTCGATCTCCAAAAACAAACCGGCGCCCTCAGCGTCTCGGATCGGCGTCAGGAGATCACGCTGTACATCCACCAGGGCACGCTGGACTGGGCCGCGTCGAGCGGGCTCGGCGAGGAGTTCTTGCTCGGCCGTTATTTGCTGGAGGCGGGCAGCCTGAACCGCGACCAGCTGGAGCGCGCGCTCGAGGCGCGCTCGGGACCGAAGCGCCTGCTCGGCGACGCGCTGCGGGCCCTCGGCGTCGTGCGCCCCGAGGACGTGCGCCAAGCGCTCGTGCGTCAGAGCTCGGAGCTGTTGTACGAGGTCGTGCGTTGGAAGCGCGGGCGCTTCGCCTTCAACATCGGCGTCGAGCATCCCATCGCGAACCAAGCGGGTTTGAACCTGGAGACGGGCTCGCTCGTGATGGAAGGCTTCCGCCGCGTGGACGAGTGGCGGCTCATCGAGGGCAGCTTCGACTTCGACGAGGTGCTGTATCCCGATCGCGTCGCCATCGAGCGGCTCGGCAGCGAAGGCTCGCTGACCGCGCAGGAGCGCATGGTGCTGCACGCCATCGACGGCACGCGCACCATCCGTGAGATCCTCGGCAACGTGAACGCCAGCTCGTTCGATCTCTGCAAGATCGTGTACCAATTTCTGAATTCGCGCCTGGTGCGGCGCAAGGCCGCGTGATGGCGCGCGCGTGCGCGCTCCTCGTCTCGAGCCCGAGCGGACGCGCGTTCGTGCGCGCCGAGCACGCGCGGCAAATCGTGCCGCAGCCGACCATTTCACGGGTCCCGAACAGCGCGTTCGGCATGGCGCTCGTCGGCGGGCGCGTGGTCAGCGTGCTCTCGCTGGGCGAAAGCACCGGCGCGCTGCTGCTGTCCGAGCTCGACGGCGAACCGCTGGCCTTCGCGGGCCTGCAAATCGAGCGCGTCACCGAGCTCGAGCTCGAGGCGGGCGGCGCGCTCGTGGACGACACGCTGGTGCCCGAGCTGCCGCTCCGCGATCTATTGGCGCGGGCGCTGGGCGCGAGGCCGCGCGGAGGTGAGCGATGAGCCTGGATGAAATCGAGGCCGGTGAGCTCTTGCGACAGCTGGAGCTCGGTCAAGAAGCGCGGGCGCGCGCGGATCGCGCGAGCCAAGCCGCGACCTCGGACGCCACGCGAGCGCAAGGCGTGCTCGATGCGTTGCACGATGGCGCGCGCTTGCTCGCGAACCGCAGCCGTGAGCTGCGCGGCAGCGCCAACGCCCTGCGCGACGCGCTCGAGCGCGCCCGCTTGTCGGCGCTCAACGCCGGCCTGGAAGGCGCGCGGCTGGGCGAGCCCGTCGGCAAAGCGATGCTGACCATGGCCGACGACGTGCGCACGCTCTTGGCGCGCGCTCTCGCGGCCTTCGAAGAGCACGTCAGCTTGTCCGCCGAGCTCGAGCGCGAGCGCGAGCGCTGGGTCGACGAGCTGGCGCAGACGCGCGAGCTGTGCGCCTCGGCCGTGCAGCGCTTGCGCGAGCTGGGCGGCCTGGAGGCAGCTTCGGCGCAGGTCATGGGGCGGCTGCAGGCCAGCCTCACGCGCGCGCTGGGCGAGGACGCGCGCCGCGCCGAGCTCCTCGCCGAGGCGGCGGAGCGCGCCCGCGCGCTGAGCGACACGCTGGGACGGCTGCGCGAGCTCGGCGCCGACGACGCCGCCACGGTGGGCACGCTGCTCGCTCCGCTCACGCCGTTGCTCGTACCGAGCGACGAGCCGTGACGCTCCCCGCCGCCGAGCTGCAACGGCTCCTCGCGAGCGAAATCGCGCGCTGGCTCGGCGTGCTGCGCAGCAGCAACGCGGGCGCGACCGAGCTGCGCGCGGCGCTGCACGCGCTGCGCGGCTCCGCGGGCCTCGCCGGTTACCCCGAGCTCGCGCTCTTGATCGGACAGGCCAGCACTCGCCTGAACGCGGGCGATCCGAGCGCGCGCGAGGCCCTGCTCGCCACGCTGGAGCTCGCTCAGGGGCGACTCTCGCGCGGCGAGCCGGCGCTGCCCACGCTGTGGCCCGAGCCGCCGCCGGGGCTGCGGCCGTCGCGCGTAGAGCCGCGCTATTTGCCTGAATATTGGACGGCCATGCGCGATCGCCTGGGGCAAATCGACGCCGTGCTCGGCAGCCGCGACAGCGCGCTCGCCGGTCTGGAGCAGGCGCAGCGCAGCGTCCACGCCATGAAGGGCGCCGCCAGCGCCGTCGGCGACGACGTCACCACCTGGTATTGCCACGGCTTGGAAGCGCGGCTGCGCGCGGCGGCGCGCACGGAGCCGAGCGCGCGCGATGTGCTGGTCGAGCTCGGCCGGCACCGCGCGTTGCTGGCGCTGATGATCGAAGACTCGAGCCGCGGCCTGACCGCGCTGGAGACGCTCGCGCAGCGCGAGGCGCTGGCCAAGCAGCGCGCGTCGACGCGGCCACCGCAGCGCGCGGCGAGCGACGCCAACTTTCGCGCGGTCAACGCGCCGCGCTCGGCGAGCGACCCGCCGCTCGATAGCAGCTTTCAGCTGCAGGCAAGCTCCCTCGATCGCCTGCTCGAGCGCATCGATCGGCTCGATCTCGTGCAGCGCGAGCTCGGCCAAGCCAGCTCGCTCGCGCGGCGCATGGCCGCGCGCCTGCGCGACGCGCGCGTCAGCATCGGTGATGCGCTGCGGGTGCTCGGTCCCGTGCGGCCCTGGGGGCCGCCGCTGGCGGCGGTCACGCGCCTGGAATCCGCCGCGACCGCGCTGCAAAGCCTGACCGGCAGCGCCGAACGCGACGCGCACTCATTCCGTCACAGCGCCGAATTTCTGCGCGCGCGCTCCGCGGAGATGCGCGACGAGCTGCTCGCGCTGCGCCGTACCCGCGTCGGCTCGGTCTTCGAGCGCGTGGAGCTGGCCGTGCAGCGGCTCGCCGAAGCAGACGCCAAGCGCGTGCGCGTGGAGCTCGCCGGCGCCGAGCTCACCGTCGACCGTCGCGTCGCGGATCGCCTGTACGACGCGCTGTTGCAGCTCGCGCGCAACGCGGTCGCGCACGGCATTCAGCGGCCGGACACGCGGCGGCTCATCGGCAAGCCCGAGGTCGGCACGCTGCGTCTCTCGGCCGAGAGCCAGGGCGAATGGCTACGACTCAGCGTGGAGGACGACGGCAGCGGCGCCGACATCGAGCACGTCCGCGAGCTCGCCTGCGCCTGCGGCGCGCTCACCCCGGACGAGGCCGACGCCGCCGCTGAAAATCAGCTGCTCTCTTTGTTGTTCTTGCCCGGCCTGACCACGCACGCGGACGCCGGTTTGCTCGCCGGGCGCGGGCTCGGGCTCGGCTTGGTGCAAGAGGCCGCCCGCACGCTGGGCGGCGTGGCACGCCTGGAGAGCCGCGGCGGAGGCGGGCTGCGCGCGGTGCTCGAGCTGCCGCGCGACAACGCGTTGCTGGACGTGCTGTGGGTCGAGGATGGCGAGCTCGAGCTGGCGCTGCCCGTCAATTACGCGCGCAGCCTGCGCGCGGCGGATCGCGAACAGCCTGCGCCGCGCCTGGCCGATTGTTTGGGCTCGCCGAGCCGCGGCCACGCCGCGTTCGAGGTCGAGCTGGCCGTCGAGGGCGCGCCGCCCGTGTGGCTCGGCCTCGAGCGCACCTTCGACATCGAAGAGGTCACGCTGCGGCCGCTGCCGGGCTGGATCGCCGGCGCAGGGCCGTTTTACGGCGCTATTTTGCGGGCGGACGGCTCGCTGCGTTTGGCGCTGGATGTTCCGCTGCTCGCGGCTCAGGCTTGGGCCAGAGCGCGCGCATGAACAGCGAAGCTTCTCGAGTGAGCCCGATCGTCTCGCGCGCCGGCGCCGCTGACGCGCCGGCCATTCGTGAGCTGCTGTCGCGAGCCAGCAGCAGCTTCGACGTCGACGCCGAGCTCGCTCGGCCCTACGCGAAGCTCTGGCTCGCGCGTTCGGCGCCGCAGCAGGCCGCGCACGGCGTCGTGCTGGCCTGGCAGGTGCTGGACGAGCTCGAGGTCATCGATCTGTACGTGGCGGCGTCAGCGCGCCGCCGCGGGCTCGGCCGCGCGCTGATGGGCGCGCTCATCCGCTTCGGCCAGGAGCAGTCGCTGGCCCGCGTGCTGCTCGAGGTGCGGCGCGACAACCACGCCGCGCAGCAGCTGTATTTTCAGCTGGGCTTCGCGCTCGACGGCGAGCGCCGCGCTTACTACGCGGACGGCGAGGACGCGCTGTTGCTCGGCTTACGCCTGCGCGAGGAGGACTCGTGCGTCGCCTGATCGCGAGCGCCGCGCTGCTGTTCGCGTGCGCCGCTACTGCCAGCGCCTGCGAGGACTCTCGTCAGCCGCCGTCCGAGCAACAGCCGATCGAGCCGAGCCCCAACGCGAGCATCTTGCCGGCGCCGCGGGCCTGGTCGCTCGGCCCCGCTCGGTCGCGGCGCGCCGGCGGCGCTAGCGACGCCGGCGCGCCGCTCGACGCCAGCGCCGACGCCAGCGCTCCCTTCACGACGCGCTGGCTCAGCGATGATCAGCCGCCCGACGCCGATCCGGCTGCGCGCGAGGGCGGCGGCGCGCGGCTCAGCGCTCGCTTCCGCTGGCTAGATTTGCCGCCATTTCCGCGGCTCCCCGAGACGAACGTGGAGGCGCTGTCGCGGCTGCGCGAGGGCACGGGCTTCGACGTCGAGATCGAGCTCTCCTCGCTCGGCCGCCTGCGCTTCGAGCTGCTCTCCGACGCGTTCTTGCTGCCGCGCGGCAGCGAGCTGCACTCACGGCTGGATCGCCTGGGGCACCTGCTCGTCTGGGACGACGCGCGCAAATACACCACGCTGGCGGCGGGCACCCTGCGCGCGGTGCTGAACGAGCGACGCTTGGATCACACCCCGCTCGTCAAACCCAAGCTCGTCTTGCACGGCAATGGCAACCTGCTCGGCATGAGCACCGAGCGCGTGGAGCTCTCGACCTCGCTCGGCCGCCTGGTGCTGGAAGACGCAGCGATCGCGAGCGCGGGCGCGGCCGGCAAGCTCCTGTGCCGCTTGCTCGGCGAGCTGATCGCGCTCGATCCGCTGAGCTCGGCCTGCGAGCGCTCGCTGGTGCCGCTGCGGGCGGAGGTCTTCTCGCGCGCGTCGGGTCACTTGTTGTTCGAGGTCACGAGCATCGAGCGCGACCGCCCGCTCGACACGCCGTTGGCGCCGCCGCCCGAGGCGCGCTTTCTACCGGGAGAGCTGCCGGCCACGCCCTTCGGCCTGGTACCCGCCGCCGAGCGCTTGCACGAGCTGCGCGTGCGCGCGCTGGCGCGCAGCGATAGGCTGGAGTCCGGCGCGCCGAAGCACGGCCTGGTGGTGCTGAACCGCTCGGACGTACCGCGCTACCTGCTGCTCGACGGCGCCATCGCCGCGCGCGTCGCCGCGCGCGGCGAGCTCTCGATCAACGCGCTGCTACCCGGAAAGTACGCGCTCGCGACGCTCGACTTCTTGGGCGACGATCCGACGCCGCTGCGCATCGTCGAGCTCCCTGCGCGCGTCACCATCGGCGAAGAGGCCGACCCGGCGCATTGAGGCGCAGGCCCGCCGCGGGCCCTCAGTGCAGGCCGTAGTCGACCGAGTAATCGTCGGGCGAGTACTCCGTGCCGCCGTAGCCCTCTTCGTTCATCTTCGCGGTGAGCGCCTCGGTCGCCACCTCGAGCACCTCGAAGCGCGTCGAGAACAGGAAATACTCGTCTTCGGGCACCGGCGGCAGCGTGGCCAAGCGGCGGTCGAGGTACTCGCGGTCCTCGGGCGCGACTCGCAACGTAGAGCGCGGCCCGTCGTGCTCGCTCCCGCCGTAGACCGCGTCGTACGCGACGCCGATGGGGTTCACCGCCAGGAACGCGACGCGCAAGCACACCGCCCAGTCGTGGGAGTTCGGGGAAGCGATGCGCCAGAAGCCGTCGAGCCGAGCGCGGATCACTTCTCCGAAATAGGCGCCCAGCGCGGGCGCGACGATCTGCACGAGCGCGCTGTTCGAGTGCGCGCTCTCGCGCACCCCCGCGGCGTAGTGATCCAAGAGCGACAATGTCTCCGGCGTGAAGTCGAGCGACACGCCCAGCGCGCGCCGCACGTACTCGAGGCACGTCAGCGTCAACTCCTCGACCGCAGGCGGGGGAGCGGTAGTCACCCGCGAAGCTTAACGGCCAAGCGCCCGCGAGCTAACGCGTGAGCGGCGAAACCGCGATCACCGGCGGATTCCGCTGGCTCCAAAATCCCGGCCGCGCGGCGGACAAGCGCTCAGCCGCCGTACGAACGCCGCGCGAGCTCGGCAAAAGCGAACAAAAGCGTGGGCTAGGAGCGGGGAGGGCTGGCCCGGCGACCCCCTCCTCGCGAATGTTGACGGGAAGCCCGGAGCCGGTGCGATAAGCGTGTTATCCTCGGCCGTTACGGCATGCGCCTCGGAATCCTCAGCGACATCCACGCCAACTATGAAGCGCTGAGCGCCGTCATCGAGGCGTACAAGCACGAGAACGTCGATCAGTATTACTGCCTCGGCGACACCGTTGGTTACGGTGGCTCACCGAATGAGTGCTCTGATCTGATCCGCGATCTGGTGGTGGCCACGATCCTCGGCAACCACGACGCGGCGGTCGCGGGCCGCATGGACTACTCGTACTACTACGAGGCGGCGCGCCACGCGCTCGATCTGCACGCGCAGCTGTTGTCGGCCGAGAACATGGCCTGGCTCAAGGGCTTGCCGTATCAGCTGCGGCTCGAGGATCTCAACGTCCAGCTCTGTCACGGCTCGCCGGTGCGCCTGGAGGAGTTCGAGTACATCTTCGCGCCGGAGCAAGCGCGCGAGTGCCTGCCGATTTACGAGCAGCTCGGCCATATCACGCTGATCGGGCACTCCCACCTGTGCAAGGTGTTCGCGCTGACGCCGACGTCGGTGGAGGAGCTGCCGCCCATCGATTTCGAGCTCTCGCCGAACCGCAAATACATCGTCAGCGTGGGCTCCGTCGGGCAGCCGCGCGACTACGACAACCGCGCCAGCTTTACGGTGTACGACAGCGAGAAGCAGCGCTTCGAGTTCAAGCGCATCGAGTACGACATCGAGACCGCGGCGGACAAGGTGCTGCGCGCAAAGCTCGAGCGCAACTTCGCGCATCGCTTGTTCATCGGCGTGTGAGCCGCGGCCGCGGCGCTGACGTTACGTCAGCGCGACGTCACTGCGTGATGGTCCACTCGCTGCCGTCCGGCGCGTCGCGCAGCGTGATGCCTTGCTGCAAGAGCTCCGCGCGGATCGCGTCGCCGCGCGCGAAATCCTTGTTCTGGCGGGCTCGCACGCGCTCTTCGACCTTGGCCGCCACGGCGTCGGCGCTGAGCCCGCGCAGCGAAAGGCGCCGCGCTTGCGTGCGCGCGCGGTACTCCTCTGGGCTCGCCCGCAGCAGGCCCAAGGACTGCGCGCTCTGCTCGATCGAGCCGCGAAGCCGCGCGGCCACCGCCGCCGCGGCCGCGACGAAGGCGGCGTCCTTGCGCCGCTTCTGCGCCAGGTCGGCGAGCTCGTTGGCGAGGCGCGCGAGCTCACCCAGCGCGGCCAGCGCGACGGGCGTGTTGAGATCGTCGTCGAGGGCTTGGCCGACCTGCTCCGCCGCCGCGCGCTGCGCCGTGTCGTACTGCGCGAGCTCCGGCGCGAGCTTCGCGCTCGGCGCCGCGCCGCTCTGCGCGCCGAGCTCGGCGAGGCGCGCCAGCGCCGCGTACATGTGATCCACGCGACGCTCGGCCTCGTCCACGCCCGGGAAGATCACGCGCCCGTCCGGCAGCTTCTCACTGTCGAGCTGGATCGGGCCGCGATAGTGCGCGGAGAGCAGGAACCAGCGAAAGCCCTCGGCGTCGTTGCGCTCGAACACGTCGCGCACGGTGACGAAGTTGCCGAGCGACTTGCTCATCTTCTCTTTGTCGAGGTTGACGAAGCCGTTGTGCAACCACAGCCGCGCGAAGGGCCCGCCGCCGCACGCCGCCTCGCTCTGCGCGATCTCGTTCTCGTGGTGCGGGAAGATCAGATCCATTCCGCCGGCGTGCACGTCGAAGCCGTGACCGAGATAGCGCAGGCTCATCGCGGAGCACTCGATGTGCCAGCCGGGACGCCCGCGTCCCCACGGGCTGTCCCAGCCCCAGTCGTCCGCCGCGGCGCCCTTCCACAGCGCGAAATCCAGGGGATCGCGCTTGCGCTCGTCCTCCGCGACGCGCGCGCCGACCTGCAAATCGTCGAGCCGGCGGCGCGACAGCTTGCCGTACTCCGGGAAGCCGCGCACCGAGAAGTACACGTCGCGCTTGCCTTCACCCATGTCGACCACGTAGGCGTGCCCGTTCGCGACCAGGCGCTCGATCAGCTCACAGATCGGGCCGATGTTGTCGCTCACGCGCGGCTCGTGCGTCGGCTCCAGGCAGCCGAAGGCGCGCATCTGCGCGCAGTACAGCTCGCTCATGCGCCGCGACAGCTCCAGCGGCTGCTCGGCGTTCTGCTTGGCGCGCGCCAGGATCTTGTCGTCGACGTCGGTCACGTTTCGCACGTAGACGACCTCCAGCCCGAGCTGCAGCAAGCGCCGGATCAGGATGTCGGGCGCCAGCGCGGCGCGCGCGTGACCCGCGTGCGGGACGTCGTACGTCGTCGGCCCGCAGCAGTAGATCTTCACCTTGCCCGCTTCGACGGGCTGCAGCTCTTCCACGCGGCGAGTGAGCGTATTGTAGAGGCGGAGGGCCATGTGCGGCCGCAAACACTACCATGAGCGCGGCGCGCGCTGCGACCAGGCCGGCGATCGCCAGCCGTTCCAGCGATCCCGCCGCGCCGGGCGGCGACCGAGGATGGCCAGGCGCACGAGCAACATCCCCGCGACGAAGCCGCCGACGTGCGCAAAGAAGGCGACGCCGCCCTCGGCGCCGGGCTCGAGCGCGATGAAGGCGCTGTACAGCTGCGGCACGAACCACACCCCGATCATCAACCACGCCGGCAGCACGAACAGCGGACCCGTGATCAGCCACAGCAACGGCACCGGGTTCACCACCGTGACCGGCGCGCGCGGGTACAGCACCATGTAGCCACCCAGCACACCTGCGATAGCGCCGGACGCGCCCACCATCGGTACCGTGCTGTACGGCGAGATCCCGATTTGCGCGAAGGCGGCGACTACGCCACACAGCAAATAGAAGAGTAGATAACGCAGGTGCCCCATCGCGTCTTCGACGTTGTCGCCGAAGATGTAGAGGTAAAGCATGTTGCCGGCGACGTGGCCGATGCCGCCGTGCATGAACATGCTGGTGAACAGGGTGAACGCTTCGCCCGGCGGGTCGTTGAAGAAGCGCGTCGCCACCAGGCCATAGCCGGCGGTGACCCAGGCCTCGCCGCCCGTCGCGGCGAGCAAGAACTGCACGACGAACACGACGATGTTCACGGCCAGCAGCAGCACGTTGACGAACGGGAACGTCCGTGACGGGTTGTGATCGCCGATCGGCAGCATCGCTGCAGCGAGCTTAGCACCAGAGCTCGCGCGGCCGGCCCAAAGACCCGCGATCCGCCGGCTTTCCGCCGTGCTAACGTCGCGGCGACGATGCGGTCCTTACTTGTCGTGCTCGCTCTCGGAGCCTCGGCGCTGATGTCGGCTTGCGGCGGACCGACGTTCGACGGCCGCGTGTACCGCAACGACGGGCTGGCCTTCCGCGTCGGCGCTACGCCGCCGAGCTGGCACGCCATCGACGTCGACGGCACGCTGCTCGCGTTTCACGACGACGCGGACTCCGCGACGATCGCCGTGAACGGCCGCTGCGGCGTCGACGGCGACGACGTCCCGCTCAGCGCGCTCACGCATCACCTGCTGCTCGGCTTCACGCAGCGCCGGCTGCTGTCACAGACCACGTTGCCGTTCGATGGCCGCGAGGCGCTGCGCAGCGAGCTATCAGCGAACCTGGACGGCGTGCCACGTCACCTGCTGGTCTACGTGCTGAAGAAGGACGGCTGCGTGTACGACTTCTGGTGGATCGGCAACGAAGCCTCGGCCAGCGCTGGCACGGCCGAGTTTCAGCGCTTCGTGCAAGGCTTCTCGACCGAGATTTGATCGAGGCAGCATGAGCTCGAGTCAGACCGAAGTACCCGAGAGCCGAGCGAGCCGCACCAGCTTGCTGCCGCCGCCGCCGCAGACCCTGCTCTCGCGCTGGACGGACAAGGTCATCGCCTTCTTCGAGCAGCTGGGCTTGCTCGCCGAGATGACGCTGCGCACGCTGCGCGCGGGCGTGAAGCGGCCGTTCGAATGGAAGGCCATCCTCGCGCAGTTCGAGGTGCTGGGCGTCGGCTCGTTCGGCATCGTGATCGTGACCAGCGTCTTCATCGGCATGGTCATGGCCGTGCAGTTCGCCTTCGGTCTGCGCAAATTCGGCGGCATGGAGTACACGGGCCGCGTCGTCGCGCTGTCCTTCGCGCGCGAGCTCGCGCCCACGCTGACCGCGGTGATCGTGGGCGGCCGCATCGGCTCCGGCATGGCCGCGGAGGTGGGCGCCATGGCCGTGACCGAGCAGATCGACGCCGTGCGCGCGCTGGGCGCGGATCCTCACAAGAAGCTGGTCTGGCCGCGGCTGGTCGCGTCGGTGGTGGTGATGCCCATGCTGAGCGCGTTCGCGCTGGTGTTGGGCTTCACCGGCGCGATGTTGATCACCGATCTGCAGTTCGACATTCCGTCCGCCTTCTTCTTGCGCACCGCGCTGCTGGCGGTGTCGATGTCCGATTTCGTGAGCGGGATGGTCAAGACTCCGTTCTTCGGCGCCATCATCGCGCTGGTCGGCTGTCACTTCGGAATGACGACTAGCGGCGGCACCGCCGGCGTGGGCAACAGCACCACGCGCACCGTCGTCGTGATCTCGATCTCGATTTTGATCGCGGATTTCTTCCTGACCAAACTCGCGATCATCATGTGGCCCACCACTTGAGCGCGACGGCGACCCAAACCTTGGATCGCGCCCTCCTCGCGGTCACGCACAAATCGACTCCCTGTCAGCGATTCTCGTAGCTCGCTGAACAATCACATTTTGGCGACTGTCACCTACTTCTCGCCGGGCCGCGCTATTTCGGGCGGGGTGTACCGTTCCCTGAGCTCCAATGATCTCTTCAAGAATGCGACCGTGGTCGCCTTGACCGATCGGGATCTGCTTTCTAAGCTCCATGCGCTTGTCTGACGGTAGGGAAGCAGCAAGTTTCGTCGATCCACGCCGGAGTCTATTGACCACTGGTGAGATGGCGCGTTTGACGAACAGCACGCTTCGCACCGTTCGCTTTTACGAAGAAGAAGGGCTGCTGAAGCCCGCGCTGCGCGCGGAGGGCGGCCACCGCTTATTTCCCCGGACAGAGCTCGAAAAGCTGAAGCTCGTGAGCGAGCTTCGCCAATTGGGCCTGTCACTCGAGGAGATCCGTGAGGTACTCGAGCTCAAGCGGCAGGCCACTTCCGGCGCTGCCGCGGCACGCGAGCTAGGGCAGCGACTCGCTCATTACGCCGCGAAGGTCGAGGCGCGCATCGATGCGCTGACTCGCCTGCGCGACGAGCTCGGCGGCGCGCGAGCGCTGCTGCAGCGTTGTGAGAGCTGCACCGACAATGACCTGTTTCCGGAGAGCTGTGCAGAATGTCGAACCATGAAGGACGCCGGCGATCCGCCGCCGGCCGCCGCGATCCTCTGGGACCTGAAGCGCTAGGAGCCGACGCCCTGGACGGCAAACACGTCTTCACGATCTCCGAGGTCAACGCGCTGATTCCAACCCTCAGCATCCTCGTGATGCAGCAGCTCCGTGAGCAGAGCGAGATCGAACAGGGCCTCGCGGAGCTCACGCGACTCATGGGCAAGACGCCGCTCTCTCTGGAAGTCCGCGACAGCGATCAACCAGAGGTACGCCGGCTGAAGCAGACGCTGCGTCAGAAGGTCGGCGACTACGAGAACGGCTGGGTCAAAGTGCGCAAGCTCGGCGGCATCGTGAAAGATCCGCAGATCGGGCTGGTCGACTTCTACGGCCGCATCGACGGCCGCGTCGTGTGGCTGTGCTGGCGCTACGGCGAAGACACGCTCGGCTATTATCACGAGCTCGAGTCCGGCTATGGCGGCCGCCGCCCGTTGAGCCCGGACGTGAAGCGCAGCCTGTTGAACTGACGCCATGGGTCCGGTCGATCGCGCCGCCGCCGCGCGGGCCATCAGCGCGTTTCTGGGAGCGTTGGGATACGATCCCGAGTCGCCCGTGCTGCGCGAGACGCCTGAGCGCGTGGCCGAGGCCTTCACGGAGGAGCTGCTGTGCGGTGAGCGCGTGGACCTCGCCGCGCTGCTGCAGGCCGGCTCGGAGCCGGTGAGCGGCGAGCAGAGCGGCATGGTCGTCGTGCGCGACATCCCGATCACCGCGATGTGCCCGCATCACCTGCTGCCCGCCGTGGGTCACGCCACCGTCGCGTACGTGCCCGGCTCGCGCTTGCTCGGCCTCGGCACCATCGCGCGGCTCGCGAACGCCTGCGGTCGCCGTCTCGCGCTGCAGGAAGCGATCGCGGAAGCCATCGTGCAAGCGCTCATGGATCACGCCGGCGCGCGCGGCGCGTTTTGCCGCATGGAGCTGCTCCACACCTGTCTCTCGGCGCGCGACGCGGCGAAGCCCGACACGCGCCTGGTCACGCTGGCACACCGCGGCCAGCTGCTCGGGTCGGAGGCGCAGCACGCGCTGACGCTCGCGCTCGGTAGCAGCGCTCCGTGAGCGCAAGCGCGCCGCTCACAGCTCGCGATGACCAGCCAGAGTCAGACCTTCGCGGTCGTAACCGGCGCTAGCCGCGGCATCGGCCGAGCCACGGCGCTCGCCTTCGCGCGGCGCGGGGTCGCGCTCGCACTACTCGGCCGCGCGTCGGCGGCGCTGGATCGGACGCTCGCGGAGTGCCGCGCCGCGGGCGCGCCGTCCGCGCGCGCCGTGCTGGTTGATTTCGCGGATCTGAGCGCGACGGAGCGCGCGGCTCGAGAGCTCTTGGCGAGCGTCGGAGTGCCCCACGTCGTCGTGCACAACGCCGGCATGGTGCAGCGCAAGTCAGTGGAGGAGCTGAGCGTCGCGGACTGGCAGCGCGAGCTCAGCGTGAACCTCAGCGCGCCCTTCGCGCTCACGCACGGCTTGCTCCCGGCCATGCGCGCTCGTGGCAGCGGGCGCATCTTGTTCGTGGGCAGCATTTCCTCGACGCTCGGCACGCGGCGCCAGAGCGCTTACGCCGCGAGCAAGTGGGGCCTGATCGGCTTCATGAAGAGCCTGGCTGAAGAGCTCAGCGACTCGGGCCTGATGACCGCCGCGGTGCTGCCCGGCTCCGTCGACACCGAGATGCTCGCCGGTAGCGGCTTTCCGCCGCGCCTGACGGCGGAGGACGTCGCCCGCTCGCTGCTTCACCTCGCGTTCGACGCGCCGCTCGCGCACAACGGCGGGGTCGTCGAGCTGTTCGGCGTGTGAGCCGCGCTCCAGCGCAAGTTCAGCGGCGGGATAGGTTGGAGGGCCCGCCACACCCGCTTTTCTCTACCGTTGCTCCCTTCCGGGCCTGGC
>CBINHN010000058.1:0-41802 GCA_966250485.1 uncultured Sorangium sp. | reverse complement strand
ATCGGCGGCGTCGGTGGCGTCAGCATCGGCGGCCTGAGCGGCTGTCACGCCAACACTGTCAGCGACATCCTTTGCACGGACGCGACGTACCCGCATTTGTACGTCTGCGTCGTTCCGTACACGATGCCGAGCGACTGCGTGATGCACTCCATCGGCAACGCCACCGATACGTACTGCTGCCCCTAGCGGGCGTCTCAAGCCAAGCCGACGCGCGACGTGAACGCCATCGGAGTGGCGCCCACGCGCTCGTAAGCGCGGTGCCAGAGCTCGTCGCGCGGTACCTCGAAGACGAGCTCCTCGTCGAAATCGACGGGCAACCACGCGCCGGCGCGGATTTCATTCTCGACCTGCCCTGGCGCCCAGCCGGCGTAGCCCGCGAAAGCCAACAGATTTTCGGGCGGCAAGCTCTCCGCGATGAGCTCCAGCACGCGGCGCGACGCACAGGCGATGACACCCGTGCCGACCTCGAACTGGCCCTCCACCCCTTCGAAACGACTGCGCTCCGGATAGACCAGCCACACCTGCTCCGGCGAAACGGGTCCGCCCACGCGTACGGCACCCTCGACTTCCGGCGCGTCTTTCACGATGTCCGCGCGGACGAGCAGGTCGGGCAAGGTCATAATCGCGCGCCCGTTGATGATCCAGCCGAAGGCACCGTCGTCTCCATGGGCAGCGAGCAGCACCACGGAGCGATCGAAATTGGGATCACCGAGCGGCGGCGCCGCAACGAGAAAGCCCGGAGCGAGAACCGACATGCCCGATTATAGGCGCATCGTTCGTTACAGCTCCAGCTCTCGTTAACGCGAAGCAACGCGCGACGCTTCGCTGCGCGCGCTACTCGCTGCGCGTGTCCCGAGCGCTGCCGAGCGACGGCCGCCGAGCGTGGCAGAGTGGTCGCTCCCCGCGCTCGCTCGAGTCGCGCGCAGCGACCCCGAGCCGAGGGCGCGCTTCGAGCGCGACGTCAATTTTGCAGCGTGCCCGCGGCTTTTCGGTGCTTTTCCCCCGTCGTTTCCGCGTGCTGACTGCGATAGGCTGCGCGCGGAGAAAATCTAGCAATGTTGAAACAGGCTTCCGTCCTCGCTTCGCTGCTTTGCCTCTCGGCTTGCATGAACAGCGTCGGCCAGCTCACCCCAGAAGCGAAAAGCGTCACGGTCGTGAGCGAAACGTCGCGACCGATCGACTGCAAGGTGCTCGGCAAAATCAGCGGCACGTCTCACACCACCGGCAAGAAGGAAGCGCGTGAGGGCGCCGAGAACGACTTCAGGAACGAAGCGGCCAAGCTGAAGGCCAACTACGCGCTGATCGAGCAAGAGCGCAGCGGCCCCTACGGCACCACGGATCAGACCGACGTCTTCATCGGCGGCAAGGCGCTGTTCTGCCGAACCCCCGAGATGGAGGCGGAAGAGGAGAAGAAGCGCGAGCAGGCGCTCAAGGAGAAGGAGGAGCGCGAGCAGAAGGAGGCCGCCGAGAAGGAGCGCAAGGAGCAAGAGGAGAAAGACAAGCAAGAAGCCGAGAAGCAAGCAGCGAAGAGCAAAGGCAAGTAGCGGGCTACGCAGCCGGCGCTCAGCGCAGCGCGAGCGCCGCGTAGCCGACCACGTGAGCCCAGTCGCCGTTCACGTCGCCGGAGTTGCCGTAGCGCACGAGCTCCGCGCGCTTCGCCCCGAGCGCTCGCGCAGCGACCAACGTCACGGTGGTCGGGATGAAGCCGCACATGGTGATGCGCCGATCGATCACCGTGCGGTAGAGCCCCTCCGCGTCCAGCTCCAGCATGCGCTCGATGGCGAGCGTGTCGAGCGCCCGAGCCTCGTCCGCGCTGATGTAGTGCGAGAGATCCGTGCTCGCGACGAGCAGCACCTGCGAGCTGCCGCCGCTCGCCTGCACCACCCGCGCGAGAGCCTCACCGAGCGCGCGACAACTCTCGAAATCCAGTCGTGACAAGCACAGCGCGGCGATGCGCAGCCCGGGGTTCTTGGCGGCGAGCAGGGGCAGCTCGACTTCGATGGAATGCTCGCGCAGGTGCGCCTCCGTATCCAGCGTGAGCGCGGCTTCTCGCGCGCAGCGCTCGGTGAGCTCCGCGTCGACGACGACGCTCTGCCCCGGAAATCGAAACTCGCCGGCCGGATGGATCGCGCAGCGCGCGCCCACGCCCGTGTGGTTCGGGCCGAGCACGATGGCGCGCTCGGGGACACGACACACGGCCAGCCCCGCGCCAGCGATGGAGCCACTGTAGACGTAACCCGCATGTGGCAGCACCACGGCAGTGGCTGGCTCCGCCCCGTGGGCCGATTCAAACCCCAGGCAGCGCGCAATTTCCGCGCGAAGCGCGTCGCCGTCGGCGGGGTAGAAGCGGCCGGCAACGGCGGGTTGTCGAACTGTCGCCACTGTAGTTGCGAGTGTAGCTGATCGCTCGCCCCTCGCGCACTCAACGGGCTTTCGATAGAGTGGTCCTGATGCACGTGACGTTCTATGGCGTCCGCGGCTCGGTCCCAGCACCCGGGCCCCAAACAGCTCGCTATGGCGGCAACACCTCGTGCGTCGAAGTTCGTCTGGCCGACGGCACGACGCTAGCCCTCGACGCTGGGACGGGCTTGCGGGCGCTGGGCAACACGTTGATCCGCGAAGGGCGTCAGTCGCAGGTGCATCTTTTGCTCTCGCACACGCACTGGGATCATGTGCTCGGCCTGCCATTTTTTGCGCCGCTCTGGAGCAAGGCCAACCACCTCATCGTTTATCCGCTGGCGAACGACGCGCAGGAGCGCTTTCAGCGCAACATCTTCGACGACATTCATTTCCCGGTGAGCGTCAACGACATCCCGGCCAAGCTCGAGCTGGCCAAGCCGCCCACCATCCCGTGGCGAATTGGCAGCGCGTTGATTCGACCCGTGCAGCTCAATCACCCCGGCGGGGCGCAAGGCTTCCGCATCGACGACAGCGACGGCGCTTCCCTCGCCTACCTCACTGACAACGAGCTGAACGCGACCAGCGCGGTCATCGGCACTGACGCCCTGGCGCGCTTCGCCGACGGCGTCGACCTCTTGATCCACGACTCACAGTACGTACCGAGCGACATGCCGCACAAGCTCGGCTGGGGTCACTCCATCGTGGATGACGTGCTGCTCCTGGGCGCCAAGGCGCAGCCGCGCCGCCTGGCGCTGTTCCACCACGATCCGGATCGTACCGACGAAGCCCTCGACCAGCTCGGCGAGCGCTCGCGGCTCTGGCTCGGCGAGCACGCGCCGTCGGTGGAGCTCGTGGTAGCGGGTGAAGGCCAGGCTTTCACCCTGTCCGCGCGCTGAGAGCCCGGCCGCGGCGCTGGAACCGATTCCAGCGTCGGCGTAGTAGCACGCTCGCACTGCGCGGCGATCGCTCGAAAGCGAAAAGCCGGCGCGCCTCTGGCCGCATTTCTGGCGGCACACGCCGGCGGCGGCGCTACCTTTCGCGCCCCCGCCGCATCTGGGCGGAGCGAGGTCCGAACGATCATGAAGTATGGCTATTTCGACGACGCGAACCGCGAGTATGTGATCACGAATCCCAAGACCCCCGTGAAGTGGGTCAACTACGTGGGCACGATGCGCTTCGGCGGCATCGTGGATCACACCGGCGGTTCACTGCTGTGCAAGGACGATCCCGCGCTCAACCGCATCGTCAAATACATCCCGCAGCTGCCAGCCAGCGACTTCAAGGGCGAGACGCTGTACCTGCGCGTGAAGGAGCAGGGCCGCTACCGCGTGTTCTCCCCGTTCTACGTGCCCACGTTGGATCCCTACGACCTCTACGAGTGTCACGTCGGGCTGGGCTACAGCCACTACAAGAGTGAATTTTACGGCATCCGCAGCGAGATCACCGTGTTCGTGCCGCGCGGCGCGACGACCTGCGTGCGCCGCGTCAAGATCACGAACCTGCGCAAGGAGCCGGTCAGCGTCGACGCCATCCCGGTGGTCGAGTACACGCACTTCGACGCGCTGAAGCAGTTCAACAACGCCGATTGGGTGCCGCAGACCATGCAGAGCAAGGCGCTGCGCGAGCCCGACGGCGGCCTGCTCCTGCTGCAGTACGCGTTCATGAACAAAGACCGGCAGGTCAACTACCTCACCTCCAACCTGCCGGTTTCGTCCTTCGAGTCCGATCGCAAGCGCTTCCTCGGCGAGAACGAGTACGGCACCTTCAAGGCGCCGCTGGCCCTGCTCTCCGACGAGCTCGGCAACTACGAGGCGCTGCGCGGCGACAACATCGGCGCGCTGTTGCACCACCTGGGCGAGCTCGCGCCGGGTGAGAGCCGCGAGCTGATCGTCCAGCTCGGCCAAGCCAGCGACGCCGCCGCGGCGCGCGAGCAGTCCGCGAAGTACAAGAGCAGCGAGGCGGTCAGCGCGGAGCTCGCCGCCCAACGTGCCTTCTGGGACGAGTTCTTGTCCCGGCTGCAGGTGAAGACGCCGGACGCGAGCTTCAACTCCATGATCAACGTGCACAACCCGCGGCAGTGTCACACGACCAAGAACTGGTCACGCTATCTGTCGCTCTACCAGCTCGGCCTCGGCGAGCGCGGCATCGGCTTTCGCGACAGCTCCCAGGACGTGCTCGGCGTGCTCGACCGCATTCCGGAGGAGGCGCGCGAGCTGATGGTGATGCTGCTCAGCGTGCAGAAGCGCGATGGCTCCGCGATGCACCAGCTGAACCCGCTGACCATGGTCGCCAACGAGGGTGACTCGCGCGAGCGCGAAGACCGTCCGAACTACTACGGTGACGATCACCTGTGGATCGTGCTGGCCGTCAGCTGGTACCTGAAAGAGACGGGCGATCTGGCGTTCTTGAAGCGCGAGGTGCCGTTTTACGACAAGAACAAGCAGGGCGAGACGCTCGAGAGCGGCACCGTGCTCGAGCACCTGAAGCGCTCCGTGGCGTTCACCAAGCGTGACCTTGGCCGGCACCAGCTGCCGCTGCTCGGCTTCGCGGACTGGAACGACACCGTCAACCTGCCTACCGGCGCCGAGTCGATGTTCAACGCCAACCTATACGGCTTGGCGCTGCGCGAGCTGATCGAGCTGATGGAGGAGCTCGGCGAGCACGCGCAGGCGGAGGCCTACCGCGCCGATTACGCCACCATGAAGAAGGCCTTCAACGACAGCGCGTGGGACGGCGAGTGGTTCGTCCGCTACTTCGACGCGGACGGCACGCCGGTGGGCAGCCGCAAGAACAGCGAAGGTCAGATTTACACCAACGGTCAGTCCTGGCCCGTGATCAGCGGCTTCGCCGACGCGGAGCGCGCGCGCATGGCGCTCGAGAGCGTGCACCGCCTGCTCAACACCAAGAACGGCATCAAGCTCAGCTGGCCGGGTTACAAGGGCTTCGACCAGACCAAGGGCGGCGTGACCACGTATCCGCCCGGCGCCAAAGAGAACGGCGGCATCTTCCTGCACGCGAACCCGTGGGTGATGATCGCGGAGACCCTGCTCGGCAACGGCGACCGCGCTTATCAATATTATCACCAGATCAACCCCGCCGCGAAGAACGAGGTGATCGATGAGTTCGAGTGCGAGCCGTACGCCTACCCACAGAACATCCTGGGCGACGAGCACCCGCAGTTCGGCCTCGCGCGCAACAGCTGGCTGAGCGGCACCTCTGCGTGGACGTACACCGCCGCGACCAAGTACATCCTCGGCATCCAGCCGGTGCACCGCGGGCTCAAGATCGAGCCCTGCATCCCGAAGGCCTGGGACGGTTTCGAGGTGACGCGCGTGTTCCGCGGCGCGACCTATCACATCACCGTGAAGAACCCGCGCCACGCTTGTCGCGGCGTGAGCGAGCTGCGCGTCAACGGTCAGCGCACGGAAGGCAACGTAGTGCCCGCCGCGGCGGCTGGCGCACGCGTCGAGGTCGAGGTCACGCTCGGGTGAGTGAACAGAACCCGTTCCGCACGCTCGGCTCACGCCCGATCTACGACAACCCGTGGATCAGCGTGACCGAGCACCGCGTGATAAAGCCGCGCGGCGGGGAGGGTATTTATGGAGTCGTGCATTTCAAAAACCGCGCTGTGGGCGTCGTGCCGTACGAGCGCGGTGACATTTGGCTGGTCGGGCAATACCGCTTCACGCTGGGGCTCTACTCCTGGGAGATCCCGGCGGGAGGCGCGCCAGACGGCGAGGCGCTCGAGACCTGCGCGGCGCGCGAGCTGGCGGAAGAGACCGGCTTGCGCGCAGGCCGCATCCAGCCGCTGCTCGGCATGCACCTCTCGAACTCCGTCACTGATGAGCTCGGGTACGTCTTCCTGGCAACCAACCTCGAGGCTGGAGCTTCGGATCCGGAAGACGCCGAAGAGCTCGCGCTGCGCAGGCTCAGCCTAGCCGACGCCTACGCGCTCGTAGAAGACCAGACGATAACGGATTCTCTCAGCGTCGCGGCGATCCTGAAGCTCGCGTTGCTCGAGCGTGAAGGCCGCCTCGCGAACATGATTTGAGCCGCGCGCGAGCACGACGCGCGCCCGCGCTGTGCGAAGGTGTGGTGCGCAGAGAGCCCAGAGCGCACTCGCCGGCACGTTCACGTGTGTGCGAGCCCGTGCTCACACCTATCGAGTGTGCGGCTATTGGCGGCGAGCGGCCGCCGTGCGAGAGTTAGAGGTTGAAGCGCTTCGCGGAAGAGTGCAGCGGCGAGGCGCTGTGTGCTGACTTCGTAGCAGGAGTGCCGCGTGCGTTTGCGACTTCACCACGGTTTCGCGTTCGTTCTTTCCGCCTTGAGCCTCCTTCATTGCGCGGAGAGCGGCGACGCGCCCGGCACTCCGTACCTACAAGGCGGCGTTGTCGGCAAAGGTAGCATCACCTCCGGCGGCGGAGATGACGAGACGGGCGGCACCGGCTCCACGAGCGGCGGCATCATCACCATGGGTGGCTACACGACCGGAGGCAGCACGGGCGGCGCCGTAGCCACGAGCGGTGGCACCGCTACGGGCACGGGCGGCGGCGGCAGCACGAAGGGTGGCAGCGCCAACGCCAACACCGGTGGCACATCCAGCGGCGGCAGCACCACCGGTGGCAGCGCGACCGGCGGCTCAGCCACCATCACGTCTGGCGGCAGCGCCAGCGGCGCTAAAGGCGGTACTGGCGGCAGCGACACCGCGACCGGAGGCAGGACCAGCAGAGGCGGCGCCAGCTCGAGCGGCGGAAGAGCCAGCAGCGGCGGCGGCAGCACCGGCGGCTCCGCCAATGGCACGAGCTGCGTCAGCGGCTGGGAGAAAGACGCCTGCGCCGAGACCTGTCTCGAGCGCACGCAAGACGACCAGCTGCAGTGCAAAGACGTCCTCGACTGCTACGCGGAGCACGATTGCGGTCCGACCAGCTGCGCCGACAACGACCAGGACTGCGGCACCAACAAGCTCGGCATCGGCAAGGCCGGCTACGAGTACGCGAACGACGTCTACTCCTGCATGTGCCAGTGAGTCGCGGCCCTCGGAGCACCGGCCTAGCGCCCGAGACAGCCACCGAACGGCAGGGCGGCCGCCCCAACCGCTGCGGCGCGGCGAGCCAGCTCAACGCCAGCTTGATCTCAACGAACGCTCGTGGCAGCTTGCGCTGGCTTCGGACGGCACCGCCGTTCGACGCGGCGCGGTAGCCAAGCGGCTAGGCAACGGTTTGCAAAACCGTCATACGTCGGTTCGAATCCGATCCGCGCCTCCAGGAAATAAAGGGGATCGGTGATCGAGGTGGGGGGTGCTGGTACGGATGCTGGTACTCCTCGCACCCCTACTCCGGTCGGAGTGGTCACCGGTGCAGCGAACATCGCCGGACCTTGCGAGCTCTGCCGCGAATCGGCGGGCTTACGGCGGCTCCGAGTCACCGGAATCTAGAGTAGCGTCATCTAACTCGCCGTACGCGATTTGGAAGACCTCCGGTGCATAGAAGGTCTTTGGGGCGACGTCGGGAAGCTGGCGGAGAACCCCGGCCTGTACCAAACGTTCAACATCTGACTTCGCGGTCGGGTAGCTGACCTCTAGCTCCTTGGTGAGACTCGATACTCGCACAAAAGGAGAGTTGAATACGTTCTCGACGATCCTCCTCAAACGCAACGAACCTCCCCCTATTTTCTCAACTCGCTCGAAGTACTGTTCCCGAATGGCTAGTAGACGTCTACACCTGGCAATCGTATCTCGAGCTTGCACGATTGTACCGGTCAGGCAGTACTCGATCCATTGTGACCAAGCACCCGACGTGCTCACCGAAAATAGACCATTAATGTACTCCTCCCGGCTACGTTCGAAGAACTCACTCATGTATAGCCAAGGCTTAGAAAGCCTGTTTCGTTGTTGAAGCATGATCGCCAAAAGCAGGCGACCGACCCTGCCGTTCCCGTCGATAAACGGATGGATGGTCTCGAACTGGTAATGAACTAAGAAACAATGCACCAGAGGATCGATGGTTCCGCTCTCCTCGTGCATGTATTTTTCGAGTGGATCGAGGCATTCAGATAGGCGCTCGGGCGGTGGAGGTACAAACCGCCGAGTGGCACCGATTGCCACTTGTATCGTTCGGAACTGACCGGGAGTCTTATCGCGCCCGCGCACACCTGAGAGAAGGATTTGGTGTAGCTCTCGCAGGAGGCGCAACGAAAGCGGTAGAGTACTCGCGATGCCGTGCTGAAGCGCACGCTGGTAGTTGTAGACTTCGAGGTAGTCTTGCTTCCGTTCCGTCTGCGGTGTTTCCGTTGGCTGCAGTTCAAAAAGGAGAAGTTCTTTGGGCGTCGCATAAGTACCCTCGAGCGCCGAGGATTGGATCGCTTCTCGGTTCGCCATCGGCCTCAGCAGAATGGCCGGGCTAGGCAATACTGAACCTATGCCTTCAAGTTCACCGATGTACCGTTTGGCGTCGGCAAGCAAGGGCCACAGCTCGGACGGAAATTTCCAGTTCTGCGGGGGCAGCGGCTCTGGAATGAACGCCACCTCCCCGTGCTCGATGGCGACCACTTGGCCCGGTGAAAGCTCGCTGAATCGCTTGGCGTCCATGGGTTCTTTAATCGCACCGGTCGACCTTAAAGAAAAGCGCCCCTTTCTTTAATCCCTGCGGCATCAATTAATTTCCCCAAATGTTGACCGGCCGAACGATCGGTGCCTGCCGCGCGGCCACAGCCTTAAAACCTAGCTGTCCACAGTGGGCAGGCTCGTTGCTATCCCCTGATCGTAGCACACGTGCTTATGTCCGGCTCAGAACCATCGGCCAATCGACCGATTACAGCCCCACAAAGTGGTCCGCCTCCGCCGGCCTGACTAGCGCTGAATCGCTCGAATTCGGGCGAGCACGTCCAGCCTCTCAGCTGCGTATCCGGTGCATCCACCCCGATATTGATGGATGCGCGACCTGAGTCGATAGTCGCGGCGTGAGTGAACGGCACCGCCAACCTCTACTCCCTGATCGCCTCCTGCAAACTCCACCGCATCGACCCTGAGCGCTACCTCGCGGAGGTGATCCGCATCCTGCCGTTCTGGCCCCGCGAGCGTTACCTCGAGCTCGCTCCCGCGTACTGGGCGCACACTCGCGCGCGGCTCGATCCTGCTGAGCTCGAGTTCGAGCTCGGCACGATCACCGTGCCGCCCCTCGCGCCGCACACGACCGAGCAGTCGGCGGCGAGCTGAAGTCTCAGCCTCGGCGTGATCGTCGGAGCCAAAAAACAGCCATGCCTTCCGGCCTGTGGCGATGACTCGCAGCGCATTTTCACTGGAGTTGTTGTCCATGCGCAGCCGGCCGTCGTCGAGGAACCGGCGCAAAGCAAGCTGCTGTCGAATCGCATAGCCAAGCGCCTTGGTGACAAGTCCTCGCTCTTGGCTGGTCAGATCGCTTTGAGCCTGGGCCCACGCGAAGAATTCATCCACGAGCGAACGAAGCACGGTCTGTCGCTTTTTGAGTCGCGCAGCCGGGGGCAGCTCCGACCACGACTGGTCGAGTTGGTAGAGCTTCCGAATTCGAAGCAGCCCCTCGCGACCGACGCTGAACCCGGAGATGCCTGCTTCCCAGAAGCGTCTTCTGACGTGACTCCAACATCCCACTTCGGTCGGCGGGACATCGCCGTCCTCGACGGCCTCACCGCGGAACAGCGCGTCGTAGATGGCGTGGGCGTCGGCTTGGATATAGCCAGAGAAGCCCCGGAACATCTCGCATACCGCGGCGCTGGTGTGTTTGGACTGGTACTCGAAGAAGACATACTTTGGAATTGATCCGTTTCCCCGGACGGATTTCTAAGGACTATGCAACATCCGATTTCTTTTCACAAGCTTCGAATGACGTAGGGCTCTCGTAGCCCAGCAAAGAGTGCGCACGGTGACGGTTGTAGAAGACCTCGATGTACTCGAAGACTTCGCTGCGCGCGTGGGCTCGACTGTCGAAGGGGACGTCGCGGACGAGCTCTTTCTTCAAGGTCGCGAAGAAGCTCTCGGCCACGGCATTATCCCAGCAATTTCCCTTTCTACTCATGCTCTGCCGCATGCCGTAACGCCAGAGCCGACGACGAAACGCCGCGCTCGCGTACTGGCTGCCACGGTCGCTATGGAACACGAGGCCGCGACGAGGCTTGCGAAGGCGGACAGCGGCATCGAGAGCCTCGCAAACGAGGTCAGCCGTCATTCGTTCCCGAAAGCTCCAGCCGACGACCTTACGCGCGAAGAGGTCGATGATGACGGCGAGGTACATCCAGCCCTCTCGCGTCCAGAGATACGTGATGTCGCTTACCCAGACGGCGTCGGGCCGCTCGGCACCGAATTCGCGCGCCAAGAGGTTCGGCGCGACAGGCAAGTTGTGCTTCGAGTCGGTCGTCGCCTTGTACTTGCGGGCGCTCTTGGCTCGAAGCCCGCCCTCGCGCATCAGCCGCGCTACGCGCTTGCGGCTCACTCGATGGCCTCGCTTCACGAGCTCTGCATGAATGCGCGGCATCCCGTAGCGACCTCGGAACTCAGCGAAGAGCTGCCGTATGAGCGCCAAAAGCTCTTCGTCGCGGCGTTCGTGAGCCGATTGCTGCTCCTGCTCCATTCGTAGTACGCGCTCGCCGAGACGCCGAGCACCGTGCACATGAGTCGCACGTCGAAAGAGGCCTTCTCCGCAAGGATGAAATGGTAGACGTCTACTCGTCTTCCTTCGCGAAGAATGCCGCCGCTTTTTTTAAGATGGCCTTCTCCATTCGGAGCCGCTCGTTCTCTTTGCGCGGTCGGCGATTCTCCTCCTCGACCGTCTCGCCCTTGTCGTTGCGCTTCGCCACCTCCGCGTGCTCATACTTGGCAGCCCAGCGATGCAGCTGGTTCGCTTGCGCTCCCAAATCGTCCGCGACCTGCGCGACGGTACGCTCGCCCCGGTTGCGCATCATGCGGACAGCGTCTCGCCTGAACTCTTCCGTGTACTGTTTTCGGTGTTTCGCCATGTTCCGGACTCCGGGAGCTTACTGGCTCCGGCAGGTGTCCGGGAAATCGGATCAGCTCCACACACACAGCGACGCTCGGAAGGTCGCTGAAGAATGACCCCTCGCCGCGACTTCGTATTCTGGTAACGCGCGTTGCTGCTGCTCGGAGGCAGCGCTTGGAATGCCTGGCTGTTCATCTCGAACGTGCGGAAGCCTTGGCAAGCGGCTGAAGCGTTCGTTTACGGCTTCGGGCTCGGGATGCTGCCGCTGGTTGCGTTGGCACTCGCGGCGGGGTTCATTCGTAGTCGGGCCGCGCTGATGCTTGCTGCTGCGGATCACATTGCGTTAGTCGCGTCTGCAGCAAGGCTCGCGTTCGCGGGTCGCTCATCGACTGACGCGGTGGCGCTCGCGGTCGCGCCGTTGGCGTCGCTGTTGGTCGTTGTGCCTGCTGCCGTACTCATCGGGGTCACCTCGCGCCGCCTTGCGACGCGCCGTGGCCGCGTAGACGACGGCTGATCGGAGGTACGGGCCCGAGCCCGAGCCGAGTTAAGTGCGCTTTTTGGCGACCTTGTAGACGTCGTGCTCGCAGTCCCAGAAAATCATCTGGAAAACGTGCTCGAGGCGGACACCAAAAAGGCGCCCTTTATTACCCGTGCTTGGGTCCGCGATTGGAGTCGATCGATTTCATGACCGGCCGAGGTCGAATGGGGATCAACAAGATCGAGCTGACGTGATCTACGTTCGCAGGTGACCGCCCGAGCAGATCGTTCGCCAGAAGTGGCGCCTGTTGAAGGCGACGCTGGATGAGCGCGCGCGTCGTCTGTGGGCGGGAGCGGAAGCCGAAGCGATCGGCCGCGGTGGGGTCGCGCAGGTGGCGCGGGCGACGAAGTTGGCGATCAGCACGGTAGGCAAGGGCCGTGACGAGGTCCGTGCCGGCGCGCGGCGCGAGGACGTCGTCAATGTTCGGCGAAGCCCGGGAAAACGGCCGTTTGAGGAGGCTAACCCGGAGGTATGGCCCACGCTCGAGAAGCGGGTTGACCCGCTCACGCGAGGCGACCCAGAATCGCCCTTGCGCGGTGATCAACCTGATCAGCAACACGACCAATCGAGGTGGCCTGGTCGTCCGTGCCCGTCTCGATCGCCGCCGCTACGCGACCGGCAAGAAGGTTTCGGCGGCAGAGCTACGAGCCCTGAACATCGAGCGAGACGACTTTAATGGCGATTGGAATTACGTGATCAAGCCGCGACCGCAACCGCCACGTTGATCGCAAACATTGATGGTAAGCAACGGTCATTTATACGGCGGCCTAGCGCGCGACCGAAGTCCGCTCCGCCGCAACGCCAAGAGTACTTCTGCTGCCGACCTTGGACGCGGCAGTAGCTCACCTCGACCCCGTCGATCATTTCGGTTTCCGGGTCCGCGGCGCAGCGGGACAAACTCCTGGGCGTCGGGCTCCGAACAGACGCTCGTGCGGCGCCAGCTCCCTCCGCTTCTTTAGCACTACCCTCGCTTAGTCGCGGGTTGGACCAGCGGGCGTGCAGTGCGCCGAAGCGAGCTGCGTTGAGATAATGAGTGTCTCAAGAAGGACGGCACACTGCCCAAGAAGGTGGTCGCGCTGCCCGCGCCAGAGTCGGGTTCGTTGCTCGGCTATCGCGTGTCTCACGGAGAGCTCGAGCGCAGTGCGAGCTGCTACGGCGACACCGCGACCAAGAACGTCGCCTCACTCTCGCAGCTCGAGGTCCAATACGACAACGAGATGTCCCTTCTGCAAGACTTGCGCGCGCTAAACAGCAGCGTGAAGCTGGGCTTACGGGATGCTGGGGACGTCAAGCTCGTCCTCAATCATCTCACCGTCGCGAAGACTACGGGCGTATTCGATCCGCTCTCTGCGTGCGAGGCGGGGATCCATGACGTCGTCGTCTGGGAGTTGCGAGCCCGCGCGGCGTCGCTCGCGGGGAGCAGCGATGCGATTCAGAACGTAACCGCACAGGTGGATGTCGGTCCGGCCAAGCTGGATTCGGCCATCAACAACTCCGGTAAGGAGACGTTCAAAGTCATCGCGCAAGACGTTGTCTTCGCCTACCTGACGCAGCGCTTGAAGACCGAGCAGTCGAGCGAGCAAACTACCTGGACGGAGAAGGTTCGGCCAGACGACGCGGTTCGGCTTCCAGACGTTCCGAATCTCGAGCACGGTCTGGCCCTCAAGGTCATGAGCCTCGATCGCCGCCGGCGCGACGCTTTCAAACTTCGTCTCACGGGGCGCCAGGCGATGAGCGCGAAATGCGCGAAAGGACCGCCAGCGGCTGCGCTGGAGCTCTCGATGGGCATCAACGATGCGTGTCACGTCAGCATCAATGACGCGACCGGGCTCGGCGTGCGAACGTCTGTCTCTGCAGGCGAAGTAAAGGTGACCACTACCCTGGCGCGAACGACCCGCATCGGGGCTGCGCCGTGAGGGTGCGTTTCGTCTCTTGCGCCCTCATGATCGCGGCCTCGGCGGGTAGCTGCAAATGCGCGGGCAGAGGCGTCGACGTCGCATCCAGTGCTGCGCCGCCCAGCACCATTGCTCCTCCCGCGACGTCCGCCGCGACGCCAGCCACGGGAAGCGCACCGGAGATCACGGGAGGTGAGAGCGATGAAGTGATTCTGTTCCGCTCGAGCGACGCGGTGCTCCCGGAGTGCCACTCGTCCGCGGTGGTGCTGAGCCACCTCACGAAACTGTTCTCCGCGGTTAACTGTCCCGAACAGAACCACACGACCGCAGGTCGCCGGCGTTTCGTTTGCAACGCGGGTTCCTTCCTGATCACGCCCCGCGAAACGCCGGACGGTCCCGGCTTCGAGCTCGGTCTGCAAGTGACCGGCGACGTCTCCGTGCCGCGCAAGGCCCTGGGCGACACGCAAGAAGCGGCGTGGCTCACCAAGTGCGGCATCGAATTCCCACCAAGCTTGGTAGGGGCGCTCACCTTATGGACCTACCACCACGACTCGGACTGCTGGAACGATGCAACGTGTCCCAGCTATTGCCGAGACACTTCGAAGTTTTTTGCCGCCGCAAAAAAGGCTGCGACGACCTACGGGTGCAAGGTGAACGAAGACGAACGATTTCTGTTCACCTGTAAAAAGCCGTCGGAGCACCCAACTTGCGTGCTGAACTTGGACGGAGAGGTCAGCCGCTTCTTTCTCGCGGAGCGGGACCTCCAGCACCACCGCGCCTTCGCGATCACCTATCGCGGCAACGCCGTGGAAGCCTGTCCCGGCACCAACTTTGGACGGGCGCGGAGCGAAGATAATTTCTTCGGCTCCGGCTTCCCGAATTTTCTCCTACAGCTCAGAAACGGCTGCCGGCCGCGAGCGAGCGTCGCACGCCCAGAAGAGTAAAGTCGCGCTTCCAAACGGTTCACACCCGTCGCGAAAGCCTCCAGACCCCGCGCCGAATCGCCATCGAAGGTGCCGAACGAAGCGTGATACAGCGCGCCCCAATGCAGCTTGAGCCCGCCTTCCACCAAACCACCGTCCTGTCGCGTCGCGCCGCTCAGCCAAAAGCCCGCGCGTACTTCCGCTCGGCCGAGCCTGCGACCGTACTCGTCTGACGGAAAACCTGAATGGCTGAGCACGCGTGGCAAACGTTGCCTATCGTCAACCCCTTCATTCGAGACCGCATTGAGCGTCGGCGCGCGACCTCCCGGGGGTTTACGCGCCGACGCTTTGGTCCTTCGAAGTACTGAGCCGCTCAGCGTACCTTCAGCACGGCTCTGAAGCGCGCCTTGTTGTTCATCATGTAGTCGTAGGCTTCCGCCGCGCGCTCGAGCGGGAAGAGCTCGTTTCGTGATTTCACGGAGCAGAGCTTGCTGAATGCCATGGTCTCTTGGGAGTCCTGCGCGACGCCGCTCGGCCAGCCCATCACGCGCAGGCGCTTCACGATGAGCGCCACGCTATTGATGGGGATGGGCTCGGTGCCGGCTCCGAGCAGCAATAGGGTCCCGTTGCGGCCGAGCCCCGCGACGAGCTCGGCGGCCAAGCTCGCGCTGGAAGCGGTGACCATCACGACGCGAGCTCCGCCCAGCTTTTGTAAGGCTTCCGCGGCGGACTGCTTGTCGGTGTCGACGTACTCGTGCGCGCCGAGCTCGAACGCGAGCTGACGCTTGTCCTCTCCGCGAGAGATCGCGACGGTGTGAAATCCGAGCTTGTTCGCGTACTGGATCGCGAGGTGACCCAGCCCGCCGATTCCTTGAATCGCCACCACGTCGCCGCCGCGCGCGTCCATGTTGCGCAGTGAGTTGAAGGTCGTCACGCCGGCGCACAGCAATGGCGCCGCGTCTTCCGAGCTCATGCCTGGTGGCACCGCCGCGAGGGCTTGTTGCGGCGCGAGCATGTATTCGGCGTAGCCGCCGTCGTAGCTGAGCCCGCAGACCTGAAGCCGCTGGCACGCAATGAAGTCACCCGCGCGACAGGAGCTGCACTCGCCACAATGTCCGCCATGCCAGCCCACGCCCACGTGTTGACCCACCTGCCACGCGCTCACTCCAGAGCCGAGCGCGTCGATACGACCCACGACTTCGTGACCAGGAATTCGAGGGTACTGGACCGGCATGTAGCCGTTCTTCGCGATCGAGTCGCTATGGCAGATCCCGCATGCCTCGACCGCGATTCTCACTTGACCGGGGCCGGGCTCGGGAACCTCGAGCTCGACCAGCTCCAGCGGACCTTGCGCCTTCCGAACCTGAATCGCTTTCATTTTCGCTGCCATGCTTGCTCCTTGAGGGCTGCCCGGAGACATGATCCCGGGGCTTCTCAGGTCAAGCCCTACCCCGTGAGCCCTTGGTGGCCACTTCGCGGGCCTTCTCTGGTGCTTTCGTGCGCAGCGCTTGCAACCGCGCCTGCTGGGCCTGTGAGAGGTTCCGCGTCGCTTCACGGAACGTGAGCGCCGCCATTTGCGGCCCATGGCGCTCCACGAACGCGATGGTGCGTTCCGGCGTTCGCTTGGCGGTCGAGCGCAGCACCCAGCCGATGGCCTTACGAATGAAGAACTCCCGTTCGCCGAGCAAGGGCAGCGCGAGCCGCTCGAAAGCGGCAAAGTTGCCCGTGCCCGCCAGCAATGGATCATGCAGCGCGAGCAGGGCGGCGCGACGTACCCAAAGGTTTTCGTCGCGCGTCCAGCGTTCCAGCGCTCTCAGCAGGCTCACATCGCGCTCGACGAGCGCGCCCAACACCTTGACGGCGAGCCAATCCACGTGCGCCCAGGTGGGCGCCGCGCGGACGAGCGCGATCAGCCATGCCGCATCGCCGGGCTGCAGCCGCTCGGAGCTCAACTCGAGCACAGCGATGGCCAGCGAGCGGAGCTCGTGCACCTCTGTCTCGAAGAGCGCCGTGACGAGCGCCTTGAGCTCCCTGCGCGTCAGCCCGGGATGCTCACGCACGAACCTCTTCGCTTCTCGACGGATGAGCGGCACGGTGACGCCGAGAAACCGCAGCTCACTCTTCAGGTACCGCTTCTCTTGTATCGCTCGCTGGCGCGTCCCGTGTTTGGCGAGCGAGCGCTCCAGCTCGGCCACGAGGCTAGGAATGTTCATGACGGATTATGCGCCGGCTGCGGCGTTCTCGTCCTTTCAGTGGCGGCGATGCAGCCAGGGCGCGAAGGAGACACCCAAGATGGCGCCCTCTGCGGTCAGCAGTCGGCACACGGTTTGGCCCCACGGTTCGGTGCGCGTGCCGTGCAGCAGCTCATGACCGGCAGCGCGCAGCTCTTTTTCGGCCCCCGCGACCGCCTCGGCGCTCTCCACCTCGAGCTCGAGGCTCAGCTGCGGGCGCGGCAGCTTCGCAGGCCACTCCTTCGTACCGAAGCAGGCCTCCGCGGCTTGCGCCAGCGGCCAAACCCCGAAGTGTTTGCTGCCCTCGATTTGCTCGCTGAACACGTACTCGGGGTCGGCGTCGTGCGGCTCGAGCGGCAGGCCGAACGTCTTGGTGAGCAAATCTCGGGTCTGCGCGCTCCCATGGGAGATCAGGCTTACGCTGGAAACGAATAGGATGTTCATGGCCCTCGTCTACCTCAGCTCACGCACCGGCTCTTGAACGTTTCGGACACTCAGGCGGCGGTGAGCGGATAACCGAGCAGCTGCGCGGGCGTGCTGCCCGCCAACTCCCGGCACTCGCGCGTCAAGTGTGGCTGATCGGCGTAGCCGGCCTCCTGCGCCAACGCTGCGAGCGCCCTCGGTCCGGTCGCGGCTGCCGCGATGAAGCGCCGAAGCCGGAGAACCCGCTCCAGGAGCTTGGGCCCATAACCGACGGCGTCCACGAAGCGCCGCCGCAGCTGTCGCTCGCTCACTCCGAGCGCGTCCGCCAACGTGGCCACCGTCCAATCCGCGCGCGGCGCACCCAGCGCCCGGATCGCGGCGCTCACCAGCGCGTCCGGGGCACTTTCGCAGAGCCATTGCGCGGCCGCGGCCTCTAACAGAGCCGCCGCGGCGCGCGCGCTGGGCGCCGCGACGAGCTCGTCGTTCAATCGCGCCGCGCGCGCGCCGAGCACGTCTCGCGCCGGGAGCCGCTGATCCAGCAAGGCGCTCGCCGGCACCTCGAAGGCAGCCGGCGCTACGCCAGCCCGAAAACGCACGCCAACGAAGCAGCGATTCTCGACCGCGGCGAGCTCCACGCTCTGCGTGTCGGGCCCGGCGATCAGCAACTCGCCCTCGCAGAACAGTAAATCGATGCAGCCGTCTGGAATCACGCGCTCGACATGGCGCTCGCCGGCCGCACCCAGCTGCGCACCCCACACACAGGCCACGTGCTTCCGCAGCGCCGGAGCCACGCTCCACTCCTCATACCAGGCACCACGCGTCGCGTTCGACGAGCTCACGCCCGGCAGCGTAGCGCGAAGAGAATGCCGCCGCGAGCGCTGCAAAGCGGGGCCGCACGCCGCTGCGAGCGCGCGAGCGTGGCTGACACGCGGCTCTCGCTACCCAGCGCGACGCCTTCCCCTCCGCTTCGACGCGAGTGAGAAAAGTGTAACGAAGGGCCGCCGCAGGCGCGGTTAGCGGATCAAATGATGGAGCCCTTGCACAAGCTCGCGAGCCCGAAGGTGGTGGACTCGATACCACACGCGTTTTGAATCGAGATCAAGAGATCGTTGTTGTTGCGACCGCCGGCCTTCACCACGCGCCCCGTCTCGAACTTGCCAGCGGCTTGACCTGCGAGCATGAAGGGGATGTTCTTCAGGTAATGCCCGTTCGAGCTGTCGCTCCAGCATTCCATGCCGAGGAGCACGCAGCTATTGTAAAGGGCTGTCTTGCCTTGTCCGTCATCGATGCTCTTCAGGGCAGTGAGCAGCGCCGCGAATTTTTCGGAGAAGTACGCGCCCATGACGTTTTGCCCGGCCACGTCGTTGCTGTGCTCGAGGGTGTGATGCGCCTTGTCGACGCCCTTGCTCGGCCAGCGATGGCCGCTCGATGCGCCCGACATGGTGAGCGCCACGACGCGGGTGAGATCCCACTCGAACGCGAGCTTCACCAGCGCGATCATCTGCTCGGCGATGGGCCCGAGCTGGTCGCAGTTTTGTTTGTTTTGTGCGTTGCCCGTCGGCTTCGTCAGCGTCGGGCAGGCCGCTGTCACGCCGCCGCCGACGCCTTCAGCGTCCAGGCTGGCGAGCTCCGCGTTGGTCGCCTTCTCGACCTCTCGCCAGCCCTCTATGAGCCCGTCGAGCCGTTGCGCGTGCACGGAGTCCATCCCGAGCTCGCGCTTGGCGGCGTCGATGTCGGCGAGCCGAAACTCGAGGAGGCTCTTTTTGCGTTCGAGCGCGGCGCGCAGGGCGCTCGCGTCACTCGCCGGCTGGTTCGAGTCGCGCGCGCACAGCGCGTTGATGCGCTGCATCAGGCTCGTGTACACCTGCGCCGCGTCCTGCACCGGCTCGATCGCGTTGCCGTACTGGCTATCGCCCGACTGACGCTTCCTGAAGGAAATGTAGCGCTGTCCCAGGCCGACGTTGTCCGCGTCCGAGTGGGCTCCCACTCCTAGGTGTAGGCTCGCGAACGGCAGCGCCGCCAGCGCTGGGATCGACTGATAGTGGTTCGCGATCGCGACGTCGATGGACTCGTTGTCGGTGTATGCGTAGTACGAGTCGTTCTTCGAGTAGTGATAGCTGTTGCCCGTCGAGCAGCCGATGAGCCCCGCGGCGTGCTCCTCTTGGTAGCCGTCGGTCTTCGGCGAGCCGCCATGGATGTTCATCCCGGTGAACAACACCAAATCCGCCGAGTGCGGCGCGAGCGGCGCCAGCGGCTCCGGCAGGCTGGCGATGGACGTGGTGGGTGACACCGTCGGCGAGTGGAATGACGGGCCTTTGAAGAAGTGGATGAAGCGTGGCGCGTCGCTGAAGGAGCCGCCGGCGACGTAGCCCATGGAGCGAGCCACGGGGACGAGCAAGAACGCCAGCGGACCGAAGCATTTGATGAGCTCGCGACGCGTGAGCTTTCCGGATCCGCGCTTCATAGAACCTCCGAACGCTGGGAGAAGCTGGCGGCGCTGGCGAGCGTGCGCAAGAGCTGCACGATGTCCTGCGAGTCCTGGTTCGCAAAATCGAAGAACATCTGGCGCAGGAGCGGATCGTCCGCCGCGGTCTCGTCCCTGCCGTTGTAGAACCTGAACAGCTGCCGCGCGAAGCATTGCTGGAAGCGACGAGAGCGCGTGAACGCCCGCAGCGCCTCCACGGGCGTGGTCGTCGCGAGCGGTCCCTCATCGAGGAAGTCGACCTGCAGACTCGCGTCGATGGGGCCGCTCTCGTCGCGCGTCCGGTAGCGACCGATGGCGTCGTAGTTCTCCAGCATGACGCCGAACGGGTTGATGGCCGCGTGACAGCCGTTGCAGGGCGCCACGGCGGTCACCGCTTCGATGCGCTCGCGCTCTGTCTTTCCGGCGCTCTCCGCGACCGAGGTGTCGAGTCCGGGCGGCGGCGCGCCGAGCGGCATACACATCACCTTGCGCACGAAGAACACGCCGCGCTTGACGAGCCGATTCGTGGTCGGGCCCGAGTGCGAGGCGATGACGGCCGGCTCGGTGAAGATGCCGAGGCGCTGTGCAGGTTCGCGCGCGACTAGACCCGAGCTCGTCTTTCGGTCATCGCTGAACAGAAACGCCGTCGCAGAAGAGACGAAGCCTTCGCTCGCCTCGGTCACGTCGCGCAGGCGCGGCGCCGCTTTCTCGAGCTGCAGCGCGAGAAAGCGGCGCGTCTCGTCCACGACGGCCGCCGCCACGGCGGGCGTGAACTCGGGGAACACACTCTCTGCGATGGTGAACTCCTCTGGCTCCTTGACCTCGAGCCAGGCCAAGAAGAAGCGCATCAGCTTGTCGCGCGCGGCGGGTGTCTGCAGCACTTGCTCCACCGTCTCTCGTGTCAGCTCGGAGCTGGCGACGTACGCCGCTGGCGTGGCCGAGGAGAGGCCGAGCGCCTCCGGAGAGGCGTCGGCCAGGGTGTAGGTGATGTGTTGCAGCTTCTGCGCGGGAAGGAGCGCGCCCGAAGCGTCGCTCGATACCTCGTCTCGAAATACGTAGCGCGGTGAGGTGAGCGTAACGTCCACCAGCTCTCTCGTCGCTGCGCCCAGCCCGACGGCGCGTACGCTCTGGGTGAAGAGCTCGGCGAAGCGGCTGAGCGTCGCGTCGCTCGCGGTGCCGCGGAAGGCCGTGCTCACGAATTTTCGCGCCTGCTCCGCCAGGCAGGCGTCGGATGCGCCGCTCGCTGGGCACGCGATCACGCTCGAGGGTGAGGCCTCTACCCGCGCCGCGATGTCGGCCACCCAGCTGCTGAAGGGTGCGAAATTTGCGGCGTTGAACGCGAGGTTGTCGGCGTACTCGTAGTTCGTCTGGAGCGGATCGCGCGGCAATGTCACCGTCGCGCTGGCGCTAAACTCTTTTGGGAGCAGAGCTCGCGTCGTGCTGTCGAGCTGCGCGCGCGTGAGGCGCACGAGCCGCTGCGGCGCAGGGCTCGTCTGAGCGCCCGGGAAGTAACGCAAGGCGAGCTCGGCGAGCTCGGGATTCTTACTCATGCCCGCGGGATCGCCGGGGTCACCAGCGCCGACGCCGGTCATCCCCGAGATTGGCGACGACGGCGCGCCACCGTTGCCCGCGCCCCCGGACGCGCTCGCCTCGCCTCCACGACTCGTTCCGGACGGCAACGCTGAGCTGCCAGCTCCAGAGCTGCCATTTACCGCGGGATCCTGAATCGTTACATTGCAGCTCGCTGCGAGCAGCGCCAGGACGAAGGACGCCTTTGTTGCGCTCATCTCTCCAACGAGTGGCCCTGGCCCTCGCAGAGTCGGTCACGCGCGCCGTTTTTTTGAAAGCAATCGTTAAGGGCAGCCCACGCGGAAGGCGTCGAGCTCTGCGCTGCGCTTGATGATCGCCGAGAGTTTCAGGCGTTTGGCTGCGGGGCAGACCGTCGCTGCGCGCGTTTCGTCGCCGTATTCGACCAAGAGCGCCGGTTTGTGCGCGGAAACGAAGGGCGTCGCCGCGGCGCATCCCATCGTGAGACAGCTCCACAGCAGTGTCCAGTCGAAGCTCGGCGCGAGCTCTTCGCGCAAGCTCGCGTCCCCGTCGACGAGCCCGATGCTGAGCCCGCGCTCGTGCGCCACGCTCGCGAGCCAGCGATCGTAGTCGAGCTGCTCGCCCCGCGCGAAGCCGAGCTCCGTATTTTCGAGGAAGGCCGCCAAACCGCTGGGGTGAATGCCAGCGCAGCCCGCGTCGCGCGCGCTCACGACGCGGCGGTCCATGATCGAGCGCACGGTCGGGTCGCGAATATCGACGTAGCGTTCGTCAGGGTAGTTTGGCAGCTGCGCGCCCAGCGCGCTCTCCGGAAAATCCGTCGCATCGTCGCGAAAAGCTTCGCGCGTGCCAGCGCTGAAATAGCAGATGACGGTCTTGCCCGAGCTCTTCAGTCGCTGAATGACAGGGCGCGGAGTCTCGATATCCACGATGTAGAGCTGGACATCCAGGCTAGTGTCGAGCTCCCCGCTCAGCTGGATTTGCCAGGAGCTCACGGAGGGCGCTTCATCCGCTGCAGGCTCGTCGCTCGCTGGCGACGTCGCGGGGCGCGTGCGCAAGACGTCTCCCTCCGTCCCGCTGCACGCGGCAACGGCGAACGCACCCAAGAGCAGGACGAAGGCGCGCCGGACCAGCATGGTCGATGCCGAGAGCGTACCATCGGTTCCTCGGCCTGGAGGCGCCGAGCAACTAGCGTGAAAATGAGGAGCGCCTGACCAGCTTTCACGCTTTCGGGGCCACGAGTGGATTGGCATGCTCCGTTTCGCGGCCCCAGCAGCGCTCTTCGGCCCAGCGGCGTGGCTGGCGCGCGAACACGCGGTCGTGCGACAATGGCCCGTGCCGCGCGAGCCCGCCGTCCGCCGCCTGCGAGACATCGAGGGCTCGGATGGCGTCGCCGACGTGTCGTGCAGTGTGCGCCTGAGCTCTGAAGCGCCGTGCTTGCAGCCCGCAGCGCCGCCCGAGCGCGAGGCGTCGCCACTGCAGTTCGAAGCTGTATTTCGGCAGTATGCGCCGTACGTCGCCGCCCTCGCGCTAAAGCTCATCGGTCGCCCCGGATACGTCGATGACGTCGTGCAAGACGTCTTTTTGCAGGCGCATCGCGGCCTCGGCAAGCTCCGCGACGCGCACGCCGTGCGGCCCTGGCTGCGGCGGATCACCGTGCGCCGCTCGCGCCGCTGGCTGCGCAAGCGCTGGGTCCTGCGCTGGTTTCACGAGGCGGAGCTCGACGCGCACGCAGAGCTCGCGGATCCCGCCGCGAGCCCAGAAGATCGCGCGCAGGTCGTGGCCGTGTACGCCGCTCTCGAACGCCTGCCGCGCGACGAACGGCTGGTGTGGGTGTTGCGGCGCGTAGAAGGCGAGACGCTCGAGGGCATCGCCGAGCTGCTCGACTGCTCGGTCTCGACGGTGCAGCGCCGGCTGCGCTCGGCCGAAGCCGCCATGAGGGTCGTGCGGTGAGCGACGACGAGCGCCTCGAGCTGCGCGGCTTGAAGCTCGATTGGAGCCCAGAGCGCACCGAGCACGCCCTCGCCCGCGTGCAGGGCCGCGTGGTCCGAAGACGGCGGGTCACCCGCGTGGCGCTCGCGGGCGTCGTGCTCGTCAGCAGCGCGGGCCTGGTGCTCGTGACGCAGCGAAGACCCGTCCAGGTAGCGTCTGTCGCCGTGCAATCGCCGAGCGCGGCCGAGATGACGTTGCGGGATGGTTCGCTGATTCGGGCCGATCCTGTGACCAGTGAGGTCAAGCTCGTGCAGGAGAGCCCGACGCGCGTTCAGCTCGAGCTCGTGCGCGGCTCGGCGTACTATCGAGTGACGCGCGACCCAGCGCGCTCGTTCGAGGTGCGCGCCGGAGCGGTGACCGTGACCGTGGTCGGGACGGAGTTCAGCGTCGAGCGCCGTGGCGCGCAGGCGTGGGTCTCGGTGACACGCGGCAAGGTGCGCGTTTCGTGGGGTGAGAACGAGCGCGAGCGCAGCTTGGTTTCGGCTGGCGAAAGCGGGTTGTTTCCACCCGCCGCGCCCGCGCTGCCAGCGGCAGCGTCGTCGGCGAGCGCTGCACCAGCGAGCTCGTCGTCGCCGCCGCGCGCGCAAGCCTCGCAGGTTTATCGCTCTCACGTCGCGCGTCGCGCGTACCGCGAGGCGTACGCGGTGCTCCAACGTAACCCCGGTCTCGCCGGCGACACGGTCGAGGAGCTCCTCGTCGCGGCGGATGTGGCGCGCCTCTCCAATCACCCAGCGCAAGCGGTGCCGTACCTGCAGCGCATCCTCGCCAACCACAAAACGGACGACCGCGCGCCCCTGGCGGCGTTCACGCTGGGTCGCACATTGAGCGGTCTCGGCCGAGCGCGCGAGGCAGCGGCCCTCTTCGGTCGCCTCCGCGCGAGCTGGCCGCGCAGCGCCTTCGCCGAAGACGCGCTGGTGCGGCAGACCGAATTGACGGCAAAAGCCGGGGATCTCGCGGCCGCAGCGCGGCTCGCGCAAGAGTACGAGCGCGCGTACCCGCAGGGCCGCCGGCGCGCCGAGGTGCGCCGCTCCGCGCGGCTCGAGTAAGCTCGGCAGCGACGATGCGAAGACGCGGGTTGCTGCTCGCCGCGCTGCTCTCGTGCGCCGCCACCGCGCGGGCGGCACCGGCGCTCCGCGTCAGCGATTGCCCCGCGACGCTCAGCGAATCGCTGCCGACGACGGTCGAGCTCGAGATCGACGTGCTGATGCGCGAGCTCGGGGCGAGCAGCGCGCGTCCCGAGGAGGTCACCATCCGTTGCGACGAGGACCGCGCGTTCATCGCGGTGCGCCTTCATGGCGCCACGCGCGAGTCGAACCTGGACCTTGCCCCGCTCGCCCCCGAGCATCGCGCGCGCGCGGTGGCGCTCGCCGCGGCCGAGCTCGTGCACTCACTGTCCAAGCACACCGACGAGCGAGCACATCCCGCGCCGAGCACGCCGCCCGCTGCCCCACCTCCCGCGCCGCGGCGGCTGGAACCGCCACCGCGCTCGCCAGCGCCGCGATCCACGCTCGCCGCTGGCGCGCTGGCGGAGTGGCTCGGCGCTCCCAAGACGCTGCTCTACGGCGTGCGCCTCGCGCTGCGCACCCCGCTCGGAGACCTCGTCGTGCCCGCGCTCACTGCGGATGGGACCTCGGGTGGAATCGCTGCGAGCGCTGCGCGCGTGAGCGTGCAGACGCTCACTGCCGCGGCGCACGCCTACTTCGGCGTGTCCACCAGCCAGCTTCGCTGGGAAGCCGGCCCGGGCGCACGCTTCGGCTGGGCGCGGCTCAGCGGCGACCCCGAACGCGGCTCCGAGCTCGAGGGCCGCAGCCTGAGCGCGGCGTGGGGCGGCCCCGAGCTCCGCGCGCGCTTCGCCTACGAACGACGTCAACCGTGGTCGCCCACCTTCGCGGTCGAGGTCGGCAGCGGTGTGGTGGTCTTGCCAGTGCGCGGGCGCGTCGATGGAACAGCCTCCGTCTTCGCGCTACAGGGCATCTGGTTGTCGCTGTCCGCGCAGCTCGGGATCGCGCTGTGATTTCACGGCCCGCTGCTGTCGTTCACTATAGGACCGGCTCTTAGCGCTCGCTGTCCAGCTGATCACGAAAGCGCGTCTCAGCGCGCGCCAGAAACTCGCGGTAGCCTTGCGGATCGATGAAGGGATTGGGCTGCTCGCCGTCGCGCAAGCGCGCGAATTTGGCCTTCATGCCGTAAAATTCACCGTGATCGGCTAGGAACACGTCGCAGCGCAGCGACTTCCAGGTGGCGAAGCTGCGCTCGAAGTCGCGCGCGATGTTCGGATAACGCTCGTTGCCGATCAGCTTCACTCCGCGGTTCACGTTGGCGCTCGGAAAGAACAACACCGCGAGCTCTTTTTTTCCGTCGCGGACCTTTGTCGTCCAGGTCGTGGCGCCCAGCGTGTGACCCGGCGTGAGGTGAGCGACCAGCGTTGTCTCGCCCAGCTTCACCTGATCCCCGTCGTTGACGCGCCGAGCGACGGGACACGGCGTCCAGCTGAATACGCCATCGAACACCGTCTCGCCGCGGCCGCCGTTCTCGACGAACGGCGCGTCCGGAGTGGAGACCACTACCTCAGCGCCGGTCTCTCGCCGCACGAGCGCGTGCGCTTGCACGTGATCGATGTGAGCATGGCTCGTCAGGATGAGCTTGATGTCGCGATAGTGAAAGCCGAGCTGCTCGATGTTCTCGCGCAGGCGCGGCACGCTGGCTTCGAAGCCCGTGTCGAGCAGTATGTGTCCCTGCGAAGTGGTGATCAGAAACTGGGCTATCTCGTTCGAGCCCACGTAATAGATGTTTCCGATCACGCGATAGGGCGGAAAGTCACGGTTCGACTGCTGCATGTTGCCGGGCACGCCGGCCCAGCTCGCGCAGCCGCTGTACAGACCGCTGAGCGACGCGGCGAACACCACCGCGACGGCGACGTTGCGGTACCAGCCCTTTGATGGAGCGAGAGCGGTGCGCATCATATGACCGCGAACGCGCGGGTCCTTCCGAGCGTCGAGTGGCCGGGGAAGGCGCGGCGCAACGGCGTCGCACCGCGCTTTTCCGGGTGGCTTGCTAGCGCGCGACCGCTCGCGGCGCGCTCAGAACTGGCTCAGGAACTTCCACACGACCTCGTACTGCCAGCTATTGCCGGACTGGCCATTATCCGGATCGGGCGTGTGGTCGCCGTTGAAGGAGCAAAACTCGAGCGGGTAGCCGCTCATGCATCCCATCAGGTCGGTGCACATGTGCGCGCCGCCGGTGACCTTCGTCGGCGTCATCCAGTTACAGCCGTTGGCTTTGGCGAAGTTCTGCGCCAGGCCCACGCCGCCGTCATAGTTGAGGACGCTGTCATGCGTGCCGTGCGAGCCGTAGAACGCGACCGGCTTGCTGGGGGTGCAATTACCGCTGAGCTGAGCGCCGGAGTAGATGGCGATACCGCGGATGAAGCCGTTCTCCGTGCCGAGCGGCCGCTCGCACGCGGTCTTGTAGGACATGCTCGCGCCATAGCTCCAGCCGGTCGCGAAGATTCGGGTCTTGTCGACGCAGAAGTTCTCTTCCACCTGAGCGACGACAGCGTCCGCCAGCGCAATGTCCGAGTTGTTCGAGTTTGGCCAGCCGCAGCCGGACTCACCGTTGCCGGTTCCGGAGCACGGGTTGCCGTTCTTTTGCCCGTTCGGAGCGACGAAGATGGTGCTGTTCTTCGAGAGGTTCAGCAGATGATAGTACCCGTTCTGGTACATCTGCTTGTCGTTGCCATCGAGCTGGTGGTACGCGATGATCAGACGATACGGCTTGTTCTTGTCGTAGTCCGTCGGCACATTGAGGATGTATCGGCGCTGCTTGCCCGCAGCCATGATCGAGATCGTCGTCCCGTTGTTGTATTGATTGCTGGCGATCATCGGATCCTTGCCGCAACCGCTGCTCTGCATGGAGCTGCCACCACCCGCGCTGCCGCCGGCGGTCCCCATGCCGGCGGCTCCAGCCGCCGCGGCGCCCGCGCCACCGCCGTTCCCTCCGCCTCCGGCCTTGCCGTCCATGCCACCGGCGCCACCGGCGCCACCGGCGCTCGCTCCAGCCGAGCCCGCTTGCCCGCCCCAGGCCAATCCTCCGCCACCGCTCGAGCCGGCTTGTCCACCCCCGGACGATCCGCTGGCTCCGCCGCTCGCGGTGACGCCGCCGGTCGACATGCTACCGCCCTGGGTGGGCGCGCCACCGGTCGAGGTAGAGCCGCCGCTCGTGGTGACGCCGCCGGTCGCGACGCCACCGGTCGCGGCACCGCCGGTACCCTGGCGGCCTCCGCTGCCTGACAGTCCGCCCGTGCCCCCGAACGTCCTGTCGTTCGAGCTGCACGCGAGGAGAAGGATCATTACAATTGGGGCGCCTGCGCAAAGCGTAGATCTCATCGTGGTAGTGAGCAGTGACGCGAGCGCATCAATACCGTCTCTTCGCCGAAAGAATTTTTGTGAGTCAGAGAGCTCTCTAGTTACGCGGCATATATCTCCTGGGCGTGAATGCGCGCGCTCTCCCGATTCGCTCTCGCAGCCGCGTGACGCGGCGAAAAGCTCGAGCAGTTGACGAAATGAGCGCTGCCGCCCGCGAGCGCACGGGCGTCGCTTGCGGAGTCAGCGCTGCGCTGCAGCTATGGCTCACAATGAGCATCACTCGCAGCAACGTCGCATCGGGGCGCAACGACACACTCCGTCGCGCTGCGCGGCATCATGCTGCGCGGCATCATGCGGCAGCAAAACTGCGTGCTCAGGGCTCGCTCACGTAAGGGATCTTGTCTAACGCGAAGTGCGCGCAGGCAGCTCTATATAGAGCGTGCCGGGTAGCGAGAAAGAGCGGGGCTGTCCGTCTCGAGCGTGCGGAAGGGCGAGCGAGGAGACGGCGCGAGCGTCGCACTGACCGCTGCTGGGCCTGCGAGCGCTCGTTGCAGCTCGCCATTGCTATCGCGGGTGACGCACGGCGAGCGAGGAACTGTGAGCGGGGACGACTCATTGATTCGCTTTCACCGTTGGCTCGTCGAGAGAACAGCCGAGCACGACTCACCAAGAACACGAAACACGATATTCTAACACGCCGCTTCCTTTTCCCCAATCAAGCGTCCACGCGCACAGATATCGATTCTCGGCTCACCAGGAACCCTGCGACCCAATTTGTACACTTCGAACCTACGAAAGGAATATTCACCCCATCGGCGCTTCACCGAATTTATACTCAGGGTGACCAACTGAGAAAGCCACGCGAAATATTTACTTGACCGGCCCGTGGCCTACGCTTACGACCCCGCCCGCGTCGGGCTCTTTGCGAGCTGCGTCGAGGAGGAGAGCATGTCGAGTACGAGGGATAGGAAAGCACGTGATGCGCGTGGTCATTCATCGCGCGAGCCGCGCAGCGCTGCGCGGTACGCCCAACGCGCGGGTTCGGCTCTGCTGTTCTTGCTCCTCGCGGCGCCGAGCGGTTGCAGCGCTCCGGAGGCGAGCGACGCTGAGCCTGAGCCTCCAGCTGAAGCAGCGGCAGCGCTACGCGGAGTCAATCCGAAAGATCGTGATAACGACGAGCTACCTGCGGCCGTGCGCCACGCGAACCGCCGTTTCTGCCCGCCCGGCGCAGAGAGCCGCAGGCTCGATTTGCGCGGAGTGAGGCTCGAGCGCGTAGACGGTATTCCGCTGCAATACGAGGGCTTCAATAACATCGAGGGGCCGCTGTGGCACGAGGGCGCCCTGTATTATTCGAATATGGGCAATCGTACGGACCCGAGCGGCGCGCTGCTCACCAATCAAACCACGCTGTGGCGCTGGGAGCCGGGACATGCGCCGAGCATTTGGCTCGACGACACCGCGGCCGGCAGCAACGGGCTGGCCGTTGATTTCTCCGGCCAGGTGCTCGCCGGCCGTCAGCTCGACGGCTCGATCTCGCGGCTGGACCTCGCGACGAAGACCTTCTTCGCGCTCGCGAACGTTTACGAAGACAAGCGCTTCAACTCGCCGAACGATCTGACCGTCGCGCATGACGGCACCATCTACTTCACGGATCCGAACTGGAACACGCCGTCGACCGTGGACCCAGCGACGGTTCAGGGCGGTGGTCCGCCCGGCTCGCTGCAACCGGGGCAGCGGGCGTATCGGCTCGGCAGCGATGGCGTGCTGTGGCCTCTGGTCGCCACGGAGCTGATTCCAGAGCTGCGCGACAAACCGAATGGCATCGTGCTGTCCCTCGATGAACGAGAGCTCTTGATCGGCGGCCTGCGCGGCTTGTGGGTCTTCGAGCTCGAGCAGGGCCAGACCAAGAAGCCGCGGCAGATCCTCACGACGCCCGTCGACGGCACCGGTAAAGATTGCGCCGGAAACCTGTACATCACGACGACGCGCCCGGTTGCGGGACGCGCAGATGGCCAGGTGGTGGTGGTGCTCGACCGATCCTACTCGGAAATTGGCTATCTGGAAGTGCCGCGTATCCAGGGCGTCACCAACGTCGCGTTCGGCGGCCGCGACGGCAAGACGCTGTACGTTACGGGCCTCACTGATCCGACCGAGGAGCAAGGGACCGGACCGCGTCAGTGCGGCGCGGAGGCCTGTCTGCCCGCGGGCATCTACCGGGCGAGGCTCAACGTTCCAGGCTTTCCGTACTGAAGGGCGTACGGCGAGCAGGGCAAAGGACGAGAGCTGCAGCGGTTCAACCGGCCCCGCTGCGGCTCTCCGGCGCTGACGCCTGCGTGCGGGGCGTTGCAGAGCTCGCGCCGGGTCGCGGGATGGCCTACGGTGCTGCGCCGCTGCGCCGATGGGAACGCTGAAGCTTGCCACCTTCAACATCAACAACGTCGTCCGGCGCCTGAAGGTGCTGCTCGAGTGGCTGGAGCGGGCCTCACCTGACGTCGTCTGTTTGCAAGAGCTCAAAGCGGCGGATCGCTCGTTTCCCGCGGCGCAGCTCGCGGAGCTCGGCTACGAGGCGAAGTGGGTTGGCCAGGTCGCGTGGAATGGTGTCGCGATCCTGGCAAAAGGCTCGACGCCCGTAGAGATCCGCCGCGCGCTGCCGGGCGACGAGGAGGACGCCCAGAGCCGTTACCTCGAAGCTGCCGTGCAGGGCATTATCGTCGCGTGTCTCTATCTGCCGAACGGTAATCCGCAGCCCGGCCCTAAATTCGCATACAAGCGCGCCTGGTTCGAGCGGCTCCTGAGCCACGCGCGAGAGCTGTACGACAGCGGCTACCCAGCGGTGCTGGCGGGCGATTTCAACGTAGTGCCCACCGACTTCGATATCTACGACACGCGCTCCTGGCGCAAGAACGCGCTGCTGCAACCCGAGCCGCGCGCGCAGTATCAGCGCTTGCTCGAGCAGGGCTGGGTGGACGCGCTGCGAGTGACACACCCGACTGAGCGCATCTACACGTTCTGGGACTACTTCCGCGATCACTGGCCGCGCAACGCCGGTCTCCGGCTCGACCACGTGCTCCTGAGCGCGGAGCTTGCGCCCAGGCTAGAGAGCGCGGGAGTCGATACGTGGGTGCGTGGACTCCCCGACGCGAGTGACCATGCTCCAGCTTGGGTAACGCTGAAGACGCCTCGGCGGCCGCAGCTGAGCCGGCGTCCGTAGCGCGGCCGTTCCGCGTCCAGCTACTCGCGGGGGTGACGCTCCGTAGCGCCGAGCGAGTCGCTGGCCGAGTGATTGGGCGCGCCGCCCGCGCGCGCGCTCGTGGGCGGGAGCGCGCCGGCCAGCGACTGGTGCGCTCGCCCGCGGAGGAGTGACGCCCCCGCGCGAGCGCAGCTCGCAGCGTATTTTTGGCTGAATTTTGCTTGCGTGCGCGGGCCCGCGCGGCGCGGCGCGTTCCATTGCCGGCGCGCACGCTCGGCGCGGCAGGGTTCTTGCGAAGGGGGCTGCGGCGCCCCCGCTGTTCGGGGTGCCAGGAAAAGGTTGCATGTTGAAAGCGATCGCGAATGTCCGTAGGTGCGTCTCGACCCTGAACATCGTCCGCCCGCGCTGGTCGGCGCAAAACCATCAATTTCAGCAGCTGCTCGGCGTGTTGCTGGTGAGCTCCGCGAGCGCGTTGGGCTGTGTCGCGCAGTCGGCAGGGGGTGAAGAGCCTGCCGATACCAGCGAGCAAGCGGTGGTGCTGGGCACGCAAGAGCCGGACGCGCAATTTCCGTGGATCGTGCGGGTGAGCGGCGCGCTGAGCTGCCATGGCACGCTCATCGAGCCGCGCTGGGTGCTCACCGCGGCTCACTGCGTATCCACCTCCTTCGGCGGAGTAACCGTATCTTATCGGCGTACCAACCCGAGCACGGGGCAAGTGACGCAGGCCACACAGCAGACGGGCACGTCGTCGGTGTTCACGCATCCGGGCTACAAAGCGAGCACCGCCGACAACGATATCGCGCTCGTGAAGCTAAAGACGCCGCTCGACCCGGACTTCACGCCTGATCCGCTGCTAGCGCAGGCTGAGCTTCCGAGCCCGGCGTCGTTCGAGGGTGCAGCCGTGGTCGTCGCGAGTCAGATTCGGCACGACGCGCCGTTGCCGGCTGGTCAAGTGGCCGTGCTACGCGGCACGGTATTCGGAGACAGCACGACCAAGCTCTACGCCAAGTCGCCCAGCGCCTCGCTATGCCCCGGTGACAGCGGCTCGGGCGTGATTTCGCTCCAGAACGGTCGCCCGCTGGTGATCGGCGTGGCTTCGCAGGCTGCGAACACGAGCACCTGCAACAGCGCCGGTGCAGAGTTCGTGGCTACGAAGGTGTCGGCGTACCTGGATTGGATTCGGTCCTACACGGGAGTGCAGACGCCGTACCGGCACATCCAACGCAGCCGCCCGCTCAACGCGCCCGCCGCCGCAGGCTCGCCGAGCGGCATTTCCTTCCCTGCGCTCGGCGTGACCAACATCGTATACCGGGACTCGGGCGGGTCCTTGCGTGAGCTGTGGCAGCAGGGCGCGGGCACCGGCACCAGCAATTTGAGCGGCCTCGCGAGCGCGCCCGCGGCCGCGTCGGACGCCACGACGTTCCTTTCGAGCGACGGCTACGAGGTCGCGCTGTACCGCGGCAGCGACAACAACGTGCATAGCCTGTACTGGAACACCGGCGCTGTGGGTCATGACGCGCTCAGCCAAGCAGCGGGTGCGCCACGCGCGAGCGGCGTGCCGTCGGGCTACGTGAGCCCGGACGGCTGGACTCATGTCATCTATCGAACCAGCACCGGTACGCTCGAAGAGCTCTACTGGTACGGGCAAGGCGCCGTAGGCCACGGCAACTTGACGCCCGCCGGCGCGCCGAAAGCGAGCAGCGACCCCGCCCCGTACGTCAACAGCGTCACGAACGAGAGCGTGGTCGCGTACCGCGGGACGGACAACCACATCCACACGCTGTACTGGACCACCGGCGGCGTGGGTCACGATGATCTCTCCGGCTACGCCCGCGCGCCGAACGCCGCCGGCAAACCGACGGCCTATTACCGAGCAAACGACGACTCGCACCAGATCGTCTACCGCGGCAGCGACCAACAGCTCTATGAGCTGTGGTGGAACGGCGCCGCGCCGGTCCAGTACTGGAACCTCAGCGCGGCAGCCGGCGCTCCACCCGCAGCCAGTGACCCGGCCTCTTACTACAGCGCCGCGACCAACACGAAGCATGTCGTGTACCTCACGGCGGATGGGCACGTGCACGAAATCGTGTGGCGGCCGGGCGGCGCGGCCAGTCACGCGGATCTCACGGCCGAGACCTTCGCTCCGAGCGCGGTCGGCACGCCGAGCGCATTCACGGTGGAGAGTCAGCGCACTCAGCACGTCGTGTTCCGCGGCAGCGACAATCACGTACACGAGATTCGCTGGCAGCTGCCCGCGGTGTTGCGCGCGACGTTGCCGCGGCCACTGCCAGTCATCACGGCGCAGCTCTTCGCGAAGTGAGCAGTGACGGAGCTGCGCGGGCGCGAGCTGGCGGCGCGTGCAGTCCCACGGAAACCACGGCGAGAACGCCGAGCAGCCAAGCTGCTCGGCGTTCCTCGTGGCGAGATTCGCGACCAGCAGCGATGCGCGCTACGCGGCAATAACGCCCGCGGCGCTCGCTCGGCTCAGACAATTTTGCCCAGTCTCAGCGCGGCCCGCTTCGTCACTCGCAGGACGTTCGGAGGCGAACGAACGCGGGGGAGCTGTTGCGAAACCAGCGTCACAGCCGAGCTGCATAGGCCCGATGGCCAGCGGGAAACGGAAACCAAGCGGAAGCTGTGAAAGTGAACGGGCGGGCATATCCTTTGCGTTCTCGGCGTCGTGCTTCGCCCTGCCCCGCGACGAACACAATGAACGCTCACCAGTTCCTCGTTGCCTCCACGACGGTGCTCTGCGTCGCGGCGTTGACGACGGTGGTGTTTCAGCGGCTCAAGCAGCCCGTCGTGCTCGGCTACATTCTGGCTGGTTTCATCGTCGGACCCAACGTGCCGTTCCCGGTGGCGGCCGATCGCGAGGTGGTCCAGACGCTGTCCGAAATCGGCGTCATCCTGCTGATGTTCTCGCTCGGGCTGGAGTTCAGCCTGAGCAAGCTCGTCAAGCTGGGCCCCGTCGTCTCACTGACGGCCGTGCTGCAGTCGAGCCTGATGTTTTGGCTCGGCTTCGTCACTGGGCGGTTCTTCGGTTGGACCACCATCGAGAGCCTGTTCGCCGGCGCGACGATCGCCATCTCCAGCACTACCATCATCGCGAAGACGTTCGACGAGCAGAAGGTTCGCGGCGCGCTGCGCGAGCTCGTCGTCGGCATCCTCATCGTGGAGGATCTGATCGCTATCCTGCTGATGGCGATGTTGACGGCCATCGGCTCCGGCCGCGGGCTGTCCGCGGTCACGATGGCGAGGACCTCCGCGAAGCTCGCCTTATTCCTGGTCGGGCTCGTCGTGATCGGGCTCTTGCTGGTGCCGCGCGGCGTTCGCGCCATTCGCCGTCTGCAGCGCCCCGAAACGACGCTCGTCGCGGCCGTTGGGTTTTGCTTTGCCACGTCCCTGCTGGCTCACGCGCTGGGCTACTCGGTCGCGCTCGGCGCGTTCATCGCGGGCTCGCTGATCGCCGAGTCCGGCGAGCAGCGAGAGATCGAGCACCTGGTCGAGCCGGTGCGCGACGTGTTCGCGGCGATCTTCTTCGTGTCCGTCGGTATGCTCATCGATCCTGCGTTGATCATCGAACATTTGCCGGCCATCGCGGCGCTCACGGCGCTCGTCATCCTGGGCAAGCTGGTGGGCGTGAGCCTGGGCGCGTTTCTCACGGGCAACAGCGTCCGCACCTCCGTGCAGGCGGGCATGAGCCTGGCGCAAATCGGTGAGTTCTCCTTCATCATCGCGGGGCTCGGCTTGTCGTTGCGCGCTACCCGCGAATTTTTGTATCCGGTCGCGGTCGCGGTCTCGGCGCTCACGACGTTGACGACTCCCTGGCTCATCCGCGCGTCGGGGCCGGTCGCCAATTTCGTCGATCGAAAGATGCCGCGGCCACTGCAGACCTTCGTGACGCTCTACGCAACCTGGCTCGAGCAGCTGCGCACGGAGCCGCGCAGCACCGCGCGCGGCGCGCGCATTCGGCGCCTGATCCGCCTGCTGGTGGTCGACGCCGTCCTGCTCATCGCCATAGCGGTCGGCTCTTCGCTCGCGCTGCCTCACCTGAGCGGCCAGCTGGAGCGGCGCCTCGATATGGATCCGCGCTACGCGCGCGGCGTGGTGCTCACCGCGGCGCTGATCCTGACGCTGCCGCTCAGCGCGGGCATCGTGCGGGTGGCTCGGCGGCTGGGGCTGACGCTGGCCAGCGCCGCGCTACCCGAGCCCAGCGAAGGCTCCGTCGATCTCGGCGCGGCGCCGCGCCGCGCCTTCGTGGTGACGCTGCAGTTTGCCATCGTGTTGCTGACGGGTTTGCCCATCCTGATGGTGACGCAACCGGTGCTCGGGGGCGCCTACGGCGCGTTCCTGCTCGGCGTGCTCCTGTTGGGACTCGGCATCTCGTTCTGGAAAGGCGCGACGGATCTGCACGGTCACGTTCAAGCCGGCGCTCAGACGATGATCGAGGCGCTGCTAACGCAAGCGCATCAGAGCCGCTCGTCCGAGCTGCCCTCCGAGCCACGCAGCTCCTTCGAGCAAATTCAGAAGCTATTTACCGGGCTCGGCTCGCCCGTGGCGGTGTCCTTGGACGAGCACAGCAGCGCAGTGGGAAAGTCCCTCGCGCAGCTCAATTTACGAGGCATCACCGGCGCGACCGTGCTCGCGATCACGCGCGACGGCAAAGGCACCGTGATCCCGGGCGCGCGCGAGGTGCTGCGCGCCGGTGACCGCTTGGCGCTAGCCGGGAGCCAAGAGTCCATCAACGCGGCCAAAGATCTGCTCACCGTTGGCCGCGAGGCAGCCGAATGAACGCGCTGGTGCGCGAGCTCGGACGTCGACTCGAGCAGCGGGGGCGCTACCGCGTCTTGCGCGGCGTGAGCCGCAGCAGCTTACCGTCGCTGGCATCAGTCAGCAGATAGATCGCGCCCTCGGGGCCCTGGGCGACCTCGCGAATGCGCTCTTTACGATCCTTCAACAGCCGCTCTTCGCCGACGACGCGGTCGTTGTCCACCACTAGGCGCACCAGGGCCTTGCCCGAGAGCGCGCCGATGAAGAAGTTTCGTTTCCATTCGGGGAACAGGTCGCCCGAATAAATCAGCAAGCTACTCGGCGAGATCACCGGATCCCAGTAGTAGACGGGCTGTTCGAGGCCGGGCGCCTGCGTGCGCTCGTGAATGCGCTTGCCCGAGTACTCCTCGCCGTAGCCGATCGTGGGCCAGCCGTAGTCCTTGCCGCGCTCGATCAGGTTCAGCTCGTCGCCGCCGCGCGGCCCCATCTCGGCGACCCAGAGTCGCTGCTTCGCGTCGAGCGCGGCGCCCAGCACGTTGCGGTGACCGGAGCTCCAAATCTCGCGCCGCGCTCCCGCCTGGTTCACGAATGGGTTGTCATCGGGGACCGAGCCGTCCGGCAAAATGCGCACGATCTTTCCGAAGTGGCTGCCCAGATCCTGAGCCTGCACGCGACCGGCAAGGATCGAGCGCTCCCCGAGCGTGACGAACAGCTTGCCATCCGCGGTGAAGACCAGGCGCCCGCCGGCGTGCATCGTCGAATCCAGCGTCGGCTGCATGCGAAAAATGACGCTCAGCGCCTCGAGCTTGGGCTTGGGCTCCAGCGCGAGACGCGCGCGCGCGACCGCTAAGCCGTTCCCGCCATTCCGAGGCTCATAATAGCTGATGTAGATGAGCTGACTGCGCTCGTAGTCGGGCGTCACCGCGACGTCCAACAGCCCACCTTGGCCTCGCCCATCGACGCGCGGCACCCCCGCGACGCTGCCAATCTTCTTGCCCTCGGGTGTTACGAGGTGCAGCTCGCCTCGCAGCTTCTCGGTTATCAGCAGGCGGCGATCGGGCAAGAACGCGAGCGCCCAGGGGTTATCGAATTGATCACCGAGCTCGCTGACCTCGAACGGCGTCCGCGTTCGAACGGCCGGCGCGCGCGTCTGTCCCGCGAAAGCAGGCTTGAACTCCGGCACGTTCGGCGGCTCGGTCTCAACCGGCGGCAACGAGGCGGCAGCCGGCGGCGACGACGCACGTTGGCGCTCGGGCTGCGAGCTCGCTGCGGCAGCCGGAGGCGGCGTGCCCGAGCGCAAATCTTCGTTTTCAGCGCGCGCCGAGCGCTTTTGCGCGTTCGTGCAGGCGATGCAGGCCGTAAGCCCGAGCAAGAGGAGGTGTCGCCGCATGCTGGCTAGGAATGGGACCACGCTCAGCGGGTCGCAAGAGCCATGCCGACGGTGCGCGACGGTCCGTGGCGGCGACGTCACAGACCCGAGGGGAACGTCTCCGGCAGCTCTTCGCGAACCACGCGCGCGCCGCGCTCCAGCGGCTCCACGGCGCGCGTATGATCGATGTGAATCATGGCGTCGAACTGCTTGGCGAGTTGCACGTTGAAGTAGTGACTCACGCGCTCGCTTTGCGGCCGGTACACCACGCCGATGGCGCGTTGCAGGCGTGGCTCGTCGAGCAGCGGGCTGACCTCCGCCGGCAGCTCCGTGGGACGCAAGCAGAAGCTCGGCAGCCCCACGTTATGAAACAGCTCCTCGTAGCTGGTCGGCAGCGCTGGCCGAACTTGTTTGCGCTCGGCGGCGCCGCCCCATTGGGACGCCGCCGTCACGGTCCCGCTATGGGTGCTGAAGCCGACCAACACGGTTCGCCCTGCGTGTCGCTCGCGCACTAGCTGTCCGAGGTTCAGCTCACCTTGGGCGTGGGCCTCGGTGGCGCGCGCGTCACCAACGTGAGAGTTGTGGGCCCACACGACCACCTTCGGCTGGTCGAAGCGGCGAGCCAGGTGCGCGCGCAGCGCGTCTAGCGTGTCGGACATGTGCGCGTCCCGCAAATTCCAGCTCGAAATCCGCCCCCCGAACATGGTCCGGTAGTACTCCTCCGCGTTCTTGACGACGCGCGCGTTTTGTTCCGCTTGAAAGTGCTCGTCTTCTGCCGCCACCCCCTGGCGCCGCAGGATGCTGTCTCGCTCGCGCTGCAGCTCGATCAACTGGAGCACCACTTCTCGCTCACAGTCGGGAGCGAGCCCGAGGCTGGTGGCGTAACCGTAGTGCTCCGGATCGCCGCCGAACTGCTCGAAGCAGGCGTAGCGCTCCTTGGCGCGCTCGGCCGCCGCGGGCGCGCTCTTCTCCAAATATTCGAGCACCGCTGCGATCGAGCCGTGCAGGCTATAGAGGTCCAGCCCGTAAAATCCCACGCGCTCCTGCGGCTCGCGGGTTTCGTTGTGCTCCCGCAGCCAGCCGACGAAATCGAGGACGTCCGAGTTGCGCCACATCCAGGCTGGAAAACGCCGAAAATCGGCGAGCGCCTCTTCCGCGTCCCCATCGCGGCCCAGCCCGCGAACGTAGCGGTTCACACGGTACGCGTCGGGCCAATCCGCCTCCGCGGCCACTGCCACGAAGCCTTGCTCGCTGATCAGCCGCTGAGTGAGCTCCGCGCGCAACCGATAAAATTCGTGCGTTCCATGCGTGGCCTCGCCGATCAACACGCAGGTCGCGGAACCCGTCAGCTGGAGCACTGGCTCGAAATCACGCGCCGAGCCCGTCCAAGGCCGGGCGGTTTCGCGGATGGCGCGCAGGAGCTTGTCGTCGTTGTTCATGGCTCGACTCCGTTGCTAGGGCAGACAAGGCCGCAGGAGCCTCCCAGCACAGCAAAGCTCGCGCCCGAGCCGACCTCCCGCGCGAAAATTAACCGCTGCTGCGCCGGGCGATGCTGTTGCTGTGCTGCGGCGGCCGGCGCTCAGTCGTCTCGCTGGGCTCATCACGCTCGTGCCAGCGTGACTCGCACTGTGGCGGAGCTGCCGCCACGGACGCGCCCGCGCAGCGCTCTTCTAGCCGCCTGCAGCCCACTCGATCGCGCCCGCGAAATGTGACAGCAAGAGCGGCTCGGCATAGCTCTCCTCCCTGTGACCGAGCGCGCTGTAGCAAGCGCGCCCGCCGTCGTATTCGTGGCACCAGGCGATGGGATGATCGGCGCCCATAGCGGACTCGCCCGGGTCGTAGCTGGCTTCGTCGACGCGCAAGAGCACGTGCACCTGCTCCCGCGGGTTGCTTCGGAACGCGTACCACTCATCCACGCGCGTCCAGGGGGAGGGCAGACTGGCGCTGGCCGGATGGTTCGGATCCTCGACGATGACCGAGGCCTGCTGCAGCGGCGGATGGCTCTTGAAATAGGCGCCAACCAGCTGCCCATACCAGGGCCAGTCGTACTCCGTGTCCGACGCTGAATGAATGCCGACGAAACCGCCGCCCGCGCGAATGAAGCGCTCCATGGCGCTCTGCTGAGCGCCGTCGAGCACGTCTCCCGTCGTGCTCAGAAAGACGATCACGTCGAAGCGCTGGAGGCCCTCATCGCTGAACACGCCCGCGTCTTCACCGGCCTCGAGCGACCAGCCGCGCTGCGCTGCCAACGCTCGCAGCGCAGCGACGCCGGCTTCGATCGAGGTGTGCCGAAACTGGGTCGTGCGCGAAAATACACAGACCCGCGGCGCGTGCGTTCCCGAATTGCCCCCGGCGCCGCCGTTGGCAGCTGCCATTTGACCGCCCTGCATCATCGTCCCTACCTCCGCCGCAGCACTCGCGCCGCCGCCGCTCACGCCGCCGTCCGTCATCGACGCGCGGCCGCCGCTGCTCTTGCCCTCCGAGGGCCAGCGCGCGGAGTGGCCGTCGCAACCGCAGGCGAGCGCCGCGACGACGCACGCCAAATGCAGCAGCCGGGCACGGCTGTTCGCGACCATCTCGCAGCATCATAGGCCGCCGCATCGCGGCAGGCGAGCGCGACGTGGCACTACCTCCGCGACCGCAATTGTTGCTAAAGGAGGGGCCATGTCGCTGCGAGCTCTGCTCCCTTCTTTGGCGCTTCTTGGCTGCATCTTCTCCTCCGCGTGCGGGCGCGCGCCGTGCGCCAGCGCGGAGAGCAGCGTCAAACCGGCGGGGGCTCCCCCCGCCGCGGCCCCGCACGCCGCGATGTCCGTAGCGAAGCCCATCGCTCCGCCGGAACAGGGCGCCTTCGCGAGCAAACAGCACCGCAATTTGTTCGCCGAGCGCGGCTACTCCGCCGCAGAAATTCAGCAGAAGCTCGAGCGCGCCTGGAGCGCGCTGTTTCACGGCGACCCCCAAAATGAGAGCGTCTACTACGAGGCCGGCAAGAACGAGGCCGGCCCGCTCGCGTACATCTTGGACGTCGGCAACGACGACGTCCGCTCCGAGGGCATGTCGTACGGCATGATGATCGCCGTTCAGCTCGATAAGCCGGCGGAGTTTCGCGCGTTGTGGAACTGGGCCAAGACGTACATGCAAAATCGCGAGCCGCAGCACCCGGCGACCGGCTACTTCGCGTGGCAACTCAAGCGCAGCGGACAGCACATCGATGACATGCCGGCTCCGGACGGCGAAGAGTACTTCGCGACCGCGCTGTATTTCGCGGCCGCGCGCTGGGGGAGCGAGGGCGGCATCTTCGATTTCAAGCGCGAAGCGGACGAGCTCGTCGATCGCATGAAGAACCGCGCGGACGTCAGCGGCGTCGTGAACGGCAAGCGCAAGACGACGGGGACCACCATCTTCAATGTGAAAGAAAGGATGGTCCGCTTTACGCCCGACGCGAGCGGCACCGATCACACCGACCCGTCCTACCACCTGCCGGCGTTCTACGAGCTCTGGGCGCGCTTCGGCCCGGAGCGCGATCGCGCCTTCTGGCGCGAAGCGGCGCAAAAGAGCCGGGAGTTCTTCCGTAAAGCGGCGCACCCGAAGACGGGTCTCACGCCAGACTACGCCGCGTTCGACGGAACGCCGCTGGCCGCGCCGTGGGACAAGAACACCGTGCAGTTTCGCTACGACGCCTGGCGCACCGCCATGAACTGGAGCTTCGACTACGCCTGGTGGGCCGCGGACGCTGGAGAGAAGGAGCTCAGCGACCGTATCCAAGCGTTCTTCGAGGCGCAGGGTATCGAGCGCTACGGGAACAACTTCACGCTGGAAGGCGTGCCCACGAGCAACAGCCACTCGCTCGGGCTCGTCGCCACGAACGCCGTGGCCAGCTTGGCGGCGACCCAGCCCCGCGCTTGGCGCTTCGTCGACGAGCTGTGGCGTGCCTCACCGCCATCCGGCAAGTGGCGCTACTATGACGGGATGCTCTACCTGATGGCGCTGCTCCACGTATCCGGAAATTTCCGGATCTACACGCCGTCCTGAGAGAGCGCGCGCGTCACTCTGACGCGAGCTCGTAACGCTCGCGCCCGTCCGATAGCACATGGGCGCGCGCGGATTCGCTCACCGCGCCCAGCCGCGCGAAATTTTCGCGGGCTTCACGCAGTGTCATGCGGTTCGGTCCGCTGCGCCGCTCCGGATCCTCGCTGCCATCATCCTCCCAAAAGCACACCGGGCAGATGTCGTATTCGCCCCGCTGCGGCAGCGAGTAATACCGGCAGCACGGGCAGCGCTCGCGACGCTCTGCGCTCCCGGTCACGGTCGCGTCGTGCCCCAACGCGCGAAGCCGACGCTCCAAATAGTGGTTCGCGACGCCGGCGAAGCTCCGGCGGCAAGCGAGCAGTAACAAGGGGTCGTACTCGCTGTTGCTGGCATCTTCGGGCTCGGCCTGGCTCTCCAAGGTCATTTTCAGCGAGTCCGGCAGGGACGCATATTCCGCGTCGCCCTGGTCGATCGACCAAAAATCGAGCAGCAGGGACTCGCGCTGCCGCAGCGACAGGGCCGCCAGCTCCGCGCGCGCGATGAGGTCAATTGCCTGCTGTCGATGCATCGCCTTGCCCTTCGCTGGGTCCGTCATCGCTGTTACCTTGACCGGTCTTCTTCGTGGCGGTGTCAATCGCTTCTTGAAATGGGTCCGATGCCTTGTAGAAGCTGCGGAGCTCTCGGGTGTTGGCGTTCGCGATCAAGA
>CBINHN010000057.1:0-41972 GCA_966250485.1 uncultured Sorangium sp. | reverse complement strand
AAGCGGACCACGAGGTCGAGCTGACGGGATCCACGTTTGCAGATGAACAAGGCGCTATGCAGACCGCGCGTCTCGACGACGACGAGATGTTCGATGATGTCGGCTGAGCAGGAGCGCTCGACCAGTACCAGCTTGGGGATGGCAGCGAGTAATTCCGTATTCGACAGAGCGCTCGCGGACATGGACTCTTCATAACATGCGTCCGAGCGGCGTTTCTATTCGGCCTCAGACGCACCTTTGGCGCTCCGGATAACGCGCGATCGATTTTTTGCCCCATCAGAAGCGCAGCGCGCGCCGTGCGCTGAACAACTGCCACTCTGGCGCGCAGCTGCGCGGCATTCACATTGATGCATCGAATTCGTGTCAACATAAATCTTCGGGAAACTCTCGCGAAGTCACGATTCGGGCCAAGCTCGAGCGCAGGTTTGCGGCAGAGCCTGCGGCTCACCACGCTGCAGGATCTGGTGCAGCGCCGTGCAAACGGCGCGCGGTGCTCGGCATCGCCGCCGAAGTGCCTGGAGACTCGCGCTGCGAAAGACCCTGGTTCGCGGCCCTGTGCGATGGCATCGGCGCACTCGTGCGCGATGGGGCGAATGCCGCTCGCGCTCAACGTCATTACCGACGCGACGAATTGGCGCCGGCCGAACCTGCGCTCATCCGATCAAGCCCCTCGCTTCGCGAGCCCTCAAGTCCTCAGCCAAACGCCGAAGAGATATTTCAGCCACCCACGACGAAGGCAGGCCTGCAATGCGTTCCCTCCTTGCAACATGCGCCAGTATGTCGAAGAAAAGCGCGCCTTCGGCGCGAGCAGCATGAAGGCCGCGATCGCTCGATCACGAGGCCGTCCAAGCTCCAGGAAGGGAGACAGGTCCACCCTCTCGACGAGCTGGAATCCTGCGGCTCGAGCGAGCTCGTCCGCTTCTGCCAGGCTGAGCAGCGTGTTGATGTGCCAGCCATAGGCAAATTCGTCGAGCCAGCGTCGGGCACCCGAGTCGAATGTTGCGAGGGGCTCGGAAAGGAAGTCGTCACAGACGATCAATCGCGCGCCGGGCTCCAGCACGCGAGAACATTCCCGAAAGAACCGTTCCGCGCTCGAGGCATGCACGAACGCCTCCACTGCGAACGCAGCCTGCGCGGTTGGCACCTGCGTGGGAAGCGCGGTGAAGTCGCCCAACACGCATTGGACCGAAACGTCGAGACCTTCGCGTTGTGCTCCGGGAGCTCATCGGCGTCGCAGTTCGAGTGAAGACGGGCAATTTCGTGACGTCGAGCTCACCTTCAAATCCTCATCCCCGCGAGCGAGCGGCGCTCCGTCTGCCCGCGCGAGATGCCGCGTCTCTTCGTCCCGCCGAATCGAACGCGAGGCAATAGGAAACTGGTCATGCGAGCGCGTTCCGCCCTCACTGCGCGGCGCGCTCGGTCAGCCCGCAACCCGCGCTCAAGCTCCACGCGGCGTGGCCGCGACGATCACCGTTCGCGCCGATGCCGAGCTGCAGACGCATTTCGACTTGCTCGCGCTCGTGACCCGTGTGCGCGTTGAGATAGCGATCGATCACGTCTCTGGTCTGCGAGCTCGCCAAGTTGGCGCGCAGCTGCGCGCAGGTCAGCGCGCCGCGCGCGTCGAGCGTGAGCAGCAGCGGCTCGGCCGCCGCTATGAAGCCATCACCCTTGAGTGTGAATAGCGAGAACGAGAGCTGCGCGTCGCGCAGCGCCCAGCGGCCGGGCTCCGGCTCCACGCGCGCGGCGAACGAGGCGCTGTCGCCGAACCAGAGGGCGCTGTCGTCCCAAGGCGGCTTCGGAAAGCGATCGACGACGAGCTCGACGCGCCCGCGCAGCGGCGCCTGCTGATCGGCGGGACTCGCCATCGTCAGGCTCACGTGCGCGGAGGCACGCGCGAAAGCTTCACTCAGGCTCCACCCCGCTCGCTCCGCGAGCGGCATCAGCGGTTGATGCGGCAAACTGAAGACCCACAGCCCGGCCGCGCCAGCCGCTGCATAGGAGAGCGTCAACCAGGGCCGCTGCGCGGCGGCGTCCGTCAACTCCAGCTCCACCAGCTCACGCGGCCGGCTGATTCGAAATCCGAGCGCGCCCGCGCTCAGCGGGCCAACGCGCGCGCCCTGTGCCTCGCCTTGAAAAACGCCCGACTCGCGCGCTGCGACGGTCACTCCAGACAGTGTGATCGTTCCGAACAGCCGATTGTCGTAGCTGAAATCGAACGGCGCCGCGCGGCCGACGTAAACGCCGAACGCGGCTGGATCTCGCATATTTTGATAGAGCGTGAGAGGGTCGCCGTTCGCGCGCAGCGCCGCATCGCCGTGTGCGGGTGTTTCAGGGGCGGACGCGCTGGCGCGCGGCGTTGGCGCAGGCGCAGGCGCGGGCGCAGGTGGTCGCCCTGAAAATTCGAATAGCCCCAGCGCGCCGAGCAGCAATAATGCGCCGGCGCCCATCAGCCAAACAGGTAAACGACGCTGGGACGGCATCTTCAGCGTGATCTACTGCAACCAGCTCACAGTTTGCTGACGGCATCGAAACGTCAAGGTTTCTTCATCGCGTCGTCAAATTCCTGCCTGCCCGAGCTATCTCCAAGTGACCAAGAGCAACACTACCGTGTCGAGTGACTCGCGAGGCAGCGTCGCCCCGAGGCTCGGCGTTCCTGAGCAAAGAGCAACAATGGCAATTCGCACCTGGAACCGCGTCTCGATTTCTTACACCTGCTTCGCTGCCGTCGCTGTCGCTGTCGGAGCCGCCGCCTGCAGCGCGGCGGGTGAGCCCGACAACGGTGGTTCCTCCGGCGGATCGCCGGCAACGACGAGCGGAGGCAGTACCAGCGCTCCGACCCAGGGCGGGAGCACCGCGTCCGGCGGCGCCCTCGTCGGCTCGGGCGGCAGCGTGGCGACGAGCTCGGGTGGCAGCATCGCTGGCGGCGGCGCGGCTTCGTCTAGCTCGACAGGGGGCGCCGCGACCTCCGGCGGATTCTCGCAAGGTGGCTCGACACAGGGTGGCGCCGCGTCGGGCGGCGGCATGGCGCAGGGTGGCAATGGCGCGGCCGGCAGCAGCGCTGGCGGCGGCAGCACCGGGACAGCCGGAAGCGCAGGTAGCGGCGGCGCAGGTTCAGGCGCGGGCGCGGGTGGAGGCGGCGCCGGAGCACCGAGCAACCTCGGCAAGTTCAGCTTCTTCGTCACCAGCCAAAAAGCGATCGTCCAATTGGCCGGCAACAGCAATGGCTTCGGCGGCGACTTGCGATTCGGCGAGACCGGCGCAGACGCGGGCCTGCGCGGCGCGGACAAGATCTGCGCGACCATCGCGGAGACCACGATGCCCGGCGCGACCCAAAAACAGTGGCGCGCGTTTCTCAGCGCGGCGGACGGCGGCAACGGCTCGCCCGTGAACGCCATCGACCGTATCGGAGAGGGACCTTGGTACGATCGCTTGGGTCGCCTCATCGCGATGACGAAGGCCGATCTCTTGAATACGCGTCCCAAGGGCGCCGACACGGCCATCATCAATGATTTGCCGAACGAAGAAGGCACGCCGAACGGAAAACCCGACGGCGCCACGCAGGTCGACAATCACGACACGTTGACCGGCTCGAACGAGATGGGTCAGCTCTTCAGCGCCACGGCGACTTGTAAGAACTGGACGAGCGTCGCCAAGACGGGTGACGGCAAGCCGCGCGTCGGTCACTCCTGGCCGCGCAGCGCGGTGCCGATCGGCGGCGGCACGATCGGCGGCGGCTTCCCCGGCGGCGGCTTCCCAGCGGGCGGGGGTGGCGGCATTGGCTTCCCAGGTGGTGGCATCAACCAAGACCACTGGATCTCGGCGCTCGACGAAGCGGGGTGCGCGCCGGGCATCAATATCGTAGAAATGGGGCCGCCCGGGAACGATGGCACCATCGGCTCCGGCGGCGGCTACGGCGGATTCTATTGCTTCGCGCTCACTCCGTAGAGCGAGCGCGCGGCGCTGGGAGTGGTTCGAAGGATGATGCTCAACAAGATCGAGAGACTGAGCGCGGCGGGTGTCGCGCTGGTGTGCGCAGCGCTCGTGGCCGCGTGCTCGTCGAAAACCGATAATCCTCCGGCGACTGGCAGCGGTGGCTCGAGCTCGCCCGGCAGCGGTGGCTCAACGGCGTCGGGTGGCTCGACCGCGTCGGGCGGCTCGACGGCGGCGGGCGGCGCTAGCGCCGGCAGCACGGCGAGCGGCGGCGCCGCGGGCAACGCGGGCGGCGGCGCCGCGGGCAACGCGGGCGGCGGCGCCGCGGGCAATGCGAGCGGCCTGCACGGGGCCATCACCGTCAGCTACGAACCAGAGACGCAAGCGGCCCCTCCGCATACCGGCGTTTTGGGTAAGGTCGCGGACGCTGAGCAGCCGCCGACGCCGCCCGTGCTGAAGGTCGCCAAGGAGGTCGGCGACTGCAAGCTGCTCGTCCCGGCCAACCCCTTCTGCGAAGAAGATTGCTTGGACGGCGTGTGCACGGCGGACAACACCTGCACGCCGTACGCCACGCCGCAAAACCTCGGCGTCGTGCAAGTGAAGGGCTTGATGCCAAACGATTTCGCCATGGAGGGCATCCCTCCGGGTTACTCGTACCAGCCCCCGGCTGGCACGACCCTGCCGAACCCTCCGTGCGCCGAAGGTTCGGACGTGACGGTGACCGCGGAGCGCGTCAACCTGAAGGCGACATGCATCGCGCCCCTCTCGATCCCGGACGGCATGGTGTCCGTGCGCTCGGGTGAGGCGGTGCAAGCTCGCTGGCAGCCTCCCGGCGTGGCGGGCGCCTCGCGCGTCTGGATCAAGCTCGACGTCGCGCATCACGGCGGCAAGACCGGTGAAATTCAGTGCGACGTGGCGGACACCGGCTCGTTCGATATCCCCGAGGAGCTGGTCACTCAGCTCGTCGGGCTGGGGCTCGCGGGCTACCCGTCCATCGTCCTGAAGCGCTACTCGTCCGGCGCGGATCCGGCTTCACCCGGCCTCAAGCTCGTGATCCAGTCCTCTGTCGAGCGCTACGTGGACACCGGCGTCGCCTCGTGCAACTCCGGCGAGCCGTGCCCCGACGGCAAGCAGTGCGATCTCGATAAGAAAGTCTGCATGTAGGCGCTCCCGTGCGCGGCGCGCGGGCGGCGCGCGCCGCGGCACGAGCTCACATCATCGCGAGCGGCGGCTGGGGGTGCGCGTCGGTGTCCGTGCCGAGGATGTCGCGCACCATTTGGCGCTTGCGGAAGGTGTCCTTGAAGGCGACGTCGCGAATGTTGCCGAGCAGCTGCTCCACGTAGCCGCGCGCACGGCGGCGCGCCTCGTCGGCTTGCGGTGAGCCCGCGCGGCTCAGCGCTTGCCAGCACAGCGAGCGCGTGTGCAGGCCGTACTCGGAGCCTTGCAGCGTGTCGATCGCGCCCATCGCGGTGGTCGCCAGCAGGATGCCGGTGTGCTGCTCGCCCATCTCGACGCGCGCGCAGGCCTCGATCGCCATGGCGTAGAAGTGAAACGCCACGTACGCCTGAGCTTCGGCCGCCTGTCGCGCGTCGAAGGCGTGCAACACGGCGCGCGCGGGATCGCCGGCGATGCGCGCCAGCACCGCGCGCAGGATCTTCTCGTGCACGGAGTCGTAGGTGCTGCCGGTCACGGCGGTGAGCGCCCCCGCGTCGCCCACCAGCGGCTCCGCGGCGTTGGCGTCGCCCAGCTCGATCAGGATCTCGGCCAAGGACAGCAGGGTGTCCGCGCGGCTGTCCTGATCGCCGTAGCGCTCGTGCGCGTCGCGCGCGCGTCGCATGTACGCCAGCCCGCGATCGAAATCACCGAGGCTCGCGTAGCACTCGCCGATGGTGTTGAGCGTCTTCGCGATTTGAAAGCGCCCGCCGATGGACAAATCGATGCGGATCGCGTCGAGCGCGAGCGCGATGCCGTCCTCGAAGCGGCCGAGCACGAGCAAGCCGTAGGCGAGCGAGTTCTTGGCGCGCGCCTCCAAGCGCCGCGCGCCGGCTTGGCGAAACACCGCCACGGCCTCGGCCTGCGCTTCGATGGCTTCGTGCACGCGGCCGACGCGGCGCAACAAGGTGCCGCGCAGGCGCAGCACCTCCGCGCGCAGGCGCGGCGGCACGCTCTCGTGATCGCCGGTCGAGCGCGCGCGATCGACCGCCGCCAGCGCGCCCTGCATGTCGCCGATGTCGTGCAGGATGTCGGCGATCATCATGCGCGCCTGCACCAGTAGCAGCGGGCTCTCCGCGCGCTCCGCCACTTGCTCGCCGCGCTGCGCCGAGAACAGCGCCTTGGCCAGGCGCGCCGAGTCGTGCTCGAACTGCGCGGTAGACAGCAGCGCCGTCGCAACCCAGAAGGGTTTCTGGCTGGCGCGCGACAGGCGGCGCAGGCGCGTGAGGTGCAGCCGTCGCTCGCGCCAGCGCCCCTCCGTGCGACAGATCGACTGCATCGCCTCGTGCACCTCGAGCAGGCGCGGGTCGTCCGGCGGTAGCAGCGTGAGGATGCGGCGATAGTAGCGCTTGGCGAGCGGCGTCTGGTGCGCGCTGCGCGCGGCGTTCGCGGCCTCCAGGTAGTGGTTGGCGGCCTCGCTGCGCTGCTGGCCGCGCGCGTAGTGGCGCGCCACGACCGCCGCCGTCAGGCCGCGCGCGAGCGGCGTCTTGGCCAGGTACTCACCGAGCACGCGGTGCATCTGAATGCGCCGCTGGCGCTCCAGCGCGCGGTACGCCACGTCGCGGCTGAGCGGGTGGCGCACGTCGAGCAGCTCGCTCTTCATGTCGCACAGGCCGCGCGCGCACAGCCGCATCACGGCCTCCTCCGTCTCGTGGCCGCTGACCGCGTCCAGATCCTTGGGCGACATCGGGCCGCCGGCGACGGACAGCCAGTCGATGACCGCGTGCTCTTCCTCGGGCAGCTCGTTCAAGCGATCGGCGATCAGCTGCTCCAGCGTCGAGGGCAGCATCATTACGCCTTCGACGCCGCGATCGACCTGTACGATCTCCTGCCGTCCCGGCTCCGCCTCGCGAATCTCGAGCCAGCCGCGCTCGAGCAGCGCGTCCACCATCTCCAGCAAGAAGAAGGGGTTGCCAGCGGCGCGCGGCACGAGCTCGGCGCAGACCTGCGCCACGCCGTCGCTGACGCCGAGCCGCGCTTGTAGCAGGCGGATTTGTTGCTCGGCTTGTAGGCCCTTCAGCTCAACGCGCACGAGGCCCTCGAGGTACGGCTGCAGGCGATCGTCGGGGCGCGTGGCCAGCAGCACCAACACCGGCAGCGGCTCCGCGCGCTTCACGAACTCGCACACGAGCTCCAGGCTCTGGCGATCGGTCCACTGCAAGCCGTCGACCACGACGACCAGCGGCGCCTCGCTGGTCGCGCGCGCGAAGAATTGGCTCAGGCCGCGCGCGACCAGCTGGCGGCTGCGCACGACGTCCGCCTCGTCAGCCGCCACGCGCACGCGACCAGTGGCGAGCTCGGCCATGCACTCGACGACCTCCTGGCCCTCTTCCTCGGCCACGTATTCGCCGAGCGCGGCTTCGACCAGCACCCGCGCCTGCTCCATCGCTTGATCGACGTGCGTCTCGGTCAGCTCGCGCACCCACTCTGCGATGCTGGCGAAGGGCACCTCGCTCATCACGGGCGAGCACTCCACGCGCAGCACGTGCGCGTCCGGCGGCAGCTCGTTCAAGAAGGCGGAGAGCAGCGCCGTCTTGCCGATGCCCATCTCACCGTAGATCACGCGCGCGCCCACCACTCCGGTGCCCTGCTCGTTGCCGACCACGCCGTAGTACGCCGCGTGCACGTCGGCGAGCTCCGCGTCGCGGCCGATCAGATCGCTGGGCAGCGCGGCCATTTCCTGCAGCTTCTCCTCGCGCGTGTGCGGCCGCAGCAGCGAGTAGATGCGCATGTTCTCGGGTAAATCACGCTGGCCGGGCTCGGCGATCTTCACCGTCGGCGCGTCACCCCACACGAAATCGCGGCGCACCAGGCGGTACAAGCCGCCGGCCACCCAGGACACGCCAGGCGGCGCGTCATCACCCAAGCGATCGGCGAGGTAGTCCGCTGGCTCGTGCAGCTCGTGGCTCACCAAATGTCCGGCCTTGTCGCGGCGTCCGGAGGCGATGCCGCGCACGATGCCCACGCTGGCCTGCAAACGCACCGGCAGATCTTCGGAGGCGCCGCGGATGACCTCGTGCACGTCGATGGCCAACCACACCGCGTCGGAGGGCGCGCGCGAGGGATTGGCGGTGAGCCCCACGATGGCGCGCGCGGCGAGGAACGGCTTGAAGCTGTCGCCGCTCAGCGCCTTGGGTGGCTCCCAGGCGAGGTGCGCGCCGCGCCGGAACGCGGCCTCCCCCAGCGTGCTGCGCAGCTGCTCCACGACGCGCGCGGCGCGCGCGGGCCCTACCGCCGCGAGCAAGCCCGGTAAGCCGTGCAGCTTGAGCCTGAGCACCGCGACGTGACGCACCTCGCGTCCGGCGCGCTCGCGCAGCGCGTCGCGCGTCGGGCGACCCGGGCCCGTCTGCTCGTTTTCGTTCTCGGCGCTGGGCGGCGCCGGCGCGAGATCGACGCTGAACGCCGACTCGCCGCCGATCGAGTCGGGTCCGTACAGGCTGTCCTGCGCGCCCTCCGCGCTGCGCAGCGGCGTGGTCTGCTCGCGCGTGATGAGCTGCGCGATCACCACCTCGAGCACGTGAGAGTCGACCAGCTCTTGGCGCTGGATCAGCGCGCGGCTGATGGCCGCCGCCATCTCGCGCGCGGTTTGAAAGCGCTGGCTCGGCTCACGCGCGAGCCCGCGCATCACGATCTCTTCCAGCTCCGGCGGCAGCTCGCGCACGAACGTGCTCGGCGGCTCCACATGTCCGGCGCGCACGGCTTCGAGCAGCTCCTGGCCCTCCGCTTCACCGTGAATCGGCCGCCCCGAGAGCAGCTCGTGAAAGACGACGGCGAGTGAGTAGATGTCCGTCGTGCGCGTCACGCGCTCGCCGCGCGCTTGCTCGGGCGACATGTACGCGGTCTTGCCCTTGAGCACGCCCGGCTCTTCGCGAAACAGGTTCGCAGAAGCGATCCCGAAATCCGCGATTTTGACGGCGCCGTCGTAACTCAACAGGATGTTCTGCGGCGAGACGTCGCGGTGCACGATGTCGAGCGGCGAGCCCGCTTCGTCTTTGCGCTCGTGCGCATAATGAAGTCCCTTCGCAACTTCGGCGATAATGTAAGCCGCCACATAGGGTGGAATTCGCTGTCCGCGCGCCTGCGACGCTTTCATCAAACGACGAAGATCGGGGCCTTCGACGAACTCCATGCTGAGGAGCTGGCCCTCTTCGCCGTAGTCCTGAAAGTCGTAGACCTGAACGATGTTCGGATGATTCAGGCGCGTCGCGAGCTGCGCTTCCTCCGCGAACATCGTGCGAAAACGCCGCGAGTGTCCGTACGCAGGCAGCACCCGTTTCAAAACGAGAAGCTTGAAGGTGTCCTCGGCGCCGCGTTTCTTGGCTAGAAACACCTCGGCCATGCCACCCGCGCCCAAACGCCGGATGATCTCGAAATCGGCGAGGTGGCGGGGTGCTGGGCGGTCGGACGGCTCGGCCATCGGCTAGCCCGGTAGATTACCGCGGACCGAAGCGCGCGTGGTAACGTCTCGCCCCGCTGAGCAGCCCGACGACGGAATCGGGCACCTTCTCCCTCTATTATCCCATGGAGCAACGGATGCGATCGTGTGTGGCTGTGGCGCTATTCATGACCCTGGTGAGCTCACCTGCGCTCGCCGCCAAGAAGGGTCCGAAGAAGGCGGTCAAAGCCGCGGGCCCCAACATGGAGTCCACGGCCGCAGATCCGGCGACTCAAGAGAAGAGCGACGAGGGGCCGTACAAGCCCACCGGTAAGACGGGTGCGCTCGCCGAAGAGGTGAAGACGGAGGAAGAGGTCCAGGAGGTGCTCAAAGCGCGACCGCGCGACACGCACGCGATCTTCGGCGACTTCGTGCTCGGTTGGGGCCGCGCGCCGGTGCCCGGACCTGCCAGCGAAGAGCGAAACTGGTCACCGGACTCGTTCTCCGTGGGCGCCATCATCGGCGGCGTGCTCGACGTGTCCCCGCGCCTGTCGCTCGGGCTGCGCATTCCTTATTCGATCGCGGCGGTGGACCAGGTCGACGGCAACACGACGAAGAAAGAGACCACCAGCGTGTTCGGCTCGCCCGAGCTGTACGGTGAGTATCGCTATCAGCTCTCGGAGCTCACCACGCTGCCGTTGTTGTTCGGCCTCGGCATCCCGCTCGCGCAAGGTGATCCGGATCCCAGCGCGGCCAGCTACTCGGCGCGCTCGCAGGCCACCGTGAACCGCATCGCCGACGGCGCGAGCGGCTGGCGCGACGGCGAGCTGTATCAGCCCAAGCGCGTGCCGATCGTGCTCGGCGTCGGCATTCGGCGCGAGATGCGGCGCCTGGTGCTGCACGCCTACACGAAGTTCGTCGTCGGCATCAACATCGGTGACGCGATCAACAAACCGGACGCGTTCGGCTCCGGCAACAACCCCGCGATCGGCAGCATCAAGCTCAACCCGGTCGCGCTGCGCGACGTGACGCTCGCCGGCGTACGCTGGGACGCGGTCGGTAAGCTGTGGCTCGGCTTGGATGCTTGGATGGTGTGGAACGCCGTCGAAGGCGTGCGCTTCGTATCGACGGCCACGCCGCCGAGCCCGCTCCAGTTCGTGGCGGAGCCTCAGCTGGGCTTGACCTTCGGCCGTTTCCGCCCAGTGGCTGGCTTCATCTATCCGATCGGCGGGCGGCTGCGTGACAGCGGGATCCAGAGCGTGCACCTGCACGCCGAGTACGCCTGGTGAGCGACGCGGCCGCGCTCGCCGCACCGCGCCATCGAGTGTAGACTGCGGACGATGCAATTTCGGCGTGCCCATAGCCTCCTGCTCCTGGGTTTGTGCGCTCTGCCCGCTGTCAGCGCGTGCGGCGGGGCGCAGCGGCCGCGCGCGACGGTCGCGGGCGCCGCCGGAATATCGGGCCCGATCCACCCCGCGGTCGTGGGAGACGAGGACTTCGCGGCGAAGACGTACCAGCTGCTCGTCGACGGCGAGCCCACGCGCGAGCGCACCGAAATCCTGGTGGGCGTGGTGCAGCACCAGCTGCGCCGCGCGGCGCTGCGCTTCGAGCAGGGTGGCCCCAACGCCGGGCTGCGCGCGCTGCTCGGCGCGCTGCTCTTGGTGCGCGCCGGCGAGCAGCGCGAGGAGCTGGTGCAGGGCGGCAGCAAGGCGCTCTCCGCGGGCGCGGCGGAGGTCGCGCGCCTGGGTCAGGAAGGGTATTCGCTCGCGCTCTACGGCATGTTGGCGGGGGAGCTGAAGCCGGGTCCAGCGCGCAGCGAGGTAGAGTCGCACCTCAGGGCGATTCGTGAGTTCTCCGGCTCGACGCAGGGCGGCGGCGCGCTGCAGAGCGCCGGCACCGCAGCGCGCGTCGCGGTGCAGCGCGCGCTGCTCGAGTCGACGCCCGACGCGCTGAACGCCGCGAAGGACAAACTCATCGTCTGGATCAAGCGCGCGCTCGACTACAACGCCGGCGAGCGACCGATCCGCACCAACGCCGATCGCGACGAGTGGCTGGAGGCCGATCGCGGTCAGCAAGAAGGCGCGGTGGTGCTCACGGCGCTGTACGTTCGTCATGGCGACGCGCGCGGCGCGCTGGCCGCGCTCGACGCCGCAGAGCTCGAGCGGATGGTGGCGCCGAAGCTGCGCGAGCACCTGGAACGCGCCGGCGGCGAGCACGATCCGGAGGCCTGGGCGGAGCTGTATCGTTGGTTCGCGGCGGCGTCGGAGGCGGGCGCTTCCGGCTTCGATCCGGAGTTGATGGGCGGCGCGGCGTGGGGCGCTGCGCTGGAGCTGTTCCGCGCGGAGCCGACCACGTTGCGCGCGACGATGCCGCTCGCGACGCAGCTCCTCACGCACGGCATGGCGGAGGTGGCGGCGCTGCTGGTTACCTCGGTGCTGTCGCGCAACTCTTCGCCGGAAGAGCTCGGCGCCGGGCTCGCGCTATCGCTGAACGCCATCGTGGCGGAGGACGCGGCCGGACAGATCGCCGCCGCGCGCCGCACCTACGCCGCGATCTCGAAGCTCCTCGCGCTGGCCGAAGCGCGGCCCTTCCTGGGCAAGGTCGCGCCCAGCGCCGCGCGCCTGCACTACGTGATGGCCGCCATCGAGACGCGCCACACCGAGCTGGATCGCTCGCGCCCGTTGCTGCAGCGCTCGATCAGCATCGAGCCCAGCATCGAAGCGTTGACCATGCTCGCGGCCATCGAGCGGCAGCAGAAGAACACTGACGCGGCGCTGAACGCGCTCGACGGCGCGCGCGAGCTGGCCAAGCGCCAGACGGATCCGGCGGCCGAGACCGACACTTTGATTCAGCGCTTCGAGGTGCTGCGCGACGCGGGCCGCAGCGAAGCGGCCGCCGCCGCGCTCGATGAGGCGCTGGCGCGCGCGGTCGAAGCGCAGCGCATGGGCAGGCCGGGGCCGAGCCAGGCGCGCGTGGAGCGGCAGCTCGCGCGCGTGCTCGAGCAGTACGGCGATCAGGCCGCGCTGCGCCGCGCCACGCAGCGCGCTTACGAGGCCGCGAACGGGGACATGCGTCAGCTCGCCGCGACGGTGCTGGACACCGCGCGCCGCGCGCTCACGCGCGGCGATCTGGCGCTGGCTCGCGCGGCCGCGCAGCGCGCCATCGAAGCCAGCCTCGGCCCTGACGAGATCGTGTACATCGCGCTGTGGCTCCAGCTCTTGGAGAAGAAGCTGAACATGGCGAGCGACGGCACCGTGGAGGAGGCGTACGCGACGTTCGACGAGTCGTCGCGCTGGCCCGCCAAGCTGCGTGCCTGGGCGCGCGGGCGCATCTCCGACGCGGATCTCGCGGCCGCGGCGCGGGATCCCTCGGAGCGCACCGAAGCGGCGTTCTACAGCGCGCTGCAAGAGCACATGAGCGGCAAGAACGCGGCCACGGCGCGGCTCAAAGCCGTCGCCGCGAGCCCCGCGATCGATCTCGTCGAAGTGACGATCGCGCGCGATCTCGTGGCCGCGCCGCAGAGCTATAAGCTACCGCGAAACGTCACGGTGCCGTAGGTCGCGCCGCCGCGCGCCGTGGCTGCGGCGCTCAGGGCGAGCGCTTGCGCGTGCTCGGCCGCGCGTCGCCGCGCGTGGTGCGCTTCTTGCCGCCCAGGTCCGCGATCGAGGTCAGCGCGCGCGCGAGCTGCGGCGCCGTGCGGCGCAGCTCGTCGCGGTGCGCCAGCGACAGCTTTTGCAGCAGCTCCGCGCCCCGCGCGGTGAGCGCTACCCGCGCCAAGCGCCGGTCGGGCTCGCTGCGCTGGCGTACGACCAGGCGCTTCTTCTGCAAGCGATCGACGAGCTCGACGGCGCTGTGGTGACGCAAGACGAGCCGCTCCGCCAGCTCACCGATGCTCGGCGGCTGCTCGCCGAACGCGCGCACCGCCAGCAGCAGCTGGTGCTGTTGCGGGTTCAGGCCCGCCGCGCGCGCCTGCATCTCCGAGAACGCCAGGAAGCGCCGCAGCCGATGGCGGAACTCCGCGAGCGCCACGTATTCCGCGTCGCTGAAGGCTGTGCGCTTCATCGGCCGCTCACAGCTGGGGCTTGCGGCCGAGCAGCTTGGTCGTGAGCTGCTCGCCCAGCTCCTTCGTCATCAGCCGCTCCACCGCCGCCTCTTTCTCCTGCCGCTCCGCGGCGTCGTACTGGAACTCGATGCCCATCCCGGCCGGGTTCGCGCGCGTGCCCTCGTGCGCCTGGGTAACCCAAATCACCTTGCCGCGCAGGCGCAGCGCGTCCGCCATGCCCGGCACGCCCAGCGCGAAGACGAACTCGGTGCCCACGGACAGCGGCTTCTCGGTGGCGATGAAGGTTCCGCCTCGCGAAATGTTCTTGGTGTAGTCCGCGAAGAAGGTGTTCAGGCGTTTGTATTCGACCTTGAGCTCGATCGGAGCTCGAGGCGCTCGCCGTCGTTCATCGTCCATCGACCGCAAAACCTCCAGCTTGGGACCCGGCGTCCCGGCGCACTATCCTAGGCCAGCGAGCGCCGCAGCGCGACAAGGGGCCAGCCGCGAGCGGCCGAAAAACGCCGACGAGCGGGGGCTTGACACACGAGCAGCCGCTCCGGGCCCAGCGCGCGCGACGCGGAGGCGAAATCAGGCGAGCGCCCCGCCGAGATCCGGTGCTATGCACCCGGGGAAGTGCGCGATCCGTACGAGGTTCTGGGCGTTGCCCGCTCGGCCAGCGAAGCCGACATCAGGGCCGCATTCCGCCGCCTGGCGATGCAGCATCACCCGGACAAAAATCCCGACGACCCGAGCGCCGCCGAGCGCTTCAAGGACATCAACAACGCCTATCAGATCCTGAGCGACGAGCAGAAGCGCGCGGCTTTCGATCGCTTCGGCGCGGCGGCGTTTCGTCCCGGCGGCGGCGCGCCCGTGGATTTCGACTTTCCCGGCATCGAGGATCTGTTCGGCGATCTGCTGGGCGCGTTCGGCTTTCGCAGCGGTGAGCGCGGCACGCTGCGCAAGACCCTGGAGCTTACCTTCGAAGAAGCGGCGCACGGCTGCGAGAAGGAGCTCAGCTACGAGCGCGTCGATCTGTGCGCGCGCTGCAGCGGGCGCGGCGGCGAGCCCGGCTCGCGTCACGAGACGTGCGGCGCTTGCGGCGGGCGCGGCAAGGTGCGCTTCCAGCAAGCCTTGTTCCCCATCGCGGTGGAGCGGCCGTGCTCGCGCTGCAAAGGCCTCGGCACGCTGCCGACGGTACCGTGCAGCGCGTGCCGCGGCGCACAGCTCGCCAAGGCCACGCGCCGGCTCTCGATCGAGATCCCGGCCGGGATCGAGCCGGGCAGCGTGCGCAGCGTGGAAGGCGCCGGCAACCGCGTGCGCGCCGATCGCCCGGCGGGCGATCTCGAGATCCTGATCGAGGTGCAGCCGCACCCGTTCTTTCGCCGCGTGGGCGACGACATCGTGTGCAAAATCCCGATCTCGTTCAGCCAAGCGGCGCTCGGCGGTGAGGTAGAGGTGCCCACGCTGGACGGCAAAGCGCGGCTGCGCATCCCGCCGGCCACGCAGGTGGGCAGCGTGCTGCGCCTGCGCGGCAAGGGCATCGCCCACCGCTTGCGCTCCGGCAACGGCGATCAGCTCGTCGAGGTCACGATTCAGGTTCCCTCCGAGCTCAGCGGTCGTGCGCGGCAGCTGCTCGAAGAGCTGGGCCGTGAGCTCGGCGAGCACGTGCAGCCACAAGAGGCGAGCTTCATGGAGAAGCTGAAGGGCCTGTTCGGCTGAGCTTCGAGCTCGCGCGCGGCGCTCGACCGGTGATGGTGAGACAGATGATGGAAAGCAAGAAGATTGGCATGCTCGGCGGCGGCAACATGGCCGGCGCACTGATCCGCGGCTTGCTGGCGAGTAAGCGCGTAGAACCGGACCAAATCCGCGCCAGCGACGTGCGCAAGGAGCGCCTCGCCGAGCTGGAGCGGGAGTTTGCGATCCGCACGCACGCGAACAACCACGAGCTGGTGGCCTGGGCGAACTTGCTCGTCGTCGCCGTGAAGCCGCAGGTGATCGATCGCGTGCTCGATCAAATCGCGCCGCTCATCCCCAAAGACACGCTGGTCGTCTCGATCGCCGCGGGCGTGCCGCTGCGCGCGCTCGAGGCGCGCCTGCCCGAGACGGTGCGCGTCGTGCGCGCGATGCCCAACACGGCCGCCATCGTGCTCGCCGGTGCGACGGGCATCGCGCCCGGCTCGCGCGCGACAGACGCGGACGTAGCGCTCGCGCGCGAGCTGTTCGACGCCACGGGACGCTGCGTCGTGCTCGACGAGACGTTGATTGACGCTGTCACCGGTTTGTCCGGCAGCGGCCCGGCCTACGTCATGTTGATGATCGAAGCGCTCGCCGATGGCGGCGTGAAGGTCGGCCTGCATCGCGACACCGCGCTGCTGCTGGCGGCGCAGACGGTGTTCGGCTCGGCGAAGCTGCTGCTCGACACCGGCGAGCACCCCGGGCGCCTGAAAGACATGGTCACGAGCCCGGGCGGCACCGCGATCGCGGGGCTGCACACGCTGGAATCAGGCGGTTTGCGGCGCACGCTGATCGACGCGGTGGACGTCGCGACGCGCCGGGCGCAGGAGCTCGGCGAGGCCATGGCGCTGAAGCTCGCCAAGCCCACGACCTGAACGTCGCGCGTCCACGCGACGCGGCTCTCGCGCGGAGATTAAGTGTCCGCGTGAAGGGGCCGGGGGGGGGGACAGCCTCGCTCCACGCGGACAGCGAATTCGTAGCAGCCGCGGATCGGAAACGCAAACCTCTTCGTGCGCGCTCACGCGTGAACACGCCGGCCCGCTTCTCACGTCGTCTCATCGGGGGAAGCAGACGCGCGCGGCAACGCTGCGCGACGATCACTCGCGAACGCGTCGCGACCGCTGCGTGCAGAAGCTCAGTCGCGGACGGTTAGTCGGTGCAACGAAAGCCCCAGCGTCGTCCGCCTTCGGTATGATCCTGGATCACTAGCGGAACGCTCTCGCCACGTAGCGGCTCTGCAGCGCTGGGACGCAGTCGTCGATCGATGGCGCCGTCGGCCTGCGCAGATAGCACATCCACACACACACCTTGTTCACTGACCACGAAGCGACCTGCATACGCGTGGGCCGCGACGCGCTCCGCGTCCCCGCCGAACTCGACGTAGGGCTCGATACCAACACCACCCTCGAGCAAATAACCTTGCTCGTCGTCAGCGCAGGTGCGTGGCAAATGACTGAGCGCTGGCGGGCGCACTTCGACCGCGGGACCGGTGTCACCAGTCAGCGGATCTACAGGGAAAATGTACCATCCAGCGCCGCGCGTCCAAATGCCGAGCGCGTCCCCGCGCACGCTGCGCACGAGCACGGGGAAGCTGCCGCGGCCCTGCTGGAGGTCAGCATATTGACCCACGAAGCGCGCCTCACCTCCCTCGAGCGCGAAGATACGGAAGCTGCGCTGGTCCTCCAGCGCGCCGACATAATAAGTGCCGCCGAGACGCACGGCGGACGTAACGTTACCAATGCCTTGCCGACCCGCGTTGGCGAGCGCAGTGGCGGCGCGGTTCTCTTCGATCGCGAACAGCTCGGTGTTGCCACGCGCCGACACACTGAGGACACCGGATCGCCCCGATGGATCCAGTAGTAGTCGCCACGCGGACGGCGTCGAGCCTTCGTAGCCGAACACTTCTGCCACTTGTGTCGGATCAGCCCACGGGCTCGGCGCCGGCAGCGTGCTCCAAGTTCCACCTTTGACTCGAAAGGCGTCCCACGCCGTGACGACGAAGCGGCCAGCCTTGCCGTAGTCGGCGCCCTTCGGCGCCCAGGCATAGGCGCGCAGATCGCCTTCACCACCGGTGTCGAAACCGACGGCGTCGCGCGGGCGAGCCGGCGGCGCGTGCTCGTAGAGACCGAGCCAGGGCGATTGCCCTTCGTCGACCCGCGACGGACGCGCGAGCGAGGGCGCGGAGACCTCCCCGCTCACGCTGCAGCGTAAAATCCAGCGGCCGCCGCCGGGCTGCGGCAGCGAAGTGGGCGGCGGATTGGGCGCGACGGGCAAGGGCGCGTTGCCGCTCACGCCATCCCAGCCGACGCGCAACCAACCGGAAAAGACGCAACCGAGCGGCGAGCAGCCTTGCTCCAGCGAGGCGTTTTCACGCGCTGGCTTGGGCGCGTCGAGCTCGAGCTGCGGCGGCAGATCGACATCGGTGAACGTGGCGCCGCCGTCGACGCTCTGCTCAGCGACGCCGGGCGCGGCGAGCACGAGCGCGCGCTCACCGGCCAGCAACGCGCGCTCGATGCTGCGGCGCAACGGCCCCGCGTGCACTTTGCCGTCGAGATCCACTCGGACGCCAGCGAAGACGCCCTGACCGATGACCCAGCCGCTCAACTTGTGATCGCTGGTCTCCACCCAAGCGTCTGACCAGAAGCCGCGCGACAAGAGCGCGCGCGTAGTGTCGTCGCGCGCGCTGAGCGTCAGCCGCACGTTGCGTTCGGTACCGTTCGCGGCGAGCAGCGTCAAAGAGCCCGGCGCGGCGCCGCGCGGTGGGAGCAGCTTGGCGACGCCGTCGTTGGCCAGCGCCACCACGCGGGTCGTCTGCGCGCCGGACGCCACCTCCCTGCTCCGCCCGTTCGGCGACCGCACACAATGCACGCCCTGGCGAGCCGCGTCGCGCCGGCTCGTGCCACAACCGCCGCGCAACACGAGCCCGCCATTGCCGCTGGCCAGCACCGCGCGCTGCCCCTCATACGACTCGACGAGCTGGAGCCCGAGCGGCGCGCGAAACTGATAGAGCCGCGTCTTCGCGGCGATGTCGTGGCATACGAAGCCGTGACCGCTGCCGAGCGGCAGCGCGGCGCACTCGCTCGCGTCGGGCACCACGCGAGGCCGGCTCTCCAGCACGCGCCCGTCGCTCAAGCGCACCCGGCTGAGGCTCCCCGCGGCCGCGACCACCGCGCTGCCCGGCGCGTCCGCGAAGCCGCGCAGCAACGCAACTGCCAAGGGTGAGCTTCCGAGCGGTCCCAGCGGAGCGATGCGCCGGCCACTGTCCGGCTCATCGCCCGGCAGCACCTGCGCGTCCACCGGGCGCAGGTTCCCGTCCGAGCTCAGCAAGCGCTTGCCGCTCGGCGTCGCGAGCGCGAGGCGCTCTCCTTCTACTCCCAGGAGTTGTACGGTGCGGCCCAGGGCGTGCCAGCTGCCGCCTGCGTCGAAGCTCACCACCGGGCCGCGAATGGGCAGCTCGACGGCGCCGAACCAAGCGTCGGCCATGAACAGCGAGCCGTACGTCGGCGACGCGGGCAAGCTGCCGCGGTCGAGCCCTGCGCCGCTCTCCGGCTCGAGCGCGGCCCAGTCTCCGTTGCGGTGCGCCTGCACGTACACCCGGTCGAAGCCCGGCACCACGCGCTCGATCTCGAAGTCCAGCTGAGCGAAGGGCACGAGCTTGCCGGTGAAGCTCTGCGACTTCCACAGCGATGAACGGTTGGAGCCGGAGACCCAAAACAAGAAGCCGTGACCGAAGCGCGGCGGCAGCTCCAAGACCTGGACGCCGCGCGCGAAGGGCAAGAGCTCCTGGCTCACCTCGATCGAGCCGTCGGGGTGCGCGAGCGCTCGCATCCCGTGCGCGACCAGGCGCCGAGTTCCATCCGGCTCGACGCCGAGCGTGCTGACGTCCGGGCCTTCACGCGGCGGCACGAGCTTGGCCGGCGCCGCGCCGGCAACTGCGCTGGCCGTCGCGGCCAGGAACAGCGCGAGCCAGGCGGCGTGGCGCGGCCGCGATACGTGAAGGCGAGCGGGGCTCATCGGCAACGACACATTGAGCTATCACGCCGCTCGCGGAAGAGAAGCAGCGCGCTTCGGGCCGCACGGCCGAGGGTTTTCCCGCGATCTCCGCGGGCTTGCTGCGCAACGCCACGGCGCCGTGGCGGAGCCGCCGTGACAACGCTAGGACGCTCGGCACGATGAGCGAAACGCGACGGCCTGTCTCCCCCGGCGCCGAGGAGCTGCTCGGCCGCTATTTCCCGGTGCTCGATCACGGCTTCGTGGCGCTGGTCGACTACATGGGCACCGACGAGTGCATCGAGCGCGCCGCGCGCGTCAGCTACGGCTACGGAACGCGCAAGACGAGCGTCACGCGCGGGCTGCTGCGCTACCTGCGCCGCCACTCGCACACGACGCCGAGCGAGATGGTCGAGCTCAAGTTCCACTGCTGCATGCCCATGTTCATCGCGCGGCAGTGGATCCGGCACCGCACGGCCAACGTGAACGAGTACTCCGGGCGCTACTCGCTGATGCCGATGCTGTTTTACACGCCGCCCCCCGAGCAGCTGCAAACGCAGAGCCGCGCCAACAACCAGGGTCGCAGCGGAGACGTGGTGTCGCCCGAGCAGCACGCCGAGGCGGTGCGGCGCTGGAACGAGATTCGAAGGCTCAGCCGTGAGACGTACGAGTGGATGAACGGCGAGCACATGGCGCGCGAGCTCGCCCGCATCGATCTGCCGCTCTCGACCTACACCCAGTGGTATTGGAAGATCGATCTGCACAACTTGCTGCACTTCTTGCGCCTGCGCGTGGACCCGCACGCGCAGTGGGAAATCCAGGAGTTTGGGCGGGTCATGGCGGGGATCTTGAAGCGAGTCGCGCCGCTCAGCTACGAAGCCTGGATCGACTACGACGTGTGCGGCGCGCGCGTGAGCCGCTTGGAGCTGGAGGCGCTGCGGCGGCTGATCCGCACGGAAGGCGACGCGCTGGTCGGCAACGCGGAGACGCGGCTCGACGTTGCGGCGCTGGAGAGCAGCGGCCTCGGGCGCCGTGAGGTGCGCGAGCTCCTGCATAAGCTTCAGCCCGCTCAAGTGCCCGATTTCGAGCTGGACCTGTCGCGCGCTCAGCCGCCCGAGGCGTTCGCCGAGCGCTTCGCGAACGCCGTACCCAAGACGGACAAGCCGCCCGTAGAGTGAGCGCCGCCCAACGTGCAGAGCGGCGCACGCTCGGTATACTGCGCCATGCTCGCGTCCCCAACCGCCTCGCCTGAGTCCCTCGCCGGTCTCGATCTCGACGAAGAGATCCGGCGTTTGAAGCGCGAGCGGAACGCCGTCCTGCTCGCCCATTATTATCAAGAGAGCGAGATCCAAGAGCTCGCGGACTTTATCGGGGACTCGCTGCAGCTCGCGCAAGCCGCGCAGCGCACGCGAGCGGACGTGATCTTGTTCGCTGGCGTGCACTTCATGGCGGAGACGGCCAACATCTTGAACCCGTCGCGCATCGTGCTGGTGCCCGATCTGAAGGCGGGCTGCTCGCTCGCTGACGGCTGCCCCGTCGAGCGCTTCCGTGCATGGAAGGCGCGCTACCCGGGCAGCGTGGTCGTGAGCTACATCAACTGCAGCGCAGCCGTGAAGGCGGAGAGCGACTACATCTGCACCTCCAGCAACGCGGAGAAGATCGTCCGCGCCATCCCGGCAGACAAGCAGGTGTTGTTCGCGCCAGACAAGAACCTGGGCCGCTACGTCGCGAAGCAGACGGGCCGCGAGCTCGTGCTGTGGCCGGGCAGCTGCATCGTGCACGAGACTTTCAGCCTCCGGAAACTGGAGGCGCTGATCGTCGAGCACCCGCAGGCGAAGATCATCGCGCACCCCGAGTGTGAGGAGCCGCTGCTCGATCGCGCGCACTTCATCGGGTCCACGGCGGCGCTGCTGAAGTTCGTGGAGAGCGATCCGGCGCGCGCCTTCATCGTCGTGACGGAGCCGGGCATCCTGCACCAAATGCAGAAGCGCGTGCCCGACAAGCGTCTGATCCCGGCGCCGCCGGAGGCCAGCTGCGCGTGCAACGAGTGCCCCTTCATGCGCTTGAACACGCCGGAGAAGGTGTACCTCGCGCTGCGCGATCTCACGCCGCGCGTGGAGCTGCCCGCCGAGCTCCGCGAGCGCGCCAAGGTGCCGATCGATCGCATGCTGGCGCTGAGTTAGCGGGCCGTCAGTTCGCCGCGCTCTTACCGCTGGCGGGGGCCTGCAGCTCACGCGCTCGCGTGATGGCGCGCGCCAAGGACGCCGACACCTCGCCCGCAGCCGGCGAAATGCCAGACTTCGCGCGTAGCTCCGGCTTCTTCTGCGGCGCAGCGACGCCCTCGGCCTCGACGGCCGCAACGAACGCGGCCATGCGCGGGGCCTCGTCGTTACCGTTCACGTCGACGATGTTCAGCTTGCCGGGGCCATGGCCGAGATCGTTGCGGAAGTCGTAGACGGCGCCGACGATCGTGAGCTTGCCCTGCTGAACGCGAGCCCCGAAATGCGTGAGCGCCGCGCTCACCTGCGCGTGCACGTTGGCGACCACCGCCTCGTTCCACGCCGCCTCCAGGGTCTGCCCAGATTTCGGCTTCGGGACGTGCAGGTGCTCGAGCTCGCGCTTGACCGCCTCGGACTGCGTGGAGAGGTCGCCCAGCGCCGCCCTCACCGCGCCGCAGCCGCTGTGACCGATGATCAGCAGCACCGGCGTCTCCAGATGCTCGACGCCATACTCGAGCGAGCCGAGCCCGTTCTCGAGCTGGTTGCCGATGTTGCGCACCACGAAATCGTCGTTCTCCGGCGTGGTGTCGAACGCAGTCGTGTGCACGCGTGAGTCAGCGCAGGTGAGCACCGTCGCGCGCGGGCGCTGCCCCTCGGCGAACGCCGCGAAGAACTTGGGGCCGTGCTCCATGTACACGCGGTTGTCGGACAGGATCTCCTTCAGGTACGCGCGCGCTTGAGAGAGCGGCTCGTCGCGCGATGCCTCCCACGCGAACGGCACCACGAATTTGCGCGAACCATCCGCGGCAGCGCCCTTGAGCTTCGGCTTGGCCTTGGCGTCCGCTCTCTCCGCCACTTTTGCCGCGGGCTTGGCCTTCGAACGCGCAGGCCTCGCCTCCGCGGTGGCCTCGGCTTTGGTACAGCCGGTGTACGCCAGCGACGAGACGAGGAGCAGAGCGGTCAACGCGCGGATCATGCCTCTCGGGAGTACGGCGCGCGCGGCGTTGTCTTGAGACCTCGGCCCCGCACACCCCCGCGACTGTCGCCGCTACCGCTGGGGCCTGGCGACCCCGCGAGCGTTACCTACAGCGGTGCCTCACTAGGCAAAATGGTGCGACCCGTGCGTAGACTGTGGCGTCACCGTGTCTCAGTCAGGAGAGATGACCGGCGCGCTCTCCGAGCGCGTGCTGCGCCGGCCCCGAACAGCGCGCAACACTCGCCGGCTGCTCGCGGCGCTGGTGCTCGTCGCGCCCACCGTAGTCGTGGTGTGGGTCGATTTTCTGCGCCGCGGGTCGCGTCTGCAGCGCCTCGAGAGCGAATACATGCTCACGTATTCAGCGGCGATCGCCGAGGGCGCCGTGCTGTGGGCGGCGCTGATCTATGCCTCGGCGCGCCGGCGGGGTTGGCTGCGCTGGCTCAACGCGGCGCTGTTCGTGCTGGCGCTCACCTTCGCGTTCGGCGGCCAGACCTACTTTTTCCAGCAGTACCACGCCTACCTCAACGTCGACGTCTCGCTGTTCGCCTCGAACTTCAAGGACAGCGTGATAAACCAGCTGGCCGCGGATTGGGTCAACTACGCGCGGGCCAAGCTGCCACCGTTCGCGCTGTCGCTCGCGCTGCTCTGGGCAGCGCGACGCGTCGTGCGCCCGCAGCGACGTCCGGCGCTGATCATCGGCGTGCTCGCGCCGCTGCTGCTCGTGGGCAGCTTCTTCGTGCCCACGCAGCACCGTCAGCTTCAGGCGTCCACGCCGGACGTGCTGTACCTCAACGCGGTGGGCGGGCTGATCCGCACGCAGCTCGGCTTCACGGATCAATCGAACCAGCTGCGCCCGCGCGCGCGCGAGTCGCTGCCGGTGCCGCCGCTGCGCCGTGATCCCGCGCTACCGCCCCGCAACGTGCTGTTCGTGATCTTGGAGAGCGTGCGCGCCGACGCCGTGTGCATCGCTCACGATCCTGAGTGTGAGCGCACCAAGGCCACCAACCTGCTGCTGCCGAACCGCATCCCGTTCCCGCAGATGCGCTCGCTCGACTCCTGCACGGCGATCTCGCTGGCGGTGCTGTGGTCGGGTCTGCTGCCCATCGAATCGCGAGACACGCTGCACACCTGGCCGCTGATCTTCGACTACGCGCGCGCCGCCGGCTACGACACCGCGTTCTGGACCAGCCAAAATATGATGTTCGGCAACGCGCGGCTGTGGGTGAAGAACCTGGGCGTCAGCAAGTTCACCAGCGCGACCGACCTCGATCCCGCCGCGGACCTGGACATGGGCGCGCCGGAGCATTTCTTGGCCGAGCGCGTGAACCAGGAAATCGGCGAGCTGAAGGAGCCGTTTCTGGGCGTGATTCAGCTGTCCAACGTGCACTATCCCTATTACGTGGACGCCAACGGACCGATGCCGTTCCAGCCGTGGAGCACGAGCAAGGCGCCGGAGGACAACGCTGAGTTCCGGAACTTCTACCAGAACTCGGTGTACCAGCAGGATCAGCACGTCGCCGCCATCCTCGAGCACCTGAAGGCATCGCCGCTCGGCGAGCGCACGGTCATCGTGTACACGAGCGACCACGCAGAGGCGTTTCGCGAACACGGGCAGATGGGTCACACCTTCAGCGTCTTCGACGAAGAGGTGCACGTCCCAGCCTGGATCGACGCGCCGCCCGGCACGCTCACCGAGAGCGAAGCGGCCGCGCTGCGAGAGAAGAGCCAGTCACGGCTGACGCACATCGACCTCGCGCCGACCATCCTCGATCTCATCGGCGTGCTCGGCCAACCGGCGATCGCCGAATACGCGCGCAAGATGCCGGGCCACAGCTTGCTGCGCAGGGAGCGCACGACGCAGCCGCTGCCGATGACCAACTGCGCGGGCGTGTGGAGCTGCGCCTTCGAGAACTGGGGCTACATCACGGAGCACCGCAAGCTCGAGGCGCGCAGCTGGGACCGCGGCTGGAGATGCTACGACCTCGACAACGACCCGCACGAAGAGGCGGATCTCGGCCTCGCGCGCTGCTCGGACCTGGTGCACCTGGCGCAGACCACGTTCGGCCGCTTACCGGGCGAAGGCGTGGAAAAGCGCTAGCGCGCCGAGCTCGCGCGCGCGAGCTCGGCGCGCCAGGCGTCCAGGACGCGCATGTTGCCGAGCGTGTCGTCCCAGCTCATCGCCGGCCACGGCGCTTGCGTCGCGGGCAGCGTGTCGGCGACGAGCTCGGCCTCCAGCGCGTAGCTCGCGAGCGGAGCGCGGACCTTGACGAGCTCCGGGGCGCGCCCATCACGATGCAGCACGAGCTCGGACTCGAGCCCCTGACGCTCACCGCGCGGGAGCCAGGCGTCGGGCAGCTCGATGCGCCCCTCCTCGCCATAGATCACCGATTGAGTCCCGAGCGCGTGCCGCGTGGCGCAGCTCACCTGCGCGCTGAAGCCCGAGGCGAAGCCGAGTAGCGCGACCGCGAGCTCGTCCGTCCCCGTCGGGCCAATGCAACCGAGCGCCTGCACGCTGACCGGCTCGGCGAACGGAGCATCCACCACGCGGCCGGCGATCAGCCGAGCCAACGAAACCGGATAGCCGCCGACGTCGAGGACGCCCCCGCCGCCGAGCTCAGCGGCGAACAGACGGCTGCGCGGCTCCCGCCTCACTCGAAAACCGAAGCTCGAGCGAAAATGGAGCGGCCGCCCGATCACTCCCTCGTCGAGCAGCGACAAGAGGCGGCGAAGCAGCGGATGGCAGCGGTACATGAAAGCTTCCATCAGGAACACGCCGCGCTCGCGCGCCGCGTTCGTCAGCCGGGCGCTCGTCGCGAACTCCAGCGTGAGCGGCTTTTCACACAATACCGGTACACCGGCGTCGATACAGGCCAAAACGAAGGCTTCGTGGAGCGGGTGCGGCGTCGCGATGTACACGGCCTCTACGGCGGCGTCGGAGAGCAACTCCGAGATTGAGCGCGCGTAGCGCGGTAGCCTCCAGCTGCGAGCGAAGAGCGCGCCTTTTTCCGGCGTGCTACCCAGCACATTCACTACGCGGCAACGCCGCGAGCCCTCCAGCGCGCGGGTGAAGTCCGCGGCAATTTGGCCACTACCGATGATCCCGAAGCTGAGGCTCTCCCGCACGGCGCGCAGCGTAGCCCTGAGCGCTTCCCAAGCCCAGCATAGGACAGCATGTTAACTAGCCTGTTTTGGGGTAGGACCAGGTACCACTATCGAGACAATTTCGTGAAAACCAAGCTCGAGAAACGACCCATGCTCAGATTTTCAAGGGCGCTGCTCAGTACGCTCGCGCTCACCCTCTCAACGGCTTGCTCCTCCACCAACGACAACAACAACGGCGGCGGCGGCACGCCCAGCGGGCCGCAAGCGCACGACTGGCCGTGCGAAATCGCCGCCGGCCAAGCGGCGCCCGACTCGCTCAGCAAGCTCGGGTGCGCCACCGACTTCGACGCGATGGCCTCACAACCGCTCGACGCCAGCATCCCCGGCGCGCGTTCGGGCAAGGTCATCCTCGATCTGCTCGGTGACGGTCAACCGCTCTACTTCCAGAACAGTCAGAAGTTCCAGATTCACTATGAGTTCGCGCACTCGCACCTGAACGGGATGAACGCGCTCGCCATCGGCGACATCAGCAGCTTCAACCCGCAGTACACCGCGCCGCTCGTGCAGCGCCGCTTCTTGCTCGGCGCCGTGACGTACTATGAGGGGCCGCAGGTGTGGGCGCTCGAGATCGCGCCGTACGACACCTCCACGCCGGAGATGATCGGGCAGCTTTATCACGCGGTGGCCGATCACGCGTTCTTCGGACCGCTGCTGAAGTTTCACCCGACGTCGGACGACGTGCAGTCGCGCGCCAACGGCCTAGGCCCGGACGTGCCCACGATCACGACCGACGAGCTGTACGCGAAGATCGACTACCAGCCGCTGAACCTCGGTGAGGCGGTGGGCACGGTGAAGATCTTGCGCGCCGACCAGCTCGACAGCGAGTACGTCTCCGCGCACGACATCGTGGTGCTCGATTCGGTGCCGAACGACATCGCGCCGACCGCCGGCATCGTGACGGAGATGTTCCAGACGCCGCTCTCGCACATCAACGTGCTGGCCCGCAACCGCAAGACGCCGAACATGGGCCTGCGCAACGCCACGACCCTCGCCGCGTTCACAGAGAACAACGGCAAGTACGTGCGGCTCACCGTGGGCGCCTTCGAGTACAAGGTCACGCCCATCAGCGCCGCGGAGGCGGACGCCTATTGGGCGGCCCATCCGCTCGAGCCAGTCACCGTGCCGGAGCCGGATCTCACCGTTACGGACCTGCGTGACCTCGAGACCGTCACCGTTCACACGGATGAACCGCCGTACGTGACGTTCGAGGCCATTCAACAGGCGACGCGCACGTTCGGCGCCAAGGCGGCGAACTACTCGGTCTTCGCGACGGATCCGGCCATCCCGAACAAGCCCGGGTTCGCGATCCCCGTCTATTACTACTACCAGTTCATGGATAAGAACGGGTTCTTCCAGCGCGTGCGCGAGTTCGAGCAGGACCCCACGTTCGTCAGCGACGCGGCCGTCCGCGCCACCAAGCTCGCCCAGCTGCGCGCGGACATCCTGGCGACGCCGCTCGATGCCGATTTCAGCGCGCTCTTGAAGGCAAAGATGGAGCAGAAGTTCCCGGGCGGGTCCGTGCGCTTCCGCTCCAGCACCAACGCCGAAGATCTCGACGGCTTCCCCTGCGCGGGTTGTTACGACTCGCACACCGGCGATCCCGCGAAGCACAACGGCGATCAGCTGGCGGCGGCCGCGGAGGCCATCAAGAAGACGTGGGCCACGGCCTGGAACTTGCGCACGTACGAGGAGCGCAAGCTGCACTCGATCGATCACACCCGCGTCGCCATGGCGCTGCTCGTGCACACCAACTTCCCCGCCGAGGAAGCCAACGGCGTAGCCGTGACCAACAACATCTTCGACACCAGCGGCAACGCGCCCGGCTTCTACGTCAACGTGCAGTGGGGCGGTGAGTTCGAGGTGGTGCACCCGCCCGCTGGCGTCACCAGCGACTCGTTCCTGAACCTGTACAACTCCCCGGGCCAGCCGATCATCTACTACACGCACTCGAACGTGCTGCCCGCGGATCGCCCCACCGTGCTCACGGCGCTACAGGTTCACCAGCTCGGTCAGGCGCTCGACGTCATCCACCGCCGCTTCCAGAAGGCGTATCAGAAGAGCCCGACCTCCTGGTACGGCATGGACGTCGAGTTCAAGTTCGACGACTTCGCGGACGAGACCAAGGAGCCGACGCTCTACGTGAAACAAGCGCGGCCGTACCCGCCCCCCGAAGGCGCCAACTGACGGTCAGCAGCGCGACGAGCCGCCCGCGAACAGCGACGCGGCTCGTCGCTCAGCGTCAGCGCGTACCGTCAGTGCGATAGCGCGCCATGTCCAGGTGGATATGGTCGCGGTGCAGCTCGTCGAAGAAGCGCGTGACCACGACGGAGAACACGGCGTCGTCGTAGGCGGCGCGCGCGAGCTCGCGCAAGAAGCGGCCCTCGCGCGTCTTCGGCTCGACATCGGGGTGCCCGAAGCTGCTCAGGACGTTGATGCTGCGCCCGTTCGCCAGCGTAAAGCCGTAGATGTCGATGGCGTTCGCGTAGCTGTGCTCGCTCACTAGCTTGAAGCGCGCCATCGAGCGGCAGTTGTAGGTGCCGCCCTGACGCACACTCTTCACGCGCACACCGAGCTGCTCTTGCGCGATGCGCTGCAACAGCGGCTCGAGCTGCGCGAGGCCGAGCGCCATTTGGCAGGTCACGATCGGGGCGGGCACGTAGCGCAGCCCCTGCGGCCCCGCGCGGTACTCCACGACCTGCTCGGCGCCGCAAGTGACGCCCCGCTTCTCGAACACGCGCAGCTTGGCCGGTCGAAAGTCGACGTGCGCCGCCTTCAACCGCGCCTCGCAGTCCGCGATCGGCGCGGGCGGGCCCACGATGGCGTCATCGCTCGGATCCAGGTTCGCCGTGGGAAACACGGCGTCCTCCTCCGCTTCCGCGGCGGAGCCCCGCGCCGCCCACGGCAAGGCGAGCGCGGTGGCGGCCAACACAGCGAGCAGCGCGCGCATCAGCCCATGTCCGTGAGCCAGCTGGTGAGCAGGTAGTTGGCGATCAGGATGGCGACCGCGCTCTGCACCACGGCGCGCGTGGTGGCGTCGCCGACGCCCTTCGCGCCGCCGGAGGCGTTGAAACCTTGCGCGCAGGCGATGGCCGCGATCAAGAACCCGAACACGGCGGCTTTGATCTCCCCCATCCAGAAGTCCTTCGGCACCAGGTACTTCTCGATGTTCGCGACGAAGATGCCGGGATCCACGCCCAGCCAGCTCACCGCGACCAGATGCGCGCCCAGCATGCCGATGCAGGTATATAGCACGCACAAGAGCGGCAGCATCGTCGTGGCGGCCACGACGCGCGGCGCGATCAAGTACTGAACCGGGCTCACGCCCATGGTGACCAGCGCGTCGATCTGCTCGGTGACGCGCATGTTGCCGAGCTCCGCGGCCATGGCGCTGCCGGCGCGCGCGGTGACCATCAACCCCGCGAACACGGGGCTGATCTCGCGCGTCAGCGAGATCGCGACCAGCGAGCCCACGATGCCCTCCGCGCCGAACTGGCGCAAGCTGTGTGTGGTCTGCAGTGCGAGCACCATGCCGCTGAACATACCGGTCAGCGACACGATGAAGATGGACTGCACGCCGACGAAGTCCATCGCCTGCAGCATCAACGAGATGCGGTACGGAGGCCGGACCAACCAGGTCAGCGTGCGACCGGTGAGATCCACCGCGTACCCGATCTGCTCCAGCAGCGACAATATCGGCTTGAGGAGCAGATCGCCGACTCCGGTCGTTGCCAGCGCTGTGCTTTCCTCGGGAGCCGCCACGAGCTTCAGCGCACCTTAACGCGGCCCCGGAGCTCCGTCGAGCGCGCTCGCCAGAGCGCTCAGCAAAGCCTGGGAGCGCGCGCCGGACGCCGAAATCTCGACGCGCCGGGGCTCCAGCGTGAAGCGGATCAGGAGCGCGTCGCCGCCCAAGAACGCCGCATACGGCTCGCCCCACTCCACGAGCAAGAGTGAGCCCGCGTCGCGCAGGGTCTCCAGGCCGATGTGCGCGAGCTCCGCTTCCGAACGCAGGCGATATAGATCCGCGTGCGCGATCGGGATGCGCCCCGCGAGCTCGTGCACCAGCGAGAACGTGGGGCTCGTCACGCGCCGTGAAGCGACGCCGAGCTCCCGCGCGAGCGCTCGCGCGAAGAAGGTCTTGCCAGCGCCGAGCGCGCCGCTCAAGACGAGCAAGTCGCGCGCCTCCAAGAGCGGCGCCAAGCGACGCGCCAGTAGGCGCGTCGCTTGGGGAGTGGGCAAATCGACGTTGACGCTCACTCCGGGTGCGTAGCGACGCGCCGCGCGCACGTAAAGCGCTGCGTAACGTCAGCGCGGCGGCTTGCGAATTTCAGGGCCGGCGCTAGCGTCCGCGACGATGACCGAGCCCGCTGTTCCGCGGCGCAAGCTGGCCCTCGTCGCGGCCGCCGCCGTCATCACCTGCGGCGTGCTCGCGGCGTTCTTCGCCTACGTCTCGCTGCGAGCGGGCGGCAAGCGCTCCAACGCGGAGATGTTCGCGCAGCGCCCGCCGCCCGCGGCGAACGGCGCGCTGCCGGAGCTGTGGCCCTTGCCGCGCTTCTCGTTTCGCGACCAGCACGGCCGCGAGCAGAGCGACGCGACGCTGCGCGGCCGCGTGCTGATCGGCGACTTCATTTTCACCACCTGCACCAGCGTGTGCCCGCTGATCACCGCGAAAATGCGCCTGCTGCAGCGCGAGCTCCGCGAGCCGCAGCTCGCCTTCGTCTCGTTCTCGGTCGACCCTGCGCACGACACGCCCGAGGCGCTCGCGCGCTACGCGCAGACCTGGAACGCCGCCGAGAGCCGCTGGACCTTGCTCAGCACGGATCCCAGGGGACTCGCCGCGCTCGCCGACGGCATGCACGTGGCGGTGGAGGCGAGCGACGACCGCGAGAACCCGATCATCCACAGCAGCTTGTTCTTCTTGATCGATCGCGTCGGCAAGGTGCGCGGCTTCTACGACAGCGCGGACGAAGCCGCGCTCGAGCGCCTCGTGAAAGACACGAAGACGCTGCTCGGCAGCGACGCGGGCGGCGCGCGCGCCGAAAAGAGCGGCGCGGAGCTCTACGCCGAGCTCGCGTGCGCGGCCTGCCACGAGAACGCGAAGCTTGCCCCCGCGCTCGCCGGCATCAAAGGTCGCCCCATCACGCTGCAGGGCGGCGCCTCGCTCAGCGCAGACCGCGCCTACTTGCGCGAGTCGCTGCTCGCGCCAGGCCAAAAGCTCGTCGCCGGCTACGTCAACCTGATGCCCGCCTACGACAAGGCCATGACCAGCGCCGAGCTCGAGCGGCTGCTGGATTTCGTGGAGGCGATGCCGGCGGCGTCCGCTCCTTCGGCGCCGCCCAGCGCGCGCGCGCCGCGCACGACGCCGCTCGGCTCGGCGAGCACCGCGCGTCCGCTGCCGGCGGCGCCCGCAGCCGCCGCGACGCTCGAGAGCGACCCCGTTTGCAAGATGTCCGTGCGCGCGGAGCCGAGCGCCGTGCACCTCAGCCACGCGGGTCATACCTATTATTTTTGCTCTGAAAGCTGCCGCGACGCTTTCCAAAAAGACCCCGCCAAGTATCTCTCCAAGTAGTCGCCGTTCGGGCTACCCTCGCTCGCGAGCGGCATGAAAGAAAGCCCGACGCTGCGCTTCCTGTTCGAGCTCTCTGGCGTCGTCCCGCTCGCGCTCTACGCCGTGATCCACGTCGGGTCGTACGCTGGCGTGTTGTTCGGCTTCGAGCGCTTCGGAACCCCCAGCGCAGAGGGCGCGGGCGCGTTAGCTCTGGAGTGCGCGCTGCTGTGGCTGCCGCTCGCGTTCCACTGCGGTTACGGCGCGTGGCTGCTCACCTCGCCGCTCGGCGCGGACGCGCGCGAGCGGCAACGCTCGTTGCTCGCGCGGAGCTCCGCCGTGGTCACGCTGATATTTTTGCTCGCGCACGCGCTGTGGCTGCGGCGGCCGCTCTGGAGCGGTCAGCGAGCGCCGGAAGACGCCCATCAACTCCTCGCAGCCGGGCTCTCGACCACCACCGCAGGCGTGCCGCTGATCGCCGCGCTGCACCTAGTGGGCATCGCCGCCCTGGCCACGCACCTGGATCTCGGGCTCGCGCGCTTCGCGGAACAGTTCGGGCTGCTCAGCCAGCGGGCGGCGCGCCGCGCCGCGCGCGTCACCTCGCTCGCGCTGTTCTTCATCGCCGCCGCTACGGTCGTAAAGTTCGCGACGGGCTCCGCGCTACCGAGCTTCCAGCGTTGAGCCGCGCACTTGACGCGGGTGTCCGCCGCTCTTGGACAGCTATCGGCGTTTCGAGCTAACACTGGCTGAGACATGACCGCCTCCCCCGCCACCACCGAGCCCGGCGCCGCCTTCGACCCCATCCCGCTGCTCGCGAGCGAGCTCTCGCTGCCGCTCGCGTCCATCGCGCGCGTGGTCGCGTTGATGGCGGAGGGCGCGACGGTGCCGTTCATCGCGCGTTATCGCAAAGAGGCCACCGGCGGGCTCGATGAAGTGCAGATTCGCACCATCGGTGAGCGCTTCGAGTACCTCACCGAGCTCGAAGCGCGGCGCACGAGCGTGATCGAGGAGATCAAGAAGCAGGGCAAGCTGACGCCCGAGCTGCTCACGCGCCTGCGCGCCGTCGCGACCAAGTCCGAGCTCGAAGATCTGTACCTGCCTTACAAGCCCAAGCGCCGCACGCGCGCGGTGATCGCCATGGAACGCGGGCTGGGACCCTTGGCGGACAAGATGTGGACGCAGGCGGAGGGCGGCGGCCCGGAGGCAGAGGCCGCGGCGTTCGTCGATGCCGCCAAGGAAGTGCCTGACGTCAAGGCGGCGCTCGCTGGCGCGCGCGACATCTGCGCGGAGCGGCTGTCCGAAGACGCTGAGCTGCGCAAGCACCTGCGCGAGGCATACTTCGCGTCGGGCGCCATCGAGGTGAAGAAGCGCAGCGAGCACGCCGAGAAGGTCACCAAATTCGATATGTACGCGAGCTACTCGGAGCCGCTTGCCAAGGTCCCGTCACATCGCTTTCTGGCGATTCGCCGCGGAGAAAACGAGGGCGTGCTGTACGCCACGCTGACGCTCGAGCTCGAAGCGCAGCAGCCGTACGCGGAGAGCCGCATTCCCATCCGCCGCGGCTCGCCCTGGGCCGCCGAGCTCTCGCTGGCCGCGCGCGACGCGCTGGAGCGGCTGTTGGCTCCGGCCGTCTCCGGCGACGTGCGCGTCGAGCTCAAGCTGAAGTCGGACAAAGAAGCGATCGAGGTGTTCGCGCAGAACCTGCGCGAGCTGTTGCTCTCGCCGCCGTTCGGCTCCAAAGCGGTGCTCGGCATCGATCCTGGACAGCGCACGGGCTGCAAGTGCGCGGTCGTCGATGCGACCGGTAAATTGCTGGAGCACGACACCATTTATCTGGTGCAGGGCAAGGGCGCGGAGGACAAGGCAAAGCAAGTGCTGCGCCGGCTGTGCCGCACGCACAACGTCACGGCCGTAGCCGTGGGTAACGGCACGCATGGCCGCGAAACGGAGTCCTTCGTGCGTGAGCTGCTGCGCGAAGAGGGCTTGGCCGAGACGACGCACTGCGTGCCCGTCAACGAGGCCGGCGCCAGCGTGTACTCGGCCAGCGACGTGGCGCGTGAGGAGTTCCCCGAGCTGGATCTCACCGTGCGCGGCGCGGTCAGCATCGCGCGGCGGCTGCAGGATCCGTTGGCGGAGCTGGTCAAGATCGATCCCAAGAGCATCGGCGTCGGACAGTATCAGCACGACGTTTCGCAGCCGGCGCTCGGCCGCAAGCTCGACGAGGTCGTGGAGAGCTGCGTGAACAGCGTGGGCGTGGAGCTGAACACGGCGAGCGCGCCGCTGCTCGCGCGCGTCGCCGGCCTGGGGCCGTCGCTCGCGAAGCGCATCGTGCAACATCGCGATCAGCACGGCCCCTTCCGCTCACGCCGCGCGCTGCTCGAGGTCTCCGGCTTGGGCCCGCGCACTTTCGAACAAGCGGCGGGCTTTCTACGGCTGTCGCACAGCGAGCACCCGCTCGACGCCAGCGCGGTGCACCCGGAGCGCTACGCGCTGGTCGAGCGCATGGCACAGGACGTGGGCGTGTCGCTCAGCGACCTGATCGGCTCTTCCGCGCTGCTCTCGCGCATCGATCGCAATAAGTACAAGACGGCGGACGTCGGCGACTTCACCCTGAACGACATCTTCAGCGAGCTGGACAAGCCGGGGCGCGACCCGCGAAAATCCTTCGAGCCGCCGAAGTTCCGCGAAGACGTGCGCACGCTGGAAGATCTGCAGGTCGGCATGGAGCTCGAAGGTGTGGTCACGAACATCACGGCGTTCGGCGCGTTCGTGGACGTGGGCGTGCATCAAGACGGACTCGTGCACATCTCGCAGCTCGCCGACAAATTCGTGAAAGATCCGCACGAGGTCGTGAAGGTGGGGGATCGCCTGCAAGTACGGGTGCTGGAGGTCGATCTCGGCCGGCGTCGCATCGCGCTGAGCGCGCGGCGCGGCGCGCCCGCGCGGCCGAACGCGCAAGCCGGCGAGCTGCGCGCGGGCGCTCCACGCGGCGAACAGCGCGGAGGTGGTCAACGCGGCGGTGAGCGGCGCGGCGCGGGCGGCGGGCAGCCCAAGGCCAGCGGCGGCGCCGGCGGCGGCAAGGACGCGAAGAGTTTCAGAAACAATCCCTTCGCCGATTTCTTCAACAAGGGTTAGGGCCCGCGCTCCGCGTTCCACGGCGAGCTTGGACGCTCAGCCATTGCGAGCGGCATGGCTCTCTGTTATCCGCCGAGACGACGATGAAGCGGCTCCCGGCGACGTCAACGCTAGCGAGAGGCATCCCGTGAGGTGTTACCTATTGGCCGTGGCCAGCGGCGCGAGCCTGGACCGCTACTCGAACAATGTCACGTTGTTCAACCTGGTGGAGCAGCTCAATTTTCCGAAGGACCAGCCGCCACCGCCCGGCGTCGTGTTGCCTTTAGAGATTCACGCCTACTTCGAGCTGCTGCCGCACGAGGTGAACCAGCGCTTCGACGTGCGCTTCACGCTGGTGGCGTCGACCGGCCTGGAGACGGTGACGGACAGCTTCTCGCATCGCTCCAACACTCCGCGTTACCGCACGCGCACGATGGGCCTGCCCATGCCGCCGGTGGTCGGCAGCTACGAGCTGTGCGTCGACACGCGCAGCACCGGCAGCGAAGAGTGGCAGCGCGATCGCCTCTCCTGGCCCTTGGTGTTCGCCGAGACGGAGCCGCGACCAGCGGTCACGCACTGACATGTCGATCGAGAGCGGTGATTATCTGCAAATCCAGGGCCTCGAGGTCGAGTGCATCGTCGGCACTTGGCCGCCGGAGCGCAAGCGGCCGCAGCGCGTGCGGCTGGACGTCACGCTGGGTTTGCCGCTGGCGCCCGCGGGTCGCTCCGGGCGCATCGCGCACACCGTCGACTACGCGCGCGTCGCGGACGAGATCCTGGTGCTGCTGCGCTTCCGCGAGTACCGGCTGATCGAGATGGCGCTCGAGGAGCTCGCCGCGATGCTGTTCGCGGCGCACCCGCAGCTCGAGGCCGCGCAGCTTCGTCTGCAAAAGCCGGAGGCGCTGCGCGGACGCGCGCTGGCCGGCGCGGCGAGCATTTGTCGGGAGCGCGCCAGCTATCCGCCGGAGCGGCGTCACTTCGCGGGGGGCTACTCGGACTCGTTCCTCGAGACCGCGGAAGCGACGCTCGAAGCGATCACGCTGGAGCCCGGCGCGCGCTTCGCTCCGCCGCCGCTCCGGCGCGTGCTGTGGCTGACGCACGGCGCGCTCGCAGGGCAGAGCGGACGCGTTCACGTCGGTGAAGTCCTGCGTGTGGAAGCGCCGCTCGAAGCCGGCGCCGAAGGCGCGACGCTGTTCGCCTGCCACGCGCCCGCCTCGAGCTGACCAAAGCCGCCAGTGCCCGGCGAGCGCCGCCCGGCGCTGGCGAGCGCACGAGCGCCCCTACGCGTAGCCGGCGCCGCGGACTCGCGCTGGCGCGTAAGCGACCAACATCACTGCTGAATTGGCCTTCGGGGCGGCTCGTCGCGGAGCGCGGCCGGCAAGGATTGCGGCGCGCGAGGGTGGGTGTGCTAATCGCCAAGATCGAGAGGGGGGTTCCGCCGACGTTCGGAGGAACCCCGAGGGAAAAAGATGACTCCGTCCAAACCTCAAGCCGTCCGTTCTGCTGCCAAGCCGCGCTCGCGCGTCAAGCCGCGCTCGACCCCTCCGCTTCCCCCAGACGTCGCGGGTTGCAATGGAGACTCGCAGCGACCCACCGAGCCGCCGGGTTCGACGGCGGAGGTTCGTGACGTCGACTTCGAGCGGCACGACACAATTCCAGCCCCGACGTGGCTGGGTGACGGCAGCGAGGTTTAGAGCCGTCCGGCGCGTCAGCGCGCCGCGCGCCAAGGTGGGGCGATTTCAGGCGTCGTCGTTTCGGAGCCGGCGCTCGAAGAACGCAGGGGCGAGCGTCGCGGCTTAACGGTTTATGAGGCCTTCGCTCGCGTGTTAGCGTCGCGCGCGGAGGTGCTCGCGTTGTTGAGCCAAGCCATCACGATTCGTTTCCGATCCGTCCTCTCTGTCCTAGTCGCGCTGCTGCTTTTGTTCGTGCAACACGCGGCCTCTGCCGCGGGGCGCATCGAATGGAAGACCAAGGAGCTGCAAGAGCGTGAGGGCGGCTCTTGGCGCGTGGAGCTGAACATCTATCTGCCGCGGGCTCCGGACGTGCCGCACGTGCCGATGAAGTTCGAGTTCCAGCCCATCGCCTACTACGAGCGCGCGATGATGGACGGCGACAAACTGGTGGAGCGCGTGGTGCCGCTCGAGAACCGCCAAGCGCTGATCGAGAGCGTCGACGTCGGCTTCATGGACTCCGGCACCGGCAAGATCGAGAGCCGCACGCGCTTCAGCTTCAAGGTGACGCGCGCGCACGGCTACGAAGCGGGCGAGTACAAGGTCACGATCCGCGACGGCCGCAACGGTCAGACCGTCGGCGCGCCGGTGACGCTGAAGTTCAAGGGCGAGAACGAGGTCATCGATCGCCGCGCCATGGTGTTCAGCGGCGAGAAGAAGAAAAAGAAGAAGGAAGGCGAAGCTGACGCCAAGAAGGACGAGAGCGGCGAAAAGGCCGAGGCCGCCGAAGAAAAGAAGAACCAGGAAGAGCCCGACAAGCAGGACTCCGCGAGCGAGTCCGACAGCGCGCAGAGCGAAGACTCCGACGACCAGCCGCAGACCGTGAAGGAGAAGCCCGGCGGCTGCGGTTGCCGCGTCGCGGACCGCCAGGACGACGGCACCGGCCGCATGGCGCTCCCGCTGCTGTTCGGCCTCGGCGTGCTCGTGCTGCGCCGTCGCCGCGCCTGAGCCGAGCGTCGCGCCCGCCGGCGGTCCGCTCAACCGCCGGCGTGCAGCGCGACGCGGGCGCGCAGCGCGTCGACGCCGCGCCGAAACGTGTCCGGCGGCGTGAGCAGACTCACCACACAATACGGCTCCGCGGCGAAGTCGTAGAAGTAGCCGGGCTCCACCAGCACGCGATCCTCGCGCAGCAGCGTCTGCACCCACTCTTCCTCCGAGAGCACGCGCGGTAGCCGCAGCACGGCGTACCAGCCGCCCTCCACCGGCAGCGCGCTGAACGCCGCGTTCACCGCCGCTTCGCGCAGGTAGTCCAGGTTGCGCCGCAGCCGCTCGCGGATCGCGCTCTCGGTCGGCGCGCGCGCCGCGAGCAGCTGCGGCAGAGCCACGAGCGCGGGCGTGTTGACCGACAGATACGTATCCGCGATGAGCTCGAGCCGGGAGAGCGCGGCGTCCACCGCGGCCCTCGGCCCGCCGACGCCGATCCAGCCGACCTTCATTTGCGGCAGCGCGCACCGCTTGGACAGCCCGGACAGCGCAAAAACCAGCGCTTCACCGGGCGCGAGCGCAGAGCGCAGCGCGCTCGCGGGAGGTGCCAGCGGGTAACTCGCGAACACCTCATCGGAGATGATGGGCAGGCCGAGGCGCGCGAGCCGTTCATAGTCGGCGGCGCCCAGGTAGTGACCGCTGGGGTTGTTCGGGCTCACGACCACGATGGCGCGCGTGCGCGGGCCGAGCGCCGCGCGCACGCTCTCGAAATCGATGAACCACGCGCCATCGAAGCCGAGCCGATACGACACCGGCGTAACACCTTCGAAGCGCGCCAGGTGCTCGAACAGCGGATAGCTCGGCACCGGGATCAACACCTCGTCCCCGGGATCGCAGAGCAGCTTGAATAGAAAGCCGTAAGACTCACTGCTGCTCGCGGTGAGCAGCACCTGGTCGGCGTCGATAGCGACGCCGCTCTCGGCCCAATCCGCGCTCACCGCCTCACGCGCCGCGAGCGGCCCGAACGGCGCTGGTTCATAGCGGAGCACGCGCGCGTCGGCGAGCGCGCCACGAATCCGCTCCTCAGCGTAAGGGATCCCGGCGCGCGTCGGGTTCGAGACGTTCAGCTCGATGACGGAGCCGTTCGCGCGCGCCTGCGCGAGCTCGACGCTCAGCGGAGCAGCCTCGAGCGGGAGGGCGGAGCGAGAGGAGAACACCGCGTCACCGTAGCGCAGCGCGCGCCTCTAGTTTAGCGCGGCTCTTGGCGCCGGTTCGCGAGCTGCGCCGCGCTGCTCGCCTCGATGAGACCGAAGGCTGCACCTTGCGGATCGTCACACGCCGCTAGGCGGAGGCCGTTCGGAAGCTCGATCGGCCCGATGACGAGCCCGCCGTGCGCGCGCACCCGCTCGACCGCAGCGTTCAGCGACGGCACGGCGAAAAAGAACAACCAGTGTGCGTGGACCTCCGGGCGCCCTTCCACATCCGATATGGCGCCAACGCTGACCTCACCGTTGCCGAAGGCGAAGCTCTCGTGCTCGCCGAGCTCGCCGAGAGCCAGCCTCGCCGTGAGCGACCAGCCGAACAGAGCGCAATAATTCGCAGCGGCGCGCGCTGGCTCTCGCGTGTTGAGCTGGTGCCAGACGACGTCCGCCGACGACTCCGCCGAAGCATCGGCAAGCGCGACGACCGCGCCGCCGGGATCTCGCAAAACGACGACCTCATCCGCGCCGATTGCTGGCCCCAAGCGCGCCGCGCCAAGCTCCATGAAGCGACCGGCCATCAGCTTCGCGCCGCCGAGCTCAGCCACGCTGATGTGACCGAGCCAGTGCGGCCGCGCGCCGCGCGCGACCGCCGCTTCCGACAACGAAACGATGCCGTCTCCACGCCGCGCCAAGACCGCGTCGTAGAAAGCGCCCGCCGCTTCCACGTCCGTGGTGCGCAACACATAGCGAGAAAATCGTGAACGAGACACGCGCGCAAACTACCCCCGCCTCTCGCCGGAGCACAATCTCAGAGCGCCTCGGGCGCGCTCGAGGCTCGCCGGAGTAGCTGTGGGTCCTATTCAAGCGACTCGCTCGGCGTTCCACACCACCACGTCGAGCCTGCGCGAATAGTGCACGAGCGCTGGCGAGCCGCGGATGGTCATGCCGTGCGACGCCAAGAGCGTGTTGCGCTCGATGTGAACCTCGGCGGACTGCAGAGACCACGGGTGGTGGTGCACGTCATTGCGCCAGATTGATCCGTCCGGCGCCTGCGCGTACAAGCAGTAGCGCTCCGTCAACCAGTGCTCGAGCGACCCCGGGCGGGCGAAGTATGGCTCGGACGTCGGACGATAAGACGTCACCACCTCTGCATCGCGGCGGAACGATCGGTAGCGAATAGCGCCGGCTTCCTCCGCAATCGATATCTCGGCCAAATAATACGGCAGGTGGAAGAAGCGCCGCGCGGCCCAGACAGCCAGACGATTCGCGGCGTCCAGGCTGAAGAACCACACCCCCGGCTTGCCGTCGAGCACGACGTACGTCCGCACATTCAGCTCCGGAAACGCCGAGACCCACGGCATGTCCGGCCAGGGACGCCGCATCACACCCGCCATCCGGAATGGGACCAACCCGAGCCACGCCGTTCCATCGAACTCCTGCACCTCGAGGCTCGCCGGCACCAGCGGCCTCAGCGCGGCCGCCGGGACAGGCCAGTGCATGAACGCCAGCTCGCGCCACGACTGTCGCCAACTCCACGGCGCTCGCGGGATCGGCCACGGTCGATGTTCGAGCCGAGACAGTGCTGAGTGCATCCTATTGCGCGGCAAGTGTATCACCGCCTCGCACCACTCGCGCTCCAGCTCCGAGAAGGTGCTTCGCGCTCGCCGCCCCGTCGACAGCAAGCCCCAGCGCTCAACACGCCGCAGCTGACTTCAGCACGGTCTTCTTGATCTGCGCCTCGCTCGTGAACTCCAGCCGCTTCGCGGACTGCGTGTTCTCTCCTTGGCTGCGGAGCAGCCCTTGCGCGTCCTCGAGCAGGGCGCCCTTGAAGAACATGAGAGAGCAATGCTCCTTGAACGGCTGGATGATGGCCACGTTCTTCCCCTCGAACTGGAAGCACGGCTTGCCCCACTTCAGCTCTTCCTCGAGCCCGCAATCGAGCAGGATCGACCGTAGCTTCTGGATTTCGCCTCGCCAGGCTTTGGCGCGGTTCACGAATGCATCGACCTTCGGATTGGGCTCGCTCATTAGCGTCGCAGGATCGCGTAACGGCCATCGCTCCGCAATGGGTTCACGGCGAGCGCCCCCACAATCCATCCCGCTCCACGACCGTCGCGATCGCCAGCAGCGGTCCCGGCGGTTTTCGGCTCGATGTCGATCGTCGCGGCCACTGGCAACGGACCCGCTGACGCGCTGCTCCCGTCGTCTTCGAGCCCCCGGGTCGGCTGCGCCGACCTCTACGTCCTCGTACGTCCTCCACCCCGCGTGTCGCCGACCTCGGGTATGCCCTGGGCATCTCGCAGCCCCCGGTCATCGCGCAGGCCCTGGACATCCCGCATCGCTTTGACGGCATCCAGCGGACTCTTGACCCCGAACGGCCCACGATTCACGACGTGCGTGTAGATCATCGTCGTTCGCACGTCTATGTGACCGAGCAGCTTTTGGATCGTTCTGATGTCGTATCCGGCCTCGAGCAGGTGCGTTGCAAACGAATGTCTGAACGTGTGACAGCTCGCCGCTTTCGTCACGCCGGCTCTTCGAACCGCGCGGTGCACTTCACGCTGCACGGCCGTTTCATGCAGATGATGTCGACGCCGCTCACCCGTTTCCTCGTCCACGTGTAGCCGCGTTGCGGGGAACACCCATTGCCAGTGCCACTCGCGCCCCGCGTTCGGGTACTTCACGCGGAGGGCGTCCGGCACCGCCACGTATCCCGCGCCACGCCTCGTCTCGGCGCGATGCTGCTCGTTCACCGCAGCAAGGTGCTCGCGCAGTGGCTCCTTCAGACTCTGAGGCAACAAAGTCGCGCGATCCTTCTGTCCCTTCGCTCGTCGCACCACCAACTGCCCGTTCTCGAAGTCCAGATCCTTCACGCGCAACGTGACACCCTCTTGAAGTCTCAACCCGACCCCATAAAGGAGAGACGCGATCAGCCACACAGTCCTCCGCAGTTCTCCCAAGACGAGCGCCACCTCTTCGCGAGTCATGACCACCGGCAGCCGCTCGGGTCTCTTCGCATGTACCAAGTGCTCGACGCCATCGAGGCGCTGACCGAGCACCCTCGAATAGAGAAACAGGATCGCCGCCAACGCCTGATTCTGCGTCGACGCACTCACCCGCCCATCCGTCGCTAGCGACGACAAGAACGCGGTCACCTCGGGTCCACCCATGTCCTTCGGATGTCGGCCACCGTGGAACGCCACGAACCGCCGCATCCACCCAATGTACGCCTCCGCCGTTCTCGGGCTGTAGTGCCGCATCGCCAATGCCCGCTCGACCCGCACCAAGAGCGGCGACTTCGTCGGCGCTGGCGACGTCCGCGTCGAGGTCACGCCCCCACACGAGCACCAATCGTGCCACTCCAGTCCCGACCGAGTTCCCCAATTTCTCGTGCCCCGAGCGCCGGCCGCCACTGTCCAACGCCGCCATTCGCCAGTCAGCATCACAGCCCGCGCTTCTGCAGCACCTCTCCCGCATTTCCGTCCAATCCCTGCACGACACCACAGCCTTTCCCCCGCGCGCAGGCGCATCGCTGCAGGCGCGAACCATCCGGCGCCCCTGTTTGCCGTCCTTGAGCACGAATGCCGGAGGGAATATGCTGCAAGACCGCTGCAGGTGAATTTAGAGTTGGGCAGGCGGGGAAATGAGTAATTGGCGGCGTCGTCGCTGAGGGCGAGGGCGTGGCGAATCCGGATGTTGTTCAGAAGGGTAGTGGCACGGTGCGTTTGTCTTCGGGTGAGGTTGTCGCGAAGCGCAAAGCCCGCCGTGACGGCGATGATGGCATCGGCGAGCTTTGAGCGCGCCGCGCGCGGGTCTGCCG
>CBINHN010000056.1:0-42385 GCA_966250485.1 uncultured Sorangium sp. | reverse complement strand
CCCCGCCCCAACGTCCACTCATCGTCCTAGGCGGCAAGGCCAAAGGCCAACGCCGCCTCCGTCCCATCGCGCCCATCGCTCAGCGCCACATCGCTCCCGCGCACTGCACGCTGCGCGTCACTGTGCGTCGCTGGCGTCGCTGAGGAGCCGGGGCGCCCTGAACCGCGGGCCACGGGAAGGGACCCCGGCAACCGCGACGCCCTGTCAGTCTTGCCCCCACGCTGCAGCGCGCGCCAGCGGCCACAACGGCAAGACGCCGGGGAAGGGCCCCGTGGAACGCGGGCAGGGCGCCCCGGCGACGAGCCGCCCCGCGCCGCCGCCGTCAACACCCGCGTCCCCGTTACCAGTGCTGCCGTACCCGTTCAGTGACGTAGCAGCGACGTCAATCGAGTGCGACGCCTTGGCGGGCGCGAAGCTCGAGGTATTGCTCGCTGACGGAGTAGGCCATGAGGTTTTCGAGCCGCGCCTCGACCGTCGGACTCCCTTGTGCCGCCGGCACCGACTGAACCAAAGCCCCCGCCGTCTCCAAATCGTGCGACACCGCGAGCCCGGCGCGATCCGCGCTGAAGTCGACCGCGTGCACCCAGCGCTTCAAATCCAGCGCCGCTTCGGAGGCCAGCAGCTTCGTCACGATGTGCGTGAGCTGCTCGATGCCAGCGCCCGTCGCCAGACGACTGAGCACGCGCGAAGCGTCGGCCACCGGCGCTTCTAGATCCGCGGTGACCGGGAACTTCGGCTTCACGAGCCGGATCGCCGCGAACAGCCAGGCCTTGAGCGCGGTGAGGTTCGGCAGCAGCTGCCGCAGATAGAGGCCGGGCTGGTAATACGCCACGTGGTGCCCGCCGATGAACGCCATCTGCAGCGCGTCGAACTCGCTGTTGAAGGCGCCGCCGCCCACCAGGATCGACGGCACCGCGGTGGGCAGGAAGCCGAGCACGCCCGGCGCGTCCGGCCGCTGGAACATCTTGGGCTCCGCGATGCCGAGCGCCTCCGCGGCGTTGTGCACCGCGAGCACGAAGCCGTACGGGTAGTTCCCGACGTCGATCAGGTGCTCCTCACCGAGGTTGAAGGCGTCGAGCGTCTGCGCGCGCGCTTGCACCACGAACGGCTCCACCAGCGCGAACAACGCCGTCAACATCGGCTCGCCGTCGAGCGGCGCGATCAGCTCGTTCCACTCCTGAGCGCTGAGACCGCGCTGGATCTGCGGCGGCTCCGCGTCGCGCATGCGCGAGAAGAAGCGCGTCTCGTCCGGCTCGGCCTGGCCGAGCACGTGCAGCGCCTGGCACGCGAGGAACGCGCCGTCCGCGCGCCGCGCGTCGGTGTACACCTTGCGCAGCAGCTTGTACGGCTGCGGCTGATAGGGGTCTCGCTTCACCCAGGCGCCCAGCGTCTGCACGGCTTGCTCGAAGTAGCCGGCCGGCTCCTCTGCGTATAGCGCGGCCAAGCGCTCTTCGAATTTGTTGTTCTCGGGGTCGAGCTGCCGCGCCGACTCGAACACGCGGATGGCCTGATCGCGTCGCGACAAGTTGTGCTCGTAGATGTCGCCGAGCTGCTGCAACACGTCGAGCAGATCGCCCTTGTCCTCGCGCGCCGCGAGCTGCTGCGCGCGCTCTTTCAGCATCTCTTTCAGGCCTTCGTAGTCGCGCAGCTGACGCCGCAGCCTGAGCCCCTCGGCGAAGGCCGCCTCGTTGTCGGGATCCGCGGCCAGCGCCAGGTCTACGTACTCGAGCGCGCGCGTCGGCTCGCGCAGCTCGCGCGCCGCCAACATCGCCGCGGTGTGCAGGTATTTGCCGCGCTGCTTCACGTCGTCCACGACCTCGGCCAGCCGCGTGATCACCTGGATCAGCTGCGGCCAGTCTTTGTCCGCGCTGTACAGCTGCATCAGCTTGGCCAGGATGTTGCGGTCGTTGGGGCGCTCGTCGAGCGCGAGGAGCAGCGCGCGCCCGGCGTAGTCGGTGTTGTGCAGCTTGCTGTGCGCCACCTCACCGATCTCGATCAGCGTCTGCACGCGCTCGTCCCCGCTCACCAGGTCGAGCTCGCGGTAGCGCGTCTCGATGGCGCGCTCCCACTCGTCCCGCTGCGCGTACACCTTGCCCAGCGCGCGGAACGCCAGCGGGCTCTCCGGATCCGCGCGGATGGCGCGCTCCAGGCTGTCGATCGCGGCTTGGTCCTCGCCCAGCTTGAACAGCGCTTCACCGCGCCGGCGCAGCACCGCGCTGAGCTCCGTGCCGCCGAGCAGCGAGTCGTGCCGCTCGAGCAGGATGTCGCAGATACGCAGCGTGCGCTCGGGGCTGCCGTGCTCGGCAGAGATCTCGGACACGCGCAGCAGCGCGCTGGGATCTTCGGCCAGCACCGAGAGCAGTCCGTCCGCCATCGTCAGCGCCTTGTCGGGCGCGCCCGACTCGGCCAGCGCGTCGACGTACATGAACGCGGTCTCCACCGCTTCGTCCTGCTGCAGCGTCGAGAGCTGCGGGATGAAGCTCTCCAGACGCTTGGCGGCCTCGGTGTAGCGCTCTTCGGCGTAGGCGATGCGGCCCTGCACGCGCAGCGCCTCCGGCTGCGTCGGATCCAGGTGCAGCGCGACCTGCGCCGCGGCGCCGGCGCGCTTGTCGTCGAGCAGATAGCGCTGGCAAATCAGCGCCATCTCACCGGACAGCTTGGCGCGCGAGGCCGCACCCTCCGTGCGCTCCAGCTCCTCTTCGATGAGCGTGACCGCGGCCGCGTAGTTCTTGTGCTCCGTGTACTTCTCGCGCACCTTGCGCGTGATGCTCGGGTTCGTGGGGCAGGCGTCGGCCGCGAGCTTGTAGCGCATCAGCGCGCCGGCGCTGTCGCCCTGCGCCTCCAGCATGGCTGCGGCGCGCAGGTACTGCTCCGCGCGCGCCTCGGGCGAGGCGGCTTGTTCGGCCAGCTCTTCGATGGCGCGCACGGCGTTGTGCGCGTCGCCGCTCTCCGCGCGCAGCGTGGCCAGCGCGTCGAGCGCGCCCGCGTGGCTCGGCGCCAGCGCGAGCACGCGCTCATAGGCTTCGATGGCGCGCTCGCCTTGCTTCAAATGCTCGGCCAGCACGCGCCCGAGCTGCATGCCGAGCTCGATCTTGCGCTCCGGCTCGCTCGCTTGCTGCAGCTGGGTCTGATAGAGCGCCGCGAGGTCGCTCCAGCGCTCGAGCACGCGCAGATGACGCGCGAGCTCGTTCGCCGCTTGGCCGCGCCGCGGGTCGAGCTCCAACACCGCCTCCAGCGCCGCAGCGGCCTTCGCGTGGTCCAAGAACTCTTCGTCGTAGACGCCGGCGATGCGCTCATACAGGCCGATCTTCTGGCGCGCCGTCACCGCGAGCTCGAGCTCGCTGTGCAGTACGTCCAAGAGATCTTCGTAGCGGCCGAGGCGGGTCAGGATGCGATCCAAACCGCGCAGCGCGTCGAGGTTCTTGGGGTTGTCCTTCAGGATCGAGCGGTAGGTGCGCTCCGCGTCCGAGAGCTTGTCGAGCTCGACCTCGTACGCCTCCGCGATCTCGGCCAGCGCGTTCTGGCGCTCTTCACCGCCGAGCGCCTCCGCGCGAGCCTCCATCACGCGCAGCGCGCGCGCGCTGTCACCCTGCGTCTTCAGTAGCCGCACGAAGCCCTCGGCGGCGCCGGCGTGCCCGGGGTGCTCGCTCAGCACGCCTTCATAGAGGTCGGCCGCGGCTTGCGCGTTGCCCAGCTGGTTGACCAGGATGTTGGCCGCCTCTGCGCGCAGATCGCGCGCCACGTTGGGGGGCGCGACGTCGGCGCGGCGCAGCAGCGTCTGTCCGAGCTCCGGCCACTGCTGCGCTTTTTTGTAGAGCTGGCACAGCGCGGCCAAGGCGCGATCGTGCGCCGGCTCGAGCTCGATCGCGCGGTTCAACCAGGGCAGCGCGAGATCGGGGCGAGCGACCTTCTCCGCGTACCAATGGCCCATCTGAAACGCGAGCGCGGCCTTGGCGTCGGCGGCGAGCTCCTCGCCGTCCACCGCTTCCAGACACAAGCCGAGCACCTCTTCCCACGCGGGGAAGCGCGAGCCCGCCAGGCGCTCCACCTGCTCGGCGTAGCGCTCGTTGGTCGGATCGGTGCAGAAGGCCTGCGCCGCCGCGATGAGCGCCTGCTCCGGATCCTTCATCTCGTTGTGGTAGACGCGGCCGATCTCGGCGAAGTACGCCGCGCGCTGCTGCGCCGACTTGGCGCCCTCGGTGCGCTCGAGCAGCGACTCCACGAGCTCTTCGTATTTGCCGAGGCGCTTGCGCAGCCGATCGAGCGCCTCGACTACCGCGGTGTCCTCCGGGTCCAGCTTGACCAGCCCTTGATACAGCTTCTCCGCGGCTTCGTGCTTCTCACCCGCCTCGTACAAGCGCGCCGCGCGCGCGAGCAGGCGACGCACGATGCGCTCGCTGCCGGGCACGTTGCGGCCGCGCACCTCACGCGCCACGCCGTAGAAGCCGTCCGCGAGCTTCAGCGGCGACACCCCGAGATCGACCAGCGCCTCGAGCTCCGCCGCTTTTTGCTCGTCCGAGGCCGCCTCGACCAGCTCCTGAAAGCGCTCCTCGACCAGCTCGTCGGCGACGGAGCTCGGCGGGCGCTGCGACGCGCGCCACAGCCGGCGCAGGCCTTCGATCGCCTCGGTCGCGTCGCTGGGCCGGCGCTCCGGATCTTTGTCCAACAAGGAGCGGACGAAGGTGTCGACCTCGGGCGTCGCGCCGTTGCCCGGCGCCGCGAAGCTCAGCGACTCCACCTCTTTCGACAAGTGCCCGAAGGCGACGTCGATGGCGGAGGCGCTCGCGAACGGCGAGCGCCCGCTCAACAATTGGTAGATCAGCGCGCCGAAAGCATAGACGTCGCTGCGCGGATCGAGATTGCCGCCGCGCAGCAGCTCGGGCGGCGCGGTGTGCAGCCAGCTCGGCACCGGGCCGCCCAGTCCGAACAGCGCTGGACGCAGGTGCTGCGCGCCGGCGTCGACCAGCAGCACGCGCGGCTGCGCCGCGTCGGCGTCGTTCACCAGCACGTTGCCGGCGTGCAGCGCGCCGTGCGCGAGGCCTTGCGCGTGCAGCGCCGCGAGCGCCTCGAGCACCGCCCAAATCAACGGCAAGAGCTCGTTGAGGTGACGACCGCCGCGCTCACCGATCAGCTTCGAGAGCGGCTCGCCCTCGAAGTACTCTTGGCTGACGCCGAAGAGACGCCCGCCTTCGTCGAGCGCGCCGGCGCCCACGCCGACCGGGAGGCCGGGGTGCGCGATGCCCGCGACGATGCGCGTCGCGGCGAAATAGCGCTGCACCTCGCGGCGGCGATTGCGAAGCTCGCGCGACAGCCGCCGCAAGCGCAGGTCGTCGCTGCCGCGGCGCACGCGATAGACGGTGCCGGTCGCGCTCGCGCCGAGCTCGCGCAGCACCAGCACCTCATCGACCTCATCACCCTCACGCGGTCGCTCGTCGGAGTCGATCGCGCCGTTGCGCAGCTTCTTCACGAGCTCGGCTGGCAAGGGACGGTTCGACGCTTGCGTGGCGTCCACCAGCGCGTCGAGGGCGTCGAGCTCGAGGCAGCGCTGAGTCAGCGCGCGCGCGAACGAGGCCTTCGCGCCCGAGCCGCCGACCTCACTAGGATCCATCCCCAACAAGCCCGAGCTCAGGGCCTTCAGATCATCGAGTTCGTAAAGGCGCTCCAGTGCAGCGCTCAGAGTATCGACCACCATCCTCGTGCTCCTCGGCTCCGCGTTATCGAGCGCACCTCTGCCCTCGGTGTAGGAGAGCAGGCGGTAGTGCTGTCGGGCGGTTCACAAATCGGTTGCAAGCTCGGTTGAGCTTGGACACGAGCCCCTGCAGCCCCGCTCGGTTCATTCCGAAGGGAGGCGGTGCTCGCGTCTCAGAAAAGACAGTGAGCAGGCTTACCAGCGCGCCACGGGGAGTTCCAGTGCCAGTGCATGGACCGTGGCCGTCCGACCGATTTTACGGTTCCAATGGCGGGCTACCATTGCAGTTTTACGCGCCGAATCCGGGCTTCGTCGTTGCTCGCATCTACATAGAGGATGTCGTCCCCGCGGAAGGCCGGCCGGGCATTGGCCGCGGCGCCGCCGGCGAGCGGAGTCACCACGGTGAGCTCGCTCGGCGGCTGGCCCTGCCACGTCGCGGCGACGAGCTTCACGCCGTCCTCGTCATCCGAGAGGGCCGCCAGGCGGCAGGTCTGCCCCTGGCAAGTGATGTTCACCGCGCGGGGCGCGCCAGCCGCGCTGAGCAACGCGGGCGCTGCGGGCGGCCCCTTCGCGTCGACGTGAGCGACGGCGATGCGACCGGGCTCGGCGCCTTCACCGCGCTCGATCCAAGCCAGCGCGAAGCCGTCGCCGGAGGCGCGCAGCGCGGGACCGAACGAGTGCGCGGCCGTCGCGGCGACGCGCTGCTCGTCACCGTCACGGCTCGCGTCACGCGGGTTCAGCAGCGCGGTGTAGATGTCGGAGTGGCCGGAGAGCTCTGCGCCGCGCGCGTCGGCCCACGCGGCGCGCACGTGAGCGCCGTCATAGGCGAGCGCGAGATCCGAGGCCGCGCCGGGCGCGCTCGTGATGCGCTGCTCGGCTGAGGTGCGGTTCAGCTTGGCGTCCACCTTGGCCGCGTACACTTCGGGGTCGCCGCTGCGCTCATCGATCCAAGCGACGACCCAACCATCATCGACCGCGACCGCCGTGACGTCGCCGAGCTCCCCTTTTTTGCGCGTGAGCATGCGCTGCGCGACCTTGCTGCCACCTTTACCGATCAGCGACAGGAACACCTGCGGCGTGCCGGCGTCGACCCCAGCCCACGCCACCAACGCCTCATCCTTGTTGCGCGCGGACGGCACCAGCGCGACGCCGGCGCGTGACTCGGCACGCAGTGAGATGATCTGGGGCTCGCGTGGCGGCGACTCGGGCGCGATCGCGCTGAGCACGACCTTCGCTCGCAGCGGCTCCAGACGGCCATCGGGCGCGGGCTTCTTCAGGCGCACCCAGGGCGTGGTCGGATCGAAGCTCGTGACGTAGGCGAGATAGTCGCGTCCTTGAAGCGCGTTCGTCGTGAACGACGCGACCGAGTCGGTGCGCGCCAGCGTCTCGTGCTCCAGCACTGCGAGCGGACCGCGCCGGCTCGGCACCACGGGCGCGCGCCAGCTATTCGACACGGCCTCGAGCTCGGTCGCGAACACGGGCGCGGGCACGCGCGACAGCGCCGAGATCGAGAAGCAGCCGTCGCGCGTGCAGCCGATGCCGAAGCCGAGCTCCGCGCGGCCTCCCGCCAGTGAGTCGAGCCGCAGCGGCTCGCTCGCGACGACGTTCATCTGCTCGTCGAAGCGCACGAAGGTGGGCGCCACTTCGCTGTCGTCGCCGCACGCGGCGTCGCGGCGGCAGACCGCGGCCAGCGTCACCACGGCGAGACCGCCCGGCGCCGCGGCCATCTCCGGCATGCCGGCGTCCGAGCTCACGTACTCGAGCTCGACCTCCGGACCTCGCAGGCGACCATCGGACGTGAGCGGCGCGAGGCGGACATGCCGCCCGCTGTCGGAGCGCACGTCCAGGCGCTCCCAGGCGACGTACGCGGTGTCGCTCCCTTGTGCCGGCGCTACCAGCCGAATCAGCGTCTGTTCACCCCTGGGAGGAGTGAGCGCCGCCGGCGGGCGCAGCAGCTGCGCGTCCGGGCCGACGAGCGCCGTCTCGATGCGCGGATCGAGCGGCTTCTTGTTCGTCCACGCGATGACGACGCGATCGCCGATGGCGACGGCGTCCAAATCGATGTCGGCCTTGACGTTGCTCGCCACGACGGCCGAGCTCTTCACCACCCCTGTGGCGTCGACCACCGTCGCGCTCACGTCTCCAGCGCTGCGCGCGCCCTGCATGCTGGCGATCAGCGCGGCCCCGCCGAGCTTGACGGCTTGCCAAGCGTCAGCGGCCTTCACCGCGAGCGCAGGGGTCGATAGGTTGCAATCGCCGTCGAGCACCGCCGCCCACAGCTCTGCGTGCTTCGTCTCTTTGCGTTGCACGGCGTACAGCGTCAGCGCGCCCGCGCCGAACGGCATCGACTCGAGCCACAGCGCGCGACCGGGCAGCGCAGTGACGGCGCTCTGCGCGATGCGGCGCCCGTCCGCGCCCACGCACAGCGCGCGCAGCCCCTCACCGCTCGTCTCCTTGGCGGTATAGGCGACCACGTAGCCGCTGCCGAGCGGCCGCACTACGACCAGGCCGATCGCCTCCGGCGCTGGCCCCGCTTGCACCACGGGACCGCGCGGGCGGCCGCGCGTCGACAACGGGACGAGCTCGAAGCGCCGCGCCGTCCCGTCGAGCGGCGCCCAAGCGACCAGCGCGCCGTCATCGCGCACCCCCAAGTAAGGGCCGAAGGTGACGTTCGGTACGCGGGCGAGCTCACTGGCGCGCAGCATCGCCGGTCCTTTGCGCTTCTTCTTGGCTTTGGCCACGCCCGCGCTAGGCCGCGCTGAAGCGGCCGGCGGCTTCGATTGCTGCGCATGACAGCCGAAGCTCAACGCGAGCAGCGCGAGCGCGAGGCGGCTGGTCTGTCGTCGGCGTGGCTTCGGCTGTTTCACGGGCGCAACCTACGAGCGGCTCGCCAGGCTTGCAAGCCGCCCGAGGCGCTAACGCGGGATCACGGATTTACAATCCGAGCCGCAGTCGGAAGTGCCGTCGCACTGCTCGCCGAAGCTCGATTGGATACGACCGTCACCGCAGTACGGCCCCTTCTTGCACGCGGCCGTGCAGGTCCCTGCGCCGTAGAGCCGCGACTGATTGGCGTCCGGGGGGTCGCACTCCTCCGGACCGTTGACCTCGCCGTCCCCGCAGTACCCGGCGCGCGTGCAGTCTTGGTTGCACGTGCCCCAGCTGCCGTCGTTGACGCCGTCGTCGCACTCCTCACCCGCGTCTTTGATGCCGTTTCCGCATTTGCTGCGGCAGCGCACGTCGCACGAGCTCGAGGCAGCGCCGTTGTCCGCGCCGTCATCGCAGTCCTCACCCTTGTCGCGCTTGCCGTCGCCGCAGCTCGGCAGCTCGACCCAGCTCTTGCAATCGGGCGCGCAGGAGCCGGGCTCCCCGCTGTTCACGCCGTCGTCGCAGACCTCACCGCGGCTCACGTCTACGGCGTGGTCGCCGCAGAATGGAGCGGGACGGCACGCGGTGGTGCACAGCCCTTCCCCATAGGCGTCGCGCGAATTGGGCGGCAGATTGTCCTCACCGGCGTCGCAGAGCTCACCGTGCTCGGCTTGCACCTCGCCGTCGCCGCAGCGCGGCGGCAGCACGCAGCCCGGCGAGCAGGTGCCCCAGGTGCCGTCGTTCTTACCGTCGTCGCACTGCTCCGGGCCGTTCTTCACGCCATCACCGCAGCGCGGGCCGCGCCGGCACTGCGTCGTGCACTTGCCGTAGATCTCGGCGCTGGGGCTGACGTTGCTGCTACCCTCGTCGCACTCTTCGTCACGCGTGACGACGCCGTCACCGCAGACCGAGTGGCACTGCGAGGTCTGGAACGCGAAGTTTTTGAGCTGCAGGCGGTAGTTCGACAAGCAGGTGTTGCGCTCCGCCTGAAACACCGCGATTTCGTAAATGGCGCCGCTGACCAGGTTCAGCGACGCGCCGCTGACATCTTTGGTCGCCGCGTTCACGACCACCGAGCCCTCGACCGCCTCGTGCACACCGCCGAGATCGACGACGAGCCGGCCGTTGATGAACACGAAGACGTCGTCGTCGCCGCGAAACGTGAGCGTCGCGTTGGCGTTGGGGTCGTACTGGAACCACTGGTGAACTTCGCTCGTGAAATGGAAATTGTGAGCCGCGGAGTTGGCGCACTGATGCGTCGTGCCGAGATCGTCCAGCGGGAAGAAGCCGGCGCAGTTCGTGCCGCAGAACGAGGCGTCGAGGTCCTCGGGATCTGCCGTCGAGAGCATGCTGTTGCTGTCGAACAGGTACGTGCCGTCGTCGGCCACCTTGCACGGGTTGCGGTTGCCCACCGCGGTCGCGAGCGCCGGGTCCAGCGGGCAGCGCACCAACGTCATGGTGCGGTACTCGCGTCCCGCGGGCGGCGGCGCGGGCGTTGCCGTGAACCACTGCGCGAAGCTCGCCGCGTCGCGCACGGTGTTCGCGCAGTAAAGGACGTTGTTCCGGCGCAGCCATTTGCCGCTAGTGCCCGTCTGCGACAGCGGGCAGGTCGCCGACGTAAACGCGAACGCTGGCTTGCCGAGCTGCGGATCGTCCGCGGCCCCCGTGAACAGCCCCGGCGCCGCGAGGCCCGTGGTCAGCGTGACGTTGGGCTGCGCCGGCGCCAGCGGATGCTGGATGTCGAAGTTGATGCCGTTCGTCGCGGTCGGTTGCGTGTAAAAAGGCCGCGTCGTCCCGAACTCGTTCCACTCGAAATCCGGGTGACCCGCGGCTGTGCCCGACGGCAGACCCGGCGAGAAATCTCGATAAATGACCGGCAGCACCAAGGCCTGCGGGTCACTGCTCGGCGCGGGGCACTCGTAGCCGGCTTCCTTCTCGCAGATGGAGCTGCAGCCGTCGCCGTCGCGCGTATTGCCGTCGTCGCACTGCTCGTCGGGGAACTTGATGCCGTCGCCGCACACCTTGCTGCAAGCGGTCTTCTTGCCGGTGGCGTCCGCGCACTTCGGCTCGCTGCGACAATCCGGCGAGCAGCCGTCGAAGGGCACGACGTTGTGATCGTCGCACTGCTCGAAGCCTTCCTGCACGCCGTCGCCGCACTTCGTGCGGTGGCACATGGTCCCGCTCTCGTCGCAGGCGAAGCCGAGCTCTAGCGTGCAGTTGGCGCTGCAGCCGTCGCCGGAGATGTTGTTGCCGTCGTCGCAGAGCTCACAGCCCTCGTCGTTCGAGGGATCGCCGTCCCGACACGCCGCGCTGCTCGACTTCGAGCTCAGGCGGCCGTCCCCGCACAGCTCGCGCACGCACGCTCCGCCCTTGGGCGGGCACTCGAACAGCGGCTCGATGCTGCGGCAGTCGGCAGAGCAGCCGTCGCCGTCGACCTCATTGCCGTCATCGCACGCTTCATCGCCGACGACCTTGCCGTCACCGCACTGAATGTCCGAAACGCAGGGTTGACCCGGCTTGTCACAGTGATGGAACGGCTCGAGTTGGCAGGCGCCGTTGCAACCGTCGCCCGACTCGGTGTTGCCGTCATCGCAGTCTTCGCCGTCGCTCTGGCGACCGTCACCGCAGAACTCGTCTGCGACGCACGCGGAGCCCGGCTGCGGACAGTGATAGCCCGGCTCTTGCTGACAGCTCGCGTCGCAGCCGTCGCCCTCCTCACCGTTGCCGTCGTCGCAGGTTTCGCCGAACTCCACGGCGCCGTTGCCGCACTCCGAGCTCTGCGTGGGAACGCACGCTTCGCCGGGGACGCGGCAGGAGTAACCGTGCTCCACGGCGCACTGGTCGCTGCAACCATCCTCTGCTTCGGCGTTGCCGTCGTCGCAGGCTTCGTCGCCGGTGATCTTTCCATCGCCGCAGGTGACGTCGTAGACGCAGGGCTCGCCCGGAGTGGGACACAGGTAGCTCGGCTCGACGCGACAGGCGCCGTTGCAGCCGTCGCCGGCGAGCGTGTTGCCATCGTCACAGCCTTCGCCGCGGTCCAGCACCCCGTTTCCGCATACGGGCGCGTCCGGCTCGCTGCCCGCGCTGCCGCCGTCTCCGGGTTCGTCCCCGGCTCCGCCCTGCGGCAAGCCGACCATTGTCGAGCCGCCGCGCGCCACGCTGCCCGCCGCTCCCGCGGCGCCGCCGCTAGGAGAAGGGTCGCCGCCGCTATTGCGCGTGATTTCGGGCTCGCCGCCACAGCGCGCGAGCAGCAGGCCAAGGGCGAGAGGAAGAGCGACTCTGAGCGGTAGGTGAAAGGAGGACATTGCAACGAGGAGTGCTCAAAGGGAACCCTCCCCACGACGTAGGCGCAGAGTATGAGTCAAAGTGCGACCGAGCTCAACGTCGTTGCGGCTGTCGAAAGCGCCGAGCGATCGTATTCTCGGCGCCCTCGCTGCGCTGCCGAACGGCTCGGTGTCGCGCGGCAGAGGAGCCGCGTGGCGAAAGCGCTTCGTTTCACCCCCGGCGGATAGCGCGGAAACCCGGTCGTTTTGACACTCACCCAGAGACTCCTGCTCGCTACGGGGTTGTTGGCGATCGCGGCGGCGGCCACGGTCGGATACAGCGTTCGTGACGCTTGGCGTCGCGCCGAAGAGCAGCGCTTCCAGAACGAGTTTCGCGCCGCGCTCGAGCCGCTCGCCGCGGAGCTCACCCGCGAGCTCGAGCGGCTGCCCGAGCTGCTCGTGCCCAGATGTGAGCACGACTCTCTCGTGGACGAAGCCGTCATCGGGCTCTCGGCGGGAGATCTGCCCAGCCGGCGGCTGGCGATCAGCCTGCGCGTGCCGGAGCTGAGCAAGGCGCTCGAGGTGGACGCCCTCTTCCTCGTCACCCATCGCGGTGAGATCCTGGGCGCGCACACCACCGGCTTGGTGGGGCAACGCCGCCCCGAGCTGCCCCAGCGCTTGCTGCGCCTCAGCGGGCGCGCGGAGCTGGCGCTGAGCGGCGAGCCCACCCTGACCGCGGCCTGCCTGCGCCGCGATCCGCAGAACCCGAAGGTGTGGGTGGGGCTGCTCGCCGAGCGGCGCGCGGCGCCAATACTGGCGCGCATCGGGCGCGCCTACAGCATGTCGCTGACGTTCGACGGTGGCCACCACGACGCCGACTCGATGAGCGAGCGCGTCCCGCTCGCTGGGCTGGGCAAAGACGTCGCGATCACGGCCAGTCGCTCGCGTTTGCCGCTCGCCACCGTGCTCGAGAATCTGGACGCCACCATCCTCTTTCGCGGCGGCCTCACGGTGGTCGCCGCGCTGCTCGCGGCGGCGTTGCTCTCGCGCGGCTTGGCGCGACCCATGATCGAGCTCGCGCGCCAGGCCAGCGAGGTCATGCGCGGGGAGCCGCGTCACATCGTGGCCAGCGGCCCGCGCGAAATCGAGGAGTCGGCGGCGGCGTTCAACCGCGCCATCGACGATCTGGCCGCGCTGCGCCGGCGCTTGGTGGCCAGCGAGCGCATCGCCGCTTGGCGTGAGATCGCCCGCCGCGTCGCGCACGAGATAAAAAATCCTCTGCTACCCATCCGCGCGGCGATCGAGACCCTGCGCCGCCTGCGAGCGCGCGACGATCCCGCGTTCGACGAATACTTCGACGAAGCCACGCGCACCGCGCTCGACGAGGTGAACCGCATCAACCAGATCGTCAGCGAGTTCACCGAGTTCGCGCGCTTGCCGCAGCCGAAGCCGAGCGACGTCGACCTGGCAGAGCTGGTGCGCTCGGTGGTCACGCTGCACGCGACGGGCAGCGTGCCGGTGCGCTTCGAGAGCGCCGCGTGCCCCAGCGTGCGCGCCGATCGCAATCAGATCGTACAGGTCGTGACCAACCTGGTGAAGAACGCGATCGAAGCCGTGGCCGAGCGCGCGGACGGTCGCGTCGAGGTCGAGCTCTCCAACGCCGCGCAGGGTCGGGTGCGCGTCAGCGTACGCGACAACGGGCCCGGCGTCGCGCCTGAGATGCGCGACCGTCTTTTCATTCCCTACATCACGACCAAGAGCCACGGAACCGGGCTCGGGCTGCCGATCGCAGAGCGCTTCGTGAGCGAGCACGGCGGCGAAATCGGCTACCGCGACGTGCCGACGGGAGGCTCTGAGTTTTGGTTCGAGCTGCCGTTGATAGGACCCGAGACCAGCACTGCGTCGGATGACGGCGCGCCGCCCTCCGCGAGGTCGCGGGCCGGTCTAATGCCGTGAGCCGTCCGGCCGAAATGAGCGTCATGCCACCAACACGCCTTTCGTCTCCAGAGCAGGCGATCGACCTCAACCTCTTATTGACGAGCGCACCCGCCCGGTACTCTCATCACAACGGGAACCAATGACTCGACTAACGCAGCGTCAGGTTTTGGCGTTGCTCGCGCTTGTCGCTGTCGCCGCCGTTACGTGGGTGGCCGCCGGGCTCGATCAGCACATGGGAATATATGCCGTCGTCCTGCTCGTCGCGGGCGCCGCGGCGATTTTGATCGCAGGCGGCGACAATGGGGGCATCTCGGCGGAGGCGATCCTGAGCTTACGCGCGGCGGTGCGGCGCATGAGCGACGGCAAGCGCCCGGAGCCGCCGCCCGGCGCGCCGCTGGCGCTGCTTTCGATCTACGAAGCCTTGGCCGACAGCTTCGACGCGCGCGGCCCCGACACCGGCCCGGAGGTGGAGGAGGCCGCGAAGAACGCGGCCGGCATCGTGCGCACGCTGACGGAGAGCGTCGCGTCTCAGCTGAGCGTCACCGAAGAGACGGCGCGCTCGATCAAGGAGATGGCGAACGCGCACGGCGACATCGTCACCAACGTGGAGATGCTCGCGGCGGGCGCCGAAGAGTCCAGCTCCTCGGTGCTGGAGATGAACGCCACCACCGACGAGGTGACCGAGAACATCGGCGAGCTGGCCTCCGGCGTGCGTGAGACCGTGGCCTCGATCGAGGAGATGGCCTACTCGATCAAGGAGGTGGCGAAGAACGTGGACGCGCTCTCGCTCACCGCCGAAGAGACCAGCTCCAGCATGAATGAGATGGACGTCTCGATTGACCAAGTGCAATCGAACGCCAACGAGACGGCGCGGCTCTCGGAGGAGGTGGCGCAGGACGCCGAGCGCGGCGCCGAGGCGATCCTGAAGACGATCGGTGAGATCTACCGCATCAAGGAGAGCAGCCAGGAAGCCGTCGCGGTGATTTCGAACCTGGGCTCGCGCATCGACGCCATCGGGCAGATCTTGAACGTCATCGACGACGTCGCGGAGCAGACCAACCTGCTCGCGTTGAACGCCGCGATCATCGCCGCGCAGGCCGGCGAGCACGGCAAGGGCTTCGCGGTCGTGGCCGACGAAATCAAAGATCTCGCCGAGCGCGCCGGCGCCAGCACCAAAGAGATCGCGGATCTGATCAAGACGATCCAGACCGAGAGCCGCAACGCGATCCAGGCGGTGGAGCGCGGCGCGCTCAACGTCGATCGCGGCGTGGAGGTCTCGAACGAAGCCGAGCGCGCGCTGAAGAAGATCCTGGAGAGCTCGCAGAAGAGCACGAACATGGTGCGCGCCATCGCGCGCGCCACCGTGGAGCAGGCCAAGGGCAGCAAGCAGGTGACGGACGCGATCGGTCGCATCGCCGCCACCGTGCAGCAGATCGCCGCGGCCACGGCGCAGCAGGCGCGCGGCTCCGAGTTGATCATGAAGAGCGGCGAGAAGATGCGCACCATCGCGCAGCAAGTGGAGCGCTCGACGCAGGAGCAGAGCAACGGCAGCCGCCAGCTGAAGCTCGCCATCGAGAACATCAACGCCATGGTCGGCCAGCTCAACAACGCCCATCGCTCGCTGCATCGCGGCTCGGAGCGCGCGCTCGGCACCGCCAGTCAACTGGAAGAGCTGGCGCGCCGTCAGGACGCCGCGCTGCGTGAGCTGGTCACCCACGTCGAGCGCTTGAGAAAAACGCTGAAGTGAGCCCGCGCGAGGACCTCCCCGATTTCAGCGACGTGCCCGACACGCTCAGGCTCGGCGCCGCCAGGGAGGCTGCTCCTCGCTTTTCGCCGCAGCGCGCGCCCACCCGAGCGGAGCTCGCGCGTAAGCGGCGCCGGGCGCTGCTGGTGAGCGGCGCCTGGGCGCTGCTGCAGCTCGCGGCGCTCGGCGTACGCGGAGACCTGGCGCGGCTCCCGCTGGGCTACGCGCTGCTCACCATCGCGCTGCCGCTGCTGCTCGGACTGGCTTGTCTCTGTACAGGGGTGTGGCCCGGCGCCTTCGGCCTGGGCGCGCGCCGCTCCGTCGCGCTCGGCTTGCTGCTGGCGACGCCAGCGACCGTGCTCGGCGGCGCGCTGCTTTTGCCGGCGCCGTACGCGGGGGGGCCCAGCGGCGACGTGGGCTCGCTCTTTTTGTGCGGGAGCATCGCGCTCGGCTGGGCCGCGCTGCCGCTCGTCGCCGCGGCGCTGACGCTGGATCACTCGTTCGCGGCCAACGCGACGCTGCGCAGCGCGCTGCTCGGCGCAGCGGCGGGCGTCGGTGCTGCGGTCGCCGCGCAGCTGCGCTGTCCGTTGACGGGCGGCCTGCACATCACAGTGGCGCACGGGGGCGTGCTGCTCGTCGCGACGCTGCTCGGCGCTTATTGGTTGCGCAGAGTCACGCGTATCTAAGCCTAAAGTCCTTCACGTTGACGCCAACGCGGCGCCAGCGCTCGCAACTGCGAGTCTCAAGCGCGCGCCGCGCGGCGGACCAGAACAGCGGCCACCAAGGCCGCGAGCAGCGCGGGCACCACGTGGCCAAACGTGAGGTGAAAACGCGCGACGTTGGCGCAGTGAAGGTTCATGACGCCGGCCGCGAACAGGCCGGCAGCGACCCCCAGCAGCGCGCTGCGCCAGACGGCGGCCACCGGAAACGCGCGCCGCAATGCGAGCGCCAGGAACAACAGCGGCACCGCCGCCCACGCCAGCGTGATGTCGAAGCAGACCGCCGCGCTGAGCCAGCTCGTCTCGCCGGGCTTCGCGACGCGTGGAGGGGGCGCGCCGTAGACGATGAGCGCAAACAGCAACGGCGCGAGCAGCGCGGTCGCGCTCACGACAGCGACGCTCAGACCGAGACCGGAGCGGCCCGGCAGCAGCGCGACCAGCAACGCTAGCAAGCCGAGCCCGAACGGCAGCACGATTTGCGCCGCGATGTAGCCCGCGGACAGCGTCACCAGATCACCCCGCAACCCGTAGACACCCAGGTTCGCTGCCAACCAGGTCACGCTCAACAGCAACGCCGCGACGCGCCACGAGCGCACTTTGCGACGCGTCGGCGCGAGCTCGAGCCGCGGTAACGGCGCCGAGCCGCCAGCGGGCGCAGCTTGCCGCGCTGGGTCGGGGATCGCGTCGAACGCGGAGTGAGAGCGGGGATCGGTGTTCACGAGGCGTAGCGGGGCGGGGCTACCGCCTGAGCTCGACTACGAGAGCCTGGGCTCGCGGTTTCTTCGGAGGCAGAACGAGGCTGAATTTGCTCATTTTTGCTGACCGAGCGCCGCGCGCAGCAGCTCATAGGCCTGAAAGGCGCGAAGCTTCACGGCGCCCTCGGTGACGCCCAGGATCTCCGCGGCCGCCGCCACGCTTAGCCCCTCGTAGCGCAGCAAGATGAAGGCCTCCCGTCGCGCAACGGTCATCTTGGCCAGGGTCTGCTCCACCACCTGCGCGCTGCGTCGGGCGAGCATCAACTCCTCGGCGTTGGCGCTGGGACCGGCGTCGAGCTCCAAGCTCTCGAGCTCCGTCGCGGCGCGCGGCAGCTTCGGCTTGGAGCGAGCGTAGTCGATGTAACAGTTCCGCGCGATGGCGTAGGCCCAGGGCACCACGCTGCGCCCGGCGGCGAACGAGCCGCGCGCGCGGTGCATGCGCAAGAATGTCTCCTGCGCGAGATCCTCCGCCACGTCCTGGCGTCCGCTCAAGCGCTGAAGAAACGCGCGAACCCGCGGGAACAAGCCGCGAAACAGCTCAGCGAAGGCAGCGTCGTCCCCGTCCGCGTAGCGCTCCATCGCCACATCGAGCGCGCCCGGCGACCCCGCTGGAGCCGATGAGTCGCCCAGGTCGGAGCGAGTCGAGCGCGCGATCGTGCTCAGGAGCATGCTGCGGCCGGAGAATCCCACGAACTTCCCGGCCGGGGGTAGCTGCAAATGGGGGCTGCTCCCGCCGCGCGGTATTCAGCGCCAAAGCGCGCCCGCGGCGGCGGCACGTCGCTTGCTCTCGACTCTGCAACGGCAGGCAACCTGCGAGAACCGAGGCGACCTCATGCAGAGCAAACAACGCGGTAGTGACTCTTCGAAACGCGATCACGGCGGGCTGAAAAGCAACGCGCGACCCGGCAAGCACGGGCCCCAGCCCGCGTTCCGCGGCGGCGGAGACGAGAACGCGTCGCAGACACCCTTCCAGCCAGAGACGGACGGCCGCAACGCTGACGACCGGGACGGCAACGCCGAGCACGCCCGCCCGACGCACTCCAAGCGCGCTGACCGTCGTTGAGCCGCGCTCGGCGCCGCGCGCTCACCCGCAGGCTGATTCGCCGCGGGTGAGCGCGACGTCACGCTCACTTCTGCGTCGCCGCAGACGCCTTCGCGTTGGTCAGCGAGGGGTTCGTCTTCGGGTTTTGATTGGCTAGCGCGTCGCGCGTCTGCTGCGCAAGCTCCAGGTGATGCTCCACCTTGGGCTTGATTTCTTCCAAATAGGCCTTGAGCTCCGGGCTCTTGGCGTTGGGCAGCAGCTTGCCGGTGATGGTGTCCAGCACGAGCTTGTGAGCCTGCACCTGAGCGTCGATGTAGGCCTGATCGAAGTCGCTGCCGGTCTTCTGCTTCAGTGACTCCAGCGTCTTGTTGGTCTCCGCCACCAGATCCGCCGACGCGGAGCTCTCGATGGGGCTGATATTGAGCTTGTCCTGCTTCTTCTGCGCGTCGCCGTGCTGTGTGATCATCATGTTCGCGAACTGGAGCACCTTGGCGTTCTTGGATTTGCTGCGCGCGAGCTTGGCTTGCTCGATCTCGGCGCCGTTGGCGCTGGCGGTAATGGCCGCGATTTGCCCGTCGTTCAGCGCCGCGGTCTCCTGCATCGCCGGTTGACCCTCGGCCGACGCGGCTTCCGCGGGCGTGCGCGGCGCCGCGTCGGCGCCCGCCGACGCGGTCGCCGTGGCCGCTGCGCCTTCTTCATTGCGAACGGCCGGTGAGGGCTCCTCGGCTGGCGGCATCGGCGCCTCAGCCGGGGCACGATTCGACTCACCAGCGCACTGAATCATGAGCGCCGCGAGCGCGCCCGCGCCGATCTGAACACACGATTTTCGCGAGATAAACATGAGAGCCACCTCCAGAAGTCGAGCCTGTTGCGAGCGGAGCCAGTCGTTTGGCAGATCTCGCCACGCGGCCCGCTGCAGGCATCGTGCCTGGCGCTCTGCCGAGCCGCGCCGGGCGCGTGGCAGCGCTGCGCGCGCGCCCAGAACGACTCACTCGCGAGCGCGGCGCTTACTGGCTCGCGCCGCAGCGTCCGGCGCCGGGCGTCGTCGCGCGCAAGGTGTGCTCGCCGAGCTCGATGTCGAAGGGCATGGTCAGCTTGCTGTCGAAGCGGCCGTCGCCGTCAGTCGGGACCGAGCCGATCAGTGACTCACCCGAGCGCTCGACGAGGACGATGTCGACGCGCGCGTAGCCGCACGGCGCACCAGCGCTGGAGACGCGGCCGCTGACTCCGAGCGTCGCGCCGCGCCGCGTGTCGCTCACGTCGACGTGGAGGTCCACCTCCGAGCGCGGGTGCTGAGGATCCGAGCTGGAGCTCAGCGACGGCGGTCGCGTCGCGCTCAGCGCGGGCGGCGCGGCCGCGGCGCTGCTGGCGCTGGCGCGCGGCGCCGCCCCCGCACCTTCCGAGCCGTCGTTCGCGGCTGGCAGCGCGTCGCGCGTCGTCGCTTGTGCGCCCTGGGTTTGCGGCGGCCAAGGATAAGGATCGGGCGGCAAGACGTGCGCCGGCGCGCCCGGACGAGTGTCGACGTCGAAGCGCCGCGCCTGACCGCCCAGATCGATGCGGTGCCAGAGCCGGCGATCGCGCACCTCTACCCAGGCGTGGGCTTCGTTGCGCACGAAGCGCGCCGGCAAGCCCAGCCCCAGCGCCGTGAGCATGAAGCCGAAGGCGCGATGCCGACACACGCCCTTCTTCTCGAGCACCAGCTCACTGAACAGCGCCACGCCGCTCTCGGCGCTGGGCAAATCGCTCGACGCGGAGAAGCTCCTGAAATGCGCCACCAGCGCTGTCAGCGCGTCGCGCGGCGGCAGCGCGCGGGACAGGCCGAGCCGTGCGAGCACGTCGTCCACCGCGCCACGCACGTTGGCGGGCAAGGGCGTCAGCCACTGCTCGAGCTCACGGTAGCTGACGTCGCCGTACTCCGAGCCGAAGCCGGCGCGCGGCGCGGCGAGATCCAAGATCAGCCGCGCGCGTTTGCGCTCTTCGCCCACCACGAACCAGTTCTCGGCGCCGTCGTGCAGCACGTCGAGCCTGCCCGCTGGCTCGACGCGCAGCGCGAGCAAGCGTGAGCCGGGCCCCACGCTGGGGATGCGCACCGGAACATCGGGCACCAAATCCACGAACAGATCCCCGAAGAAGCGATCGTAACCCTCGGGTAAGGTGCCGCCCACCGGCAGCGGCTCGAGGCGCTTCTCGCGCACGCGCAGCTCGAGCTCGGCGTCGACGGCATCGAAGGCGTAGAGCCGCTTGAAGGGCGCGACGGCGGGCGTGAACGGATCGTCGTAGCGTACGACCGCTGGCTCGCTGGTGTCGCGATCGAGCCGGAACGTGGAGTCGATGCTGTCCGGGGTCGCGCCGCCGCCATACGCCACCTGGCGTGGCGCGTTGGGATCCAGGAAACCCGGCGCGCTGATGATGCCGCTCGGCGTGCGCTCCGCGGCGGGCATGCGTCCGTCGGGTGTGCGTGCGCCGAGCTCGAGGTCTTCGGCGGGGTTGGCGTCGATGAACTCGTGAAGCACCGGCGCGTCCGCAGCGCTACGCCCGGCGAGCCCCAGCAACGCGAGGCAAAGGGCGACGGTGGGCCCGCGGGGGCGCCTGAGCATCCGCCGAGTGTGCCACGCTGCCCAACGACTGTCAGTCGCGCGCGCCGCCCGTCGCCGTCTCCACGAGCGAACGCCGCCGTTCCCAATGGCCCGCGACCCATACGTTGCCGATGCCGTCCCAGTGCCAATAGCCGGGTGACCAGCGGCACTCCGGCGAACAGTCGCGCGGCGCGGGCGGCGGCGTCTCTTCTCGCGGCAGAGGCGGCTCTGTCGCCGGGCCGGACGCCGGCGTCGCGACGCCAACGACGCAAGCCGGCGCGACGAGCAGCAGCAGGACGAGCAGCAGCGCGGCGCTCACGCGCACTGAACCGTGGAGCGCCCGCGGCGCGGCAGCCATGCGCCCATTGTAGAGCAGCGCGCCTCGCCGGGGCAGATCTGCCGTGAGCGCCGCCGCCGCGCATGCCGCGCGGAAAAGGCGCTGTGTTGAGGTAGGCTGCCGCCCGATGACCACCCTCGACGAACAGCTCCGTGCTCTGCCCGCCGACGTCAAACGCACCCTCGAGCGCTATCGCTTCGACGAGCGTCGCTTCACCCAGCTTTCAGAGCGGCTGCGCGCGGACAAGGGCGAAGACAACTTCGTGCGAGGAGCGCTCAGCGCGCCCAAGCCCGGCGATATCCAGCGGCTCCCGCCCGCGGGCAGCGCCGAGCATCAGAGGCTCGAGGAGCTCGGCAGCGAAGCGCTGCGCCGCGGCCAGGTGGCGCTGGCGGTGCTCGCGGGCGGCATGGCGACGCGCATGGGCGGCGTAGTGAAGGCGCTGGTCGAAGCGTTGCCCGGCGAGACGTTCTTGGATCTGCGGCTGCGCGCGATCGACGTGGCCGAGCGGCGCTTCGGCGTCGCTCCGCCGCTCTGGTTGATGGCGAGCAACGCGACGGAAGAGGCGCTGCGCAACGCGCTCGGGGCGAAGCTCGACGGCGAACGCGTGGCGCTGTTCTCACAGTCGGTGTCGCTGCGCATGACGCCGCAGGGCGACATCTTCTTCGACGAAGACGGCCGGCCTAGTGAGCACGCGCCCGGCCACGGAGACTTCCCGGATGCCTTGAAGGCGAGCGGCCTGGTGCAGCGCTTCGTGCAGCGCGGCGGCCGCGTCGTCATGCTCACGAACCTCGACAACCTGGGCGCCACGTTGGATGCGGTGATCATCGGCTGGCACCTCGCGCACGGCCAGCCCGTCACGGCCGAGCTCGTGGAGAAGGTGCAGAGCGACCGCGGTGGTATCCCCATTCGCGTCGACGAGCAGCTCTGCATCCTGGAAGAATTTCGCATCCCGCCGGCGTTCGACCCGCAAACGGTGCGAGTTTTCGCCACCAACGTGTTCCATTTTGACGCGGCGGCGCTGATCGACCTCGATATCCCGTGGAGCTACTTCCTCGTGAAGAAACAGGTAGGGTCGAAGCCGGTGATCCAATTCGAACGTTTGGTCAATGAAGTCTCGAGCTACCTGCCGACGCGCTTCCTCGAGGTGCCGCGCTCCGGCGCAGCGTCGCGCTTCTTGCCTGTAAAAGATCAAGAGGAGCTCGAGCGCCGCCGCTCGGAGATCCGCGAGGTAGCGGCAGCCCGAGGCCTCATATGAGACGAGCTCTCGTTGCTCTGGGGCTCTTGACCGCGTCGGGCCTGGCTCGAGCGCAAGACGCGGTGCCGCGTCCGACTCCGCTCCCCGCCTACGGGCGCAGCATCGTGTCCGACGACGACGGCACGGCGTTGCTCACGAACCCGGCGAACCTCTCGTTCCTACCGTCGTGGGAGGTGCGCTGGGCCAGCCGTTACTTGGACGAGCGCGCGCAGCTGCCGTGGCAGGGCCACGCCTTCAGCTTGGCGTTTCCTCTGCCGTTCTCGCTGAGCACCGGCTTGCGCGTCGACTTCGTCGATCCGCCGCGCGAGCTCGCCGCTTACCACCCGGATTTTCGCGGCAACTACAGCTGGGTGACGTGGGCGCTCGGCTGGCGCATGTCGGACGCGGCGGCGCTCGGCGTGTCCTATCAGCACTCCACCTCCGAGACGCGGCGCATCGACGACATCGACTCGTGGAGCCTCGGCCTCAGCTTGCGCCCAACCTCGCTCTTCGGCCTCGCCTTCGTCGCGCACGACATCGGAAACCCCGAGAGCCGCACCGGACAAGAGCTGCACGCCTCCTACGATCTCGGCGTCGCGTTGCGGCCGTTCAAGAAGAAGGTCGCCGAGCTCGGTCTGGAGAGCCGCTACGTCGCGGAAGGCAAAGGCTACTGGGTGCCGCGCGCCACCTTGGGCGTCTCCATCCCGGAGCTGGGCCGGCTTCGCGGCGAGTTCTCGATCAGCGATCCGACCGAAGAGGTGCGGCGCCGCGAGTGGCTCGCGGCCGCGCTGATGAGCTTCACCTTCAACGGCGTCAGCGGCTCGATGGAGCTCTCGGCCGGCAGCGTCTTCGGTGACGCGCTCGGCGCCGACGCCAAGGGCCGCGCGCACGAAAACCTGGCCTTCGACGCGGCGATCAGCGGCTATCGCGAGCCGATGGCGTCGCAGGCGCCGGCCTACGCCTTGCGCGTGCGCATCGAAGACACGCCCAACGCTCGCGGACACGTCGCGCTGCTGCGGCGCCTGTGGGCCATCGCGGAGACGGAGCCCTCCGTCACCGCGGTGGTGCTGGAGCTGCGCAGCGCGCCGGGCTCGTCGCTCGCGCACGTGCAGGAGCTGCGCGACGCCGTCCACAACCTGCGCATGCACGGCAAGACCGTGCTCTGTCATTTGGAGGACGCTGACGGCTCGAGCCTGTACCTGTGCTCCGCCGCGAATCGCATCTTGATGAGCCCGGGCGGAGGGCTGCGCTTCGCGGGGCTCAAGGCGCGCTATCTGTATTTCAAATCGCTGCTCGACAAGCTCGGCGTGCGCGCCGACTTCGTGCGCATCGGTCCGCACAAGAGCGCCCCGGAGATGTTCATGCAGGACGCCTCCAGCGAGGTGGCGCGTCGCGACAAGATCGATCTGCTGCAGCAGTACGAGCGGCTGTTCACGCTGGGCGTCGCCGCCGGGCGGCACATCGACCCGCTGGAGCTCAGAAAGCGCATCGCCACTGGACCGTTCATCGCCTCGGAGGCGAAGCAGGCCGGCTTGGTGGACGCGCTCGCCTTCGACGACGAGATCGAGCGCGGCGTGGCGGATATGGTCGGCAGCAAGGTCCCGCTGGTGGACGACAAGCGCGCGCCCTGGGCGCCGACTACGTTCGGCGCCACGCGCGGCGTCGCCATCGTCTACATCGACGGCGACATGGTCGACGGGCGCAGCCAGACGATCCCGCTGATCGGCATGCGCACCGTGGGCTCCTACACGATCGCGGAGACGCTGAAGCGCGTGCGCGAAAACCCGATGGTGGGCGCGGTCGTGCTGCGCGTGGAGTCGGGTGGCGGCTCCGCGCTCGCGGCGGACGTGATCTGGCGCGAGGTGGAGCTCACCACCAAGATGAAGCCGGTCGTCGTGAGCATGGGCTCCACCGCGGCGAGCGCCGCGTACTACATCTCGGCCCCCGCGACGCGCATCTACGCCAATCCGCTGACCATCACCGGCAGCATCGGCGTGTTCTACGGCAAGGCGGACGTCGCCGAGCTGCTGAAGAAGATCGGCGTCAGCGTGGAGGTGTACAAGACCGCGCCGCGCGCCGACGGAGAGTCCATCTTCCGTCCCTTCACGGAAGACGAGCACGCCGAGCTCCGGCGTAAGGTCGGCCAGTTCTACGCGCAGTTTTTGCAGCGCGTCGCCGCGGGCCGCAAGCTCACGACGCAACAAGTCGACGCCGTGGGTCAAGGCCGCGTATGGACGGGCGAGCAAGCGCTCCCGCGCAAGCTCGTCGATGAGCTGGGCGGCTTGCGGCAAGCCTTGGCGCGCGCTCGTGAGCTGGCAGACTTGCCTGACTACGCCCCCGTGGTGGAGTTGCCGGTGGTGGAGAGCAGCCTGCTGGCGCGACTGCTGGGCATCGAGGGCCTGCACGCCGCGGAGGCGCAGAACATCGTGCTGCCGCCGGAGCTCCTGACCTTGGCGCGCGCGCTCGCGCCGTTCGTCGTGCACCCGCCGGACAAGCCCCTGGCGCGACTCGAGATCACCGACATCGGACCATGATCGCCGAAGCCACCGCGCCGCCGCCGTTCTTGCTGCAAGCGGCCAAGCTGCGGCTCTGCGACGGGACCGAGCTGGAGCTCCCCGACGCGAACGTCGCCGCTCAGCGGCTCGCGCTGGTCGGGGATTGGACGGCGTGGTTCGACTTGCTCGCTCAGCGCGCGGCCCTGGTGCAGGGCCGCGCGGAGCTCGCAGGGCGGCCGCTCCCGCGCGCGCTGCGCGAAGGCGTGGTGGGCCTGGCGCAGTGCGATCCGCCGCTGCCCGCCGCCTGGACGGTAAAGTCGTATTTCGTAGAGTGCGCGTCGCTGGCCGGGCGCAAGCGGCGCGAGGCGAAGCGGCTCGCCGAGGAGACGCTCGCCGCTTTCGAGCTGCGCCACCTGGCGCAGCGGCTCATGTCCTCCCTGCGTCACGCCGAGCGCCGCGTCGCGTGCATCGCTGGCGCGGTGATCACTTCGCCGCAGCTGCTGTGCTGTGAGCTGCCGCTGCATCGCTTGGACGGCGCGGCGCAAGCGTACGCGGCGGCCGCGCTCGAGCGCGCGGCCAACGGACGCGCGCTCGTGTTCTCGCTGAGCCGCGCGCCGGAGCTCGGCCCAGAGCGCGCGCTCTTGGATCGCGCCGACAGCGTGCTCATGCTCCAGCGCCGGAGCCTCAGCGCGCGCTCCGCCGCGGATTTGCCGAGCCGCGCTTCACGGCTGCTCGTCAGCGTGAGCTCGAACGGCGACGGCTTTGCGCGCGCGCTCGCCGCGCGCGGATTGCGCGCGGCGAGCGCCGTGAGCCCCGACGTATTCGCCGTGTTCAGCAAGGACACGGCGCGCTTCGAGCGCTTCGAGGTGACCGGGAGCAGCGAGCGGCTCAGCGAGGACGCCCTGGCGGCGGCCTTCGAGGCTGACGCCGTGATCGTCGAGCTGCTGGCCGCTGACTGAGCCTGGCGCCGCTCACTCGGGGATGGGCCCGAATTTGCCGCGCTGCATGTCGAGGAAGGCTTGCTCGATTTCCTCGACGCTGTTCATCACGAAGGGTCCATATTGCACGATCGGCTCGGCGATGGGCTCACCCGCGAGGATGATGAGGTGAGCGTCTTCGCTGGCGCGCAACGCGAGGTGCGCGCCGTCGTTGGCGAACAAGATCAGCTCGCCGCTGCTGGCGCTGTGCGACCCGGCTTGGACCACGCCGCTGGCGACGACGGCGAGCGCGTTGTACGTGCTGGGCAGCGGCACCTCCAGGCTCGAGCCGGCCTTCAGCTGCACGTCGAGCACGGTGATAGGGCTGAAGGTGTGCGCCGGTCCGCGCTGGCCAGCGAGCTCACCGGCGATGACGCGCGCGCTGCCCCCGCCAGGCAGCGGCAGCTCGGGGATGGCTTGGCCTTTGATCGGCTGATACGCGGGAGGAGTGCGCTTGTGGCGCGCGGGGAGGTTCACCCACAGCTGCATCATGTGCAGGCGGCCGCCGTTCCGAGTCACCGTCTCGGCGTGGTACTCCTCGTGCAGAATGCCGGCGCCGGCGGTCATCCACTGCACGTCGCCGGGACCGATCACGTCGGCGTGGCCGGCGTTGTCTCGGTGCGCCACGGCGCCTTCCCACGCCAGCGTCACGGTCTCGAAGCCGCGGTGTGGGTGCCAGCCGACACCGCGCTTGCCACGAGCGAGCGGCGTGAATTCTTTCGGCGGCCCGTAGTCCATCAGCAAGAACGGGCTGACGCGCTCGGCGGCGAGTCGAGCGCTGGGGAAGTACGTGGAGACGTAAAAACCATCGCCGACCCAGTGAAAGGTCGTGCTGCGGTGAATGGCTTCCACCGCGCGCGCGCCCGTCACGGCGGGCGTCGAGCTCGGGGTCGCCGCAGGCAGAGAAATGTCCATGCCGGACAACCTAAGTCGCCCCAGGTCGGCTCGAAACTGGCGAGCCGCTGATGGCTGTCATCATATTTTTCGAAAGGTGGGCGCGCCGCTCAGCGGCGCTTGGCCAGCAAATCTCCGCGAATCTGCATCGCGCTGGCGCTGCCCATCTGCACATCGATCAGGTGCAAGGAGTCACTCTGCACGCAGTACTGGTTCGTCGTCGCGGTGTTGGAGCGCAGCATGAGCTCGCTACCGGACGTCTGATACGTGCCGGACTGATCGACCTTTGGCACGAGCAGCTCTGCGGAGCAGCTGCAGCCACCCTTGCTACCCGCGCACACGATAGATTTCACCATGTCCCCCGCGGAGCCGAGCGCCAGCGCGGACAGCTGAGCACACGTGACGCTGAGCGCGCCGCCGAGCTGCAAGCAGCTGGTAGGCACTGACAGCCCGATGCTGGCGGTGCTCTCGAGCGCCAGCGTGTAGCTCGCGTTGGCGCTGAAGCTCAGCTGCCCTTTGCTCTTGACCGTCGTCGAATCGATGCTGACGCCCGAGCAGGGAATGCGCGCGAGCAGCGCCTGGGTCGCCGCGCTCACGTCGGCGCAAGCCTCGTTGACCGTCCAATTGCCGACGATGTTGCCGCCGCACGGCTGCACCATGCCGCAGCTGCCCCCGCCGGCCTCGTCGACCTTGCCGCCACAAGCCCCGACCGCGAGCGACGCCAGCGACACGACGCCCAGCGCTCCAAACCACGTCCGCATTCGCCGAGCTTTCCGCAGCGCCTCGCGTCGCGCAAGCCGCGCTGCGGCGGCCCCGCGCTATTCCGTCGCCTTCTCGGCGTCCGCTCTCTGCGGCGCGTCGGGCGCGGGCGCGGCCACAGCGCCGCTCGTCGGCGCGCTGCCCTTCGCGGCCACGCGCTCGAGCCCGCGCCGCACCGCCAAGATCGCCAAGCGACGGTTCTCCGCAGCAAACGGCTCTTTCGTGTTCAGAGGGGCGCTGTCGCCGTGCGCGAACACGCCGGCGATCTGACCCTCTTTGAGCCCGGATTGTTCCAGTACGGCGCGCGCATTGTCGGCTCGCTCGAATGACAATTGCCAGTTGGAGCGGTTCGAGTTCTTGGGGAAGGGGCGACCGTCGGTGTGCCCGTGAACCTGAATTTTGTTGTCCAATTGGCCCAAGATGGGCGCGAGCTTCTCCAGCAGCGCGATCAAGCGCGGCTTGAGCTCCGAGGAGGACAGCTCGAACATCAAGTCGTTGCCGCCGTCGACGATGGTGATGAGCAGGCCCTCCTCCGTCACGGACACGCGCACGTTCTTGGCTAGGTCCTTGAGCTCGGGGTTCTCATCGGAGGTGCGCTGCATGCGCGCGCGTACCGCCAGCGCGATCTGCTCGAAGGCCGCCTCCTCCGGCTGCATCTGCGAGCGGCCGACCACGTCGAAGAAGGCGCGGTCCTGCAAGCCGGTGCCACCGCTGAGCACGCTGGGAGCGCCAGAGAACATGCCCGTGCGGAAGTATTCGGAGAGCTTTTGCCGCGTCTCCTGATCGGTCTGGGAGAGCAGCCACATCACCATGAAGAGCGCCATCATGGCGGTGACGAAGTCCGCGTAGGCGACCTTCCACGCACCGCCGTGGTGGCCGTGGCCCTTCGCCTTCTTCTTGATCACGATGATCTTGGTGCCGCCCGACGCGCTGGATCCTTTCACGAGCGGCCCTTCAGCTCGGCGAAGGCCTGGTCGAGCTCGGCGCCCGTCGGGCGCTCATCGGAGAAGATCGCGCGGCGCGCGAACTCGATCGCGATCGCCGGGTTCACGCCGCGCGCCGCCGCCACGACCGCCTCCTTGATGCACTGCATGTAGCGGCTCTCGGCGGCCGATTGCATCTCGATGCTGTTCGCGACCGGACCCACCACGCCGTAGCACAGCAAGATGCCGAGGAAGGTGCCGACCAGCGCCGCGGCGACGTGGTGCCCGATCTCCTCGGGGCCGCCGTTCAAGTGCGCCATCGTGATCACGATACCGAGCACCGCGGCCACGATGCCCATGCCGGGCAAGGCGTCGCCGGTGGTGCGGATCAAGCCGATCGGTTGGTGCTCCTCGTCGTGATGCGTCTCGAGCTCCGCGTCGAACAGCATCGCGAGCTCCTCGGCGGAGCAGCCGTCGACCAGCTGCTTCAAGCCGTCGACGAGAAAGTCCATCGCGTGGTGGCGCTTGGTCACCGTCGGATACGCCTTGAAGATGGTGGAGGTGGCGCGCTCGCTCACGTGCGACTCCAGCGCCAGCACACCTTCGCGCCGGATCAGCGCCAAGATCTGATAGAGGAGCTTCAGCAGGTCGAGGTAGTCCTGCTTCGTCGGAGCGCTGTTCGAGAAGCCGCGCTTGAACGCCGCGGTGACGCGCTTCATCACGCGCCCCGGCGCCGAGATGACGAGCGAGCCCGCGGCAGCGCCGCCGATCACCAGCAGCTCGTTCGGCTGAATCAGCACCCCCAGCGGGCCCCCCGCCATGAGGAAGCCCCCGATGACGGACACGAAAACGATCAGCAGCCCGACAGGGGTCGACACACTATGCTAGTCGGCCGCCGCAGGCGTTCCTTTAGCCTCTACCGTCCCAGGTCGGGACGCGCGGAGCGCGCACTTCAGCGCACGAGCGAGCTCAACACCAGCGGACGCGCACGACGTAGTTGACCGTCGCCTTGCCGCGCGCCGGAACCTTGACGGTGAAGGTGAAGGTGCGCGCGTCTTTGCGCTCTGCCGGCACGCTGGAGGACACCACCGTCCAGTCCCCGTTCGCGGGCTCATTGTCGATCACCTCCACCGCGCTGTCTTTGTGGTTGCGCAGCTCGATTTGCCAGCTGCTCTCCGCCGCGCAGTTGCCGAGCTGCGTGTAGCGCACCTGCTTGCGATCACCGACGACGTCGAACGCCTCACCGAGCTTGACGCGCACGCGCTCGTCACGCGGGGTGTGGTCGATGTGATCCTCGCCGACGAACTGCTGCGCGCCGGATTTGTCGGCTTTGTACACGCGGATCACGCCCTTCGGCAGCGGCATGCCGAGCTGGTTCTTCTCGCTGTTCTGAATGTCGAGGTACACGCCCACCTTCTGATTGCTCACCACCTGCGAAAAGGGGCCCCGAAACCAGTACTCTTGGCCGTAGAACATCAGGCGCTTCTCGACCGCGGCGCCCTTGGCCTCCAGCAACGTGACCTGCTTCTGCTCGTTGTTGAGCACGGTCGTCGGTCGCTGCAGCGTGTAGAGGTGATACTCGAACAGCCCCTCTTCGCGGAACGACGGCGCGGGGGCGGCCATGGCTTTGGCCTCGTACAGCGGCCCGCCCGGCGGCGCTTGCGGCGTCACGCGGTTGACGTCCCCGGCCACGAGCTTGAGCTCCGCGTTCTCGTACGAGGTGCCGGACTGGTTCACGAGCGTCACCCAGCCCGTCACATCGGCGCGCTGCTCCTTGTCGTCGACGACCAGCACGTAGTCGGCGTGCCAGTTCATGTTCTGCGCGATGTAGCTCACCTCCACGCTCTGCTTGGCGCGCTTGCTGTCGAGCAGCCACATCAACGTCGGCTTGGCGATCAGGTTCTCCGGCAGCTCGCGAAATCCGAAGCGTCCGCCGTAGTCGAAGGTGATCTCCCCGTTGATCGACAGCACGGGGCGGCTCGCGACGCTGAGCAGCTTGGCCTCGACCACGTCCTCCTTACCCGTCGCCTGGTGATAGCGATAGACGCGCAGATTCTTGCCCACGTTCTTGTCCAGCAAGGTCTCCGGCGTGAGCAAATCGAAGCGGTAGTTCTGCTCCAACACGCGCAGCGCGTCGCCCGCCGCCAGCGAGCGGATGTGCACGGTCTCCGGCTGGATGGTGGCGGCGACGTCTTGGAACTCGAGCGCCACCTGCCCCGCCGGCAGCTGCGCCAAATCACGCACCTCGCGCACCAAGCCGAAGTTCTGGTTGTAGACGGTGATGCCGACCTGCTTGCGGTCCTTCGCAGCCGAAGCCAGCGCGGTGGGCGCCGCTTGCGCCGCGCGAGCGGCGCCGAGCGCGCCCGCGCCGAGGCCAGCGAGCAGGCTCGCGCGAATCAGGGTCCGATAGGAAGCGTTCAACTTGGTTGTCATGATTGTCTCTGCCGCAAAACGCGCTGAATCCGTTCGAGCCTTGGCGGGCGCAGCTAGCACCAGCGCACCACCACCGTGTAAGTGAGCTTCGTCTCGCCGCGCGCGGGCACGTCCAGCTCGAACAGGAACGTGTGCGCGTCCTTACGTCGCACCGGGTGGCTCGAGCTCTGAATCTCCCAATCGCCGCCGCTCGGTTCCACGACCTCGACGTGCTCCGCGACGTCCTTGTGGTTGCGCAGTGAGATTTGCCAGTCGCTCGAGGTCTGGCATTGGCTGAGCTGCTGGTATTTCAACTGCGTGCGATCCGCCACCACGTCGAACGCCTTGCCCAGCGCGATCTCGACCTTTTCATCGCGAGCCGTGTGATCGATGCTGTCTTCTCCGACGAACTGCTGCGCGCCCGTTTGGTCGGCTTTGTACACGCGGATCACGCCTTTCGGCAGCGGCTCACCGAGCTGATTGGCCTTGGAGTTGACGAGCTCGAGCAGCGCGCTGAGCTTCTGGTCGCGCAGCGGCTCTCGCCGTAGTGGGCGGAAGTACTGCTCCGAGCCGCGCAGGACGAGCTTCTTGTGGAGCTTCACGCCCTGCGCCGACAGCAAGCTGACCTGCTTCTTCTCTTTGTCGCGCACGCTCGTGGGGCGCTCGAGCGTGTAGAGGTGATACTCGAACAGCCCCTCCTCCTTGAAGTCGCGCGCCGGCGCGGCTTGTCGCGTCAACTTGGCGGCCACCGGCATGGGCGGGGGAGCCGGCGGCGGCGTGACGCGTTGCACGTCTCCGGCGACGAGCTTGAGCTGCGCGTTCTCGAAGCTGGCGCCGCTCTCGTTGGTGAGCGTCACCCAGCCGTTCAGCTCCGCGCTGCTGTCGTCGGGCGCGAGCACCAGGACGTAGTCCGCGCTCCAGTTGAGACCGCCCGTGAGGTACGTGACCTCCACGCTCTGCCGAGGTTGCGTGCTCGCCAGCAGCCACACGAGCGTCGGCTTCTCCACCAGATTGGGCGGCACGCTCGGGAACGCGTAGCGCCCCGGAAAGTCGTACGTGAGCTGGCCATCGATGCGCAGCACCACGCCCTTCTCCGCCGCGAGGACCTCCGCGCTCTTCTCCTCGTCCTGCCCGAGCTTCTCGTTGTAACGGAATACCTTGATGGTCTTCCCGACGTATTTCTGAAGCAGTGTCTCGGGGGTCAGCAGATCGTAACGGTAATTCTGCTCGACGACGCGCAAAGCATCCGGCGACGCGCCGCGGATGTGCACCGTCTCCGCCTGTAGCTCGCGCGCCACATCGCGATAGGCGAGCTCGATCTTCCCGGTCCCGAGCTGGATCTGCCGGCGTTCGCGCACCAAACCGAAATTTTGATTGTAGACGGTGATGCCTACCGCTTCGCGATCTGCGGCGTTGGACACGGCAGCGCGCGCGGGGCCCGGCGGGAGCTCGGGCGCCTTCTTCGGGCTGCATCCGAGCGCGGTGCAGGCCAACGCCAGCGCAGAAGACTTCGCGAGATCACTCGCGAGCGACGCAAGTTTGGAGGAGCGTAATCGAAACGTCATTCCCGGCTCACACCCGAGAACGCGCTCGGGAGGCCCACCTTACAACCGAATCTCGATTTCGTGCACCGCGTGCGCAGAGGCGTATACTCAGCGCCGAGCACGAGCTCGCGACCGAGGAGGAGCCAATGACGGCTAAGTTCGTTATTCCGTCCACCGTAGTGATCGTGTTTTGTGGCGTTTTGTCCTGCGCCGCTGGAACGCAGCAGGAGCCTCGCAGCGGCGGCGTCGAGCCCGCCGCCGAGACGAGCGTCGGTCTCGAGGCGATCCCCAGGACGCACGACAAGAGCAACGAGTCGGCGGCGGCGGTCACCGATGTCTGTGAAGACCGCCCCTGCGTCTCCAACAGCGACTGCTGCAAGGGAGCTTCCTGCGGCTTCGATCCCGAGCGCAGCCACGCCCAGCGTTATTGCATGGGCGGATAGTCTCGGCTTTCGGGCCAAGTCAGAGCTCGCAGCGGACTCGTCCTGAGCCGTGCTATCCAGCCGGCGTGTCCGTCCGCTCCGAGCTCGCTCATGCCCGTCGCGTCGTCGTCAAGATTGGCTCGCGCGCCATTGCCACTGATCCCGAGCTGGTGAAGCGATTGGCGCAGCAAGTAGCCGCGCTGCGGAAGAGCTCGCGCACGGTCGTCGTGGTGTCGAGCGGCGCGATCGCGCTCGGCTGGAATCGTCTCGGCTATCGCTCGCGACCCAAGGAGGTCGGCAAGATGCAGGCGGCGGCCGCCGCCGGGCAGAGCATCTTGATGCGGCGCTACGACGAAGCCTTCGCTGAGCTCGGGCTCACCGCGGCGCAAGTGTTGCTCACCTACTCGGATCTCGCCGATCGCGAGCGGCTGAACAACGCGCGCGAAGCCTTCGCGGCCCTGCTCGACGCCGGCGCGGTCCCGATCGTGAACGAGAACGACACCGTCTCTACGGAAGAGCTTCGCTTCGGTGACAACGACCAGCTCGCCTCGATGGTGGTGCCGCTCGTCGCGGCGGACGCGCTGGTGTTGCTCACGGACGTGGAGGGCGTGCTCGACGGCCGCGGCCGCCGCATCCCCATGCTCGAAGGCAACGAGACCATCGAGGTGCTGAGCGAAGGGCGCGAGCGCGTCGGCACCGGCGGCATTCAGAGTAAAGTGAGCGCGGCGCAGAAAGCCTGTCGCTCGGGCGCCATCGCCGTCATCGCACAAGCGACGCGCCCGGACGTGCTGAGCGAGCTGTTCGCTGGCGAAGACGTAGGCACGGCGTTTCCGCGCCGCACGCTGCCGCTCCGCGCGCGCAAGCACTGGATCTTGTACACGCTGCGCCCCAAGGGCGCGCTCTTGCTCGACGACGGCGCCGTCAGGGCCGTGCTGGCGGGGAAGAGCAGCCTGCTGCCCGTCGGCATCTTGGGGGTGCGCGGCGAGTTCAACCCGGGTGACGCCGTGCGCTTGCTGTCGGCCGACGGCGGCGAAATCGGTCGCGGGCTGACCCAGCTCGGCGCGCTGGATGCCGCGCGCTGCGCCGGGCGCAAGGGCGCCGAGCTCGAGCTGGTGTTCGGCTCGAGCGATCACGACGTCGTGGTGGTGCACAAAGACGATCTCGTGGTCGTCTAGGCGCTCGCGCCGCGGCTGGCGCGCCGAACGCCGACGCGCGGCGATAGCGCTTGCGTCGCGGGCAAAGCGGGCCAACAAATCCGCCGATGCAATTCGCAATGGTTGGTCTCGGTCGCATGGGCGCCAACATGGTGCGCCGGCTCAAGAACAAGGGGCACGAAGCGGTGGTGTTCGACGTCTCGCAGGACGCCGTGAAAGCGCTCGCCACAGAAGGGTTCCGCGGCGCAAGCTCGCTCGCGAACCTGGTCGAGCAGCTCGCCGCACCGCGCGCCGTGTGGCTGATGGTGCCCGCGGCGCACGTAGACTCCACGGTGCACGAGCTCGCGGCGCTGCTGAGCCCCGGGGACATCGTGATCGACGGCGGCAACAGCCACTATCACGACGACCTGCGGCGCGGCGCCGAGCTGGCGGCGCGCGGCATCAAGTACGTGGACGTCGGCACCAGCGGCGGCGTGTGGGGCCTCGAGCGCGGCTATTGCTTGATGATCGGCGGGGACGAAGCCAGCGTAAAGCACCTCGATCCGCTGTTTCGCGCGCTGGCGCCGGGCAATGACGCGGCGCCGCCCACGCGCAACCGACAAACCAACGGCACCGCCGAGCACGGTTATCTCCACTGCGGCGGGATCGGCGCCGGCCACTTCGTGAAGATGGTCCACAACGGCATCGAGTACGGCATGATGGCCGCCTTCGCGGAGGGGCTCAACGTGCTGTTCCACGCCAACGTCGGCCAGCGCTCGCACGAGAAAGACGCCGAGACCACGCCGCTCGAGCACCCCGAGTACTACCAATACGATTTCAACTTGCCGGAGATCGCCGAGCTCTGGCGGCGCGGCAGCGTGGTCAGCTCGTTCTTGCTCGACTGCGTCGCCGAGGGCTTCCAAAAGAGCGCGAAGCTCGAGCAGTTCTCGGGCGTCGTGTCCGACTCCGGCGAGGGCCGCTGGACGCTACGAGCCGCGATCGATGAGGCGGTGCCCGCGCCCGTGTTGAGCGCGGCGCTGTACTCGCGCTTCGAGTCGCGCGGGCAAGCACAGTTCGGCAATCGCGTGCTGTCCGCCATGCGCTACGCCTTCGGCGGCCACGTCGAGAAACCGAAGAAGTAACATCAGCGACGCCGCAGCTCGGGCGCGACCTCGGCCAGCGAGGTCGCGCCCGGCGCGTCCGAGCCGAGGCGCGAAGTGGCGGGCGGCGGCGGCTCCGTGCCGAAATAGGCGGCGAGCGACTCTGCCGCGTCTTGACCGCGTTGATTGCGCGGTTTGTAAACGTCAGGGTCACGCCGCAGCGGCAGCGCAGAAATTTCGGCGCCGGCATCCGGCCGCGCGCCGGCGATGACGTCCAGATCCGCGAGCACGGCGTCCATCGACGGGTAGCGGTTCTCCGGGTGCTTGCGCATGCAGCGCAGCACGACCTGCTCGAGCCGAGGATCCAAATTATCGAGCAGCCACGAGGGCGGCGGCGCGGGCGAGAACAGCTGGTGGCTGAACAGATCCGCGCCGGGATCGAGATCGAACGGCAAATGCCCGGTGAGCATGCGAAACAGCACGGCGCCGAAGCCGTACACGTCGGTGCGCGGATCGACGGGATCGGCGAGCACTTGCTCGGGCGCCATGTACTGCGCGGTGCCGAGCACCAGGTTCGTGCTGCTCGGGCCCGCCTCCGGATCGCGCGTGTCCTTGGCGAAGCCGAAGTCGATGATCTTGACGGACGCTGGCGCGCCCTGCGGCCCCACCAAAAACAAATTGGCCGGCTTGAGGTCACGATGGACGATGCCAAGGCGGTGCGAGGCGACGAGCCCGGCGGCGATTTCACGCGCCAGCGTCAGCACCAGCGCTTCGGGCAGCGCCGGGGTGCGCTGCAAGCAATCGGAGAGCGGCTCGCCCAACAGCGCCTCCATCACCAGGAACGGCGCTTCGCCGGGCGGCTCGAACAGCTCGAGGACGCGCGCCACCGCCGGATGCTGGACGGCCATCGCCGCGCGCGCGCCCATGGTGAAGCGCTCGCGCACTTGGGGATCGCGCGCTGGACGGAGCATCAGCCATTTCACGATCACTGGGCCGCCGTCGCGCTCGTCCTCCGCGACGTACACCTCCGCGGTGCTGCCGCTGCCGAGCAGGCCCGCGATGCGATAGCGGTCATTGAGTCGCAACCCCGCTTTCGGCGTCGGCTGCAGCCGAAATGAGCTCGCGGGGCGGTTGCCGCGGATCGGCGGAGGTGGCGGTCGCCGTGGTCCAGGCTGAACCGGTTTTTCGTCGCCCATACGAAAGTCGATAGCACGGCGAGCCCTTCTCACGGACTCCTGTCGTGCCACAGCCACCTACTTCCAGCCCCGGGGTAAGCAGCCGGCGGCCGCGCTTCGGGCGGCGCAGCCAGCGGCTCCCCTTTACTCGGCGCAACGCGGGCGCAAAATCGACCTCGACGCACCCAAGATCGGAAAAGGTGGTGAGTCGGAAACATCGAGCGAGCAGCGGTGTCGGAAGCTTCTCTCAAGACCTCGGAGCCCGAAAGCACTCGCGTGCCCTCGCCCGTCCGACGATCGCTGTGGCCTTCTCTTTCCGCACCCGCGGGCGCGATCGTGTGCGCGCTGACCGCCAGCGCGTGCGCGGCGCTCGGCAGCGTTCCGCCCGCCGCGCCCGAGCCGGAGCCCGCCTCCGCGCCGGATGAGTGGGACCACGAGAATCCGCCGCCAGCGCCCGGCATCAAATGGACGAGCGAAGAGGATTTCGCTGTTCGGGTGGTCAGCGGCAGCATCACGTGCACGGGCTCGCTCGTCGCCGCCGATCGCGTGCTCACCGCGCACCACTGCGTGGCCGCGCGCGCGCAGAACGGCGATATTTTGCCGCAAGACGTGGAGCCGAGCTCGATCCGCATCGAGCTCGGCGGCGATGGGCTGCCTTGGGGCGAGCTCGTGGTGCGCGCCATCGTCGCGCCGACCTGCGGCTACTCCGGCGGCGAAGGCGACCTCGCGATTTTGGTGCTGAAGCGGCCGCTGCGCGGTGTGCCGCCGCGACAGGTAGAGCTGGATGGGGCCCCGACCAAGGGCCAGGCGGTGGTGCCCATCGGTTTCGGCCGCTGCGCCGACGCTAGCGACGGCACCTATCGCAAGCGACGTCCGGTGTCCCAGGTCAACCGCGTGTTCGAGGGCCGCGTCGAGCTGCAGGCCGCGATTTGTCCGGGAGATTCCGGCGGACCCGCGCTCGACGAGGGGACGGGCAAGATCGTCGGCGTGGTCTCCCGCAGCGTCATGGACAACCACGAGGCCACTCCCGGTCTGACCGAGCTGGCGCGAGTCGACGCCTTCCGCGCCGTATTCGCCACGGCCGCCCAGGTCGCGTCCGGCACGAGCTTGGCCGAGCTCCCGCCTATCGGCTGCCACAACTGAGCCGTAACATCGAGCGATGCGCAGCTCGTTCGCGCGATCGCTCTTCACGGCTCTGCTGACGCTCGCGGTGCTGGTGGGCCTCGCTCGCGCCGTGGCCATCCGCTGGTGGCGGGTGCCGGACGACGATCCGTGGCTGCAAGCGTCGATCGCGCCAACGCTCCAGGGTGGGGACTGGGTGTTGCTCTGGCGCTTGACCGCACCGCACCTCGGGGACCTCGTGCTGTGCCCCGAGCCCAACCATCCGACGCGGCCCGTCATCGCGCGCATCGCGGCGCAGGGCGGTCAACGCATCGAGATCGAAGGCGGGCAAGTGCGGCTCAACGGCCACGCCGCCAGCGCCGAGCAGAGCTGCCTGGACGACAAGTTCACGGTGGTCGATCCTCAGACGCGGCTGCCCCTGGAACAGACGTGCACCCTCGAAAAAATGGGTGGAGGCATTCATCAGCGCGGCGACGTCAAAGGACAGCCCTCAGAGCCCGTGACGGCCACCCTGGAGAACGATCGCGTATTCCTCGTGAGTGATAACCGGCAGCTGCCCTACGACTCGCGCGACTTCGGCAGCGTGGAAGAAGCGTCCTGTAAAGAGACGGTGTTCTTCCGCCTGGTGGGCGCAAAGGGCTTCTCCGACGTGACGCATCGCCTCACCTTCATTCGCTGAGCGGCCACGCCTGGCCCGCCGACCGAAGAGCCGCCAGCGCCCGGCAGGAGGGGGACTGGCTGCGGGCGGCGAAAGATCGTTCCCAAACACTCGGATTTGTTGGACGCTGGTCGAGTCCGAGCGGCGCCGGCGAGCAGAGCCCAGCTGCCGGCGTCGAGCCGCGCGATCAGGAGAAGCTCATGGATCAAGCCAGGTACTTCGTGTGCGAGTCATGCATGACCCCCGTTCCGAGCGGTCACAAGTTCTGCGGCCGCTGCGGTGCCGCCGTCCCCGACAACGTCATGCACCTCGAGTCGCATTTTTACAGCGACATGCAGGACCCGGCCAAAGCGCGCCTGATCTTGATCCGCGGCGACGGCATGGACGGCCTCTCCTACCACCTCAAAGCCGAGCAGCACATCGTCGGGCGGCAGGGGCAGGTCGAGTTTCCGGACGATCCGTTCGTCTCGCCGCGCCACGCCAACTTCTTCTACCGCGACAACCGCCTGGTCGTGCGCGACGAGGGCTCGGTCAACGGCGTCTTCTTCCGTGTACGCGGCACGGTGGAGCTGGCGCCGGGCGATCTATTCCTGGCGGGTGAGCAGGTGTTTCGGCTCGATCCCACGCCGCGCGCGTCGGACGGCGCAGATCCGGACGGCACGTTCTTCTATTCGTCTCCGAAGTACCCGAGCGCCTTCCGTCTGAATCAGATCTTGGAGGGCGGCATGCTGGGCATGACCGTGTGCGCGCGCGGCAGCGCGCTCTCCATCGGGCGTGAAGATGGCGACCTCAATTTCCCGGGCGACTTCTACATGACGCCCAAGCACTGCTCGGTGGAAGAGCGCGAGGGCCGCTACCTGCTCACCGACCATGACACGAAGAACGGCACCTACGTGCGCATCAAGGCGGAGAAGCCGCTCAGCCACGGCGATTATCTGTTCATCGGCCGGCGCCTGCTGCGCGTGGAGATGAACAGCAACTGAGCCGCGCGGGTTCCGCCTGCGAGCCGCCGAAGGCGTGGCGCGCGCGGGGCCTCAGGCGTTGGCGCGCGGACGGCGGCGACGACGACGACGTCGTCGTCCGTTCGGCGCAGCCGCTTCCTCTGCGTCGTCCTCCGGCGCGACGCTCGTTTCACCGACGCACGCCGCGCGCAGCGCGGCGACCTCCGCGGCCAGCGCGTAGTGACCCGAGCGCGCGAAGCGCCCCGCGCGGCCGCCCTCGATGCGCGGCAGCGCCGCCACGATGCGACGCACCGGATCCGCGATGCGGCGCGGCACGTTCAAGCGATCCACGATCGGCTCCAAGAACTCGCAGGCGGCCTCCACGCGATCCTCCGCGCCGAGACAAGCCTCCCGCATGGGCTCGAGCAGCAGCGTGGCCCACAGCAGCGTGTCGTCGAGCGGTCCGCTCTCCGCGCTACGGCGATCGACCTCCGTCAGCAGCCGCCACACGGTGTCATCGTCCTCTTCGCGATCCGAGAGGTAGGTCGAGAGCTCGGGCAGCAGCACGTCGAGCACGCCGGTCTCCCACGCGATCCAGAACGAGCGGTGCGCCGCGCCCTCGCGCATCAGGCGCAGCACCTCCTCGAAGAGGCGCGGCTTGGCGGCGCGCTTGAGCGCGTGACGGCAGCTCACGATGGCGTCGTACACCGCGGGGCTGAGCCCGAAATCGAGCCGCGCGCTGAACTTGATGGCGCGTAGGATGCGCACGGGATCTTCCAAGAAGCGCACCGTCGGGCTGCCGATGGTGTGAACGCTGCGGCGATCCACGTCCGGCATGCCGCCCACCCAGTCGATGACCTCTTGCCGCTCCAGGTCATAAAACAGGCCGTTGATGCGGAAGTCTCGGCGCTGCGCGTCTTCGTGTGCGTCGCCGAAGACGTTGTCGTTGCGGATCAGCAGATCGTCCCCGTCGCGGCGAGTGCCCTCCTCGGGCGCGCGGCGGAACGTCGCGGTCTCGATCACCTTGCCGCCGCCGAACAGCACGTGCACCAGCCGAAAGCGGCGACCGATGATGCGTGAGTTGCGGAACAGCCGGCGCACGTCGTCCGGGCGCGCGCTGGTCGCTACGTCGAAGTCTTTCGGCCGCCCGTCGACGAGCAGATCGCGAACGCAGCCGCCGACCAGGTACGCCTCGTGTCCGTGTCGGACCAGCCGGCGCACGACCTTGGCGGCGTCCGGATCGATCAGCGACTCGTCGAGCTCCACCGGATAGACGTCGGGTACCGGTCCGCGCTCCGGTTTCGGTGCTGCATCGGCTTCTTGGCCGATGGGATGTTCCGGCTCGGGCCCGGAATCAAAGGAGGAAGACATAGGAACTGGATGAGTGAGTGCGTGCCCCCGGAATCCCTGAGCTCGCGGGGGGACGCCCAATTCCGGGCGCCCGACCGGTTCACAACCGAACCGTTCCTCGCGGCCGCGGCACTATATCACTCGCTCCTCGGACGCAAAGCAGGCCGCGCAGCCGGGGCAATTCTCCCTGGAATCTGCCGGCCTGCTCGCGCCCGCCGCTCACGGCTGTCCGACGCTGCCGAGCTCCACGGCTTGGAACTCGTTCATCAGCGTGTAGTCGGTCTCGTCGCTGGCTCGCTTCAGGATGCCGTACCCGCTCGACTCATAGAAGCGGCAGTTTTTGATGGAGAGCGCGCGACCCAAGATGAGGTCGGCCCTGTTCTCTGCGTCGAGGCCGCCATGGCCGATTTCGACGTACTCGAGCGCAGAGTCGCTCGTCGTGGCGCCGTTGATGTACAGGCCCGACCAAAAGCCGGCGCGCTCCGTCGCGCCCCGAAACACGATGGGCTCTCGTTCCGTGCCCACCGCGATGAACGTCGTGGGTTGCGCGTTCCAGGAGATCTCGAAGCTGCCCTCGGCCGTCATCAAGAACGTCGTCCCCGGCGTGAGCTTCAGGACCGAGTCTTTCATCGTCCTCACGGCGCCGTCGACGCGATAGGGGACATCGAATTTCGGCACCGTGCCGCGCCCGTGATAGTCGCCCGCGCGCAGGGAGATCACGTCGCTGCCGTTGCCGCTGAACGAGCCGCCGGTCGGCAGCGTGATGAGCGCGTCGGGGTCCACGGTGAGCGGCGGCGACTTGCTCGTCTTCGTGATCGTCAAGTTGCGCGAGGTCGGCTGCAGCCCGTAGCGCGCGACGAAGAGCCCGTTCTCGTTGTCCTCCAGGACCACGTCCTCGAGCTGGATCGGCGCGGCGACGCTGACGGCAAACTTATCGAGCGAGCCGCCGTCCGAGATCTTGGCGTGCGAGATCACGCTGTCCGGCGCGACAGAGCGGTCCACGAGGATGCTGCTCCAATAGCCCGGACGCGACTCCGCGCCGCGAAAGAGCACCGGCGCCGCTTCGGTCCCGTTCACGCTCAGCGTCGTCGCGTTGGCGTTCCAGCCGAGCTCGAGCGACGTGTCGATGGCAAAGCGATACTCGACCCCGGCGTCGAACGTGAGGTGAGGAGCGGAGACCTCCACTGATTTCTCCTGCAGGTACGGGATGCCGAGCGCGTGAAACTCCAGCGCGTCACGGTACGAGTCCAGGCGAATGCGCGCGACGTTCTCCTGGTTGTCGACGAAGCTGCCGCCGAGCGGGAGGCGGTTGATGGCAAGCTCGGTGGTCAGCACCAGCGCGCTGCCAGCGCTGCCCTGCACCGACAGCGCTCGACTCTCTTGACCCAGGTTCGCGATGCGGGCACCGTCAGCGCCGGAGCTGCGCACCTGCACGTCCTCGATGCGGATCGGGGCGACCACCACCAGCGCCGCGTCGGCAGCGCCAGCGTCCGCGATCAGCGCGTTCCGGAGCACGCTGTCGGAGCTGACGCCGCCCTCGAAGATCAGCGATCGCCAGTAGCCCGCTTGCTCGCGAGCGCCGCAAAAACGGATCGGCTGCTCGGCGGTGCCCTCCGCGGTGAGCGTCGTCATGCTGCTGGTCCACGAAAAATCGAGCCCGCCGTTCGCGTCCACGATCACGTTCGTACCGGGAGCGATCGTCAGGTGACCGCGCACGTTGACCATGCCTTTGACGAACACCGTGCCCGACCAGCGCTGCTCACCCGCGACGTCCGAGCTGACGACTGCAGCGCTGCTCACGTCGCGGCCGCCGCAATCGAGCCAGCGGATCGCGGCGCCAGCGCCGCTGCTCGCGCCCGCTCCGCCCGCCCCAGCGGCGGGAGCGCCGCCCGCGCTCCCGCCGCCGCTGCCCCCAGTCGCAGCTCCGGGCTCCGTGCCGCCCTCGCCGCCACCCGTCGAGCCAGCGCTGCCCTCGCTCGTCACGCCACCCCTCGCGTCGCCACCATCCGACGCAGCGCCGTTGCTCGTGCCGCCTGCGCCCTCCGCGTCCTTGTCGAGGCCCGCCTTCACCACACACCCGAGCGGCAGCGCCGCCATGCACAACGCGACAGCGCCGAGCAGCGGCGTCGCGTTCAATCGCGCGCGTCGATCCGATGAAATAACCAGCTTCACCAATCGTTTCATGATTTCACTCCCAAAGCTCGTGATTGAGCTCTCACCGAAGCCGTTCAGACCCACGGTGCAGCGCTTGCTACGCCGAGCCGCGCGCGCAAATTCCTAATCTGTGCTCACGTGCGTATTCTCTCGACTCCACTCTC
>CBINHN010000055.1:0-43320 GCA_966250485.1 uncultured Sorangium sp. | reverse complement strand
GCGGTGAAAGCGCAAATGCTGGCGCGCTCGGGTCGCGCGCAACAGGCGCTCGCGCCGTTGCTGGCGCTCACCGCGCGCTATCCCGACTACCCCGGAGCGCACGGCCTGCTCTCCACGTTGTTGTTGCCGGGCCCGCACTACCGCGAGGTGCTGGCGCGCATTCACGCGCGCCTCAAGCCGCGCGTCTACCTCGAAATCGGCATCGAGTCGGGCGCCACCTTGAGCTTGGCGAAGCACTCGCAGCTCGTGCTCGGGGTGGATCCGGCGCGCTATCCCCTGCGCCACGCGCTGCCCGCGGGGACGCGCGTGTTCCACGAGGAGAGCGACACGTTCTTCCTGCGACCGCGCGCCAGCGTGCTCGCCGAGCAGCGCGTGGCTCTCGCGTTCATCGACGGCATGCACCGCTTTGAAAACGCGCTCTCCGATTTTGCGAATTGCGAGTCTTGGGCCGCGCCCACTGCCAGCATCGTGTTTCACGATTGTGTGCCGCTCGTCGCGCGCACGGCGACACGCGAGCGCGGCACGAAGTTCTGGGTGGGCGACACCTGGAAGGTCGTGCTCGCCCTGCGCGCGTTCCGTCCGGAGCTCAGCGTCCACACCATCCTTTGTCCGCCTTCGGGGCTCGTGGTTGTGCGCGGCCTGGACCCGACCTCGACGTTGCTTCGCGCGCGCTTCGCCGAGATCGTCGCGGCCTTCGCCGCTGAGCAATGGCAGCTCGCGCCGGGACGCGTCCCGCCCGAGTTCGGCGCCGTGGCGAACGACGAGCAGGGCCTAGCGACCGCGTTGGGACAGGCTCACGATGGCTGAGTCAGACGGCGGGAGTCCGGCAGAGAGCGTGCGCTGGTCCCGCCTCGACGCGCTCGCCGAGGCGCCTTGGGAGCTCGACGCGTACGAGCGCTGGCTGGCCAGCAGCGCCACGAGCCACGACGAGTACCTGTTCGCCGAGAGCAAGGCCCGCTTCCAGCCCGCGGATGAAGACGTGCTGTTCAAGCTGGACGGGCTCGAGGTGGTCGACAACCACGGTGAGCTCGAGCTGGTCGCTCGCTCGCTCTCCGCGAGCCTCACGCTGGGTCGCGCGCCGCGAGCGGCCGTCGAGCGCTTGCTGGAGCTGATCGACGGCCGGCGCTGCGTCGCCGAGCTGTTGCTGCTGGCCGGCGCCGAACGCGCGCTGTTCCAGCGCATCCTCGCGCGCGCGCTGGGCAGCGTGCTGTTCACGCCGCGGGCAGTGAGCGACTTGGAAGCGCGCCTGTCCGGCGCGGAGCTCGTCCGCTTCGTGAACACCCCGTACGAGCTCGTCCGCAACTACTGGCTCAACATGATCGACGTGCGCAGCGCCGCCGAGGCGAGCCTCGCCAGCGTGACGTCGGTCGCCGAGTTCGTGACCTGGCTGCGGCGCCTGCACGTGCTCACGCTGATGGGCCGCGACTTGAGCACGTTCTATCGTCCGGCGAGCCGCATCGCCGCGAACGGCGCGCGTCCCGGCGTGCTGTACGACGCCGCGACGCGCACGCTGTCCACGCCCGAGCGTACGCTGCTGCTCGCCGGGCCGCGCGTGGGCGTGAACCTCGTGGGCGGGCCGCAGTACCACGCGCTGGTCGCCGGCCCCGATCACGAAGCGCTGGCTGCGACGCGCGACGTCGTCGATGAAAACGAGGTGCCCTGGGGTCGCGTAGTGACGGGGCGCGCGCTGGAAGACAAAGTCGACGCTGCCTGGTTCTGCCCGCCGCGCCCGCTGAGCGCCGAGCATTTCAGCGCGCTGTTCGGCGCCTTCTTTGAGGCCGCGAACGCCGCCGGGCGCGCTGATCACGACGGCACGGTGGCGGAGCTCGCGCGCTTTCACTACCGCTTCGTACGCCTGCACCCGTTTCGCTGCGCCAACCAGAGCCTGGCCATGAACCTGCTGAACCTGGTGCTCACCCGCTCTCACGGGGCCGGCGTTCCGCACTTGATGCTCGACCATTTCGCGCTGCGCCTCTCTGAGCGCCGCTATCTGGAGGTGTTCGCTCGCGCTGTCGCGGCGCATTGCGTCACCGGATCCGCCGCGCAGCGCTGGGCCGCGCTGCGCGCGCAGAAGCAGCGCGCCTACGCCCTCATCGAGCGACTTCAGCGCGCGCCGAACCGGCGCGCCGCAGAGCAGCTCGCGGCCGCGGATCCGGAGGCGGCGCAGGCGGCGCTGATCCCGCTATGAGCTCAACGCGCGTCGCTCAACGCCACGGCCTCGCGCACCTTCGGATCGGGGCCGCCCTGCGCGGCGGGCAGCGTCTTCAAGTAGCGGTAGATGGCGCGCAAGTCGTCCTCGCTCATGCGCTGATAGGCTTGCCACGGCATCGGTGAGCCGGGATAAACGCGACCCGCGCGCAAGCGCTGGACGAAGGCGTCCTCCGACCAGCTGGCGATCCAACCCCAGCGCGGGTCGGGAGTCAGGTTCGGGGTAATGAAGCGCTGCCCCGGCTCGCTGAGCGACTCGTGCTCGGCGCCGCCGCCGAAGCGCGGTCCGGCGAACTGGCCCGTGCGCAGATCGACCTTGGTGTGGCAGCCGACGCAGTTCGCGACGCTGTTCGCGAGGTAGCGACCGTACTGCGGCGTGGGCCCGGCTTGCACGTGTGCGCGCGGCGGCTGCGACGGACCGCGCGGCTCGAGCACGAAGGCGAGCAACACGTGGCCCAGCGCGTTCGGCTCGTGCTTCGGCACCTGGTGACGCACCGGCGCCTGAGCGCGCAGAAACGAGAGCAACGCTACGAGATCTTCGTCCGACAGATCGGCGAACGGCATGAACGGCAGCGCGGCGTGGCCGTCCGCGTGCACCCCGTAGCGAAGGATGCGCGCGAGCTGCTGATCGCTGTAGCGTCCGATGCCGGTCTCCGCGTCGGGCGTGATGTTGGGCACATGGAACGTCCCCACCGGCAGCACGAAGGCGAAGCCGCCCGAGAGCGGGACGTCCAAGCCCTGGTTCAGCTCCGCGCGCCGCGAAGGATCGCCGTGGCAATCCGCGCAGTGGGCGGGCCCGCTCGCGAGGTAGCGTCCGCGCTCGATGATCTTCGGGTCTTTGGAGACGCTGAGCTGAGGATACGGCGCGTCATGGCTGCGCCGCTCGCGCGCGAGCGTGACGCCCGCAGCGCCCGTCAACAGCAGCGCGGCCCCGGTGGTGAACCCCAACACTCGCTTCCACATCCGTTTCATCAATGGCTCCTCGTGTGCGCGGCCCGTTCGTCTTCCGCGCGCGCGCTCCGTCCCTATTCACGAGACATGCCGGGCGCGCGCGCGGTCGCGCGCAGCGAGCAACCGCGCATGAACTCAGCGAAAGGCGCCGCTGCTCGCGGTTTCGCTGATCAGCGCAGCGAGCGGACAGCTGTCACGCCGTCGACGAACGTCCGCTGGCCTCGCGAGCCCATTTCGTGGGCAGGGTCGAGGCTAAAAACAGGCTCGATTCGTGCGTCGAGCCGCGCCACGAGCCCGAGCGGGGTTTCCCACGGCGAGACGGGCCTGCTATGGCCAGCCGAGCGCCACTAAACAACTTCGGAGACGGACATGAGAAGGCTCGCCTGGACACTAGCAATCGCTTTCGCCGCCTGCGGGATGCCGGGCTGCGGCTCGGATGAAGGCTCCAAGGGCAACCAGGGCACCGGCGGCAGCACGGGAGACGGCTGCGCGAGCGCGGCGGATTGTCCGCGCGGGTTGCTCTGCGATCCCGACACGCGAACCTGCGTCGAGGTGGAGTGCGACGAAAACCAGGCATGCCCCGCGGGTGAGGTGTGCATCACGCAGACGTCCGCCACGAACGGCGGGGTCTGTTACGAGCAGTGCACTCCGTTCGCGGGCGAGTGCAGCGGCGATCGCGAGTGTTATCCGCTGACGTACGACAACGCGGACGGCATCTGCCTCGAGCGTGGACCCGCCGGCGCCTGTGACGCGAATTTCACGAGCTTGGTGTCGACCGGCTGCGACGCGGGCCAGCGCTGCGCGCTCGGCGATTACGGCGGGCAGTGCCTGCAGCAGTGCGACTTCTTCGCGAGCGACCCGGGCTGCCCCTCTGGGACTCGCTGTACCGTAGAGGGCCTCTGCGCCGACCTGAGCGTGGACGGCAGCGCGGCCGGGGAAGCGTGCAGCGCGACGGCCAAGGAAGCTGATTTTTGCGGCGCCACGGGCGGCCGCGTGGCGGGCACCTGCCTAGAGCCCCCGGACGACTCTGGCCTCAGCTGTCTCCCGTTCTGTCGCACGAGCGGCATGGACTGCGGCGGAGGCAGTCACTTCTGCGCGATCACGGACGAGAATTTCCCCGAGCTCGGCGTGTGCGTCGATCTCGGCAGCTGCGGCACCGGCGGCAGCGGGGACTGCGAGGCATGCATCACGAGCTCCGCCGCGAGCAGCGGTTGCTGCGCTTCGCTGTCGAGCGCGTGCTCTGGGAACGTGCAGTGCTCCAATCTGCTGAACTGCATTCGCTCTTGCGACGATGACCCCTGCCTCGACGCCTGCGTGCGGCAGAACCCAGACGGCATCACGCTGCTCAATGACCTGTTCACCTGTATCTATGGGGACGAGCGCCAGGGCTTCCTGGGCGCCTGCGGCACGGTCTGCGTCCTCGAGGGCGACGACTCGGGAGGGTAGCGCGCAGTGTCACTGCAACTGATTCGCACCATTTCGCCCCGCCAATGAGCAGTTCCTTGCCCGAAATCGGGTAAGGAACTGGACGAGGAGGGCCTTCTTCTGCAAGCTCTGCCTCGTGACGCTCCCGACCCTCGAGGCGCAGCAGCGGCTCCAGCACGTGCTGGGGTTGAGCCCCGAGCTGGCAGCGCGTGCGGTCGCGGAGACGTTGGACAGCCTGCGGCTGGAGCTCGATGAGTTCATCACGCTGCGGCACGCCGAGCTGCAGGCGGCGGGCGTCAGCAACCAAGAGATCTACGAGCGCATCGCGGATGAAGTTCGCGCGCTGCGCTTCGTGGCCCCACCGCTCAGCGCTCGTCAAATTCGGCGCAGAGTCTACGGCTAGCGATCAGCGAGGCGAACATGTGCGGCATCATGGGTTACGTCGGCAGCGAAGAGGCTTGGAACATCGTGCTCGGAGGCCTGCGACGGCTCGAGTACCGCGGCTACGACTCCGCCGGCATCGTCACCGTCTCGCGCAAACGCTTCAAGATCGCGCGCCGCGTCGGTCATTTGCGCGCGCTGGAAGAGGGCACACCCGAGGGCCTACCGGGTAACGTCGGCATCGGCCACACGCGCTGGGCCACGCACGGTGGCGTGACGGAGACGAACTGTCACCCGCACCTGGACTCCAAAGAGCGCATCGCGCTGGTGCACAACGGCATCATCGACAACGTGGAGGCGCTGCGCGCCGAGCTCGCCGCCGAGGGCGTCACGCTCCGCTCCGAGACGGACAGTGAGGTCTTGGCCGAGCTGATCGGCCGCGGCGTGGAGCAAGGCGCGTCGCTCTTGGAGGCGGTGGTCGCGGCCATGCGCCGCATCGAGGGCACCGCTGGCATCGTCGTGGTCGACCGCCAAGATCCGGAGCGCTTGGTGGCCGCGCGCATCGGCAGCCCGGTCGTGGTCGGGCTCGGCGAAGGCGCCTGCTGGGTGGCCTCCGACGCGCTCGCGCTCAGGCCCTACACCGATCGCATGATCGTGCTCGACGACAGCGAGATCGCCGAGCTTACGCCGAACGCGATCAAGACCGTGGATCTCGAGCAGCGCAGCCGTGAAAAGCGCGTCGAGAAGATCTTGCACCAGCCGGAGGAGGCCGACCTCGGCGACTACGCGCACTTCATGCTCAAGGAAATTCACGAGCAGCCCACGGCGCTGGACCGCTCGATGCGCGGGCGGCTCGACGCGGCCATCGGCAGCGCGCGGCTCGGCGGTCTGCAGACGCACGAAGCGCGGCTGTTCGACATCCGTCGCGTGGTGTTCTTCGCGTGCGGCACCAGCTTGTACAGCGCACAGGTGGGCGCGTACCTGATGAGCCGCTACGCGCGCATGCCGGCCACGGCCGAAGACGCCGCCGAGCTCTCGGTGCAAAACCCGATCGTCGACCGCCACACGCTCTACGTGGCCATCTCGCAGAGCGGCGAGACCGCGGACACGCTGGTCGCGCTGCGCGAGATTCGTCTGCGCGGCGGCTTGATCGCCGGCATCACCAACGTCGTCGGCAGCTCGCTCTCGCGCGAGACCGACTTCGGGGTGTACGTCCACGCCGGGCCCGAGATCAGCGTGTGCTCGACGAAGGCGTTCAGCGCGCAGGTGCTCGCCTGCGAGCTCTTGGCGCTGCGCTTCGCGCGCATGCGCGATCTGAGCGCCGCCGACGGCCGCGCGTGGGTCGAGGCCTTGGAGCGCCTGCCGCAACAGACGCGCTTGATGCTGGAGCAAGCGTCGGCTTGCGAGGAGCTCGCCAAGCGCTTCGCCAAGGCGCGCTTCACCATGTTCGTGGGCCGCGGCATCAACGTGCCGGTGGCGGGCGAAGGCGCGCTCAAGCTGAAGGAGATCGCGTACCTGCCCGCTGAAGGCCTGTCCGGCGCCGGAATGAAGCACGGCCCGCTGGCGCTGATCGAGCCGGGCAGCCCGGTGTGGGCGCTGGTACCGCCGGACGAGGCGCGCGAGCGTATGCTCGGTAACCTGCGTGAGCTGAAGGCGCGCGGCGCGTGCATCATGGCGGTCGCGGCGCCGAGCGACGGCGAGGTCGCGCAGATCGCGGATCACGTGATTCACCTGCCGCCGCACCACCCGACGGTCTCGCCCATCCTCGATGCCATCCCGCTGCAGCTCTACGCCTACTACGTGGCGCTCGCGAACGGCTACGACATCGACAAGCCGAGGAACCTCGCCAAGTCAGTGACGGTCACCTGAGCGGAGCGAGGTCACGCATCGCGTGATGCGTGACCTCCTCGTTCGCGAGCTCATTGGCCCGCGCGCGCGCGCAGCAACTTCTCCTGCTCGCGAACTTCGGGTGACAGCGCGGGACCGAAATCCTCCGCCTCGAACACTGGGCGAATTTCCACCTCGGAGGGCTCCGTGCAATCGACGCACGGCATTCGCTTCACCCACTCGATCGCCTCCTCGAGCGACTTCACCTGCCAGAGCCAGAAGCCGGCCACGAGCTCCTTCGTCTCCGTAAAAGGGCCATCTAGCACCGACTTCTCGCCGCTCGGCGTGAAGCGCACGCGCTTGCCCTTGGAGCTCGGGTGCAAGCCCTCCCCCGCCAGCAAGACGCCCGCCTTCACGAGCTCCTCGTTGAACTTGCCCATCTCAGTGAGCAGCCGCTCGCTCGGGAGCTTGCCGGCCTCGCTGTCGTCGTTCGCCTTGATCATGACCATCACGCGCATCGTCGTTCTCCTCGTCTTGCGGCCTCACCAGCGAGCGCCGCCTCTGTCATGACGACGAATCACGGGCGCCCGGATCGACAGCCACGGCGATCTTTTTTCCAGACACCCAAGTTCTGGAAAATACTGGGACATTCCCTGAAAGCCGCGCCGCCTCACTTCATGCAACCGTTCGGTGCCGCCCGGGTACGGAAAGCGCGTCCGCTCGGCTTCGCCAGCGCCGGCTGTACGGGCGCCGCGTTCGCCGAGCGCGTCCTGGCTTGCCTGGAGCGCATCATGCCGGATTTGCGCCGACAGGTCGTGCGCAAGCGCTGGACGACGCCCGTCCACCGCCAAGCTCGTGCTCGAGGATCTCGGGAGACGCTCGGCATGAAGCTCGCGCGTGCGGCGCTGCAACGGCGCTCCAAGAGCTTCGCGCTGGCCGGGCGGAGACGGATCCTGCTCTTGCTTGGCGGCGCTTGCGCCGCAGAGGTCGCGGCGAAGCTCAGCGGCGCGGTGGAGCTGCAGCCCTCGCTCTTGCACCTCGACCGCTGGTTGATAGAGCGCCGAGCATCATCGCAGACGAAGCTCGAATAGGCATTTGTTCGCTGATCCGCGCGCGCCCGCAGCGCACGAAGAGCGTGCTACGCTGAGCACGCTCCGGCGCCTCGCGAGCGTGGGACGCGAGAACAGCTCATGGTCGACCGCTACTCCAGCCCGCCCGCCTCGCTGAGCGGGTCGATGATCCACTCCGAACTGCAAGCCGGCGTCACGTATCGATTGGAGCGGCAGATCGGCGCGGGCGGCTCCGGCATGGCCTATCTGGCCGTGCGTCAGGCGGCGGATGGGCTCTCGCCGGTGGTCGTGAAGCTGGTCCATGCGGCGCCTTCTTCTGGCCGCATCAGCGCCGAGATTTTGGTGCAGAAGGAAGCGGTGGCGCTCGGCCGGCTCAATGAGCGCGTACCGCCGACGCCGTTCGTCGTCCGCTTCATCGATACCGGCACCACGCGCGTCTTCCATGACGAGCCCATGCCCTGGCTCGCCATCGAGTACGTGCACGGAGGAGTAGAGGGCACGACGCTCGAGGATCGCGTGCTCTATTCGGCGCACCGCACGGGTTATGCATTCGATCCGCGCCGCGCGTTGCACTTGCTGCGCTGCCTCAGCGCGGGGCTCGGCGCCATTCACGCCGTCGGCGTGATTCACCGCGACATCACGCCCGGCAACATCTTGTGCTGCGGCTTCGGTGAGGCGGAGATCTTCAAGATCTCGGATTTCGGGGTGGCGCGCCCGCACGGCCTCGCCGCTACCTTCGGCGGACTGGGCGTGGGCACCGCCGGCTACGCCGCCCCCGAGCAGAGCGTGCCGGACAAGGCGGCGATCGGACCGTTCACGGACGTGTTCGGCTTCGCGTGCCTGATATACTACGCGCTCACGGGCGAGCACTATTTCGAAGCTCACTCGCCGGTTCACGCTTACTCGCTGATCAAGGAGAAGCGCCGCCGCAGCATCACCGAAGCGCGCATGCTCTCGCCGGAGCTCGGGGAGCGGCCGGACGCGTGCCGCGCCATCGACGCCGCGCTCGCGCGCTGCACGTCGTTCGCTTACGACCAGCGGCCGCAAACCGCGCAGGAGTTTCAGGCGTTGCTCACGCCATGGTTGGGCGATCCCGCCTCTGCGCCGCGACCGAGCCGGCGCTTGGTGGATAGCTTGCTCAACCTCGCGCCGCCGGGCGAGGTCACGAGCTGGACGTGGACCGTGCGTCATCCGCCGGGGGACGACGTCGTGATTCAGAGCGCCGCCTGGGACACCGACGGTCGTTGCTTCACGCTGACCCCCGCCGGTCCATTGTTCTGGAACGGGCAATCTTGGCTGCCGGCGCCGGAAGTACAGCGCAGCTTGCCGCCGGGCATGAGCTTCGCGCGCCGCTATGAGGCCGGCGGCTGGCTCGTGGGCGGCGCCGACGGGACGCTCGCGATCTACAACAGCGACGGCGTACGCGAGATCGTGCGCGTACCGGATCCCGGCGTTCGCTTCTCACACGCCAGCGGGCGCTTCGATGATCTGCTGGCCGCGGTGGGTCAGCGCGCGGGCGAACCCCCCACGCTCTGGGCCATGGCCGCGCGGCGCTGGATGAAGCCCGTGCGCCTCGATGGCGTCAGCTACGTGGCGACGTTACTGCGCCTGGACGACTCGCGCTGGGTGCTATGTGGGCGGTTCACCCAGGGCAACGGCTTCACGGCGATTTTTTCCCCCATGCAGTGGGAAGTGCAGTTCTTGAATACGCCGTTCACGCGCGCGTTCGTCGGCGGCGCCAGCGAGCCGGAGCGCAGCGCGGCGCTCGTCGTCGGCGCCGAAGGCGTCGCGCTGCACATCGACGGTGAGCGCAGTCACAGCACGAAGGTTCCGACCGGACCGGACCTCACCGCCGCGGCCATGGACGTGCTCGGCCGTGAGTGGGTGGCCAGCATCGGACAGCTCTGGGTGCGCGACCGCGGGCGCGAGGACAGCTGGCGCTCGGTGTGGTCCAGCCGTGACTGGCACACGCCCTTCATCAGCTTGATGGCGGACGCGGGCATGCTCGTGGCCATGACCGTGGACGGCGGCATTCTAGAAGGCCGCGCTTCCTGGCACGCGCCGCGTCACCGCGAGTAGCGAGTCAGCCGCGGCGGCTGAGCTTGAACAAGCGCTTGCCGTTGCGCTCGATGGGCGGATGCACGACCAACATGTCCACGCGAATTTCGCGGATGCGACCGGCCCCCGCCAAATCACGGATCATCAGTTTGTCCCCGCTCGTGTTGAGCACTTCACACACGCCGAAGGCGAAATGCTGGACCAAATCGCCGCGCTCGGGCTCGCTCGCCTCCGGCTCTGGCTCTTCGGCTTCGAGCGCCGCCGCGAGCGCGGCCCCGGCCTGAGCGGCCCAGCCCGAAGCCTGAGGCTCCTCCGCGCTCTCCGCCGGCGACGCCACGACTTCGACCGGGAGCGGCGCGCGCCCCGCAGCCCCAGCCACGGCGAGCGCCCCGCTGACACCGAGGCAGACCGCGTTCACGCCGGCGGAGCGCGCCCGCGTCAGCGTACCCGCGATGACCTCCACGCGCTCAGCCTCCAACCTCGACAGCGTTACGCCGAACGGACCCCCGCGCGGACCGCTGAGCTGCACGAGCGCGAAGCGACCCTTCAGCGCGCGGCGCTGGTCAGCGCCTCCGCTCACGAGCTTCAGCTCGACGTCCTGCACCTCCCCGCTCGCGAGCACCCAACCTTCGTTCGCCGGGAACACCTCTTCGAAGGCTTCGAGCAGATCGCGGCCGTCGGGGATGCTGCGGAACGCGGGCGGGAGCTTCGGCACGCGCGAACTATACGCGACGCGCAGCGCTCGGCCGCTTCAAACGTAGCGAGCCAGCGCGCGCTCGACGGACGCGGCGTAGCCGCCGCCGAACAGGTTCACGTGCACGAGCAGCGGGTACATCTGGTACAGCGCGACGCGCTCTTCGGCGCCGGGTGACAACGGAAAGGCCTCGTCATAGGCGGCGAACACGCGCGCCGAGAAGCCGCCGAACAGCTTCATCATGGCCAGGTCCACCTCACGATGACCTCCATAGACCGCGGGGTCGATCAGGCAGGGCGCGCCGGCGCCGTCGATGTGCAGGTTGCCGCCCCACAAATCTCCGTGCAGCCGGCTGGGCGGCTCCGCGGCGCCCACGAGCTCCGGCAAACGCGCGAACAAGCGCTCGAACGCTCTGCGCGCGGAGTAGCTGAGCGCGCCGGATTGGGTCGCGCGCTCGAGCTGCGGCTCCAGGCGCCGCGCGCGATAAAAATCCGCCCACGTCTCGGCAGGTCGATTCGACTGCGGCAGTGAGCCGATGAAGTTGTCGTGATCCAAGCCGAACGTCGCCGCTCCGGCGCGGTGCAGCGCGGCCAGCTGCTGGCCGAGCACAGCGTCGAAATCGCGCGCGGGCGGCGCGGGCGCGATGAGCTCCAGGACCAAGTAATGGACGCCCTCGCCCGGCTGCGAGACGGCGCGCACCTCCGGCACGCGCAGCGCGCCCGCGCTGCGCAGCCAGTCGAGCCCGCGCGCCTCCGCGGGGAACATCGTCTCCGGCGCGCGTTGGTTCGTCTTCAAGAACCAGCGCTCGCCGTTCTCGAGCTTTAGCTCGTACGCTTCATTGATGTCGCCGCCGCTGAGCCCGCGCGCGCTGACGACGCGGCTGCCGAGCCGCCGTGCTAGCGCCGCGCCGAGCGCCGGCGCGATCAAATGCCGTGCTCCTTACGGATGTGCGCGAGCAGCCCGCGGCAGCTCGCGAGGCACAGCTCGAGCACCTCGTCGAAGCCCGCGTCGCCTCCGTAATAGGGGTCGGGCACCGCGGCGCCCGGCGGTGAAGCGGGGTCGAACGCACGCAGCAGGCTGACCTTGGAGCGCAGCGCCGCGGGCGCGAGCTGCAGCAGACGCTCATAGTTCGAGCTGTCCATGGCCACGACGTAGTCGAAGCTCGAAAAATCTTCGCGCCGGATCTGACGCGCGCGGCCCTCGACGCCGATCCCCCGGCGCTTGCCGGCCGCGCAGGCGCGCGCGTCGGGCGGCTCTCCGACATGATAGTCGCCGGTGCCGGCGCTATCGACCTCGATGCGGTGCTCCAGGCCCTGCTCGCGAACGAGATGGCGCATCACGCCTTCGGCGGTCGGTGAGCGGCAAATATTGCCCAGACACACGAAGCAGACTCGGATTTTACTCGGCATTCCTGGCGCGGTTTTTAGCACGCACCCCGTTCTGCGCCGAGCGCCGCGCGCCCTACGCGAAGCCCGGACGGCGCTCAGCCGCGCGCCGAGCGGATCAGCCAGTAGATCGCGTAGCCGGTGAGCGCGCAGCTGACGATGAGGACGAGCAGAACCGGGAGCGGTCGCTGGGGTTTCATTGCGGCCGCCGCAACGTAGTACCAAATTGGCGCTCCGCGATGATTTCCGTTCTCACGGCTTCGGAGAGCCGGAGCTGACGCCCGCGACGCTCGCCCTTTCGAGCCCTCGAGCGCTGCTCACCACCAGCGCCGAACGTTTGTACAATAGCTGCTCCGGCGAGCGCGGCGCGCGCTACTGGGAACCGATGATTGAAAACCACCGTCAAATCGTAACAAGGACCGCAGCGCCTGCTCGCCCGGCTCACTCCCGAGTGAACCCTCGCCCAACGCGACTGCGGCTCCTGTGATCCCTATTCCCGGCCTCTATTCCGGGCCTGCGGTCGGCCGCATACTTTCTTGATGTCCGCCGGTCACTAAAGGATGATCGCCCGGGAGCTCCGCTGTCGACCACGCCCCAACCCCTCACCGCCATCCAGGCGCTAGAAGCAAGAGTCCGTGAGCTCGAGGCTGAGCTCGCGCGCGCTCACGCTCGTGCCCCGCTCGCTGCGGGGACCGCCACGGGCCCGCAACCAGCCGCGCCTGGCACGATTCACGTAGAGGTGCTGGCGGCGGAGCGCGACGCCGCGTTCGCCGAGGTCGAGCGCCTCGCCAAGGTCGGCAGTTGGATTTGGAACGTGAGCAGCAATGAAGTGTTCTGGTCTCCGGAGCTGTACCGGATACTGGGTCACGATCGCGGCGTGCCAGCGTCGGTGGAGGCGTTCTTTGCTGCGCTGCACCCCGATGATCGCGAGACGGTGCGAAGTCGCTCGCAGGTCACCGCGCGCAGCGGCGACACGACGCCGGCGCGCTGCCGCGTCCTGCTCGCAGACGGCTCCGTTCGCCACATCGTGATCACCGGCTCTGCGATCCGGGACGAGCACGGCAACGTCGCGCATCTGGTCGGCGCCGTGCGCGACATCAGTGAGTTCGTCGCCAGCGAAGAGAAGCTCCGTGCGACCGCCGACCTGCTGGCAGAGGCGGAGACCATCGCCGGCATCGGCAGCTTCACTTGGGATTTGGAGAGCGGCAGAGTGCGCTGGTCCGAGACCACGGCGCAAATCGTGGGCGTGGACACCAGCTCGCGCGGCGCGACGAGCCGGCTCCTCGAGCGCATCCACCCCGACGACAGAGCACTGGTCGATGAGTTTCGCTCGCAGCTCGCGCGCGGCGTGGCTCCTACGCCGCTCGAGCTGCGCGTGCTGCGGCCCGACGGCTCACTGCGCTACATGGCGCTGAACGCCAGAATCCAGCCGGGCAGGGGCGCGGGCTTCGTGGTGGGCACGCTGCAGGACGTCACGGCGCAGCGCTTATTGGAGCAGCAGCTGCGGCACTCGCAAAAGATGGAAGCGGTGGGCCGCCTGGCTGGCGGCATCGCGCACGATTTCAACAACTACCTGGTGGTGATCCGCGGCAACCTGGACCTGCTGCGCGCTGCGCTGGCGCACAGCCCAGAGCTCGAGACGCTGGATGAAATCGCGCACGCGAGCGATCGCTGCGCCACGCTCACGCGGCAGCTGCTCGCCTTCGCGCGCAAGCACCCGGTCGAGCCGCGCCTGGTCGATCCCGCGCAGATCGTGGTCGAGTCCGCGAGCATGCTGAAGCGCATCGTCGGGGACAGCGTCGAGCTGCAGGTGGAAGCCGCCAGCGACGTCGGGCTGATCCTCGCCGATCCTTCGCAGGTCGAGCTGGTGATTTTGAACCTGGCCGTCAACGCTCGCGACGCGATGCCGGCGGGTGGTCGACTGTTCATCTCGGTCTCGAAGAACGGCGCCGACCCGGAGCTGAGCAAGCTGCAACCGACGCTCAGCTCCGGCTTCGTGAAGATCGAAGTACGCGACACGGGCCTCGGCATCCCGGAGAACCTGAAGCCGCGTGTGTTCGAGCCGTTCTTCACCACCAAGATGCACGGTCACGGCACCGGCCTCGGACTTGCGACTGCCTACGGCATCGTGCAACAAGCAGGCGGACACATCGAGCTCACCAGCGAGCTCGGCCGCGGCACCACCTTCCGCGTGTACTTCCCGATCCGCAGCGGGGGCAAGAGCCGCAGCGAGCGGGCGCGCGAGGCGGCCCCGCAAGCCAGCGGTGAGCTGGTGCTGCTGGCGGAGGACGAGCCCGGCGTGCGACGGCTGACCCGCCGGCTGCTCGAGCGCGGCGGATACCGCGTGGTCGACGCGGAGAACGGCGTGATGGCGCTCGAGATCGCCGAGAAGCTCGAAGACATCCACCTGCTGCTCACCGATATCACCATGCCCAAGATGGACGGCATCACGCTGGCGCGGCGCATGCGCCTGCAGCGCCCCGGGCTGCGCGTGCTGTTGATGTCGGGCTACCCGGATCCGGACGGGCACGGGCTGGCGGAGCGCGAGTTCGAGACCGCGATTTTGACGAAGCCGTTCACGCTGGATCAGTTGCTGGCCGCGGTGCGCGCGGCCATTACAGAGCGACAATGAGTCTGAGAGGCAAGACCTTATTCATCACCGGCGCGACGCGCGGCATCGGCCGCGCCATCGCGCTGCGCGCGGCTCGCGACGGCGCCAACGTCGCGGTGCTGGGCAAGACCGACGCTCCCAACCCCAAGCTCGCCGGCACCGTGCACGACACGGTGCGCGACGTCGAAGCGGCCGGAGGTCGCGCCATCGCCTGCGTCGCCGATATCCGCTTCGAAGAGCAGGTCGCAGCGGCCGTAGACAAGACCTGCGCCGCGTTTGGAGGCATCGACATCCTCGTCAACAACGCGAGCGCGATCAGCCTGACGAGCACGGCCGCGACGGAGATGAAGCGCTTCGACCTGATGCAGCAGGTGAACGCGCGCGGCACGTTCCTGTGCTCCAAGCTGTGCCTGCCCTGGCTGACGCGCGGCCAGAATCCCCACATCCTGGTGCTCTCGCCGCCGCTCTCGCTCAAAGCCGAGTACTTCGCGCCGCACCTGGCCTATAGCCTGGCCAAATTCGGCATGAGTTTGTGTGTGCTCGGTTTGTCGCGCGAGCTGGCCGCCCAGGGCGTCGCGGTGAACGCGCTGTGGCCTCGCACGGTGATCGCGACGGCCGCCGTGCAAAACCTGCTCGGCGGCGACGCGGTGATGGCGCGCGCGCGCAGCCCCGAGATCGTGGCCGACGCCGCTCACTACATCCTGAGCCGGCCGAGCCGCGAGTACAGCGGGCGCTTCTGCATCGACGAAGACGTGCTGCGCGAAGCCGGCGAGCACGATTTCGAGCGCTACGCGATCACGCCGGGCAGCGAGCTGCTGCCCGACCTATTCCTCGACTGAGCCCTAGCGTCACTCGTAATCGACCGCGACGATTTCGAGCTCGATTTCGCCAGCGGGGCGGCGCACCAGCACGGACTCCCCGCATTTGCGCTTCATCAGGCTGCGACCGAGCGGCGACTCGAAGCTGATGCGGCCCGCGCCGGGATCAGCCTCGTCCGGCCCCACGATCTGATAGCGGCTGCGCTTGCCGTTCTCGTCCACCACCTCCACGCTCGCACCGAAGCGCACGACGTCGCTCGGCTTGCGCTCTTCATCGCGGACCACCACGGCCGCGTCGAGGCGCTTGCTGAGAAAGCGCACGCGGCGATCGATCTCGCGCAGCCGCTTCTTGCCGTAGATGTACTCGGCGTTCTCCGAGCGATCGCCCTGCGCCGCGGCCTCCTGCACTTCCTGCACGATGCGCGGGCGCTCCACGCTCAGCAAGCGATTGAGCTCGTCCGCATATTTCTTGGCGCCCTCGGGCGTGAGGTAGTTCGGCATGGTGGTCGCGCGCTCGCGGGCGATGGTAGCCTACCCCGACCGTGAGTGCGAAGCGGATCCTCCTCGTTCTGGTCGGGCTCGTGAGCCTCGGGCTCATCGCGGTCGTGGTGGTGTTCGCGGGCGCGCTGCCGCGCTGGGTGGAGCGCCGCGTCGTCGCCGAAGCAAACGCGCGCGGCTTCGAGCTGCGAGACGGAGACATCAGCTTCGGTTGGCAATGGGTTCAGGTGACCGACGCCAAGGTCACGCTGCTCGGCGTGCCGGGGCTCAGCGCCGACGTGGGCGTGATCGACGTGCAGCTCGCCGGCTTCGAGCCGCAGCGCATCGCCGTGGGTCGCGTGTCCGCGCGCGCGAGCGGCGAGCTCGGCGTGTTGCTGAGCGCCTTGGACTCCTGGCGCGCCGCGCACGCCAAGGATCTGCGCGCCCCGCTCACGATCAAGCCGTTCTCCTTCACGCTGGCTGCAGGCGAAGCGAGCGCGCTCGCGTTCACCAACGGCGAGCTCTCGCTCAGCGGCGAGCGCGTGGTCGTGCGCGCTCCAGGGTTGACCGCGCTCGGGCGCGAGCTCGGCGCCTTCAGCGCGCAGCAAGAGCCAGCCAGCGCGCGGCTCGCGCTCACGCTCAACCAAGGTCCGCTCGAGAACCCGACGCTCAGCGTGGAGCAGAGCCGCGGCGCCGCGCGCACGCTGCACCTCGCCTTGGCGCCGATCGCGCTCGGCAAGCTGAGCAAAGTGCTGGGGCTGGAGCTGCCGCTGCCAGACACCGTGCTCAGCGGAACGATAGACGTCAAAGGCCTCGACACCAGCGCGCCGCTCTCGCGCGCGAGCGGCGCGCTCGGCTTCATCCTAAAGGGTTACATTCCACCGCACCCCGTCGAGCTCGACGGCTTCGTCTTCGGCGACACCACCGAGCTCGGCTCGAGCTTCATCCTGGAGCCGGAGCGCCTCGGCGTGCGCTTCGCTGACCTGCGCGTCAAGGCCGGCCAGTTCGCGCTGCGCGGCGCGGGCGGGCTGCGCTTGGAAGGAGATCATGGGCGGCTCACGGCCGAGCTGGCGGGCTCGTTGCCGTGCGGCGCGCTGGCCGCGGCCGCGGCCGAGTCGCGCCTGGGGCGAGCGCTGGGTCGCCTCACGGGCAAGGCCGCGCTGCAGACCTTGAACGGCGCGGTGGGCGTGCGCGTCGCGGTCGACGCCGACACTCGCCAGCTCGATAAAGCGCGCGTGGTGAGGACCATCACGCCGGGCTGCGGGTTGAAGCCGCTCACGCTGGCGGAGCTGCAGGCGCTCGGTGAGCTCGCCCCCGGCGCGCTGGCTCCCGCCATGCTGCGCGACTTCGAGACGCTGCTCAAGAACCCGCTGCCCCCGCTGCCCAACCTCGGTCCCGGGCTGAAGCTGGATCTCCCCGCGCTGCCGCAGCTGCCGCTCGTGCCGGCCCCCGCGGCGAGCGCGGGCGCCAAGGGCGGCGCCGCGAAGGGCAGCGGCAGCGCTGGCAGGAGCGGGACCAGCGCGCCGGCAAAGAACAGCGCCGCGGGCGCGCAAGGACGCTGACCATGAGCACGATCGTGATCCTCGGCGCGGGCATGATGGGCACCGCGTTCGCCTGGCCGCTCGCCGACCGCGGGCACGAGCTGCGCCTCGTCGGGACCCACTTGGACGCCGCGAGCATCGAGTCGCTCAAGGCCGAGCGGCGTCACCCCAAGCTCGGCATGAGGGTCCCCGACGCGGTCACGCCCTTCTTCGACGAAGAGCTGGAGCAGGCCCTGGCCGGAGCGCACGCCATCGCGCTGGGCGTCAGCTCCGCCGGCGTGCGCTGGGCGGCGCAGCGGCTCGCGCGCGCGCTAGGACGACCGCTTCCGCTGTGTATGGTGTCGAAGGGCCTGGAGTTCGACGGCGCGCGCTTCCAGACGCTCCCGGACGTATTCCACGCCGCGCTGCCCGCTGCGCTGAAGGAGCTCTGTCCGGTGGCGATCGCTGGGCCTTGTATCGCGGGCGAGCTGGCGCGGCGCATCCCGACGGCGGTCGTGTTCACGGCGCGCGCTGTCGCCGCCGCCGATGCCTGGGCGGAGCTGGCGCGAGCTCCGTATTATCGCATTTGGACCTCGCAGGACGTCGTCGGCGTCGAGGCCTGCGCGGCGCTGAAGAACGCGTACGCCATGGGCATGGCCTTCGCTTCGGGCATCCACGAGCGCAGCGGCGGCAAGAGCGGCAACATCGCGCTCCACAACTACGAGGCGGCGGTGTTCGCGCAAGCGATTTGGGAGATGCGGCGCCTGGTGCGCTTGTTGGGCGGCGACCCCGAGCAGGCCAGCTGGCTGCCAGGCGTGGGGGATCTGAACGTGACCTGCAATGGCGGTCGCACCGGCCGCTTCGGGCATTTGCTGGGCCTCGGCATCGGGCGCGAGGCGGCGCTCGAGCGCATGCAGGGCGCCACGCTCGAGTGCCTCGAGATTTTGAGCACGCTTCGTCGCGGTCTGTCGGCGTTGGAGGCGCGCGGCCTCGCGCGCAGCGCAGAGTTCCCGCTCGCCGAACATTTGGCGGAGGTGGCCCTGGACGGCAAAGCGGTGGAGATGCCGTTCGACCGCTTCTTCGCCTGAGGTTCCAAGCGCGAAAATGAAGCGTGCGCGCGAGCTCGACCGCGCGCGCGGGCGAGCGTGTGCGAAGGACGTCGCTTGGCCGTAGAATAGGCAGATGTCCGAAGCAACGAGCCCGCAGTACGACTACGACTTCATCGTCGTCGGCTCGGGCTTCGGTGGCTCTGTCTCGGCGCTGCGCCTGGCGGAGAAGGGCTACCGCGTGGCCGTCATCGAGATGGGCAAGCGCTTCGGCGCCGCCGATTTTGCCAAGACGAGCTGGGACGTGCGCCGCTTCCTGTGGCGGCCGGAGGTGGGCTGCTACGGCATCCTGCAGCTCAGCTTGCTGCGGGACATCTTCGTGCTGCACGGAGCCGGCGTCGGCGGAGGCAGCTTGGTGTACGCCAACACGCTGCTGGTCCCGCCGGCCGCCGCGTTCGAGAGCGCCGGCTGGGTCGGGCACGGCTGGCAGCAGAAGCTCGCCCCGCACTACGAGACGGCGAAGCGCATGCTTGGCGTGGTGCAGGCACCCGAAATCTATCTCGCGGATCGCGTGCTGCAGGAGGTCAGTGAGGAGCTCGGCCGCGGCGAGGACTTTCACCGCGCCGATGTCGGCGTCTACTTTGGGGAGCCGGGCAAGACGGTCCCCGATCCGTACTTCGGCGGTGAGGGCCCGGAGCGCACCGGCTGCATCCGCTGCGGCGCTTGCATGGTCGGTTGCCGCTACGGCGCGAAGAACACCCTGGACCAAAACTACCTCTACTTCGCGGAGAAGCGCGGCGCGCAGATCTTGCCCGAGCTGCAGGTGACGCGCGTGAAGGCGTTGCCCGAGGGCGGCTACGAGCTCTCACTACGGCGCAGCACCGGGCTCCTGCGCCAGCGGAAGCGGCTGCGTGCGCGCAACGTCGTGCTCGCCGCTGGCGTGCTCGGCACGGTGCCGCTGCTGATGCGCTGCCGAGCCGATGGCTCGCTGCCGCGCTTGTCGGCGAAGCTCGGCGATCGCGTGCGCACGAACAGCGAGGCGCTGTTGGGAGTGCGGGCGCGCCGTGACGGCCCCGAGCTCGGCGGCGGCATCGCGATCAGCGCCGGCGTTCACGTCGACGAGAAGACACACATCCAAGTCGTGCGCTATAATGAAGGTTCTGATTTTTTGGGGCTGCTCAGCACGTTGCTGACCGACGGCGAGGGCGGTCCTTGGCGGCGTCGGCTGCGCTGGCTCGGCAACGTCCTCAAGCAGCCGCTGACCGCGCTCCGCAACCTGAGCCCCTTCGGCTGGGCCAAGGAGACGGCCATTTTGCTCGTGATGCAGCCGGTCGACAATTACCTACGGCTGCGCTGGGGCCGCTCTTGGCTGCCGCCGTTTCGCGCCAAAGTGCGCTCCGAGCGCGCCGAAGCAAAGCCGGTGCCCGTCTACTTCCCCGTGGCGCACGAGATCGCGCGGCGCATGGCGCAGCGGCTCGACGCGGTGCCCCAGAGCTGCAACCTCGAGGTGCTGTTGAACGTGCCAACCACCGCGCACATCCTGGGCGGCTGTCCCATGGGAACCTCGGCGGAAGACGGCGTCATCGATGAGCGCTGCAGGGTGTTCGGCTACGACGGGCTGTACGTCGTCGACGGCTCCGCCATCCCCGCCAACCTCGGCGTCAATCCCAGTCTGACCATCACCGCGCTCGCCGAGCACGCGATGTCGCACATCCCGGACGCTCAGGGCTCGACGGTGAAGCGCAGCGAGTAGCTGATCACGAACGGCTTCTTCAGCGGCGGGAACTCCACGCTGCTGAAGACGCCGACCACGCACTCTTGAAACGCATCACCGGGCAGCGCGGAGCGCGGCTGCTCCACTTGCGGCTTGCCGCCCGCCTTCGCGATGCGCAAGTCCACGCCGAACGAGCCCGAACGGCCTGGCTCCGCCACGAGCCGATAGCAACGCAGAAAATCCGGGAAGCGCGGCTCGATGGCTTGCAGAAACGGCGCCTTGCCCTCCGCGTCATTGGGACCGCCGCCGACGTGCAGCCCCATCGTGCGCACGCCCACCCTCGGCAGTAATGGCGTCCCTGCCGGCGGCTCCGGCGACGGCCCGGCAGGTGACGCGCTGCTCGCCGGCGGCGCGCTCGGCGAGGCTTCACCCGCGGCGGTCGCTCCCGGCGCGTTCTGCGCCGTTGCGTCCGTCGCGCCGGACGCAGTCGGCGACGCTTGCAGCTCGTTCGCCGACGGCGCTTCAGCCGGCGTGGCGCTGCCCGCGGCTGGCGCACACCCGGAGAGGCACAGCAAAAGGCTCAGTCTTCGCGCCATCGGCACCGAGAGATAGCTGAATTCCCGACGCTCTAGAAGCACGCACGAACGCGGCACCATCGCTGCGCCGGCTGTGGCACCTTGGGGCGTGGCAGAGCCAAACGCTATCCCGGCCGCGAGCGCTGTCCGGCCGGCCCGCTACCAAGGCCCACGAAGCCGTGTGCTCCTCGGCGCGGTTGCGCTCGCTGCGCTCGTCGTGGGCTGTGGAAAAAAGAAGTCGTCGCCAGCGCAACCCGTAGCGCAGACGTCGTCTTCTTCAACGAGCCGCGCCGCGCGCACGAGCGCGAGCGCGACGGCGAGCAGCAGCGCGCCCGCCGTTCCCGCCAGCGCGCAACCTGCCGCGACGAGCTCACCCGCCGCAGCGGGTCCGGCCGCGTTGTTGCTCGACGAGGCGGTAGCAGTCGCGCCGATTGGCCCGGCCACCGCGCACGAGCTCGGCGTCATCATGGTCGATCGACAAAACTCGGTGGTGTTGATTCGTCGCCGGCCATGGCCGACCAGCCCCGCGCGCGCGAAGACCCCGCTCGGCAGCATCCAGCGCAAGCGCGAAGACTTCGTCGCGTTCGCGCGCGGCCCAGCGGTAGTCGCTGAGCTCGCGTACTGGGTCAACCAAGGGCGGCTGGTGCGGCGACGCATCGACGGCACGGGCGAGCTCGAAGTGTTGAGCAGCGACGCGCGCAACGGCACGCGCGTGGTCGCCGCGGAGCTGCCCGGCTTCGGCGCCGTCGTCGCGTACCTCACCAAGCCGGACGCACAAGGAGCCCAGCACGCGAAGCTCTGGACCGCGAGCAAGAGCTACGAGCTGACGCCGGAAGGCGCGGGCACCAGCAGCATCGCCATCGCGACGCAGAGCGACGCGCTGATCGCGGTCAGCGCTGACGGACGCAGCGGGATGACGCCGCTGCACGCTCGTCGCATCGTCGCGAAAGCAGGCGCGCCGAGCCTGGAGGCGGACACCGTCGTTTGGGTCGGCGCCTCTGCTCAAGCGACGACCGAGGTGTTCGCGGCGACGGCCGCCGACGACGTGTGGGCGTTCGTACCGATCGAAAGTGACGTGACGCACTTTGGCCTGGCGCAGATTCACATCGGACGGCGGCCGTCCCTCGACGCCCCCGTCACCTTCAAGATTTACGCGAACGGCCTGAACACTGCGCCCGTCGCCGCGGCCACGATTTGCGGCCGGCTGAGCGTGGCGTTCGCGGAGCCGAAGAGCGCCGAGCCCGGCGCGGCGCAGGTGCTGAAGCTCGCGACGATCGAAGGCGGCGCGCTGACGGCCGGTGAAGTGGTCGCCGAGCAGCGCTCGTTCGCCGATGCCTCGCTCTCGAGGGTGAAGGGCGGCGGGCTGTTGACCTATACCGCCAACCATCGCACCTGGGCGGTGTCGGTTCGTTGCCGGCACGACTCCGGCGGCTGAACGGCGCGGCGCGGTGTCGCTCTAGCGAACTTTTTCAGCCCAGGACGGAGCTTCTCCGCGCCGGCCGCGCGGAGCGCATGGACACGCTGGCACAACCGCCATAAAGGGCGCTGAGCGTGGCCCAGCGGCCACAGGAGCAGACTCAAGCTATGGCAAGACCGACCGCGCGCAGCAAAGCGCGAAGAGCGCCCTCCTCAGCGAGCCAAAGCTCGCAAACGACCCGCAAGCGCAAGCGGCGCTCACCCCGCTTCACCGCCAAGACCGCGGACAAGCACGTCCTCTACCAAAAGTCGGTGCAGGACGCGGACGCCGAGTCGGGGTTCATCGAGCGCATGTTCCGCCAGATCCGAGGCCGCGCGCCGGAGAGCTTGCGCGAGGACTTCTGCGGCACCGCGCTGCTCACGGCCAATTGGGTGGGGCGCAGCGGCAAGCGTAGCGCGATCGGCGTCGATATCGATCCCAAGGTCCTGGCCTGGGGCAAGCGCCACAACCTCGAGCCCATCTCCGAGCCCGGTGACCGCATCAAGATCTATTGTCAGGACGTGCGCGAGCCGGTGACGGAGCGCGTGGACGTGGTGGGCGCGTTCAACTTCAGCTACTGGGTGTTCACCACGCGCGACGAGATGCGCGCGTACTTCGCGCATGTACGGCGCGGCTTGAACAAAGAGGGCGTGTTCCTGCTCGACGCCTATGGCGGCTGGGAATCGCAGGAGCCCATGCTCGAGAAGCGCCCCATCGCCGGCGGCTTCACGTACATTTGGGACCAACATAGCTTCGATCCCATCACCCACCGCGTCGTCAACTACATCCATTTCCACTTCCGCGACGGCACCAAGCTCGAGCGCGCTTTCAAATACGAGTGGCGCTATTGGTCGCTGCCGGAGCTCGTGGAGCTCCTCAAAGAGGCGGGCTATCGCGACGTGAGGGTGTACTGGGACACCAGCGACGACGTGGACCACGAAGCCTACAAGGTGCGCCCCCGCGCCGAAAACCAGCCGGGCTGGCTGGCCTACATCGCGGCGATTCCCTGAACCGGGAGGGCGATAGGCTCGAGGCGCGTCGATTGAGCCAACTCGACGGCTCGTGCGTCTAAGATCCGATGATGCCCTCGCGCCTCTCGCAAGCACGCTGCGACCGGTCGCTGGTCCGTAGTCTGATATGGCTCGCTCTCCTCGCCGCAGGCTGCGGTCACGCTGGACCGCCAGCGGAGCGAGAACCCCGAGCACCGGAGCCAGCGCCCGCCGCGGCGCCGCCTGCGAGCGAGGCTCCGGGTGCGACTGCGGATGCGGAGCTCGCGCGCGCCGAAGCGGAGCTGGAGCGTGCGCGCGCCGAGCTGAACGAAAGCCTGCCGCGCGCCTTCGCGTCCGCTCCGGCGTCGGCGCCGGCGGCAGCGGCCGGCGCCGCGCCCGAAAAGCCCAAGGACGACGTCGCGAGCAGCGCGCCGTCAGCCCCCAGGGCGGACGCCGATACGCCCCGGCCGGTGGCGAAGGGGCGCGCGCGAGCAGAGGCTGACGTCGCGAATGAAGCGGAGGAGCGCAGCGAGAAGAAGCAGGTCAGCCCTTGTGAGCGCAGCTGCAAGGCCTTCGTCTCGCTCGAGCGCGCCAAATCAGCGATCTGTCGGCTGGACACGCCGGGCGGCGCGCGCTGCGGCCGCGCCGAAGACATTTTTCGCGACGCGCAGAGCCGCGTCGCGAGCTGCGCTTGCCAGCGCTGAGGCGCGCGTTGCAGGTCGTGGGTCGCCTCGCCCCGAGCCCGACGGGCCTCTTGCACCTCGGGCATGCGCGCACGTTCTTGCTCGCGTGGTGGTCCGCGCGCGCCGCTGGCGGCAAGGTCCGGCTGCGCATCGAGGATCTAGACGCGGACCGCGCGAAGCCGGAGTTCACTGCGCTCGCCGAGCGCGATCTCGAGTGGCTCGGGATGGATTGGGACGGCCCCGTCATCGTGCAGTCCCGCGGATTGCCGGCGCTAGAGACCGCGATCAAACGGCTGCTCGCCGCCGGTCTCGCTTACCCGTGCACGTGCACGCGAGCGGAGCTGCAGAGCGCCGTCAGCGCTCCGCAGCTCGGCGCGACGGAGCCGCGCTACCCCGGCACGTGCCGGGATCGCTATGAATCCGTAGCCGCCGCCGCCGCGGCGAGCGGGCGCGCACCGGGCATTCGCTTCCGCGTCCCCGACGAGCTCGTGCGCTTCACGGATCGGGTGCACGGCGCGCAAGCCGTGGACGTCGCCGCGCAGGTCGGAGATTTTCTGATCGCGCGCCGCGACGGGACGCCGGCTTACCAGCTCGCCGTCGTCGTGGACGACGCGGCCGAGGGCATCAACGAGGTCGTGCGCGGCGCCGATCTGCTGGCGAGCACCGCGCGACAGTGGCTGCTGCAGCGCGCGCTCGGGCTGCCCCACCCGAGCTGGGCCCACGTGCCGCTCGTCGTCGACGAGAGCGGGCGACGGCTGGCCAAGCGCGAGCGTGACCTGGGCCTCGCGGAGCTGCGTGAGCGCGGCGTCGATCCGCGGCTCATCGTCGGCTGGGCGGCGGCCAGCGCGGGCTTCACGAGCGCCGAGCGCGTGAGCGCGCACGAAGTGATAAAAGAGTTTCGGCTCTCCGCGCTGCGTCGCGAGCCGGTGCTGTTACGGCGCGCGCAGCTCGCCGCTTGGGCCGCGCCGGCGTGAGCGCGCGGCGCTCGCGCTAGCTCTTCGCGTCCGTCACTCGCTGAGCAGCCGCGCGTCGGGGTCGAGCAGCACGAGCAGCGCTTCCTTGCTGCCGCTCGGCACGGGTGCTCCTTCATCCAACGTCGTCGCCAAGATCAGGCGTTCATTGCGCGGATCGGTCACGACGGCGACCCGCAGCGCCCTTCGGGCCCGCGGCGCGCCGGGCTTCGGGCTGGTCTTGGGCGAGCTCGGGCTCGGCCGCGGTGGCTTCAAGGGCGCCTTCGGCGGCAACTCAGGGCCGTCCTCGATGCGGCGCAGACTGGACGTAGATGAGCTCTGCGCGGTCCGCGACGCGAGCACCGCGGGGGAGTCGACGATGGTCTGATCGTTGGCGTCGTCAAAAGGTGCCAGCGCTGCAGCTTCGTCCACGACCGGGGCCACCGCCTCCTGCTCCGGAATCGAGAAGACGCGCATGAACTCCGCCGCGGTCCGCGCCAAGCCGAGCGCGCGGTCCTCTTCGCCCGCCGCTTCTGCGGCGCTGGCGGCGCGATGCAGCCAGCGCACGGCCTCGCGCATGTCGCCCTTGCCCCACTCCGCGCTGCCCGCCTGCAGCGCTGTAACGACAGCGCTCGAGTCGCCCGGAATGGCCGTCGGGTAAGTACGGTCACTGGTCTGCATTGCTGCGCTCAATGTTACGCGAGCCCGAGCGCTCCGAAAGAGGTTTCACGAGCGCTCCGAGGCGCTGAGCGTGCACGCTCTGGCCACGCAGCCGGCGAGCTCTAACTTGCCCTACATTGTACGCAGACCGCAGCACGCCGAGCCACTTCGAGATCACTCCGGGGTAATCTCGCGCGCTGTGAACGCGCCCGAGCATCGCTCCCACCCACCCGGCCTGTACGTGCTCTTCGGCGCCGAAGCCTGGGAGCGGTTTTCGTACTACGGCATGCGCGCGCTGCTGGTCCTGTACCTGGTAAACCAGCTGAAATTCCCGCGCGAGGCGGCGCTCGCCGTGTACGGCACTTATACGGCGCTCGTCTACGTCTCGCCGCTGCTGGGCGGCTACTTGGCGGATCGCGTGCTCGGGCGCCGAAAAGCGATCCTGATCGGCGGCGTGGTGATGGCGCTCGGGCACCTCGCGATGGCCTTCGAGCCGCTGCTATTCCCAGCGCTGGGTCTGCTCATCGTGGGCAACGGCTTCTTCAAGCCGAACATCGTGACCATGGTCGGCAGCCTGTACGGCCCGGGCGACACGCTGCGCGACGGAGCGTTCACGATCTTTTACATGGGCATCAACCTCGGTGCCTTTTGGTCTCCCATCGTGTGCGGCCTGCTCGGCGAGAAGCTCGGCTGGCACTTCGGCTTTTCGGCTGCCGCGGTCGGAATGACCTTCGGCCTCGCGCAATTCATACATGGCCAGCGGCACCTCGGCGCCGCAGGGCTGCCGAAAGGTCGCGCGAGCGAGGCCGAGCCAGCGCGCGCCAGCCTCGTCAAGCGCGACTACGTCGAAGTGGTGGTCTGGGCTGCGGCCGCCTGCGCGCTCGTCTTCGCCGTGCTCGCGGCGTGGTCGCTGCTCGGCCCATGGTTAGTGAGCGCGAGCACGACCGTGAAGAGCGCGCTCGTGCTCGCCATCCTGGGCGTCTTCTCGTTCCAGCTCTTTCGAGGCTCGGACCGCGCCGAGGTGCTCAAGCTGGTGTCCCTGATCGTGCTGTGCGCGTTCAACATCTTCTTCTGGATGGGCTTCGAGCAGGCGGGTGGCACGATGACGCTGTTCGCCGACAAACAGACGGAGCGACACGCGACGCTCGTCACGTTCCTCGTGGTGGCGTTCGCGATTTGGATGTGCGGTTACAACTTCTGGCGCACCACCCGGCAGGAGAGGAGCGGGCGGCTGCTCTGGGGCTCGCTCTCCGTCATGTTCGCGCTGCTGGGCGTCGGGTTCCTGGCCTGGGGCGCCTGGTCCGTCGCGAGCGGCGCTGGCGCCGAGCTGCCCGCGTCCTTGTTCCAATCGATCAACCCGCTGCTCATCGTGGCGCTCGCGCCGAGCTTCTCGCGGCTGTGGGAGCGGCTGGACTCCGGTCGCTTTCGCAGCTCCACGCCGACGAAGATGGCGCTCGGGATGATCGTGCTGGGGCTCGGCTTCGTGGTGATGTTCATCGGGCAGAGCCTAGCGAGCTCCGGCAAGGTGAGCCCCGCGTGGCTCGCCGCGGTCTACGCGCTGCACACGATGGGCGAGCTTTGCCTCTCGCCCATCGGGCTGTCCATGGTGACGAAGCTCGCGCCCTCGCGCGTGTCATCCCTGGCCATGGGCTTCTGGCTGGGGTCGAACGCGGTAGCGAACTACTTGGCGGGGAGCCTGGAGTCGATCCTCGCGCGCTGGCACACGCCGATTTACGGCTTTCTCATCGTCAGCTCGATCGGCCCCGCGCTGCTGCTGCTGCTGCTGACCCCGGCGTTGAAGAAATGGATGCAGCAGCAGGCCTGACGCTCACAGCGGGGGCGAGGCGTCCGCCGGCTCTTGCGCCGCCGGCGCCGGACGGCGGATGCCAGCGGCGGACAAGCGCGACGCGAGCTCGTTGATGCGCGCCATGTCCTCCGCGCCGATCACGCCGACGAAACGATCGCCGTCAATCACCACCACCGGCAGCCCGTACTCGGCGATCATCTCGCGAACCTGTACGATCGGGACCTGCGCCGGGAAGACCGGCAGGGTCCGACGCAGCACCTGAGCCACGTTCGCGCGCAAGCCGAGCTTCGCGGCCGCCGCGAACGCTTCATCGCGGTGCACCACCCCGATGAACTGAGTGCCGTTCACGACGGGAAACAAGACCTGGCCGGAGCGCAGCGCGGAATCCACGACGTCACCGATGCAGTCCGCCGGCGCGAGCTGCTCGGCTCGTGAATTCACGAGCTCGCCAGCGCTCAAATACGAGAGGATGTCGTTGGCGCGCGCGCTCTGCTTCTCCTGACCCGCGGCGAAGAACACGAAGGCCGCCAGCAACACCAGCCACGGATTCGCGGTCATGATCGCGTAGCCGGCCAGCGCCAAGGCGAGCAGCTGACCGACGGTCACCGCGACCGTGGTAGCGCGCACGCGTCCGAGCCAAAACGAGAGCACCGCCCGCAACACTCGCCCGCCGTCCATCGGGAAGGCCGGCAGCAGGTTGAACACGGCGAGCGTGACGTTGCCCGCGATCAAGGTGAGCCACAGCGCCTTCCAGCTCGGCGTGGACACCGCGGCCATCCACGCCGCTTCGTCGGGCACGGCGCCGAGGTGCTGAACCAGCGCAAGAAACAGCGCGGCAGCGATCACGACGTTGACGAGCGGCCCTGCGATCGCGATCAAGAGCTCGTGCAGGGGGCGCGTCGGCTCGCGCGACATGCGCGCCATGCCGCCGATGGGCAGCAGCACGATCTCGCGCACCCGGCCGCCGAAGCGGCGCGCGACCAAGCTGTGACCGAGCTCATGCAACGTGACACAGGCGAATAAGCCGACCACGTTGAGCAGCCCGTAGGCGGCGCCGCGCGAGCCGTGGGCCACCGCGGATTCAATCGCTATGAAAATGAGCAGCAGCGCGAAGGTCGGATGGACGAAGATGTCGATCCCGAACAGCCGCGCGAAGCGCAGGGATCCTCTCACTTCGCACCCGCACGCCCGCGGCTCACCAAAGCGAGCGCCGACTCGTTACACAATAGCGGAGGGTGATGCATGAGTTTGGATGTGTGCAGCCGCTGGACCTATCACGCAAGCCGAGTTTCCCGGCGAAATTCGCCAGAGCGTGTCTTCTAGGTGATCGCTTCTTTTCGTCTTCGCACGCTCATTTTCAACAATGAAAGGCGCTGACGCCCGTCACTCGGTCCATCTCATTGAAATGACCATGATGAGGCTCGTCTTGGCGTTGGCACATTGGATGCACACATTGGCGTTCGCAGGCGGCGCCCTTGGTGCCCCCCCCTCCGCCTCGGTCGCCGCCTCCCTACTTCTCAGCGGCTTGGAGCGTCCCCCTCGCTCCAGGCCGTTGTTTTTTTTGTACGCCTGCGCTGCACGGACGATGGCGTAGCGAGCGAGCCTCGAAGAGAGCACGCCGAAGCGGGGTGACGGCCCCGTTTCTCACTCAAGCGGGTTGGGCGAGCTCTTCGATGCGCGCCAGCGTGGCTGCCATCATCGGCACCAGCGAGCGGACCTCCGCGGCGCGGAAGGGGTGATCGAAGCGAGCGAGCTCGATGGTCCCGGCCAGCTCAGTAGCGGCGCGAACCGGGACGACGGCGACCGCCGCGGCCGCGCGCCCGGGCGACAAGCGACGGGCGACCGTCCTCGCCGCCGCGCAAGATTCGGGCATCAGCGCGACGGGTTCACCGTCCTGCGCGATGATTACCGCGGGATCCCGCGGGGCGATGGGCTCGCCGAGGCGCGGCGCCGCCTGGCCGTAACACGCGGAAACAAACAGGCCGCGAGACCCGTTGCGCACGCGATACAAGGCACCGACGGAGGCGTGGGTCAGCGCACAGGCCGCGTAGAGCGCGCGATCGACGGCTTCTTCCACGGTGGTCGCCTCCGCGAGCCAGCGCACGGCGCCTCGCGATGTGGTCAGGTCCGAGCTCTGCGAATCGAGTCCGAGGCGCGCTTGGCGGATCTCGCGGACATCGCTCAACAAGCGCCATTCGCCGCCGGAGTCGGGACGCACCTGACAATCGAGCGGAATGCGTCCGTCGAGGAAACCTCGAACCAGCAGATGGGTCGCCACCGGGCCGACGGTCAGCTCACCGTTGGAGACCAACCAGGCCGGATCCGGCTCGAAACCCTGAGCCGCGTGGACGCGAAGCAGCATGGGGAGCTTTCCTACTACGCGGAGTGTGGGTGGATTCGCCTCGAATGGGCAAATCTGCGCCGCAAATTACTGTGACACCACAATAATTCATTCATCCGCGCGTAGCTCGAGCCAGGCCAGCGTCTCCAGGTGGTGGGTGCCTGGAAACATGTCGAAACCCGTGAGCGATTCTAGGTGGTAGCCGAGCGCGACCAGCTCGCGGAGATCGCGAGCCAGCGTGACGGGGTCGCAAGAGAGGTACGCGACGTGCGGCGCGGCGAGCCGCCGCAGTGACGGCAAAATGTCCCGCGCGCCGCTGCGCGGTGGATCCAGCACCACCAGCTCGAAGCGCTCCGACCGCGCGGCGAGCCGGTCCAGCGCGCGCGCGACGTCGTCCTGCATCACGCGCACAGCCTTGAAGCCGTAGCCGTCGAGGGCGCGCCGGCAGCCGGCGGCCGCCAGCGCGTGCGCTTCGACGCTCACTCCAGCGAGACCCAGCGCGGCGAGCGGCAAGGTGAAGTTACCCGCGCCGGCATAGACATCGAGGAAGCTCCGCGCCCCACGCCGTCGTGTGCCCTCGACGATGCGCTGCACGATGGCGAGGTTGATCTCCCAATTGACCTGCACGAAGGCGCCGGCGGGCACCTCGAGGTCGAGCTCGGCGGCGAGCGGATAGCGCTGACTCGCGGCGAGCTCACCCCCCGCGACGACGACCTGAAAGCGCGCGCTGAGCTCGCGCAGCAACGCGCTCGCAGGAGGCTTCGCCGACGGCGCGCGCGGCACGAGCGCGAGCGACACCTTTTCGGCTGCGGGCGCGGCGCGCAGCTCGAGCTCCGAGAAGCGCGCGAGCTCCCGCGGAAAGCGCCGCGCGATCAGCGTCAGCTCGCCGAGCGCGGCGTTCAGCTCCGGCCGCGCCGCGGCGCAGCTCTGCACGGGCACCAGCCGCCGGCTCTCGGCTGCGAAGAAGCCAATGCGACCCCCTTCGCCGACGTGCAAGCGGATGCGCACGCGATAGTGGCTCGTGAGCGGCGAGGGCACCACCGCGATGCTCGGCCACGCTTGGAAGCCGCCGGTGCGGCGCAGCGCCTCCGCGAGCAGCAGCGCCTTGTGCTGCAGCTGAGCGTCATAAGCGAGGTGCATCCAATCGCAGCCGCCACACTCTCGCGCGATGGGACAAGCGGGCTCCACGCGCTGGGCAGAGGGCTCCAGCACCTCACAGGCGCCAGCGACGGTGTAGCCCTTCTTGACCCGCAGCCGCGACACGCTCACGAGCTCGCCGGGCAGCGCTCCGTTCACGAAGCCGGGGCTGCCGTCGGCGCGGCGCGCGAACCCAGCGCCGCCCGGCACCAGCTTCTCGATCCGCCACTGTTCAGCGCTCGAAGTCTCGTCGCTCATCGACTTGCGGCTCGGGATAGTGACTGAACGCGAAGCGATTGCCATCGGGATCGCGCGCATATGACGTGTACGCGGTGCGCCGCTCGATGGCCACGCCGCGGCGTTCGAGCTCGCGCTCGATGGCGGCCCGCTGCTGCGGGCTCACGCGCAGCGCGAGGAGCACCAAGCCGAGCTCGGGCGCCGCGGCCGCGCTGACCCCAGCCTCGCCACGCTCGATCATGAGCAAAGGGCCGTCGAGCTCGAGCCAGATCGAACGCAGCTGCCCGCTCGCGTCGTCGTGCCGCGCGACCTCTGCCAGCGCGAACAGCGACTGATAGAACGACGCGAGGCGCTGGACGTCGCGCGACACGATCGCGAGGTGATGCAAGCGACTCACGCGCTGTCTAACCCGCGAGTAAGTCCTGCTCTCACATCGGCCTGCATACGACTGCGAATCAGCTTCTCCGCTGTGACTCGATTGTCAGACTCCGCCAGGCAGCGAGCGTGACGCGCAGGAGCGCTCGTGGAGACGAAAATCATGACGCCGGCCGCAAATCCTCGCGCGTGATCGCGCGTCTGAACGCTGAGAGTGGCGAGCGAGAGTGTGATTTCGTCGTAGGAATGAATTGTGCACCACGTTCGTTCATCGAATAACCGGCGCGCACAGGAGCGAGCAACATGAAACCTGCGATCGACAGCGAAGGCCAAGCCTCCCACGCCGATGAGGGCTCGGCCATTCGTCCGCGCACACCGAGCGCGCGTCCGTCCTCGCCGGACGTGGCTGCGCCGCGCGAAACGCGCATCGCGCGCAAGATCGCCGAGGCCGAGGCGTTGCTGGAAGCAACGCCCGCCAATGATCCGCGACGCCGCTTGCTCCAGGCGGCGTCGTTACGCCGCGACGAAGCGCTCCTCGACGCGATTTTGACGACGCTGAACGGCCCTGCGCCCGTCAGCGAGCCAAATCCCTCGCGACGTTGATTCTGCCGAGCCTCGCCTGCCGTTGCTCGCCGGCGAATTCGTAACTCACGAGCACCCTGCCGTCCTCCGCTTCGGGCTCCTTCACCACACCGCGCAGGTAATTGCCGACCACCGGGACGAGCACGAGCTCTCCCTCTCTCAGCGCCGGCGCGAGCGGCAAGCGGCGGCACTCGCTCTCCGCAAAAGTGCGGCTTTGACCCGCGAAGCCGACGGCCAGGACGCGCCCGGCGGAAGCCGCGCCGAGCACGAAGGGTTGCAGGCGGCCGTCCACGCTGCACGCCAGCGTAACTCCGGCGCGCGCATCATCCTGCAAAGTGACGAATGTGCCGCGCTCCAATATCCGAGCGTCCGCTTTGGACGCCGGCTCGTCCAGTGACAGCACGCGCGGCGTCTCGCTCACGACGTCGCTCACGACCAGCGCGCGCAGCAGGCCTACGTTGCTGGCGCCAGAGGTCAGCACCACATCGCCGCGGCGCGCCGCTTGCCGGCTCGGCAGCGGGATGATGACACCGTTCGTCACCACCCCGCGCTGTTGGGAGATCCAGCGCACCCGAGTGGTGCGCGCGCCGATCTCATCGAGCAGCGCGCGCGTGTAAGTGAGCCGTACCCAGCGTTCGTCACTGTGCAATGACTCCCGCAGTGAGCCGGCCGACGGCACCAGCGCGAGCTGACCCGCTGTGGCGTGCAGCGTATCAGCGCTGAGCGCGAATACGTTTTCGATCATCTGCGCCGACGCGGCAGCGGCCGCGCTCTGTGCGCGCGGATCCGACAGCACGACGCTACGCTCGCCATCGCGCTCGCGCGCACAGCCGAGCACTAGCGCCGCCAGCGTGCCCGCGAAGAGCGCTGACGAGCGCTGGATTGGCGCTGAAGTCTTGATCGCGACGGACGTAGACACTCTCGAGGAGAGGTTTTTACATGCGTCGAGTCGGTGCGGCAGTATTTCTCGTTCTGGCAAGCCTGGCACCCACAGCGGCGCTGGCCGCGGATGCTCCCGCGGCTCACAGCGCCGCGGAGGGCGAGACGAGGAAGCTACCCGGCGGGGCCATCCTGCGTCTGGCCCCGGGCACCCGCATCAACGTCGGCCGGCCAATAAAGGTGATGCTCGGCACCGGCTCCGCGCGCACGTTGTCCCAACAGATTCAGCTGCTCTCCGGGCGCGTGGAAGTAGACCTCCCACTTTCGAAGCACCCGACCACGGCTGTCTACATCCAAGCTCCGCAGAAGGTCAGCGTGATCGCCAAGGGTGGGCACAGCGTCGTCATCGTCGCGCAGAACCGCACCACGGTGGGCGCCGTCTCCGGCGAGATGCTGGTAGCGACCGGCAACGACTGGCGCACGCTACCCTCGGGCACGGTGCGCGAGTTCGCGCAGGGTAGCGCGGCGGGTGACCACAGCGTGCTGCCCGCCCCGCGAGCCAGTGTCTCGACTCCGGTGGCGCTCAGCATCGGCGGCGACAGCAAGAGCATGGTCCTCAAGGCGGGCAGCAGCGCAGTGCCGCGCGCGGCAAGATACGAGTTTGGTCTGTGGGAGCTCCGCGGTGGCAACCGCAAGCTGCTCCGTCGGCTGAGCAGCGCGGAGGCGTCGGTTCAGCTCGGGAGTCTGCCGGCGGGTAGCTACGGCGTGAGCGCACGCGCGGTCGAAACCTCCGGGCTCGAGGGCGCGGAGAGCGACCTCGTCCCGCTGCGCGTGGTCGCGGCAGAGCTGCCCAGCGGGGCGAAGCTCACCGACGAGGCCATCTTGCTGCCGCCGAACCAGCGGGTGAAGCTGCACGGCACCGAGGGCGTGGAAATCAGCTACGGCCGCGCGCCGCAGTTCGTCGCGGCGCCGAGCACCATCGGCCTCATCCGCGGCCAAGAGACGCTGGTGCGCCTGCGCGCCTCCGGCTCGCGCGAGGAGCTCGCGCTCACGCTCGCGCCCAGCACGCTGCGCGCCCACGTCGAGATCGGTCCGGCTCGCGCCAAGTGGCCACGCGACGCCGTACAGGTGACCGTCCGCTTGGCGGACAGCCGCGGACGACCGCTCGCCGATGACGTGATCGTCAAGCCCTCGGTGTTCGTCAACGTGACGCCAGTACAAGTGGACTTCAAACGCAAGGGGCCGCTGCTCGTCGGCACCGTGCCGCCGGCGCTGGAAGCCGGACCCTGGGTGGTTCGCGTGCAAGTGCCGGACGCCACCGGTAACGTCGTGGCGCGAAACTTCCTCGAGATCGCTCCCGCCGTCGACGCGCCGAAGAAATAGCGCGGCCGCCGCGCGCTGCGGCTCGCTTACGGCGCGGCAACGGCCTCGTCTGCTACATCTCGGGCGTGCCGCTCAAGCCTCCGCTCTCCGCCGTCATCTTCGACCTCGACGGCGTGCTGCTCGACACCGAGCCGCTCTACTCCCAGGGCATACAAGAGGTGGTCGCCGCGTTCGGCGCCGTGTACGACTGGTCGCTCAAGCGCGACATGATGGGTCGCAGCGACGTGGAAGGCGCCGCAGTACTGTTGGCTCGCCTCGGCTTGCCCCTCACGCCGACTGAATACCTGTCGCGGCGCGAGCCGGTCCTCGAGCGCTTGTTCCGCGACGCTCCGGCGATGCCTGGCGCGGCCGAGCTCGTGGCCTCGCTGGCCGCGCTGGCGGTGCCCATGGCCGTCGCCACGAGCTGCCGCGCGCGCTTCTTTCAGCTCAAGACGCAGCGTCACTCCTGGTTCGAGAGCTTTGGCACGGTGGTGTGCGGCGATGATCCGGAGGTCACGGCGCTGAAGCCCGATCCGCAAATTTTCCTGGTCGCCGCGGCCCGCCTGGGCATCATCCCCGAGCGCTGCGTGGTGATCGAAGACTCACCCGCGGGAGTCTTGGCCGCGCGGCGCGCGGGCATGCAAGTCATCGCCCTGCCCGACCCCGCGCTCGGCAGCGACGCCGTCAGCGCGGCGGATCTGCTCGCGGGCTCGCACGGCGAGGTCGCGCGCGCGCTGCTCGGCGCGCTCAGCGCCGGGGCGTGACGCTGGCTCGGCGCCGGCGAGCTCACTCCAACCAGGAGAAGAACGTGCTCAGCTCGGCGCGCTGCGCGGGCGGCATGTACTCGAAGTTTCGGCCGCGATCGATGATCTCCCAGAAGTCTTTCGTCGTCACGGACTCGAGCGCTCGCCGAATCACGAGCAGCCGCTCGCGCGGCTCGCGCGCCATGTCTTCCGCGATGCCGCGGGCCTTGGTCTCCACACCCTGCGCCAAGTAGTAGGCGGCGAGCTTCACCTGCGCCTTGCGCACGCCGAGCAGCGCGCTCTCCTGCGTGCTGGTGCGCAGCGGGCGATCCAGCTCCAAGAACAGCGCGAGCATGGCGTCCTCCGCGGGCGAAGCGGCGTCGTGGGCTGCCTGGCACAAACTCGACATGTCGTAGGCGACCGTCTCGGTCACGAAGGTGAGCTTCATGTCGTAGCTGACGTGCCCGTAGTAGCTCATGTGGCGGACGCCCTCGAGCGCGTGCTGGTGCAGGCCCAGCCGGATCATCGCCTCGATCAACAGCCGGTATTGGTTCAGCACGTTGTAGGCCGTGCGCACGTCGCGGGCGTTCAGCGTGGCGCGCAGGTAGGAGTTCATGAAGCGAAACACCAGCGCGACCAGCGCTTCGTCGTTCGCCTGCGCCGCGGCCTCCCCGATGTAGCGGGTGTCGATCGCGATCAGGTAATTGATGTCGCGCATGGCCGCGAGCGACTCGTTGTAGATGCCGAGGTACTGGCGCATCACCTTCCACTCGACCCAGGTGCGGCGCTGCTCCAGATCCGCGAGCGACTCCGGGTCCATGGCCACGAAATCCGGGTTCTTACGGATCAGGCCGCCGATGCTGAACCACACCGCCGCCGCCTTTGGCTTGTGCGATAGGTAGCTCAGCGCGAAGTCTTTCAGCGCGTCCACCGCGCCGCTGGCGATGATCTTGTCCTTGCCGGAGATCGAGTTGCTGGTGATGTCGGTGAGCTCTTCCATCGCGCTCAGCGTGAGCGCCTGGGCCCGCGCCGAGGTGCTGGCGTCGCTCGCCGGCGCGTGCACCCGGACCACCACCTCTGCCTCGCGGCGGATACGCGCGATGATGTTGCCCGGCTCCACGAACCAGAACACGTAGCCGAAGTAAGGCGCCATCAGCACCAGACCGCCGGAGGTGGCCAGCAGCATCGCGAACAGCGTGCCGCGCGGCACGAAGTCGTGGTGGATGGCCACGCTCAGCCAGATGCCGCAAACGCAGGCGATCACGTAAAACCCCATCACGCCCAGGGTCACGCGATCGCGCAAGAACATGCGCGCGACGCCGGCGTAGCGCGCCGCGGACAGCTGCACGATGATGCTGACCACCGTGATCACGATGCCGAGCACCGCGGCCATCATGCCGGCGAGCGAGCTCACCGCGTCGGTGACGCTGGCGGGGTCGAAGTCGAAATAGTGACCGAACGGGCCGCTCGGCGCCTGCCGCGGGCCGCGGAGCAACAGGTAGTCCGCCGCGTACAGCAGCCAGAAGATCGTCAGCGCCGCCCAGCTGAGCAGGGCGATGGGGCCGACCCAGCGGCGCCGCAGGCCGGGACGCAGCGTGCTCATGCGCCTGCTTCGGCCTTGGGCGCGAGCTCCAGCGTCAGCACCTCGAAGGCCTCGCTCGGGCGCGCGGTGAGCTGATGCCGCTCGACGCGCGCGCTGGCCAGCACGTCGCTCAGCACCGGCTCGAGGCGGCGCAGCAAGCCCTCGCTCGCGCCGAGCTCCAGCTGCTTGACGACGCGGCCGACGCTCGCGCCGCGTTCACTCTTCCCTTTGTGAATGGCGGCCAGCGCGCGCGTCGCCAGCTCCAGCGACTCGCTGTCCGCGGGCGCGGCGACGGGCTCCAGCTCAGCGATGGTCGGCCAGGGCGCGCCGTGGATGCTGGGCGCGCCCCGTTCGACGGCGAAGGCCCAGCTCCAAATCTCCTCCGTGATGTACGGCAACACCGGCGCGAACAGGCGCAGCAGCACGCTCAAGCCCAGTCGCAGGCCGAGCGTCGCGCTGGCGCGCTCCGCTGGCGACCCCAGCTCGCCGCGCGCGCGTTGCTTCGCCAGCTCCAAATAGGCGTCCGTGAAGCGGGACCAGAAGAACTGCTCGGTTTGCTGCAGCGCGTGTGCATAGTCGAAGTCCACGAAGCAGCGGCTGACGTTCTCGATCAACACGCGCAGCTCGGTCACGAACGCGCGATCCAGCTCGCAGCAGATGGCGCCGAGCGCGGCGCTGTCGGCGCCGGACTGAGCGAGCACGAATTTTCCGGCGTTGAACAGCTTGGTGACCAGGCGGCGCCCGACCTTGAGCACCTTCTCGTCGAACGCCGTGTCGGTGCCGAGCCGCGCTGACGCCGCCCAATAGCGCACGCCGTCCGCGCCGAAGTCGTCGATCAGCTTGACCGGCGTCACCACGTTGCCGAGCGACTTGCTCATCTTCTTGCGATCGGGATCCAAGATCCAGCCGCTGACCACCACGTGCTTCCAGGGCACGGTGTCTTCGTGCAGCAGCGCCTTGGCGATGGTGTAAAACGCCCAGGTGCGGATGATCTCGTGGCTTTGCGGGCGGATATCCGCCGGGAACAGCGCGCGGTGCCGCTCCGGCTCGAGCAGCCAACGCGAGCCGATCTGCGGCGTGAGCGAGCTCGTGAACCAAGTGTCGAACACATCCGGATCACCGCTGAAGCCGCCGGGCACTCCGCGTTGGCTCGGCTCGAAGCCGGGCGGCGTGTCGCTCAGCGGGTCGACCGGCAGCTGCGCAGGGTCGGGCAAGATCGCGGCCGCGTAGTCGACGCTGCCGTCCGCCCGCAGCGGGTACCACACCGGGATCGGCACGCCGAAGTAGCGCTGGCGCGAGACACACCAATCCAAAGCGAGGTTCTCGGTCCAGTTTTTGTACCTCAGGCCCATGAAGTCCGGGTGCCAGCCGATTTGCTCGCCTTTCTCCAGGAGCGCGTCGCGCTGCTCCAGGAGCTTCACGAACCATTGACGAGTGGTGATGAACTCGAGCGGACGCTCGCCTTTCTCGTACATCTTCACGGCGTGCTGGAGCGGCTTGGGCTCGGCCACGAGCGGCGCGCGCGTGCCCGTCGCGCTGGCGCTCGGCTCACGCAGCAGCTCGACGATCTTGCGCTGCGCCTGCGCGATGCTCTTGCCGGCCAGCTCGGCGTAGGCCGCGTTGGCCGCGTCCGGCGCGAGGCTGGGATACTCGGCGCTGCCGAAGCGAACTGGCAGCAGCCGCCCGTCCTTGCCGATGATCTGGCGCAGCGCGAGGCCGTGCTCGCGCCACCAGCTGACGTCGGTCTGATCACCGAAGGTGCACACCATCAGGATGCCGCTGCCCTTCTTGGGATCCGCCAAGACGCTGGGAAAGATCGGCACCTTCACGCGAAACAGCGGCGTAATCGCGAATTTGCCGAAATACGGCTGGAAGCGCGGATCGTCCGGGTGCGCCGTCACGCCGACACACGCCGGCAAGAGCTCCGGTCGCGTGGTGGAGATGACGAACGCATCGCTCGTGTCCGCGACGGCGAACTCGAGATCGTGAAACGCGCCGGGTCGCAGCTCGTCCTTCAGATCCGCCTGCGCCAGCGCGGTCTGAAAATCGACGTCCCACATCGTGGGCGCCTCCAGCGTGTAGGCGTGGCCCTTGCGATGCAGATCCAAAAACGAGAGCTGCGCCAGGTGGCGGCAGCGGTCGTCGATGGTGGCGTAGGTCTGGGACCAATCCACGCTCAGGGCGATGCGGCGGAACAACGCCTCGAAGGCGCGCTCGTCCTCGCTCGTCACGCGGTGGCACAGCTCGATGAAGGCGCGCCGCGACACGCGGCGCGGCGGCGTCTTCTTCCGCTCTTGCTCGCTGAGCGTGCATTGCTCGAGCGCGAGCGGCCCCTCGTACGGCAAGTTGGGCTCGCAGCGCACGTGGAAGTAGTTTTGAACGCGGCGCTCGGTGGGCAGGCCGTTGTCGTCCCAACCCATCGGGTAGAAGATGTTCATGCCCAGCATGCGCCGCTGGCGCACGATCACGTCGGTGTGCGTGTAGCTGAACACGTGCCCCATGTGCAGCGAGCCGGAGACGGTCGGCGGCGGGGTGTCGACGACGAAGGTCTGCTCCCGGCCGCGGCTCGGGTCCCAGCGGTACAGGCCGCTCTTTTGCCAGACCTCGTCCCAGCGCAGCTCGGCGGCGCGCGCGTCGAAGTGGGCGGGCAAGGACTCGGGCTCGATCGTGCGAAGCGGCGTACTCATGAGCAGCGCGCGCATCGTACTGAGGAGCGAGAGCTGCCACAAGGCGCGAGCGGCCGCGCTGCCGCGCGCTCAGCCGCCGCGCGCTGCGGGTCCGGAGACGGCGGGCAGCGCCCGCTCCAGCGCGACGAGCTCGGCCAGCGCCGCCTCGGGCGGCGTGTTCGCCGCGAGCGCGACGAACGGCGCCGCGCTCAACGCCCGCTCCAGCGCGAGCTCGGCGACGCCCGCGTCGCGCACGCGGTGCAGGAAGCGCAGCGTCGCGAGCGCGTCGAACCAGGTGTGGAGCCGGCGCCGCAGATCGCCGGCGCCGACCGCGCGTCGCGCCGCGCGCGCCGCGAGCAGCAGCCCGCTCTCTTCGAACGCGCGCTGAGCCGCGGGACGTACGTCCGCGGGCAGCGCCGCCAGCGCCGCCGCGAACGCGCTCTCCTCGCCTTGCCGCGCGAAGGCGTCGATGCCGCGCAGCACGGCGCTCAGCGCCGCGAACGCCGCCGGCGCCGCGACGTGCAGCTCGGCGCCGAGCAGGAGCTGCTGCACGCGCGGCCCCGTACCAAACGGCACGCGCTGCGAACGGCGCGAGCGAATCGCGATCGGCTCGCCTGCTACACGCACGATGCCGCCCACCTTGGCCAGCTTGTCGAGCAAGTAGAAGTCCTCACCGGCCGCGAGCTTGGGCACGCCGCGCACCGCCACGTACGCCGCGGTGGGCACCGCCAGCGTGCTACCGATGCTGTGAAACGCGTACGGCGAACCGGCCCACGCCAAGCCGAGCACGTGGTAGCGCAGGCTCGCTTCATAGCGACAGGTCGCCGCGTGCGTCGCGGCGTCGCCGTCGTCGCGGTGAGCGAAGGGGAACAGCGCCGCCGCGTGCTGCTCGCTCTCGGCGACCGGCGCCGCGGCGAAATACTGCGGCGGCAGCTCTACGTCGGCGTCCGTGAAGTACAGCACGGTGCTGTCGAGGCGACCGTCCAGGCCGAGCCTCACCGCGAGATCGCCGGCGATCTTGCGCGCCAGCCCCACGCCTTGCTTGCGCGGTATTTCGGCGCCGGCGCTGCTGCGATCGACGAGCAGCACGTCGAGCTCGTCGAGCTCACAGAGGCGCAGCCGCTCGCCCACGGGCGCGCTGCGCGGCGCGAGCTCGGCGAGCAGCTTCGCGTTCGCGCGCCGCGCTTCGGCGCTGCTCTCCGCCGCGGCGTTGACCACGACGATGACCAGCACGCGGCCGCGGCAGTTGCGGGCAGCGCTGACGTAGCCGCGCAAGAACTCGCGCTTCTCGGCCAGCGCGGGGACGAGCAGCGCGCGCGCATAGCGCGGCAGCGGCGCGCTGAGCGCGCGCGCCTCGGGCTCGGCCCAGCGCGCCAGATACTTCTCCAGGTTCGACGCGGGCGGCGCTGGCACCGTCAGTGAACGGCCGCGCGATGCGGTAAGCCCGCGACCAGCTCGGCCTCGAAATCGAGCAGCTCCCCGCCGCGGCGCTCCACGAGCTCGGCCGGGAACAGCCCGCGCGCGAGCCGAAAGAACAGGCCGTGGTGACGCGACTCGGCGCGCGCGAGGTCCAGGTAAACGCCGGACAGCGCCGGGTCGCTGAGCGCGAGCGCGTCCGCGACCATGAACAAGCGCTCGCAGCCGCGCGCCTCGACCACGCCGGCGACGAGCAGCCGATCGAGCAGCAGCGCTTCACCCGTTCCGCGGCACTGCGCGCGCAGCGCGTTGACGTATGGGTCTTTGTAGTCGTCGACCAACGTCAAGCCGCGCGCGGCGAGCAGCTTGTACACGATGTGAAAGTGCTCCAGCTCTTCGCGCGCGAACTCGATCAGTGGCTCGATGATCGAGGTCTTGTCGGGGTAGCGCGTGATGAACGACATGCCGGTGGCCGACGCCTTGCGTTCACAAGCCGCATGGTCCAGCAGAAATGCGTCGAAGTCAGCGAACACGGCGTCGAGCCAGGCTCGCGGGGTCGCCAGGCGCAAGTCCAGCATGAGCGTTCAAGCCCCTATCACCGTGACCACCAGGCGTCGAGAGTGCGGCCGCGCGCGGTGCTCCCACAAGTAGATCGCCTGCCACGTGCCGAGCGCCAAGCGCGCGCCGGACACGGGCACGGTCTCACTCGTGTGGGTCAACGCCGTGCGCGCGTGCGCGGGCATGTCGTCGGCTCCTTCGTCGTCATGCTCCCAGGCTCGAGACTCCGGGGCGAGGTCCGACATCCAGCGCTGCAGATCGGCGAGCACCCGCGGATCCGCGTTCTCCTGGATCAATAAGCTGGCCGAGGTGTGCTGAACGAATAGTGAGCAGAGACCGCTGCTGACGCCGCTCTCAGTGACGATCGCGGCCACCTTTTTTGTGACATCGCTGAAGCCGCGCCCCCGAGTTTCGACCTCGATGATCCTTTGGTGAACACGCACGCCGGAAGGTATGAGATCCTCGTGGGCGACGCGCCAGGTCTTTTCACAGCCGTGAATCAACGCCCTTCGCCATCGAGCGAGCCCACCCGGAGCGAGCCTTCGGAGGAGCCCGAATCAGCGCGACCGTCACTGCTGGCGCTGTCGGCGCCGTTCGCGCGACGCGCGGAGCTCTTGCTCGGCCGCAGCGGGCGCGGCCGCCTCGTGCTGGACGTGCTCGACGGCTCCCTCGAAGCCGACGTGATGCGCGCGGCCAGCGCGATGGCCTTCGATCTGTTCCTCGCGCTGATCCCGCTGTTGGCGCTCGCCGGCTGGCTCTTCGGGCGCATGCTGACGACCGGCACGGCCATCACGGCCGTGAGCCTCTTGCTCGACATGACGCCCGACGCGGTGCGCACCCTGACGGAAGACGAGCTGGCTCGCTTCTCCCCGGGCGCGGTGGCGCCGGTGGCGTTGCTCGGGGCGCTGTGGCTCGGCTCCTCCGCGGCGACGACGTGCATGGGCTTGCTGGAGGCGCGCGGACAGAGCCGTCCGCGGCCGTGGTGGCGCAAGCGTTTGTTGGCGATGGCCACGGTGCTGGCGGGCATCGTGGTGTTCGCGGCGGGCAGCGCGCTGGCGCTCACCATCGTCGGCGGTCCGGTGGGGCTGCTCGAAAAGGTGGTGAGCAATCGCGTCGCCACGCGCACCGGGTACGTGCTCGGAGTGCTGGTCATGCACCTGCTCACGATCGCTATCCTGGCCGTGTTCTTTTACGTAGCGGTGCATCGGCCCGGCGTGCCGCGCCGCGTGTTTCCCGGCGCGCTGGTAGCCTCGGTGTTGGGCGGCCTCGCTTCTCTCGCGTTCACCTTCTACGCCGCCAAGATCGCGCGCTTCGCGCTTTACTATGGCGGGCTCGCCGCGGTCGCCATCACGCTGGTGTGGCTCTGGCTGATCTGCTTGTTCGTGCTGATCGGCGCCGAGGTGAACGTGGTGCTCGAAGGTAACGCGCCGGCCAAGCCCTGACGCGGCTCAGCCGCCCACGCACACGCCGAAGCCCGTCGGGAGCTCGGCGGCGGCCTGGCACTTGCTCTTGTCGGGGCAGGGCAGCTGGTCCGAACCGGTCGAGCACACTTGAACGCAGGTATCCGCGCCCGCGCCTTGCGCGCAAACGAAGCCGTAGCCACACGGGCACGGCTCACCGAGGCCGCCCCCTTGCGGCGACAGACAGCTGGTCGTGCCGTCCGCGCGAACGACCAGACAGGCTGTGTCCTGCGGACAGCTGCACACACGCTCCGCGGGACAAGGATACGGCTCTGCCAAATCACAGTTGTCGGCGGGCACGCAGACCGGAACGCGCGCCGTGCTCCCGCTCGGGAGTGAGTCGTCCTGCAGCGGGCGCTCGGCGCAGTAGGTGCCCGTCTTGCACGAGGCTTCGCCCGCGCAGCAGTACGGCCTGCAACGTGAAATCGGGCCGAGCGAGACGCAGGCGAGCCCAGCGCCGCAGTCACTGCCGCTGAAGCACGGCGCGTCGGTGTTCCCTTTGCCGGTCACGCCGCACGCCGAGCGGATCTGCCGCTCGATGCGGCTGACGCGACAGGCATAGGCGGGCGGTCCAGGGACGCCGCCTGCGCCCGCCGCGCCCGCCGCGCCCGCCGCACCACCGGCGCCAGAGGAGGCACCCCCTTCGCCCGCTGTGCCCGCCGCGCCCGCCGCGCCCG
>CBINHN010000054.1:0-47256 GCA_966250485.1 uncultured Sorangium sp. | reverse complement strand
CAGAGCAAGCCAAAGATGCGGCGAGCGAAGCGAAGCCGCACCGCGGTCCCGGCGCAGAGCAAGCCAATGACGCGGCAAGCGAAGCGAAGCCGCACCGCGGTCCGGCGCAGAGCAAGCCAAAGATGCGGCGAGCGAAGCGAAGCCGCACCGCCGTCCCCGCGCACCGCACAGCGCCCCGTCACGCCACAGCACGTCGCTCTACGGCGCTCCTGCTTTTCCGGAGGCTTCGAGCGACTGGGGCGGCTCGGTGGCGGGGACGGCTCTTTACGGCGGCGGGTCCCGAGGTTGAGCTCCCGCAGTGTTGCGCACTCGCCGAGCGCTCATAAGCCCGCGGAGTGGCAAGCGCCAGCGAAGCCACGCAGCAGGGCGGCGCCTCATCGAGCCGCATCGTGACGGCCGGAGGCCCCCACGACTCCCTCCGGCACCCATCAGGCAGCGCCCCCCGCGCCGTACGTCGCTGTGCGGGAGCGACCCTCGGCCCCCGCCGCCGTAAAGAGCCGCCCCCCGCCGCCGAGCCGCCCCAAGCCGTCTCTAAGCCGGAGGTTCCCCGATGCTCTCACAGCCGAACAATACGTCCACGGACAGCGCGGGATCCGCGAGCACGGTGTTGCACGTCTCCGGGCAGAGCAAGATCTGGTTGTCCGACGTCAGCTGCCAGCCTTTTTGGCAATCACCGACGTCGTCGCGCACGACGAGCTGCGATTCATTGCCCGACGAAAGGATGACGTTGATGTTGTTGGCGTTGATCGTTTCCCCGGAGGGCGGCGCGGCAAACTCGTAGGTGCAGCTCTTCACCTGTCCCGCGATGTCCGCGAGACCCTTGCGCAGCGCCTCGCTGAAGTCCGGCGCCGTCGTCATGTCCATGTGGCACCAGTTCGGGCCGTTCACCTGGCAGCCGCTCGGCGCCGTGCCGCCGATCACCGCTGCTTGCGACATCCAGCCGCGGTTCTTTTCGCTGCCGGGCGAGCCGATCAGGAACGTCTTGATGCCGGCCGCGGCCGAGCGCCGAATCTCGTCCACGATCGGCGTGGGATCGACGTCGTTCAGCGAGCCGCTCGGGTTGGTGCACCCGAAGGACAGCGTGGGCGCGCCGTCCGTCACCAGCAACATGAAGCGACGGCCCGGCAGGTTCGTCTTCGTGATGCCGTTCTCGAAGGCGAACTTGTAGGCGTCGTGAGTGGGCGTGCTCCGCTCGAGCTGCACTTGCTCGATGGCCGTGCGCAACGTGCTGCGCTGCTGCGCGCTGCCGTTGCCGAGCAGCCCGGGCGCGATCGCCGCGCCCGTGTTCACGCAGTCCGTCGAGGCGCCGGGCGACTTGTTGATGGTCGCCGCCTTGTTTGGATAGAAGAGCAGCCCCACGGCCGTCGCGGCTGGGAGCCCGCCGCCGTTGGTGGTGCCCACCACTGCGTCGAGCAGCGCCGCGCGGGTCACTTCCCACTTGGACTGGTTCGTGCCCGGGGCTCGTTGATTCATCGAGCTGCTGGTGTCCACCACGAGCTCGAGGATCGCGGGTAGCGCCTCACCTTCCACGGACTCGCCGGCGCAGGCTTGCGTCTTGATGCTCGTCACCTGCTGGGGTGTCAGCGGGATCTGCCCACCATCCAGCTTGCCGGTGCCCGCGCCGCTGCCGCCGCCCGGCAGAGAAACGCCGCCCCCAGCCCCGATGTTGATGCGACCGCCGGTGCTCGCGTGCGGATCATCGTCTCCCGCAGAGCTGCAGGCTCCAAAAACGGATAGGGCCACTAAGGAGACTCCAACGTGCACGAGCTTCGACATGGAAAGGGCCTTTCGCTGTTAGACGCGCGCGTCCGGATCGACCGCCGCTACCAACCGCCCGGGCAGTGTGTAGCGTGACCTTAGGTGCGCTGAAGAAGGCAGAGTGGCTCAATGAGCGAGCTACTTTCGCGAACTCTAGCACGCCATACGGCGCTGAGCGGGAACCTGAGCACTACGTTTCTATTTCCCGACGTCTGGTTCCCGAATCAGGCTGAGAAAGACCTCGGGGGTGACATCGTCCACGGAGAACGGCTCGACGTCAGCGCCGGTCCACGTGATGCGGCTCGCATGTAGGGCATGACGCGCGCCGAGCCGCGGCTCGGTTATGCCGCCATAACGCACATCCCCCGCGATGGGGTGGCCGATGGCAGCCAGGTGCGCGCGCACTTGATGCCGAAACGCCGCGCTCGCTTCCAGCTCGAGCAACGCCCAGCGCGGACCGCGTTCGAGCGCGTGATATCGCGTGTGTGCTTCATGGCTGTATCGCGCGTCAGGCTCGACGACTGTGACTCTGCGTTTGTCGCGCGGGTGTGGCGCGAGGCAGAGGTCGATACTGCCGGAGGCGGGCAATCCGCGGCTTTCGACGACGGCCTGGTAACGCTTCGCGAGCTGCCCCGAGCGTAATCCGCGCACGAGTCGCTGAAAGCTCTCGGCCGTCCTCGCGGCCACCAGCAAGCCGGAGGTTTCAGTGTCGAGTCGGTGTATCAGCCCCGCCTCGCGATGCGAGTAGCCGATACCGTTCATTTCTGGAAAGCGCGCCAGCAGAGCGTTAACGATCGTGCCGCGCTCGCCAGGCGCGAGCGGTGCGCTGGGTATGCCGGCGGGCTTGGACACCACGACCAAGTCGGCGCGCGTGAGCCGCACGTCGAGCTCGAGCTCGGGCTGCGCGATGAGCCAACCCTCGCCGAGCTCGACGCGCAGCTGAACGCCCGCGCGCGCGCGAGCGCCTTTGGGTGCGCGGCGTCCGTCGGCGGTTACTGCGCCGCGCTCGAACAGCGCGCGCGCCTCGGCGCGGCTACAGCCGAGCGCAGTGGTGACGAGCCGTTCCAGGCGCACGCCTTCGTCCGCGGGCGGCACCACCCAGCAATGGACAGCAACGTCGGTGGGAGAGGGGGCTGGTGTAGAAATCGCGCGCCTCGGGCTCGACACACGCAGAAGCTCACGGGCTTCAAAAGCTGCCGGCGAGCGTCGCGCCGAATGCTGGCACTTCGCTGCGAGTTGCCAATGGGCCGACCATCGGAAATAGCGAAGCCTGACTGCTGCCTGTCGGCCGAGTGGTCCAAATGCCGATCGCCCCGCCGATTAACGTTCCAGCCCCAATGCTCGCCAGCCACAGCCGATTCCGCGTATGCGAATTGCTCGCGCTCTCATCCACGAGCAACAACGGGCTCGCCGCCGCCGCGCCGGTCAAGGCACCCAGGCTGGCGCCCAAATCGATCATGAGCGCGCGCGACGGAGGGATCTCGAGCCGCGTCGCCAAGGCGCCGGCGATCAGTACGCCGGCCGCGGCGCCGAAGCCCATGCCACGACGCGGCGTTTCGGTCGTGCTGCCCGCGATGCTGGCGTCGACCAGACCGCCGAGCAGCGTCCCAAATATACCACCCGAGTGGGTGAGAACCGCGCCGCCGTCGCTCACGTGTCCAAAGCCGAGCGCGGTGCTCGCGAGCGTGATGCCCGCGGTGGTGCCGAGCAGGCCGTACGCATAGCGATCGGAGCTCGGGATGGAGTAGCTGCCGGCGATGAGCGTGCCCGAGAGCAGGGGCCACCACATCCCGGCGGACAAGAACCAGGCATCTCCGATCGAGATGTCCCACTCTTCGGCGACCAACAACGAGCCGCCCAGCCCGACGCCGGCGCCCAGCGCGGCGAGCGGATACGTCAAGCGTTCATCGCTGGAGCCGCTGGCGTGCTGGAGTGAATAGCCGACGAAGCCTCCGAGCAGCGCGCCGTTCAAGGCGAGGATGGCGCGGCCGGGTGAGCGCGCCGCGAGCGTTGGCTCTGGGCTGGGCGGCGCGGGGCTGAGCGCGGCGTCCGGCGCCGCCGGCGTCGTCATCGGGGCGCCGCGCGCCGCGCGCATCAGGTCGCGCAGCGCGACGACGACGCGCATCTCGAGCGTCTCCGCATCGACGACGATGACTGATTGATACGAAATGTCCGAGCCGGGCGGCTTTACGTTGAGCCTGAGCAAGACATTGCCGCGGCGGCGCGACAGCTCCGAGTCGATCAGCCACTCCGCGTTGGGCGCGTCGCCGCCCAGCTCTTCGCCGCCGCGCTCGGCGGTTCGCTGCTGCGAAATGTCGACGTTGAGCCCGAGATCTTGCACGGCTTCGTACAGGATCGAGTCGATCTTCTGCGCCAGCGAGGCAAGCTCTGGGTCGCTCTCCACACGCGCGCGCGGGGCTGGCTCGCTGATGCGGGTGTGCCGCACGCTGGCGTCATGGGACTCGGCGCGCGCCGTCGCCGGCAACGCAGCGAGCAGCAGCGCGCCGAGCAGCGCGCTCCGGAGCCGCAGTTGGCGCGAGGCTGGGGCTGCTGCGAAGGCGCGGGCCACGGTGCTCAGAACATGACGGTGGCGTTGATCCAGGCGTCGACCTGCGACGAGCCGTCGACGCGGAAGCGGTGGCCCGGATCGTTGATCACCTTGCGGAAGTTTGGGTTGGGAATTCCGGTCGCCGTGCTGCTCCCGCCCTGAGGGTTCGCCGAGTGACAGGGGCCGGATTTGTCGACGTCACCCTTGAAATCAGGGTTGCACGCCTGATCGAAGGTGATGAAGTGACCCTGCGTGATGTGATACGCGCCGCCCACGTTGAACTTCACGAACTGCCCCGCCTGCCACGTGAACGAGGCGCTCAGCGCGTAGGTGCCGTAGGCCTGCACGTCCGTCAGGCCCGTGAAATAGACGCGGCGTGACCTAGGGTCCACGACCGAGCGCGCCGCCATCGGGTTGCTGTCGAACGCGGGGTTGTGCCGATAGTCGGAGTAGTTCGGCAGGCGCAGCGAGTTGGCGTCGCTCGAGCCGAGCGCGTCGAACAGCTCCGAGTAGTCGCGCCCTTCCGACACGTAGGTGCCAGCGAAGCGGAAATCCAGGGTGATGCGCTGGTACTGATTGCGCAGCTCCCAGGGGATCACGTTCACGCCCATCAGCACGGTGCCGCGCAGCGGCGGATGATTGACCAGCGTGCCCTGCAAATCGGATTGCCCGTAGTCGCTGCTCGAGTTTTGAAACTCGAAGAGCGCGCGGAACCCGCCGTAAGGCTCGATGTACTTGATGCGCCGCGAGACGTAGGAGTGGAGCTCCAAGGCGGTCACGCCGCGCGAGACGCCGGCCTTGCGCTCCCGGCTCGAGAAGGTGCCCTCCACGGGGACCCCATCGGGCGACAGATTGTCTCCGGCGACGCCGTCGCGGTTCACGTCGGAGCTGTTCGCGCATTTCACCTCGCTCTGCAGCTCGCCGCGGTTGAGCGGCGTGCTGCTCGCGTTGCAGGCGTGCATCGGCTCGGAGACGTCGAAGCGCCCCTCCAGGCCGATGAGCCAGGTGGGCTTCGTGGCATCACGCGTTTGATTCATGATCGCGGCGTCGACGCCGACGGCGAGGTACTCGATGCCGCTGCGCTTCGGCGATTTGAAGGGCAGCGCGAACAGCTGCTCACCGGGCTGGCCCTGTAGCGTCGTCGATTGCACCGCGCTGCTGCCGCTCAGATCGCTGAGCTGCCGCTCGTTCGATAGAATGACCGGCATGCGCACGACCAAGGCGATGTCGCGGTACAAGCCGATGTCCGCGCGCGCGGTGAGGCGGCTGGTGGTCTCCTTGTAGTGCGCGACGTTGAGCGCGCTCGAGACATAGCCGCCGCCGCTCAGCCCGGGCTGCGCGATGGAGGTCTCTCGCAACACGTCCGCGCTCTTCCAGCTGCTCTCGTAGCCGAGCGAGAGGTGCAGATCGAACGGATCGTCTTCGTCGAAGGCGTCGACGACCTGCGTGATTTCTGCCGGCTCGTGCAGCACGCTGGGCTCGCCCGCGCGGCGCGGCTCATCGGCGCTGGCCGCGCTGCTCAGACCCAAGCTCGAGAGGGCCAGCAACAGGCCGGCGACGCGGCGCTTCTGGCTCGGCGGGGGGCTCGGACGCGCGGATCGACGGGTCATTTGGGCGATGCCGGAGCGACGCTAGCGGCGCCAGCCGGAAACTGTCAACGGAGCATCACGCCGTCCGGCGAAAAGGCTCAGCGCGCGCGACGAGCCTTGGGGCGCGGACGCCGGCATCGCTGCGATCTCGGCCAGCTCGCGACTGCGCTATCCATTTGCGTGCCCTCAGTTGCGCTCGGGGCTGGGGACGGCCCGCCACTGCAGCTCGGCGCGGCGCAGCTGGTCGCCGAGCCGGGCCGCCGTCTCGGGGGGCGCGAACGGGAGACTCGCCTCGGCCACCATGCAACGCGCGCGCGCGTCCCGCCGTGCGCGCAGCTGGCGGGCGGCCCGACCGCCGAGCTCTGCCGCACCGGTGGTGATGACGCCTTGCGCCTCTTCTTGGGCGCGCCGCGCCGCTGCCTCGCACGCGGCCGTCAGCGCTACGGATTTCGGCTTGGTACGCGCGGTCGCCTGCGCGTTGCGCCCGGAGAGCTCACCTTGTTTGGTGCCTGCGAGCGCGTCCGCCGCTTCGGTGAAGACGGCGCCCGCCCGCACGTTCACTTGCCAGCTCGTCTGCTGCACGGAGCTGACCAGCTCGGCGTCGCCGTAGCGCAGGGCGCCGAACGGGGTCGCGAGCCAGACCTCTGCTCCTGGCCGCACACCCGTGCCCTTCGCGCTCAGAAACTCGCCCTCGGCGAGCAAGATCTGCTCCGCGCCGTCGCGGCACGGCAGCGCGCGGCCCGGCCCTTTCAACGTGTATTCGCGCGCGGAGGCGGCGTGACGCACCACCAGCTCAGCGCCGCTCGCGAGGCTGAGCCAACTCCTGCCGTCCAGCGCGTTCAGCGTCGCGACGGGAACGTGCTCGAGCGTCTCCACGTCGCCCTTCACGCGCAGCGCGCGACAAGCGGCGGGCGGCGCTGCGGGCAGCTGCGTTGGTTGCGCTGGAAGCGGTGGGCTCGCTGCGCTGGAGCCCGACCCCGCGGCGGCGGGCTCGGGCGGCGCTGGTTGCTTGTGGCAGGCGGCGAGCGCGCAAAGCGTGAGCAGCGCGCAGCGCGCGACGCGGCGCAGTGCTGGCGCGCGCGGTCGGCGGAGCTCGGCGTTCACTGCCCGCGCAGCGAGGGCGGCGGCGGCAGCACCAGCGTGCGGCGCGTGTCGTCGTCCTCCTCCTCCGAGAAGATCTCGTTGGTGATGTCTTCGGCGGCGAGCTCCTCTTTCGCCTCGCCGAGCTCGCGGCTGGTGTCCGCCAAGCGATCGGCGAGGACGCCCAGGAATTGCCACAAGAGCTTGACCGAGAGCTGGTGCTCCTTGCGCAAGATCTCAAAGAACTCGCTGCGCCGGATCTGCATCAGCTCACAATTGCCGTCGGCGACCACGGTCGCGGAGCGCGGCTGGCTGCGCACCAGCGCCATTTCACCCACGTGATCGCCCGGCTCCAGCTTGGCGAGCTCGGCCCCGCCGCGCATCACCTTCACGCGCCCGCTGAGCACGATGAAGAGCTCCTCACCCTTCTCGCCTTCGCTCATCACCGTCTCGCCGTTCTGGTACGAGACCACGTCCGTCACTTGCAGCACGCGTAGCAGCTCGCGCTCGGAGAGCGGGCGGAACAGCGGCATGCGCGCCAGGATGTCGCGGCGCAGCTTCAGCTGCTCGGCGCGGCCCTCGTCGCGATGCGAGAGATCACCGGCGGTGACGACCACGGCGGTGATGTTGTCCTTGCCGCCGCGCTCGTTGGCGAGCTCGATCAGGCTGCGCACCGACAGATCCGCGTCGGGGTTGTTGAGCACGCGGCCGAGGTTCGGCAAATCGTCTTCGAAATAACCGCTGAGCCCGTCGCTGCAGAGCAGGAAGCGATCACCGCCCACGACGTCGACCACGAGCGTCTCTGGCTCGCAGTGCTCGTACACGCCGACGGCGCGCGTCACGGCGTTCTTTTGCGCGAGCTTGTCGACCTGCTCGCGCGTCATCTTCTTGCGCTTGATGAGCTCGTTTTGGACGCTGTGGTCTTCGGTGAGCTGGCTGATCGTGCCCTGGCGCAGCAAATAAACGCGGCTGTCACCGACCCACAGGATGAACGCCTGGCTGCCCGCGAGCAGCAGCGCGACCATGGTCGTGCCCATGCCGCGCTTGCGGCTGTCCTTCACCGCCTCGGCGTGCACGCGGCTCGAGGAGCGATTGGCGGCGAACTCGAGGAGGTTGGTGATGTCGCGCTTGCTGACCTTCGCGCCGCCGGTGCGCTGCTCCGCGTAGTCGCGGATGAGATCCCACTCCTTCTTCAGCTCCTCGTGGAACGTGCGCACGGCCAGCGCGCTCGCGACCTCGCCCGCGGCATGCCCGCCCATGCCGTCGCAGACCACGAACAGCCCGAGCTTCTTGTCGACCAGGAAGTTGTCCTCGTTGTGCTCGCGCTGTAGCCCCACGTCGGTGAGGGCCGCGAACTGAATCTCGGCGATCGGCATAGACCCGCGAGGATAGCGAACGCGGCCGCCGACTCCAAGGATGCCCGGCAGACGAGTGCGCGCTCGTGTGCGGAGGTCGTCCGGCGCGTTGCGCGAATTTTTGCGGCGTTTTCTAGCTTACGAGCGCCGAACCATGTGGGTTCGGGTGCGGCAATGCGGGTCCTCCGCTGCCGGCGGCTCACGGCCCGAAGGGCGCGCGCTACCACCGATGAGTGCGTAGGCCAATAGAACGAGCAAATGCCGATGCTCGCGAGGTAGCGCAGCTCCTCACTGGTTCTCGGCGTGCAGCCGGAGTCCGACGGGAAGATCGTCCTCGAACCAGGCGGCGCGCTCGGCCTCTTCGACTTCGACGAGCTCACTGACGACGCGGATGAGCTCGGGCGCGGCTTGAATCGCGGCCAAGCGCGCCAGCACTTCAGCGCGCAGCGCGTCGTTGACGTCGCGCGCGCGATCGCCGGTGAGGCGCGCGAGCTGCGCCGCCGCGGGCGCAGCGGTGGGCACGTCTTGCCAGCGCTCGCGCAGCAGGTGATCGAGCCAACGCTCGACCGCGAGCGGCGGCACGACGTGGTGCACGCTGGCGTAGCCGGGGACGCGCGCGCCCACGCGGCCGAGCAACGCCCAGTTGCGCGGATCGCGGCTCGACCAGGTGCGCTCCAAGATCCAAGCGCCGAGCTCCATGCGCCGCTCCGGCGCGACGCGCTCGAGCCGCGCGGCGAGCTCGAGCATTTCATCCGCGGCCTGCGCGCGAAACTGCTTCGGCTTCTTGAGCTTGAGCTCGGCCGGAGCGAGGAAGGGATCGAGCAGCGCGCGCAAGGTCGACTGCGCAGCTTCATCGAGCCCGGCGGCGATGCGCCGAAAGGCGATGAAGAACTGCTGCCAGCTGCGCGCGCTCTCGGGAAAAGCCAGGCCGGCTTCGAAGAGCGGCGCCAAGAGCGCGACCCGGCGCGGATCGTTCGGGTGCCCGAGGCCGGGACGTAAGCAGAAGCCGGCCAGCATCCAGAAGATGCGCTCGTGATCTTCCGAGCGGCGGCGCGCGGCGTGATGCGGCGCGAGCACGTCGAACAGCGCGCGGTTGGTCTCGGCGCTCCAACTGCGCCGCTCACCGAGGATACGCTCGAGCTCGCGCCAACAGTCTTTGACCTCGCGCGCCTTGACGTCGCTGCGGCCCTTGCCGAACACACGGAGCAGCACGGCTTCGGCTTGTTCGACGCGCTTGTCGGCGGCCGCCGGGGCGCTCGCCGGCGCCGCGCGCTCGCTGGCCCGCTCGCGCGGCTTGGCGCGCAGGTCGAAGGCCAGGCGAAAGCGCCGCGGCGCGTCGGAGCGCGGCTCGAGCTCCACGCACGCCAAATCGACGGTGCCGACCGCGCTGAGCTCGCCCTCCAGCGCGACCGGGATTTCGCGCTCGCTCTGCTCGGCGCCGGCGGCGATTTGCGTGGTCACGGGCGGCAGCGCGGAGAAGCGATCTTCGTCGATGTCCACCACCGCGCCGGGCGCGTGCAGCTCCCGGCTATCCACCGCGAACAAGTCGAAGCGCACGGGTTGGCCCACGCGCAGCGCGAGGCCGCGGCTCTTGGCGACGTGGCGTTCGCCTTCGCGCGCGCCGCGCGGCACGACGCACAGCGCGCGGCGCTCTCCCGCCACGTCGACGGCCACGTAAAACCCGTGCGCTGCGCCGCCGCCGATGCGTAGCCCGCGACCGGCCAGCGCCAGGCCATAGACGACGGCGCCGCGCGCGACCGCGAGATCCGGCTCTGGCGCCGGCAAGAGCGTGACGCGCGTCTCGCCCCAGCCGCTGATGCAGTCGCGCAAGCGCTCGGCGGCGCGCGCGGCGCGGAACAAGCCGCCGTTGAGCAGCAGCGCGTCCGGGGCGGGGCGCTCGGAGTGGCGCGCGAAGAACTGCGCGACATGCCGCGTGATGGCGGCGTCCTGCTCGTAGGGTAAGCCGAAGGCGACGAGGCCGGAGCGGCCGCGCGCGGGCACCGCGTCGCGCGGGACGAGCGGCAAGAAGCCGTCGAACACGAGCGCCTCGACCACTTCGCGGCTGAGCCGCGTGCTCAACGTGGAGCCGACCAGCGCGGAGCCCGTGCCCGCGATGGTGATGGCCACGCTGTCCGGCGCGGCGGGGGAGAGCAGGCGCTCCTTGGCTTCGCGGCAGGCCAGGATCAGCTGGTTGAAGCGCGCCGGCTCGAGCCGGGCGGGCGCCGCGACGAGCGCGCGCTCGGCCTGGTAAGCGAGCGCGAGGTCGACGTTGTCACCGCCGAGCAGCAGGTGTCGCCCGACGGCCAGGCGATTCACTACGATTTCCTGCCCATCGCGGCGCACCTCGATCAATGTCAAATCGGTGGTGCCGCCGCCGACGTCGCAGACCAATACCTCTGCGCGTTCGCGCTCGCCGAGCAGCAGCCGTTCGAGGCCTGCGTTTCCGACGCGCGCCCAGAAGTCGTAGAAGGCGGCCTGCGGCTCTTCCAGCAGCCGCACAGTGAGCCCCGCGCGCTCGGCCGCGCGCACCGTGAGCTCGCGCGCCACCTCGTCGAACGACGCCGGCACGGTGAGCACGATGGGCTGATCGCGCAGCGGCCGCTCGCTGAAGGCGCTGTTCCAGGCGTCGCGCACGTGAGCGAGGACGCGCTCGCTCGCCTCGATGGGGGAGAGCGGCGTTATCTCGTCGCCCTGGGCGCCCCACGGCAAGATCGCCGCTGAGCGGTCCACCGCGCCGTAAGAGAGCCAGCTCTTCGCGGAGGCGATCAGCCGCCCGGGCACTTCTTGGCCGCGGCGACGCGCGAAGCTGCCCACGATCCACGGCGCGGGCTCCGCTTCCGCGGCGAGCTCAGCGGGCAGCGGCGCGTACAACGCCGACGGCAACAGCGGCAGCGCCTCACGCTCCGCCGCCGTGACCCACTGCGAGATGTCGAAGACGCGCGGGGTGCCGTTGGCGTCGGCGAACGCGACCACCGTGTTGGTGGTGCCGAGATCGATACCGACGGGCAGCGGGTGCGTCATTCTGCTGGCCGGCGTACGTTGAGCTCGACCTTCCAGCGCTCGTCGGCGGAGAGCGGCGCCAGGGGCCGCGCCTCGAGCTTCAGCGTGCCGATGGCGGTGATGGCGGCTTCCAGCTGAATCGGCACGAAATCACCCGGGCTGCGACCTTCTGCCGGCAGGGTGACCTCGATGGGCGACAGCTCTTCCAGCTCACCCGGCTTCCAATAGTCGAGCACCGCGCCCGCCGCGTCGGCGCGCCGCACGCTGGAGCCGAAGAAGCGAAAGGTGACCGGCTCACCCACGACGACGCCGAGCTCGTGCGGCGGCAGCGCCGCGTCCGCGCCTTCTTCCATGCCGAAGGGCGCGACGCACAGCGCGCTCACCGGAGCTTCCATGCCGGGCACCGCCGGCATCGGGCTCTCGATGCCGACGTAGTAAGCGCGCGCCGTGCCGCCGCGGATGCGCAGGCCGCGTCCGCGCCGCACGCGGCCGTAATACGCCGCGCCGCGAGCCACGGCGAGATCCAGATCTTCGCCGGGCAGCACCCGCACGGGCTCCGCGCCGTCCGCGGCGAGCCAGCCGTTGAGCGCTTGCAGCAGCCGTTCACGCAAGGACGTCGCTTTGAGGACGCCGCCGTTGAACAGCACGGCCGTGGGGTGCAAGAGCTGCGCTGCGGGCGTCCCGCTCGCGTCGCCCTCGGACAGCGCGCCGAGCTGCCGCCTCAAGAAATGAGCGAGGTGCTTGGTGACCGCGGGATCGGCCGCGTACGGCAGGCCGAGCTGCGCCAGCGCCGCGCGCGTACGCGTCGCCGGTAGCGCGCCGGCCTCGACCAGCGGGAAGAAGCCGTCGACGAGCAGCGCTTCCACCTCCGCGCGCGTGAGCTCGCTGCGCAGCGCGTTGCCGAGCAGCTGCGAGCCGCGGCCGGCGATGGCGATGGGCAGCGCGGGCAGCGTGGCGTCCGAGAGCAGCTTCTCCTTCGCTTCACGACAGGCGTGCGTCAGCGCCACGAGCTGAAAGCGATCGAGATCGTGCCCGGCGTTCGTGAGCTTGACGCGCGCGGCGTGCGCCAGCGCGAGATCCATGTTGTCGCCGCCGAGCAGGATGTGATCGCCGACGGCGACGCGTTCCAGCTCCAGCGAGCCCTGCCGATCTCTCACCGCGATCAACGAAAAATCAGTGGTGCCGCCGCCGATGTCGATCACCAGCACGCGATCGCCGGGCCGCAGGTGCTGGCGGAAGCTCTCGCCGGCTTGCTCGATCCAGGCGTAGAGCGCTGCTTGGGGCTCTTCGAGCAGGGTCACGCGCTCGAGCCCGGCGGCGGCTGCGGCTTCGATCGTGAGATCGCGCGCCGCGGCGTCGAAGGAGGCCGGCACGGTGAGCACGATCTCGTGCTCGGCGAGCTCACCCTGCTCGGGGTGCTCCGCGCGAAACGCCTCCGCCAAATGATCCAGGTAGCGAAACGAGGCCTCCACCGGCGAGATCTTCTCGACGTCGGGCGGCGCGCCCACGGGCAGCAACGCCGAGCGGCGATCGATGCCGGAATGGGACAGCCAGCTCTTCGCGCTGGAGATGACGCGCGCGCTGGCCTCGGCGGCGCGCGTGCGCGCGTACTCGCCCACCGCGAAGCGGCGTGACGCGTCCCACGGCAACGCCAGCGGCCCCTCGCTGTCCGGCGCGAAGTACACGAAAGAGGGCAGCAGCGCGCGTCGCTCGAGCGCGCCTTGCGCCACCAGCTGCGGCACTTGGAACACGCGCGTCGGGGCCGGCGCTTCCTCCGCGGTGCTCAGCGTCGCGAGCGCGCAGTGCGTCGTTCCAAGATCGATACCGATTACCAAATTTTCCGCCATCAGAGCTCAACCTCGGCTTGCGCGATGATCGCGAGCTCTTGCTCGCCCACGATGGTCGGCAAGCGCAGCGACTGCGCTTGCCAGCCCTTGTGCCGCAAGACGCCGCGGTACGGCGCGGCGCCGCTCACGTTGCCGACGAGCTTCACGCGGCGTAGCTCGTCCGCGCTCACGCTCACGCGCGAGCCCTCGGCCTCGCTGCGCACGGGGCTCACGTCGGCGTGCGCGCTCAGGGCGCGGCGGCAGCCGGCGTGAACCACGCGCGCCGCGGCGCCCACGTCGGCGTCCGCGAACGTGGCGATGTCTTGCTGCAAAAAGTCCACGAGGCGCCCCTCGCGCTGCAGGATGCCGAGCAGCTGCAACGCGCCGTCGGTCGCGCTCGGCACCTTCGGCGCGGCGGCGCGCGGCGGCTCCGCCGTGCTCGGCTCGGGCGCGCGCGCCCGGGCGGGCTCCGCCGCGGCCGCGGGCTCGCTCGTTACCGGCGCGGCGGGCAGCGCCGCGATGCGCGCTGCGTAGCGCGCGTCGAACAAGATCGCGAAGAAGGCGCGAAATGCCAGCCAGAAGCGCGCAAAGAAGGGCAGTGGGTCGTCCACGGCGCGCAGTCTATGATCGGCCGCTGGTGGCCGCCAACTCCGCTTCCAGGGCCTCCCACTCGGCGATCAGGGCGTCGATTTTGGGGCCGAGCTCGCGCTCCTCCGCCTGCAGCGCGGCCAGCTCCGCCGCTGACGTCTGCTCGTAGAACCCCGGCTCGCACCACTTGGCGGTGATGGCCGCCTTGCGCGCTTCCGCGTCTTCGATGGCCTTGAGCGCTTTGTCTCTGAGCTCTGGCAGTTGCTTTTGGCGATTGCTCTTGCGCTTCTTCTCTTCCCATGACTGCCCGCGCTCGGGCGCCGCTGACTGGGCTTGCGCGCGCTGCTCCTTCGCGCGCAGCACCACCGCCGTCGCGTCCAGGTGATCGTCACCGCAGCGCTCGAGGTACTCCTGGTACGTCCCTGGAAAATCCTGAAAGCCGCGCTCGGTGACCTCCAAGATGCGCGTCGCCAGCGCCGAGACGAAGGCGCGATCGTGCGACACGAACAGCAGCGTGCCCTCGAAGCGGTGCAGCGCCGCGACCAGCGCCTCGATGGACTCGAGGTCGAGGTGGTTCGTGGGCTCGTCCAGCACGAGCACGTTCGGGCGCTGCACGATCAAGCGGCAGAACACCAGCCGCGCCGCTTCACCGCCGGACAGCGCGGAGACCGGCTTGTTCACGTCATCACCCGAGAACAGCATGCGCCCGAGGTGTCCGCGCACCACGTTGGGCGGCTCGCTGGGCAAGGCCTCGCTGATCACGTCGAGCGGCGTCGCGTCCGCGCGCTGCAATACCTCGCGGTGGTCCTGGGCGAAGTAGCCGACGCGCGCCTCATAACCCCAGCGTACGCTGCCGGCGTCGGCGGGCAGGTTTCCCGTCGCGATCTTGAGCAGCGTCGATTTGCCGAGGCCGTTCGGGCCGATGATGGCGACGCGCTCTTTGCGCCGCAGCGTGAGCGACACCCCGCGCAGCACGCGCTTGTCTCCGTAGGCCTTGGAAAGCGCGCTGAGCTCCAGCACGTCGCGGCCGCTCGGGCGCTCTTCCTCGAAGCGGAACAGCGGCGCGCGGCGCGAGCTCTGCTCCAGCTCCTCCACCTCGATGCGCTCGATCTGCTTGAGCCGGCTCTGCGCCTGCCGCGCTTTGGTGGCCTTGGCCCCGAAGCGCTCCACGAACGCGCGCTTCTCGGCGATGGCCGCTTCCGCGCGCGCGAGCTCCGCCTCTTTGCGCGCCCGCGTCTCGGCCTTCTGCCGCAAGAACGCGGCGTAGTTGCCGGTATAGAGCGAGATGGTGCCGTAATCCACGTCGAGCACGTGGGTCGCCACGTTGTCGAGGAAGCGCTGGTCGTGAGAGATGACGAGCGCGAGGCCTTTGTACGCCGCGAGGAACGTCTCCAGCCAACGGATCGACAAGATGTCCAGGTGGTTGGTCGGCTCATCGAGCAGCAGCACGTCCGGACCAGCGAGCAGCACCTGCGCCAACAGCACGCGCAGCTTGAAGCCACCGGACAGCGTGCCGAGCGGATTTTTGTGCTGCGCTACCGGGATGCCGAGCCCTTCCACGATCGCGGACGCGCGCGCCTCCAGCGTATAGCCGTCGTGCGCCGCGATGCGATCCTCGAGCTCCAAGAGCCGCTCGGTGTGCACCTCACCTTGCGCCAGCAGCGCGGCTTGCTCGGCCAGCGCGCGGCTTACCACCTCGTCACCCGCCTTGGCCACCTCCAGGATCGGCTGCGCGTCGTCCAGAAAGCGATCTTGCCGCAGCACGCCGACGCGAATGTTCTTGGCGAAGGTGACCTCACCGTCGCTCGCCGGCTCGTCGCCCGCGATGATCTTGAGCAACGTCGTCTTGCCGGAGCCGTTCGCGCCCACCAGGCCGTAGCGCGCGCCGGGGACGAGCTTCAGCGACACACCCTCGAACAGCGTGCGCGCGCCGAAAGACTTGCCGAGGTTGATGAGGCCGATCATGGTCGCGCGCTGTCATAGCAGCCGAGTCCCCGCTTGCACCCCGGTGGTTGCCCACCCCCGGCGTGCTCGGCGCTTCGCGCCTGCGCGCGCCACCCCTCCCAAGTGTCCGGCGTCGCTGCGCTCCGGCGGCCACGGGAGGGGCTCGCGCCGCGCGGCCCCGCTACGCCGACTTGCGATGCGTCTCGTGGTGCTTGGCGCTGCGCTTGCGCGGCAGCGGCTTGGCGCGCGACTTCGGCGCTTTCTTGCCGGAGACGCTCTGCGCGAGCAGCGCCGCGAGATCGATCACCTTGGCGCCGGCCTTGGGCCGCGCCTTCTTCTCGCCGGGCTCCGCCACGCTGTTGACCTCACCAGCTTTCACGCGGCGCTTGATGAGCTTCATGAGGTCTTCCCGATACTCATCGTGGAACTTCTCGGGCTTGAAGTCTTCGACCATGCCCTCGACGAGCTGCTCGGCCATCGCGAGCTCCTTGGCGCTGACGCCGAGCGATTTCAGATCGCGACCGGGCAGCTCGAGCTCGGACTCGTCGCGCACCTCATCGGCGAAGCGCAGCACCATCAGCACCAGCGCCTTCTCGTGCGGGACGACCACGGCGAGGTGCTGCCGGGTGCGGATCACGACCTTGCCGACGCCGGCTTTGCCGCTGCGCCGCAGCGTCTCGCGCAGCAGCGCATAAGCTTTGGTGCCGCCCTTCTGGGGCGCCAGGTAGTACGGCTTGTCGAAGTAGCGCGGATCGATGCGCGCAAAGTCGACGAAGGCCAGGATGTCCATCTGGCGCGCGGCCTCCACGTTCGCTTCCTCGAAGTCCTGCTCCGTCAGCACCACGTACTGGCCCTTGCCGTGCTCGTAGCCTTTGACGATGTCTTTCCAGTCGACTTCCTTGCCCGTCTTCTTGTTCACGCGTTGATAGCCGATGGGCGAAAAGTCTCGTTTGTCGAGCAGGTGCAGCTCCAGCTCGTTGGGGGCCTCCGCGGGGTACAGGCCTACAGGGATCTGAACCAAACCAAAGCCGACGGTGCCGCTCCAGAGTGCTCGCGCCATGTAGCTCCCGGATGCAGCGTCCGTGCCAGCAGAGCTGCTACTCAGCGCCGCAGCTCTTGCTCGGCTCGCTGCACGGCTGCGTCAGGACCTCTCGCGCTGAGACATCCAGTGAGGCGTCGTGCTCGCGGAACCAGCCATCCCCGGCCAACGGCGCAACCTGAGTGTCGTCCGGGCTGAACGCCACGCCAGCCGACAACAGACTCACGGAGGCGTGGCGCACGAGAAACGCTCCGCGCGTGGCGTCGGACTCGCTCTGGAGGCGGCCGTGCATGGCGAGCGGTCCGTCCTCTGCGCGCGTCAATCGGATTTCGGTGAGCCTGCAGTGTCGTTGCACCATGCCCTCGGCGCTGACGGGCTGCTCCGGAATCAGCCCCGCGAGCCAGCCGGGCAGCGCGCCGCCGGCGTTCAGGATTTCGATGCCGGGGGTCGCGTCGCGGAGTTTGGCTTGAAAGAGGGCCGAGAGATCCACGTTCTCTCTGGCGCGCAGCAGGCCGGAGCGGACGTCGAGCTCGGCCCACCAATCCCGCACTTGGCGATCTTCGGAGTCGAGCGCGGTGCGGCGCAGCGCCAGGCGCGCGGAGAAGTGCGCGCTGCGGCGCGCGAGGTCGGCCGAGAAGAGCGGTACTTTGGCTTGCAAATCGGAGCTGAAATGCGTGCCGCCGATGCGGCCGGTGACGTGTTTTGCGTTTACGCGAGCGGAGCCGACCAGCGCGCGCCCGAGCCAGGCGTCCATGTCGTACGAGAGCTTCGGCAGCTCCAGCTGCCAGCCGTTGGCAGCCTTCTTCCCGCTGCGCGCGCTGCCGTCCACGACGTCCAGGCTGAAGCTGACGGTGCCAGCTCCGCTGCCGCGCAGCGCGACGTCACGGAGCTCCGCGCGGATGTTGGCGTTGGCGCGCGCGCCGAAGTCACCCCAGTCGAAGGCCGCGCGCTGCAGCCGCCCGCGCAGGTCGCCCTGGGCCTTGCCGTCGCGAAGCTCGGCGGCCAGCTGGAGCTTGCCGCTGGCGAGCTTCATTTGCGAGCACTGTCCGGTCTCGTCGGCGTGACGGCTGAACGCGTCCGTGAGCGCGAGGCTGGCCTCCAGCTTGCCGCTCAGGCGCGCGCTGTCGAAGTCCTCGAGGCTGAGCTCGACGCGCGGGCGCACGCGCGCGAAGCGAGACGGCGCGAGCAGCTCCGCGCGCGCGGCCGTGAGCTCCAGCTTGCCGCTGAGCCCCGGCTTTCCGGCGCTGGTAGCGGAGGCGCGAAGCTCGACGGCGTGCAGCTCGCCGTGCGGCGCAGAGCTCGCGGGCTGTCCGTCCGTCTTCGCCGAGCTGATGCGCAGCTTGGGAACCTTGCCTTCGACCGTGAGGTCGGCCCGCACCGGGCGCTCCGCCTGCGAGGAGAAGTGCGCGTCGAGCTTGGCGTCGCCCGCGAGCGCCAGGCCAGCGGCGTGCAGCGCGAGCGACTTGGCGCGTACGTGGGCTGCGCCGCTGCGCTGCTGGCCCTGCGCTTTGCCGCGCAGCGAGCCGCTGATTTCGCCGCCGCGCAGGCTCAGCGCAGAGCCGCGCAGCAGGCGATTGAGCGCGCGCGCATCCGGGACGCGGAAGCTCCCGATGTCCACGCCGCCGCCAGCGAGCTGCGCTTCGCCTGCGAGGTCGCTGCCGCGGGTGATGAGCTCGCCCTTGGTCGTCTCGAACGTCAGCGCGGGCAGCGCCGGCTCCAAGTGAACGGTCGCCGCGCGCGCTTCGAGCGTCGAGGAGGTGAGCTGCTCGGCGTCTACGGCGGCATGGACGCGCACGCCCGACGCCTGCACCGCGACACCCTGCTGTTCGACGTCGACGCGCTCGCTCGTGAGCGTCGCGCTGCTCCCGGCGAGCGCGACGCCGCGGCGCACGCGCACGTCGATGTCCAGCGCGCCGGGCTGCACGTCGTAGCGGCCGTCGGCGATGGCGCCGAAGAACTGCGTCAAGAGGGCGGGTTGAAACGCTTCCGCGCGCAGCTTCAGGTCGCTGTTGATGAAGCGCAACACCTCGCGCCCGACGGGCACGCGCACGTCGAAGGGATCGACGACGCAGCGGATGGCGCCGCTCAAGCGCGCGGCGAGCTGGTCCTCTCCGATGCTCAAGCGTCCGGGGGCGAGCTCGAGCGTCGCGGGGCCGACCCACAGCCGCCGCGCGGGCCGCAGCTCGAATTTGCCGCGCGCGCGCGCCGAGCCGCGATAGCGCACGAACTGCACCCAGAGCTCGTCGACCTGCGCGTCGACGTCTTCCAGGTGGACGCGCCAGAGGTTGTATTCTTCGTCGCTGATCGGCGCTTCCGGCACGCGCGCCTCGAACACCGCTGGAGTCGGGTACTCGGGGATGGGCGCGATGGTGCGCACCCAGGGCGCGTTCTTCACCGCAGGATCGATGCGGTGGCGCATGCGAAAGGAGCCGCCCTCGGCGCGGACGTGGTGAGCGTGGAAGGTGCGGCGCGCGAACTCCAGCAAGCTGACGTCCACGGTGGCGCGCTCGAAATCGAGCGACCACTCCACGTTTGGATCCTGAAAGATGATGCGCAGCCCACGCACGTGAATCGTGCCGGGCCACAGCATCCAGGCGCGCTGATACTTCGCGTTGATCGTGTTGGTCGAGGCGAACAACAGGTCCAAGCCGTGCAGCGACAGGAAGGCGTTGCTTGCGACCAAGAACAAGAGCGGCAACGCGATGGCCAGTACGAGCAGCACTCGGCCAGCGCGTCTTAGCCACGGCCGCTTTGCTGCTGAATGCGTCATCAAGTTCGTCGGCGCGTGAGCCGCCGTTCGTGCTGGCGATGGCAGCAAGGGCCGTGCCCGCACGTGCAGGCCCGCAGCGAGGCGAATTCCCACGCTCGGACGGGCAAATCACGCCACAGCGCCTCAATTGGCAAAAAGGCACCGACTCAACGCCAGGGCTCCAGCGCTGGGCGACGAGTATCGCCGGGCTCGTGAGCTCGAACCGGGGGCCGGTGCTGTGGGGCGGCTTCGACGCCGCAGAATGACGCGCCTAGAACAGTCTTACTTCATTCGCGTTGCAGATCGTGAGATGCGTTCAGTGGACGCCGTGTCGCCCATCATCTCGATCCAGGACATCAATAAGACCTATGCCTCGGGCTTTCGCGCGCTGAAGGGGGTCAGCCTCGATATCGGGCGCGGCGAAATCTTCGCGCTGCTCGGCCCGAACGGCGCTGGCAAGACGACGCTGATCGGCGTCGTGTGCGGCACCGTCAACGCGACCTCCGGCCGCGTGTTGGTGGACGGCGAAGACCACGTTCGGCAGTACCGCACGGTGCGCGGCAAGATCGGTCTGGTGCCGCAAGAGCTCTCGACGGACATGTTCGAGAGCGTGTGGGCTACCGTGACCTTCAGCCGCGGCCTGTTCGGCAAGCCCAAGAATCCGGGCTACATCGAGAAGATCCTGCGCGACCTCTCGCTGTGGGAGAAGCGCAACGACAAGATCATGACCCTCTCCGGCGGAATGAAGCGCCGCGTGCTGATCGCCAAGGCGCTCTCGCACGAGCCGCAGATCTTGTTCTTGGACGAGCCCACCGCGGGTGTCGACGTCGAGCTGCGGCGAGACATGTGGCAGATGGTCCGCTCGCTGCGCGCGACCGGAGTGACGATCGTGCTCACCACGCATTACATCGAAGAAGCGGAGCAAATGGCGGATCGCGTCGGCGTCATCGACAAAGGTGAGCTGATCTTGGTCGAGGACAAGCACACGCTGATGGCGAAGCTCGGCAAGCGGCAGTTGACGCTGCTGCTGCTGCGCCCGCTCGAGCGCGTGCCAGAGTCGCTCTCGCACTATGCGCTCGAGCTGTCAGCCGATGGCAAGCAGCTCACTTACACGTTTCACGGCGAACGCGAGCAGTCCACCATCGCTGGGCTCTTGCGTCAGCTGGCCGAGGCCGGTATCGAGTTCAAGGATCTGCAGACCCGCGAGAGCTCCTTGGAGGAGATCTTCGTCAGCTTGGTAGAAGCGCGCTCATGAACTGGCACGCCATCCGCGCCATTTACCTGTTCGAGATGGCCCGCACGCTGCGCACGCTGCTGCAGAGCATCCTCTCGCCGGTGATCTCGACCTCGCTCTACTTCGTGGTGTTCGGCTCCGCGATCGGGGGCCGCATGACCGACATCGAGGGCGTCAAGTACGCGGCCTTCATCATCCCCGGCCTGACGATGCTCTCGCTGTTGACGGAGAGCATCTCCAACGCCTCCTTCGGCATCTACATGCCGCGCTTCGCCGGCACCGTGTTCGAGGTGCTCTCCGCCCCGATCTCCTACGTGGAAATGCTGCTCGGGTACGTGGGCGCGGCCGCGAGCAAGTCGATCATCTTGGGCACCATCATCTTGGTCACCGCCCGCCTGTTCGTGCCCTATGAGATCGCGCACCCGTTCTGGATGGTCGCCTTCTTGATCCTGACCGCGGTCACCTTCAGCCTGTTCGGGTTCATCATCGGCTTGTGGGCGGACGGCTTCGAGACGCTGCAGCTCGTGCCCATGCTGATCGTGACGCCGCTCACGTTCCTGGGGGGCAGCTTCTACTCGATCAGTATGCTGCCGCCGCTGTGGCAGCGCATCACGCTGTTCAACCCCGTGGTCTATCTCATCAGCGGCTTTCGCTGGAGCTTCTTCGATACCTCGGACGTGCGCGTGGAAGTGAGCGCCGGCATGACGCTCGGCTTTCTGCTGCTCTGCGTGCTGGTCGTGCGCTGGATGCTGAAGACGGGCTACCGGCTCAAGCCCTGAGCGCGCTGCACGCCTCAAAAGGCCTGCAGCTCGAACAACGAGCTCGCGCCGCCGCGCGCGATCACCACGTGATCGTACAGCGGCACACCGACGATCTCGCACGCCGCCGCCAGGGCGCGCGTCATCTTGACGTCCTCGGGGCTGGGCTTGGGATCACCGCTCGGGTGGTTGTGCACGAGCACGATCGCGCTGGCCGCGTCGCGCAGCGCGGGCGCCAGCACGTCGCGCGTGGTGAGCGCGCAGCCGTGCGCGCCGCCCTGCGCGATGCGCCGCGCGGACTTCAACGCGTTCTGGCCGTCGAGCGTGAGCAGCCACACCTCCTCGTGCTCTAGCGTGGCGAGGCGCGGCCGCGCCCAGGCCACGACCTCGTCATAGCCTTGCAGGCGCGTCGCCGCGAGGTTCAGCGCGCCGAGCTGTGCGCGACGCCCGAGCTCGAAGGCCGCGGCCACGCGCACGGCCTTGGCCGGCCCGATGCCGCGGCGCTGCAGACCGTGCGGAGTGCCGCGCGCGACGCCGAGCAAGCCGCCTTCGGCTTCCAGCAACGTCGCGGCGAGCCGTAGCACCGGCTCACCGCGGCTGCCGGTGCCGAGCACGATGGCGAGCAGGTCGTGATCGGGGAGGGAGTCGATCGGGCTACTGAGGGCGCGTTCACGAGCGTCGGGCATGTCAGCGCGAATTGCAGCCCGCGTGCCGCGCGATTTCCGCGCAGCGACGCGGCGCGAGCGCTGGCGGCCAGCGCTCGCCGGCGTCGTTCGCCGGCGCCGCCTCAGTCGACGCGCGCGACGGCGTCGACGGCGACGCGCGCGAGGAAGTCCTCGAGCGCGAGGCGCACCGCGGCTTCGTCACGGCCGTCGAAGGTGATCTTCGTCTTGTAGCTGGCGTCGAACCACTTTGGATACGAGCCCACCTCGACGCTCTGGTGCGCGGCTACGACGGCGTCCAACGCGGTCGCGAACTCCACCTCGTCGAGCCGCAAGAAGACGGCGCGCGAGATGAACGGCGCGCGACCGCTGATGTGAGCGCGCACGATGTCGAGCTTCGCGCGAAACAGCTCGGGCACGCCCGGCAGCAAGATGACGTTGCTCATGCGCGGCGTCGGCCAGCGGATGTCCAGCGTGGTCATCAGCTCCGCGCCCTGCGGCACCAGCGCCATGCGCAGGTGTGCCTCGCTGCAGCGGGCGCCGTACACCTCGTGCAGCAGGGCCTCCAGCGCAGGATCGCGGACCGCGCTGACGCCGAAGGCGCGAGCCACCCCCTCGACGGTGACGTCGTCGTGCGTGGGGCCGACGCCGCCGCTGGTGAACACCACGTCCGCCGCCGTGCGCATGGCGTTGACCTCACGTGCGATGACGTCCACGTCGTCCGGCAGGTAAACGGCGCGGATCAGGCGGATCCCGAGCGCGCGCAAGAGCGCGATCAGCTGCTTCAGGTTGGCCTCCTCGACCTTGCCCGAGAGCAGCTCGTTGCCGATCAGCAGCGCAGCCGCGGTGTCGGCCAGCAGCTTCATTTGGCGGGCAGCTCCCGCACCAGCGGATTGCCGTTCTCGTCCAAGCCGAGCAGCTCTTCGACGCGCTTCTCCGCCGAGTCCAGGCGCGCTTGCGCGAGGCGCGACAAGCGCACGCCCTCTTCGAACAGCCGCAATGATTCTTCGAGCGGCAGCTCGCCGCTCTCGAGGTGCTCGACGATGTCGGTGAGGCGCTGCAGCGCCGATTCGAAGTCTTGCGCTGGAGCTGCGGGCGCGGGTGCGGCGTCGGAGGCGACCATACGGGACATTCCCAGCGCGCAGCCTTGCTCTCCTCGGGCGTGGACGCAAGTCGAGCGCGCTCTACTCAGCGTAGCCCGGCTGTGCTGGGGCGCGCCAGTGTACCGAGTCGCAGCGAGACCGCGCCCTCGGGCAGCCCAGCGCAGGCCACGACGCCGTCGGCGTCGGCGACGAGCGGTAACGAGAGGCCGCCCGGCACTTGCAGCGCCGCGACCGGCAGCTCGCCCGGCCCCGCTTGCAGCGAGAGCCAGAGCATGCCGCGGCCCGGCGCATAAACGGCCGGAAGGATGCCGGCCAGGGCGAGGCCGGCCAGCTCGCGGACGTTCGGGTCAGGGTCGAGATCGCGCGCCAGCTCCAGCGTTCGCCGGCGCGCGCGCTCCGGTCGCCGGGCGAGCGCGCGCACGAGCGCTCGGCGAACCTCCGGCTCTGGCTCGAAGCGATACGCGGCCTCCAGTAGGGAGAGCGCGCTCGCGGACGCGCTCGCGCCCAGCCCGAGCGCCGTGTGCGCGCGCAAGCGCGGGTCGTGGGAGGCGAGCGCTTCGAGCAGCCGCGCGCGGAGCGCCTCGTTGTCGCGCTCGGCGAGCGCGAACAGCGCGAGCGGCGCGACCATGGGCGATTCGTCGGCGAGCTCGAGCAACACCCGCGTGGGGACTAGAGCGCGCGCCCGCGCGTCCGCGAGTGAGAGCGCGAGCTGCACTCTGGTAGCGCCCGCCGGCTCGCTCAGCAGGCGCTTGACGGCGACCCGAGCCGCGCCCGCCGCCAGCGCCGCGCGCGCCGCGCCACGCGCGAGCGCCGCATCTTGGCTGCCGAGCAAGGCCGTAGCGGCGGCGGGATCGTGCAGCGTGAGGCCGAAGCCCGCCACCTCGCGGTCGGCGGCGACGCGCGATCGCCGCAGCTTCCTCAGCGCGACGAGCAGCTCTTGCGGCGCGCCGTCGAGCGTCGTCGCGCGTAGGCTCAGAGCGCGAGCCGCGCGCCGCGCCGAGCGCTCGTCGCCCAGCAGCTGCACCAGCGCCGTCGTCGCGTCGCTGCTCGGCGAGCTGGCGAGCGCGTACGCCGCGGCGGCGCCCGTGGCGGGCTCCGCGACGCGCCGGCTGAGCTCCGAGATCGCGGCCTTACCGCCGCTCTTCCCGAGCGCCAGAAAGAACACGGGCAGCTCGTCAGGGTCGGCGCTGGACAGCGCCGAGAGCAGCGCGCGCTCGACGCTGGCACCGCCGCTGTGCGTCGCGAGCTCGAGCGCCCGCGCGTGCGTCGCGGGGTCGACGAGCAGCGCGGCCAGCAATGACTCCACGCGCGCGTCCTGCGCGAGCAGCAGGATCTCCGCCGCGGCCAAGCGCAGGGCGGGGTGCGTGCCGGGCTCGGCCCAGCTCAGCGACAGCTCTACCGTCTCGAAATTTCCGAGCCGCGTCAGCGCCACGGCGGCGCGCGCGCGCAGCTCCGGCGCGCCGCGCCGCACCACGTCGCGCAGCAGCTCGAACGCGCGTTCGTCGCCGAGCGCGTCGAGCGCGATCAACAGCTCCGCGGTGGGCGCGTAGTGGGCGCGCACCAGCGGCGTGAGGTCCGCGGGCGGGTGGGCGGCGATGGCCGCGGCCGCTGCTTCCGCCACGCGGCCCGACTGTCGCAGGGCCTTGCCCAAGGCCTCGAAGGCTTCGGGCTGGCCGCTCGCCGACAGCGCCAGCGCGGCGGTGTCGCGCAGCAGCGCTTGCAGCGGATCTGCGCGCTCCGCGCTGGTGCTCACCCCGGTCATGACGCGCACGAGGCACTCGCGCACGGTGGGCTCCTTCACGTGCGCGGCCAGCGTACGCACCGCGATCAGCCGTTCGCGCGGCGACTGCGCGGCGCCGTTGGAGTCGAGCGCGTGCACCACGAGCTCCAGCGCGCGAGCGCTGCCCAGCGCGCCGAGCCGCTGGATCGCCTGCTCGCGAGCCCTGGCGCTGTTGCCGCGCAGCGCGAGCTCCATGCTGTGCGGACCGACGCGGTCGAGCAGGGACTCCGGCTTCCGCACTGGCGTCGCCGCGCTCTTCGCCGCCAGCGGTCGCGGCAGCGTGAGGAGCGCCGCCGCGCCGAGCGAGAGCAAGGCTTGGCGGGCTCGCGTCATGGTTTCTCGGCGGGGGCGGCTGTTGGCGGCTCGCTCGCTGCGGGCGCGAGCACCAGAAAGCCGACGCCGCTCGCGCTGTCCGGCAGCTTGCGCACGGCGCTGAACGCGATGGTCTCGGCGCACTCGTCGCGGTGCGTGTAATTGCGCAGCGCTTCGACGATGGCAAATGATTGGTTGAGCGCTCGCTGCTCGGCCACGGCAGTCGCGGCGCCAGGACGCACGCCGACCATTACCACCGCCTCGGGGCGCGCGTTGAGGAGCTGGGCGATGGCGCGCAGCGTCGGCTCGGCCTTGGGATCCAGGCTGGCGTCGGCTTGGAACGTGATCGCGCGCGCCAGCCGCAGGCGATGCCCGGCGCCGTTGCTCTCGAGGCGCGCGAGCTGTTCGCGGTTTCCAGCGGGCTCCGGGCAGCCGTCGCCGTCGTCCTCGCCGTCGAAGTCCTCGGCTTCGTTGGGGCAGCCATCCTGCGCGTCGTCGAAGGTGTCGCCGTCGTGATCCGGGCTGGGGCAGCCGTTGAGGGCTGGCTCCGAGCGCGCCGCGCCCGGCACGTCGCGGCAGGCGTCTTCTTCGTCCGGCACGCCGTCCCCGTCGTTGTCGAGGTCGGGGCAACCGTCACCGTCTTCGAAAGCGTCGGGATCTTCGGCGCGCGTCGGGCACTTGTCGTCGGGATCGGCGATGCCGTCGAGATCGCGGTCCCGCGGCGGGCAGCCCGGCGTGGCGCCGTCACGGGGACCGGGATCGTTCGGGCACTTGTCGCTCACGTCCGGAACGCCGTCGTGGTCGTTGTCCGGATCGGGGCAGCCGTCTTCGTCCTGGTAGTCGTCTTCGTCTTCCTGCTCAGCCGGGCATTTGTCGTCATCGTCCGGCACGCCGTCGTCGTCGTTGTCGAAATCGGGGCAGCCGTCCGCGTCCTGGAAGCCGTCCTTGTCCTCGGCGAGCTCGACGCACTCGTCCTTCTCGTCGGGGACTCCATCGCCGTCGCTGTCGACGATGCGCGGAGCGAACGAGAGCGCGAGGATGGCGCGAACCCGCGGCGCGCCGACGGCGTCGTTCAACGGCAGCTCGGCGCCGGCGGTGACGCCAAAATCACCGAAGCCATAGCGCGCCGAGAGCGCTACTGCGGCCGGCGACTGCACCCGCGACGCGAACTTCGGCGTTAGCGCGATGGCCCCGTGCGTCTCCAGGTTCCAGCGCCAATGCCCTTCGGGGTCGATGCCGAACACCTGAGGCAGCACGCTGATAGCGGCGCCCCACGGCAGCTCGTGTCCGAACTCACTGTTGCCGTAGCTGTGCTCGGCGCCGCGCACGCGCATGCCCGCCGTGGCGCGCACGGTGAGCGCGACCAGGCCGAGCTCCGCCAACCCGCGCAGCTCGCCGCTGGCCGCCGACTCCGACACGTACGAGGCGGCGCTGCCCGTCGGCAAATTGACCCTGGCGAGCGCGGCGAGCGCGAAGCCACCGAGCGCGCGGCTCGGAATGACAGTAGCCTTCGCGGTCAGCGCGAGATCGCCGAGCGCGGCGTGCGGCAGCCGCTCGCTGCCCGGCACCAAGGCGCGCACGTCATCTCCGTTTTGATAAACGACGGTCGGGAGCACGACACCGAGCGCCAAGCGATCGCCCAGACCGAGGCCGGCGACATAGTCGACTGATACTTGGTTTCGCACCGGCACCGCTACGGTGTGGTCATCGGCGGTCTCGAGCTCCAGCGGGTGCGAGGCGTAGGACGCCCAAAATCCAGCGTTCCATTGCAGGTGCCCCGGCGTCATGGCGGGCTCGAGATAGAGGGAGGCGTTCGGATCGGTCGAAGCCTGAAAGCCGCGCAGGTCCAGCGAGGGCGGGGGTGACGCGTGGGCAACTAGCGGCCAGAGACAGCTCGCGACGAGCGCGGCGAGGGACGATGTCGGAAACGAACCCCGAGCCATATCGGAGGCGAGCGTATACTGCCTTCCCGCCGAGCACGATCGCGGAGCTGCGCGGCGCGACCGCTTCGCTGGCCGTAAGGCCGAGCGGCGCAGGCGTGGCGTTTCGCAGGGCGCGACGTTGCTCATCCCTTGCAAAAACGCTTGATACAGCGTAGGGCCGGGCACACGAGGTCCCGTGACGCGTCCCATCACCATCGCCGTGCCCAAGGGCCGCGTCATCCGCGCGCTGCTTCCGCTGTTTCGAGCGGCGGGGCTCGACACGCAGCCGCTCGAGGCCGATGACCGGCGCCTGATTCGTGAGACCGCGGACGGCTCGCTCAGGTTCCTGCTGCTCAAGCCGGACGACGTGCCCACCTATGTGGAGTACGGCACGGCGGATCTCGGGATCAGCGGGCGCGACGTGTTGCTCGAGCGCGCGTACGATCTGTACCAGCCGCTCGATTTAGGGGTGGGGCGCTGCCGCATGGTCGTCGCCGGGCCGCGGGGCGGCGCGGCGCCCAGCCTGCCGCGCATCGCCACGAAATTTCCGCGCGTCGCGGCGCAGCATTTCGCCTCCCGCGGCGTGCAGGCCGAGATCATCTACGTGCAAGGCTCCGTGGAGCTCGCGCCCCTGGTCGGCCTCTCGGATCTGATCGTCGATCTCGTCGAGTCCGGCGCCACGCTGCGCGACAACAACCTGGTCGAGCTGGAGACGATCTGCGCCATCTCCAGCGTGTTGATCGCGAACCGCTCGTTGTTCAAGCTGCGCCACGAGCTGATTCAGCCTCTGCTCGAGCGCCTGCGCCGAGCGGTGCCCACCGGCTGAGGCGAGCACCAGTCGGCGCGAAGCCGGCGCCCGCTACGGCGTGTTTCGGACTTCCATCAGCGCGGCGTCGAAGGCGTTGAAGCTATCCAGGACCGCGAAGGTCAGGCTGGTGCCGCCGATGACGGCAGCGAGCGCGGAGCCGGCCGGCGTCGTCAAGGTCACGCTGGCGCCGCCGAAGCGGATGGCCGGAAATTCGGTGCGCATGCGCACCGTGCCGTGGCGACCGTCGAACCACCAGCTGGCGCTGAACGGCACCGGCTCGGTGCCGGGCGTCACGGGGCCATTCAGCTGATGCGCGGGTACGTGCGGGGCTGAGGCGCTGGCGAGCAGATTCTCGCCGCTCGACAGCGTGTACGAGACTTGTCCATTGTCCGAGTCCACGCCCGCGGCGCCGAGCTTGGCGGCGAGCAGCGGGTTATTCGTGTCGAACCACAGCGTGTAGTTGTTGATCGACGCGCTCGCGTCGGGCCCGACGAGCATGATGCCGATCTGCGACAGCTCGGTGCGGCGTGCCTTCTTGCCGTCCACGGAGACACCGCCGCAGCTCACCACGCGCGCGACCAGGATCGCGTTCGACCCGTCGACGGCGAGCGTGTATCCGGCGGGCACCCGGGACTGCGCGTTCACGGCAGGAACGTAGCCGAGCCCGGCGAACTCACTGCAGGCATCGAAGCTCACGTCGAAGTCGTGAGGGCTGCTCAGCGCCGCCGCGCTGACGCCGGTGTCTTCGCCGCTTCCCGCGCTGCAAGCGGCGGCGCACACCACGGCCAGGGCCGAGAGGCTGAGCTTACGAAAAAATAAGACGCTATCACCCATGTTGCTTCAGTTCTCCGATCTCGGCGTCGAGCCGCTTTGCGAGGTGCCGCCGCGGGTGTTCCCCGCGGTCTGAGCCACGAGCTTCAGCATCCGCTCGGGCTCGAAGGGCTTGACCAGCAGCCGCGGGCCGAGCGCCTCGCGAAAGCTACTGCTGAGCTCACTCACGTTGCCGCCCGTCATGAAGATGAAGCGCGACTTGAGCTCTGGCCGCGTCGCGCACACGGCTTGAAACAGCTGCGCTCCCGACAGGCCGGGCATCGTCACGTCACACAGGATCACGTCGAAGCTCGCGCCGCTCTCCAGCGTGGCGCGCGCGGTGCGCCCGTCATGGATCATGGTGACGTCGTGCTGCGCCAGCAAGCGCCGCAAGGTGCGCGCCAGGGGCAATTCATCGTCCACGATCAAGATGCGCGCGGGGTGCGCCACGGTGGTGGTGAGCGTGCTGCGCCGCGGATCCCTGCGCGTGGTCGTGAGCGGGGGCGCGCTCGGCAAGCGGACGTACACCGTGGTGCCGTGCCCGAGCTGACTCTGAAAGCGAATCTGTCCCCCAAAATCGTCCACGATGCGCTTGGAAATGGCCAGGCCCAGCCCGGAGCCTTCGCCGCGCCGCTTGCCCGTGAAGAAGGGCTCGAAGATGTGCGGCAGCGCGCTCTCTGCGATCCCAGTGCCGGTGTCGGCGATGGCGATCTCGACGCAGTCGCCGTCTTGCCAGGTGCTGACGCGGATGATGTGCTCGCCGCCGTCGACGGGGATGGCCTGCGCCGCGTTGGTGAGCACGTTGACCAGCACCTGTACCAGCTGTCCCTCGCGCGCCAGCACGAACAGCTCCGGCTCGTGCGCGCGCTCCAGCCGCGCGCGGTGACGAATCTGACTCTGCACGATGTTGAGCGCGGAGGTCACCGCCTTGTTCACGTCTACGGGCTCGGGTGGTCCGGGCGCGTCGGAGCCGGAGAAGCCGTGTAGCTCAGCCACGATCTGACGGATGCGCTTCACGCCGTCGATGGCCTCATCGAGCGCTTCCTGCTCGGCGCGCTGCTCCGCCGCGGCCAGCGCCGGGCGCACCAGCTCCAAGTTCAGCACCACGTACGCGAGCGGGTTATTGATCTCGTGAGCGATGCCGGCCGCCAGCGAGCCGAGCGCGGAAAATTTCTCCGCGCGCGCCAGCTGCTCCTGCGCGATACGGTAGTCCGTCGTGTCGCGCGACAGCAGGATCATCGCGGGCCGGCCCTCGAACGAGACGGCGCCGGCGGTCGAGATCTCGACGAAGCGCGGCGCGCCGCTGTCCGGCAAGAAGCGCACGCGCGTCACGCGGCTCTCGTGCTCTTGCGCGAACTGTGCGCGATCTTCGGGGTGCACGAAATCGATGTACGGCTTGCCGATCACGTCGTGCTCGCGGCGTCCGAGCGTCGCGAGCAGCGCGGAGTTGGCGAAATAGATCTTGCCGTCGCGCAGCACCGCGACGCCTTCGGGGATCGCCGCCAGCACCGAGCGAAACTCCTGATGCGCCACGGCCAGCGCGCTGTCCCGCTCGCGCCGGTGCGCGACTTCACGGCGGATGGCCAGGTTGCCCTGGAAGCCGGCGGCGTCCGCTTTGAAGGGGGCGACCTGCACCTCACAAAACAGCCGGCCGCCGCTGCCGGTGCGGTTCGCCAGCACGCCGAGCCACGGCTTGCCCTCGAGCAGGGTGCCCATCGTAAATTGGTAGAACGCGCTATCGTGCAGCGGCTCCACGGGATCGCGGAACAGGTGTCCTACGGTTTGACCGAGCACCTGGGCGCGCTGGTAGCCGAACAGCGTTTCCCACGCTTGGTTGGCGTAAACTAGGCGCGCCTCACGATCGGTGATTTCGATGGCGTCGGCCGCCTGCTCGACCGCCGAGAGTACGAGCTCCGCGAGCTGCTCGCGGCGAGCTTGCGAGAGCCCGCGTTCCAAGCAGACGACCAGCTCGCCGAGCAGCGCGAGGTCGAGCTCTCCAGCGTGAGCGAGCAGCAACAGCGCGTCGACGCCGTTCACCAGGCGCGGCGTCACTGACAGCGTACGGACGAGCACGGGCGCCTGCGCAAACGCGCCGCCGATGAGCGGCTCACTCGAGCCCTCCTCAGCACGAGCATCGCGGTTCGCGAGTGACACGAAGTGATCCAACGTGAGCGCGCCGAGCTCCACTGCGCCTGGCGAAATCCCACGCCAGCGCGGAGCGAGGCGGCCATCAACGGCCGCGAGTTCCGCCACCGCCAACGCGTCGACGCCGAGCGCTGCGCGCGCGTCGTCGAGGACGAGCCGAAGGCGCTCCGAGAACGAGGGCACGATCAGTTCGTCCCGGGTGAAAGTGCTCTTCATCCTCCGGGTCTCAATCCAGCCAGCTTGCGCTGATCGGCCTATATTGAGACGGTTCCTGCGCGGAGGGCACCCCCAATCGCGATTTCATTTCGTGCAGCAGCTCTCGCACCTTGTCACCCGGCGCGGCGGCTCGGCGTACGTCCTCCGACATCGCCGCGCCCGGTGACGGCGCTTTGACGCGCTCGGGTGTATTTGGAGGCAGGTGATTGAGCGTGAATTGTCGGACACTGTGTTGAACGCCAGGCAGCTTCCTGGGGTCGTGTGTCGCGTTATGGAGAGCCAGACGCTGCTGGCGGCGGAGCTGGCGGATCGGGTGGAGGATCGAGCAACAGGCGCGGCTGCAGCTGCTTCAAGCGCCGCGGACCGATGCCGCGGATGCGTAGTAGATCGGTTATACGCCGGAACTTTCCTAGCTTCTGGCGCAAGGCGAGGATCGCCTCGGCGCGCTTGGCACCTACGCCGGGCAGCTTGCGCAGATCTTCGAGCGTAGCGAGGTTCAAGATGACGCGGCCGTCCGCTGTCACCGCGCTCGACGGCTTCACGTCCGACGTGAGCGGCGCTGCCGCGCTGGCCGCGGCATCCGCCGGCGGCGCTGCCGCGCTGTCACCCAGCCCGGCGTGCGTCACCGCGATTGGCTGCGAGCTGCGCGCCGGTGGTGTGTCCGCGCGCGCCAGCTGCGGTGACAGGCCATGGCTGAGCGCGTAGGCGCCGATGCCGCCGAGGCCGAGCATCAACAGCGTGATGCCCGCCGCCTTCATGACGACGCCGCCGAGCGGTCCGCGCGCCCATTCACGCAAGGCTCCCAGCGACGATTCGAGCTCCGGCCCCGCGGGGCGAACCGGCGCGGGCGCCGGAGCCGATTCGATTTGCGACGCGCAGCGACTCTCGACCGAGGCGAGTCGCCTACCCGATTCCAACTTCGGATCTAGATCGACGAGAGTCATTGCAGCGGCTCCTTCAGGCGAGTTCCGCGAGCACTTCCTCGTCCGCGTGCCCGTTGCCCTCGCGTCCGCGCAGCGTCGTGCCCGCCACCTCGTCACGGGGGACGTAGTCCCGGATTTGGATTTCGCCGTTCACGGGCACTGCTTCGAGCTTCACGTTGATCGAACCGTCGCCGTTGACGAACGCGACGCCGCAGCGGTTCCAGAAGCGCTTGCCGTTGCGAGTGGTGATGACGTACGCGATCTTCATTTTGCTGTTGTCCATGGCATCTCCTTTGCGCGCGCCAGGTGCGCGCGCTCCCGACCTTTTGCGAAGCTCGTGCCGCGGTGGGCGCGGCCGAATTCAGCTGTGAGCGCGTGAGCGGCGCGCCGGCGGCGAGCCGCTCAACCTGGCGACGGCGCGATTTCGCCAGCTCGCGCTGGGGATGGCGCAGCTGTGCGCTGGCCGAGAGAGGCGGCTCGATTGCCGGAGCTGGGCCTGCGTGATAGCTGAAGCGAGGAGGCCACGATGCCGAACATGAAGACGAGTCGCGTTTCCCGCCGAGATTTTGCTCGCGGCGCCATCGCTGCGGCGGGCGCAGCCAGTCTTCTGGAGGCGGAGCCCGCCCAGGCCGTCTCCATCGAATCGCTCACCGCCACGCCGCCCGCTGGTTTCACGCCGCTGACCGCCAACGGCAAGATCACGAAGGTGAGCGCCAAGGGCGACTTCGCCTCGTTCATGCAGCCGAACCAGCTGTGGCCGCAGCCGGAGGTCGCGCGGCGCTTGTTGGAGAAGGCGATGACCGAGTTCACCGGGGCGCCCAACCTGGTCGAGGCGATGAAGCGCTTCATCCACAAGGATGACGTGGTCGCCATCAAGGTGAACGGCATCGCCGGGCAGACCGGCTACACGATGGCCGTCAACTTCGAGCTGATCTTACCGGTCGTCGAGGCCGTGCTGGCGCTGGGCGTGCCGCCAGAGAAGGTCACCGTGTACGAGCAGTTCCCGAATTTCCTGGCTGGCACTCGCGTCAACGTGCGCAGCTGGAAGCTGCCCCCCGGCGTGAAGACGGGCACCCATAACAACAAGGATCACCCCATGCCCGACGTGCGCGTGGTGCAGGGCATCCCCACGCGCTACTGCCGCTTCTTCACGCAGGCCACGGCCGTGATCGATCTCACGCAGATGAAGGATCACTCGATCTGCGGCTACACGGGCACGCTGAAGAACATCACGCACGGCAACATCAACAATCCGCACAAGCACCACTCCGGCCACGCGAACCCCCAAATCGCGATGCTGTACAATCACCCGATCGTGAAGAGCCGGGTGCGCTTGCACATCACCGACGCCTTCAAGATCACGTACGACCAGGGTCCGCTCGATAAGAACCCGAAGACGCGGGTGCCGCACGGTGCGGTCTATGTCGCGACCGATCCGGTGGCGATGGACACCTTCGGCTGGAAGGTAATCGACGATGAGCGCAAGGCGCGCGGCTTGAAATCGCTGAAGGACGTGGGTCGGGAGCCCAAGTACATCCGCACGGCGGCGGAGCTGGGGCTCGGCACGCACGACTTGTCCGCCATCCGCCTACAATCGTTCGAAATCTGAGCTGGGCGCGCCGCCGCTAGCCAATTCGCGCGCCGGATCTCTCGAGCGCCCGCCCGCGGGCAGGGGCGGCTCCGTTTGTACGTTCCGCGATGCCATACTTTTGCTCTCGCGTCCGTATAACGTTGACGATGGCTCTGCGCGCGCTCCCGCTAGTGTTGGCCTTGGCCATGGTTGGCTGCGGCGGTCACTCGTCGCCGCAGACCAAGCCGCCCGGCGCGCCGCCCACACCGACCAGCGTGAACCTACAACACCCCGGGGGCGACGCTGCCGACCCGCACGAGGCGGCGCTCAACCGCTTATTGACCGAGCCCTGGGGTGAGCGCGGCGACAAAGACGAGCAGCTGCACATCGCGCTGCCGGACGCCGAGAACTGGAAGCGCGTTCGCTATTGGGGCGTGCAGCACTTCCTCGGCTTCCGCTACGGCAAGCAGCATCACGCGCTGGTCGTGCTCTTCGTGCAGCAGGTGGAGGAGCAACAGCCCACGAGCGAGGACTGCTTGCGTCACTTCGACGCCTGGGGTCGCCCGCTGATCAAGCCCTTCGACGTGGATTTCGGGCAGTTTCACCCCCATCACTCGAAATTTCACGGCCGCTCGCTGGTGACGCTGGCCGTCGACGGCAAGCTGAGCCTCGGCTTTTCACGTCCGGAGTTTTCCGCAGCGTGGGCCGCTTATTCGCTCTACCCCAAGGCGTGCCTGATTTCCGCCGTGGCCGTGCCGTGGCGCTCGACCCCGGAGCTCGCGCAGAAGGTGCGGGATCGCTTCGTCGAAGAGGCCTTCGTCCAGCTGAAGCCACTTACCGAAGCAGCACCGACCAGAAAATAGCGCTGCCGCTCGAACCGAGAGTGTGGCGGTTTTCGCTAACCCGCGCGGCATGACGGGTGAGCCCGAGCTGCACGTTTGGCGAGTGCCGGAGCGCTCTTGCCGCGGATTGAAAGCAAGCGTATCTCGAGAGATGTTGGCCATAGATCAGAGAGAGCTCGACCGCGCTCTCGACGAGCTGGAAGCTCGCCTAGACGAGCTCCACCTGCGGTATCAGGGCTTCTTCACTGGTCGCGAGCAGGACGAGCCGCTGATGCTGCGCTTGGACGTCGATCGCGCGCTCGCTGCGCTGATGAGCCGCACCGCAGGGGACAGCGCGAGCCGCGGCAAGCTGCAGCGCGTGCTGCGCACGTACGATCAGTATCAACAGAGCTGGGAGCGGCTCGCGCGTCGCGTGATGAACGGTCAACAGCGCTCGCGCTCGACACCGCCGGAGGCGGCCGAGTCGTCTGAGGCCGCGCCGCCGAGCGCGGCGGCGCTCAGCGCGGTGAAGCCCGTCGCGGTCGGTAACGGTGCGCGGCGTCCGTCGCTGACTCCGCCATTGGGGACGCCGCTGGTGCCGCCGGTGCATCCGTCACTCTCAGCGGAGACCAAGCCGGCCGCGGTGCGTCCGGTCGCGAACGGCGCTCAGCAAAAGACGGATTCGAATTCCCGCTTTGCGACCACACCGGTGAAGGCGCGAGCGGCGTTGCTGGCGTCACGCGGGAGCGAGTCGGCGCGCGGCGCGAACGAGCTGCGCTCGCCGTCGGAGCGACACAGCTCGACGCTGAACGAGCCGCGTCGGCGAATGCCGCTCAAGCTGACGGCGACGTTGCAGGGCATCCGCATCCCGCAAGAAAACGAGCTAACGCCGGTGTACTCCGCGCGCGAGCGTTCGCTCGCTGCCGCGACCCATTTCGATACTAACCCGAGCGCGGCCGTCGCGCCGCTGCGCGAAGTGTCGAGCCTGCCGAGCTGCGAGACGCCGAGCACGGAGCCGCCGGTGTCGCGCACGTTGCTGTCGCGCAGCGGGGAACGCCTGCTCGAACAGCGCATTAGCCTCGAGCGCGTCAAAGAGGTGCACGAGCGCCTGCGGCAACTGGCGCCGAAGAACGCGCCGGCGGTGAGCCTCGAGCGCCTCGCGACCGCGCTGCGCGAGACGGAAGAGAAGCTGCGCGCGCAGCACGGCGATCGCAGAGTGACGTTCGACGTGATCTTGAAAGAGGGCCGCCCCGTCGTAAAACCGATCGTTCACTGACGCGAGCGCTCGCTTGGCCGCGCCTGCTCAGAACGTGCTCGCCATCAAGCTCGTGCTGTAGAGGATGCCGGCGAAGATCCACAGCGCGCTCCACAGCCGCAGCCGGTCCTGCCAACCCCAATAGGGGGCGAACGGCGGCAGTAACAGCGCGACGGCTGCTCGCCAGCGCGGCTTGGCGACGCACAGATGAGCGAGCAGTCGCACGTGCGCCGTGAGCAGCAGTCCGAACGCGCCGGACAGGAGCAGCATGCCCGTCAGTTCCATTCCGTCTCGCAAGGTGCCGCATGTAGGCAGCGCGAACCAGCGCTCGGCAGCTTTGCACGGCGCTGCCCGCGACGGCGCGGCGCGCGTGTGCCGGCCTCAAGGCCTAGCCAAGATCGGCTGCGCCGCTCGCCGCCCGTCGAGGCGCGGCTCGCGCCGTCCGGGATAGTTCGCCCGCCTCTGCGGGCTTGGCTACACTGGCAAGACTTTGCGGTTTTCATCGCTGTTGGTCGCGGCTGCCGTCGCTGGTCTGCTGGCTAGTTTGCCGCTCGGCATCCGCCGCGCGCGGGCGGATGGCCTCACGTCGCGCCCGGACATCATGCCGGTCGCGGACATCAAGCCCGGCATGAAGGGCTACGGGCTCACGGTGTTTCAGGGCACCAAGCCAGAGCGTTTCGACGTCGAGGTCATCGACGTGCTCTCGAACTTCCGTCCACGCCAGGACTTGATCCTGATCAAGACGAAGCACCCGCGGCTCGACGTGGCGAAGGTCGTGGCCGGGATGAGCGGCAGCCCGATCTACATCAACGACAAGATGATCGGCGCCTACGCTTACGGTTGGACCTTCGGCGCGGAGCCGGTGGCGGGCGTCACGCCGATCCGCAACATGCTCGATGATCTGGTGCGGCCGCTCCCACCCGAGATCTACGGTTGGCCGCTGAAGACACTGCCGCGCAGCGCGCAGCGCCCCGCTACGAACGAGGGCAAGCTCGGCAGCTTGCCGTCCGGCGGCGCCACGCGCCTGGCGAGCCGCGCAGGGCGCTACAGCGGCGACCTCGCGCGCTACGACGTGCTGAAGCACTCGGCGGAGCTCGCGGCCGCGCACGCCGCCAACGTCCCCGGCGGCTCGAGCGCGCTGCGGCCGGTGGCGACGCCGATGTTGGTGGCGGGCATGACGCCAGCGGCCGTCTCCATGGCGCGGGAGCTGCTCGCTCCGCTCGGCCTCGAGCCGCTGCAGGCGGGCGGCGCTGGCGTGAAGGATCCCAACGCGCCGACGCGCTACGAGGACGGCGGCGCCATCGGCGTTCAGCTCGTGCGCGGTGATATGAGCGCGATGGGCCTCGGCACCGTCACGCGCGTGGAGGGCGATCGGCTGATCGCGTTCGGCCATCCCATGATGGAGTCCGGCGTGACCGCGCTGCCGACCGCGATCGGCAAGGTGCTCTGGTTTTTGGCCAGCGACCAGCGAAGCTTCAAGATCGGCATGCCGGTGCGCGACCTGGGCACGCTGGTCAACGACCGCATGGCTTCCATCGTCGTCTCGCAGTCGACGCGCGCGCCGATCATCCCGGTGAGCATGAAGATTCGCGGCGTCCCCGGTAACGGCAACTGGAACTTCGAGGTCGCTCACGAGCGCTTCCTCTCGCCCTCCTTCGTCGCGGTGTCGCTCGGCAGCGCGCTGCAGGCCGTGGCCGCCGAGCATCAGGACGTGAGCTGGTCGGCGAAGAGCAAGCTCAAGATCAAGGGCTACGGCGAGATCGTGCTGGAGGACTACGGTGTCGCGATCGGCGGCACTCCGGACGCCGGCGAGCTCAGCCGCACCAACCTGGTGCGCGCCGTCGGCGGCATCCTCAACAACCCCTGGGAGCCGGCGTTCGTGGAGAGCGTGGCGATGGATATCGAGCTGCGCTTCGCACGCGAGATCCTGCGCCTGCGCGGCGTAGACGTGCTGGATCCGGAGGTGGACGCTGGACAGCCGGTGCGCTTGCGGTTGACGCTGGCGCCGTACTCTGGCCCCGAGATCGTGCGCGTGGTCTCGGTGAATCTGCCGTCGTACTTGGCCGGCCAAAGCGTCAACCTCGAGGTGGTGCCCGGCTACCTAGAGGCTCGCGAGGACGCGCCGCCCGACAGCCTGGCAGAGCTGATCAGAAACCTGGAGAACCCGACCTATCCCGCGAAGTCGGCGGTGGTGACGTTCTCGGCAGGGAGCTCGACGGTGGCGTTCAAGGGCCGCGTGGCGAAGAACCTGCCGCCCGGCGCGCTCGACGCGATTCGCACGACGGCGAGCTCGCGCGCCCCGGATGCTTTCCAAACGGTGCTGCGTCAGACGGTGCCGCTCCCCGAGTTCATGGTCGGTCGTGACAAGGCCACGGTCAGCGTGCGCCCCATCCTTCGGTGACTCAGAGTGATGACCCCTGAAAACAATTCACGTGCCTTGCCTGTCAGGTCGCTCCACGCCGCGCGCTCGAATGGGGGATGGGTGAGTCCTTCGCCGCGCCCGCTGCGGCGCTTCGCGGCGCTCTCCGCGCTCGCTGCGTTGTCCGTGGCGTTGAGCGCGGGGGCCGTCGGCACCCGCCACTTCACGCTGGATCGCGGCTCGGATTTCAAGGGCGGCGATCTCAAGGGGGTGGCCGTCGACTCGGCCGGCGGTGTGCGTGCGGGGCTGACGCTCGCGGCCAACCCCATCGCGCAAGCGGCGACGATCTGGGCTGCGCTGCCGCAGCGTGACGGCTCGTTGCTGCTCGGCACCGGCAACGAAGGCAAGCTGATCCGCGTCAGCGGCGGCAGCGCGACGGTGGCCGCCGAGACCAAGGCGCTGGCCGTGACTTCGCTGGTCGAGGGTTGGGGCGGCGCGGTCATCGTCGGCACGTTGCCCGAGGGCCGCGTGATGAAGCTCGAGCAGGGCAAGCTGAGCGAGCTCTCGCGCCTCAGCGGCGCCGAGCACGTGTGGCAGCTGGCGTTCGACGCGAAGGCGGGCGTCGTGTACGCGGCGACGGGCCCGCAGGGCAAGCTCTTTCGCATCACCCAGCATGGTGAAGCGCAGGTCTATTTCGACGCTGAGGAGCAGCAGCTCATGAGCGTCGCGGTGGGCCCGGACGGCGCGGTGTACGCCGGCGCCAGCGACAAGGCGAAGCTCTACAAAATCACGGCTCCCGGTCGAGCCAGCGTGCTCTACGACTTCGCGCGCACGGAGGTGCGCGCCATCGCCGCCGCGCGTAACGGCGACGTGTACGCCATCGCCAACGAGATCAAGCCGGGCTCGCAGCTGCCGCAGCGGCAGAGCAAGAGCTCGGAGGCTCCCGCCGGCCCGATCGCCTCTGGTACGCCCGCCAAGGGCAAGGGCACGCTGGTGCGCTTCACGCCCGACGGGCGCCCGGACGTGCTGCTCGACGACTCGGACGAGCATTACACCAGCCTCACCCTGGGAGAAGACGGCCGGCCCTACGTCGGCACGGGCGTCGAGGGGCGCGTCTACACGGTGGACGACAACCACAACTCGGTGTTGGTCGCCGACGTCGAGGAGCGGCAAGTCACGGCCTTGGTGTTGAACGGCAAGCGGCAGCTGATCGCCGGCAGTGATCCAGCGGTGCTCCACGCTGTCACCGGCGTCGGCGGTCCGGACGCGATTTGGACGAGCAAGGTGCTCGACGCCGGGATCCGCGCGCGCTTCGGGCGCATGGATTGGCAGGCCAGCGGCAAGCTGCAGCTCTCTACGCGCAGCGGAAACACCAAAGAGCCGGACGACAGCTGGAGCGCGTGGAGCAAAGAGCTGGAGGCGCCGGGTAAGGTGGAGAGCCCCACCGCGCGCTACCTGCAAGTGCGCGCTCGCTTCGCCAAAGACCCCAAGGCGGTGCTCACGGATCTCGACATTTCTTTCGTGACCGACAACCTGCGCGCGGTGATCACCGAGGTCAGCGCCAAGCCCAGCGAGCAGAGCGAAGACGCGCTGCGCTCCTCGGGCGGACCGGTGCAACGTAAGCCGGAGACGTCACTCAACATCACCTGGAAGGTCGACAACCCGGACAAGGACGAGCTGCGCTACCGCTTGAAGTACCGCATCGTCGGCGCGAACACCTGGTACGACATCACCAAGCCGAGTGAGCGGCTCACCAAGGAGAACTACGCTTGGGACACCGCCGATCTGCCGGAGGGGCGCTACAAGATCAAAGTGAGCGCCAGCGACGAGCTCTCCAACCCACCCGATCGCATCACCACGGCCGAGCTCGAGAGCGGCGTGGTGTTGGTCGACAACACGCCGCCCACGGTCGAAGGCTTGAAGCTCATCGGCCGCCGCTTGCAGGCCACCGTGCTGGACGGCGTGGGACCGATTCAGCGGGTGGAGGTGTCCGTGGCGGGCAGCGATGATTGGCGCCCGGTGTTCCCGAGAGATGGCATCTTCGACGAGCAGCGCGAAGACGTGGACGTCGATCTTTCGTCCATTTTGCCAGCCGGTCCAGCGATGGTCAGCGTGCGCGCCTATGACGGCGCCAACAACTTCGTGGTGCGAAACCTCACGCTGCGCTGAGCGCCGAAGTCGACGTCGCTCAGACCTTGAGCGCGGCGCCCGGCATGAAGCGATCGCGCAGCATTTCAGCGAGCTTCGCCACGTCCGAGGGCAGCGGGTACATGTGCCGGTACTGCAGCACCTGCTTGCCGATGAGCCCGAGGCGCTGCCGGAACGGCGGGATCTTCTTGGGATCGAGCAAGGGCGTGTTGAACGGCGGCTTGTCGCCGCGCTGAAATTCGAACGCCGCGCTCACGCGCGGGCCGCTGGCGAGGCTGCTGGCGCGGCCGCCCCAGTGCAGGACCGCTTGGTTCCAGGCCAGCACGCTGCCCGCGCTGGCTGGTAGCGCGCGGATGTTCTGCGGTTGCGTCACGGCGTTGTTGCCCTCGCCGTCCCACACGCGGCGCTTGAAGCGCTCGTCGAGGTGCGCGGGCAGCATGTAGATGCAGCCGTTGAGCGGCGTCGCGTCCGAGAACGGGAGCCACACGGTCAGCGAATGCGGCGAGTTGTCGCGGTCGAGACAGAGCCCGACCTTGTCGCGGTGCGGCCCCCAGCCGGCGGCGTTGTTGCTGGCAGGCACGTACCACACCCAAAAATCGGGCAGCGCGCGGTAGCTCGCGCCGAGCACCGCTTCCAAGAACACCTGCAGGCCCTGGAACGCGTGCCAGAACTCGTCGTACACGAAGGTGAACGGCAGCGGGATCCCGCGTTGGTACAGCCGCTCGACCCCCGCGTAGAGCCGCTGCACGAGCTCGCTGGGCAACACGCCGGGCAGGTTGACGTAACCCTCGACGCGCAGCCGCGCGAGCTGCGGCTCGAGCTCGGGAGTTTGAAACTCGGGAGCAGGCGCGCCGCTCTCGATGCAGAGGCTTGGCTCGAGACCCTTCCAAAACTCGATGTTCAGTGCTTCTTCCGCGCTCACGCCCAGCGGCATGCGCCAGAGCGTGCCTTGCTCGGGATCGCCTTGGCAAGCCCTTCGCTCGAGTCGCGAGCTCACAGCGGGCCGAGCGGGATCTTGCCGGCGCGCATGGCCTCGATTTGCTCGGGATGAAACGGCGGCTGAAACAGGCGTTCGTCGCACTGTCGGGAGCGGAACAGGTCCGCGATGAAGGCCATGCGATTGCCGAGCTCGACCCAGTTGCGCGCGCCGCTGCCCTTCAAGGTGTCGAGGTGGGGATCGTAGGTACGAATCAGCCGGACGAGCTCCGGGTGATGCAGTGGGTCGAGATCGACGGGGAACGCGCGCGCGCCGACCGGTACGTCTTTGGCGAGCGAGATGGAGCTGCCGTCCGGCAGCGCCAAGCGCATGAAGTGGCGCGTGACGACGCGCTCCCAGGTGCTGCGCACTCCATCGTGGAACACGCTCAAGCGGCGCCCCAGCAGCCAGCGAAACACCGGCAATAGCCAGACGCCGGCGCCGAGCTCCTTGAGCACGGTTGGCGAGAGCGGCGCGTCGATGCCGCCCTGGATGTTGGGTTGTAGACGCGTCTGCTCGTGCAGGCCGATCAGCAAATTGCCATACAACACGAGCTCAGCGCGCTCCTTGCGCGTCGCCGCGCGCATGGCGGCGAAGTAGCTCGTGAAGGCGAGCTTGAGCGCGTCTTGTCCGCCGTCCTTCGCCTCGCCTGGCGTGAGCAGGGCCACGAAGTCGTCGAGCTCCGCGCTGGTGCGGCGTTCGGGGTTGGAGAAGGTGCAGTAGAATTTGGCGAACAACGGCGCGAGCTCCGCGAAGACCTTGAGGTTGCCGATCGCGATTTGCTCGCTGACCTCCTTCATCACGGCGCGGCCGAGATCGAACACGTCGACGTCGAGCTCCAGCCAGCGCAGGAACGGCAGCGGCTTCGTCACGGCCGCGAAGCGCTCTTCGAAGCGCTCCTCCTCGCGCAGCACGAGCACGATCTCGCGCGGCACCTCTTCGCCGCGGATCGACTGGCCCGCGGTCTTCGAGGCCCAGGTCGCGAAAGACGACCAATTGGCGTTGCCGCCGCCGAGCACGGAGGCGAGGCCGCGCGACAGATCGTGGTACTGCAACGTGATGAACAGGTTTCGCAGCGGCGCGTCAGCCAGCTGCGTGATGCGGTCGATCTCCTCCAGTGCTCGAGAGACGTCCACGCTCGTCCCGGCCGAGCCCGCCCCGGTGCTCTGAGTCATGCGAGGACTATAGTCTTCGCCGCCGGCCGAATCCTCGGCTTTGCGCCGCGAAGTCAGGGGGTGGATGTATGCAAGACAGGGGCTCACCCTTTGTGTAGGTAGAAATCAACGATCGGCGCTGCCAGAGACGCAACGCGGCGTGCTGCGGAGGCGCTGGTTTCGGGGTTTCACGACGGGGCGCGCGCCTGGCTCGGGCGGCACGTTTCAGGTGACGAAACGCACTTCTCGCAGCGGAACCCTGTTCTCGTTGCGGGCCTCGGGGCGCGAGTTAAAGTCCCGACCGTGCACCGCGCGAATCCGAGCGCTGACCCGACGGCGGCGATTTCGCCGGCCGACGCCGCAACTCACTCCACTGGCCCCGTGTTCGGGACGCAGCTCTCTGCCGGCCAGCTGTTGGCGGGGCGCTTCGAGGTGCGCGGGCTGGCGGGCGTGGGCGGCATGGGGGCGGTCTACCGCGCGTTCGACCGCGAGACCTCGGAGCTCGTCGCGCTCAAGCTGTTGGCCGGGCAGCACGCGGATGACGAGCGCTTGGCGCGCGAAGCGTTCGTCCTCGCGGAGCTCAAACACCCCGCGATCGTGCGCCACGTCGCGCATGGGATCTGCGGCGACGGCACGCCCTACTTGGCCATGGAGTGGCTCGAGGGGTGTGATCTGAGTCAGCGCCTGGCGCGTCATGCGCTCACTTTGCGCGAGAGCGTGGAGCTCGTGCGCCGCGTCGCCGATGGCCTGGGCGTGGCGCACGCGCGCGGCATCGTGCACCGCGACCTCAGCCCGCGGAACCTGTTTCTGGTGCGCGGCTCCGTCAGCGACGTCAAGGTTCTCGATTTCGGTATCGCCATGCTCGGTAGCTTGGCGACGCGCATCACCGTTACGGGTAGCGCGCTCGGCACGCCGGGTTACATGGCGCCGGAGCAAGCGCAGGGCGCAAACCTCATCACGCCACGCGCGGACGTGTTCGCGCTCGGCTGTGTGTTGTTCGAGTGCCTCACCGGGCGACGTGCCTTCTCCGGGCGCACGTTGATGGAGCTGCTCGCGAAGATCCTCGTCGATCAGGTGCCGCGCGTCGCGGCGGTCGGCGTTCGCGTGCCCGCGGAGCTCGACGAGCTGTGCGCGCGCATGCTCGCCAAGCGACCCGAAGATCGGCCCGCCGACGGCACGGAAGTCGCGCAAGCGCTCGAGCGCTTGGCCGTGCTGGAGGACGGCCGGCCGCCGGAGCTCGCCGCGTCCCGCGCATCGCTCACTGCGGGCGAGCAGCGCGTTCTATCCGTGATTTTGACCGGTGATCCGCGGCCGTTTGCCAGCGCGACGGAGGACGTCGCCGGTATGTTGACGGACATCGTGGCGCCGTTCGGAGCCGAGCTCAGCAAGCTCGCGAACGGCTCGCTGGTCATCACCGTCACCGGCCGCGGGCGCGGCGGCCGCGGCAGCGCCGCGGATCGCGTGGTGCAAGCCGCGCGCTGCGCGCTCGCCGTGCGTCAACGTCTGCCGCTGCCGCTCGCCATCGGCACCGGCCGCGGCGCCGTGCACGGGCGCGAGCCAGCGGGGCAGGCCATCGAGCGGGCGTCGAGCTTCTTGAAGGACAGCGTCGTGGCGAGCGCGCCGGACGAGCAGCTGCCCATCTTTTTGGATGAGGTCACGGCTGGTCTGCTCGACGCGCGCTTCGACGTGCGCGGCGATGGTCGAGGGTTATCGCTGTACGGCCTGCGCGACACCAACGAGCCGGCGCGCACGCTGCTCGGCCGTCCCACGCAGATGGTCGGTCGCAACCGCGAGCTCTTGACGCTGGAGGCGACCTATCACGAGTGCCAGGAAGACTCGGTCGCGCGCGCGGTGCTGCTCACCTGCTCGGCGGGCTTCGGCAAATCGCGGCTAGCGTACGAGTTTTTGCGCAAGCTGCGCGTCTCGGACGCGCCGCCGGAGATCTGGCAAGCGCAAGGCGATCCGCTCAGCGCGGGCTCGCCCTTCGCGCTTTTGTCGCAGGCCATCCGCCGCGTCGCCGGGGTGCTCGACGGTGAGCCGTCCAGCGTGAGCTGCCAGAAGATCCGCGCGCGCGTCGCCCGTCACGTACCCGAGGACGACGTGCCGCGTATCGCCGAGTTCATCGGTGAAATCGTGGGTGTGCCGTTCCCGGACGAGAACAGCCCGCAGCTGCGCGCCGCGCGCCAAGATCCGCAGCTCGCCGGCGATCAGATGCTGCGCGCCTTCGAGGATTGGCTGCACTGCGAGAGCATGCACGGCCCGCTGCTGTTCATGTTCGAGGATCTGCACTGGGGCGATCTGCCGACGGTGCGCTTCATCGACGCGGCGCTGCGCCAGCTCGCCGAGCGCCCGCTGATGGTGCTCGCGCTGGCGCGCCCCGAGGTGCACGACGTGTTCCCCAACTTGTGGGCGCGGCGCGGCATCGTCGAGCTTCGCCTGAACGAGCTCGGGCGCAAGGCGTGCGAGTCGCTCGTGCGTCAGGTCATCGGCGCGGACGCCTCCGAGCACGTCATCGAGCGCATCATCGGGCGCGCCGGCGGCAACGCGCTGTGGCTCGAAGAGCTGCTGCGCGCCGAGGTCGAGGGCCGCGGCCGCGAGGGCTCCGACACGGTGATGGTGCTGGCGCAGTCACGCCTGGAGGCGCTGGACACCGACACGCGCTTGCTGCTGCGCGCCGCCAGCGTCTTCGGTCAGCGCTTCTTCCGCAACGGCGTGGAGCTGCTGATGGGCCGCGTGGGAGACGCGGCGTCGGTCGACTCGCTGCTCTCGCACGTGATCGAGCGAGAGATCGTGGTGGCGCGCGGCGCCAGCCGCTTCCCCGGCCAGCGTGAGTACGAGTTTCGCAACAGCTTGCTGCGCGACGCCGCCTACGCCGCGCTCACCGACGATGATCGCGAGCTCGGCCATCGCTTGGCCGCGAGCTGGCTCGAGCAAGTGGGGGAGACCGACGCGCTGGTGCTCGCCGAGCATTTCGAGCGCGGCGGGCGGCCCGAGCGCGCGGTCGAGTGGTACCGCAGGGCCAGCCAGCAGGCCCTGGAAGGCGGGGATTTGCAGGGCGCGCTCTCGCGCGCGGAGCGCGGCATCGCCTGCCGCGGCTCCAGCGAGCAGATTGGACTTCTGCGCCTGGTGCAGGCCGAGGCGACCAAGTGGCAAGGCAAGAACCTCGAGTGTCAGCACTTCGCGCTGGAGGCCATCGAGCGGCTGCCGCACGGCAGCGCGGCCTGGTGCGCCGCCGTGGGGGAGGCCACGGCGGCGAGCGGCAAGCTCGGCGATCTCGAGCGCTGCGATCCGCTGAGCCAGGCGTTGCTGCAGGCGCCGCTCAGCGAAGAGAACGCGCGCGCGCTGGTGATCGCCTCGAGCCGCACGGCCACGCAGCTGGTGCTGGCCGGCGCGCTGGATCTCGCCGATCGCTTGCTCGAGCGCGTGGACGCGGCGGTCGAGCGCGTGGAGAGCGATCCCGCGGTGATGGGCTGGGTCTATGAAGCGCGCGCCGTGCGCGCCGGCACCGGGCGCGATCCGAGCGCGCGCGTGCGCCTCGCTGAAGCCGCCGTCGAGAAGTTTCAGCTCGCCGGTGACGCGCGCAACGCCTGCTTGCAGCAGACGAGCCTCGGCTTCGCCTGCGTCGAGACCGGCGCCAACGCGCTCGCCGAGCAAGCGCTCTCGGCGGTGCTCGCGCAAGCCGAGCGGCTCGGTCTCTCGAACTCCATCGCCATCGCGCGCGCGCACCTCGGCCGCGCGCTGCTACGCCGCGGCAAAGTCGCCGAGGCGCGGGAGCTGGAGGCGTTCGCCGTCGCGGCCTTCGACGAGCAAGGCAACCAGCGCCTCGGCGGAATGGCGCGCTGCTATCTGGCGCTGGCCCTCGTGGAGAGCGGCGAGCACCGCGAGGCGCAGCGCACGGCGCGAGAGGCCGTGCTGATGCTGGAGAGCATCCCCGCTTTCCGGCGCTCGGCGCTGGCGACGCTGGCCAGCGTCCACCTCGCGCGCGGCGCGATCGAAGACGCGCGCGAGAACTCGGAGGCGGCCGTGACCGGGCTCGGGCGGCGCGACGAGGTGAGCTTCGGGGAGTCGCTCGTCCGCCTGGTCCACGCCGAGACGCTGCGCGCCTGCGGTGAAGACGACGCCGCCAAGAGCGCGCTGCGCGTCGCGCGCGACCGCGTCCTCGATAGGGCGAGCCACATCGAGGACGAGGAGCGTCGCAGGGAGTTCTTGCAGGGGGTGCCGGAGAACGCGCGCACGCTCGAGCTAGCGCGAGAATGGGCGATTTGAGCCGTCGCCGGCGGGTGGCGTGGCGTGTCTCGACGCCGCGCCACGGCAGGCTAGAGTAAAAACCAGCTTTCAACGGGCGTTGCCCGCACTTGGAAATGGCGCTCTCAGGGTCCTTGGTCTCACGTCTGGCGCGTCTAGCGCTGCTCTGCGCCGCTGGCTTCTTGCTCGCGCAAGGCTGCAGCTTGAGCGCGTCGAGCTCGGGCCCGAGCGGCGGTGGGACTCCGGGCAGCGGGGGCGCGGGGCGCGGCGGTGTCGCTGGCGCGCACGTGGTCATGCCTGATGCCGGCGTGCCCATGGGCGGCGCCGGCGAGACGGGAGCCGTGATCAACCCGCTGTGCGGGAGCCAGCGCGAGTGCCTGCCCGATGACGTGCGCGCGTGCGCCGACGTCGCCGAAGCGCACGTCGCGCTCCAGTCGCTCGCGGGCGGCGCAGCCGGCGAGGGTGGAGTCGGCGGTGGGGCGGGCGCAGCGGGCTCGGGTGGCGCGTCGGGCGCGGACGATGGCGGCGCCGGCGGCAGCGCAGGCGTCGCAGGCGCGGAGGCGGCCGGCGGCGCGGCGG
>CBINHN010000053.1:0-49665 GCA_966250485.1 uncultured Sorangium sp. | reverse complement strand
CCTCGGCTCGTCCTTCCCGGCGCAGCCTCTCTCCTGCCTCCGGAGCCAGCTCGCCGAGGTTGGCTATCCCGGCAAGTGAGTGGTCATTGCTCGTCGTTGTCAAGTGCGTTCGGGGGTGGGCCCTTGCTGTAGCGCTGCTCCGCCGCACACTGCGAGCCTTCGCGAGTTCGTGGAAGACGAGGGCATCCTGCGCCAGAAGACAGCCGAACAGCGCCGGCTCCTCGAGCGCGAACTCAACGAGCTCACTCGGCGCCTCGATAGCTGATACCAAGAAATAGAAACTAACGCCGCCACACCACCGCGCGCGTCTACCTGCAGAACCTCGTCGACCACATCGTGGTGAGCGAGGACGAGATCGTCATCGAAGCGCGCGCCGACGCGGCGATTTCCATGATGGCCGGACCGCGTCCAGCTCAGTCCGAAGCCACGACGGGAGAAGTTCTCGCAGACGTCGTAGATTGGCGCGCCCCGCAGGATTCGAACCTGCGACCACCGGATTCGAAGTCCGGTGCTCTATCCAACTGAGCTAGGGGCGCGTGGCCGCCGGGACCGACGACCGCGCGGACTTTCTCCGCTAACGCGAGCGTCGTCAAGCGTTCGCGGTGGAGGCGCTCCTGGCGCCTGTCGCGCGCGGTCTCGGCCGGCTCGCGAGTGACTTATCCCATCGCGGGCCGCGAGGTTTGGCCGCGGCTTGGACTTCGGGTGCTTTCGCGGACAAACTGGAGTGGATCGGCTCCTCATGGATTCGCAGCGCAGGCGGCAGCCCCACTGGTCCCAGCTTGGTTCGCGTCGTGCGGCGGCGGTCGTGTTGGGCTCGTGCGCGCTCGCGGCGTGCGGCGGCGCGCACGGTGACGACCTGTTCAGCCACGGCGCGCGTTCGGGGAGCGGCGGCGCGGCGACCAGCGGCGCGGGGGGAACGCTATCGTCGGGTGGCAGTGTTGCGAGCGGTGGCGCGCAGCCTTCGTCAGGAGGCGTCGCGGCGTCATCGAGCGGCGGCGCAGGCGCGGGCGCAGGCTCGGCTGGGCAGGCCGGGCGGGCCGGCTCGGCGGGCGCCATCGCAACGGGCGGAGCCGCTGGGCAGGCGAGCGGCGGTCGCGCGTCGGGCGGCGCAGCTGGCAGCAGCGGTAAGACGTGCGAGCAACAGATCGCGGCTCTTTCCGCGTTGCTCGACGCCGCGCAGCGCTGCGATCCCGAGCAGAGCTCTTCGTGCTCGGGCTTCACCACGAATCAATGCGGCTGCATGCTCGCGGTGGATTCTCCGAGCTCGGCCGAAGCGCAGAGCTACGCGAGCGCGGTGAGCAGGCTGCTAGCCGAATGCGGCGTCTCCTGCCCGTCGGGTTGCCCCAACCCGATGGCTGCCCAATGCGTCAGGTCGGGCCCCGGTTCGGCCGGCCGTTGCTTGCTGCGCTAGCCTCGGAGGTGGGTCGCGCGCTGCGCGGCAGCTGATGTAGCGTTGGTGCGTCGATGCCCAGCTCGCTCCCGCCGTCCGCTGCCGAGGCCGAGGTCGAGGTCGTTCCGCGTCTCTCTATCCGTGACCCCGACCTGTGGCTCAAGGGCCTGGCCTGGACGGTGATCATCGCGTCCGCGCTGCTCACGCTGACGTTTTCTTTCGGGCGCGATCAGGGCATCTACGCGCTGGTCGGCGAAGGCATGTTACGGGGCGAAGCGCCCTATCGCGCGCTGTGGGATTTCAAGCCGCCCGGCATCTTCTTCATCTACGCGCTCGGGCAGGGGCTGTTCGGCAAGAATATGATGGCGCCGCGCCTGTTGGAGGCTCTGGCGCTGCTGGCGAATGTCGCGCTGATGCGCCGAATCTCCGGCGCGCTGTTCGAAAATCGGACGGTGGGCCTGCTGGGCGCCGCTGTGATGGCGCTGATCCACGCCGAGATGGATTTCTGGCACACCGGTCAGCCCGAGACGTTCGGGGCGCTGTTTACGTTGCTCGGCATCGCGCTAACGCTCGAGCCCACGGCGCGCCGGCGCTCGTTCGCGCTGCTCGTGGGGGTGACCTTCGGCTGCGCCGCGCTGCTGAAGCCGCCGCTCGGTGGCGGCGTGTTGGTGTGTGGCGCTTACCTGGTGCAGCGTGAGCGAGGGCGCGGCGCGAACTCGCTCGCCGCGCTGAGCCCGCTCGTCTGGCTCGCGCTCGGCGGCTTGTTGCCCGTGCTGCTGTGCATCGCGTGGTTCGCTATCAAAGGTGCGCTGCCCGATCTGTACTGGACGCTGTTCGAGTTCGCGCCGGGTTACACCAAGATCAGCTGGGAGGGCCGCCGGCCTTCCGACATGCTCTACCACGCGATCGAGGAGGCGTTCTTCAAGTTCTCCGCGCTCGGCGCTGCGGGGGTGATCGCTGCTATTTCGATGACGCCGCTCTCGCTGCGTGAGCGCGAAGGGCTGCTGCTGACCCTGGGCGTGATCGCGATGCACGTCGCAGGCATCGCGATGCAGGGTAAGTTCTTCGCCTATCACTACGGCGCGACGCTGCCGCTGATCGCTCTGCTCGCCGGCCTGGGGTTGTACAAGCTCTGGCGTCGCTGCTTGACCGGCGGCACCGGCGCCGTGATCGCCTTCTTCGCGTTCGTCGCGGTGGCGGTGCCGATGCGCTACGCCGTGCGTGATTTGCCGCAGTTCTTCGCGGCGCGCTCCTGGATCCGCTTCCAATATTTGCTGCGCATGCCGCCCTATCAATCGCGCGACGCGATGGATCAGGAGCTCTCGTATGTGGCCGACTACAACTTGTCGGCAGATCGCCGCGTCGCGCAGGCCGTGCGCGCGCGCACACGGCCGAACGAGGCGGTGTTCATTTGGGGCTTCGAGCCGGCCGTCTACTGGCTCGCCGAGCGGCGCCCGGCGAGTCGCTTCATCTACAACGTGGCGCAACGCAGCCCATGGCAGAGCGAGCACGCGCGGACGCTGCTCATGCAAGATCTGAAGCGCGATCCCCCGGCGCTGATCGTGGTGCAGTCGGAAGACGTCTTCAGCTTCGTCACCGGCAACAACCTAGACTCGCGCGACGCGTTGCCCGGCTTTCCGGCGTTGCACCGCCTGATTGAAGAGAACTATACGCTCAGCACGCGCATCGAAGATTTCGAGCTCTACGTCCGGCGCCGCTGAGGCGCGGCGTGCAGCTCCAGGATGCGGGCGGCGACCTCGTCGAAGCGCGACGCGACCACATCGGGCCCCACGGGCGGGCCGCCGCGCAGCGGGCAGAGCTCACAACGCTCGCGTGAAAATACCAGCGCCGACCGCACGCCGGCCGCGCGCGCGGCCTGCACGTCTCCGACGGAGTCGCCGATCATCCAGCTCTGCGCGGGATCCAACGCCAGGTCAGTGAGCAGGGTGCGCAGTAGCCCCGGCTTCGGCTTGCGGCACGCGCATTCGCCGATGAGCGTTGGGTCGCCGCCCGCGCCGCCGCTCGGGTGGTGCAGGCAGGCTGCGACGGCCAGGATCTCGATCTCGTGCGCGCCCAGCAGCTCGACCAGCGCCTGGTGCGTGCGCGTCACCGCCTCGCGCGAGTACTGACCTTTCGCCGGGCCGGGTTGATTGGTGGCGATCGCCAGCGCGAAGCCCGCGTCGCGCAGGGCTCGCAGCCCGTCGATGACGCCGGGCAGCAGCCGCAGCTGGCGCGGGTGAAAGGCGACGGAGACGGCGCCGGTCTCTTCGTCGCGCACTACGTCGATCAGCGTGCCGTCGCGGTCCAAGAGCGCTCCGGGCCGCAGCGCGCGCGGCTCAGGAGCGAGGCTCATCGCCGCCGGCTCCGGCTTGCCAGAGCTCGTACTGGCCATTGCCGCGGCTGCCGACCTCCAGCGTGCGGCCCAAGCGAATGAACGTCCACAGCGTGCCCGTCAGCCGCCGCAGCTTGGAGACTCCGACCCGCTCTTTGTATTCGATGGGGATCTCTACGACGCGATAGCCGGAGCGCGCGGGCCAGAGCAGGGTATCGATCGGCAATGCGTCACCGCTGCCGTCGAAGGAGAAGTCTCGGATCACGCTCGAGCGATAGCCGCGCATGCCGCTGTGCAGATCGCTCACCGGTAAGCCATTGAGCGCTTGCGCGCACCAGGCGAAGGTCTTGTTCGCCATGTAGTTCATGAGCGGCATGGCCTCGGGCCGCTCACGGGTGCGAGCGGCGTTCACGACGTCCGCCCCGTCCTCGAGGATGGCGCGGATCTTCGGCACGTAGTGCGCCGGATAGGTGAAGTCGCAGTCGAGGTAGATGAGCGCGTCGCTCTGCCCCGCGGCTTCGTACATCAAGAGCTCCATCGCCGGGCCGTGCCCGCGCGGTGGCAGCTGGCGCAGCACGCGGGCGCCCAGCCGCTCGGCGATGAACGGCGTCTGATCGCGCACGGAGCTGTCGACGCACAGGATCTTCGCGTCCGGCGCGTAACGACGAAGCTCCTCCATCATGCGCGCGATGCTGGGCTCCTCATCCATCGTGAGCATGCCCACCGTCAAGGAGAGCGGGCCGAGCGGCGGCGCTTTGCGCGCCACGACGACGTGCTGATACGCGAGCCAGGCCGGGAGCAGCTCAGCGGCTTTGCGCTCGAGCGGCAGCACGGTCTTCGCGTACGCCTCGTACACGGGCCAATCGCGAAAGCCCGTGGCCACGCGCTCATCGTGCCGCAGCGTGGTGTACACGTTCTCCTCGACGACGGAGCGCAGCGCCTTGAGCAGCAGCGGATTGAGCGACAGCTCGAGCACCTGCAAGCCGGCTTGGCGCGCCCAGTCGTTGGCTTGCTCGCTCGAGAAATAGCGCGCGGGAGCGCCGGCGATGGAGCCGAAGCCCAGGCTCGCTGGCTTTAGCCCGAGGCGCAGCGGCCAGGCGCTGTGGTTTCGCACCGCGTACATCACGCGACCGCCCGGCTCGAGCCAGCGGGCTGCCCGCGCGACGAGCGCGCCGGGATCGCTCGCCTGCTCGAGCGCGGTCGGGATCAACACGAGGTCGAAGCGACGTTCACCCAGCGCCTGCTCGACGGCGGCGCTGTCCAGCGGATCGACGCGCAATACTTCGGACAAGACCAGCTGCGCGCGCTCGAAGAGCCCAGCGCGGTGCTCGATCCCGGTGACGCGCGCGCCCGCGCGCTGCGCGACCATTCCGTTTACGCCCGCGCCGCAGCCCAGATCGAGCACGGTCCGCGGCCGGCCGAGCCGCGCGGCGATGGCTGGGTTTACCTCGGTGCTCAGCTCGGGCACGGCTCCCCTTTACCGCGAAGGGGTACCGCTGGCTATCCGTTGCGTGGACATGGCACGTGTAGCTACCATCGCGCCCTCCGCGGAGCCGTCGGATTTCGTGAAGCGCCATCCTCTCGATTACAGCAGCGCCGACTACGCGTACATCGAGCGCCCCAATCCGGCGTTGCTGGAGCTGTTTCAGCGCCGGGTGCTGAACGAGCAGCACAAGCCGCGCATCCTCGACATCGGCGCGGGCGCCGGCGCCAACGCGCGCGAGTTCCGTAAGCTGGCGCCGCATGCCCACATCACCGCCCTCGAGCCGAACCCCGACGCGCGCGCGCGGCTCGCGGAGGTGTGCGACGTGACGGTCGCGTGCGAGCTCGAGAGCTGGTTGCGGTGGCCGCAGGAGGAGCGCTTCGACACCGTGGTCCTCTCCGACGTGGTCGAGCACGTCGCGAACCCCGTTCAGCTGCTGTCCGCGCTGGCCAACGCAGCGAGCGTGAAGGACGCCTTATTCCTAATCAGTGTTCCAAACTATGCGGTGTGGTACAACCGCTTGCGCACGCTGGCGGGACGCTTCGAATACCGCGTTTCCGGCCTGTATGATCGGACGCATCTGCGCTTTTACACGCGGAGCTCGATTCGCGCGCTACTCGAGTATGTCGGGTTCGACGTCGTCGAGCAGCGCGCGACCCCCTCCCTGGCGCAGTCCTTGGCCCCGCTGTTGCGCCGGAGCTTCGAGGCCTCGGCCGACGCCGGCGAGCACTTGGTCCTCGAACGCTCCGCGCTGTATCGGACTTATCGTCGCTTCGTGGAGCCCGCCGAGACGCGCCTCTGTGAGCTATGGCCCGCGCTGCTCGGCTTTCAAATCGTGAACGCCGCGCGGCTCGCGAATGGCTGAGGCCCGCTGCGCGCCCGAGCTTAGAACGAGGCGCCGAGGCTCAGGTACATCCAGGGCAGTACGCCGAAGGCGTTCGGATCCGTGTCGCTGAAGCCCAGGCCGTTTCCGAAGAACGCCATCGCGCCGACGCGGAAGTTGAAGCCGGCGCCGTCCACCGGGTGCATGCGATAGCCGACCATCAAATCCGGGAGCACCGCCATGCCCGAGCCGGAGGTGGTGCGCCCGACGCTGCTCGCGGTGCCGCTCGCGAAGGAGAACGATGCGCCGCCGCCGAGCTCCAGCATATGGTGTTTGCTGCCGACGCCGAGGTAGCTCACCGTAACGGGAATCGTGGTGAGCGAAGCGCTCACGGACGATGTCTCGCCGCCCGCCGTCGCGGAGGCGCCCACGCTCACGTAGCTGAACCCGGCGCGAACACCCAGGTCTTCGATGACCAGGCGCTCATAGTTGATCGAGTACAAGAAGCCGGCGCCCAGACCCTCCGCGTAAATCGAGTTCGGCGCACGCTTCGCCTCGAGCTTCATCGCATCTTCGCTGGGCGCGGCCTTCGCTGGCGTATCGGCGACGGGGGGATCCTCGGCGCCCGCCGCAGGATCCGCCTCTTGAGCAGCGGCCGGTTTCGAGAGGCCGAAGGCGAGCATGAACGAGCCGAGAACGATGGGTAACGTGCGATTCATATCAAGTCTCCTCGATTGCGAAGCGTGGCGACGAATTCCCCAAACCCTGACGAACCCGTAGTACGGCACGCTGTCAGAAGAGATTCCTGGGCGACGTACAAAAAATATCGAATTTGACCATTTCGGCCGGCCGCACGCGCTCGCGAGTCGTTTTAGGTGTGCTGCGCGGTTCGGCAGTATGCGGCTGTGGTTTTCGGCCGCGGCCACGCGCGATCTCGCATGAACGAGCGACTCCTCTTCAGCGCTTTTTGGCGAGCGCGAAGAGCTGCGGGCCCCAATACGGGCGATTCAAGTAGTAGAGCGGATTCAATATCGCGCTCGTCACGCGGTATCCGAAGCGCAGCAGACCTTTGGGCAGCCGGCTCTCTCCGGAGCCGGCCAGCGCCGCGCCCGACGCGCCCTCCACGATTCGGCGATACAGGTTGTGGAAAGGAAAGCCCCAGGCCATCACTCGCTCGACTTCGAAGCCGGAACTAGTCAAGCACGCGCTCAGCAGCTTTGGGGTGTAGTGCCGAAGGTGGCCGATGCTGTGATCGAAGCGGGTGAGGCGCCCGCCCGGCACGCTGACGAGCAGCTGTCCGCCCTCGGTCAGCAAGCGAGCCAGCCGCGTCAGGGCCGAGCCGTCGTCCGCCAAGTGCTCCAGCACCTCCGAGCAGAGCACGAGATCGAAGCGCCCGAAGTAGCTGGAGTAGCGCTCGAAATCATCGGCCTCCAAATCCAGGGTGAAGAGCGTCGCGCTCGGGCTCGCGCGCCGCGCCTGCTCGAGCGCCGCGTCCGAGACATCCGAGCCGTGCAGCAGCGCCGCCGGCAACTCGCGCTCGAGCTCCTTCAAGAGCGCGCCTTGTCCGCAGCCCACGTCCAGCACCTGGCGCGCGCTGCGCGCGTGGCGTTGCGCCAGCGCGAGCAGCTGCCGCCGGCGATGAAACGCCGCCGGGCTCACGGCATCCAGCGAACCCCAGTCACTCCAGACGCGATCGTAGAAGGCGGCGGCGGACACGATTTCCTCGTACGCCGACCCTCTCGCGCGCGCAAGCGGCCGCTTGCGTTGCTCGCGGCGGACGAAGCCGATAAAAGAGCGCGCGCATGATCGCACCGCGAGAGCACCTAGCGCGCCTGCTTCGACGCGGGAGGCTCGCGTTGACGAGCGCGCCTGGGCGGCTGTCCGTGGCCGCCGCTAGTCTCGTGCTCGGCGCCTACTTCGTGATGTTATGGCCGATGCTGGCCGACCTCTCGACTTACGGCTTTCACGACTGGGACGCGCACAGCGCTTATCGCTACATCACGACGCTGAGCCTACTGCAATACGGAGAGGGACCGTGGTGGCACCCGTGGCTCTGCGGCGGCGTCCCCGCGTGGGGCACGGTCGAGGGCGCGACGAACCTAGTGTCGCCCTATTTGCCTCTGTACTTGCTCGCGGATCTTCGCAGCGCGATCCGCGTGGAGGTCGTCGGCGACGGCCTGCTCGGCATCGCCGGTGCTTGGTGCTTGGCCCGTTGCTTTACGAGCAGCCGCGTGCTGGCCGCGAGCGTGGCCGCGCTCTACGTGTTGAATGGCCGCTGGGCGCTACAGGCCGCCGTCGGTCACACCTGGCACCTGCAGTATGCGCTCTTACCGTGGGTGTTCTATTGTATCGAGCGCTGGCGGCGCGAGGACACCGGCTCAGCGCGCGGGCGCTTGACCTCGGGCTTCGTGTTCGGCGCGGGCGCCCTCATGGCGTACATGGTCTACGCTGGCGCGATCTATCCGCTGCCGCACACGCTGCTGTTCGCGGCCGTGTACGTGGCGGTGCTCGGCGTCGCAGAACGACGCTGGCTGCCGCTCGTGCAGCTCGCGGTCGCCGGCGTCTGCGCTTTCGGCTTGGCCGCCCCCAAGCTCTTCGCGGTGGCGGACACCATGCGCCAGACGCCGCGGCTCATCGAGTCCAACGAGCAAATCGGCTTGCGCGAGCTGCTCGTGATGCTGACCGAGCCCGAGCAGCGCTATGGCGCGTTTCCGGTGCACGTGCCGGCGTACAATTGGCACGAGTGGGGACTCTACGTGGGCGTCGGGGGCGTGCTGCTGGCGTGTACGGGGCTGTTCGCGAGGAGCGCGCGCGGCACGGCGCTGAAGCTGTGCGGAGCGCTGGCGCTGCTGCTCGGCTTCGGCGCGTTCCACGAGTATGCGCCGTGGACGCTGCTGCACCGCTTACCGGTGTTCAGCTCGCAGCACGTGCCGTCGCGCTTTCACTACCCGATGTTGCTGTTCTTTGGGCTCGCCGCGCTGGACACGCTCGAGCCGCTGGTCAAAAAGTACCTGAGCGCGCGCCCGGCGCGCGAGGCGCTGCTGCTCGCGGTGCTGGCGTTGTTCTTGGTCGATCTCGTGCGCGTGAACCAGGTCCCCTTCACGCAGGCGTTCTGGATGCGCGCTCCGCGCGACATCTTTCCGCTCGAGCTCTTCGAGCACCAAACGAACGCGCCGGTCAACTACGTGCGGCCGGACTGGGCGGCGCCCATGCTGCTCGCCATGTTCGCGAACAGCGGCGTGATCCGTTGTTACGGCGCCGATCCGCAGCTCGTCATCGGCGCGATCGCCGCGGATGCGCCGGGGTATCGCGGCCGCGCGTACGTCGCGGACGGACCCGGTCGCGCCGAGGTCGTGGAGTGGTCGCCCAATCGCGCCGTCGTGCGCGTGCGCGGCGCGCGGCCGGGCGCGCTCGTGGTCTACAACATGAACGCCGATCCCAGCTGGTCGGCAGATGGCGCGCCCGCGACGGCGCTGAACGGCGCCGTCGCAGCGCGCCTCGCGCCCGGCCGCGACCAGCTCGTATTCAGCTATTTTCCCCGCAGCATGAAGCTTGCGCTGCCGCTCTTCGCGGTCACGCTGGGGCTCATGATTTGGAGCCGGCGCAGGCGTCGTACGCTAGAATCGCCGCACCGCTGAAGGGAGCCCCATGACCGTTGATGCGACGCGGCCCAGCGCCGATATGGCGCGCGCCGAGCAGGCGATAGCAAAGTTGGCGTTAGCCTACCCGGACGTCGTCGAGAATAACCCCTGGGGTCATCGCGCCTTCAAGGTGCGCGGGAAGACGTTCCTGTTTCTCGGCGCCGACAGGAGCGGGCTGTCGTTTTCATTGAAGCTCCCCAGCTCTGGACCCGAAGTGTTGCAGCGCCCCGGCGCGGAGCCCACCCACTACGGGCTGGGCAAGAGCGGCTGGGTGACGCTCAGCTACAGCGCCGGCGACAAGGTGCCCCTCGCAGACGTGAAGCGATGGCTGGAAGAGAGCTTTGCGGCAGTGGCGCCAAAGGCGCGCGCGCCGCGCGGCGCGAAGCCCGCTGCGAAGAAGAAAGCCGCCGCACGCCCAGCCGCCAAGCAAAATCTACGCGCCGGCGCCAAGCCGAAGAAGAAGCTCAGCGCGCGATGACGCGCACTCGAGCAGCGGGTTCGGCCGCCCGCCTCGTCAGCGGTGACCCGCTTTGTTTGCCGCGCGCGCGGGAATAGCCGAGCGCGTTCGTCAGTTTTTCGCGCGATGGCGTCTTGGCGAGGTTGGCTCAGGGACTCGTTGCAGCTCTTGGCGCTCGGCGCGGTGATCCTCTTCGCGCGCGCGTCCTTCGCCGATCATTACCGCGTTCCGAGCGGCTCCATGGAGCCCACCGTGCAAGTGGGCGACCAGATTTGCGTGAACAAGCTGGCGTTCGGTCTACGCATCCCTGCGTCAGAGCGCTACATCGTGCGCGGCGCGGAGCCAGAGCGCGGTGAGGTAGTCGTTTTCACCTCACCCGAGACCGGCGAGGTGTTGTTGAAGCGGGTCGTGGCGCTGCCAGGGGACAGCGTCGCCGTTCGCGCCGGCCGTCTCGTCATCAACGGGCAAGCCGTCCCCGTTCATGCGGGTGAGGAAGGCGTGGTCGAAGAGCTGGAGCGCCACCCGCATTTGCTTGGCACCACCTTCGGCGGCGGCCCTGATTGGGGAGCGCAGCGCGTGCCCGAAGATCGCTATCTGATGCTCGGCGACAACCGCGGTAACAGCCGCGATGGCCGCTACTTCGGCTTGGTCGACCGCAAGGCGCTGCTGGGCAAAGCCGCCGCGGTCTGCGCGCGCGACGGAGTGCCGACCTGGAAGTCTTTGTGAGCTATTCCCGCGCGATAGCGCAGTGATCGCCGCACACCGCGAACATGCGTTCTCCGGCGCGCGGTGCGCCGGCGCCGGTCCAGCGCACGTTGCGGGCGTCTCCCTCGGGACACTCGGCGACGAGGCCCAGCGCGCCGAAGCCCGCGTCCGGATCGATGTAACACCAGCCATCGAGCGGCGCGCCGCTCGTCGGATCGCGGGGCTCTTCGCTGAGGTCATTTTGGCACGCGCGCAGCGCCGAGCCGCTGCTCTGCGGCACCTCGCAGGCGCAGAAGTCGGCGCAGCTGCGCTGCGTACGGCCGCCGCACAGTCCCATCGCTTGCAGGCGCTGCCCGAGCGCGATGCGATCGTCTTCGCTCACGGCGCGCCGGCTCTCAGCGGAGCAAGCGCAACTGCCCGGGCTCTGCTGCACCGCGAGCAGCCGGCAGTTGACGGCGCCGTACTCCGCCGAGCCGACATCGTCATTGAATTTGGCATCTAGCGACGCGCAGTGAAAGCGCTTCACCAAGCCAGATATCGCTGGGCGATAGCCGAACTCGAGCTCTTGATTGGCGCCGCGTCCTGTCAGCGGCTTGGGGCAGATCGAGGCCAGCACGCTCTGCGGCCCGTGCTGGCGCAGCACGTCGAGCTCGCGAAGCCCCGGGTACGCCTTGGCAAAGAACTGCGTGGTCGTCGCCAAGCCGCCGCTCGGCGGCTGACACACGGGATCACTCGGCGAGCGCGCTTCACTGCATTCGCAGGGGACGCGCGCGCTCGCGCGCGAACAGTCTCGCGGCGTCGCGAGCTCGAACGTGCAGGCGTATTGCAGATCTTGATTGTCGACCGTCCGCTCATGCCCGTTGATCGGGCTGGCCTTCGGATCGAGCGAGGTCGCGGCGACGATGGGGTCGCGCGTCAGCGGATTTTCGCCGGAGCGCGGCGCGACCGACTCTCGCATGAAGGGATCCGCGGGCGGAACGTTCAAGAGCGGGTCGCCCAAGATCAGCTGCCAGCGATTGATGCCGAGGCCAGGGATCGTCTCGTTGAAGCGCTCGACGTCGAGATACTCGAGATGAGCCGGGTCGCGCAGCGTCTCCGGCGTGGCGATGTCTTGCCAGGGGACGCCCACGATGGCAGCCAAGATCACCTGGGACGGGTCGCGGCTAGCCGCGGCCTCACCACTCAAGTTGAGGAACAGCGGGTTGTTCTGTGCGGGCCCCGTCTCGCGCTCACTGCAGGGCGGCTCCGGCTGTCCGAGGCGCGCGGCGCGCTCGCGCGCAGCAGCGCACGAGCAATCAGCGTCATCGTAGATCGACTCGGGACATAACGTAGGGCTGCGCAAGCCGACGGCGTAGCGCGCCGTGGGATACAACAAATCCATACCGAAGCGCGCCTTTTGCTGGAAACAGCGCAGGTTCGGCGGGTCGTCGTCGGCGCGCCGGCTCACTTGGCAAGGCGCTTCGTTCGAGAGCGGCGCGCAGCCGCTCGGCGGTGTCGTCTCTCGCGTGTCACAGGCGCGGCAGCAGGGGCTGTTCGGATCGCTCGCGCACGCCGGAGTCGCGTTCGCGAACACGCTGGGACTGCTGAGCTGGCCCACTTTCCAGCCCAGCCCCTTGGCTTTGATCGAACAATCGTTCTCGTCGCTCAGCATGACGATCGCGATCGACGAATCGGGCCGCAAGAACTGCGCGCGCTGCGTCAACAGCACTTGATCAACCCCGCTCGGCGCCGACATCTGGTTGATGACGTTGAAGCGCAGCGGCGGCTTGGGATCGATGAGAAAGCGGTACCAAGCCTCGAGCGTCGCTTCATCGCCGCAGCCAGACTCTCCAGCGAGCTCGACCAGGCTGCGAAAGTGACTCTCCAGCGCGCTGATGTCCGATTCCCCAGCGGGCACGTGTTGCGCCAGCGGATCCCAGTCGAGAAACCCTTTGCTCTCGTAGGTCGGGACGCGAGCGCCGCGCGGCAGGCTCCCGACCAGGTGAGCGCGATCGTCGGCGGAAGGATCGACGCGCCCGGTGCACACTTCACCACCGGCCGAGGCCAGGCTCGAGGTGATGACGCCGATGTGCATATCGACGACGGGCTCGAACTCGCGGTGAAAATCCGGCGGGCAAGCGGCGCTCGGGCTCGCGGCGGACTGCTCGGCCTGGCCGTCGCGGCTGACGCACAGCGGGTTCACCAGTCGGCTCACCAGCGCCGGGACCGCGTCGGCGAGCAGCGCTTGCTTGTCCGCCATCGAGCGCGAATTGTCGATCACGAACAGCAAGTCCATCTGCTCGACGGGGCCGGAGCGCACCGGCTTCGTGGTGAGCCCGGGGCACACCGGCACGACTTCGCCAGGCAACAGCTCCGTTCGCGCGCCGCAGGCCGCGAGCGCCATCGCGGCGAGCGCGCCCATCCGGCCCTTTGCTCGGCGCGGTGTGCTGGGCCGCGGAGTCACGCGCATGGTGTGCTCGTCATCGGGCCGCGACGCCGTCCTTACGGAGCCGGCGTTTCCGCGGTGAGCTGCGACGGCTCGACGCCGATGGCGCGCCACCAATCAGCCGTGGGATCGACCAGCCGCCGCGTGGTGAAATCCATGAGGCCGAACAAAAAACGCGCTTCGCAGCACGGCGTGCCCGTGTCGTCCACCACGTGTTGAATCATGGTGCCAACTTTGCGCTCGTACCCCTCGAGCCAGCTCAGGATGCGGATCGCTTGACGATTGCGGACCTCCCGCTTGAAGCGCACGTTGGCCTCCAAGACGACGGGACCCTGCTGGCGCTCGAGGATGGTCTGGCGCCCGAAGCCGTTCTGCGTGATCAGATCCCAGCGCGCCTCTTCGAAGAGCTGCAGATAGACGGCGTTGTTGACGTGGCCGAAGCTGTCGATGTGGTGCTCTCGAATCAAGAGCGGGTACTCGTGGACCGAGCCGATCATGGCGTTTGCTCAGCGACTATGGCCGCGCGTGTGGCGGACTCGCAGCGCGGCTGGCCGCGCCGAGAACGTTACGGCGCGTTCAACTTACTGAAGTCGCACCCGCACGTCCAGGCCGGAGGGCCCAGCCAGGTTAAGGGCCGGGGATCGCGGAGTTCTGTTGCTTTGCCGGCGCGGGCGCGTCATGGATCGGTCCGCACGGGGTGATCGCCCCGCCGGAGCCCAGGCTTCGGCTAGGCATGCTCCGCGCAACCGGGCCACGCATCGACCGAGCTAGACGTACTCGCCGTTGGCTTTCGCGCCGCGGCGCATTTCGAGAGAACCGGCGCTCTGGATGACGACGAAAGACGCTCCTCCGCCTGAATCCCCCAAGGTCGACGCTCCGCGCGAATCGGGCCGCACGTTGCCGGGCTTGGGTGATCCTGGGCTCACTCCTGCCGAGTGGTTCCAGAACGAACCCACCGTGATCGTGGCCCCCGACGAGCTCCAAGAGCTCGCCTCGGGCACGGCCGTGATGGACAACTTCCCGTCCACGGAGCAGCTCCAGACGCTGCGGACGCGCCCTGCCCGCAAGCGTCGCAATTGGCTGCGCGAGAGCCTGATCGGGGGCGCAGTGGTGTCGCTGTGCTTGATCGCCTTCGGCATTGGTTTCCGCGTGCTCGATGCTCACCTCGGGCCGGCGCCAGCGGACGACGCTGCGCCTGCAGCCGTACGTCCCGCGCGGCACGAGCCGCCGCTCGTGCGAGCCGGTTCGGCCGCGGAGGGCCAGGGCGCTGATGCCGCAGAGATTGGCACCGCGCTCCTGCCAGGACCTGAGTTGCCCCCGGTCTCCGGGCTCGTCATCCATGGCGCCGTGCCCAAGCCGCGCGAAGCGGAAGCCGCGCCACCTCGGCGCGTGACGCCACGCGCCGCGGTGAGCGGAGAAGCGGCGGTGAGCGGAGAAGCGGCGGTGAGCGGAGAAGCGGCGGTGAGCCGAGAAGCGGTCGCGACGGCCGCGAGCGCTGCTCCGGAGCCCAGCGCTGCTCGCCCCGCACGCTCGAACATCACGCTGCGGCTGCGCGCGCTTCAGCCCGCCACCAGCGCGCCGCCCAGCGAGGAATCCGCGAAACCGGCGCGCAGCAGCGTGTTCGATACACCGCTGCGCCCTCCCGCGGACTGAACGCCCTATGATGCGCGCCAGGTCCGGGCAGGACCTGCCCTCTCGACCCAGGCTTTACTTTCTGTTCCACCATGCGCCCGACGATTCGAATCCTTTGTTCTTTGACCTTGTGCAGCAACCTCTTGCAATCGGTCCCCGCGGCCGCGCAGCAGCCCGAGGACGCACAAGCGCCGGCGCATTTGCAGTATCGCAAAGCCTTCGAGCTGATGAACGAGAAGCACTGGGTCGAAGCGCGCCGTCTGCTCTTGGACCTGTGGTTGAAGTCGCGCACGTACGACGTCGCCGCTTCGCTCGGCCAAATCGAGTACCAGCTCCGCAACTACTCCTTGGCCGCGCGCTACCTCGCGTTCGCGCTCGCCAACGTGCCGCCGATGGAGAAGCCGGAGACCGTCGCGCGCTTCCAAGAAGCCTTCACGGAAGTGAAGAAGCTCGTCGCTGTCGCCGAGCTCGCGCTGCTACCGCCGGAGGCAGTGCCTTACGTCGACGGCGCAGCCGTGGACACCAGCTTGGGCAACTCCGTCTACCTCGATCCTGGCGTTCACAATTTCGAGGCTAGGCTCGGCGCCGGCAACTCTACCGCGCGAGTGCTCGATTTAGAGGCGGGCGAAGTTTACAAAGTCGAGCTGCAGGTCAATCCCAACGCGCCGAGCGAGAGTGATGGCGCAGCGCCGCCCGCTCCAATCAGCGGAGGGCACAACAGCCCGGAGCCAGCGCGCAACGAGCGCAGCCTGATACCGGTGTACGTCGGCGCGGGCGTTACTGCGGTGGGGGTGGGGCTGGCGCTAGCGTTCGGCTCTGCCGCGCGCAGCGCGAGGAATGATGCGCAGACAATCCGTGAGCGCATTGGAGCGAGCGGTTGTCGAAGCGGTGCTGCCTCGATGGCCGACTGTGCAGCGGCTTTGGATGCGTACGACCGCCAGCGCGCGGACGCGACCTTGGCTAAAGTCGGAGTTGGCATTGCGGTGGTTGGGGGCGTCGCCACCGCGGGCTATTTGGTCTACGCGATCATCAGCGATCAAAAGACTCGCGATGCACAGCGGGTGCGACCGATGCTGGCCTTCGACGGCCGAGCGCTAGGCATGTCCGTGAGCGGCAGCTTCTAGGGAAGAATCATGCGAAAAAGTAAGGCACTCTTGGGGACTGGCGTTTTGCTATTTGGCGCGAGCCTGAGCGCCCGCTGCACGGTCGAAGCGATCGAAGGCTGCGAATACACCGGGACGTGCCCACTCACCGGCGGCAACGCAGGCAGGGGCGGCAGCGACGTGGGCAGTGGCGGCAGCGGCGCGGGCGCGGCCAGCGGCGGGAGCACGAGCGCGGAGGGCGGAGCAGCAGTCAGCGGTGGAACGGCTGGCAGTGGCGGAGAGGGCGAGCAGGCGGGAGCCGGCGGAGACGGCGCGGCGGGTAGCGCGAATGAGGAATGCGACATCACGGCGAGCCCGAGCGAAGAAGAGTGTTTGGTGAGCGATCGTTACGCGGTGTTCGTGACACCGCGTGGCAACGACCAGAATTTCGGGACGCGAACGGCGCCAGTGAGGACGTTGAAGCGAGCGCTGGCATTGGCTGCGAGCTCAGCGGCGCAAGCTGCAGCAGGCGGAGCCGGAGCAGGAGTCGCGAAGGTGGTGATAGCGTGCGCGGGGACGTTTGCTGAGCCGCTGACGGTGACGAACGGGGTACGCATATTCGGCGGCTTTGCTTGCCCAGGCAGCGAGAAGGCGTGGGAGTACGACTCGACGTTGAGCACGGAGATCGCGCCGTCGACGGTAGGCCCGGCGCTGGAGATTCTGAACGTCGCCGAAGCGGTGACGATTGAAGACGTGAAGTTCACGGCGCTGGACGGCAACAGCGACGAGCCGTCGAGCATAGCGGCGGTAGTGACGGACTCACCGGCCGTGACATTGAGCCGAGTGACGCTGAAGGCGGGCAAAGGCGCTGATGGGGAAGATGGGGTTAATGAGGGTTTTGCCTTTCCGCCCGCCGCGGAGTTGAAGGGGAACGATGGAACGGTGGACGACGGAGGCGGCGTCCGTACTTGCACGTGCCCAGACGGGAGTACGACTAATGGAGGTGCTGGTGGCGCGGCACCCGCCCAAAGCGGCGCTATTGGTCGTCCGCTCTACACCGAACCCGGCGGGATTGGTGGTGACGCCACTCTAGAGTGTGACGCGGGCGGCACTGGACAACGTGGAGCATCAGCAATGATGTCCGGGCAGGACGGTGAGGCGGCCACAACGCTTGGTTCGATGACGCCGTCCGGCTGGCAACCTGCACCGGGGGCAGAAGCCAGCCCAGGTCTTCCTGGACAGGGTGGCGGCGGCGGCGCAGGGAAGGCGGATGGCGGAGGTGGCGGCGGCGGCTGCGGAAGCTGCGGAGGAAAGGGCGGTGGAGGAGGAAAGGGCGGCGGAGCGAGCATTGCGCTGTTGTCGGTGAACGCAAACGTGACGCTCTCCGCGTGTGACCTCGAGACGAGTGATGCGGGAGCTGGTGGTGACGGAGCGGCGGGACAGCCGGGTCAAGCGTCGGCAGGTGGTTCAGGCGAAGGGTTTGGCGCGACGAGCAACGCCGGTTGCTACGGCGGCATTGGCGGCTTGGGTAGCGCTGGTGGCGGAGGCGGCGGCGCCGCGGGAGGTATCTCCGTAGGGATCGTCTACCAAGGCGCTCCGCCCGAGCGCGACGATACAACGCATGTGACGGTTGGCGTGGCCGGCAAAGGCGGTATCGGTGGGCATGCGGGTGAGAATGATGGCGTCGACGGCGTGGCGATGGAAGAGCTCGAGGTGCCGTGATCATGGCGAGCGCAGTATCCGTGCGTGAAGGATCGCGCACAGTGAATGGCCCCCCGCGCGAGCGGAGCTCGCGCTTGGTTGGGGCCCCGCCGCGCGCAGCGATAGCGAGCACGGCGGGTCGTGCAATACCGCACCGCGCTCGGGGCAACCTTGCGCTCGTCTTCGCAATGAAGCTGTTGGTGCTCGGCGCCGTGTTTTACGCGTGCACGCCGGACGGCACTGGGTGCGCTGAAGACGATTCGTGTTCTGGAACGGGCAGCGGCGGAGTAGGCGCGAACACGGGGAACGCAGCCGGGGCCGGCGGCGCAGGAGCCGGCGGAGTAGCGAGCTCGGGCGACGGCGGCACAAGCGGCGCTGGTGCGCTCGGCGGCGCTGCCGGCGAGCGCGGAACGGGAGAGGGTGGCGTCGGCGGAGATGGCGGCGTTGGCGGCGTTGGGCAAGAGGGTGGCGCCGGCGGAGACGATGGCTCCGGCTGTGATTGGCTGGCGAGCCCGAGTGAAGCGAGCTGCTTGGTCAGTGACGAGCACGCGATCTTCGTGACGCCGCGGGGCAATGACGAGAACTTTGGTACGCGCTCGGCGCCGGTGAAGACGTTCAAGCGCGCGCTGGCGTTGGCCGCGTCGGCTGCGGAGCGCGGTGCCGGCGTGCGGCCGACGGGAGCGGCGAAGCTTATTATCGCGTGCGCCGATAAGTTCGCGGAGCCTCTGACGCTCTTGCGTGAGCAGCGTATCTATGGCGGCTTTCGTTGTCCGGGATCCGAGCGAGCGTGGGAGTATGACGCGAGCGCGAAGACGGAGATCGCGCCCTCGACGGTCGGCCCGGCTTTGGAGATCAAGTACGTCGAGAAGCCGCTCGTGATCGAAGATGTGAAGTTTACCGCGCTCGACGGCAACGCTGATGAGCCGTCGAGTGTGGCGGCGGTCGTCGCGAATTCCCCCGCTGTGACGCTGCGCCGGGTGACGCTCGAGGCGGGAAAAGGCGCTGATGGAGCAGATGGCGTAAACGCAGGATTTCAATTTTCTTCGGCGGCGAGCCTGAAGGGCAGCGATGGTGAGGGGGGCACCGGTGGACAGGGCTGCCTTCTCATATGTCCAGATGGCAGCAGGACGCAGGGCGGTGACGGCGGGTCGCTAGACAGCTCGGGATCGAGCGGCATGCCCGAGGTGCCGTCGTCTGGGAGTGGTGGTTCAACGGAGTTGGAGTGCGCCGACGGAGGCCAGGGCAGCGACGGCGGCGACGCGAAGAGCGGCGCAGACGGCAGAGGCGCGCGGCGCGTCGGGGTTACTACCTCTTCGGGGTGGCAGCCCGCGCCCGGCGCCGATGGCGAGCCTGGGAAACCGGGTCAGGGCGGCGGTGGAGGCGCTGGTCACGAGGACGGCGGTGGCGGCGGCGGCGGCTGCGGGAGCTGCGGAGGAAAGGGCGGCGGCGGCGGGAAGGGCGGCGGCGCGAGCATCGCTCTGGTGTCGCTGGACTCGAACGTCACGCTCTCCGCGTGTGAGCTGCAAACCAGTGACGCGGGTGCTGGAGGGGACGGAGCAGCCGGACAGCCCGCTCAGGAGCAAGCCGGAGCGAGTGGGGCGGGCTACGGAGCCGGCTGTGACGGGGGCACGGGTGGCCTCGGCAGCGCGGGAGGCGCGGGCGGCGGCGGTGCGGGAGGCATTTCCGTCGGTATCGTTTATCGCGGTGCCGCCCCGGCGCGCGATGAAGCGACGGCGGTGATGCTCGGCATGCCCGGCAAAGGGGGTCTTGGCGGCAATCCTGGCGAGAACGACGGTATCGACGGCGTCGCGATGGAAGCGTTCCAGGAACAGTGACGCTGGACGCGCTGCACCCGTCGCATAGCTCAGCGGGTGAGCGCGCGTTCTGTGCGGCGGGCCACGCCGCGCGAAAGTGAGCAACTGCTCAGGATTTCGACCCGATTGCTGGTCCATCATGAGGTGTCGATTCAAGCTACCCAAACGGCTTCAACACGGTTATCTGCGAGGCGGAGCCCACGCATGTTGAAGGCACTGTCTGTCCTTGGTTTGGCGCTATGGTGCCTGCAGGCTTGTTCTGAGCCGTTCAGTAGCTGCCGGGCGACGCGAACCTGTCCGTCACAAGGCGGCAGCGCCGGCGAAGGCGGTGAGAGTGGCGACGTCGGCGGCTCGGCTGGCGACCTCGGCGACGCCGGCGCGGGTGGCGCGCTGGGCGGGGCCGGCGGCGCGGAGAACGCCGGTGGAGCAGCCGGAGCCGTTGGCGCGGGGGAGGCCGGCGCAGGGGAGGCCGGTGCGAGCGGCCTGCTGAGCGGCGCCTGCGATGAACAAGGCGTGGTCGCGTGCACGGGCGCCTCGCAAAAAGAGTCGTTGATTTGCGAGCAGGGGCAGTGGATTCCTTACGAGACCTGTGGCGCCGATGAGAACTGCGATCGCGAGACCGGTAGCTGCGAGAAGATCGTACCGGGTTGCGGTGAGCGCGCTCCAGGAGCAACGTTTTGCGATGGGGACACGTTGGTCGAGTGCGGTCCCGATCTGGTGACGGCTGAAGAGACTGTCTGCGACGGAGTTTGCGCCGAGAACAGCGAGGGTGCGGAGTGTCTGGCGCCGAGCTGCTCCGATCACAAGGTGGAGCCTCCCGAGCAGTGCGATGATGGGAATGCAGAGTCTGGCGACGGCTGCTCTGAAGACTGCAAATGGGAGGTCAAAAATGTCGTCACTGGCGATACCCACAGCTGCGTCTTGACGGAAGGCGGTGAGGTCAAGTGCTGGGGCAACAACAGTGTCGGTCAGCTCGGCCTGGGCGACACCGATGCGCGCGGCGATGCTGGTGGTGAGATGGGAGGCGCGTTGCCGGCCGTGGATTTAGGGCCAAATCACACGGCGAAGGCCATCTTCGCGGGCGGTGGCAATACCTGCGCGTTGCTCGACGACGATAGCCTCACTTGCTGGGGCGGCAACTGGAGCGGTCAGCTCGGACAGGGAGACACCGAGAACCGCGGTGATCAGAAAGAGGAGCTCGGCGACGCGCTGCCGCGCATTCCGTTGGGGCCGGGCCGCGTGGCGCGCGACGTGGTGATCGGCGATGGGGGCACGATTTGCGCGTTGTTGGACGACAGCACGGTGAAGTGCTGGGGCAACAACGCGGAAGGCCAGCTCGGGCTGGGCGACAAAGCCGCACGCGGCGATACGAAAGACGAGACGGTCTACGCGCAAACGGCCGTCGCGCTGGGCGCCGAGGCGCAGGTCCAGGCAGTCGCCGTGGGCACAACGCATGCTTGCGCGCTCTTGGTGGACGGTGCGATCAAATGTTGGGGCGACAACGTCTACGGACAGCTGGGGCTTGGTGATACGCTGGCTCGAGGGGATGAATATGCCGAAATGGGCGACAATTTGCCCGCCGTCGAGCTCGGCGCCGCTGATGGCGCGCGGCTCTTGACGGTGAGCGCGAGCATCTCTCTCGGCTATCGCCCGTTCACGTGCGCCGTTCGCAACGACGAGACGCTCGCGTGCTGGGGGTGGCTCGAGCACCTCGGGTTTCCCGAGACTTCCATCGGCGACGATGCAACGGAGCTTGGCGACGCGCTGCCGACCCTGCCGCTCGGCTCGCGCCGGACGGTGCGGAGCATGGGCGCTGGCTGGGTGCACCTGTGCGCGCTGCTCGACGATAACTCCGTCAAGTGCTGGGGCAACAATTACTTGGGACAGGTGGGTCATGCGTCATCGGCTGACTCTACGACCACTCCTGAACCCGTCGCTCTGGGACAACCTGTCATGGCGTTGAGCGTCGGCTCGGCCCACAACTGCGCCGTTTTGCGGGATCGGTCGGTCAAGTGCTGGGGATACAACAATTCCGGCCAGCTCGGGCTTGGCGACACGAGATCGCGTGGCTTCACCGCAGCGGAGCTCGGGGATGCGTTACCGAGCGTCGACCTGGGACTCTGAGTGCCCGCGTGATCGGCGCAGCCGAGCGGTCGGCGTTGAGCTTGGCGGTGAGCTGGAGGACGAGCGTCGTCAGTCCCCAGCCGAGCGCCGTGGCGACGGCGCCATCGACGATGCCGCGCCACGGTGCCGGTAGCTGTTGCACGACGACCACGGCCAGCACGATCAGCGCGACCCCGAGCCACGCGCGCGCGAGCGCGCGCCAGCCGTCGACGCCGACCAGCCCGGCTACGTAAAACGGCGCAAGGCAGCGCGAGGCGCGCGACGCGCGCGGGAGCTCGTAGGCGCGCCGCACCGCGCGCGGCACGAAGCGACATTGGAACGCGCGGTAGCCCTCGAAGTAGACGAAGCACAGCGTCAGAGCAGCGAAGGCGAGCCACTGACCCGCGCTGAGTCCCTGCTCGAGAGTGTCCGCGGCGCGCCGGGCGAGCCGCACGATCGCTTCGAGCAAGCTCAGGCCGAGACCGAGGATGGCCCACCAACCCGCGGTCCCCAAGCGCGGAGCGGCGCCGCTCTGCACGCGAGAGCGCGAGCTGAGCTCCACATCTGCCGCCGTTTTGGGGTGTGCAGCGCCGGTCATCAGTGATCCCACTGAGGGACAACGTCCGCCGCTCAAGGCAGAGAAGGGGCCGGTGCGTCTCCGGCTGAGACGCCGGGTGGCGAAACGCGCCGGAACCTAGCGCCTCGCTGAATGTTCGCCCTTTGCGCGGCAAAGGGCGGCTCGAGCGCCCGCCGCGAACGTTAAGCGTCACGGCGCGTCGGCCGTACGGCGATCGAGGTCTTGATGATTCACGACGCCGGCTCACCTCGTTCAACGGCCATGCTCACGTGAGCCGCCCGACTCGTAGCCCCGCCATGCACACCATCATCGCTGGCGACGATCCGATCAGCCTGCAGATCCTATGTCGCATCCTCTCGCGCATGGGCTCCGTCGACGTGGTGGCAGACTCGAGCGGCGCCGTCGCTGCCGTTGAGACCGCGCTGTCGTGGGGTGCGCCGCCCGACTTGGTTTGTTTCGATCTGCGCGTGGCGGGGCTCTCGACGCGCATCGCTGTCCGGGAGATTCGTCGGCTCGAGAGTTTGTTGGCTTTGCCCGACGCGACGACCATGAAGCTGCTGGTCGTCGCTTCGCCGCGGGACGCGGTGCAGACGGTTGACCCAGCGCCGGACGCTCCGGACGGTTACGTCGCGCGGCCGATCAATGAGCGGCACTTCGAGCAACTGGTCAAGAGCTGGGGTTTCGGCGTCTCGCCGTGAGCAGCGTAGTTGCCGCGCCGCCGCCGGCGTGGCCGCGACCGGCGCGCGCGTGGTGAGTCGTCGCGTGGCGTTGCTCAGCTACGCCTTGAGCCCGGGCAAGATGTCGCTCGCCATCTGGAAGTAAGGAAAACACGCGCGAAACCCCGTGCGTGCGGCAGCGGCCAAAGAGGAGGTTCGGCGGCCCATGGTGAGGTCCGCCTCCCATACGACCCCCGAGCCGTCGTCAATGGCTCGAGCGCTCGACGGCAGCGCAGGGCCGGCGAGGCCGGCCCTGCGCCGGGACGCATTCATTCGCAGACGGGCGGCGCGGCAGCGAAGTCGTTCGTGCACACCGAGGCGCTGCTACAGCCGCAGCGACCGGCCATGCACACGTTGGCGCCCGTCACGCCGGTGCAATCAGCGTCGCTAGCGCACTCACATGCGCCGGTGCTCAGGTTGCACTTCGAGACGCCGGGCCCTTGGCACTCACTGTCGCTCTGGCACTTACAGCGGCTGGACGCGACATCGCACACGGAGCCGTTGTCGCCCGGCGCGTCGCAGTCGTCGTTCGTGCGACAGCCATCGACGCAGCGTGCGTCCGCGCAATATACCGCGCTGTTGCCGCAGACTTCGACCGTGCCGGAGCCGGAGAGCGGCACGCGCTCCACGACGTCCGGCGTCAACCCGCCGCAGTTGGTTCCGCCCTCGGCGAGCGTCGCGCACAAGCCGCCGCTCGGTCCCTGAATGCACACGCCATCGGCTCCACAGCGTGCGTCAGAGTCACAGGGCGTGAGCCAGCTCTTGAGGATGACGCACTCTTCCGTGCTTTCGCACTCGACACAGCGCGAGCCCGCCGAGCAATGCAGTTGAAAGATCGCGTTCGAGTCGAAGCACGAAGCGTCGTTCTCACACGCTGCGCCACATTGCGTGGCCGTGACGGGCGAGCTGCCGCTGCCGCCGTCTGCGCCACTTCCGCCTTCTCCCGCGCCGCCACCTGCGCCGCTTTCGCCCGGACCGGCTGCACCCGCGCCGCCATCGCCCATGCCGCCATCGCCCATGCCGCCATCGCCCATGCCGCCATCGCCCATGCCGCCGCCACCGGCGTTCATGCTGCCTCCGGTTTCGCCTCCGGCGCCGCCGCCGCCCGTATCGGCGCCGCCCGTATCGGCGCCACCCGTATCGGCGCCGCCGGTGGCTTTGCTGCCGCCCGTCGCGGAGGTTCCGCCGGTGGCTTTGCTGCCGCCGGTGGCTTTGCTGCCGCCGGTCGCGGAGGTTCCGCCGGTGGCTTTGCTGCCGCCCGTCGCTTTGCCACCGCCCGTGGAGTTGGAGCCGCCTCCCGAGCTCGCGCCGCCGCTCTGCGCGCCGCCTTCCGAGCTCGCGCCGCCGATCATCTCCGCGCCACCGGTCGCCTCCGTGCCGCCTGTCTCGGCGCTGCCGCCGCTGCCGCCGCGGTTGCTGCTGCCGCCGCGATTGCTGGTGCCGCCGTTGCCTCTGCCTCCGGTCCCGCCTTGTCCGCCTCGCGCGCCTTGTCCGGCTTGTCCCCCGCTGGTCTTGCCGCCGCTAGCGAGCGTGAACCCCTCGTCGTCATCACCGCACGCGGACAGCACGGTGAAACCAAGCGCACAACACAATGCGTAACCGAAAGCTTTGGACGTTCTCATAGGTTTTCTCCAGGCGCAGCCCAAACGCGCCAATTGGGCTTCTCTCATTGTTCGTTCACGGCCGCAAGTGCGCGCGCTCGTCACTGACGAGCGTGAAGCGCGCGTAAAGAGCAGAGATAGCTAGTTGATGAGTAATCGAGCGCGTAACGGTGCAGCCCGAGGTACGAGTCAAAACTTGCTCACCGCTCCGCTGAGTTCGCGCGTGTCGCGCCCGCTGCGCAGGGTTAGCGGGCATCCACGACACGGCGATTGCGACGACCAGATCGCCTCATGTAGCGCTGGTCCAGCCGTTGCGCCTCAGATTGGCGCCGCCGAATAGCCGAGTCGCGAGCGGGCCAGGGCGCGAGGCGACGCGCGGTCCGGGCGCGCTGGTGACTCAACTTTTTTGATGCGAGCGGCGATTAGCGGCGCGAGAGCAGGTGCTCGAGCTCGCTGAGCCCACTGAGTGAACCGATTTCATAGAAGCGTTCTCGGACGCGCAGCGCGCGCAGCGTGCCGCGCTCGGCCAAGTCCGTTTGTAGCGCGTCGAGGCCGAGCGGCGTTGCTGCGGGCACGCTCGCGATGACGCTCTTGCGCAGCGCCATGGCTCCGTAGTCGATGTGATCGAGGCGCGGGTCGTCGCTGTTCTTGGCGTAACGAAGCACGCGCTCGCCCGTCAGCGCGACGTTGCTCGCGTCCCAGCGGCCGTGATTCTCGTAGACCGCCAGGGTCGCTTCGGCGGCTTCGTGTCGCTCGAGGTCGCGCAGGGGGCTCGCGTAGTCGAACTCCAAATAGCTGTCGCCGTAGGTGACCACGAACGTGTCCGCCAAGAGCGAGAGCGCGCGGCGCAACGCGCCCGCCGTGCCGAGCGGGCGCTCGCCGTCCTCCGAGTAGCGGACCGCGAGCTCGAAGGCGCCGCCGTCGCCGACGAAGGCGCGAATTTGCGCCCCCAGGTGGCCGATGCACAGCACGACGTCACGGAGGCCAGCCGCGCGCACGCGCTCGAGTTGCCAGGCGATGAAGGGGCGACCGGCGACCGGGAGCAGACTCTTGGGGCAGGCCTGGGTCAGCGCGCCGAGCCGCGTCGCGAGTCCTCCTGCGAGAATGACGATTTGCATGGCGCGGCTCTGTGAGCGTCAAGCGAACACTTCGCGCGTGAGCGCGCGGATCGCTGCTTCGACGGCCTGCTCGCTGTTGTGCCGCAGACTGAAGCCGAGCGCGAAGAGCTTGCTAGCGTCGAGGCGTGAGATTGGGACGTCACCGCGCCAGCCGCGCGTGCCGCCGGTGAAGCGGATGCTGGCGTTCGGGCTCGGTGAGGCGGCGATGCACAGCTCCGCGATGCGCTGCACGCTGGTGGCGTCGGGCGGCGCGATGTTGAAAATGTCGAGCGCGGCGCGCTGGGCGTCGAGCAAGAACAACAGCGCGCGCACGCAGTCACTCACGTGCAGGTACGGCTTCGATTGCTGGCCGTCGCCGAGCACCTCCAGCTCTTCCGGATCGGCTCGTAGCTTCTTCAAGAAATCGAGCGCCGCGCCGTGCGTGCCGCGCGGCCCGACCACGTTGCCGAAGCGAACGATGGTGGCGCGGAGCTCGAAGCACTCGACGAAGGCGCTCACCAGGCCCTCGCCGGCCAATTTGCTGGCGCCGTACAGCGAGATGGGCAGCGCGCCGAGATCGCCTTCGCGGCAGGCGCGCGGAGTGTCGCCGTAGACGGTGCCGGAGGAAGCGAAGACGAGCCGCGGCACGCGCGTCCGGCGCATGGCCTCCAGCACGTTGTAGGTGGCGATGGTGCCCTGCTCGAGATCGAGCCGTGTGTTCTCGAGTCCCCAGCGCGCCTCGGGGTTGGCGGCGAGGTGAAACACAACGTCGTGCCCGGTCATGGCCGCTTCGAGCGCGGAGAGGTCCAGCGCGTCGCCCACGAGCAGCCGCGCGCCGCCGCTCTTCAACGCTGCGGCGATGAAGTCGCGACGACCCACCGACAGATTGTCGAAGATGGTGACAGCGCCGCGTTCGAGCAGGGCCTCGACCAAATGACTGCCGATGAAGCCAGCGCCGCCAACGACGAAGTATCGCGCGTCCGTCATGTTGCAGTCGAGTGTAGTGGAAACCCGACAGCGCCGCCCAGGCGCGGCTGCAGATCCGTGAGCCCCGTCACTGCGTTGCCCTACGGCGAGCGTCGCCGCGTGGCGCGCCCTTTTCAGCGAGGGGGCCCAAATTCAAAAGACTGTTCGTGGCGCGACCGGCGCTCTAGCCTAGGGTCGCCGTTCGTGCGGGAGGATCCGGCGCTAGCCCGTTCGCGAGCCCTGTGGGCCGACGCGCGCGTCTTCCCAGTTTACCCAGTACGGCCCGCTCGCGCCATGCTCGCGCTTCCACACCGGCACGCGCTCTTTGACGCGATCGATGAGCAGGCGCGCGGCGCGGAAGGCTTCATCGCGGTGCGGCGCGCTGGCGGCGCACAGCACGGCGAGGTCGCCCACCGCGAGCCGACCGGTGCGGTGCAGCGCGGCGAGCCGCGTCTGCGGGATTTCGCGCTCGATCTCGGCGGCGATGCGCTCCATCTCTTTCACCGCCATCGCGGCGTACGCTTCGTACTCGAGCAACGTGACGCTGAGGCCCGCGTTGTGATCGCGCACGGTGCCGACGAAGAGCACGCTGCCGCCCGCCTCTGGCCGCGCCACGAGGCGCAGCGCGGTCTCGGCGCTCAGCGGCGCGGCGCTCAGCGCGAAGCGCGCTTCACTCGCGCTCTGGCGCTGGAAGTCGTGGCGGCCGCCGGACTTTTCTTCGAGGCGCGTGGGACCGATGGTCATGGTGCGATCGAACGCTTTGAGCATGTCGTAGACGGTGAGCGCGGCGACGGAGGCGGCGGTCAGCGCTTCCATCTCGACGCCGGTCCTGCCCACCGTCTCTACCGCGGCTTGCACGCTCACGCTCGAGGTCGCCGGCGTGAGCTCCAGCTTCACGTCGACGCGCGTGAGCGGCAAGGGGTGGCACAGCGGAACGAGCTCAGCCGTGCGCTTGGCGGCCATGATGCCGGCGATGCGCGCGGTGCCGAGCACGTCGCCTTTGGGCGCGTCGGCGTTGCGGAGCCGCGCGTACGCTTCCGCGTTCATCGTCACTTGGCTGCTGGCCACCGCGCGGCGTAGGGTCTCGGCTTTGGGGGAGACGGAGACCATGCGCGCCGCGCCGCTCGCGTCCAGGTGCGAAGCCTGCGCGCTGACTCCGACGAGCTCGCGGTAGGCGAGCGAGAGGCGTGGGCTCGCGCCGCGACGCGCCACTTTGACCAGCGCGTAGCGCTCGAGCGGGCTCAGCGCGCTCCACACGGCGGCGCTCAGCGGCTGCTCGGGGCCGAGCGCCGCGAGTAATGTTTCCGGAGGTGTCTCGGCGGACGGCTCGGCCGCTGGCGCGACCCTGTCGACCGCCGGCTCGAGTCGCGACAACACGGCGGCGACGCCGGCTACGTCGACCGTCGCGGCTTCACCGAGCCTACAGAGTCGCATGCGGTCGTCTCGTGGCAATCCTCGCCAGGCAGCGAGGCTGGGACGCAGTCCCGCGGCGTCGGCGGCGCGCCGCGCCGAGAGCGGCATCAACCCGAGATCGTCGTCGATCTCCTCGAAAGCGTACGGCCTCATCACGGGGGCGGAGGCTAGCACTACCGGACAGCGGCTGGTGTCGGAGCGCCGACGCTCGCGAGGCATGCTAGCTCTTGGCGGGTGAGCTCCGCGCCGGAATCTGGCATCAGCGACGCTCGCGGCAGGCCCCTCCGCGACCTCCGCATCAGCGTCACCGATCGCTGCAATTTTCGTTGCGGCTATTGCATGCCGCGCGAGCACTTCGGCGCGGACCATCCGTTCTTGCCGCGCTCGCAGCTCTTGACCTTCGAAGAGCTCGCGCGCGTCTCGAGCATCGCGGCGAGCCTGGGCGTGACGAAGCTACGGCTGACCGGCGGCGAGCCGTTGCTGCGCGCGGACCTGCCGCGCTTGGTCGAGATGCTGTCGGCGATCCCCGGCGTGGATTTGGCGCTGACGAGCAATGGCTCGTTGCTCGCGCGGCACGCGCAGGCGCTCCGGAGTGCGGGCCTGCGGCGGCTCACGGTGAGCCTCGACGCGCTGGATCCGGTCGCGTTCCGGCGCATGGCCGACAGCAAACACGACGTGAGCGAGGTGCTCGCCGGCATCGCCGCCGCTGAGCGCGCCGGCTTTGGGCCGATCAAGATCAACACGGTCGTGCGGCGCGGCGTGAACGAGGGCGAGGTCGTCGCGCTGGCGCGGCATTTCCGTGGCAGCGGTCACATCCTACGCTTCATCGAGTACATGGACGTGGGGCTCACGAACGGCTGGCGGCTGGATCAGGTCGTGACCGCCGAGCAGATCTTGGAGCTCTTGGCGCGTGATGTCCCGCTCGAGCCGCTCAGTGAGAACTACGAGGGTGAGGTCGCGCGCCGTTTCCGCTACGCCGACGGCAGCGGTGAGATCGGCATCATCGCCAGCGTCACGCGGCCCTTCTGCGGCAGCTGCACGCGGCTGCGCTTGTCCTCCGAGGGCAAGCTGTATGGCTGCCTGTTCGCGACCAGCGGTCATGATTTGCGCGCCGAGCTGCGCGCGGGCAAGAGCGATGAGGCGCTGCGCGACACGTTCACGCAGCTCTGGACTCGGCGCGATGATCGTTACTCGGAGCTGCGCGCGCTCGGTAAGCGGCGGCTGCCGCGCATCGAGATGAGCTACATCGGCGGCTGACGCGCGTTTCGCGGCGCAGGAGGCAGCCCGCTGCTGGAAGATTCCAGCGGTTCAGCGGGTGATGCGCGGCGCCCCGAGGCGCGACCCTCTGTGCGACGAGCTGCTTTTTTCGCGTGGCGCGTCCGCGAAGCGTTCCTGTTGCGAGGCTTGCGTGTATCCTTTTCGGTAACGGAGCGCGCCGTGAAACCATCGATGCAAAGTTGTGTCTTCTTCATCGCCTGCGGCTTCGCGTTCGCGCCGGGCTGCGGCAACACCGAGGACGACGTGGGGCCCGCGAGCGGGGGCTCTGCGGCAGTTATGTCTGGTGGCGGCGGCAGCGGCGGTCGCTTCGGGCAAGGCGGTGGGCGCAACCGCGGCAGCGGCGGAGTGGTCGATAACGGCGGCGGTCAGGACCTTTGTCTATCGTTGGCAGAGCCCGAGAATGGCGAGTCCTGCACGGTCAACGGGCTGCACTGCGATCGCGGAACGACGCCGTGCATTTGCGAGGGCGTCACTGGCAGCGGCGGGCGCAGCGGACGACGCGGTGAGCCGGCGCAGCTGCGCTGGACTTGTTACGACGTGGGCGCCGCGACGGGCGGCAAGAGCGCGGGCGGCGCCGGACCGGTGGGCGCTGGTGCCGGTGCCGGCGGTGAGCTCATCGCGGGCGCGGGCAGCGCTGGGGACGGCGGCGCTGGCGCAGTGGCGGGCGGCGGTGCGGCTGGTGCAGCGGGTGCGGCGGGCGAGGGCGGCGCGAGCGGCGGTGCTCCTCCCGTAGCGACTGGAGGCGAAGGCGGCGCGGGCGAAGGCGGCGCGTCGAACGGCGCGAGCGGCGGCGAGCCGGCCGCTGGTAGCGGCGGCAGAGCGCCGTAGAACGCGGCTATTTCAGCTCGCGGCGCGCACGTAGGGTGCAGCTCGTCAGGCGTGGTCGTGGCGGCTCGGTTGCAGCGCGAGGTAGCGCGTCTCCGGATTTTCTCGGCGCCAGAGCACGGTGTCCATGAAGTAGTGATGGATGTTGACGAAGGCGCCGAACGCCGCGAGGTAAGGGGTGGTGCCGAGCGGATCGAGGCTGTCGACCAGCACGAAATGGCTATCGAACAGCTCCGGCAGGCCGCGAAAGAAGAGCCAGCCCAGCCCGATCGCCGATACGGCCAAGCCGGCGAGCGCCGCGCTCACCGCGCTGGAACGCAGCGGGCCGACACGCTCGCGCTCCGCGTTGCGCCGCAGTAACCACACGAAATAAAGGTACTGCAGCGAGTGCAGCGCGGGGATCACGTAGATGAACAGCGGGTCGATGCGCGAGAACGCGGTCCAGAGCCAGATCGAGACGAGAAAGCCGGTGAGCGGCGTGAGCGGCAGCGGGCGGCGTTCACGGCGCCATTTCGCGAACAGCGTCCAGAGCAGCAGCAGCGTGCTCGCCGCGAAGGCGAGCTGCGTCGCGCGGTCGAGCCCGGGCGGGTGCGGCAGCGTGGTGTACAGCACGTCGTCGACGACCGCCGGGTGACCGACGTCGCGCGGGTTGGCGCGCGCGAAGAGCCAGCCTGCGAAGCAGTGCGCGAGCAACGCCTTGCGCTCGAAGGCGGTGAAGCGCACGCCGCGGCGCAGCGACAGGACGCTCAGCACGCCGAAGCCCTGCTTGACGTAGTGCCAGCCCACGAGGAAGAACATGGCCTGGATCAGCAGCCCGAGCCGGCGCGCAGAGTGATCGACGAGCGCGACGCCGACCCAAACCGCCAGCGCGAGGGGCACGACGAAGCCGACGAGCCAATAGCGCGCGCGTTGCAGCGGCGCGAACTCTGCGCCGAGCGCCCGCTCCCGCAGGCGGCGATAGAAGAGCAGATAAGTCACCGCGAAGTGAGGGTTGTTGATCAGGTTGGCGGCGTGAAACATCACGAAGCCGACGGCGAGCTCGGCGTCGTCCAGCCCGAGCTTGGCGCGCAGCAGCCACATCAGCGGCAGCAGCAGCAACGTGCCGCCTCCGACCAGCGCGAACTCCAGGCTCTGCGCCAACCAGGAACGGAGGGCGGACGTTCGCGCCTGCGGCTCGAACAGGCTGCTCTCGCTCAGCGTCACGTTCTCACGTTATCATGAGTCAGGGCGCGGGGCGCTCGTACGCCCACACCACGGGGACGCCGTCGTACGTGGCGATCACGGCCGGGACGACGGTGCCGTAGTCGACCCAGATTTGGTACTCCACCCGTTCCATGTGCGGCTCGTGGTGATAAAGCGCGATGCTCGACTCGTGCGGCGCGAGCGTCCAGCTCAGATCTTGGCGTAGGCGCCCGTCGGCGCGCAGCATTTCGAAGCTTTGCGGCGCCGTGTCGTGGATGTAGATGCGCGCTCCGGGCGCGGCGCGTCGGTTCAAAAAGGCGAGCAGTGAGCCGGTCGTGTAGCCCCAAAAGGTGCGGTTCAAGCCCAGCGTCGCGGCGCCGGAAGCGCCGCCGACGAGCGGAGTGTAAAAGCTCAACCCGAACGGATGGGAGTGCACCGTCATCGCCAGCGGCGCTGCGAGCACCGCCGCCGCACACAGCGGCTCGAGCGCGCGCGCTGCGCGGCCCGTCTGCAGCCGCGCGCTCAGCGCCGCGCGGATGCCGCTCGTCACGAGCTGAAAGCCGCGCCCGGCGAGCAAGCACAGGAACGGATACGCGGGTAGCCAGTGCTTGGTGCCGCCAAAGATGGGCGTGCCCGTCGACCACCACGGCGCGTACGCGACGAGCACGGCGATGAGCCAGAGCCAGTGCGCGGACGCGCGCCCCGCGTGCCGGCGCTCGGACAAGAGGCGTCCTTCGGCGTCCGCGCGCGGCAGGGCCAAGCCGGCGAAGCTGCCGAGCACGAAGAGCAGCAGCGTGATGAACGGCACCGTCGCGAGCGTCATCCAGAAGGCATATTCACGGGGCATCGGCGGCTTCCAATAGGTGCGGCCGAAAAACTCCATGTTGTAGTACTCGTGCCCCAGGTGAAAGCGCGCGTACTCGAGGAAGCGCTGCCAGGGATCGAACCACAGCCAGGGCCAGAGCGCGACGAACAGCAACGGCCCGAGCGTGGCCATCGCGAACAACGCAGGCGGCACGACGAGGCGGCCGCGGCGACCGGCGGCGCGATCACTGAGCTCCAGAACTACGAGGTGACCGCCGAGCGCGAACGGGAGCAGCCAAGCGTTGTGCTTGGTCTCGAGCAGCAGCCCGTACGCGACACCGCTCAGCAACACCCAGCCTTTGTTCGGGCGCTCGAGCGAGCGGAAATAGACGAACGCCGTGAGCAGCCACAGCGTCGCGACCGGCACGTCGAAGCACGCGAGGTGCGCGTGATAGAAGACGCGCGGCATCAGCGCGAACAGCGCGGCGGACACGACGCCAGCGAGCGGGCTCACGGCGCGCGTACCCCAGGCGTAGATCGTGGCGACGCCCAGCCCGCCCATCAGCATGCCGGGCAGGCGATAGGCGCTGCCCGGCTCCGCGAGCCAGCCGAGCTTGTCGTGGAACAGCCAGTGAGAGGCCATGAAGAGCACCTTCATGAGCGACGGGTGCTCGTGGTTGATGCTCCAGTAGCGCTCGACGGCGGCGCGCGTGAGGGCCGCCGCGGGGTCCTGCAGCAGCAGCTCGAACCAGCCGCGGTACACGCTCGCCGCCTGAAAATAGAAGCCCTCGTCGCGGGCATAGCCGAGCGAGCGCGCGCTCAGCAGCAACGCGCCGACGTACGCGGCGCCGAGCGCGAAGCCCACGCTCCAGCGCGGCTGCTGCTCTCCGCCGTCGCTCACCGCATCTCCGCGTAGAAGCAAAATTCGCGGTTCTCCGCGACTTTGCTCTGAATCTCGAAGGTCACCTCGGCGCGCGTGCTGGTGATGCCGTCGAGCGGGAACTCGAAGCGGTCGAAGCCGCGCTCGTCGAAGAAGGGCCGTCGCCCGACCTCCTTGCCGTCGATGTACACCGCGAACTCCACGGGGGGGCCGATGCCGTCGCGCGCGATGAGGTAGCTCTGACCCGCGTAGCCGTGCAGCGTCTTGCCGACGGGCACGTCGCGGAAGCGGAGGTGCAGCAAGGCGCCCGCCAACGGATGCGCGAAGATGCAGCGGCGCGGTCGATAGTTCTGGTCGTCGATCACCGTTACGCCCACGAAGTATCGCTCTCCGCCCAAGCAGCGGAAGCGCTCGCGCGGGTAGGTGACGTGACCAGGGAGCCCCCCGGCGGTGACGTGGGCGCTGTCCGTGTAGGGGCAGGCGCGCTCTGCGTCACCGTTCCATTCGGCCACGAACAGCCGCTCGGGCTCGACATGATCCACGAAATTGAAGAGCGCCGCGCGATAGTTGGGGTTTTCCAGGCGCCTCAGCTCGAACGCGCCGCTCTCTTCGCGCGTGAGCTCGCGCCAGCCCGCGAGCTCCTTCGCGTGTTGGCCGAGCAAGCTGACCTCCAGCGCGTGGGCGTAGCCGCCGCTGTCCGCGCGCGCGACGTCCGCGAGCGGCATGAGCTCTTCCCCGAAGCTCAGCCGCGCGATGGGGTCCGCCCATTCCGGCGCGACGACCAGCAGATCGCCCGCCTGATGGACGCGCTCCACGGCCGGCGCGACCTGAGCCCAGTCCTCGAAATCCGGCGCCCGCGCGGCGAACCACGAATGCAACGCAAGCTCGGCCAGCCCGAGCAGCGGGACCGCCAGCCAAAAGATCTGCCTCGGCAGCATCGGGGCCGGCGAGGTTGCCACAAAAAGCCGTGTTTGGGCGCGCTGGTCGCGGAGCTTCGGCGCTGTACTACGCTGCTGGGCCATGACCTTCGCGGCAAAGTTCGTCGCCTCGGCGAAGCTCGCGCTGGAACGACTGGAGCTCGAGCGGGTCGAAGCGCTCGTCAGCGAGCTGAGGGCGTTGCGCGAGCGGAGCGGGCGGCTCTTCATCTTGGGCGTCGGCGGCAGCGCCGCGAACGCCTCCCACGCGGTGAACGATTTCCGCAAGCTGTGCGGCATCGAAGCCTACGCTCCGACCGACAACGTGGCCGAGCTCACCGCGCGCACCAATGACGACGGTTGGGCCTCGACCTTCAGCGAGTGGCTGCGCACGAGCCGGCTGGCGGCGGGCGATCTGGTGTTGGTGCTCAGCGTCGGGGGGGGCCATCGAGAGCGCAACGTGAGCCCAAACTTGGTGCACGCGCTCGAGCTCGCCAGCGAGCGCTCGACGCCCGTGATCGCCATCGTGGGCCGCGACGGCGGCGCCGCGGCCAAGGCCGCGCGCGCTGCGGTGATCGTGCCCACCGTCGACCCGGAGCTGGTAACGCCGCTCACCGAGGCCTTTCAGAGCGTCGTGCTGCACCTGCTCGTAGCGCACCCCGAGCTTCAGCTTCGCGCCACGACCTGGTAGCGTGCGCCGTCGCTACGGTGAGCTCATCGCATCTCAAGGCTTTCGGCCGACGCGGCCTGGCGCTCTTGGCGCGCTGCGCGCTTTGGCTCGATGACGGCAGCGGCCTGCCGGCGGCCTCGCGGCGTGAAGAGCGGCTGAGCCTGGCGCTCGCCGCGCTGGCGAGCGTCGCGTTCGCGCTCGTCGCGTTTTGGGAAATCGCGTCGCCGTTCGGCGCCGGGCATTTCGCGGCGGCTTCCAGCGTGGCGCTGGCCGGCGAGAACATGCTGCGCTTCAAGACGGTGCTGCCGATCATCGATCTGCCGCTCGAGCCGCCCACGACGCGAGACTGCTATTGCCATCACCCGTTCGGAATATTTTGGACCTCCGCGGCGTTCGTCGCGCTGTTCGGTCACCATGATTTCGTGGCGCGGCTGCCGGCGGCGCTGCTGAGCGCGGCGACGCCGCCGGTGCTGTACTGGCTGGGACGCGCGTTGTTCCGGCCGCTCGCTGGCGCGCTGGCGGCGCTCGCGTTCGTGACCACACCGATCGCGCTCTCCTACGCGAACTTCAACGCGCTGGAGGTGCCCGTCATCTTTGGCACGCTGCTGGCGAGCCTCGGCTACGTGCGCTTCCGGCAGAGCGGCCAGCGGCGTTGGCTGGTCGTCACCAGCGCCGCGCTGGTGTACGCCGCGAACAGTGACTGGCCGGCCTTCGTGTTCGCGGCGGGGCTGCTGCTGCTGCTGTTCGTGCACACCTTCCTGCTCGGCAAGCGGCTCGACGCGCAGGCGTTCCGCGGCCCCGCGACGCTGTTCGCTTGGAGCAGCGCGCTGCTGGCGGCGCTGGGCGTCGGCTATGTGCTCGCCCTCATCTACATGCACCAGCTCGACGAGCTGCTGGCGCAGGGCCGCGCGCGCATCGGCATTACTGAGCGGCCCATTTGGGAGTCGCTCAAGGCGCGGCGCTATTGGATTCAGCTCACCTTCACGCCGCTCGCCGTCGTCATCGGCAAGGTGGGCGCGGTCGTGATCGCGCTCAGGGCGCTCTTGAAGCGTAGCGAGCTCGAGGCGCTGCCGTTGGCGCTGCTGGCGATGGCGCTGTTTCAGTACCTCGTGTTCGCCGAGGGCGCGGACGTGCACGTCTTCTGGCCGCACTACTTCGCGCCGTTCTTCGCGTTGTCGCTGGCCGCGCTGGCCGCTTCTTCGGCCGAGCTCATGGCGCTGCTCCGCGCGCGCGTCGGAGCCGCGAGCTCATGGCTCTGGCGCCTGCCGCCGAGCTCCGCCGCGGCGCTCGCCCTGTTGGTGCCGGCGCTGATGGCGCGCGACGCCTGGACGACGCTGATCTACGCGCGAAAGACCGGCGGCCGCTTCAATGAGCGCGGCAGCTTCATCCAGCCGGACAAGGAGAAGGTCGCCGCGTTCGAGTACCTGTCGCGCGCTCTGCCGCAGGACGCCATCGTGCGCTTGGACAGCAACATGCGGCGCTCGGCGTGGGTCCCGTGGGTGCTTCGCCGCCCCACGCGCGTGAGCGGCGCGGCCGGCTTCCGAGGTGACGAGCGCTACTACGTCTTCGACGGCCGCTTCGCGGACGACCAACAGCTGCGCGAGAACGCCGCGCGCGCCACGGTCACGGCGATCGGGCCATTTTGGATCTTCGATCGCAAGCAGCCGGGCCTGGCGCAAGGCTTCGCCGTCCAGCGTCGGGAGCCTTCGCTGCTCGAGCGCTACTTCGTGTCGGCCAACCATGCGCTGCGCAGCGTCGAGCCCGACCCGTTCTGGACCTGGGAGCTGCGCGAGCACTTGTTGCAGTCGCCCAACCCCGCGCCCAGCGTCGAGCCGCGCACGTTGGAGCAGCTGCGCATCGCGCACAACATCGCGTTGCGCTCCGGCGACGTGGCGCGCGCTCAGCAGCTGCGTGAGCAGCTGCTGAGCGGCGTCGACCGCACGCCCGAGACCGTTTACGCCGATGGCACGCGGCTCCTGGGGGTTCGCTACGAGAGCGGCGCCTCCGACGTGCTCACCGTCTATTTCGAGTCCAGCGGCGCCGCCGATCAGCGCTTCGTGATCCATTCTCGGGTCGAGGCGCCCCCGCGCTGGTCGCTCGTTCCGGCGGACGAGCTGAAGTGGGAGGTCGGGCTGCCCACGCTGTTGCCGCGCCAAGTGTGGAGGCCGGGCTATCTCTACTCCTCAACGACCGAGATCCTGCGCCGGCCCGGTCGCGAACGCTTCACGGGCTCGTGGGTCAACACCGTGTCGCGTGAGCTCCCGCTCCTGACCAAGGCCGGCAAGAGTGAGGTCACGCTGCTCGTGCTGCCATGAGCGAGCAGCGAGCAGCGTCCTCGGCGCGCGCGCGGCTGCTGCTCGGCGCGGGGCTGGTTGCGGCGCTCGAGCTCGGCGTCGTCGTGCAGCGCTCGACAGCCGCGGAGCGCACGCTCGCGCTGGTTTTCGGGCTCTTCGCGGAGCTGCTCGGGTTCTGCGCGGCGCTCGCCGCGCTCGCGGCGTGGCTCGGCGCGGCGCTCGCGCGCGCGCGAGCGCCGCAGCCGTCGCTGGGGCAGCGGCGCCCAGCGCGGCGCGACTGGCTCACGGCTGCGCTCGTCGTCGTGCCCGTCGCCGTGGGCGTCGGGCGTCTGACGCTGCTGCTGCTCGTGCGACGGTTGCACAATCAGGAGCTCTTCGCGCTGCTCGCCACGCCGCTGCTGTTGTCGCTGGGCGCGCTGAGCTGGCGAGCAATGAGCGCGCTCGCCGCCGCTTGCGAGCTCCAGCGCGCGCGACGGCCACGGCTCGTGAGCGGGTCGACGTTGTCCGCCGCGCTGCTCACGCTCCTCTCGCTGTTCGTGTGGTTTCGCAGCGCGGGTCTCGAGCAGCTCGACCGCGCGCTGGTGCTGGCGCCGCTGGCGTTGCTGGGCGCTTGGGCGCTGCCGCACGCCGCGCTTCGCGTCATGGCCCGCGCGGCGGCGCGTCCGGCGCTGTGGTTTGGGCTGGGCGCAGGGCTCGCGCTGCTAGGCTCGCTGCTCGCGCCGCAGGGCTGCGCCGTGCTCGCCGGGCGCGGCGCCTGGTCGCGACCGGTCATCGCGGGGCTGCGGCTGGCAACGGATCTCGACGGCGACGGGTATTCCGCGTGGTTCGCCGGCGGAGACTGCGCGCCTTTCGACGCCGCGGTTCATCCCGGCGCCCGTGAAGTGCCGGGAGACGGCGTCGACAACAATTGCGTCGCCGGCGACGCCCTTCCCGCGGCCATGCCCGAGGCGCAGCCGATCCGCTCCAGCGGCGCGGCCGCCGGCAAGAACCTCATCATCGTCAGCATCGAGACGCTGCGCGGCGATCACACCTCGCTGCTCGGCTACGCGCGCAAGACGACGCCGGAGCTCGAGGCGCTGGCGGCGAGCAGCGTCGTCTTCGAGACGACGTACGCGCCGACGCCGACCACGCGCTTGTCGCTCACCGCCTTGCTCTCGGGCGTGATGCCCTCGAAGGTGCGCTGGCTCGCGCAGGAGCCCGCCCGGCAGATGCGCCGCATCGCGCCGGAGACGCCGTGGTTGCCCGAGCTGTTGGCGCGCCACGGCTACGATACGCTGGCGGTGCACACCGACTTCCGCGCCTTCACCGCGGTCGAGAACGCCGGCTTCGAGCGCGGCTTCGCGCGCTACGACACCACGACGCGCTTGCGCTACTCGGGCGGCACCATGCGCGGCTTCCCCGGCGAGGCGCAGGTGAACCGCGCATTGACGCTGCTCGACGAAGGAGCCGCGCAGCCCTTCTTTTTGTGGCTGCACCTGGTCGAGCCGCACTACGTCTACGAGCGCTCGGCGGCGGCGCCCGACTTCGGCGGCGACGAGCGCGCGCTGTACGACGCCGACATCGCGGAGGCCGATCGACAACTGGGACGTCTGCTCCGCGGCCTGGCCGGGCGCGGGCTCTTGGAGCGCAGCGTGCTGCTCGTCACCGGCGATCATGGCGAGGAGTTCGGCGAGCACGGCGAGCGCTGGCACGGCTCGAACCTGTACGAGCCGCAGCTGCGCACGGTGAGCCTCTTGCGTGTCCCCGGTGTCGCCGCGCGGCGCGTGCGCGACGCCGTGAGCCTCGTGGATTTTACGCCGACGCTCGCCGACTTACTGGGCGTCGCCGCCGGCGCGAGCGCCTGGATGGGGCGCGATCTAGCGCCGCTGCTGCTCGGGCAGGGGCGCGGCGCGCCGACGACGGCGCTGTACCTCGAAAATTTCCGCGTCGATTCCGGCGCTCAGGCGCTCTATGGCGTCGTCGAAGGCGCTGAGAAATGTCTGTACGACGCGGAGCGCGGGCGCTTCGAGCTGTATGATTTGCGAGCCGATCCCGGCGAGCGCGCCAGCCGTTTCCTCGCAGGCGAGCCCCGCTCGGAGCGCTGCCGCGAGCGGCTTTATCGCTTCATCGAAAGTGCGCCCGCGCGAGGGCCGGCGGCGCGCTGAGCGCGACGTCGGCGCGGCGCCCACATCGCTCGCTGCGCAAGGTCAGGTGCCGGACGTGACAGGGCTTTAGCCTTCCCGCATTACGGCCGTTGTGAGCTGCGTGCGTTCCACGCCTCGCGTGCTCCTGATCGATCCGAACAACGCCGGTCGCACCGTCTTGGCCGAGCGGCTACGGCTGCAGGGCTTCCTCGTCGTGGAGAGCGGGGATGGCGCCGAGGGCGCCGTGCAGGCCCTGGAAGATCCGCCCGCAGCCGTGGTCGCCGATCTGACCATGCCGAGCATCTCCGGCGTGCAGCTGTGCCGCTTGCTGCGCTCCGAGGCGGGCACCGCGCACGTGCCGGTGATTCTGCGCGGCCCCGAGGGGCGCCGGAACCACTTTTGGGCCGAGCAAGCGGGCGCCGCGGCCTATGTGATCAAGGGTCGCATGGGCGAGCTGGTGCGCGCCTTGCGCCGCGGCATCGAGCGCAGCCAAGCGGACAGCAGCGACTTCTTCGTGGTCAGCTCCACCGAGGGGCTCGACGTGCGAGAGCGCATCGCGACGCACCTCGACGCGGCGCTGTTCGAGTCGGTGATCGCGGCGGAGGTGCGGCGCCTGGGAACCAGTGAGTCGTTCGATCGCTTGGTGGATCTGCTCTCGCAGTTCGTCTCGCAGGTGACCACGTATCGCTGGATGAGCGTGCTGCGCACGTCGCCGCCGCGCTTCGGCATTCACGTGAACCCCGGCTTGCGCGAGAAGGCCATCCAAGAGGCGCGCGAGGCGCTCGCCTTCGACGCCGCGGTGCCCGTCGTTCCCATCGAGGACGAGGACGCGGTGCTCGACGAGGAAGGGCCTCCTGCGGTCGTCAGCTCGATCCATTTCGGCGAGCAGGTTTTGGGCTACTTCGCGGTGGCGCCGCGCGCGGCGGCGCAGTCGAATGATCCCGTGCTGGTGCGCACGGTGGCCCAGGAGCTGGGCGGCGCGCTGCGCATGGCTTCGCTGGTGGAGGAGTCGCGCTTGATGGCGACCACTGATTCGCTCACGGGCCTGCTCAACCGGCGCGCGCTGTTGGATCGCGTCTCACAGGAGCTGCGCCGCGCGGCGCGTTACCGCGACTCGCTCTCGGTGATCTTGCTCGACATCGATCATTTCAAGCACATCAACGACGAGCGCGGGCACGCGAGCGGCGACGCGGTGTTGGCGTCGGTCGCGCGGCTGCTCGCCACGGCGGTGCGAAACTGCGACATCATCGCGCGCTGGGGCGGCGAAGAGTTCGTCATCGCGTTGCCGTCCACGAGCATCAACGGCGCGCGAGATCTGGCCGAGCGGCTGCGCAAGACGCTCGAGAACGAGGTCATCCTGGACACCGACGGTGATCGCGTGCCGGTGACGGCGAGCTTCGGCGTCGCGGCGCTGGCCAAGGATGATTCCATGGAACAGCTGGTCGATCGCGCCGATCGCGCGATGTACACGGCGAAGAGCGCTGGCCGCAATCGCGTGCAGGTCTGCGAGGCGCCGGCGTCCCTGAGCGAGAACGCCCACGGTCCGGCGCTTCAAGCCTCCTGATCGTCGCGGTCTTCGGGGCGATCCCAGTCCCGAAGCTGCGCGAGCTCCTCGGCGGAGAGCGGCAGCGCGCCGGCGCGAGCGCCGAGCCGCGCGAACAGCCGCTGCAAGGAGTGCTCGCGGGCGCTGAGCGCGGCGTCCAGGTCCGGCAAGGCCTCCACCGCGTAGCGCGCGCTGAGGCAGTGCCAGAGCTCTCCCGCGCGCGGAGCGAGCGCGTGCAGCGCCGGCTGCTCGGCGGCGAGGCGCGCGAGCAGCGCAGCTTCGATGTACGGCAGATCGCACGCCAGCGCGAGCGCGTGCGACAGCTCGCGCTCGCGCGCCTCGGCGAGCAACGCGCGCAAACCGCCGAGCGGCCCGATGCCCGGCGGAGTGTCCGCGAGCGACGGCAAGCCCGAGCCCGCGTACGCCGAAGCTTCACCGAGCAATACGACGGGCGAGCGCGGCAGCGCGAGCGCGCACTCCGCGCGCAGCCGCTCGAGCAGCGTCTGACCGCTGCGTAGCGTCAGTCGACCCTTGGCGACGCCGCCCATACGCAGCCCGCGTCCGCCGACCAAGATCCCAATCAACGGCGCCACGCGCTACAGCTCCGCGAGACGCACGGCCTCGAGCTCACTGTTCTCAGGCCAGTCGGCGACGTCACCTGGCACGAACACCAGCGCATCCGCGTGAGCCAGCGACAACGTCGAGCCCGAGGCTTGGTTGTTCGCCAGCTGCGCGCGACCCTCGCTCAGGCGCGCGCGATAAATCCCGAGCCGGCCGCTGTTGTGGCTGAACGGCGCCGCGAGCTTCACGCGCAGCGACGGCGGCAGCGGCGCTCGATCGCCCTGGAGCGCTCGCAACAACGGGACTCCGAACAGCGCGAAGGTGGTCTGGGCTGACACCGGATTGCCGGGTAAGCCCAAGATCAGCGTCGACCCCGCTTTGCCGAACACCAGCGGCTTTCCCGGTCGAATCGCCACTTTCCAAAACGTGAGCTCGGCGCCCGCGGCCGTGAGCGCCGGCCGCACCACGTCGTGATCGCCGACGCTGACGCCGCCGATGGTCACCAGCACGTCGTGATCCGGCAACAAGCCGCGAAACGCGCTCGTCGCAGCGGCGCGAGCATCCGGCACGGCGGGCGCCAGCGTGACCTCGGCTCCCGCGAGGCGCGCCAGCGCGGCGACCACCACGCTGTTCGATTCCGGCACCGCGCCGAGCCGCGCGGGCGAGCCGGGCGCACGCAGCTCGTTGCCGGTGGATATCAAAGCAACGCGGGGACGGCGCGCGACGCGGACGACCGGGCGATCCAGGGCTGCGAGTAGCCCCAGCTGGAACGGACCGAGGCGTGTACCGCGCTCGAGCGCGACGGCGCCGAGCGGCAAATCTTCACCCGCGCGGCGCACATTGGCGAACGGAGCGACGCTGACACTGGAGCGAATCGTGTCGCCTTCGCGCTCGACGTTCTCCTGAATGACGACCGCGTCCGCGCCAGGTGGAATCGCAGCGCCGGTGAAGATGCGCATCGCGGCGCGCGGAGCAAGTGGGCTGGGTGTATCGCCGGCGCGACATTCACCGGATACCGGCAACTCCCAGCGTGTACCGGCATTCACATCCGTGTGTCGCAGCGCGTAGCCGTCCATGGCGCTGTAGTCGAAGGCGGGCAGCGCTGTCGCCGCCAGCAAATCCTCGCTCAGCACGCGCCCGCAAGCGGTCGAAGTCGCGACCTCTTCAGCAGGCAGCGCGACGCTTGCGGACTCTAAGATCTGTCGGCGTGCGTCCAGAAAATCGAGCATGCAGCTCTCTTCTACTTCAATTCTTCCGCCTCAAGGTACGCCGCAGCGCGGGTGAGCGCCGACATGGGGCGTCCTTGGGCGTGGATGAAGCTTCGCGGCGCTAGCTCCGTCGAACCGGTACATGGTTTGCTCTGAGTGAGGGTTGGTCTCATGATTGCTGCGATGTCCACCGGTCAAAGCCTCTGGAAGCGGGCGCTGGTTGCGGCGGCCTCCGTCGTGTTCGCGAGCCAGACGGCGTTGGCCGCTGAGGCGAGCGCGACGAACCATGACGCCTGGTTCGACCCCCAGAACCCCGCGCCGAGCAGCTCGACGGCGGCGCCGGCGACGCTTGCGCCGCCCCCGGCGCCGAGCGCGAGCAACAGCGACGCTGAGCGCCCGTCACTCGCGCCATCGCCCTTGCTGGAGAACCGCGGGGGCAACGCGGCGTCAGCCGCGAGCAGCGACAACGACGCGGAGGACCGCGACCCGCGCGCGCTGACCGATTTCCGACCTCACCTCGATCCGTACGGCACGTGGGTCCAGCATCCGACCTACGGCACCGTGTGGATCCCGAGTCCGAGCGTGGTTGGCAACGAGTTCACTCCGTATCTGAGCAATGGGCGCTGGGCGCTCGACGAGGGCAATAACTGGATCTGGGTGAGCGATTATCCCTTCGGCGGAGTCGTCTTCCATTATGGACGTTGGGTCTGGATCGGGGGCACTGGCTGGGCCTGGGTTCCCGGCTATCGCTATGCGCCAGCTTGGGTCAGCTGGCGCGTGCCCGTAGGCTCCTACGCTTACGTGGGTTGGGCGCCGCTCGGCCCGAGCTTCGTTTGGTATAACGGCTATGCGTCCGCGTACTGGTACGGCGTGACCCTGCCCTGGTACTACTGCTCGAGCTACTACGTCTTCCGCCCGCACGTTCACTACTACGTCGTTCACGATCGCGGGCTGGTAAACCGGCTCCACGCCAACACGCGCGTCTACGTGCCGGCGAGCGGCGTCGGGGTGCGGCGGGTCTCGACCTTTAGTGGTCCGTCACTGGCGAGCGCCAGGGTTCCTGCCCAGGCGGTCCCCTCCCAGCGCGTGCGCGCCATGCCAGTTCGCGGCACGCTGTCGCCCAGCGCGCCCAGCCCGTTCTCGCGCAGCAGCGCGCGCGCTGGAGCAGCAGCTCGCTTCCCCGCCGCCGCGAGCCCGGCGCCAGCTCGGCCCGAGCGGTTCAGAGCGCCGGCGGACCTGAGCGCGGCCGCGCGCTCGCGCGGCAGCTTCCGGGGCGCAGCGCCGGCGCCGCGCTCGGTCTCGCCCCCGGTGAGCCCCCCGCAGCCGCCGGCGCGGCTCGCCCCGCGACCCAGCGCTCCGCGGCTCGCGCCGTCGCCGATCGCGCCGCGCCGTCCTTCCCCCAGCGCGCCGCGCGTCACCCCGTCGCCCAGACAGCCGCGCTCGTTCAGCCCGAGTCCTCCCGCGGTCCGGCCGGCGCCGCGCTCCTTCAGTCCTTCGCCGCGTTCATCTAGTCCGCCTCCGCGCTCGTTCAGCCCTGCGCCGCGCTCGTTCAGGCCTGCGCCGCGCTCGTTCAGGCCTGCGCCTGCGCCGCGCTCGTTCAGCCCTGCGCCGCGCTCGTTCAGCCCTGCGCCGCGCTCCTTCGGTCCGCGCGGGGGCGGCTTTCATCCGCGAGGTCGACGCTAGCTTTGTAGTATCGTGGAGCTCCGCGCATGATCCGATCTCCTTTCTTCGTCGCCGTTCCGGTGTTGGGAGCGCTGCTCGCCTGCGGCTACGGCGATCATGATCACACTCCGTACGTCTATGATGATCCCGGCGCTTGCACGTCCGCTGCGCTCGACAGCAACATCGACGCGGACGTGCAGCTCGACGTGCAGCTCGGCCGCGGCGTCGGCGTCTTCGTGGAGTACATGAGCGGCGGTCATTGGCACGTCTTCGTCACGTGCGACACGGAAGAGACGAACTACGACTGCGCGTACGACGTCATCGTCCAGCCGCTCGGCGGCACCGTGCTGAGCACCGCGCCGGACGGCTTGGAGCCCAAAGAAGACCAGCTGTACGTGGACGGCAGTGACGCCGCAGAGCTCGTGGCCACCACGGCGTACGACAGTGACGGCTTCTATCTGGACACGGAGCCCGGCGCCGCGCTCAACGTCACCGCATACTTGGACGACGCCTGCATGGAACACGTCTTCTGGTCCGGCGACGGCGCGGTGCACAGCGCGCCGTCGCTGCCGATCAATTTGATCCCCGTCGGCGAAGCCGCCGAGTAGCGCACAGGGCGGGGAGCTGCCATCGAAGCTTCAGCACGAAAGCTCGCGGCCGAGCTCGGCTTCGCGCTCGCCGTCGGGCTCACGCTGCTGCCGCTCGCGGCGGCGCGCTACCTCCCGATTCAGGATTTGCCGCAGCACGCGGCGGCCGTTCGAGTGCTGCACGATTACGCGACGCCAGCCTTCGGTTTTCAACGCTTCTTCACGCTGACGCCGTTCTCGACGCAGTACCTGTCGGTCTACTTCTCGAGCGCGTGGCTCGCCAGCGCGGTCGGCGTCGTCGCCGCGCTCAAGCTGGTGCTCGCCGCGTCGCTGGCCGCGCTGCCGTACTCGCTGCGCGCGCTGCTGCGCGTGCTGGGCAAGCCGCCGCACTACGCGCTGCTGGCCTTGCCGCTGACGTACAACTCACAGCTCATCCTCGGCTTCTTGAATTTCATCGCGGGCTTGCCCTTGCTGTTTTGGGGCTTGAAGCTAGCGCTCGAGCAACGCGCCCGCGTCTCTCTGCGCGCAGCGTTGCTGCTCGCTGCAGTGGCGCTCGGCTGCTTCTTTACGCACGTCGTGCCGTTCGCGATCCTGCTCTTTGGCGCGGCGCTGCTGAGCTGGGAGCGCGATTTCCGGCTCGTTTTGCGCCGGCTGTGGCCGTTCGCGCCCTCGCTGCTGGCGTTTGCCGTATGGAGCCGGTGCGCCCCTGCGGGCCGAGCATTCTCCGGGCTCATCGGCGGCAGCGTGACCGCGGACACGCTGCCGCTGGGCACGCGCCTCGCGGAGCTGCCGCTGTGGCTCACGGACGTGCTGCCCGGCGCCGAGGACGAGCTCGCGCTGGGCGGATTCGCGCTTTGTGTGCTGCTCGTCGTGGTCGCGCGCCGATCCCCGCCGAGCGCTCCGCTGCCGGGCTCGCGCCGTTTACTGCTGCTCGCGCCCGCCGCGGCGTTGGCCTACTTCGTCCTGCCGAGCTCGGCGGGCTTCATTTGGCCGATCCATGCGCGCTTCGCGCTGCTGACGTTGCTGCTGCTGATCCCTGCCTTGCCGCCAGCTGCTCCGCGGCTGTTGCCCGGCATGGCCGCGCTCGCCTTGCTGGCGGCGGCGAGCGACGTGTGGGGCGTCTTCCGCGCATTCCGTCGCGTCGACGCCGACGAGACGGTGGGCCTCCCGGCGCTCCTCGAGGAGCTGCCTTGGGGCGCGCGCGTCGCCGGGCTGATTTTCGATCCTAGCTCCCGCTACCTCGCTTTTTCTCCATTTTTGCACGCGGTGGCGTGGGCGCAGGTGGAGCGCGGTGGCGCCGTGATGTTTACGTTCGCGGACTTTCCGGCGTCGCCCTTCCGCTTCCGCGCACAGAATCGGCCGCCGGCGGTGCCGCCGCGCTGGGAGTGGCGGCCCGCGCACGTCGACAGCGAACGTGAGCTCGGTTTTTATGATTACGTGCTCACGCGCCGCGCGCCGCGCTCGCTGCCCGGCTGGCGGCGCGTGCGCACAGCCGCGGATTGGGCCCTATGGCGGCCAGAAGCGCCGCGCGCAGCCTCCGCGCACTAGCACTAACGCGCTTCAACTCTCACGCTGGCGGCGCTTGCGCTTCTTCCGCTCGGCGCGGCTGCGCAGCTTGTCCAGCGCACGCGCTGCCGTCGCCGGTGGCACCGCCGCCTTGGACAGCCCGAGGAGCGCCTCATTCTCGCGAGCGCGCTCGCGCGCGAGCTCGATGAAGCGCTGTTGGCTGCGCAACGTGCCCGGCGCGCCCAGGCGAGCGTAGCTGCCGTTCTCGCGGAGCTCCCACGTCTTACAGCTGTCTTCGCACATGGTGCGCAGGATCTCGTTGATGACGCGCGCCTTCAGCGCCTCGTCGAGGATGGGCGCCATCAGCTCGACGCGGCGGCGGAAGTTGCGCGGCATCCAATCCGCGCTCGAGCAATACACCTCGTCGGCGCCGCCGTTCTTGAAGTGAAAGATGCGCGCGTGCTCGAGGAAGCGATCGATCATCGCCTTGACGCGGATGCGCTCGCTCACGCCCGGGACGCCCGGGCGCAAGCAACAGATGCCGCGCACCAAGAGGTCGACCTGCACGCCGGCTTGCGACGCCGCGTAGAGCGCGGCGATCACGTCGGGATCGACCAGCGAGTTCATCTTCGCGACGATGTGCGCGGGCCGGCCGCCGAGCGCGTGGTTCGTCTCCCGCGCGATGAGCCCGAGCACGGCTTCGTGCAGGCCGAGCGGCGACACCACCCAGCGGTTCCAGCGCGCCGGTGCGCTGTAGCCGGTCAGCATGTTGAAGAACGCAGTGGCGTCCTCCCCGAAGTCTTCGCGCGCGGTGAACAACGAGACGTCCTCGTACAGGCGCGCGGTTTGTTGGTTGTAGTTGCCGGTCGCCACGTGGACGTAGCGGCGCAGGCCCGTGCGCTCGCGGCGCACGACGAGCAGGACCTTGGCGTGCGTCTTGAAGCCGAGCAGACCGTACATCACGTTGACGCCCGAGCGCTCCAGCGCGCGCGCCCACTGAATGTTGGACTCTTCGTCGAAGCGCGCCTTCAGCTCCACGAGGGCGGTCACCTGCTTGCCGAGCTCGGCCGCGCGCTGCAGCGCGCGCACCAACGGCGACTCACCGCCCGTGCGGTAGAGCGTCTGCTTGATGGCCAGCACGCGCGGGTCCTCCGCGGCCTGCCACAAAAAATCAATCACCGCCTCGAACGACTCGTAGGGGTGGTGCAGGAGCACGTCGCGCTCCTTGATCGTCTCGAAGAAATCGTCGGAGTCGCGCAGCGGCGGGACGTACTGCGGCGAGAACGGCTCGTCGCGCAGATCGCGGCGCTCGTCGCCAGCGGTGAGCACCGTCATGTCCCCCAAAAATAGCGGCCCGTCCAGGAAGTAGACCTCGCGTTGGTTCAGCTCCAGCTCGCGGCACAGCCATTGAAGTGACCCCTCCGGCGCTTGCCCGCTCACTTCCAAGCGCACGGCTTGGCCCCGCTCGCGGCGCCTGAGCTCCGCCTGCAAGGTGTCGAGCAGATCTTCGCTCTCCTCCTCGTCGATCTCGATGTCGAAATTGCGCGTGACGCGGAAGGCGTAGCTGCCGATGACCTTGAGCTGAGGGAAAATGCTCTTCGTGTGACGGAAAATCAAATCTTCCAGCGCAACGAAAGCGCGGCGCGTGCCCTCCAGCGGCACGCGGATCAGGCGCGGCAGCATGGTCGGCACCTGCACCAGCCCGAACGACGGCTCGGTGGAGTGCAGGCGCTTCTCGAAGATGACCCCCACGTTGATGCTCTTGTTGCGAACGTGCGGGAAGGGGTGCACCGGGTCGATCGCGATGGGCGTGAGCACTGGGAAGATGTTCTTCGTGAAGTGCTCGTCGAGCGCGGATTGCTCCTTGGCGCTGAGCTCGTCGGGCGAGATCAGGGCGACCCCGGCGGCGCGCAGCTCCTTGCGCAGCGTCTCGTTCCAAATCCGGTATTGCTCGCGTGTCAGGTTCCGTACGCGCGCGGAGATGGCCTCTAGCTGTTGCTCGGTGGTCATCCCGTCGCGCGGGAGGTCCTCCACGTCGCCGTACAGCTGAGCCTGCAGCCCGGCGACGCGCACCATGAAGAACTCGTCCAGATTGCCCGTGAAGATGGCCAGGAACTTGAGCCGCTCATACAAGGGGACGCTCGGATCGGCGGCTTCCGCGAGCACCCGCGCGTTGAACTCGAGCCAGGACAGCTCGCGGTTGATGTAGAGCGAGGAGTCGTCGAGGCGCGTCGGCGCGACGCCGACGGGAATTTCGGCGGGCAAGGTCGCGGCGGCGCGGTTGGATTCGACGGGGGCGAGGCTGGCGGAGGAAGTCATTGGCGCGTCTCGCGGCGGACGAATAAACATCCTAGCGCACGCCGACGGTCACCGGCGCCAGGCCGCGCCGCTGCGCGGCGCTCGCGTGGGCCCGGGCCTGCCGGTGCGTTGCGCCGCGATCGCGGCCACACGCGGCGCGGGGACGAGGTGCGCGAGGTAGGGAATAGGGCGCGCATCACGGTTACAGGCCGTTTCCGTCCGCTGCCGCGCAGGCACGCCGCACTTTGACCCGAGGTGACGGAGTCGATGTGATGTGGTTAACTTCCCTTTCAACGAGGCAAAAAACAGATGCAGGAAACGGGTACGACTGGCCAGCCGTCGGAAGCAGGGAGCAGCATGGTGTCCCTGATCGCCGCCATGCAAGACTACGATCGCTATCGCGATCTGGCATGGGAGGGCACGTTCGAAGATTACCTGAACATCGTGCGAGAACGCCCGCAGGTGACGCGCAATGCGTTTCAGCGCGTGTACGACATGGTGATTTCGTACGGCACCGAAGAGTACATCGACAATAAGAAGAAGCTGATTCGTTACAACTTCTTCCGCGACGAGCTGGACGAGGGCAAGGACGCCGTTTTCGGCCTCGATATTCCGCTGATGCGCCTGATGAACGTGCTCAAGGCGGCGGCCGAAGGCTACGGTCCGGAGCGCCGCGTGATCCTGCTCCACGGCCCCGTCGGCTCCTCCAAGTCGACCATCGCGCGCTCGCTCAAGAAGGGTTTGGAGCGTTACTCGCAGAGCCCCGAAGGCGCGCTGTTCACCTTCCGCTGGACGAACCTGGCCGAGAGCGGTCTCGCCAGCGGCGGCGCCGACACCTTCGACTCACCGATGCACGAAGAGCCGCTGCGGCTGATCCCGCAAGAGTGGCGTGAGAAGGCCATCGAGCGCCTGGGCTTGTCGAACGACAAGTTCCGCGTGCGCGTCGAAGGTGAGATGGATCCGGCGAGCCGCTTCATCTTCAATGGCCTGCTGCAAAAGTACCGCGGCAACTGGGGCAAGGTGGTGGAGAACCACATCCAGGTGCGGCGCCTGATTTTGAGTGAGAAGGACCGCGTCGGCATCGGCACCTTCCAGCCCAAAGACGAGAAGAATCAGGACTCGACCGAGCTCACCGGCGACATCAATTATCGCAAGATCGCCGAGTACGGCTCGGACTCCGATCCGCGCGCCTTCAACTTCGACGGCGAGTTCAACATCGCGAACCGCGGCATCGTGGAGTTCGTGGAGGTGTTGAAGCTCGACGTGGCGTTCCTCTACGATTTGCTGGGCGCCTCACAAGAGCACCGCATCAAGCCCAAGAAGTTCGCGCAGACCGACATCGACGAGGTCATCATCGGCCACACCAACGAGG
>CBINHN010000052.1:0-49794 GCA_966250485.1 uncultured Sorangium sp. | reverse complement strand
CGTCGGTGGCACGAGCGGCGTCGGTGGCACGAGCGGCGCCGAGTCCGGCGGCTAACGGCTCTACAGGTGTGCAGGTAGGTCTTGCGCCTACGGTTGCGCGCGCGCAGAGCTCCGTTAAAGCTTCCCGCTCCCAAGAAGCTGAATGCCAGCCGTGGCTCCAGAACCGACGCCCCCGCCGCGCCGGGACGAAGATCTCGTCTGTCCGAGCTGTCGCCAGCCGGCGGCGGCGTTCCGAGATTTGCCTCCGCCGTCGGGGACGATTCGCCGCTGTCCAGAGCACGGTCTCGCGTTCGTGGAGCGCCACGAGCTCGCGGGCGCCGATGGCGATCCGCTGCTCGGCGTCACCGTCGCTGATCGCTTTACGATCCTGGGTCGCCTCGGTCGCGGCTCCATGGGCTCCGTGTACCGGGCGCATCAACGCGCCGTCGGTCGCGACGTAGCGCTCAAGATCGTGCGCCGCGATCGCGCTTACGATCCAGAGACGAAGGCGCGCTTCGAACGTGAGGCGCGCGCGGTGAGCGCGCTCAAGTCACCGCACACGGTGACCGCGTTCGACTTCGGTGAAGCCGAAGACGGCTCTTGGTTTCTTGCGCTGGAGATGCTCGAAGGCGAGACGGTGGGTGAGCGCCTGCGCCGCGAGGGGCGCATGGACTGGCTCGAGGCCATGCACTTCGCTACTGACGCGTTGAAGGCGCTCGGTGAGGCCCACGCCAAAGGCATCATCCATCGCGATCTCAAGCCCGACAATCTCTTCCTCGTGAAGCAGTCGGACGGCTTCGGGCAGCGCCCGGAGATCTGTAAAGTGCTCGATTTCGGCATCGCCAAGCTGCAGGGCGCGAGCGACGGCGCGATGGATCCGCTGGAGACCCAAGCCGGCACCGTGTTCGGCACGCCGCGCTACATGTCGCCCGAGCAAGCGCAGGGGACGCCGCTCGACGCGCGCAGCGATCTCTACTCGCTCGGGGTGTTGCTCTACCAGATGCTCACCGGTCGCGCGCCCTTCACCGACGACGACGCGGTGGTGGTGATGGCGCGCCACATCAAGGACGCTCCAGCGCCCTTCGCGGAGGTCGCGCCCGACGCGCAAGTGCCGGCGCCGATCGAAGCCGCGGTCTTCCGCGCGCTGGCGAAAGATCCTGACGAGCGCCCGCAGTCCGCGGAGGCGATGAGCGCGGATTTGGTGAGCGCGCAGGAGGCGGCTAAGGCGCTCACCAGCGGCGTGCAGAAGGCACAGCCCGCGCCGCGCGTAGAGCCGTCGCCGCTGCCAGCGCGCAACAACTCGAGCCTCGGCTTCTTGGGGCTCGTGACGTTGCTGGCCGCGCTCGTCGCCGCGCTCGTCGTTTGGCGACTGCGGCCCAGCGCGCCGACGAACGATGACACGCGCCGCGCAGCGGCGGTGCACCCCGAGCGCGCAGCGGACGCCGAGGTGCACGCCGAGCCGGGCGCGTCGCGGAGCGCGGCGGTGCAGGCGCGATCTGCAGAAATCCGGGAAAATTCCAGCAAGGTGGCGCCCGAGCTCACGCGCACCTCATCGCCGCGTGTGCGTCCCAATCGCTCACGCGCGCCGTCGTCGCAACCGTCGTCGCTGCCGCGCAAAGCCAACGAACGCTACGGCCGTTTCGAGTGAGGCGGATCAGCGAGCATTCGCCTGACGCGACGCGCAGGAGCGGCGGCTGGCCGGCCGTGAACGGAAAAGAGGCGGTTTTGGCTTTCGACGCGCGGAGGCCAAATGTTAGCGTCCACGGAACCACATGGACCCCCGCGAAATGGAGACGCTGGTACAGCGTCTGGTCCAAAACCCGCACGATCAGGACGCGATCACGTACGCGCACCAAGCGGGCCAATCGGACCCTCGCTCATATGCGATGTTGCTGGAAAAGGTCGGCACTGCAACGGCCGATCCAGCCTTTGCTTCCCATTGGTTGACCGAGGCGGCGAACGTCTGGTCAACCTCGCTCGGCGACGCACACCGAGCCGCGCGCGCCTTGATGATCGCGATTGATCGCGATCCCACTCAACCGACTCCCGCTGAGCGCCTCGCGGATCTCTACCGTCAGAAGGGGGACGCGAAGGCGCTCGTCGCGTTGCTGGAGCGCCGCGCCAAAGCGCTCGCGCCGCTCGCGGCGCAGTCGCCGGAGATGCGCTCGCACGTGGCCGCCATTCACGAGGAGCTCGGCCGCTCTTGGGCGGATCCGCCGCTGTCTCAGCCGAAGAAGGCGATCGAGAATTTCCGGCGCGCCATCGACTACGATCCCGCCAGCCAATATTCGATCTACGCGCTGCGCGAGCTGTTCAAGGCGCAGGCGCAGTGGGCGGAGGCCATCCCGCTGTTCGAGCTCGAGCTGCGCTTGGTGAGTGATCCGGAGCGGCGCTTGGCGCTGTTCGCGGACGAGGCCGAGGTGAGAAAGAGCGCCGGCGATCTGATCGGCGCGACGCAGTCGTACCGCGCGGCGCGCGAGCTCGAGGGCGGCCGCGACGCCACGCTCAAGCAGCAGCTCGCAACGGCGGTGCTCGAGCGCGTTCAGGGCGGTGAGCCCGTGCCCGACGCCGAGCGCGAGGAAGCGGCGCAGCTGTTCGTGGAGCTGGCCGAGGACTACCCCGGCGATCACGGCTTCTCGTACTCGATGTGCGCGCTGGAGATCTCCGCCGCGAATGATCGCGCGATCCAGCTCGCGATTTACTACGGCGAGCAGCTCGGGCGCGTGAACGAGGTCGCGCGCAACGCGGCGGCTTACCTACGCGCGAACCCGCAGGGCGCGCTGGTGAGCGAGGCGCGCGGCGTCGTGACGCAGGCGATGGAGCTCGGCGGCGATGATTCGTTGCTGGAAGCGCTGGGCCCCGCGCCGGGCGCCGGCGTGGAAGAGCAGGTGGCGAGCCTGATCGAGGTGGCGCAAGCCTTGGCGCGCAAGGCCAAGAAGAACGAGGCGGCCGCGAAGTATCGCGACGCGCTGGCGCTCGACCCCGACAACGCCGACGCGATCGCCTTCTTGGAGTCGTACTACCGGCAGACGCGCAAATTCGTCGAGCTGCGCGACATGTTGTTGGCCGGCGCGCGCAGCGAGGACGGTGATCTCGATCAGCGCAAAGCGTGGCTCAAAGAGGTCGCGACCTTGTGTGAGACGCAGCTGCGCGATCCGGAGTCGGCCATCACCGCGCTCAAAGAGAGCGTGGCGTTGGATCCCGATGACGAGACGGCGCGCGGGCAGCTGAAGCGCCTGCTCGAGAAGGCGGGCCAGTGGGACGCGCTGGCTGAGGTGCTGACCGCCGAGGCGGAGCAGACCGCAGACGTGGAGGCCCGCATCTCACTCGAGAAGGCGCTGGCCAAGCTGCACGAGCAGAAGCGCAAAGATCCGATCGCCACCGGCGAGACCTGGGCGCGCATCGCCTCGTTGTCGCCGGACGACGACGAAGCGATCCTCACCGCCGTCGCGCACTTCGAGCGCGCGGAGCGCGCCGATCTTGCCGCGCGAGCGATCGCCGACAACCTCGAGCCTATTGGGGACGACAGAACGCGCGCCGCGCTGCTCGAGAAGCTCGGCGCGCTGCGCGAGCAAATGGCTGAGCTCTTGCCAGCCGGCGAGGCGTACGCCGAGGCCGGCGCGCTCACGAAGAGCGACAAGCTGTGGGAGGCCGCGGAGCGCGCCTTCGTGCAAGGGCAGGCCTGGGATCAGGCCGCCAACGCCGTGGACGAGCGCGCGCAGCTGGCCCGTGAAGACCAGGACAAGGCGGCGCTGTTCGCCACCGAGGCGGACTATCTCACTCGCGCCGGGGACGACTCGAGCGCCGTGCTGCGACTCGAGCAGGCCACGGAGCTCGACCCGGAGAACCAGGAGTACGCGACCGAGCTCGAGACGCGCTACGAGGAGAGCGAGCGGCGCGAGGATCTCGCCAATTTCCTGCTCAAGCGGGCGGACAGCCTGAAGGACGCCGGGCAGCGGGTCGCGTTGCGCAAGCGCGCGGCGACGCTGCAGCGCGACGCGCTCGGCAACGTCGAAGCCGCTCGCTCGACGCTGCTCGCGGTGCTGGACGACGGCGACGACGCCGAGGCCTTGGCGTGGCTCGCGGATGACGCGCAGCAGGGCGGCGAGCCCAGCGCGGCTGCGGACTACCTGGCGCGGCTCATCAAGGTAACCAGCGACCCCGAGCAAAAGATCGCCTATGCCATGCGCGAAGCCGAGCTCGTGGCCGACGGCCTCGACGATCTCGCCGGCGCCGAGCAGCGCTACCTCGCGATCCTGAGCGAGCTCGATCCCAAGAACGTGCGAGCGCTCGAGCGCATCGCCGATTTGAACGATCGCCTGGAGCGCCCGCGTAAATCGGCCGAGGCGCTGGAGAAGCGCCTCGAGCTGCTGAGCGAGCCCGAGCCGAAGCTCGCGACCGCGGAGCGCTTGGCCGCGCTGTACGAGGGACCGCTCGACGAGCCCAAGGCGGCCATCCGCGTGCTCGACATCATCCGCGAGCTCGAGCCGGAAAACTTCGACGCCGTGCAGCGCTTGTGCGAGCTCTGCGAGCGCATCGAAGACTGGCAGCGCGTCGCGGATCTGACCGCGATCCTGATCGAGGTAGAGGGCGACGAGGAAGAGGTCAGCCGCATGACGCGGCGCCTCGCCGAGATCCTGCACCAAAAGGTGGGCAAGGGCGATGAAGCGCTGGCCGCCTTGATGGAAGTGGCGGACAAAGGCGACGAGCCGTGTCGCGACGAGTACGTGCGGCTCGGCGACGAGCTCGGTTGGAAGGGCATCGTCGCGAGCAAGCTGGTGGAGTGGTACATCGACGCGCCGATCGGCCCCGCGCGCAACGGCGCGCTGCGCGGCGCGTTCGAGCGCTTCCTGAGCGTGGGTCGTGAGGCTGACGCGGCCGGGGTCGCGAAAGAGCTCGCGCGCACCAAGGGCGCCGACATCGAGCTCGCGCACCAGCTCGAAGCGATCGCCGTCAAGCTGCCGGATCTCGACGCGCTGAACATTGCGCACGATCTCATCGCGCAGCCGCTGAGCGGCCCCGAGCGCGCGGCTGAGCTCGTGCGGCAGGCCGAGGTGCTGGCCAGCGCCGGCGTCGAGGCGGGCGAGGCCGTGCAGCACGGCGAGCAAGCGCTGACCAGCGTGTCGCCGAGCGAGGTCGCGCCGCTGCTCGAGCGGCTCGCCGTGATCGCCAAAGAGCCGAACGCGATCATCGACATCTACGAGCGCCAAATCACGCGCTGCAAAGCGCCGCCAGATCGCCTGCGCGCGCTCGCGCGCGCGGCGCAGGTGGCCGCGGCGCACGACATCTTCGATCGCGCGCGTCAGTTCCTCGATGTCGCGCTCGGCGGCAGCGTGCAAGAAGAGACGCTCGCTGCGCTCGAAGACGCGGCGCGGGAAAACGACGCCGCGAGCGGCGGGGATCGGCTGCGCCGCACGCTGGCGGAGGCGCTGTCCGCGGGCGGGCAAGGCTCGCGCGATGGCGGACGAACGCGCGGCGCGCTGCTCGGGCGCGCTGCCAAGCTGGCGTTCGAGGATCTCAAAGACACCTCCCAAGCCTTTGCCTGGCTCGGTGACGCCATCGTCGCGCACGTGGACGACGAGCGTCTGGATCAGCTCGAGGCGCTGGCCACCGAGGTGGGCGATCAGCGCCGCGCCGAGCAGGTGCTCAGCCGCGCGCTGGAAGAGGTCTTCGACGGCCCTCTGGTGCGCAAGCTGCTGGGACGCCGCGCCACGCTGCGTCGTGAGAAGCTCGATGACGCGGTCGGCGCCGCTCAAGATCTGAAGCGGCTGCACGATCTGTCGCCCTCGGATACGCAGGTGATGGAGCAGCTCTCGGGACTCTACGTCGAGCTGCGGGACTATCGCGGCATGGTCCAGCTCTACGAAGACCAGATCCTGCGCGGCAAGGATCCGACGAGCCGCGCCGAGCTGGCTCGCAAGGTAGCCCGGCTGTGGGAGACCGAGCTCGATGATCCGCGTGAAGCGGCGGACGCTTGGCGCCGCGTGCTGCGCATGAAGCAGGGCGACGCCGAGGCGCAGGAAGGCTTGGATCGCGCGAAGAGCAACATGCTCAAGCACCGCAGCGAGACCAGCTCTGAAGCGCCGCAGCCGCCGCCCGCCGCGGCGCCTTCGCGGCCAGCGGCGAGTCGCCCGTCGAGCCTGAAGACGGGGCCCGGCGCTTTACCGCCGCCGCCCAAGCGCGCGCCCGAGCCGCCGCCCGTCGCGGAGGCCGAAGCCGCACCGGAGAGCGCGCCGAGCTCCGCGCCCGCGAGCAGCGAACCCGATGCGCCGGCATCCGCGGACGCCGCAGCTGCCGACGAAGCGCCGGCGGATTCCTCCCCCGCCGCAGCGGGCGAGGTCGCGCCTAGCGCCGAGGCCGGCGCTGAGACGCCCAGCGACGAGTCGTCCGATGATGACGGCGGCATGGACGTGGACGTCGACGCCAGCGCGCGGGCGTCGACGCCAGAGTCCCCAGCGCGCGCGCCCGAGCCGCCCGTCGAGTCGACCGACGCTGCCGCGGATTCCGCGCGGCCCGCCGAGGCGACCGGCGCTGCCACCGGCGCCGAGTCGAGCGGCTGGAGCGTCCCCGTCGAGGCCGGCGCGGCAGAGGCGGAGAGCGCTCCCGGCGCGGCTGAAGAGCCGCCGGTGTCGGAAGCGCCTCCCGAGGGCGCACGTCCCGCGGGCGGACCACCGCCGCCACCGTCCGGGCGTGCCCCCGGGTCGCGTCGCGGCCGAGCCGCTCCGCCACCGCCGCCGATGGCCTCGCGGCCGCCGCCGCTGCCGTCCGGCCGCGCCAAGCCGCCCCCACCGCCGCCGCTGAGCCAGCGCGCCGCGCCCGCCGCCGAGGCCGGCCTGGGCGTGGCCGCGGCGAATGGCAGCCCGGCGGCGAGAGCACCAGCCGCGAGGCTCGAAGGCGAAGAGGACGAAGAGCTCTCCGTCGACGACGACGAGCTACTCGAGGATTAGCCGCAGCAGGAAGCTCGGCGAGCGAAGTCACGGCCCTCCGCGGAGCCCAACGCGGAGGGCGCGCTGTGCGGGGTCGAGCTCTGCGCTCAGTCCGAGCGGCAACGGCGCGTTGGGTCGTCCATGCCCGAATGGCAGGCCGAACAGCACTGGGACTCCCAGCGCTGCGAGGCGCTCTTCGAGGACGGACTCGACGGCAACGCCATGCCGTCCCGGCGCGCAGTCGGTGAAGTCGCCCACGACCACGGCGCTGACGTGCTCGAAGACTCCGGCGACGAGCAACGCCGTCAACATGCGGTCGACGCGATAGGGCGCCTCGGTGACGTCCTCGATGGCGACGATCGCGCCTCTCGGTAGCGAGAGCCGCCCTGCGGCGCAGGCCGTGAAGAGCATCGTGAGATTGCCGCCGACGAGCGGGCCTCGCGCGCTGCGCAGGCCGATGGCGGCCGAGCCGCGCAGCGTGCGCGGCTCGCAGGGATGCTCCAGCGCGGCGAGCCACTCGTCGCGAGCGTGCGCATCCGCGCGGCCGAGACCCGCGGCGTTCTGCGCGTGCAAGCTGGCGACGCCGACGCGCAGCGCCTCGAGGTGCAACAGCGTCACATCCGAGAAGCCGACCAGCCACTTGGGGTGTTCGCGCAGCGCTGACCAGCGAGCACGATGCGCGATCCGCCCCGCGCCGTAGCCGCCTCGCGCCGCGACGATGGCGCTGAGGGCGGGATCGGCCAGCGCTTCATCCAGATCCGAAAGGCGCGCCTCATCGCTGCCCGCCAAAAAACCTGCGCGTTCGAGCGCGTGGGCGCCCACCGTCACGCGATAGCGCTCGCTGAGCCAGCCCACGCCGCGAAAGAAGAGCGCACGGTCGAACGGGCCGGAAGGCGCGATCACGCGCACGCGCGCGCCGGGAAACAGCGCCCGAGGCACCGCGAGTGTTGCGCTGGGGCCGGGGTCGCTCATGTTGCGGCAGGTTACCGCAAAATCCCGGCGCTTATCTCAAGACTCGCCACCTGCGCGGCTTCGTGTAAACGTCCCCGCTGCTCGAAGCGCAGAAGCCATGGATCCCAGAACCGCCCTGTCACGCCTGAGCGACGCTGCGACGCGCAGCGGCCCCTTGCTCAGCAGCCTCTGGGAGAGCGCCCGGCGCGCCACTTCGGAGCTCGGCGCCCGCGTTTTAGGTCCCGATTTCGATGAGCGCGTGGAGCTGCTCGCGGCGCGCTACCGGCTGGAGCAAGATCCGTTCGGACTCGATCTCGACACCGCCCGCCGCGCGGCCGCCGTGTGCGCGATCTTTCATCGCTTGTATTTCCGGACCGAGGTGTTCGGCATTCAAAACGTGCCCGAGGGCCGCGCGCTGCTGATCGCCAATCACTCCGGCCAAATTCCGATCGACGCCGCCATCATCGGCAGCGCGATGTTCCTCGACGCGAACCCGCCGCGTATCATGCGCGCCATGGTCGACAAATGGACGGCGACGTTGCCGTTCGTGTCGATGTTCTTCAACCGCGTCGGACAGGTGGTGGGGATCCCGGAGAATGCTCGGCGCTTGCTGGCGCGCGACGAGCTCTTGCTGGCGTTTCCGGAAGGGACGCGCGGCGTCGCCAAGCCCTTCTCGCGCCGCTACGAGCTCGAGGAATTCGGGCACGGCTTCATGCGCTTGGCGATGGAGACGGAGACGCCCATCATCCCCGTGGCCGTCATCGGCGCGGAGGAGCAATACCTGAGCCTCGGCAATTTCCGCTGGGCCGCGCGAGCGCTGAATTTGCCGGTGTTTCCGCTGGTCCCGCAGCTGCTGCTACCCGGAGGGCAGCTCCCGCTGCCGACCAAATATCGCCTGCATTTCGGTGAGCCGATGCGCTTCTACGGCGATCATCAAGACGATGACGCCGTCGTGGCGGACAAGGTGTGGCTCGTGCGGCAGACCATCGCGCACCTGATACGTCAGGGCCTACAGGAGCGCAGGAGCGTCTTTCGTTGAACGTGCAAGCGGCGAGCGGCGGCGCCGTGATCGTGACGGGGATCTGCGGGCGCTTGGGGCGCAGCGTCGCGCGGCGGCTGCATCGGCAATTCAGCGTGGTCGGCGTCGATCGCCGGCCATTCCCCGATCGCCCCGCGGACGTCGAGCATCACGAGCTCGATTTGCGCAGCAAGCGCGTGCGCGAGCTGTTCCGGCGACCCGACGGGGTGCAGGCGCTGGTTCACCTGGGCGTCATGCACGACCCGCGGCACAGCCCGGAAGAGCACCACGCCTTCAACCTGGTCTCGATTCAGCATTTGCTGGAGTACGCGGAGCAATTCGAAATCAAGAAGCTGGTCGTCTTGTCGAGCGCAAACGTGTACGGACCGCGCCCAGACAATGCGCAGCTCCTGCGCGAAGAGGCGCCGTTGCTCGCCGCCGGCCGCTTCAGCGACATTCGCGATCTGGTCGAGCTCGATATGGCCGTGCAGAGCTTCTTTTGGCGGCGGCCAGATACGGAGACGGTCATCTTGAGGCCGACTCACATCCTCGGCAGCGTTCGTAACGCGCCCAGCAACTATCTGCGGCTGAAGCGGGTGCCCACCTTGCTCGGCTTCGACCCCATGGTGCAGGTCGTGCATCAGGAAGACGTCGTGTCCGCCATTCGCCTGGCGCTCAAGCCGACGCTCCGCGGCATTTTCAACATCGCTGGACCGCCGCCGGTCGCGTTGTCGCGCGCGGTGGAGCTGCTCGGGCGAACCTTGGTGCCGCTGCCGTACTCGGCCGCGCGGTTCGCGGTGGAGCAGCTCTTCCGCTTCAAAGTCACCTCTTTCCCAGCGCCGGAGCTGGACTTCATTCGCTACGTCTGCATGGCCGACGACTCGCGCGCCCGCGCGTTGTTGGGCTACGCTCCAGAGCACGATCTCTTGAGCACACTCTGTGCGGTGGACGATGAGCGCTGGCTGGATTGAGCGACGAGGTGCCCCGACCTTGGGGCTTGCGTTGCTGGTGCTCGCGAGTTGTGAGCAGCGCAGTCCGGATCCGCCGCCGCCCCCGAGTCGGCACGAGACGGCCCCTGCCGCACCCGGCGCGCTGGGTGCGCGCCCGGCGAGCGCGGACGAGGGCGTCAACGCGCTGCTCACGCTGCCGGGACACGAGGTGCCCCGGGAAATTCCGGACGAGTCAGAGGCCGAGCCGGAGCCCGAAATGGGGAGCGACGACGGCGGCCATGGCACCCCGCTGCCGGCACCGCACCCCACGCCGCCGAGCGACGGCGTCGCGCTATGATGATCAAATATTCTATCAGTGTTATCGCGTCATTGGCGCTGCTCGGCGGCTGCTCTTCCAAGCCGCAGCTGCCCCCGGGCTTGCCACCGCCCGAGTACGAACGGCGCGAGCCGCCGCCCTGGCCGCCGGAGGACCCTGGCGCGGCCAGCGCGCGCGGCGGTGCGTCATCGCAGAGCGCGCCCCAAGCCGCCCCCGCTGCCGAGCCGAGCGCGTCAGAGGGCGCGGCAGCCGGCACAGGGGCGGAATGAGCGTCGGCTCGCCAATCTGCTAAACATCGACGAGGACGAGCGACAAAGGACGGCGTGACCCCCAACGGAACCGAGACTCCGCGATTGATTACCATACGCGAACAGGCCGAGTCCGCGCGGCAGGCGGCGCGGAAGCTGAGGGTGCTAGGACGTGCAGAGAAAGACCGCGCGCTCACCTTGCTCGCGCAGCGGTTGCGTGAAAATGCCGCGCAAATCGGCGAGCACAACGCGCGCGACCTCGAAGCCGCGCGAAGCTCGGGGCTGAGCGGCCCGCTGCTCGATCGCCTGCGCATGGACGCCAAGGTGATCGAGAGCACTGCGCGCGGCGTCGAGCACATCGTCGGCCTCGCCGATCCGGTCGGCAGCATCAGCGCCATGAGCCGCGTTCGTGGCGGACCGCTCGCGGGCCGCCAGCGCGTCCCGCTCGGCGTGATCGGTATGGTGTACGAGGCGCGGCCGAACGTCACCATCGACGCCGCCGCGCTGTGCTTGAAGTCGGGTAACGCGGTGTTGCTCCGCGGCGGGAAAGAAGCGGCGCACACCAACCTGGCCCTCGGCCGCCTGATGCAGCAGACGCTCGAGCAAGCCGGGCTGCCGGCGGAGGCCGCGCAGATCGTGCCCGCGACCGATCGTGAGGGCATCCGCGAGCTGATCGGCCTCAGCGGTCTCGTCGATCTGGTGATCCCGCGCGGCGGCGAGGGGCTGATTCGCTTCGTGACCGAGCACGCGCGAGTGCCCGTGATTCAGCACTTCAAAGGTGTCTGTCACCTCTTCCTCGACGCGGGCTGCGAGCTGCAGCAAGCCATCGCGCTCACGCTCAATGGTAAGGCGCAGCGGCCGTCGGCGTGCAATGCGCTGGAGTGCTTGCTGGTCCACGCCGCCGACGCTGAGCGTCTGGTGCCGGCCGTTGGCCGCGCGCTGCTCGCGGAGGGCGTGCAGGTACGCGGTTGCCCGCGCACGCGCGAGCTGTTGCCGGAAGCCGAGACCGCCACGGACGAAGACTGGGGCCGCGAGTACCTCGACCGCATCATCGCCGTGCGCGTGGTGCCGGACATCGACGCGGCGCTCGAGTACGTCGCGCGCTACGGCTCCAACCACAGCGAGGCGATTTGTACAGAGAACTACGCCAACGCGCAGCGCTGGCTGCGCGAGGTGGACGCGAGCTGCGTGCTCGTCAACGCCTCGACGCGCTTCAATGATGGGGGAGAGCTTGGTCTAGGTGCCGAAATTGGTATTTCGACGTCGAAGCTCCACGCTTATGGCCCCATGGGGCTCGAGAGCTTGACGACCGAGAAATGGATTGTCATCGGCGAAGGGCAGGTTCGCGCGTGAGCCGAGCCGCAGCGCGTGAGCCGCTCTCGACCCGCACGCTCCTGGAGGACAGCCCGTATCACGCTGCGGGCAGCCTCGAGGGAAGGCACCAGGCATCCGTAGGAGGCAACCAAGCTTGAAGCAACGGACAAAGGTCGCGCGCCGGGTCCCCGTCGCGCCGGAAAATATCGCTCCCAACCGCCCCGCGCGCACTGCGTCCGCCGCGGCACGGGACGCGCAACGAATGGCGCTCGCTGCCGCCGAAGCCGGCCTGGACAAGAAAGCGTCCGAGGTCGAAATCGTCGATGTCACGGGCAAGGTCGATTACGCGGATTACCTGGTGTTCATGACCGGTCACAGCGACCGGCACGTGGCCGCCATCGCCGAATCGGTGGATCAGCTCCTGGGCTCTCGCGGCTGGCACAGCATCTCCGTCGAGGGTTTGCCGCGCGGTGAGTGGGTGCTGATCGACTTCGTGGACGTGGTCGTTCACGTCTTCCAGGAGCGCTCCCGCGCGCTCTATGACTTGGACGGGCTCTGGATGGACGCGCGGCGCTTGCTGGTACCGCAAGCTCCCAGCGGTTCGGGGTGAAGCTCGTCGTCCTAGCGCAGGGCAAGCTCAAAGATCGCGGCCTGCGCGCGCTGGTCGATGACTACTGGGGGCGCGTGCGCCGCTACGCGCCGTGCGAAGAAATCGAGCTGCGCGACGCGGCGCAGTTCGAGCGCTCGCTGCCGGCTGATGCGCTGCTCGTCACGCTCGAGGTCGAGGGCGCCGCGCTGTCCAGCACCGAGCTGTCGCGCAAGCTCGAGCGCTGGGTCACGCAGGGCAAGGGCGTGGTGGCGTTCGCGATCGGCGGCGCGGAGGGCTTGCCGGCGGCGCTGCTCGCGCGCTCGAATTTCCGGCTCAGCTTGTCCAAGCTGACGTTGCCGCACCGCCTGGCGCGCCTGCTGCTCGCCGAGCAGCTTTACCGCGCGTTCAGCATCCTGCGCGGCGAGCCGTACGCGCGCGAGGAGTGACGCGCGCTGGCGTCACTCTGCGGCCTTCGCGCGGCGCCGCGCGAAGATGAACGCGATCAGGATCGAGATGCCGTACAGGGCGCACAGCGGCACGGCGAGCATGAGCTGGCTCAGCGGATCGGGCGGCGTCAACACCGCCGAGATCGCGAACGCGATCACCACGAAGTAGCGGAAGAAGCGGATCAGCTCGCGGTGCGTGACGAGCCCGGCGACGCTGAGGAAGAACACCAAGATCGGCAGCTCCGAGGCCAGCCCGAACGCGAGCAACATATGGCTCACGAAGTCGATGTAGTCGGCGAGCGTCACCGTCGCCGCCATGTTCACGTTTCCGGTCGGCCCCTCGAAGCTCAACAGGAACTGAAACGCGACCGGGAACGCGAAGCGCCAGCCAAACCAGCCGCCGAGCGCGAACAGCAAACACGAGCTCACCACGAACGGGACGGCGTAGCGCTTCTCTCGTGAGTAGAGCCCGGGCGCGATGAACGCCCACAGCTGGTAGAGCATGAAGGGCAGCGCGAAGACGAAGCCCGACATCGCGGCCAAGCGCACGTAGCCGATGAAGGCCGCCGCCGGCGAGAGGAAGTGCAGCGTCGGCGGGCCTTTGTGCTGCAGGTGATGCCACGCGGTGTTGTAGGGCACCGTCAGCCAGCTGAGCACCCGGTCTTTGAAGTACCAGGCCAGACCCGCTCCAACGGCGAAGGCAATGACCATGCGGACGATGCGGGAGCGCAGCTCTTCGAGGTGCTCCCACAACGTCATCGTGTTTTCGTCAGGATCAGCGCTCACCGTCATGAAGCTTCATGCAGCCGATTCCGCGGGCGGCTTTGGCGGGTCAGCCTCTGGCTCCGCCGCGGCCGCGGTGTCCGGCTCAGTCCCCGCGGGTGAAGTCGCAGCCGAGGGGTCCAGCGCTGGCGTCGCGGCGGGCGCGTCGACGAACGGCTCAGCTTTGCCGACCAGATCATCGGGCAGCGCGCCGTAGGCGTCCGCGCCTTCGGGCGGGTACTCCCGCGTGAGATCGACCTCGACCGGCGCCGCAAACGCAGGATCAGGGTAGGGGGAGACCGGCGACTCTGCGGCCGCGGGGGCGCTAGCTTCCGGCTCGGGCGAGCTGACGGGCGGGGCGGCGCTCGGATTCAGGCCGGAGGTGACGCTGGACAGGATCTGCGCGTGCTGGACACGCACCAGTGAGCGCAGCTCGTTGAGGCCGCCGTGCAGCCCTTCGGCGCGCAGGATGTCGTCGATCCCGCTCTGCGCGCGCATGTCCTGCACCACGATGCGCGCCTTGCGAATCCAGCGGCCCAGCGTGTTGAGCACGTACGGCAGCTTCTTGGGGCCCACGAAGACCAGCGCCACGACGCAGATCATCATGAATTCACCGAGAGAGAAGCCGAACACGCTCGGAAACTAGCCTCCTTGCGGGCACATGGCAAACGCCGTGCTCAATCCCTCTGCGTGGATAACAAAACGCCGGCTGCCCGCAGGCCGGAACGGGTCAGCGCCGCGACCATCAGTCCCTAGCGGAGGAGATCGCGGCGAGGTTGGCAGCCAATGACTTATCCATGCGCGGGCCCTATCGTGCCGCTGTGGTCTGGGTACTCGCGCTCGCCGTCATCGGGCCCACGGTCTTTTTCTACTTTTTGATGATCAAGGCCACCGATCGCTATGAGCCGGAGCCGTTCTGGCTGCTCTCCCTGTGCTTTCTATGGGGCGCAATTCTGGCCACGATGCTCGCGATGCTCGGGAACGCCCTGGGTGAGGGCTTCCTCAGCGCGGCGCTGGGCGTCAGCGCCAGCAACGATCTCGTGCAAGCCTCGACGGCCTCGTTCGTCGCCCCGGTCGTGGAGGAAACGACGAAGGGGCTCGGCGTGCTGCTGCTGTGGTTGGTGTCGTCGCTCGCGCTGCGTGAGCTCGACGGCGCGCTAGACGGCGCCATCTACGGTGGCGTCATCGGGCTCGGCTTCACGCTGACGGAGGACGTGCTGTACGTCGGGCGCGCCGCAGAGCAGGGCGGCGCCGCAGCGCTCTTTGGCGTGTTCGTGCTGCGCACGGTGCTGGCCGGGCTGGGGCACGCCTCGTTCACGGCCATGACCGGGCTCGGCGTGGGCATCGCCGCGGAGTCGCCGCGCGGCGCGCTCAAGCTGCTCTCGCCCATCGGCGGCTGGCTCGCGGCTGTGGGGCTGCACTCACTGCACAACCTGCTGGTCACGTTCCTCTACCGCGACGGCACCGGGCTCGGGCTCAAGCTGCTCGTGTTCTGGCTGTTCGACGCGCTGTTCTTCGTGGTGCTGCTCACGCTCGCGCTGCGCGACCGCGCCATCGTGCTGCGCGGGCTGGTCGACGAAGCAGGGCGTTTGCTGCACCCCAAGGAGCTCGGCCGGATCACGAGCTACTGGATGATGGTGCCGCTCTGGAACTTCTTCGCGCTCTTCGCTGGCTCCGCTGGCTACAAAAGGAGCCGTAGAAAGCAGCTCGATTTGATCGAGCTCGCCTTCGTCAAACATCGCCGGCGACGGGGTGAGCAGAGCGCCGCGATGGAACAGAGCGAGCGGCGCCTGCGCGAACGCATCTGGCACGCCAATCAGGCGGGCGTCTTCATCGGATCGCGCTGAGCGCCCCCGCGAGGGCGCTCAGCGCTTCTAAGCGCCCTTCAACAAATTGCGCGCGATGACGAGCCGCTGAATTTGGCTGGTCCCTTCGTAGATCTGCAACACCTTGGCGTCGCGCATCAGCTTTTCTACGGGGTAGTCGCGCACGTAGCCGTTGCCGCCGAAGATCTGTACCGCGTCGATGGCCGTCTGCATCGCTCGGTCCGCGCCGAAGGCCTTCGCGTAGCTCGAGACGATGGGATCGCGCACGCCGTTGTCGAGGTTCCAGGCTGCCTTCTGGTACAGTAAGCGCGTGGCCTCGGTGCTGATGGCCATCTCCGCGAGGATGGCTTGCACCAGCTGATGCTCGCCGATCACGGTGCCGAACGTCTTGCGTTCACGCGCGTACGCGAGGCTCTCGTCGAGGCAGCGCTGCATCAAGCCGGCGGCCATGGCGCCGATGTCGGGGCGGGTCTGGTTGAAGGTCTCCATGGCCAAGCGAAAGCCGTCGCCCTCGCCAGCGAGCAGGTTCGCCTTCGGCACTTTGACTTCTTCGAAATGCACGGCCGCGGTGTCGCTGGCGCGCTGTCCGAGCTTGTCTTCGTGCTTGCCGACGCGCAGCCCCGGCGAGTCGCGCTCGACGATGAAGGCGGCGATGCCCTTGTGGCGCTTGGCCGGATCGGAGGTCGCGAACACGATGTAGAAGCTCGCGAAGCTGGCGTTCGTGATCCAGCATTTCTCGCCGTTCAGCACGTATTCGTCGCCGTGCTGCTGAAAGGTGGTCTTCAGTCCGGCCACGTCGCTGCCGCCGCTCGGCTCCGTCGTGCAGTAGCTCGCGAACAGCGGCTCGGCGGTGAGCATCCCGAGGTACTTCTTCTTCTGCTCTTCACTGCCCGCCAGCTTCACGGGGGTGAGCGCCAGCGTGTTGGCGAGCAAGCTGGTTTGAATGCCGGTGCAGCCGTAGGCGAGCTGCTCGGCCATCAGCGCGTTGTCGAGCTCACCGAGCCCGGCGCCGCCGTACTCCGGCGGCACCGTGGCGTTGACCAGGCCGAGCGCGTGCGCTGCTTCGAACACGTCTTTGGGAAAGCGCGCTTCGCGGTCACACTCGGCCGCGACGGGAATGATGCGCTCGCGCGTGAAGCGCCGCGCCGCCTCGACGAGGCCCTTCTGCTCTTCGGTCAACGAGAAGTCCAACATCTTCGCCTACTCCTTGGCTCGGCGCTTGAGCCGCTCGAACTCGGCGCGCACGGCGCGGGCGCCCAGGACGTAACCGAGCGTCAAACCGATCAGCAGCACGCCGGGGATGAAGATCACGTGCTCGGCGGTCATGGGGGAAGCCAGAAGCTCATGCGCGGCCGAAGAGCGCGGCACAGCGCCGAGCTCTTCGCCAAAAAACTAGCACCCCCACCGCCGACGCTGCCAGCGCAAAGCTGCGCTCAGACCTTGCACGTCGCGAGCGCGAGCAGCGCCGCGATTTTGGCGCGGGTGACCTGAAATTCTTTGATGGTCAGATCGATCTCGGCCTCACGCAAGCGGCGCGCCGAGTCCACGAGATCGAAGCTCGTCCCGGTACCGTTCAGGTACGCCACTTTGGTCAGCCGCGCGGTCTCGCGCGCGATATCGCGGCCCTGCTGCGCTACCTTGAGGTTCGCGTCTGCGACTTGCACGCCGCGCATCGCTTGCGACACCTCGATCAGCGCTTTTCGGCGCACCTCCGCCACATGCTGCCGCGCGACGTCGAGATCCGCGCGCCGCGCGTCGCGAGCGGCGTAGCGCGAGCCGTCGTAGATCTGCCAGGTCAGTACGCCGTCGACGCGCCAGGCCAGGTGCTCGGCGTTGGGCGACATGGCTACGTTCGAGTAGTAGCTGAGGTTCGAGCTCAAATTGAGCGTCGGAACATAGGAGTAGTCGACGGAGGTCACGTTGCGCTCGGCGACGCGCGCGTTCTGCGCGGCGGCGCGGACGTCGGGCCGCAAATCGACTCCGGCGGCCTGCACGCAGCTGGCTTTGGCGTCCGCGGCCAGCGCGTCCAGGCGGATGTCGGGGGTGACGCTCCACTGCTCGGGCGAGCCCAGCGTGTCGCCCAGGGTCTCGCGGGCGCGGATCAGGTTCTCGTCGGCGCTCACCACCTGCGCACGCGATTGCGACACCTCCTGCTCGATGCGCAGCACGTCCACGTTGCTGGAAGCGCCCAGGGCTGCGCGCCGCTTCGTGAGATCCAGCGTGGAGAGCGCGCTGCCGAGCGAGACGCGGCTCACCTCCGCCAGTCGCTCGGTGGTGACGACGTCCACGATCGCGGACGCCACTAGCGCGACCTGCTGTCGTTCGACCTCTTGCGCGTCCAGGATCGCGGCGTCGGTCGCTTCGCGCGCGGTCTTGCGATCGTACCAGGCTCGCGCGGCGAGCAGCGGCACGTTGAGATCGAGCGACGCCGAGGCGCCGAACTCCGGATACGGGATCTTGCTGATCGTGACTCCGGTGGTGGGATTCCGGTACTGAATCGGGCTTCCCATCGCGTCGGTGAGCTGATGCCGCAAGAGCTGCTCGGTGGCGCGCCCGGTGGCGGTCAGTGTCGGCAGCGCCGGCACGATCGCGCTGCGCTCTTGGGCGCGAGCCTGCTCGATGCGCGCCCGCGCCGTCGCGAGCGTCGTCTGATCGCGGCGCACTAGCGCCAGCGCTTCTTGCCACGTCTTCAGGACGCGTTGCGGCGCCGGCGGCGGCTTCAACATCGGATCATCCAGCTGCGGCAGCTGCGGCTCTGGGCTCGACGCTGCTGTGGGCGCAGCGCTGTCTGCGGCGGGCGGCGCGTTCTGCGCCTGCTGCGCCCCCGCGCTCGTCGCCAATAACCAAACGCTCACAAACCCGGCTAAACTCCGCCGCTTCGACATGGCGGACTGGATAGCACGAGGCGGCTTTTCTTCAGCGCGGATTCGCGGCCAGCCAACTCGAGATGATGGCCTCCGCGCGAGCGCGGTCTCCGCCGAGCGCCTCGGTCAGCCGCTTCTCGGCTTCCGCGCGCCGTCCTACGCGCACCAGGGCGTGACACAGCGAGCTAGTAATCTCGGGCTCGTCCGGCACGGCCAGGTGCGCGCGGCGCAGGTGCGGCAGCGCGGAGAGGGGCCGATTGAACGCGACATCCAGCAAATGACCGAGATTGTGCTCGTGATCCGGCGCGCCCGGCGCGAGCTCTAGCGCGCGGCGCTGCGCGCGGAGCGCCGAGCGGTAGTTGCCGAGCACCGTGTGAGCCATACCGAGGATGCCCCAGGCGCGATCGTCCTCGCCGTCTCGCAGGGCGTCCCTGGCGAGACGCGCGGCGAGCCAGGCGTCGCTTTCGAGCATCATCTGTGCGAGCTCCACGCGCGCAAAGCGACGCTCCGAGGATCCCTCCGGCGCGGCCGCGACGAGGCGGCGCAACATCGCAGTCAACTCACGCGCAGGAAAACGATGGGCCTTCGCCCACTGGACATCTCCGAGAAGGCGATCGAGCTCGACGGGCACGGGCTCATTTTCGCCGAGTTTTACGAATTTTCAAACCGCCTCATCGTTTTCTGCATCGTCGGCACCGCGCGGAGCGGCGCCGCGAGAAGGTTCGACTCGCACGATACGTCCGGCGACGCTGGCACCTTCGAGCGCGTCGAGAACCCGCTCGAGCTCATTTCTTCGCACGGCGAGGAAAGCGTTGCGATGCCGTACACGCACATACGCAATGGCGTCCGCTGGCACGCCTCGTGCTTCGAGAATTCGCTCGTAGTCGCTGGGTTTCGCGCCGTGCCGGCGCCCGACGCTGGCATAGAGCTCGACCGTGTCGTCGTCGAGCCCCGGGGGTTGTTCCGGCGCGCTGGCATCGGGCGCGCTCGGCTCCGCTGCAGGCGGCTTGACAGGGGCGCTCAGCGCGACCTCAGCGCTGGGCTCACCCGGGGTAGTGTCGTGGTCTCCAGCAGGCGCCACCGGGGCGCGCTCGACCGGCGCGCGGCGGGGACGCGGCGCTGGCGATCCCTCGACGGCAGCAGCGGCTCGACTTCGCGGAGCCGCCGCGCGCGGCGCGGGCGCCACGGCAGCAGGAGCTGGACTGGCAATGGGAGCCGCCGCTGGCTGCGCCTTCGGGGCGCCCGCTCGACGCGCGGCGGTCGCGTCGTCCTGAGCGTCCGGACGCGCTCCGAGATGATCGCGCAGCAGCCCGGCCACGACCACCTCAGCTTGTTCGTGGCTGAGCAGTCGGCGCGCGAGCGCGAGGTCGTCCGGGTGGATGGGGCGGCTGCCGAAGCCGTCCACGAACCAGCGCACCAAATCGCTCTCGGCCCGGGTGCGCAGCTCGGTCGCCGAAGGCAGCTGCCGCTCGATGGGCTTGAGTTTGTACGTCAGGCGCAGCAAGTACAGGTTGCCGATGTCGCTCGGCTCGATCAGCGATATGGCGGTTCCTGTGCGTCCGGCGCGGCCCGTGCGTCCGGTGCGGTGGACGTAGCTCTCCGCCGACTCCGGAAAATCGAAATTGATGACGTGGGTGAGGTGCGAGATATCGATGCCGCGCGCCGCCACGTCGGTGGCGACCAAGAAGCGCAGCTTGCTCTGGCGCGTGGCTTCCATCACTCGCTCGCGCTCGTTTTGGGCGAGATCCGCGTTGAGCCACTCCGCCGCGAAGCCCTGCTGCGAGAGCGCGGCGGCGACGCGCTTGGTCTCGTCGCGCGTGTTGCAGAAGATGACCGCGCTCTCCGGGTTCTCGTGCTCGAGGATCTGCACCAGCTCACTCAGCTTGTCGGCGCGGCTGAGATACACGAAGTGACGAATCTCCAGCGCGCCGATGTGATCACCGCTGAGGGTGATGAACTCGGGGTTCACCAGGCGCGTCTCCGCCATACGGCGGATGTCAGCCGGCAGCGTGGCGCTGAAGAGCAGCGTCTGACGGGTGTCCGGCAGATACGAGAAGATCTCGTTGATCTGCGGCAAAAACCCCATCGACAGCATCTCGTCGCTCTCGTCCAGCACGACCGTTCGAATGCCGCTCGCGTCCAACGTGCCGCGCGAGAGATGGTCGAGGACGCGCCCTGGCGTACCGACCAGGATCTGAGCCCCGTCCCGGATCTGCTCGATCTGCTTGGGCATCGGCGCGCCGCCGTACACCGCGACCACGCGCGTGCCGCGGTACTTCGCGAGCGCGGTCATTTCGCGGGTCACTTGCAGCGCGAGCTCGCGCGTGGGGCACAAGGCGAGCGCTTGGACTCGGGCTTCCTTGCGCCGCACCACGGCATCGACGAGCGGCAAGCTGAACGCCGCGGTCTTGCCGGTGCCCGTGCGCGCTTGCACCACCAAGTCGCGACCGCGGCTCGCCGGCTCGAACACCGCTCGCTGGACCGGCGTCGGGTGCACGTAGCCGAGATCGTCGACCGCGCGGCGCAGCTCCGACGAGAGCGGCAGAACATCGAAGGTCGGAGGCGGCGGGGCGGATTCGGTTTCGAGGGTCATAAAACTCGGTTCATTCTCAGGCTAGGGCTGGGAGAGCTCGCGTCTCAGGCTCTCCGCGCGGCGTCGCTGTCGCGCGAGCGCCACCGCCTCATACCGCACCGCGTGCTCCTCGGCATAGCGGAGCGCATCCAGGTCCGACAAAGCGCGCCGGGCACGGGCGTCGTTCTGGCACAGGGTGCCGATGGCTCCGCGCTGGTCCCACTCGGGCTCCAAGGCCTGGCGAAAGCTGGCCAAAGCCGCCCGCTCACCGTGGGACTCCTTGGCCGCTGCCAGCCGCGCGCGGTCGAGCGCCTGTTCGAGCCCGAGGACGGACCTCCTACAATCACCGCTCGCGTGACCGGGGTCCGCCCAAAACACCCGCTGGAAAATTTGGCTCGTCCAGACCAGCGTCGGGACCGCAATGAGCAGCGCAAACACGACGATGCCCGCTCTGCGGCCCAGACGCGCAACCCGGCTGCGACCAGCTGCTCTGCTCATGGCCGCCTTTTGACCGTGCCGCCCGCTCCCGTCAATTCGCCGGCGACGTGCGGCATAGGCCCCCTGGCCGCCAGAACAAAACCGCCGCGCGCGCGGTACATGCGTTGACCTAGACCGGCCTACCGCATAGTATCTTTCACAAGAATTTGAAACCTCAGAAACTCGAAGGGAGTTCGCCCCTGGCGCTCGAGACATCAGTCGGATCGTTATCCGACGGTGCACGCGCTCACGCTGCAGAAGGGCGAGCGGCGGAGCGGTTGGCTGAGATTCAGCAGCTGTTGGCGGACGATCTGCGCTGGGTGGAGGCCTGTCTCTCCAATGTGTGCAACGACGGACCTGCTCCCGGCGTGGACGCGGCTCGCCATTTGGTTCAGCGCGGCGGAAAGCGCGTGCGTCCCATGGCCTTGCTGCTCAGCTGCGCGTGCTTCGGCCCGGTCTCGGCGGCGGCGCGCGAAATGGCCGTGGTCTCCGAGCTCGTCCACACGGCGACGCTGCTGCATGACGACGTCATCGACGACGGGCAAGTGCGGCGCTCTGCGCCGGCGGCGCGGCTCTTGTGGGGCAACGCGGTCAGCGTGCTCGGCGGTGATCTCTTGCTCGTGCACGCGCTCGAGCGCACCGCGCGCTTCGCGCCGGACGTGATGCCTGCGCTGATCGACACGCTGCGGCGGCTGGTCGACGGTGAGATCATCCAGCTGCGCGGGCGCAGCGAACTCGACGTCTCGGAGAGCACCTACGAGCGCGTGCTGCGCGACAAAACGGCATCCTTGTTTGCTTGGTCGACGCGCACGGGCGCGCAGCTCGGCGGCGCCGGCGAAGCGGCGCAGCGGCAGCTCGAGGCCTTTGGTGAGCAGCTCGGGCTCGCGTTCCAGCTCGTCGACGACGTGCTCGATTACTCCGGCGACGAAATCGGAAAATCGCTGCTCGCGGATCTGCGTGACGGCAAGCTCACGCTGCCTTTGATCTTGACCGTCGCGCGGCGGCCCGAGCTGGTGGCGCCGCTGCGCCGCATCTTCGCGGGCGATCGCGAGCCCGTCGCGGCGGTGAGCCGCGCTGTGAGCGAGAGCGGCGCGTGTGACGAGGTCCGGCGGCGCGCGACGGAGTGCACGCGCCTCGCGATCCAAAGCTTGGAAGGCGTCACGCCGAGCGCGGCGCGCGGCGTGCTCGAGCAAGTCGCCAGCGAGCTCGCCCGCCGCGCCGCCTAACCCGACAAACCAAGGGAATTAGCTGCCGCGCTGCGGGCGGGGCGGTTTCTGGGCATGGGACCCAGAAACCAGGGGTGGGGCCCCGCTGAATTCACTTCAGCGGGGCTGGGCTGCGCCCCGACAAACCAAGGGAATTAGCTGCCGCGCTGCGGGCGGGGCGGTTTCTGGGCATGGGACCCAGAAACCAGGGGTGGGGCCCCGCTGAATTCACTTCAGCGGGGCGGGGCTGCGCCCCGACAAACCAAGGGAATTAGCTCCCGCGCTGCGCGCGGGGCTAATTCAAAGCGCGGTTTGGGCTGCTGCCGGCTTCGGGCTCGAGGAACGTCGCGGTGATTTCGCGCTCGAAGGCGAGGCGAATTTCGTTCTCTACCTGCTCGATGGAACCCGCCAAGCGCTCCACGTTGCGCTGATACACGAACACGCGGGCGCTCAGCGTCGTGCCGGCGGTGCCGACTCCGTCGATCAAGAGCAGCGCCCGCGGATCGACGCCGTCGACCACGACCTCCACGCCCGGCACGTCTGCGCCATAGATCTCTTCCTCACGCACGTACGAGCGCAGTCGCTCGTCCAATCCGGCGAAGGCGCGCTTGGCCGTGAGCAGGAACGTCTCGCGCGATAGCGTCCAGGGCGGGGCCGGGACCTCCAGGTCCAGCTCGCGCGAGCGGAGAAAGGCCTGCGTCGCGGCCGCGCCGTCGCCGCGCTCGTCGCGCACCAAGCCGAGGTAGTAATGCGCCTCGGGGTTTCGGGGATTGGCCTTGGCGGCCTCTTCCACCAGCGGCTCGGCGCGCTCGATGTCGCCGATCTCGTAGTAGGCGCGGCCGACCAGGAACACGTGATTCGGGTTCTCGAACGGGCCGCGCGGAAACCGCGCGCACACGGCCGCGGCTTCGTCGATTTCACCCTTGCCGAGCAGCGCGTCGAACTTGAGCAGCAGCGCGTCGACGGTTTCGTCGTCGGTCTCCGCCAGATCCAGCGCTTGATCGCACATCGCGATGGCCTCGTCGAAATCCGCGAGGGGATGGATATAGACCTCCGCCGCGTTGAGCATCGCCTCGAGATAAGTGTCGTCGAGCGCGATCGCTTGGCGATAGTGCTCGATGGCCTCCTCGTACTCGCCCTTCAGCGCGGCGACGTAGCCGAGCAGGTTGTAGGCTTCGGGAGACTGACTGTCGATCTCCAACGCGCGCCGCGCCGACACCTCGGCTCCGCGCGGATCTCCCCGTTGAACGAGGTCCCATCCGCGATCCAAGTGAGCCGAAAACTGATCCATGCCGTTCGAGGTGATGGTCCGGAGCCGCCGCTCCGTCAACTCCATCCGGCCCCTTTGCGATCGGCTTAAGGGCGAGCGCGACGGCCCGAACCTTTTCGCCTGGCCGTGTGGCCGCTGGCTACTCGTGGATCACGATGCGCGTACCCGGCCGCGTGTCACTGGACCAAACGCCGTGAAAGCCAGCCGGGATCTGCGGATCAGCGAAGAAGAACAGGTACTTCGCGTCGAGCGGCGCGAGGTTCACGCAGCCGTGGCTCATCTGGACGCCGAAGTTGTTGTGCCAGAACGCGCCGTGCAGCGCATACGCGCGGTGGAAGTAGAGCACGTACGGCACGTCTTCGATGCTGTAAGGCAAGTCACCGGCCGCGGTGCCATCGCCGTCCATGGTGGTCGTGATGTGCTTTTCACGGATGCGCCACTCACCCGTTGGGGTGCGATGATCCTTCTCTTTGATCTTGGACTCTTTGCCGCTCGAGATCAGCGTGGCGTACACCGGCTTGTCTCCGACGAAGGCGACCAGCGTCTGCGTCTTCAGGTTCACGTCGATCCAGCGCTCACCGGGCGCGAGATCGCGCGGCAGCGGTCCGGGCTGCGTGATCCTGACTTGTGAGCGCTTGACCCAGCTCCCGTCGGTGAGCTCCGCGTAGGTCTTGCCCGCGATCTCCTGCGTCTTGCCCGTGAGCGTCATCGCTTCGAAGCGAGCCGGCGACTTGGCGTTGCTCAGCTGCTTGGTCGCAGGATCGTAGAGATAGGTGCCGATGCTCTTGCGCCCGCCGTACACCCACGCCACCGGCAGCTTCCAGGTCACACCATCGAGCTCCACGCCCTTGAACTTGGGCCCGGACGTGCGCCAGAAGCGATCGCTCGGTGCGACCAGACCTTTGGTGGTTTTGTACCAGGCGCGGCCGTTCCAGCGAAACGACTTGTCTACCGCTACGTAAAAGCCGCTCACCATGCGCTTGGCGAGCACGTCGTCGGCCTCGGACTCGAGCTCCTGCAGCTTCAGCTCGTGCAGCCGATCCTTGCTGTCCTCCCGCTGCCACCAGGGCTTTTCGGGCTCCGTGTCGCCGCTGGTCGGCGTCGTGACCAGGCCGCCATCGGCCAGCGCCGCGCCGATGTCGCTCGCGCTGCCCATCTTCTCACCGACGGCACCGCTGCGGCGCCCGACCTCCGCGAGCTCGGCGACGCGCTTCGTCTCCGTCTTCGTGCTCGACGCCGCGTCGTCCTTCTTCTCGACCAGATACGGCTCGTACTGCTCCATCTGCTCGCGCGAGGGGACGGTGCGATAAAGCGGCGTGCCGTTCTTCGCGTTGCGCGCGTAAGTGTAGGGCAGGATCTCGTCCAGGTTCGGCGTGGCGCCCGCGAATTTCAGCTCGGGGCTCAGCGGATCGGTCGTGCCCAGGTTCGCGCACACGAAGCCGCCGGAGCCGACGGCGTACCAGCCGCCGGTGCAGTTCTTCTTGGACACGGGCGCGTCGCCAACGGGGACGCGGCTGCCGTTGCGGAGATAGCCGATCTTCTTCGCCTCGAAGCTCGCGTCGGCGTAGACGCCCGCTGCGATCGCGGTGACGAAGAAGAATTTGCCCTTGTAATCAGCCGGGATCGACGGAGCGACGGACCAGCTCGTGGGCGCTGCGGGCGCGCTCGCTTCATCTGCCGCGGCCGCCGCGCTAGGCGCCGCGGGGGCGGCCTTGGGAATGACCTCGCCCGGTAACTCTGGGCTACCTACCTGGATGCTGACGCTCGATGCGCGAGCCGGGTTGGCCGAGGGCGGCGGATCGCGATCGCAAGCAATCAAAGCTAGCGCTGCGAGCCAACGGCCATCGGGCCAGCGGAGCAGTCTAGGGCAGGTCATCTTGGCGAGGCTCTCTCTTTCCACAGCTAGGGCGTTGGGGCCACTTCTTGGCCGAATCGTGCGCGTACCATTGGAAGCTTCGTGCCAGCCTGCCGAGGCCGCGTTCGCGCGCGGTAAAGAGCAGTACTATGGTGAGACGCGTGGATCCTTGGACGCTGTGGCGTGGCTCGCATGACACGCGGCCGAGATCCTGGTGGCCCTTCGCGCTCGCGTCCGCGCTGCTGCATTTCCCGCTGACCCCGCTGGCCGCGTTGCTTGGCCTGGTCGGTCTGTTGTTACCGCATTTCGCTGAGGATGATTCACCCCCGGTGGTGATGACTGAGATCCCGATCGAGATGTTCGAGGCCGATCCGCTCGCCGGCGTGCCGGCGCCAGCGGCGGCTGAGCCACCCACAGCGGCTCCAGCGGAAGCCGACGAAGTCGCCGCGGCGCCGTCAAAACCGCAGAAAGCCAAGAAACCGGATAGCGAGCGAAGCCAGCTCGACGCAGGGGTGGCAGACGCCGGCACGGACGCAGGCGCGTCGGACGCCGGGGTCGCCGACGCAGGGCTCACTGACGCGGGGCTCCCCGACGCGGGACGGCCGCTCGCGACGAATGACGCAGGGCCGCCCGATGCGGGCGTCTCGCCGCCGGCGACGCTGCGCGACGCCGGCAGCCCGGGCGTGCTCGCCGCTCGCGACGCCGGCGCTTCGATGGCCGATCCGGTAGCGCTCGCCGGAGCTGCGCGGCGCATCGTCGACTCCAACTCGAACGTGAAGCTCACCATCGATACCGCGAAATTGCGCAGCCACCCGCTGGGCAGAGACATCGGCGCGCTGCTCGCGGCGGTGCCGCAGTGGCGCGACTTCTTCGGCCCCACCGGCATCGACGTGGTGCGCGACACCGATCAGATCATGATCACGGGCCCGCAGCTTCGCCGCTCGGGCGACGTCGTCGCGGTGATTCGTCATCGCGTCAGCAAGGAGCGCATGCACGAAGCGCTGGATCGGCTGGTGCGCCGCGAGCAAGCGCCGGGCGAATGGCTAGACGCCAGCGTCCCCATCGCCAAAGCCACGGCCGATCGCGCGCCGCGCCTGTTCGCGCTGGCTTCGCCGCGCGTCGTGATCGTCGCGCCGGTGCACCTGCTGGCCAGCGTCGAGAAGAGCGCGAAGTCGATCGGACGGGCTCCGCCACGACCGCTCGCCGGCCGCGTCGTGGTGAGCGCTCGCGTCAAGGCGCCATCCCGGGCTTTTCGCGGCGTCGTGCCGGTGCCGGAGTCGATCCTGTGGGTCAGCATCAGCGCCGAGCCGCGCGAAGATGGCGGCGTGATCATCAACATCGAAGCCGAAGACGCTGACGCAGAGACCGCCGCGCACGACGCGCGCATGCTGGAGCGAACCATCACGCAAATGACGCAGATCGATCTCGGCTTCGTCGGTCGCGTGCTGGGCCAAGCTCCGCACCGCTTCGTGGAGAGCGTCGAGTTTCAGGGCCAGGGCAACATCATTCGCGGCAGCGTGAGCGCGAGCGCCGCGCAAATCGCCTCCGCGCTCGAGCTCGCGGGCGGCTACATCGGCGTGCCGGCGCGGCCGAGCGCGGGCCGTCCGCGCTCGGCGCCGGCGAGCTCACGCTGAGCTGCTTCGCCCGCGCTGCTCACGCCGCGGCGGCTTCCACGGGCGCGGATTTCACTTCCGGCTCCGAGCGCTCGATCAGCGCCGCGAGCAGCGCGTCGGCGCGCACCGGGTCGAGCCCGCCGATGCACAGCGAGCGTCCGCGTAGCGGCACGATCACGATGCGACAACGCCCGCGCAGCGAGTCCCCCGCGCTCGACAGCACGAAATCCACGCTCAGCCCCGCGACGATGAACAACGCCGCCAGGCCGAGCAGCGGCCCAGAGCCGCCGGGGACGCGCAGCCCGTCCACGAATAAGCCAGTCCCAAAGTAGGTGCCCAGCGTGAGCGCGGCCAGGCCGACATAGAGACCGGCGCGCGCATACTTCACTTCGCGCGTGACGCGCGCGAGGTTCGCGAACGGCACGACGGTGGAGCGGTCGCGCAGCACACGCCCCATGAGCTCGACGCGATGATAGAGCTCCACGCCCTGAGGGCCGAGGCGGATCGACGCGGGGCGCCGATAGAGCAGGGCATAGCGCGCGATCAGCCGCAGCAGCTCCAGCAGGAACAGCAGCAGCGTGAGCGCGAGCACGACGGTGAGCAGCGCGCCACGCGGCGCGGGCTGCAGCTCGCCCCAGAGCTCACCGCCGAGCTCCTCCGCCGTCGGAATCAGCAGCAGCTCCACCGCGGGATCCGAGCTGCGGCCCGCGGCTTGGAAGCGCAGCCGACCCGCGCCCTGTGAGGTGCTGCGGCGCAGTGCAGCGGCCGCGACCAAGGCTTCTGTACGACCGAAGTCGGCGGGGCTCGACTCGGGCGTCAAGAGCAGGTGGGCCACGCCATTCCAGAGCGGCGCCGCGTCTTCGCCTAGCGCGCTGTCCAGCGCGGAGAGGGCGTCGCAGGGGGTGTGCGCGGCGAGCCAGACGAGCTGTTGACCGAGCTCCAGCGCAGCCGCGTCATCTTGCGGCAGCGCGTCGCGCAGGGAGAGCGCGAGCAGCGCTCCCAACAAGGCCCGCTCTTCTGCGCTGCCCGCGCCGCGCTCGAGGATGGTGAGCACGTTGCCGAAGGGTGTCTCCGCTTCTTCTGCCGTGAGCCCCTCCGGGATGTGACCGGGGCCCGCCGCCGGCCCGCTGTCGGCGCTTTGCCGGGAGCCGTAGTCCGCACGGCGCGCCTGCGCGGCGTCCAACGCCGAAGCGCGCACCAGGCTGGTGAGCGCGGGGAGGCTAGGGTGAGCCAATAACGGCTCGACGAGCGAGGCACTATCCATGGGTTCGGCGCGTAAAGGTCCTCGGTCGGCGGACTCGTCGCCCTGCTTACCATGAAGTTCGCGCGGAACGCAGCAAACGAGCCCGCGCGCTCGCCGCGCCTCACGCCGGCAGGGGCTCGCCGCGCTCGCGCGAGATGGAGCTCAACACCGGACCCGGGAGCTCCGGTCCGGCGCCGGGCACGATGCGGTTCTCGGCGTCGACGCGCACGACCGTCGGCGCGTGCTGCCGCGCCTCCTCGACCGTCATCTCCGCGAACGTCGCCAGAATCACCAGATCTCCCGGTTGGTTCAGGTGCGCCGCCGCGCCGTTCACGCAAACGCAGCCGCTGTCTCGCGGTCCAGAGAGCGCGTACGTCATCAGCCGAGTGCCGCGCGTGACGTTCCAGATATGAACCGCTTCATACGGCAGGATGTGAGCCGCTTCGAGCAGACTGGCGTCCACCGTCACGCTGCCCTCGTAGCTGGGATCCGCGTGCGTGACCGTCGCGCGATGGATCTTCGACTTGAAAATACTGAGCTTCACGGTGATACAACGCGTCGCGTCATGGCGGCTCGCTCCGTGCAAGTCCACCTGCCGGACTGAAGCTGAGCTTAGGACCGGGCTCTGGCTCCGTAAAGGCGAGTCGGAGTCACGCGCTGGCGCGGTCGGTCGTGAGCTGCGGATAGACGCGGCGCTGAACCGCCGCAATGCTCGAAATTTGGCCCTTTGCGCGCACTTTCGCTACCACGAGGCGAGCGCGGCCGATCGGCTGCGAGGAGCGCTGTATGGCGAAGATGTCGAAAGCGGAGATGCTCAACACCCTGCGTGACCTGGTGCGCCAAGCGCTCACGCTGCGGAGCACGGGTGCTGTTCACGCTCGCGCGTCGAAGGCCAACGGGGCCGCGGACGGCTACATGCGAGCCCTGCTCGACGCTGGCCTCGCTGACCAACGAGAGCTGCTGGCGCTCGTAGCCGATGAACGCGCTCGCCTTGGCGGCCCCGCGACGGGCACGCTGCCGAGCGACCCCGCGATCATGGCGGCGTGAAGCGCGCGACGCTGGGCTCGCCGTCGGCGAGCCCAGCGCGACGCTCACGTCGAGAACTGCACCAGGGCGCGCAGCTCTTCCAGGCGCGCGGCGACGTCGGCACGAGTGAGCGTGCGAGTGCGGCGCGTCCCGACTCCCTCGACGCAGAACGAGGCGACCGCGGTGGCGGTCATCACCGCGCGGCGCAGCACGCCGCCGTCGATGTGCGGCTGGCTCGCCAAGAAGCCGATCAAGCCGCCCGCGAAGGTGTCTCCCGCGCCGGTCGGATCGATCTCCGTCTCGAGCGGATAAGCGGGCGCAAAGAAGCTGCCGTGCTCGTCGAACAGCATCGCGCCGAACTCGCCGCGCTTCACGACCAGGCGCTTCGGTCCCATGGCGAGCACCGCGCGCGCGGCGCGCTTCACGTTGTGATCGCCAGCGAGCTGACGCACCTCTTCGTCGTTGATGATCAGCAGATCGACGCGCTCGAGCACGCGCGCGAGCATGCTGCGCTCACCGGAGATCCAGAAGTTCATGGTGTCGGCGGCGACGAGCTTGGGGTTGCGGGTCTGCTGCAGCACATCGAGCTGGAGCCCCGGCTGGATGTTGCCGAGCATCACGAAGGGGCTGTCGCGGAAGCTCTCCGGCAGGCGCGGCTTGAAGTCGGCGAACACGTTCAGCTGCGTGTCGAGCGTCTCGCGGCTCGCCAAGTTGGCGCTGTAGCGGCCAGCCCAACGAAACGTGCGGCCCTCCGCGCGCTCCACGCCGGCGAGATCCACGCCCCGGCCGTGCAGATTATCGAGCTCGGTTTGCGGGAAATCACGGCCCACCACGGCGACGACGCGCACGCTCGTGAACAGGCTGGCGGCGTAGGCGGCGTAGGTCGCGGCGCCGCCGATCACGTTGTCCGCCTTCTCGGTCGGGAGCTCCAGGTCATCGAACGCCATGGAGCCGACGATGAGGAGCGGGTTTTTGCTTTCGTGTGAGGTCATGCGCGGGTTCCTTCGCAGGGTGACGAGATCGGAGGCGCTAAATATTGCGCGGCGGCAGGCTGCCGCCATAGCCGCGGCCTTCCGCCAGCAGCCGCTCGGCGCGCCGGGAGGCGCGGCCGCGCCGGCACTCTTCGGCCAGAAAAATGGAGATCAGCTGCGTGGTGGCGGCGTCGAGATCGTCGTTCACGAGCACGTAGTCGAACAGGCCATAGTGCGCGATCTCCTCGAGCGCCGCGCGAAAGCGCCGCTGTAGCGTGGCCTCGTCCTCGCTGCGCCGGCCGCGCAGGCGCTTTTCTAGCACCTGCATGCTGGGCGGCAGAATGAACACCGCCACCGTGTCCGGCGCGGCGCTCTTGATCTGACGAGCGCCCTGGTGATCGATGTCGAAGATGATGCCGCGCGCCTGGCTCGAGCGCTCGATCTCGGCGCGGCTCGTGCCGTACAGGTTGCCGTGCACCTCGGCCCACTCCAGGAACGCCTCCGCGGCGATCAAGCGCTCGAACTCGGCCCGCTCCACGAAGTGATATTCGCGGCCGTCTTGCTCGCCCGCGCGCGGCGTGCGCGTGGTGTGCGACACGCTGAAGCGTAGCCCTGGCACCTGCGCGAGCAGGCGGCGGGTCAGCGTCGTCTTGCCCGCTCCCGAGGGCGACGAAACGATGAGCTGCAAGGGTCCGTCAATCGCCATGCATTCACGCCTTACCGTGCCGATCCGACACGAACCCGTCATTCCACATTGTGCACTTGCTCCCGGATGCGCTCGACCTCGGTCTTTAGCTCGACCACCAGGTGCGCGGTGGCCGCGTCCTGGCTCTTGGAGCCGATCGTATTGGCTTCACGACCGATCTCTTGCAACAAAAACTCCAGACGCCGCCCGCTCGGCGCGGTGTCCGCCGCGATCGCCGCGAACTGCTCGAAATGGCTCTCGAGGCGCACCAGCTCCTCGGCGATGTCGCTCTTGTCCGCCAAAATCGCAAGCTCCGTCTCGAGGCGGTGCGGCTCCGCCTGCACGTTGCTGCCGGCGAGCAGGCGATCCAGCCGCTCGCGCAGCCGCGTGCGGTGCAGCGCGAGCACGGCGTCCTTGCGCTCGCGGATGGCGTGGGCGAGCTTGCGGCAGCTCTCGAGGCGCGCGGCGAGCTCGCGGGCAAGCGCGGCGCCTTCACGCTTGCGCATCTCCTCGAGCTGCGTGACTGCTTGAGAGAACGCGGCCTCCAGCGCCTTGCGCAAGAGCTCGGGGTCGACCTCGGCTGGCGCGGTGATGAGCTCGGGCAGGGCCGTCACGGCGCTGAGCGGGACCTCGCTGTCGGGCGCCAGCGCGTCGCGCAGCTCGAGCAGCTCGGCGTAAACCTGGCGCGCGCGCGGCAATGAAAAGCGGGCGATGGGCAGCGCCGCGCCGACGATGCGCACGCCGATGTCGAAGCGGCCGCGGCTCAGCCGCTCGCGCGCGAGCTGCTCGACGAACGCGGTTTGATCGGCGATTTCGCTGGGCAGGCGCACGCGGATGTCCACGAAGCGGTGGTTCAGCGCGCGCAGCTCGAGGCTCAGGCGTCCGTCGCAGAGCGCGGCTTCGCCGAGACCGAAGCCGGTCATGCTCTGCATCGAGCGGCTAGAGCCCCTTTCGACGTTTGATGTTCTCCATCATCCGCCGGTACTCGACGTCCCAGTCCGAGCTGCCTTCTTTGACGTGCTTGAGCTGCGAGCGGACCTCGGCCTGCAGCTCTTCCTCTTCGCTGGCCAGCTTGCGCAGCGGCTCGCGCATCTTACGGCGCAGCACGTAGTCTTCCACGAAGACCTCGCTGACGTTGGCGGAGTGCATCAACATCTCGACCAGCTGATCGAGGATGTAGTCGATGGCGTCCTCGCCGATCTTGATCTTGCGCTCGTCGGCGACGAGCTTCTTGATGCGCGTAAACTCGGTCTGCGGCAGGCTTCGCTGGGCGACGAGCTCCTTCGCGCGGTCGCTGACCGCTTGCTCGTCACGCATGTACTGAGACAGCACCGCTTCCACGTCCATCTCGACCTCTTTCGCGGAGTCCGCTTCGATGTCGTTGTCCGCGATGAGTGCCTTGACCATGTCGGCCGCCAGCTTGGGGATCCTGGCGCTGTAGAGGCGCATGCGGCCTTCAGTACTCCATTTTGGCCGCAACCGGACACGCGCTTTTTCGCGGATTCGACCAGGTCGGTCAGGCGGTCGAAATCACACGAGAAATGGGGTCGTGGCCTTTGCGGGTCTCACCCCCGGCGCTGCTCAGCCGCGGAAGGCGCCGCGGCGCAGACGGCGGAACACGGCCGCGCGTTGGCGCTGCTTGTAGCGGTCATGGCTCGCTTCGCCCGTCTCGTTCACGGCTTCGCTCTCCGCGTCGAGCAGCTGAAACTCGCACAGCACGTAAACGACTGGACCTAGGTTGTCGAGTCCGGGCGGCGCAAGCTCCATCAAGTGCGGCGGCACGCGCACGGGGACGTCGGTCACGAACTGGATCACGCGGTACGTCGCCGCGCTGAAGCGGTTGTCCGGAGGCGCCGCGTCGTCGGTCAGCGGCTCTTGGAACTGCTGCGCGAGCTCACTCAGGTGCGCGTTCGAGCGACACAGATCGCTGAAGCGAAAGATGGTGTTGGTGCTCTGCTTCGGCACCACGTGGTTGAACGGAAACAGCTGCTCGCTCAGGTACAGCAGCACCGGCAAGATATCGCTCTGCAGCCGCGTCACGATGCGGAAGCGCAGCTTGTCATAGAGCGCTGCGGCGGTCGCCTCTGGCTTGGAGAGCAGCTTCGTGTACGTCGAGTCCATGTTCTTCCGACCGCCGATGAACTCGGTGATCGGGAAGCCCTCGCTGAGCATGGTGCCGACGACGCGGTACACCTTCTCTTCGACGAGGTGGAATAGGTCACGATCGCTCACCGGCAGGCGGAACAGCAGCTCGCGTCCTGCCATGTGGTTGATGATCTGCATCGCCTTCAGGATCGTGCAGGCGCAGACCTGGCGGTGGCCGCTGCCCGAGGCCATCAGCAGCAGCTCTTCGATGCTGGCGCGCTCGACGGGCTTCGGGATCGCGAAGGAGAAGTGGCGCCGCAGGTAGCTGACGGCGTCGCGCTGAACGTGCTCGGCGAACTTTCTATCGCCGGCCTGAGTCAGGTAAAGCTCGTGATTTTGCAGGAAGCGCCGGGCCTGATCCGGTGAGCGCAGGTTCAGCCGGTGCCAGTCGATCACCGAGCTGCCATTGACGATCAGGCGAACCGCCTCCAGATCGTGGAGGGTAAACTCCTCCAAACGCTTGAGCCGCGCACCCTGCGGCAGCGTGGAGATGCGCTCTGAAGAGCGCGGCGACTCGCTATCGGGCTCGGTCAGTGGTGCGTCGTGGTCGCGTCACCGGCTTGGGGACGCCGCAAGGAGAGCGTGCCAAAGAAGATGCCAAGTGTGATGCCGAGCACGGCAAGCTGCGCGCCGAAAGCACCCTGCGCGGATACGAGAGCGACAGGAATCGGGGCGAGAAAGTACCACGGGTTGAGCTTCATGCTGATTCGGGTCTCCGCTGCTGGCGGCCCATCGGGCCAGCCCCCTCTCGTCTCGCGTAGGTCAGTTCAGGTAAGCTAAAGTGAGTGGCTGTAGGTGACTCTGCCACAACCGTGAGCGGCGGGGCAAACAGTTACCGAGGCGACGCGAGCTCTTCAAGAAGTTCCTCTGACGGATGTTTATTTATGTAGGTAAATGAAGGCGAACATCGGCCCAAAGGGGTGGGCTGGAACCGTCGAACGTCGCGAGAATTTTCGACAAATTGCTGTTGATACTCGCCGCGGCTCACGTGAACGGTGTAGCGTTATGGGGCGTTATGCCCCCGTGTCTACGCGCTTGGACTGCAGTGACCAGCCTCACCGCTGGTCTAGTACTGAGCGCCTGCGGTGAGCACGGGCTGCTGCCGACAACGGTCGATCCGGGCCCGGACTTCAGTATCGCCGACGTCGTTTTCGACTCGGGCTTTTACTACTGCAAAGTCGAGCCGGTGTTCCTCCAGCAGCGCTGCGGCAGCGGCGATCCCGCGCGCGGGGAGGCCAGCAGTTGCCACAGCAACGTGACGGGCTTTCGTTTCCTCGAATACACGCCGCCCGTCGCCGACAGCTGTAACGGCGGCGTGACTCCGGGGCTGCTCGGGATTCCTCCCACGGCACAGCAGAATTACCAAGGGGCGCAGGCGCGCATGCGCCGCGATCCCGAGCAGGCGCCGTTGCTGCTCCGCCCAACGGGGCGCGCTCAACATCCGCGCACCATCTTCGAGACGACCAGCGCCGAGGCGGAGATCATTCGTCAATGGGCCACGCAGTACTCCACGCAGTGAGCGCCTGCGCGCTGGCGTTGGCGTTGTCCGCCCCGCCAGCGCGCGCCGCGGAGCGCGTCGACGCGTTCGCCCGGGTCGTGGTCTATGAGACCGAGCTGCGCTCGGGTCCGGGCGTCTCTTATCGCGTGATCCATCGCGCTCGGCGCGGCGACACCTTTCTCATCAGCGTTCGCGAGACAAAGGGCTTTTGGCTGCAAGTCGAGCTCCCCGACGGCCGCACGGCGTACGTGCTCGGCGACACCGTCGAGACGATCGGAGTGGGCGAGGAGGAGGAGAACCGCCCGGCGCGCCCGGGGCTCTTCGCGCCGCCCGCGCTGCAACAGGCGCGCGGCGGCTTCGCGCTGCTCGCCGGCGTCTATGATCGCGATGGCTACGCGGAGTTTCGGCCCGCGCTGGTCATCGCTCCGGCGATCGCCTTCGAGCCGTACATCGGCATCGCGCTGGAGCCCGACGCGCGCCGGCTGGTGTACGGCGGCGCGGGCACGCTGAATTTGGCTCCAGACTGGCCGATCGCGCCGTTCGTGGAGATCGGAGTCGGCGGGCTGCTCGAGCAGCCCAAGGACGAGTTCGTGCGCAGCGACCGCAAGTGGTTTCACGCCCGCGCAGGCGGCGGCTTACTGATCTCGTTTCGCCTGCGCGTGCTGGTGCGCCTGGAGGCCTCCAACCTGGCGCTGTTCGGCGAGGACGAATACCAGAACACGCAGGCTTACGTAGCAGGCCTGGGTACCTACTTCTGAGGTGTGCGGATGCGAGCGTCTCTGAAAAGAAGCTTCTTGTCGGGCCTCCTCTTGGGCGCCCTGGGCTCGGCGTTGGGGCTGTTCTCCAGCGGCTGCGCGACGGTACGACCCGAGCAGCGCGCGGTGCTGGCCGATCCCGTGATGCAGCTCGAGAGCGAGCCGGGTGAGGAGGCCGCGCGCCGCCACGTGCTCGAGAACCGGGAGGGGGCCATCGGCGGCGGCTCGATCAAGGGCGGAGGCTGCGGCTGCAACTGAAGCTCATGGGCCTGCGAACCTTCGCCAAGCGTACGCTGCGCTGCGCGGTCCCGGTCGCGGCGATCGGCGCCGCTGCGCTCGCTGCGCTGCGCGCGTCTTCGGTGCACGCCGAAGCCCTGGACGTAGAGCTGCGCAGTAGCGCCTTCTGGGAGCCGAGCACGTCGAGCAAGCTGTTGGTGATTAACCCGGCGCTGAGCGTCGTCGGGGTGCCCAGCGACTGGCTCAAGATCAACGCCAGCTACGCGGCAGACATCGTGAGCGGCGCGAGCGAAGCCGTGAAGGCCGGGCGGCTCGGCGGCGTGGACGTCGTCTCTTCGGCCACCTCGTTCCACGACACGCGTCACGAGTTCGGCGGCGGCTTCAGCATCACGCGTGACGCGACCGAGCTGACCGCGAGCTACGGTTACGGCAGCGAGAATGACTATCGCTCGCAGTCCATCACGGTCAGCGCCGGCACCACCTTCTTGCAAAAGAACACGGAGCTGCGGCTGTCCTACGGGCGCGGCTTCGATCGCGTCTGCACGGCGCACTTCGCGGCGTCGGATGCGCCGAGCGCGCGGCTACCGCTCGACAGCTCGAAAGGCTGCTTCACCAAGGCAGAGAACCGCGACACGCGCAGCGTGGATTTGGACACCTTTCAAGCGAGCTGGACTCAGACCTGGACGCCGGTCCTGCTGACGCAGCTCGCGCTCACCGGCGGCTTGCAGCACGGCTTCTTGGCCAACCCTTACCGTGGCGTCGTGATCGCGTCCGCGGGCGACATCGCGCTCGAGAATCACCCGGAGAACCGCGCGCGCGCCGGGCTGCAGCTGCGCAGCCGCTTTTACGCGCGTGGCATCCGCACGGCGTTCGGCCTCGGCCTGCACGTCTACCGCGACACCTGGGACATCCTGGGCCGCACGTTCGAGCTCGATGCCGAGCGCTATCTCGCGCCGGGGCTGCGCGTACAGCTCCGCGGACGCTACTACGCGCAGAGCGGCGCCCTGTTTTATAGCGACGACTACACCGGGGGCGAGCCCGTAGACGGCCCGCGCGGCCAGTACTGGACCGGCGATCGCGAGCTCTCGCCGCTCTCGAGCTACTCGCTCGGCGGCCGCTTGGTCTACGCCAAGCGCGCGTTGCCCGAGCGGCGCATCCTGGGCGCGCTGCTCGCGCTCTCCGCCTCCTTCGGCATGGACGCGATGAAGACGAACCTGTCGAACTTCACGTGGGGCGGCGTGCGGCCGGACGACACCTTCGGCTTGCTGGGTAGCCTCGGCGTGAGCGGCCAGTTCTAAGGCGAGCGCGCCGGCGCTCGCTCAGCCACGCTCACCGCGCAGGCCGTGCTTGCGCGCCAGATCGTACAGGTGCTTGCGGTCCATCTTCGCCTCGCGGGCGGCCGCGCTGATGTTGCCGGCGTGGCGATCGAGCAACCAAGAGACGTAGCGGCGCTCGAAATCGGCTTCGAAATCGGCGCGCACCTCGCGATAGCTCTTGCCTGGCTCGAACGCCGGAAAGGGCGCGGGCGCCGAGCCGGCGGGCGTAGCGGATACGGGGACGTCGACCAGGCGAACATCGCGCTCGCCGCCGGCAGCCGCGACGTAGATGGCGCGGTCCAGCACGTTGCGCAGCTCGCGCACGTTACCGGGCCAGTCGTGCGCGCTCAGCGCGGCGAGCGTCTCCCGGCTGAGCGTGATGTTCGCGGCCGAGGGCACGCGCTTGCGCGCCTGATCCAGGAAGCGCTCGACCAGGCCCGGGATGTCCTCACGCCGCTGGCGCAGCGGCGGCACGGTGACCGGCACGACGGAGAGCCGGAAGTATAAATCTTCGCGGAATTTGCCGCGCTCGACCTCTTCGCGCAGGTTGCGCTTCGTCGCGGCGATGATGCGCGCCTCCGTACGCATCGTCTTGTTGCCGCCCACGCGGCGGAACTCTCCGGACTCGAGCACGCGCAGGAGCTTGGGCTGCACGTCGAGCGGCAGCTCACCGACCTCGTCGAGGAACACCGTGCCTTTGCCGGCGAGCTCGAAGGCGCCTTGCCGCGTCGCGACCGCGCCCGTGTACGCGCCGCGCTCGTGACCGAACAGCTCGCTCTCGATCAGGTTGTAAGAGATCGCGCCGCAGTCGACGACCACGAACTCGGCGTCGCGCCGCGCGCTCTGCTGGTGAATCGAGCGCGCCAGGATGTCCTTGCCCGTGCCGGTCTCACCCTCGATGAGCACGCAGGCGTCGCTCGGCGCGATGCGCTCGAGCAAGCCGAAGATGCTGCGCATGGCCAGGCTGGTGCCGATCACGTCGCCGAACTGCGGCGCCTCGCTCGGTAGAATTTGAGCGCGGTTCGGCTCCGAGCGCAGCACGAGCTCGACGTTGCCGACGGTGATGGTCGAGCCGGGCTCGATGGTCGCTTCTCGCACGGCCGTGCGCCCGACGCGCGTCTGGTTCGTCGAGCCCAGGTCGCGCACGATGATGCCCTCCGGGCGCCGCTCGAGCACGCAGTGGTGACGCGACACGGTGTCGTCCGGAAGCACGAGATCGTTGTCTGGAGCTTTTCCGATGGTGAGCTGCTCGCCGAGCTTGAGCTTTTTGCCGCGAGCGCCGCCGCTCACGACGAGCAACACCAGCTCGTCCGGAAGCGGAGGCAGACTGCCTTGCGTGCGTGTCGAGATTTCGGGGGGCTGTGAGGGCTGAGTCACTCGGAACCTTCTGCGTCGAAGACGACGAGAGTCTGCTGTCCTGCCAGCGTAACTCGCCGCGGACGACTTGTCTCCGTCTTCTCGGGGGCGGAAGGCCCCGACTTGTCTGGGTAAGTAAGAGTTAGTGCGATGATGTACTCGCCATCAGGCAAGCGAATGGTCGCGCTCACGTCGCGCTGGAGCGGCGCAACCAGCTGTAAAGACAGGCCATGTGCCGGTTCTCGCTCACCAATTGGGGTGAACGTCGCGTCCAGTCGCTGGTCGCGATTCAAGGTTTCGCGCGGGAGCCGAAAGCGCACCGACTGGTCCCGGGGCCATGACCCTCCGAGCATTCGGCTCGTGACCGCCGCCCCCACGAGCAGCAGCGCGATGGCTCCGAGCTTGCGCCGTCGCGCGCTGCGGAGTGGATCCGGTGCCGCGGACTCCACGTGCGCTATTGCTGCGCGGCGCCGCCGCTGTTGCGGCGCCGCGCGTCGAACAAGCGCACCAGCCGCACCAGCGTCTCCACGGTGCTGGCGGGCAGCGAGAAGCCGGGCATGCGCCCGCGCCCTTCGCGGATCGTGCGCGCGATGGCCTCGTCGCTCGTCGCGCTCTGCCACTCCGAGCTCGTGAGATCGCGCGCGTGCGTCATCGGGCCTTGCGGGCCATCGCCGGCGCCCATCGTGCCGTGGCACTTGGCGCAGTTCTGCTCCCACGCCACGATCGCGACCTCGTTGATGCCGAGCGCCGCGAGCGGGCTGCCCGCGTCGGGCCGCACTTCGACCTGGCCCTGACCGGGATCACTCGTGTGATCGTGATCGCTCGGCTTCCATTCGCGCAGGTCCGGCGCGGGACGATCACACCCGAGGATGACGAACGAGCACGCGAGCGCGTGGAGCAGACGCACGTTGGTCCTTGCGCCAGCGCTCAGTAGTCGAACACCTTGCCGCCGCCCGTCGGATCTTTACCGAGGAAGGCCTTGCCGCTGAGCTCGGCGATACGAAACTCAGTGCGGCGGTTCTTGGCGCGGCCCTCTTCGGTGCTGTTGTCGGCGACGGGCCGGTTCTGGCCGAAGCCGACCGCCAGCAAGCGATCCTTCGCGATGCCCTTTTCGACCAGGAATTTCTTGATCGCGAGCGCGCGCTCGCCGCTGAGCTGTTCGTTGGCCGCGGCGCTGCCGACGTTGTCGGTGTGGCCTTCGATCCGCAGCTTCGTGACGCGGGGGTTCTCGTCCAAGAACTGCTTCAGCTGCTCGAGCGTCTTCTCGGTGTCGCTGCCCACCTTGAACGTCGCCTTGCCGGTCTCGAACTCGATGTTGCCTGGGATCGTGATCAGACTGCCGCTCACGTTCGGCTTGGCCGCCTCTGGCGTAGTGGTGGTCGCGGGCGGGGGCGTCGTGGTCGTGGCGTCGGGAGCTGTCGCGCTCGCGTCCGGCGCGGGGGTGGCCGTGGGCGCGGGTGGGGGAGGCGGCGGCGGGGGAGGCGGCGGTGCAGCGGTGGGGCCGCCTCCGCCTTGGAACGACGCGGACGCGGTGCAGCCGGGCAGCGCCGAAACGGCGAGCGCGGCTGCCAATACCAACGGGAACGTTTTGGCGGTCATCTTGTAAGTTCTCCTCGGCTCGGCACCGGCGTTGCCACCTGGTGAAGCCACCTCAAGCGAGCGGTAGTCCAATTCCACCGCGCGGTGCAAGCTCCCCGCCCACCGAATCCCGGCGCAGGGGGCGATCTATCGACGTTGCGACCGGGGTTCCTCTTCAAGCTCATTGACGATCAATGTCCGGAGTCCGGCTGACCGGTCCGCGACAGGGGCCGCGGAAGATGTAAGGCTCTCGCGCCCACTCTCGGTTTTTCGCCTCCGCCTTCTGCCTCGCGTCCTATGCCGGCCGAATTCGTCCACCTCCACGTCCACTCCCAATATTCGTTTTTGACGAGCGCCGTGAAGCTGAGCTCGCTCGCCTCGCGAGCGAAGGGCCTCGGGATGCGCGCCGTCGCGCTCACCGATCTGGCCAACATGTTCGGCGCGATCCGCCATTACTCGAGCTGCAACGCGCAGGGTATCCAGCCCATCCTCGGCTCGGAGCTCAACGTGGTGCGCGACTCTGGCGGCGGCGTCGACCACCTCGTCGTCTTGGCGGCCACCTCGGCGGGCTACAAAAACCTGATTCGGCTCGTCTCGGACGGGCACCTGCGGCCCGCGAGCGAGCAAGCGCCCAGCGTCACGCTGGATGACATCAGCGCCCGCCGCTCGGGCTTGGTCGTGCTCACCGGCTGTCTGGGCGGCGTCGCCGCGCAGCGCGTCCTCGAACATGGGCCGGACGCAGCCGACACCATCCTCGGCAACCTCAAAGAGCGGCTCGACCCGGGGCACCTCTTCGTCGAGCTGCAAGACCACGGCTTCCCGGAGCAGCCGGTCGTCAACGACATCTTGGTGCAGTCGGCGCGCCGACTGGAGCTGCCCATCGTCGCCACCAACGACGTGCACTTCAGCGAGCGCGACGACGGCACGGCGCAGCTTTATCTCGAGTGCGTGCGTCAGGGGCGCACCTACGACGAAGCCGAGCCGCACCACCACAAGAGCTTCGAGATGTACCTGAAGAGCCCCGCCGAGATGGAGGCGCTCTTCTCCGGACACCCCGAGGCGCTGTCCAACACCCTGCGCATCGCGGAGATGTGCTCGGAGCTCAAGCTCCAACTCGGCAAGCCCATGCTGCCGAATTTCCAGGTGCCGGATGGCTACGACACTGACGAGTATTTTCGGCATGTCTCACGCGAAGGGCTGGTGCGCCGCTTCGAGGAGATGAAGGCCCGCGGTCAGCGCATCGACGAGGCCAACTATCGAGCGCGGCTCGAGCGCGAGCTCGAGGTCATCATCGGGATGAAGTACCCGGGGTACTTCCTGATCGTGTGGGACTTCATCCGCGAAGCCAAGGCGCGCGGCATCCCGGTGGGGCCTGGACGCGGCTCGGGCGCCGGCTCGCTCGTGGCGTTCGCGCTGGGCATCACCGAGATCGATCCGCTGCCGTATAACTTGCTGTTCGAGCGCTTCCTGAACCCTGAGCGCGTCAGCATGCCCGACTTCGACGTCGATTTTTGCATGGCGCGGCGCGACGAGGTGATCCGCTACGTCTCCGAGAAGTACGGCGAGGAGAGCGTCGGGCAGATCGCGACCTTTCAAAATCTGAAGGCGCGCAGCGTGATCAAGGACGTCGCGCGCGCCATGGGCATGCCCGCGCCGGAAGCGCAGCGCATCGCCAGCCTGGTGCCCGAGAAGGGCCAGGGCAAGATGTACACGATCGACGAGGCGCTCGAGGTCGAGCCCAAGTTGAAGAGCCTCGCCGACTCGGATCCGCGCGTCTCCGAGCTGCTCAAGCACAGCCGCAAGCTCGAGGGCTTGACGCGCCACGCGGGCATGCACGCCGCTGGCGTGGTCATCAGTCAGGGGCCGCTCGCGGATCACGTGCCGTGCTTCAAGAGCGACTCGACGATCGTCACGCAATACGACAAGGATGACGTCGAGGCCGCCGGCCTCGTCAAATTCGACTTCTTGGGGCTGAAGACGCTGACGGTGCTCGACATCGCCGAGCGCCTGGTCAACGCGCGGCCCGACCGCAAAAATCGCCCGCTCTCGCTCTCGTCCGTGCCGTTCGACGATCGCGAGACGTATCAGCTGATGGGCAGCGGTGAGACCACCGGCGTGTTCCAGCTCGAGTCGAGCGGCATGCAGCAGCTGCTGCGGCAGCTGAAGCCGGACTGCTTCGAAGACGTGGTCGCCGTCGTGGCGCTGTACCGGCCGGGTCCGCTCGGCACCGGCATGATCGACGACTTCATCGGCGGCAAGCACGGCAAGAAGGCCATCCGCAAGCTGCACCCCCTGGTGGATGACGTGCTCGCGCCGACCTACGGCGTGCCCGTCTACCAGGAGCAGGTCATGCAAATCGCGCAGCAGCTCGCCGGCTACTCGCTCGGCGGCGCTGATCTGCTGCGCCGCGCGATGGGCAAGAAGAAGGCGGAGGAGATGGCCCGCCAACAACAACTCTTCGTGCAGGGCGCGGCGCAGAAGGGCGTGCCCGAGGAGAAGGCGGCGGCCATTTTCCGTGAGATCGAGGGCTTCGCCTCGTACGGCTTCAACAAGAGCCACTCCGCGGCGTACGCGGTCGTCACCTATCAAACTGCTTATTTAAAGGCGCACTATCCGACCGAGTTTTTCGCCGCGCTGCTCACCGCGGACAAGGACAAGATCGAGAAGGTGGTGCGCACCATCGCCGAGGCGCGCGCCTGGGGCGTGAGCGTGCTGCCGCCCGACATCAACGCCAGCGAAACGGATTTCACGGTGGTGTACGCGCACCCCGATGGCCGCGGCCCGCTCGGCACCAGCGGGCGGCTGCGCGATCGTCATGGTCCGCAGATCCGCTTTGGTCTCGGCGCGGTGCGTGGCCTGGGCGAGGCGGCGCTCGAGACGATGTTCGAAGCGCGGCGCGCCGGCGGCCCCTTCCGTGACCTCTTCGATTTCGCGACGCGCGTCGACGCCAAGCGCCTGAACAAAGGCGTGCTCGAGGCGCTCGTGCAGTGCGGCGCGTTCGACTCCGTGCTGGAGCCGCGCGGCATCACGCGCGCTCGCGCCTTCGCGGCCATCGATCGCGCGCTCGAGCGCGCCCGCAGCGCGAGCCGCGACCGCGAGCGCGGCCAGACCACGCTGTTCGGCATGTTCGAGCAGGCGAACCCGGCCGCGAGCGCCAACGACGAATATCCGACCGGGGTGGAGGAGTGGGATCGCATGGAGCTCTTGCGCCGCGAGAAGGCGGCGCTGGGCTGCTACGTCACCGGGCACCCCTTGTTCCGCTACCAGAGCAAGCTCGGCCGCCTCTCGGTCGTGCCCAGCATCAAAGTGGGCGATCAGGAGCCGTGGTCGATGGCGATCGTGGCCGGCATGGTCGAGAACTATCAAGAGAAGTTGTTCAAGGGCGGCGCCGGCGGGCGCGCCGCGTTCTTCGAGATCGAGGACATGTATGGCCGCGTCAAAGCCAAGCTGCGCGGCGATCGCATCGAGACCTACTCAGCTCTCTTGACCGCGAATGAAGCCGTGCTGTTGTCGGGCAAGGTGAGCTTCCCGATGAGTGAGGAGCCCGACGAAGAGCGCGAGCCCACGTTGCTCGTCGATCAAGTGGAGCGCTTGGCGGACGCGGCGCTGAAGGCGACGCGCAGCGTGACGATCCGCTTGGACGCGGAGCGCACTGGCCGCAAAGACTTGATCCTGCTCAAAGACCTGTTGGATAAGTCGCCCGGCTCGTGCCCCGTGGAGCTCGTGCTCACGCTCGGCGACGGAGCCGAGGCCGTGCTCGACGTGCAGGGAGCGCGCGTGACACCCAGCGATACGCTGCTCGGCGGACTCGAGCGCACGTTTGGAGCGCCGGTCGCGGAGCTGCGCTAAACGACCCGCGAGCGGCTCAGTCCGTCACGAGGCCGCCGCCGCAGCGAGAGGCGCTCCTCGGCTCGGACAATGTTGCCGAGCGCGTGCGTCAGCGTCAGGTCGCGCTCGAGCTCCCGGTGTTCAGGCCCGTCGGCTGAGCCGGCTCGACGCAAGTTCCGCGCGCCCTCGCACGCTGGTCGTTGACCTTTGCTCGTCAGTGTGAAACATCTGCGCCGCGTTACGGGTCGATAGCTCAGTTGGTTAGAGCAGCGGATTTTTAATCCGTTGGTCCTGGGTTCGAGTCCCAGTCGACCCACTTTTATAGCGTCTGGAGCCGGTTATCCGTGCGAGGGGTTGGCGAGTCGCCGCGAACGCGCGCTCCTCGTCACCGCGAAATTTCCGCCAGAGTTGGTGTGTCCCTTCCGCGAAGCGAGGCGCTGGCGCACGCAGCGCTCGATTTGCGTAGCGCAGCGACGTCGCTCGTCAGTGCCAGCGGCGGGAGTGTCGCAGTTTCGCCTTGCCTGGATCTGCGCCTACGAGCAAAGTTCGAGCTCCCCCGAGGAGATCTTCATGACGAACACGCGCGCCTGGGTCACTTTGTGCACTGTTTTGGGGGCGATCGGCTCCCTGACGGTGAGCTGCGGGAGTGACGAGTTAACGGGAAAGCAGCCGGTAGGTGAGCTCGAAGGCGGTACCAGCGGACGCGGCGGCGCGGCGGGCTCCTCGGGCTCGACGGCACGCGGCGGGACGTTCTCGGGGACGGGTGGCGTCAGCGGTCGCGTCGGTAACGTCGGGAAAGCCTGCGTCAACGACGCGAACTGCGGCACAGCGTCGGGCCTGCAGTGCATTTCGGATCCGCAGGTGCCGCAAGGCGTGTGCAGCGCGGCCTGCAACACCGATCAGGACTGTCAGGACGTTTCGGCGGGCGCCGTCTGCGTGGAAGGCCTGTGCTTGGAAGGCTGCCAGGTCGGCGCGAACACTGGCATCAACGCCAAGTGTCACGACCGAGACGACTTCAGCTGTCGCTTCTACGATGCGACCCCCACCAATAAATCCTGCGCCGATGACGAGGACTGCCCGGAGGGCTCGCTGTGCAGCGACACGGATCACACGTGCCTGACGGTTCTGTCCGCGTGCCAGCCGACCTGCAATAGCAACGACGACTGCGGCGGCGATTTCTGCAATCCCGGCACTGGGCTCTGCCAGGAAGAGCCGCTCGAGGGCTCGCCCATCGGCGCGAAGTGCGACCCCGATAAGACCACAGATCCCTGCACTGGCTTTTGCATCGGCGACAGCGATTTCGGGCTCTGCACCGGTTACTGCAGCTTCGGCGTGCGCGGCGGTTGCGGCTGGAACGGCAACGGCCCCGCCGACGCCGCGTGCTGGTTTGGCCCGCGCTATGAGCACAGCGTGGACGTCCACGACGTCGGGTACTGCGTGCAGCTCTGCGACTGCAACGCGGACTGCCGTCACCCCGATACCAAGTGCTATTCGTTCGCTAGCATCCAGAACGCCGGCGACCTGGCGACCATCTACGAGCGTCAGGGCATCTGTCTGCCGACCAGCACGAACTCCATGCCGCCCGAGGAAATCCCCAACTGCCCTGGCACGGGGAGCGGCGGCGAGGGCGGCAGCGGCGGCGAGGGGGGTAGCGCGGGCAGCGGCGGTGCGGCGGGCGGCGGCGGTGAAGCCGGCGCGTCCGCAGGCGAAGGTGGCGGCGGCGCAGCTTCCGGCGGCGCAACTGGTGAAGGCGGCGACGGCGCGGCTTCCGGCGGCGCTAGCGGCGCGGCTGGCGAAGGCGGCGGCGGCGCGTCCAACGAGGGCTGAGGCTCAGCGACGACAGTTGGTGGCGCGGGGCTCCCGCAACGCGCCGCCAACGTGAACGCGAAGCGACCGCTCGCGGGCGGGATCAGCGTCGCGCGCAGCGCTTCGCTCATGCAGCGCACCGCGGCGACGTCGGGGAAATGGCTCTCGCTCTCCTTGACGGCCAGACCGTCGCGGGCGTCGTCGCTGACATCCAGCGCGATGCGCCCCCAGAGCCGCGGATCGCGCTGGAGCGCTGCCGCGCAGCACTCGCGCAACGCGGGCTCCACAGCGGCGAGCTCGTCCCCGTTCGGAACCCAGCCGTGCGGTGCTCCCGCGCGTTCCATGCGCGGGACGAGCGGAGCGTCGCCCGGCCATAGCTCGACGCTGAGCTCGAGATCGAGCCGCCGCGAGGGCGCACGTCGGAAGCGAAGCGCGCGGGCGGCGTCGGCGAGACAGCGGCTGGCGCTGCGCTCGAGCTCGCTGCTCAAGATGCGCGCGGCGCCGACGCGACCGCTCGCAGCGAGTGATAGCCGCAGCCGCGTACGCCCTTTCTGCGCCGGGTTTCGGCGCAGCGCGGCTTCGTAGCAGCTGCGAAATCCCCAGTAGCCGTTGCTTCGCGCTTCGGCGAGCAAGCTCGCTCGGCTCAGCGCCTTGGAGCTCTTGCTGCGCGCGGGCACTCGCCGCGACAGCACGCCGAGCTCCACCAAGACGCGCACGGCGGGGTGATAGTTGCTCTGATTGCTCACATGCTCGGGATCGCTCGAGCCGCCAACGTTCCAGCGCGCTAGCTCCTCGTCGAACACTGATGCGTTGACGCGCCCCGCGACCTGCGGCGCTCGTCCTGGCGCGTAGGCTGGCTCGAGCGTGAAGCTCAACGGCGCCGCCGAGCTCACGGCTGCTGCGCTCGCGTTGCTGGGTGACAGCGCGGCGCCGCTCGGCGCCGTCACCGTCGCGCTGCGAGCGGGCTCCGCCTGCACCGCGACGAGACCGCCGTCCGCTCGTCCCGAGCGCGCTGTGCTGGGCTGCTGGGGCGTCGCGAGCGACGATGTGGGTGTTGGGAGACGATGGGCGCCTGTGCAGGCGAACGCGGTGAAAACGAGGGCGAAGCAGCGCACGGAGTGGGGCGAAGTATAGCTCTGCCGAGGCCGCCGAAAATCCGGTTGAACGCCGCGAGCGGGCGCGAAAGAGTTGGAGGCTTCGACGGGACGTGACGATGAGTGATGCAGTCGTTCGGCAAGGGGCGTTCGAACACGATTCAGACTTCGTAGCGGGAGAGGTGTCGGGCATGCTCGGCCTCGGTCCGCTCGAGATGCAGTACGAGCAGCTGTTCGCCGACGCGCTGGCGGACGGCGTGATCACCGCCGAAGAGCGCGCTCGGCTGGAGCGCGCGGCGGATAATTTGGGCCTCGACCGCGGGCGGCTGCTGCGGCTCGAACAGGCGATGGTGGCCGCGTACCGCGCTCGCCACAAAATCGAGATCGTCGAGCACTACGAAGATCCCGCGCGGTCACTGTCCCCGCTGCGCGTGCAGGCCGACGGCGACGCGGGGCGCGCGCTGCTCTTGAAGCGCATCGAGCAGCTCGAGGCGCGCGTGCACGAGCTCGAGGCGGAGCTGCGGCGCGCGCAAGCCGCCGTAAACGTGGAGGTCGATCTCAGCGAGGTGGAGAGCGCGGCCGCGGTCGCCGTCGAAGACCCCGACGAGGCTTGGCGGCGCGTGCGCCGCGATCCGACGAGCGTGGACGCGCTGCGCCAGCTCTACGCCATCTACCGCGCCCGCGGCGACCGCGATCGGGCGCGCTGCGTCGCCGAGGCGCTCGTCCTGCTCGACGGCGCCAACACGGAGGAGCGCGCCCTGGTCGAGACGCAACGCGCGCAGACGCTGATCACGCCGCGCAACAGCGTCTCGGCCGCAGCTTGGAGCGACCTTCTCTTTCACCCCGAGCAAGAGGTGCTGACCGGCCAGATCTTCGCGACGATCGTGCCCGCGGTGTTGATCGGTCGCGTCACGGCGCTGCGCCGCGATCAGAAGCTGCACGTGCCGCCGCCGGAGACCAAGCAAGAGCCGCTGAAATCGACGGTCACGGCCGTGCGCGCGATCCCTTGGGCCGCGGCCATTTTGGGGCTCGCCGCGCCGCCGGTGTACGTGGAGAAAGATCGCGACGTCGGCTACGAGCACATCCCTGGCGTTCCACCGCTGACCGTCGCCGGCCGCCGCGTGCTGAGCGGTCGGACGCAGCTCGAGCACGCGTTCTTGGCCGGCCGACACCTGACGCTCTATCGCGCGGAGCACTACATCAAAACGCTATTTCACGCCGTCCAGGATCTCGAGGATCTGTTCCTCGCCGCGCTGACCATCGGAAACCCCGGGTTGCCCATCGCGGAAGACATGAAGCGGCGGGTGCAGCCCATCGCCGATGCGATCGCGCCGCTGCTCGAGCCGGCGCACCAAGATGCCCTGCGTGGCTGCTTCTTGCGCTTCGTGGAGGAGGGTGGGCGCACGAACCTGCTGCGCTGGAGCACCGCGGTGGACAAAACAGCGGCCAGAGCCGGCCTGCTCTTGTGCGGAGACCTGTCGACCGCCGCGCGCTTGCTGGAGTCCGAAGAGGGCAAGCTCGGCGACTACTGCAAGGATCTGATCGCCTTCGGAACCAGCGAGCGTTACTTCAAGTTGCGGCGTCAACTCGGGATCGCCGCGAACGACGCCTGATCGCGCTGTCGCGGAGGCGGTATCGGGCAAGAGCGCCCCGAACGAGGCGCTCTACCACAGCTGCGCGTATGAACTCCGACGCTCGCGTCTCGAAGCGAGACGGATGAGGCAGCGCGGTCCCAAGTCACGGCTTAGAAACGCGTCGGAAAACGTGCGCGCGGCTCAGTGGACGAGCCCACGGCGCCCTTCTTCCGCTCAGCGTGCTTTTCGGCACGCGTTTCGCATTCAGCAGCAGGCATCATGGCGCGACGACTTGCTTACAATACTTCCGTTAGCGACGATCCCATCCAGCGGGCGCGCCGTCACCGCGAGCGGGGCGACGACCGCAAGGCGTTGCTGCTGTTGCGTGAAGCGTGCTGTCGCGACGAACGTGATGCTCGGCTGTGGACGCTGTTCTCCGTACAATGTTGGCGCATGGGAAAGCGCGACGAAGCGCTGCGCGCCATGCGGCAGTCATTATGGCTGCGAGAACGCGAGCGCGACGAGCGGCGCGCTCGCGTCGTTCGCGGCCTGCTGCTCGCGATGGAGTCGGCGAACGCCCCGGCGCTGGTACGCGCCGCGTAACCCGCGCCGCGTAACCGCGTCACCGCAAATCAATCGCCACCCCACCCGAGGAGTTCAGCTGGCGGGGGTGTGGGGTTGGGATAGGACAGCAAGCTGGGGACTCACCGTGCCCAGCACGGCGGCGGGGTGGCTGCGGGAGGCTAGGTGCAAGGTTTCCTGCGGCGCAACCTACGATCGTGTGTCGAACCAGCACCATCGCGTTGGCTGGTCCGTGTGCGATCTGCTCGGCCGCGCGCGGAGCTCAGGGTCGCAGCGACGCGCGCTGCTCGCGGAACGCCAAGCTCTGGGCGTCGAATGAGCGCAGCACGTTGCGCGTGCAAAGGGGGCAGGACCAGCCGACGTCGAAGCGAGTGGACGTCGAGCGGAGCGCGTTCGCAGGCGCCAGCTCCTCGCGGCGCCGCCGATCGCGCGCCCAACCGCGCAGCACCACGAGATGCTCGTCGAGCTCCGCGCCGAGCTGCGCTTGGCACTCACAAACCGAATGAACGATGGCCGTCTTCATGGGATCGCTGGCTGCGTAGGCTACCTTTGGAGGCTATCCGCATATCGGGCATCGTTCTCGAGGTCAAGCCCAGCGCCGGGTGCGCGGAGGCGCTTCCCAGTCGCGAAGGCAAATGCTAGAACGCCCGAACCTTTGCGGGACTAGCTCAGTTGGTAGAGCACGAGCTTCCCAAGCTCGGGGTCACGGGTTCGAACCCCGTGTCCCGCTCCAAGGAAACGCGCCGAATCGTGAATCGGGGAGGGGACGGCGCAAACGTTGTGGGTACGGATGTGGGTACTGAACTGCAGGTTGCTGTTCAGCCCGCGTCAGACGCGCGCTTCTTTCGTTTGGGACGGCGTGCTTCCTTCTCGGCCAGCTGCTGAGCGAATCGCTCGGCACAAGCCGCATCGAAGATCG
>CBINHN010000051.1:0-50557 GCA_966250485.1 uncultured Sorangium sp. | reverse complement strand
CGCAAGCCAAGAGCCGCACTGTCTCGGTCGACGGTCACGAGCTCAAGGCAACGGTCGAGCTCGCGGCAGCAGCGGACAGCGCCGCGGTGACGATCGCGTCCGGCGGGCGCAGCGAGGTGCGCGACGTACGCTTGCTCTCTCGCGCGCCGTTCACGGTGCTGCTGGTCGGCACGCGCGTCTTGCGCTGGGCGCTAGCGCCGGTCGGCGATGAGCTCGAGCTGTCGCGCGGCGCGGAGCGGCGGCGCGTCAGCGTCGTGGCCGCCGAGCGCAAAGGGGCCATCGCCGGCGCTCGCAAGAAGCGCCAGGGTCACGTCACCGCGCCCATGCCCGGACGCATCGTGACCATCGCCGTCGAGAGCGGCGCGGCCGTCAACGCGGGTGATGTCCTGCTCGTCATCGAAGCGATGAAGATGCAAAATGAGATCCTCGCGCCCGCGGCGGGCACGGTGAGTAAGATCGCCGCGCGCGCGGGAGACGCCGTGGAGCGCGGCGCGTTGCTGCTCGAGCTCAGCTGAGCCGGACCGCTCAGCGTGGCGGCTTGACGGTGACTTCCTTCAGTGACGCCTTCAGCGCGCGGTAGCGCGCGAGCATCTCCGCGAGCGCCGCTTTGTCGCTCGAGAGATCGTGCTTCTCTGCTGGATCCGCGGCCAGATCATAGAGGCTGAGCGGGCGTCCGCCGCTGACGACCAGCTTGCGCTCGCCCTCGATCAGCGCGCGGCGCTCGGCGTTGTAGGGACCCTCCGCCATGTCGATGAAGATCGGGCGCGGCTCGGGACGATAGCCGGGCGGCTGGACCAAATCAGGCAGCAACGAGACGCCGCTCAAAGCCGCGCTGTCTATGTCTACCTTCATGAGCTCGAGGATGGTGGGCACGACATCGATCGCGCTGCGCCGAACCTGCACTTCTCGCGCCTCGACGCCGGGCACGCGCCAGAGCAACGGCACGCGCACGAGCTCCTCCCACAGCTCGAAGCCGTGACGGATCATGCCGTGTTCGCCGAACGCCTCGCCGTGATCGCTGGTCACCACCACGGCCGTGTTCGCCCACAGCGGGCTCTGCCGCAACGCGCGCAGCACTCGCCCGATTTCACGATCCACGAAGGCCACTTCGCCGTCATAGGCCGCGCGCGCGCCGCGTCCGAAGTCGATGCCGGCGTGCTCGACGTATTCGGCGTGCGGATCGGTGTAGTGGGCCCAGAGAAAGAACGGCTTCTGGCGCAGCTCCGGCTGCGCGAGCTCGCTCAAGACCGCGTCGCTCAGGCGCTCACTCGTGACGCTGCGGTCACCCTCGGCGGCCTGCGCCGCGCGCGGCGCCGCGGAGCTATTCAGGCGATCGAAGCCGCGCTCCATCCCGAAATTTTGGAAGAAGTACCAGTGGCCCTGCACGCTGATGGTGTGCACGCCGGCGCGCTGCAGCCGCTCGGCCAGGAAGAGATCCGATTTTTCGAAGCGGTTGAAGTGCGAATAACCCCTGTGGGTTTCACTGGAGTAACGGCCGATCAACATCGGCGGCAAGCTCTTCGCCGTGTAGGAAGCCAGCGAATAGGCGCGCGTGAACACCACGCTCTCGCGCGCCAGCTGGTCGAGCTCGGGGGAGAGCGGCCGCGGATTCCCCGCGTAGCCGAGGTCGTAGCGCAGCGTGTCGATGGTGAGCAGGACGACATTGAGCGGCTTCGCGAAATGCGCGCGCACGGCCTCGTGCACGTCGGCGGGCACGTCTTTCGGCGGCGGCGCGCTGAGCTCCGGCTGCGCGTCGGCGCCGGAACAGTCTTCGTCGCGGCCGTTGCCAGGCACGTCGTTCGCGCCCGGGTTCACGTCGGCGCGCTCGTCATCGCAGTCACCGCCGCCGAACCGCGAGGAGTAACCGTCGTGGTCGCGATCGAAGAGGCGCCGCAGCGGCGGCAATAGCCGCGCAGTGAGCGGCGCCGAGCGCTCGAGCGCGAGCGCGATGGGCGGCGCCTCCAGCGCGTGTCGCGCGACGTGGTTCGCTAGAGCCAGGCTCCCCACGCCGAGCAGCGCCGCCACGGCGAGGAGCGCGCGGCGCTGCCAGTGCGGCACCAGCGCGGCGCTCGCCACGATGAGCAACACTTCGGCGACCGGGCGCAGATCGAGCTCGTCGCGCGTCAACACCCCCCACATCGCCAGAAAAGAGCCGGAGCCACTGGGCGCTCCGCTGACCACCGCGAGCCCGAGCAACAGCAGCGACAACGCGCCGGAGGCACCCAAGGCCAGCGCGGGGCTCGGCAAGCTGAGCGCCGCCGAGGAGCCCTGCTGCGTGACGCGCTGCACGCCGAGCAGCAGCACGGCTGCCAAGGCGGCGCCGCCGAGCGCGAGCGCGACACCGGCGTCGCTGGGGCTCAACTCGGACGCGAGGGCAAAGAGCGCCCAGCGCGCGACGATGAACAACCAAAGCGTGAACGCGAGCGGCAACAGGGCGAGCGCCAGCGCTCGCTGCCGACGCGCGGCCGGCTCGTCAGCGGCCGCCAGCCATGCGCGCCAGCGCAACCGCGCAGAGTCGGGCCACAACACCCTCAGCGCGCCGCCAACGATGAAGCCGAGCAGCAGGGCGAACGGCAGAATCAGTCCGGCGCTGGCGAGCAGCAGCGGCGCCAGCGGGACGTTCTGCGCCTGCGACGCGCTACGCGCATCGAACAGCGCAACGAGCGCGCCGCTCACGAGCGCTGCGAGCAGCGAGCTGGCCAAGCGCGACGGTGCGCGTTGCAGGAGCCGAAACGCTGCCATCACCCCTGTGGGCGCCGCCGTTGCGCGCGCGCGAGCGGGTGCGCGCGGTCGTAGACTTCGATCAGCTTGTCCATCGAGACGTGCGTATAGCGTTGAGTCGTGGAGAGGCTCTCGTGGCCCAAGAGCTCTTGTATGGCGCGTAGATCAGCGCCCCCCTCGAGCATGTGAGTCGCGCACGAGTGTCGTAGCGCGTGAGGATGAAGATCCGGCCGCCCCGCGCCCAGCGCGCCGTAGCGCTGCACCAGCTTCTGGATCCAACGGACGCTCAGGCGCCGTCCGCGCCGGCTCAGAAACAGCGCCGCGGGCTCGGGCTGCGCCCGGCGGCCGCGGAGCTCCGGTCGACGCGTGAGATACTCGCGCAGCGCAGCCTCTGCCTTCGAGCCGAGCGGCACGATGCGCTCCTTGGAGCCCTTGCCGACGACGCGCACCTCTTGGCTCTCCAGCGCCAGGTCGTCGATGTCGAGCCCGGCGAGCTCGCTCACGCGCAGGCCAGCGCCGTAGAGCAGCTCGAGGAGCGCGCCGTCGCGGCAACGTTCGGCGGCGTCGGCGTCGGGCAGCGCGCGCGGCGCGGTGACGACCTCGGCCATGCTCTCGGCGTCCAGAAAGCGCGGGAGCTTCCGCCGCAGCTTGGGGCTGGCGAGCAGCGCCGCGGGGTTCTTTCGCAGCGCGCCTTGGCGTTCGAGGTAACCGAAGAAGGCGCGATAGCTCGAGAGCTTGCGCGCGATGCTCGTCGCCTCGCAGCTCTCCGCGAGCAGCGCCAGGTGCGCGCGCAACAACGACCTATCGACGTCGCCCGGGCCCGGCGGGCGCGACAGCCGCTGCTCGGCGAAAGCTATCAGCGCGGACACGTCGCGCTGATAGGCCGCGACGGTATGGCGGGACATGCGCCGCTCGAGCTCGAGGTGCGCGCCAAAGCGGGCCAGCCAGCGGCCGAGATCGGACTGCGAGCGGGACACGCCCGAGTCTTACGCCTGATAGAGGGCCAACGTCCAACAAGCGACGCCCAAGACCAGCAGCGCGATGCCGGCGAGCAGCGGTCGGCGCGCCACGGAGCCGTTTGCCTTGAGGCCCAGCGTCGCGCTGAGGGAAACCCCCGCGACGAGCAGCAGCAGGCCGAACCCGGCCCAAACCAGCCCAAGCTCACGAGCTGGAGGCGGGCGCTGCAGCGTCGCCAAGATCGCCCGCTCGGCGGCAGGATCGGGAGCTTCCGCGCGCTCAGCGCCGAGCCGGGCCGCGAGGCGGGCCAGGTTCTTGTTCGCGAGCTCGAGCTCGGGGCGCGCGGGGACCAGCGGCGAGGAAGACTCGATAGCGGCGGAGCGTACCGCGTTCCAGGCGAACGCGGCCAAGCGCAGGCGATCAGCCGCCTCCGCGCCGCGCGCGATGATTTGCAGCCGCGCGTACGCCGCGTCCACGTGCGGCGCGAACGGCGCCGTCAGCGTCGCCGCGCGGCGCGCTTGAAACACCGACTCCCGCAGCTCTCCGCGGTCGAAGGCGCGCTCCGCCCGCTCGAGGGAGGCGGAGCCCAGCACCACGACACGCGCCACGAGCCCGCCGAGCAGCACGAGCAGCACAGCGAGCAGCACGAGCAGGCGACGCAGCCAGCCCACCCAACGCCGAGCCGACTCGCTCATTGAAAATCGCGGCGCCGGAAGATGGCCGACGCCAGCGCCAACAGCGCGAGCGCCCAACCGAGAGCGTGCAGCGCCGCCAGCAGCAAATACTTGGGCAGGGACGCGCCGGCGGCTTCACCGGTCAATAACGGGCGCTCGGGCACATACAGCATCAAGTTTGGGACCACGTGGCTCACCGCGCTACCCAGCGCGCGCAGCCCTTCACCGAACATGCGCACCGGCAGGTTCGCGAGTGTGTCCGCTGAGCGGCCCACCGTGAACACCCCGAACGTGAACACCGCGGTGAGAAACGGCGACGAGAACGCGGCGAAGAGATTGGCCAGCGCCGCGACCACGCCCACCTCACACATCGTGAGCAGGGCCGAGCCCGCGAGCACGCGGCGATCATCGGGAGCACCAGCGGCGAACCAGAAACCGAGCGCGAAGATCAGCAACGCCGTTGGAACCGGCAGCAGCGTACGCCAGGCGCGCGAACGCCACGCGACGACGAAGGCCGCGCCCAGCACGACGGCCGCGCTGCCAACACACAGCAGAGCGGACTTGCCCGACAGCACAGCCAGCGCGAGCAACAGCGCACCCGCGTTCGCGGCCACGAACACGGCCAGCGTGAGCAGCGTCCCCAAGTACTTCCCCAGCAAATACTCCCAGCGATGCAGCGGCCGCGCCAGGATAGGAAACAGCGTCTTCAGCTCCAGCTCGCGGTACAGCGACGTCGCGCCGAGCACCACGGCTACGATGATGCCGTAGATGGAGATCGAGGCGGCGCCCAGATCGCTGACCACCCGAAACTGCGCGCGCCCGGAGAACGCCCCCACGGCCAGCGCGTAGGCGCCGGTGCCGAGCGCCAGCGCCAGCAACCCGTGCAAGACACGCGCGCGCACCGCTTCGCGGTAAGTATTGAAGGCAATGACCGCGACCCGCGTGATCATGCCGGCGATCGCGGTTTCACTACTGAGGCAAAGGTCGACAGCGCGGACACTCGCCGTAGCCTACCGCGGCCAGGTGTCGCGGCTCCAAAAAATCGCGGATACCGGTCACCGAGCTCAGCACCACGCGCTCGACCCGATCTTCCAGCCAGCCGCGCACCAGGCTGGGTCCGAGGTCCACCGCCGCGCCCAGCGTCACCAGCGTCCGTTCGTTGCCGAAGGGCTCGGCGCGGAAGAAGCCGAACACATCGCGCAAGTCGCGGGGCCGCGAGCCGTCGATCCAGAAGCGCAGCTCCGAGCTGGACACCGCTTTCAGCACCACCGTGTAGCGCGCCACGAACGGCGCTTGGCCTTGCTCCAGCTCCACCCGCGTCAGTCCGTCGCGCGTATCAATCAGCCGTGCCGAGCGCGTGCGCGGCAACATCGCCGGCAGCTGCCGCGCGTCGAGGAGCGCGGAGAGGACCACCGGGGCGCTCTCCCGCACCAGCTGGTAGGCGATGCCGCCGACATACTTTCCGCCGTGATCCTCGAAGCGGAACGGCCGCTCCACGCGCGCCCCCGCGCGGATCTGCGCACGCTCCTGGGCGGACAGCTCGACGGCCTTGGCGTGGCGCTGCGACGACGAGCGGGCTTCCGCGCCGCGGACGGCGCTCGGCCATAGCGTCGCGAGCGCAAGCGCCGACAGGAGCGCTAACGCGAGCCGAGTCGGTGGCGAACGACCGGTCACGGGGTCGAGCTTAGCCTCTCCCAAGCACTCAGGAAAGAAGAACACCGCGCGTCAGCTGCCACCGGTGCCAAATTCAAGATGCCCGCCGCTTAGCGTGTCGTGACTGTCCAGCACGAAAAGTGCAATTCCGAGGCGCTAATGCGCGAGCAGCATCGATATGCGACATATCGCTCGTTGCCACCCGGGCGCGGACCGAGTTGCGGCGGCTCACGCGCTTGGCCTATCGTGAGTGGCTGCGTGGCGCAGCGAACCTTGCACAAAGCCGCTCAGGGACTGGCCTTGGCAGCGCTTTTGACGGGAGTCGCGTGTGGCGGCAAGCCCTTCACGAGCGGCGCAGGTCAGAGTGGCGGCGCGGCTGGCGCAAGCGCCGCCGAGAGCGGCGGAACGGCTCCCGGCGCCGGCGGGGCCAGCGCGGCCGGCAGCGGCGGAACGGCGAGCGCGAGCGGCGGCGACGCCGGCGTCTCGGGTGGCTCGAGCGAGGCTGGCGCAGCGTCCGGCGGCGGTGGCGCCAATGGCGGTAAACCCGGAGAAGGAGGCGTGGGCGGCCTAGCTTTACCCACTGCTGGCAGCGCGGGGAGACCCGCGGCGATCAGCAGCGAGGGGCTCGTGCTCTGGCTCGACGCCGAGCGCGGCGTCACCGAGAGCTCTGGCGCTATCAGTCGCTGGGCGGACCAATCCGGGCGCGCCGCGCACGCGACACAGCCCGAAGCTGGAGCGCGACCGCGCAAAGTCAGCGCTGGCGGCGGGCGCGACATGATCGAGCTCGACGGCGTGGACGACTTCATGCTGCTCGCCGACGGTTTCGAAGATTGGACCAGCGGCGTGACCTTCTTCGAGGTCGTCGAGCTACTGGAAGACACTGGAGAGATCGGCCTGCTCGACCTATCCAACGGCCCAGAAGTGGACGACCTCTACATTGGTCGTCAAGACGGCACCGTTCACTACGAGGTCGCCGATGGAACCGTGCGCTCCACCAGCGATGTCTTCTCGGTAGGCGAACGGCACCTCATCGGCGTCCAACACCGCGAAGACGGCATCGTCGAGATCCGCCTCAACGGTGAGTTCGTCGGCGGCGGCAGCCTCCCCCTGCCCGCGACCGCAGCGCGCTACGACAACTTCATGGGCCGCTCCTTGTACGCGGCCAACCATGCCCTGCACGCTCGCGTCGGCGAAATCATCCTCTACGCGCGCGCCCTCGACAACGCCGAGCGCGTCCGCGTCGAGCGCTACCTAGCAGACAAGTGGAAGTAACGCGCCAGCGCGAGCTGCGCGGCAGTGCTGCTCGCTACGAGCTTCCAAGGGTATTTGGAACTCCCTCATCGAAGTCCGTCCCGGCCTACGCGGCCGACATGCGGTGATGCGACGCTCGCGCACGCCGCGCTGGTGCACGGCCCTTTTCACGTCATCGAGCGAGCTGGTGAGGCGGTCGCTATCTTCGCGTCCAGTGGCTGGTGCGATTGCGAAGCTCCGCCAGCCCTTCGAGCCCCGCGAACACGTCTTGATCGGCGAGCCCGAAATCCACGTGATGGTTCCGGAAAATCTGCTGCATCCCGCTCCGGAAAATCTGCTTCGTCAAATAGTCGCAGGATGAGGACGTTGCGCAAGCCGTTGACGCTCCAACGTTGCCCGCTATTTTTGGCGCGTCGGTTCACGACGGTTTTGGCGGCGCTTTCGGTAACGCCGCTGCCACAGGGGAGTCCGGCGATGGCGAGAGCGCGGTCCTTGTTGTTCGCTATGTAGACCATGTGCTCCCACGGCAGCCACTGCCGGTCGACAGGAAGCTCTCGCTAGCGTGTGGTCAGATAGCGGTCGACCGCGTCGTCGAATCCTGCACGTCGAATTGGTCCTTCCATCTATTGCAGTGCCCGCGACCTTGAGCGCAGCGGCGTGGCGCGCGGCGTCTTTTGCGATGGCGGCGTGCGCGGCGGTCCATCGGGCGGCAAGCGTCGAAGTTCTTCGATGTCACGTCTGAGCGCTTCGAGCGATTCCCAAATCGCCCAAAGCTGCGCCGCCAGATCGTCGATGGCGGGCTCAAAGCAGCGCAGCTCTGCGAGCGCCTCCGCATCCACGGATTGGAGCCAGGTAACCAGGGCTCGCATTGGTGTCGACCCGCTTTACTACGACGTTCGCCTCGGAACGAAAAGTGGCCACGGGTAAACCTCAGCCTAGAAATCGCTCGATGCCGGGACCAGTCTTGCGCCCGCCTGATGACGCGAGCTCAGTCATCGAGCAACGCGCGGACCTTGGGGGCTAGCTTCTCGAGCTGTAGCGGCTTCTGCAGGAACGCGGCGCTCTCGCGCAGCACGCCGCGCTTGGCCAAGACGCCCGCCGCGTAGCCCGAAACGAAGAGGACGGGTAGGTTCGGTAGCAGCGCTGCGAGCTCGCGCGCCATTTCGAGCCCGTTCATGCCGGGCATCACCACGTCGGAGATGACCAAGTCGATCTCCTCCATGCAATCGGCGGCGACGGACAGCGCCTCCGCCGCATTCTTGGCGATGATGACGCGGTAACCGAGCGAGGTCAGCATGCGCCGCGTGGACTCTCGAACCAGAGGCTCGTCATCAACGAGCAAAATGGTCTCGCCATCGCCGAGCAGCTCGCGGCCGAGCTCTGCGGAGTGTGCTCCGACTTGCAGTGTCTCCGGCAAGAAGATGCGAAATGTGGTGCCGAAACCCGGCTGGCTATCGACATCAATGTGCCCGCCGCTCTGCGCGACGATACCGTATGCCGTCGCCAGACCAAGTCCGTTGCCGCGCTCCTTCGTGGTAAAGAACGGCTCGAACAGCTTCGCCAGCGTCGCATCGTTCATGCCCTGGCCAGTATCGCTGACGGTGATCACGGCGTAGCGTCCGCTCTTCAAGCGATAGAGCACCTCTTCGCCCTCACGCAGTACCACGTTCGTCGTCTCGATACGCAACCGGCCGCCGTTGGGCATCGCGTCATGAGCGTTCACGACCAGGTTGGTCAGAACTTGATCGATTTGCGCCGGGTCAGCTTTTACGCGGGCCAGCGCCGGTTCGAGTTGGAGCTCGAGCGTGGTTTGCTCCCCGAGCAGCCGACGGAACATCGGCTCGAGCCGCGTGATGAGCTCGTTCAATGCGAGCACCTCGGGGTTGAGGTACTGACCACGAGAGAACGCGAGCAGCTGGCGAGTGAGATCGCGCGCGCGGCTCGCCGCGCTCATGATGACGCGAACATCCTCCTCCGCCTCATTGTCCCCTTTGCCGCTCGAAAGCTGCTCTGCGGCCGCCAAGATCACCCCGAGCATGTTGTTGAAGTCGTGCGCGATGCCACCCGCCAGGCGCCCGATACCCTCTAGCTTTTCGACGCTACGTTGCGCTTCCTCCACCCGCTCGCGAGCCCGCAGCGTGCGCGCGAGCTCGAACACGAGCGGCACTTGTGACGCCAACGCTGCAAGCGTACGCGCGGCGAGCTCCGAAAACGCGCCCAGTCGCAGAGCTCGATCGAGATAGAGCACTCCCACGCGGCCACCTCGCACGATTAACGGTGTCGCGATCACCGCGCGATCGCCATAGCTCGCGACGACGCTGCCGCGGCCGGTGACCGGATCGTCGATCACCCCTTCTGCGCTGCCAAATTCGAAGAGCTCCTCGATGAGCCGCGAGTCACAGTCCGCAGCCTGCGTGACGTCGTTGCCAGCAGCGGTTCTCGCTCCGGCGAGCTGCAGCCGATCGCGCGGCGAGCTCGACGCACCTTTCGCAGAAGCTTCGGCCAGACTCAACTCGTACTCGGCGCCAGAGTCCACCAACTGCTCGCGGGTCAAGAATAGGAAGGCCCGCTCGGCGCGCAGCACTTCGAGGAGCTCGTCGAGAACCCCGCGTGCCTGCTCAACGGTTTCGAGCTCCTCACCGCCACGCTCTCCGATTTTTACCAGCGTACGCAAGTAGCTGCGTGATCGCCGCAAGGACACCCTGGAGACCGAGCCGTGGCCGCTCGCCATATCCGAGCTCGTTGGAGATCCCGCTTGAGCCCCTCTCAGACCAAACTCCTGGCGAATCCAGCGCACGCGAAACGCAGCACCGTGTTCTCGCGCCAAGGCTTCCGCCATACGCGCCTGATCCATGGCCGCCTCGTCGTGACCGGCGCGCTTCAAACGGTGCGCGCGGCAGCGATGCACCGTGTACAGCACGAACGGCGCTCCTTGCTCCGCGGCGAGCAACTCCGCCTTCTGTAACAATGGCTCTACTTTCCGCTCGCGACCTGCGAACAGCTCGCAGAAACCCTCGATCGCCAGCGCGTGGGCGCGCACCAGCGGAATCGTGGCGTTGCGCTGGACGTCCTTGAGCGCATCCTTCAAGGCTTCGACTCGCGCCGGCAGCGTATCGGCATCCGCGTTGATGCACGCATGGACGCGCGCGTGCGCGACGTGAACGTAGTACTCTGTGAGCTGCGGCGAAGGCCTCGGCCGCGCCGAGCGCACCTCCTCGACCAACGCTTCGAACTCCGCACCGAGCTCGCCGGATTCGGTAAACAAGCGTACTCGCGAGCCGTACGGGTTGAACATACCGCTGGGAGCGGCTCCCCCTGCAGCGCCGGTGAGCTCTGCTGTGTTCGTAGGGTAGCGTCGACCCAATGACAGTAACGCTGCTCGCGCCGCGACTTCCATGAACGCTAGAGTGGGCGCTGGGCCCTCATGTTGCGCGAGGCGCACGACCGCCCGCTCCAACCACTTCCATGCTGTCAGGTTGCGGCCCCGCAACTCCTCGATCATCTCCTGCCCGTAGGCGACCACGCAATACTCGCTGAGCTCTCGCCAATGGCCGAACTCATCGAGAAGGCGGGCGTTTATCGCCAGAGTTCGCTCCTCTTCTCCGGCGAGCGCCAGCGCCACCGCGCGCAGCTGCAAAACCTGCGCGTAGTCGAGCGGGCTGCGAGTCGCCAGCGCATGCTGCTCGGCACGATCGAAGCGCTCCCGACCCGCGCTCGCGAAACCGAGAGCCGTTAGCACCACGGCGTAATGGGAGTACGCACGGCTCAGAGCCACCGGCGTGCCTAGTCGTTCGGCCGGCGCGAGCCCCAGCAGCGCCGCCCCGATGATGCGCCGCGGCCTGCCCGTGTGAAACGCGATGCGGCCTGCGAGATAGCAAAGGGCCGACAGCATTTCGAGGCGACGCTGCTCTCCACGAGCACGAACGAACGGCAGCCAACTTCTGAGCACGCTGAAACCACCGCGCACGACGGCGAGCCAAGAGTCCGATGGTGGCGCGACGCCCAGAGCGCGAAACGCCGCTTCGAGGGTCGACCACGAACGCTCGAGATCGATTTGCATCTCGGCCCAGGCCGCGCGATAGAGAGCAAACGCGCGAGTCACGGCGTCGGAGCTCTGTCGCTCCACGGCTCGAAAGCGCGTAATTCCAGCCTCGAACGCGCCGGTTCTTACGAGCGCTTCGGCGTGCATCAGCTGAAATGAGAGATCGAGCGTGTCGCCGACCGACGCCGCCGCGCTCTCTGCGCCGTCGAAGAAGCGCAAGCTCGATTCATTGTCGAAGACGCGAAAAGTCAGTTCGGCTGCGGCTCGGCATGCGCCGAGTACGCGGTCCGGCCGCTTCTCCGGCTGGCCAGCAAGGTAATGTGTCGCGCACGCGATAACGGTCTCGCGCTCCTGACTGCCGTCAGTGCCCGGCGTGACCCCGTCCGCGTCCAACGCGCGCAAGATACCATCGACGCTGACGGGTTCCGCCGCTGCGCTGGAGCGCGATATCGCAACGATTCCGCGATCCAAAGCTTCAGCGACGCGCTGATGCAGCTCGACCCGCTGCTCGCGAGGTGTGCGCGCCAGCAGCGCTTCGCGGACGGCGTCGTGAACGAAACGGTGACCGGTGGGCCCCGCTTCCACTAGCAGGGCGCGCCGAGCATCACCGAGTCGACGTTGAACGGTAGCGACCGGCAGCCCGCTGACGTCACTCAGGAACTCGTCTTCGAAGGCCGTGCCGATAACGGCCCCCACCACTAGGAGAGCCAGGCCATCGGAAGAGAGCTGTTCGAAGCGTCGCGACAAGAGCTCGAGCGAGCCGCGGGGCAGGCCCATACGCTGCGCCGCTTCACGCTCGAAACGCCAGCTGCCCCAGTGGGGGGTCAGCACGCCCCCCTCTAACATGCTGCGCACGGTTTCCAGCACACCCAGCGGCGTACCGTCGCTGAGACCGGTAACGTATCGCAGCAAGTCAGCGTCGAGCTCATCGTCCCCGAGATAGGCGCGCGTCAGCTGGTGGACACGTTCCTCGTCGAAGGCATCCAGGGGCAACTCCCACACGCGTTCGCTGGGGAAACCGCGCAGGAGCCGCTCGATGGCGGACCAACTCTCGGTGTCGTCGCGCGTCGCGAAGACGAAGAGCACTCCGCTGGGTGCTCGATCCATCAGACGGACCAGCACCCGGCGGCTTCCTGCGTCCAGCCACTGAACGTCGTCGATCACGACCATCGCCGGTGCGTCTTGGTTGAGCAAGCGCTCCAAGAGCTGAGCAATGCTCTCGGCGAAGACGTGTTCAGCCCCTTCGACGCGCGGCAAAGTGGGCGCATCGGAAAACAGGCGGGCCAGACGCGGCGAGAGCGCCCGCAGTAGCGGTGCCGCCGCGCCGGCATGCTCGCGAAAGTCTGATAGCTTCGCTAACCGTTTCGCCGGCAGCAGCCCCGCATACTCGCTGAGGTGCGCCTCCAGAAGCTCACGGACGACACGAAATGGAGCGAGCGCGGACGGTTCGCAGGCGACGGCGTACGAGGGCCGCCCCTCTGTCGCGACCTCCTCTAAGTACTGCCGTAGCAGTCTCGTCTTTCCTGCCCCGCGACCACCGCGAAGCAAGAGCACCTGACTACGGCCGGAGATCGCGGCGCGAAACGCCGCGCGCAGGCGCTCGAGCTCTCGCTCTCGGCCCAGCAGCGGGACCGGAGCGGTCTGAGGGAGCCGCGTTAGCTTGAGCTCGGGTCCCGCCGGAGGAATCGAAAACGCGGCGCCGGGCTCGCGAAGCCTGCGCAGATCTGCGAGCAACTCGCTGGCCGAGAAGTAGGCCGGCGCAGATTCGACTCCGAGCAAACGGCGCAATATTTCGGCAAGCTTTGCAGAAGTGGCGCTCGGCAGCGCCGGGCTACTATCATGCCTGGCTAGTAGAGGGCCGGGGTCCACCGACTCGAATGGTGCAGCGCCGGTGAGACACTCGAACAAGACACTACCTAGCGCGAACAGATCACCGCGTGCATCGATCGACCGTCGCTGCGCGACTCCCCCGCCCTCGCCATCCTCGACGCTGAAGGAAGGCACGTCGCTCGCGAGACCGAAGTCTACGAGGCGTACTGCCGTCGTTTGAGAGTCGAACAAAACGTTCGCTGGCTTTATGTCGCGGTGTAAAAGTCCCGCCTCATGCGTCTTCGCCAGGGCACCAGCGAGTTGAATCCCGAGTTCTAGGACTTGCGCTTCATCGAGCGCGCCCTGTCGCAAGCGCTCCTCGAGCGTCTCGCCTGCCGCAAGCTCCATCACGATGTACGGCACACCGTCAGCGTTGCCGACCTCCATCACGGACGGCAGCGCCGGGTGCCGCACGCGCGCCAGCGCGATGGCTTCGCGACGGAAACGCCGCATCAATTCCTCGCTCGGACGTTCCTCGCCCCTGAACTCCGGAACCTTGACCGCGTAGAAGCGGCCCGCTCGCCGCGCTCTAAACACAGAGCTGTAGCCGCCGCGTCCGAGCTCTCCGAGTAGCTCAACCCCGGGGATCGACAGCTGGGGCTGCGCCATTGGGAGGTTATTACACCGCTATCCAGCGGTTAACAATCGACGTTGCGTTCCGGGCCTCGCCGCGCCAGATCCAGACGGGCGGCCATTCGAGCGGCTCAAACGAGCGGATGGACCGCAAGGGTCAGCGGCAGCTCGTGGACCAGCGGGTGACCGCGGCCAAACACCAGCGGCAGGGCCGCTTCGGACGTCGCCCGCGCGACGCACACGCCGGAGTTCGGCCTGGTCGGCAAGCGTGAAAACAGCACGTCGCCGTGGCCTTTCAGGCACGCGATCGAGCCATTCGATGTCACGTGCTCGCCCCGAAGCCAGTCGATGAGCCGGGCGTGCATGCCTGGCCATAGAAACAGCTCCTGGTGATATTCGGGCGTAGCGGAAAACTCGGGTTCCGCGTCCGGGATCGGCTCTCCCCAGAGGAATGCCCAGCGTTGAAGGCACTCGCGCGAGGCGCGCCGCCAAGCTTGTACCTGACTGGACCCTGCGCCACTGCCGAAGATCAGCGGAACGCCCCGACGGCGAGGCAGCCCGAAGAGCGCGACCACATGCAAATCGTCCGCCAGACGAGGTTCGAGTTCAGGAAATGAGAAGGCGGAGAACTCGTAGCTTGCGGCGAGGGTCTGGAGAGCGGCGTCATCGGGAAGCAACAGGGGGCGAGGCCTGATCGCTCCGTACCAACTGCGCAAGATCCGATCACGCTCGACGAGCTCGGCGCGCGCGGATTGGCATGCGGACTCCCAATCGCGCCCAGCCGCGACGCCGTTGGACCGTGAGTAGCGGAAGGTTGCCCCTTCCGGCTCGTCGGGAAAGCAGCACCCCGCTTGGGCGGGTGAAGCGCCGCACGCAGGCCCGGACGTGCCGGACGCGTCCATGATGGCGATGCGCTCGATGAGCTCGAAATAGGCGCGCTCGAAGGGCGGAGCGCCCTGCTCTCCAGCGCTACCGAGCACCTCGCGTCCATCACTCGAACGCGCCACCAAGCCCACGACCTCCACCCGAAGGCCAGCGACCTCCGTCGCATCTTGATAGCAATCCACGACGCTCCACGTGTCCGGCAACGCGTGCGCCGCGAATAAGGTCTCGAGCACTCGCGGACAGTGGTGCGGGTTCATGCTGCGCGTTCACGGAGCTCGAGCTCGAGCTCGTCACAAAAAGCGACGATTCGAGAGATAGCCGAGTCAACCGCCGCAACCAGCCGAGGTTCTGCGGTTGCCGGCGCCAACGCGTCGATGAACCTTCGACCCTCGCTCACGTGCTCGCGGTCGGCCTCCGCGTGCCGCGAAATGACGCTGAGCGCCGCTGCTGGGACGCCGCAACGCTCCTGGAGCGTGGAGACCCAGAGCGGACCCACGAGAACGGTGAGGTATTCGCTGAAGAGAATGTATGCGAGATACGCGGTTGGATCGCGCTCAATCAAGGCTTCGAGGTCGCGAACCAGACCCACTATCGCGGGCGATGGCAGAACCTTAGCCTCGAATTGGAAGCGCGCAGAGAGAAGCGCAAGGTCTTCTTCGGCCCACTCGTCGTGTCCGACCTCCTCGCTCAGCTTCTCCGAGTAGAACCGCGCGAGCGCAGGCAGCGCCGCCCGTCTCGCGCTCTCGCAGGCGAGCGCGAGATGTGGCGGCGTATGCTGCACGAGGTAGTGGATGCTCGAGAGATACTTCGCGACGACCTGTGGGGTCACGCTTCCGGATCGCGCGGCGAGCATCAGGGGATGTTGGAGCAACGCTTCGCTGAAGACCTCAATCTGATGATTCAAACGGTTAGAAATCAATTGCCTTCATCTCCCTTGAGTGCGCAGGCGGCAGCGCAACGGGTGCCGTGCGCGGTACGTTGGCCTTGCCGAATCACTTTCAGAAGGACGTTAGTGCAAAGCGCTTTTTCATGCGTCCTCCTTTCCAGTGTAATGCGGCCAGGGCTGGTGACTCGGAGTCTGCATGCGAGCACCACTAGCCAGCGGATACCGAGGTCCCGAGCAAAACTGCCGAACGAAGGTACGCTCGGGCTGCTCGGCCAGGTACTTCGTAAAACGCGTCAGCGCGCCCCAGCGATCGCTGAGCAGCGTCCCGCTGGCGTTGAAGCGCAGCCGAGCAGCGACGTGCATCATCGCGAAGTTCGACGGAGCGACGTCGAGCTCGACTCGCTCCACGCCCACGCGACGCAGCAGGTCGAACATCACCTGCGCAAAGAAGCGCTGAATCACGCCGTGGCCCTGCCACTCCGGCAGCAGCGCCGCGCTGCGCACGTAGTAGGTGCTCCAATCGCTGGGGTTGCACACGATGAGACCCACGGTCTCGCCGCCGCGCCGCACCTCGAAGAAGTCGGCCAGGGCGTAATAACGTGCCTTCGCCTGGCTGAGCTCGCTGTTTGAGAACGGCGAGCGCTCATCTTCGCAGAAGATGGCGCGGTAGTGCGCGGCAACGAACGCCGACGCCCGCTCGTACGAGCTGAGCTCGACGCCGAGCTCGCCGCTCGCGAAGGGCAACACCTGCGACCAATCGACGCCCCACAGTTGTAGCGAGAGCGACGGCGCGGAAACGTGCCGGAGACGATCGGCTGCGTGGGGCTCAGAGCTGACGGGCGCTGACATGTTCGAACACCCTCCTGGGTGCTGGCGACGCTCAATAGGTTCAAGCCGCAGCGCTGGCCAAATTTCCATGCGGCGGATACCGCCGATCACCTCGCCGTTCAACGCATTTGGCTCGGAATCATTGGATATTGCGCGCCGCCACGGGCGCGCATTTTCCTCGCGGAATACCGCAGTGAGGGCGCGCGCGGCGCGCTCTCACTGCGTCCAATGCGTTTCAGGGCGACGACAAGTAGACGTCGAGAATCCAGTGTCCCGCGGCGCCGCCGAAGCCGTCGATCTGAACGTAGTAGTCTCCGGCCTCCAGCGTCAGATCCAAGAAGCTGCGGTCGCTGCCCCGAATGCGGCCCGGCGCACACGCCTTCGCGACCTCCACGCCGGGACACGCGCCAGGGACGTCCACCTTGCGCACGTCGAGCAACGTCTCGTAGTCGCTCCCGCTCATATCCAGAATGACGCGACGCGGCTCGTCCAAGTGCAGGCTGAGTAGCTGATCCGGCGCGCCGCCGGCGGGAACTCCGCCATAGTCGCAACCTGCGTCGAAATCCGGGAACGCTTGATTGGTGTTGCCGCTGAAGCGGCCGCCCGTCGCCGGAATCGGCACGGCGTCGGCGCAGGAGTCCGCGAGCAGGACGAGCGTGGAGGGCTGCGCGGGACGCGTGAACGCGGTCACCGCGACCGGCGCGCCGAGGGCGCTCTCCGCGACGACGCGGTAGTCGCCCGGCCGCACCGCGAAGGAGCGCGCGCGCACGGGCGAACGCCCGGACACCACACACGAGAGCGCCGCGTCGACCGCGCAGCTCGCGTCGAGCAGGCTCACCGCGCCAATGTCCCCTTCCGAGAGCCGCTCGACCAGGAGCACGTCAGCGCGCTCCTCCAACTGCAACGCGTAGGTCACGTCCACGCCACCTGCCAGGCAAGCGGAGGCGATGGAGTTGGTCCCGTTGAGCAAGTCGGCAGTCACGGTAAAATTGCCGGCGAGCTCGGCGGCGTTGGCGCAACCTTCGCCGGGTCGCCGCTCGCTCGGCGGCTCGAGCAGCACGGACACCTCGACCTCGCTCGGACCGCTGGCAGCGACCGCGACGAAGTAAGTCCCCGCGGGCAGCGCCCTCGCGAACAAGTGCGCTGGTGCGCCGCTGCGGCAATCGAGCTCACCGCTGTTGGCGAGCTGCGCCGAGGAGCAGCGCTCGGATCGCAGGGAGAGCGAGGGCACCCCGTTGCCGTCGAGCGGCAGCGCGCGCAGCGTGACGTCCTGAGGCTCGCTGAGCTCGATGCGATAGAACAGCTCACCGGCGCTGGCATCGCACGCGCTCGTGACGTCGTCTCGTACGGACACGAGCTCAGCCACCACGCTGCTCTCCGCTGTGAGCTCGCGCGCGGTTCCGCACGTCTCGTTCTCGGGCGGCGAGGAGGCCTCGCGAAAATCCACGCTGAGCGCGACGGAGTCGTCGCTCACGCCGCTCACGAACAGCGGATAGGCGCCAGGCTCGAGTCCGCGCAGCCAGACGCGGGCCACGTTGCCATCGGCGCTGCGCGGCAGCTCCACTGCGCTCGAGCACGCCAGCGCGACGGCCCCTTTGCCGCAGCTCTCGAAGCTGGCGAGAGCCAGGCCTTTGTCGGGAGAAATGGCGGTGACGACCACGTCTTGCGGCGGACCCTCGGGCACTTGGAGCGCGAGCACCACGTCGCGGCGCGTCCCGCTCGTCTCTTTCACGCAAGCCACCGCGATGTCCTCGCTGGCCGCGAGCAGAGACAGCTCGAACGTGCCGGGGCCGCTCACCTCCAGCGCGTCCGCGCAGGTGTCGTGTTCCGGCGCGGCGCAGTCGCTCTCGTCGACTTCTTGATCGCAATCGTCATCGACGTGGTTGCCGCAGATCTCGTTGCGCCGGCTGTTCACGTTGGGGTCGCTGTCATCGCAGTCGCCGCCGCCGCAGTTCCACACGGGGTCGCCGTCGCCATCCGCGTCCCGCGCGCTGCGCTCGCACGAGCGCGTCGCTTCGTCGCAGCGGTCGATGGTGCAGCTCGACCCGTCCGAGCACGTGACCGGGTCGCCCGCACGACAACCGACCTTGGGCTCGCACACTTCGATGCCATTGCAGTACAGCTCGTCAGCGCAGCGGTCATGCTGCGGCAAGTAGCGACAACGCCCGATGCTCGGAAGGCAGCTATCGTCCGTGCACTCGACACCATCATCACACTGGCCGTCGTCCACGCACGGACCACCCAGCGTGGGATCGTCGATTTGCGGCCGCCCACCGCTGCCGCTGCCCGCCTCGTTGTTGACGTCGCCAGCCGCGCCGGCGTCGTCTCCGTTGCTGAACGGGCTCGGCGCCGCGCCACCGCCACACGCGGCGACTCCCCCTGCCGCGGTGAACGCCACAGCCAACCAGAGACGAAGCGCGCGTGTTCTCGACATTGGCGAAAATCGTATCGAGTGTGGTGCGATGTGGTGCACGGTGCCACTCGACTTTGCAGGAAGGAGGTCCGCTGAGGGTAGCCGATGGGTCGGTCCGCGGCGTAACATCTCGGCTGTGACGCAGGAACGGCTGACCCGACACGAGCTCAGCTGGCTGCTCGCGCAGGAGGCGCGCGGCGCCGCGAAGACCCTGCGTGACGAGGTCGTCAAGGTGCACGCCTTGAGCGAACCCGCGCCAGCCCCCGTGGGAACGACGCTGGACGCGCTCGATGACGCCATCGAAATGCTCAGCGCGCTGAACACCGGGGCGCGCGGCAAGCCGCGGCGCGGCCGGATCGACCTGGCGGCGCTCATCTACGAGGTGGCACCCAACGCGCGGCTCGCGATCGAGCCGGGCGCAGGCACCGAGGTCTTCGGAGACGAGGCGGATTTGCGCCGCATGGTCAACTTGCTCGTGACGCAAGCCTCGGCAGGGGCATCGCAGCCCGAGGTGCGCATCCGACGTCAGGAAGACTCGGTGCGCATCAGCGTGGATCTGGGGCCCGAAATCGCGGCGACGGGTGAGCTCGAGCGGCGCTGGTTGAGTCGCATGGCGACGCGCCACGGAGGTCGCTTCGAGCTCGAGGGCGGCACTCAATCCATCCTGTTGCAAGCGGACGGCGCGAGCGATCAGCGTGAAGTGCACGAGCTTCGCCAAGAGCTCAAGCAAGCCCAAGAGCTCGGCGAAGCTTACGCGCGCGAGCTCGCGGCCGTGCTCGCCGGCGGTGAGATTCGAAGTGAGCCGCCGCCGGAGCACAGCGCGGCAGGCGCGACGCGCTTCGACGCGCTGCGCGGCGCCGCGCTCGCCTTCGAGCGCATTTTGAAGGGCGTGCTCGAGGCGCTCCGCGGTGACCTCGCCCTGGCGCACAAGCTCGACACCAGCAGCGAGCTGTCCCAGTCGTTGTCGCGCCGCTTGGCGCACGTCTCGGAGCTCGCCGCGGACTTGTCGCCGATCACGGCGGCGAGCAGCGCCGAGCCCGCCGGGGTCTGCGAGCTGGTCGCGAGCTGCCGCAAAGTCGTCGCTGCGCTCAGCGCGCGCGCGGCACGACAGGACGTCACGGTCGAGCTGAGCTCGCCCGAGCGCCTCGCGGCGCGCGCTCCGGAGAAGCTGCTCAATCTGGTGCTGCACATGCTGTTGAGTCACGCCCTGGCGGCGACTCCGCGCGGCGGCGTCGTGCGGCTGGTGCTCTACAAAACCGAGCTCGGTGCTGTCTTGTCCGTCGAAGACGGCGGTCCGCCGATCCCTGAAGCTTCACGCCAAGCGCTGCTCGAAAACGCCATCGATCCGAGTCATTTGGGCCGACCGAGCGGGCTCTCGCTGCTCGCCGCACACGCGGGCGCGGCAGCGTTCGGCTCGACGCTAGAGCTGCGCGAGGGAGCGCGCCGGCAAACCGAGGCCTGGCTCACCTTGCCGCTCGCCGACTAAGCTCGTCGGCGCTCATTCTGTTTAGCGGGCGGCTCGGCTTGAGGTATGCTGGCCCGAAGATGAAGATTCTCGTCTGCGAGGATCAGGATTCGATCCGGCGAATGATCGAGGCCCTGGTGCAGGCGCGCGGCCATCAAGTCACGGCCGTCGCGTCGGGAGCCAAGGCGCTGGATGTGGCGCTGACCTCCCCACCAGACTTGGTGCTCCTCGATTTGATGCTGCCAGGACAGTACGACGGCTTCGAGGTCTGCCGCCGCTTGCGCGCCGATCCGATCACGAGCGCGATTCCGGTCGTCATCATCAGCGCGCTCGACGACGATGCGTCGCGCGCGCGCGCGACCGAGGCCGGCGCCAACGCCTACTACACGAAGCCGTTCAGCCCAATTGCGCTGTTGAAAGAGATCGAGCGGCTCAAGGCGTCGCCCAGCCGTCCCTGAGACTGCGGCGCGGAGTCTACTTCGAGAGCAGCGGGAGCAGCGAGCGAGCCTCTTGCTCGGCCGCGCTCACGATGCCCTCCGCCTCGATGGGCGGAATCCTCAGCACGCCGCACAGCTCAGCGATCATTTTGCGTTCGCGCTCGTGCTGCTCGCCGTCGGCGAAGCTCAACATCACCGCTTGCGTCAGGAGCAGCCGGCGGTCGTTGTAACCGAGCTCGTGAATCGGCACGTCCGCGAGCGTGCGCTCGTGCGCGCCGAACTCACGAATCTCGTGCGCTTCACTTGGCGTCGCCCCGAATGCCTGCAGCAGCGCCTCGATCAGCTGTTGCTCAGCCGCCGCGACTTTGCCGTCCGCCCACGCGACGCAGACCAGGCCCTTTACGATGGCTAGGTTCTCGGGGTGCATGCCCGGCTACGATCGCAAGCTTGCGCCGAGACGTCAACGTGAGCGCACGCGGGCTGCGTAACCGGGCGTGCAGTCGACCCCGGCCAGCGTCTTGAGCTCCTGACGCAGCTCCTGTTCGTCGAGACCGGCGGCGACCTGAAAGTCTTGTAACAAGTCATCTACCTGCGTCGGGCGCGGCGGCGTCCCCGCGTAAGGCGGCGCGGGAATCGTCGGATGCAGGGGTCGCGTCTCGAGCTCGTCGTCCGCGACCGCTTCGCTGGTCGCGACCTCCTCGTGCGCGTCGACGCCTGCCGCGAGCGCCACGGATTGCTCCGGCTCGAGCTCGAGCTCGAGCTCGACGTCGCAATCGAGCTCGAGCTCGAGCTCGGCGCCGACCTGGTTCGCGCACGCGACGACTTCACTGGCGCGTTCTTCGCTCGCTGACTCATCGTCGCTGGAACCTGCCGGCAGCGCGCTACTTTGTGCGTCTTCCGGGGGCGCGACCACGGGATGCACGGCGAGCTCGAGCAGCGGCGTGACGGCCAGCGGAATCGACGCGGGCTCTGCCGGCGACCAATCGAGCACGGCTGGTGCGCGCTCCGTAAAATCCGTGAGCTCGGCGCTGGCGTCCGACGGCGAAACCACGACGTCGACGTCCATCGAGCCCATGCGCGGCGTATTGGATTGCGCAGCTGGCGGCGTGGCAGCGCTCGGCGAGGGCGTGAGCGCAACAGGGCTCGGTAGCGGCGTCGGCGCAGGGCTGGGCGGCGGCAACGTACGGCCGCGCTTCACGAACCCCACCACGCTATCTGGACGGGTCAGTTGCTCGGCGACGCGCGCGAGCTCGACGGGCGCAACCGTTGGGTCGCGCTCCGCTGGGCTCGCGACGGGGACCGGGCTGGGTTCCAGCTTTGGCTGTGGAGGGGTCCGCTCCCGGATCGGCGGCGGTGGTGGTGACACGCGCAGCAGGCTCGAGCTGTCCCCTTGATTGGGCGGCGCGCCGAGCTGGCCGTTGCTGACCGCGCGCTCGGTCTCGCGATACAGGCGCAGCAACGCGCGGCGCGCGGCGGCGCGATTGAAGGGGATCAGCGCCTGACGCAGCTCGACGTCCAGCGCGCCGAGGCCGCGCGGCTCCGCGCGGCCCGCGGCGCGAAACAGCGCCGGGCCCGGAGACGACGCGACCTCGAGCAGCCGGGCCAGCAGGGCGCGCAGCTCGAGCTCCGCTTGAGCCGCGTCGGCGGCGCCCGGCGAGTGCAGCCGCACCGAGCCGTCGGCCGCGAGCTCGACGTCGCCCAGCTGAAAGCGACGCGGCGCGCTCTGCACCTCTTCGCACAGCGCGAGGCCGAGGAACCCGGCTGTCTCGCCCGAAAATGGCACCGCGCGCGCGCGCGCAGCGCGCCACACCTCGAGCAATGTCACGCTCATGCTGCTGCGCCTCCCCGGACCAGCACTCCCCGCGCTTTCAAATACTGCTTGGCCTCCACCACGGTGTGCTGGCCGTCGTGAAAAATGGACGCCGCGAGCGCCGCGTCGGCGCCGCCCTCACACAGCCCTTCACGCAAGTGCTCCAGCGTTCCGACACCGCCCGAAGCGATCACCGGCACATCGACGGCGTCCACGATCGCGCGCAACAACTCCAGATCGTAGCCGGACCGCGTGCCATCGCGATCCATGCTCGTGAGCAGGATCTCGCCCGCGCCGAGCGCGCACGCCTGGCGTGCCCAGGACACCGCGTCGAGCCCAGTCGGCGTGCGTCCGCCGTGCGTGAACACCTCGTGTCCACTCGCCGTGCGCTTGGCGTCGATGGCGACGACCAGCACCTGACGTCCCCAGGCCAGCGCCACGCGCTCGATGAGCTTCGGGTCTACGACCGCCGACGTGTTCACGCTGACCTTGTCGGCGCCGGCTTCGAGCAGCGCCTGCACGTCCTCCGGCGCCTTGACGCCGCCGCCGACCGTCAACGGCGCGAAAACGACCTCAGCGGTACGCCGCACCACGTCGAGCAGCGCGGACCGGCCCTCGTGCGAGGCAGTGATGTCCAGAAATGTAATCTCGTCCGCCCCCTCCGCGTCGTAGCGACGCGCGCATTCCACGGGATCGCCGGCGTCGCGCAAGCCGATGAAGTTGATGCCTTTCACGACGCGGCCGTTCTTGACGTCCAAGCAGGGGATGATGCGTTTTGCGAGCACGTTTGCCCTTGTGCCTCGAGACTAGCGGGGGCTCCTCACACTGGACAAAGACCTTGCAAATTGGAGCCGCGCCGCAGCCCGAGGCCCCCGAGGTGTGGCACGGGATCGCCGGCTACGCCGCCCGCTGAGAACGATGCCCGCGCGCCGGCAGCCGGGTATAGTGGCTCGGGATGATCGCCTGCCCGCGCTGTGGAACGCAGAATGCTCCGGAATCCCCGGCCTGTTCCTCGTGCGGCCTGACGCTGGGCGGCGCGGCAGCACCCAACGCCAGCGGCGATGCTGACCGAGCGTCTCCCATGGCCCCGGAGGCCGCCCCTCCGCGGCCGAATTTCGGACGCACGCTCCTCGGCCAGGGCCCGCCCGTGCCCACGCGACCCGGTGAGCAGCCGGCGACGGCCACACCGGTGCCGCTCGATCGCAAGGCGACCATGATCGGGATCTCGCCGCCGCTGCCCGTGCCCCCGGGTGAGGCTACGGCAGCGGGCTCGGCTCCGGCGCCGCCTCAGCCGGCACGGGACTCCAGCGCGCCCCCGCCCACGCCACCTGGTTTTGGACGCACGGTGCTCGGCCTCGGTGACGCGGTGCAACCGGTGCTGCGCCAGATGTCGACGCTGGTGATGGAGCCCGCGAAGCCGACCCAGCGCGGACCCGAGCCCGCCGCGGGTGGAGCTTCCCCGCCCTCTGCGAAGACGATTCTGGGCGTCGCGCGGCCCGGAATCGCACCGCTGAACCCTGGTGTCGCGAAGCCGGTCGCCCCGCAGCCCGAGTTCGTCGCGCCGCCGCCCCCTCCGGCGCTCAGCTCTCCAACCACCGTGGATGACGAGCCCGAAGTGCCGGTGAAGCGCTCGGCGCCGCTCTTCGCGGGTATCGCCATCGGCGCGGCGGTGCTGCTGCTGGGCGCCGCCGCCGGAGCATTCTTTTGGTTCCGCGGGCCCGGACCCATCGAGGCCAAAGCCGCGCTGAGCTCGGACGGGAAGGAGCGACTGCTCTTGACCTGCGCGGGTTGCAACGACGGAACCGTGCTGCGCCTCGGCGAGCAACAGGCGACCGTGCGCGGGGGTCACGCCGAGCTCGCGCTGGCCGCGCCGCTGAAGGTGGGAGAAAACCGCTTCGAGCTCGCGGTCGCGCCCGCCGGCAACGGTCGAGTCCATCAGGTCTCGCTGAACGTGCCGCTCGAGTATCGGGTCAAGGGGGACACGTCGACACTCGGTGAAACCCCGCCGCGGCTCAGCGTGCAGATCGAAGCCGTGCCCGGCAGCAAGCTCAGCGTGGAGGATCAGCCGCTGACGCTGGCCGCGAACGGCCATGCGACCTACGCCGTCGACGTCTCGAAGGAGCTCAGCGGCTCGGAGACGACGGTCAAGCGCGTCGACCGCCGCGTGCCCTACGTCATCACGCCCCCCCAAGGCGCTGCCCAACGCGGTGAGGTGCTGTTTCAGCTTGGCGTGATCCCGCTGACGCTCGACGCGCCCGGTGAGAGCATCACCATCGAAGGCTCCACCTTCGTGCTCGCCGGGCGCACCCTGAAAGGCAGCGCCGTGGACGTCGCCGGACGCGCCATCCCCGTCGACGCGGAGGGCCGCTTCGAGCAGACGATGGCCGTCTCTGCCGCGGGCGAGACCAGCGTCGCGGTGCGCGCCAGCGCGCCGGACTACGCGCCGCGCATCGTCAGCTTTCGCGTTCGCCGCGTGAGCAGCTTGGCCGAGCACGCTCGCAGTGAGCGCGCGCGCTCCATCACGGCGTACAGCACGGTGGCCAGCAACATCGAACAACAGCGCGGAAAGCAGGTCGCGTTCGACGGCAGCGTCATCGAAATCGGCGCCACCGCGCCCTCGACGTTGTTCTTGCTGGACACGAAGAGCGGCTGCCCCAAGGCGCCCTGTATCAGCAAGGTGGTGTACGGCGGCCGCCTCAAGCTCGCGGTCGGAGAGCGCGTCAGCGTGTTCGGCTCGGTGCGCTCCGCGGTCGAAGGGCCCAAGGCAGGCACCCGCGTGCCGGAGGTGGCGGCCGACTTCGTCGTGAAGGCCGCGCGGTGAGCGAATCGGAGGCGGCGCCGCTCCTCTGCTCGGATTGCGGCCGCCCTTGTCCGACGGACGCACGCTACTGCTGCTACTGCGGGCGCGCGCTGCTGATCCAGACCACGGAGTTCGGCGCGCCGCACCTCGAATCGTTGACGCGCGCCGCAGCGCGCAGCGGCCAGCCCGCGGCGTTTCAGCTGGAGGAGCAAGCGGCGGAGCCGGCGCACGTCGCCGATCCGCTGATCGGCCGCACCATCGCCGATCGCTATCGCATCCTGGAGCAAATCGGGCGCGGCGGAATGGGCGTCGTGTACCGCGTCGAGCACGCGCGCATCGGCAAGCTGATGGCGTTGAAATTGCTGACCGGTGAGCTCACGCGCGACGGCGTACAGGTCGCGCGCTTCAAGCGCGAGGCGCTGATGGTGAGCAAGCTTTCGCACCCGAACACCGTGCAGGTGTTCGACTTCGGCATGGCCGATGGCCTCGTGTACCTAGCGATGGAGTATCTGCGCGGTGAGGATCTCGGCCGCCTGATCCGCCGCGAGGGCGCGCTCAGCGTGGAGCGCACGGCGAAGATCATCGTGCAGATCGCGAACTCGCTGACGGAGGCGCACGACATGGGCATCGTGCACCGCGATCTCAAGCCGGAGAACATTCTCCTGGTGCGCACCAGCGCGGGCGAAGAAGTGATCAAAGTGCTCGACTTTGGCCTGGCACGGCTGCGGGAATCGCCGGAGCTCTCGGAGCTCACCTCGCGCGGCGCCATCGTGGGCACGCCGTACTACATGTCCCCGGAGCAGATCCGCGGCGAGAGCCCGGATCCGTTGAGCGACGTGTACTCGCTCGGCGCGCTGATGTACTCGTGCCTGACTGGCCGCCCCGTATTCGACGCCGGCACGCCGCTCGGCGTCTTCACCAAGCACCTGCTGGAGCAGCCGGTCGCGCCGCACGTGCGCTGTCCCGAGCTGAACATCCCAGAGCACGTGAGCCGCTTGGTGATGCGCGCGCTCGAGAAGGATCCCAGCCAGCGACTGCCCAGCGTCGGCGCGCTGCGCGACGCGCTGCTGCAAGAGCTTCACCAAGCGGGTGCCGACAGCCTGGCTCGCTTTCTCACCTCGGGTGAGCTCAAAGCGCTCGCCGAGAGCGACGCCGCGACGCGCGCGGAAGTGGAGAACTACGAGCGCAAGCTGCGGCGGCGCAGCCGCTTCGCCTTCTTCGCGATCGGGGCCGGGGTGCTGGCCGTGATCGCCGCCAGCGCGCTCGGGTTGCGCAGCCTGCTCGCGCCGGTGCGCTTCGCCGGGCGCGAGCTGGAGCCCAACGACGCCGCGAGCCAAGCCAACCCGCTGGCGTTCGGCAGCGCGGTCAGCGGCCGCATCGGGCAGCGCTTGGACAGCGCCCGCAGCGACCGCGACTTCTACGCCGTCACGGTGCCGCCCAACACGGCGGTCGTTCACCTGAGCCTGAGCGGCTTGCCGAACATGGCGCTCTGCGCGTGGCTGTACGCGAAAGGCAACGAGTCTCCCTTCGGACGCTATTGCGCGGGCAGCGACGGGCGTCAGCTAGATTTGCCGCAGCTGGCCTTGCCCGCGGGACAATACCTCGTCGCCGTGATGCAGGATCGCGATGCCTACAGTCACGCGGGCGCGCCGCCCGTCTACGAGAACGTCTCCGACGACTATCAGCTGCGATTGTCCGCGGCTCCGCTGACGCCCGAGCAGGAGCTCGAGCCCAATGATTCATTGAGCAGCGCCACCAAGATCAGCGCTTCACGCTCGGTCACGGCGCGCCTAGCGTTCATGCGCGACGTCGACGTGTTCTGCGCCGACAAGCCGGGCCGCGTCCGCTTCGAGCTGGAAGAGCTCGGAACGCGCCCGCGCGAAGCCGTGCTGGAGGTGAAAGCGCTGAGCGGCCCGGACGCGAACGTGCCGCTGCGCGTGCACCGCGCCGCCAAGGGCTTCACGCGCTCGCCGCGTGACACCATTAGCCCCTGGCGCAGCGCGGACATCCCGGCGAGCGCGAGCCCTGCTTGCCTGGAGGTGACCTTGGTTCCAAACCCTTGGGGTCCAACGCCGACCCCCGATGTCGCACCGGCGAACGACGCAGAGTACCGGGTCCATGTCGAAGCGCGCTAATCCCCTCACCCTCTCGCTCGCGACGCTGCTCTGTGCGTTGTGCGCCGCGCACTGGGCGCACAGCGACGAGCTCGATCCCACCTTATACCACCAGTATTCGCTGCTGCCGGCGCGCACCGGCCGCTTCAATGACGCGCGCCGTTTACCGCGCCGGCCCAAGGTGGCCTGGAAGCTGCGCGTCGCGGGCAGCATCGCGGAGGCGCCGACGGTAAGCCCCGAGGGAAGCGTGCTGCTCGCGCTGAGCACGCCGATTCTCACTCAGTACGACGCGCGCGGCCGCCTCGAATTTTCGACTCGCCTCGGCCCCAGCGCGGCGGCCACGAGCCCGGTGGTGCTCGGTGACGGCCGCCGCTTGGTCCTGACCGAAGGTGCAGAGGCGGTGTGCTTCTCGCGCACGGGCCAGCTGCTCTCGCGCCAAGGCTTGCCCTTCGGCACGCTCGACGCGACGACCTCCGTCGCGGCAATGCCAGACGGAGGCTTGCTGCTCACCAGCGGGCGGCGCGCCGTGCGGCTCGACGCGGCGCTCGGCGTCGTCAGCGCGGCGCCGCTGGACGCGGAAGCGCGCGTCGCGCTCGCGGGTGAGCCGCCGCTAGTGGTGGCGAACACGGGCGCCGTATACGAGCTCGGCGGCGACGGCCGCGTCCTTCGCCGCGGCAGCTTCTCAGCGCGCATCGACGCCGCCGTACGCCTCGATCGTAATCGCATCCTCGCGATAGTGAACGGCCATCAGCTGAGCGAGCTCGACCTCGAGCACGAGCTGCTCAGCGTGCGTTTCGCGGACACCAACGTGAGCTTGTACCCGGCCCTGGCAGCCACCCGTCGCGGCGAAGCGCGCGCGCTCACGAGCGGCGATGCCGTGCTCGCCCTCGGCGCGGACGGCCACGAGCGCTTCCGAGCCGCGTTGCCCGCGCTGCTCGGCCCCGCGGGGGCGAGCAGCGCGGACATCGTCGTCGATGAGCAAGGCGGCGCCTTGGTCTCGCGAGCGGGCTTCGATCTGGTCGCGGTGGATCGCGACGGCGGTGTCTTCCGCGTCGACGGCAGCGCCTGCGCGGAGCCGTTGCGCCCGGCGGGCATGGCCGCCGGCAGCGCCGTGTTCGCCTGCCGCTCGGGCGTCGTTCTGCGCGTGGACGAAGCCGCGACTGCTAGTGGTACAAAAGGCTGACGAGCAGGGCGGCCTCGTAGCTCGTGGCGCGTTTCTGGAGCGTTTGGCCCTCGGCCGTCTGTGAACCGCCGACGAGAGCACCGCCCAGACGAAGCAGCGCGCCGAGCGACCACTCGCGAGCGATCCAAGCGTCGTAGCCCGCGAACACGGCTACAGCGACGCCCCCTGCCGTGAAATCGCTGAGCTCACGCTGGTCCGCGGTCGTTTGCTTGAGGCTGGCCAACCCCAGCAAGCCGCCGAAGTGTTCGCCTCGCTGCGGGTTCGGGTAGGCGTCGATGAACGCACCGAGCAGCCCGCTGAGCGCGCTGCCCGCGACCGTCTCCCGTCCCTCGACGCGCGCTTTGCTCGTGCGCTGGCTCGACAGGCTCAGCGCAGGGCCCAGCGTCACTCCGCGGCCCAAGCTCCAGCCGCACCAGGCGTCGAACGCTCCGCCGAAACCGCTCAGGGTGACGTCCGGCTGGCTCACACGGTCCGTCTTCACCGACGTCTTGCCGTAGGCGCCACCGAAGGCTAGCCGCAAGTAGAAGCCGTCGTGGACGAACGCGCTGCCCGGAGTCGGCTCGTCGCGCGGTGCCGGCGCCGGCGCCGCGCTGCGCGCGACCACCGTGGGCTTCGCCGCCTCGTGCGGCGCTGGGGGCGGGGGCGGCGGGGGCTCGCTCGGCGTTGTTTCCGCTGCGCTGGGGTCTGGCGGCAAGGACAGCGGCGGAGGCGGCGCGACCTCGCGCGCTGGAGCCTCCGGCACGACCGAGCCCTCGGCGTGTGCCAGCGCGGGCAGCAGCACAGCCAGGAGCACCTTGACGCCAGAGCGAACCAGCCGGCGCGCCGGCACTGGCGAGGCCTTCTCCACCTGCCTATAATACGGGAACGTCAGCGGGACCGTCGTAGGTTCCACGCGCCCGTCTCATCAGAAAGGCTCCTCGCGAACATGATCTCGATTACCTCTCTCGCCGCCGACAAAGTCCGAGAAATTTCGCACTCGGAGGGCCTCGAGGGTCAGGGGCTCCGGCTCCGTGTGATCGGTGGCGGCTGCGCAGGGTTCCAGTACGACCTCTATTTCGAAGAGCAACCTACGGATCTCGATGAACAATTCGAGTCCAACGGAGTGCGTCTGTACGTAGATCCGCTCAGCTATCAATACCTGGACGGCACGGAGATCGACTACGTCGAAACGGCGCACGGCTCGGGCTTTAAGTTCGGCAACCCGAACGTGAGCGGCACCTGCGGCTGCGGCTCGTCATTCAAGGTCTGAGCCCAACTCAACGCTGATCGAATCCGCGCGCGGCGTGAGAGCAACGTTGCGCCGCCGCGGAGGTGTACGTCCGCAGAAATTCCGCCTTGGACGGATGTCAATCCATGGCGAGAGAAAATTGCGCCATTGTCGCGCGTCTCTGTGCGCTTGCCGCACGTCCAAAGGTGGAAACGCGAGCAACTCGGCCGCGGGAGGCTTCGTACCTCCAGCCAGTCCCTGCGATCGTGATGATACGGCGCAGGGTGGCGGCTCGTGCCCAGCACGAGCCGCTGTCGAAAGAAGATCATGGCTCGCAACATCGAATCCGAGGTCGCTCGTTATATCTCCCGCGTGAATGGCTTCAGCCAAATCACGCGCGAGGAAGAAGCCCTACTCATCGAAGCGTGGGCGAAAGCGAAAGACGAAGCCGCGCGTGAGCGCTTGGTCGAGTCGCACCTACGCTACGTCGTAGCCATCGCGCTCAAGTACCGTCGCTACGGCATCCCGCTCTCGGAGCTCATCGCCGAGGGCAACTTCGGCATCGTCCACGCGCTCGATAAATTCGAGCCCAGCCACGGGACTCGCTTCGTCACTTACGCGGCTTACTGGATCCGCGCGTACATCCTCAATCACGTGATCCGCTCTTGGAGTCTGGTCGGCGTCGGCTCGGGCGCGCTGCGCTCCAAGATGTTCTTCAAGCTGCGACGCGAGCGCGTGCGCATCACCAACCTGGTCGGCGAAGGGGATCACGCCGATGAGCTGCTGGCCAAGGCCCTGGATTTGCCGAAAGCAAAGGTCGTGTCCATGGTCCGGCGCTTGGAAGCGCACGACGTGTCGCTCGATTCCAAGGTGTACGACGACTCCGCGACGACGCTCGGAGACACACTGCTCGCCGCCGACGCGAGCCAGGAAGAGCGCGTGAGCGCGAACGAAACTGGCGAGCTGCTGCGCACGGCCATCCGCAGCGCCATTTCGGTGCTCGACAAGCGCGAGCGCTACATCGTCGAGAAGCGGTTGATGGCGGACGCGGAAGAAGAGCTATCACTGGCCGAGATCGGTCGTCGGCTCGGCGTGTCCCGTGAACGCGCACGCCAGCTCGAGGCGCGCGCCAAGCGCAAGCTGAAGAGCCGCATGGGCGAGCTCGGCGCGGTGCGCGAGATGTGGCCGAACGCTGCGTAAGCGGAGAGTGGCGGCGCCGCGAGCCGTGCTATGTTCGCCGCGCCGCAGCCGCTCAGGCGATCGCTGAACGCTGGTTCGCCAGTGTTTGGAGGAAAGTCCGGGCTCCACAGGGCAGGATGCCGGGTAACGCCCGGTGAGGGAAACCTCGAGGAAAGTGCCACAGAAAACGCGAAACCGCCGAAGCCGTCGCGAGACGCCTTCGGTAAGGGTGAAACGGTGGGGTAAGAGCCCACCGCGCGACCGGTAACGGTCGCGGCACGGCAAACCCCATCCGGAGCAAGGCCACGTAGGGGGGCGTTCGAGGGCTGCCCGCCCGAGCCCCCGGGTAGGCCGCACGAGGTACTCGGTGACGAGTATCCCAGAGGAATGACCGCCGCGTTGCCCTGGATGACCAAGGCAACGAACAAAACCCGGCTTACGATCGACTGCGACCGCGCCCGGCTCGGGAAACTGAGCCGGGCGCGCCTATTATTGGGCCACGAACACGAATGGCACGTTGACGGTGGTCGAGCCGCTCGAGGGAGGAAATTGCCAGCCGCGCACGCGGCCCGCGATGCAGTTGGCGAGACCGCGATAGCCCTTGGGATCGCCGCCGGTCTTCACGTCCTGCACGCTGCCGCTCGCTCCGACCGTGATCGTGACGGCCACGCGCGCCGACATCGGCGCGTCCTTGTCGCGCGTGTCCAGCGCGGGTTGCCAGCAGGTGCGCTTGACGCTGGGCGTGTAGCGCGCGACGGCCGCGGAGAGCTGGGTCGCATCGAGCTGACTCGTGCCGGTGCTGGCCGAGCTGGTGCCCTGACTCGGCCCCTTGGGGCCAGCGGCGGCCAGACCGGACAATGACCCCAGGCCCTTGAGCCCGCCCGACTTGTTGTCCGCCTCCCCCGTTTTGGCAGTGCTCTTTGGGGTGCTCGGCCCTTTCGAAGCGACCTTGGTGTCGCCGCCTGCGATGACCGTCTCTTCCGGCGCCGTGTTGGTGGCGGCTGGCGGCGCGGACGCTTGCGGTGCTGCGGGTGCCGCCGCGACGCTCGCGGCAGGCTTGTCCGTATGCTCTTCGCTGCGACCACCGCGACCGAAGAACACGGAGCCGATGGTGACGCCGAAGGCGAGCGCGATGACCATCGCTATCCAAGCGGCCGGCGAGGTGCCCGGCGAGCGGCGCAGGCCGGCGATCTCAGCGTCGCTGACTATGACGCTGCCGGTGCCGGTAATGGCACCAACCGGCGGACTAGGCGCCTGAGCGCTGGTCGCCGCGAAAGGATCGGCTATCGAGGGTGTCCCTGATGCGGGCGCGCCGAGCGCGGCCACGGGAGCAGCACCAGCCGCAGGCATGACCCCGGCGGCGCGTGTGCTCGAGAGCCCCTCCTCGACGATGGCGACGAGCTCCGGGAAGCTCTTCAGCGGGCGCCACTCTTCGAAGCCGTCGCGCCAAACGAGCGACTCTTTGGTGATGGCGCCGGTCGCGGCTTTGGCCCGCAGCTCCGTGAGACGAATCGGACCGACGGGTACCCCATTGATACCGACGAACCACTCGTCGCCCGGCATGCTGAGTGGATCAGCGACGGGCGCGGGCGCGTGCTCGTTCAATACCGCGCTGATGGCTCCCGCGAGCGCACCTGGCGCGGCGATGCGGGTCTGCTCTTCTTCGCCATACTCGTCTGCCAGCGGCTTCTGCGTCTGCGCGACGCTCGGCGCGATCGGCGTACCCCTACCGAATCCACCTCCCGGACGCGCGCCAGCGGCTACGGGGCTGGGCCCGCGGCTCGCGACGCGCGCTGGCGCCGCGGTCTTGTCGGCGAGCGGCTTCGCGGGAGCCGCTGGCTGTTCTCCAGTGGCTGGCCGCGCCGCCGCGGGCGCCGGTCGATTCGCCGTCGAGGGTTTGGCCGGCGCCGTCTTGGGCAGCGGTCCGCGAGACTTGGGCGCGGACGCGGCGCGACTCGCCGGCTCCGCCGCGGCCGTCGCGCTACTCGCAGCTACGACGGGCGGACGCGGCGTCGTCGCGGGCGCAACGGGGCTCGCTGCAGCCTGAGGGGACGACGCAGCCTTCGGCGATGAACCGGGCCGGGACGCAGGTCTCGAAGCGGGCCGCGAGGCTGGTCTCGAAGCAGGCTTGGATGGCGGTGTTGCAGCAGCGATGGGCGACGACGCTGCTTTGGGAGACGAAGCCGGTTTCGGCGTCGTCGCTGCGGCAGCGGCTTTCGCGCCCTGCGGCGCCGCTCCGCTGTACGGCAGTGTCTTGGCGCCCGCGCGCGGCACGAACGCTTTCGGCGGCTCGGCGCTGACGGTGCTCGGAACCTTCGGAGCAGGCGCGACCGGCGGCGGCTGCTGTTGCGTCGCGGCGTCACCCGGTTCCTCCACGTCTGGCGGCGGCGCAGACGAGCCCGCGACCGCGTCGGCGCTCGTGACGTTGATGAGGTGACCGCATTTGCGGCACTTCATCCGTACCGAACGCCCTGCGACTTTCTCGTCGGCTATCTGGTACTTCGCTTTGCAGCTAGGGCAGAGGAACTTCATTCAGCCAGATGCCGTCGAGGAGCGAGCGAGGAGGTGAACTGAGAATACTGCGAGGCTAGCATTCATACGTCACTTTTCAGCAGCGCAGTACCCCCGCCGCGCCGCTGCGTGTCACTGTCGGCCCGTGAGCCCGAGCGGCCGCCCAGGCCGATCGTCGCCACGCCGCCCACATCAGATCCGCCTCAACGCCGAAGCACCTCTCATGTCGCTCAGATGAGGTTGAGCAAGTGTTGCCGTATCGACTGGCGAGTCGCATCGTCGGGGCAAAACGGCAGAGCACGCTCCCAAGTTTCTACGGCGCGATTTCGAAAGCCGGCCTTCTGGTACAAGATCGCGAGGTTTTTCAGCGCCGGGAAGTGCTGACCGTTAGCGTTCACAGCGGCCTCGAGCTCGGCGATCGCGTCGAAGACCTGGCCCTTCTTTCCGTACAACAAACCCAGGTGAAAGTGCAGACGAAACGCCAGCGGGTCGATCAGCGTGCCGCGCCGCAGGTGCTCGATGGCCGCGTCGATCTCACCGCGCCGATATGCGGCGATTCCCGCGTTGAGCGCCGCTTCCGCTTGTTGTGACAAATCCTGCTCGCTCGCCGTGGCTGGTCCGCGCTGCGCCTGCAACGTCGAGTGCACCGCGTTCACGACTTCGCTGATGCGAAACGGCTTCTCGATGAAATGATCGACGCCGAACGATTGCTTCACGTCCTCCGCGTAGCGCCAACCGCGGTAAACGGCGCTGACCATGATGATCGGGATCGCCCCATAGCGCTCGCTGTGCTTGATGCGGCGAGCGATTTCGAAGCCATGGACTTCGGGCAGCATCGCGTCGAGCACGATCAAATCAGGCGCTTGTTCGCGCACCATGCGCAGCGCGAGATCGCCGCTGTCCGCCGCGACGACGCGATAACCAGCGCGCGTCAAAAGGTGCGTCAGCATGCGGCGAATATCGGCCTCGTCGTCGACGACCAGGATCGTCTTGGCCGAGCTCGACGGCGGCGGCACGCTTAGCCCCACTACGCTGAGCTCCTTGGAGATATCGCCGAAGTCCCGCTCCTCGATGTCGTCGGCGCGGGAAGCCTGGCTCATGCCATCATCCACGACCAGGTTCGACGCCGAGAGCGGCGGCACTGTCTGCGGCACCGAGCCGAGGCCCACGGCCGCGGACTCGTCAGCGAGCTGCTCGCCATTGCGATCGATGCCGATTTTTCGCAGCACGTCGTCAGGGCACTGCGGTCCAATGTAGAACGCCTCGCCGCGCTGCTTTCTGGCGTAGGCCGCGCTGATCACCTGCGCCAGCGCGGCGTCGAGCGCCACGTAGGGATACACCCGCTTGCCGGTGACGAACTCGAGCTCCTCGATGACGTTGCGCTCGCGCGGATCCGCCATCGCGACGAACAGCCGGTCCTCGCGCTCGAGCACCGGCAACAGCCGATGCTTCTCCGCGATCTCCCGCGGCAACAGCTCCAGGCTCTCGAGGCGTAGACAGACTTGCGACAGATCGATGCCGGGGACGCCGTGCTGCTCGGACAACGCCTTCAGCGCGGCGACGTCGCTGATGACGCCGTCGTGCGCCAGGCGAGAAGCGAGCCTGCCCTCTCCTGGCTGGCCGAGCGCCTCTTCCAGCTCGTCCGAGCGAAGCGCGCGCTGCCGCAGCAGGATCTTGCCGATGCTCTTCTTTTCGTCCATCGCGCGCTTCGACGTTTCATCATGCCACGCCCCCGTCCCCGGGGTCCACATCGGGAGCAGGCCGTGAAAATCGCGCGCACACCTCGGCCGCCCACGCCGCATAGCGCTGCTCGATGATCGCTGTCCGCGCGTCGGCGACCAACGACTGATAGTAATGCAAATTATGCTGAGTTAGCAGGCGGTGAGCCAGGATCTCCCGCGCCACGTAGAGGTGCCGCAGGTAACTCCGTGAATATCCGCCCCGACACGCCGCGCAGCCGCAATCCGCCGCCAGCGGGCGCGGATCACTTCGATATTTCGCGTTCTTCAGCACCAGCTTGCCCTCGGGCACGAAGACCTGCCCGTTGCGCGCGTTGCGCGTCGGCATCACACAGTCGAATAGATCGACGCCCGCGCCGATGGCGTGCACCAAGTCGAGCGGCGTGCCGACGCCCATCAAATAGCGGGGTCGCCCGGCGTCCATGCGCGGCGCCACGGCGGAAAGCGCGCGGTGCATGTCCGGCACCGGCTCGCCGACGCTGAAGCCGCCGAGCGCGAGGCCCGCCACCGGCAGCTTCGCCAGCGACTCCAGGTGCGCGAGTCGCAGCTCGACGTCCGTGCCGCCCTGCACGATGGCGAAAAGCGCCTGGCCGGGCGCGAGCGCGGCCAGGCAGCGCTCGGCCCAGCGTGTGGTGCGCTCCACCGCCGCGACCAGCACACTGCGCTCGGAGCCGGCGGGTGGGCAGATGTCGAGCTGCATCGCGATGTCGGAGCCGAGCAAGCCTTGCACGCGCATGGCCTCCTCCGGTGTGAGCTTGAGTCTCTGACCGTCGAGGTGTGAGCTGAACTCGAAGCCCTCTTCGCTCACGCGCGTGCGCTGCGCCAACGAGAACGCCTGAAAGCCACCGGAGTCGGTGGTGATCGCGTACGGCCAGCGCGAGAACGCGTGCAGCCCGCCGAGCTCGGCGACGAGCTCGGGCCCTGGCCGTTGCCAGAGGTGATACGTGTTCATGATCACGATGCGCGCCCCGCTGCTCGCGACGTCCTCGGCCGCGAGCGCCTTGACGCTCGCCTGCGTGGCGACGGCTTGAAAAGCCGGAGTCGGCACGGCGCCGTGGCGCGTTTCGAGCAGGCCCGCGCGCGCGTCGCCGCAGCTCGCTTCGACCTGAAATCGGATCATGACGCGCGACGCGGCAGCCACATGGCGTCGCCGTAAGAGAGGAAGCGATAGCCGCGCGCGAGCGCCTCGGCGTACGCAGCGCGGACCGCGCCATAGCCGGCGAACGCGCAGACCAACGCCAACAACGTGCTGCGCGGCTGGTGAAAATTGGTCAGCAGCGCGTCGACGACGCGAAAGCGGTAACCGGGCTGGATCAACAGCCGCGTGGCGCCCTGCACGGCGCGCACGTCCCCTTCGCTTTGCGGATCGGCGGCGCTCTCCAAGGCGCGCACGACCGTGGTCCCGATGGCGACCACCGGGGCTCGCCGCTCCCGCGCAGCGCGCACGGCGGCGACGAGCTCGGGCTCGATGCGGTAGCGCTCTTCGTGCATGTCATGCTGATCCAGATCGGGGGCGGTCACCGGACGAAAAGTTCCCAGGCCGACCTCGAGCTCGAGGTGGCTCATGGCCACTCCGCGCTGCGAGAGGCGCTGCAAGATCTCGCTCGTGAGGTGCAGGCCCGCGGTGGGAGCGGCCACCGAAGCCGTGCGCCGGGCGTAAATCGTCTGATAGCGCTCACTGTCCTCAGCGTCGTCTTCGCGCGCGAGATACGGCGGGATCGGCACGCGCCCGACCTGCTCGAGTGCATCCGCGACGGGACGATCGCACGCGATCGCGAGCTCGCTCACGCCGTTGCTCGGGTTCGTCGTCAGCACCTCGACCAGGAACGGCGCCGCGTCGATGCGCGTGCCGGGGCGCAGCGGCTTATTGGCGCGTCCGAGCGCGCTCCAGCGCTCACGACCGTCCTCCCATTGTCCCCGCGGTTCGAGCAGCAAGAGCTCCACGCGCCCCCCACCCGGGCGGCGACTGCCGAAGACGCGGGCCTTGCGCACGCGGGTGTCGTTCAACACCAAGAGCGCGCCGGGGGGCACCAGCTCCGCAAAATCTCGCACGTGGTGGTGCTCGCGCCGCGCGCCGTCGACGAGCATCAGCGCGCCGCCGTCACGCTGCGCCGGAGGGCGACGCGCGATACGCTCTTCCGGAAGCACGTAGTCGAACAGCTCTGCGCGCACGGTCGGCGTCAGCGATCGTCGTAGGAGATGTTGAGCCGGGTCATCTTGCGCCACAGCGTCGTGGGGCTGATGTCCAGCGCCTCGGCGGCGCGCTCGCGGCTGCCGTCGAAGTCGCGCAGCGCGGACTCGACGGCGGCGCGTTCGGCGTCGTCCACGATGTCCGCCAGCGTGCGGCCCTGCCGCTTTTCTTCGGACTTCGGCGGCCGCGGCAAAATATCGTCGACGCGGATGATGCCCGTGCACAGCGCCACGGCCTGCTCGACCAGGTTCTCGAGCTCGCGCACGTTGCCCGGGTAGTCGTAGGCGACGAGGCGATCCATCACGCCGTCACCGAGCCGCACCAGCTTGTTCATCTTCTGGCGGTACTTGCCCAGGAAATGCTCGACCAACAGCGGGATGTCCTCGCGCCGATCGCGCAGCGGCGGCAGCTGAAAGCGCGCGACGTTGAGGCGATAGTAGAGATCTTGGCGGAAGCGCCGCTCTTCCACCGCGCGCGCGAGATCGACGTTGGTGGCGGCCACTACGCGGATGTCGACGCGGATCGGCTTGTTCTCGCCGACGCGACGAATCTCCCCTTCTTGAATCGCGCGCAGCAGCTTGGCCTGGAATACCGGCGTCGTCTCCGCGATCTCGTCGAAGAAGAAGGTGCCGCCGTCGGCCTCCTCGAATAGCCCCTTGCGCGCGCCGACCGCGCCGGTGAAGGCGCCGCGGGCGTGGCCGAAGAGCTCGCTCTCGAGCAGCGTCTCGCTGATGGCGGCGCAGTTGACGGTGACGAACGGCTTTTCCTGGCGCTTGCTGTTGGCGTGGACGGCGCGCGCGATGAGCTCCTTGCCCGTGCCGCTCTCGCCGGTGATGAGCACGGTCGCGTCCGTGGGCGCGAACTTGATCAACCGCGTCAGCACGTCGCGGATAGCCTGCGAGCGCCCGACCACGTTCTCGACCCGATAGCGCTCCCTGAACTCGCGCGCGAAGAGCTGAACCTGGCCGTTCAAGCGGCGGCTCTCGAGCGCCTTCGAGACCTTGACGAGCAGCTCCTGCTCGGTGAACGGCTTCTGGATATAGTCGAAGGCGCCGACGCGCATGGCCTCCACCGCGCTCTCGATCGTGCCGTAAGCGGTCATCACGATGACCTCCGTCATCGGCTGCGCCGCCTTGATCGCCCGCAACACATCGATGCCGTCGTACTCACCCATACGCAGATCGGTGATGACGACGTCATAGGCACCGGTCGCTCCGCTCTCACGGCCCTGCGCGCCATCCGCGGCCTCGTCTACTTCGTAGCGAGCGCCGCGCAGCATCATGGCCAGCGTGGTGCGCATGTTCCGCTGGTCGTCGACAACGAGAATCTTACCCATGTGGATCGGTGGCGGCTTCCTGCCGAGCGCTAACGCTGGCGAGAATAGGATCGGCCCCGCAAGGGCCAGAGCGTAGCCGAGAGTGCCACAAAACGCTTGCGGCGCGAGAGTGTCGGGCGGGGCTTAGCCTGGTCGGCCGTTTCGGAGCGCCGAAATGCTGGTCAACGCGCCAGAAAAAGCAACACGATGATCGCGATGGTGATGCCTACGACGCCGATGGCGTAGCCGATGACGCTACCCCAGCTCACCCTCGCGGAGCGCCGCAGCGGAGCGCGGGACGGCCGCCGAGGCTCGGGCGGAGGCAGCGCCGCGATGGCGCCGCGGGACACCGAGCTGCCCGTAACCCCGCTCACGCCGCTGATCCCGCTGACGCTGATGCGGTCCTTTCCGGTAGGAGTGAAGGCAGGATCGGCGGACAGCAGGTCCGTCGCCGTGGGGCTGCTGCTGCTGAGCACCTTCAGCGCCGAGCGAATTGCCTTGCGGCGCTGCTCGACTCGGCCGCCCACCACGCGCTTCAGCAGCCCAGCGATACCGCTACGCGGCACGACCACATGCTGCGCCTTCAGAAAGCCGCGCAGGTCTCGCTCGAGCTCGGCCGCGGACTGGTAGCGCAGCTTCGGGTCTCGCTCGAGCGCGCGCAGCACGATGCGCTCGAGCTCGGGCGGGTAGCTCGCGTCGATCAAGGACGGGCGCGGCACCTGCCCGGAGGTGACCAGCTTGAGCGTCTCCAGGTCGGATTCGCCGCGGAACAGCCGCCGGCTGGTGGTGAGCTCGAACAAGACGATCCCGATCGAAAACAGATCGCTGCGGCGATCCACCGGCTTTCCGAGCGCTTGCTCGGGGGACATGTACCCGAACTTGCCCTTCAGCTGCCCCGCGCGCGTGGACTCCGAAACACGCCCGAGCGCCTTCGCGACCCCGAAGTCCACCAGCTTGATGCTGCCGTTGGTGCCGATCAGGATATTGTGCGGCGAAATGTCTCGGTGCACCACGCCGCGCGGCGCTCCGCTCGCGTCGCGCAGCTCGTGCGCTGCATGCACGCCGGCAGCGACGTCGGCCATGATGCGGACGGCCATCTCGGGCGGTATCGCGCGGCGCTTGCCCGCTTCGGCGATGATGGTGTGCAGGCTCTCCCCCTCCACCCACTCCATCGACATCCACATGATGCCGTTGCTCTCCCCCACGTCGTAGACGTCCACGACGTTGGGGTGCCGGATGCTGCGCACGAGCCGCACCTCGTCGATGAACATGCGCACGAACTCCGGCTCCTCCGCGAGCTCGGCCAACATAGCTTTCACGGCGACGAGCCGCTCGCCCTGCGCGCTCGCGCCGTGCTCGCGCGCGACCCAAACCGTCGCCATGCCGCCGCGCCCGATGCGCAGTACGAGCTCGTTGTCGCCGAGCCGCGCGCCTTGCCTAAGATCCTCGCTCATCCGCAAGTGGTCCCGGACCCTAGCGCCGAGCGGGTCCCCTCGTCTAAGGAAGCCTGCAGTAAGCAGCACGTGGCGCGTGCTGACGTGTCATGGCCGACCGTTCTGCCGGTAAATTGCCATAGAATCGCGCTTTGGCGGGCCGATGGTGCTAAGAGCGCCCGGCGGCTGAACGGCGCGCCGATGCTCGGCGACCGCACGCACGAACAGCACAGCCGCAGCGAGGAGCAGAGTAGACCATGGCCAGTCTTTCGGAGCAGCTCGGCGGGAGCGACAAGCGCAGCGCGGTGATCGATGATGCACTCAAGGTGCTGGACCAAGAGGTCGCCGACAAAGGCGGCATCAGCGGTTTCGCGGTCAAGGCAGCGTACAAACTCGTGCAAGGGGTGAAGCCCGGCTTCTTACGCACCGTCGTGGACCGGTTGCTGGACGACTTCCTCGGCGCCCTCGATCCCGTTTACCAAGAGGCCGCCAACAAGCAGCGACCTGCGGGCGCGTACTTGATCGAAAATCAGAGCCGGGTCGCGGACGCGCTGCTCGCCATCACCGATCGTCGCGCCGAACGCGCCGAGAGCCAGACGCTGAAGAGCACCTACGAGAAGCTGCGCCCAATGGCGAAGAAGCAGGTCGAGGCCGCGGCGCCTCGCCTCGCCGCCCTGCTCGAGAAGCACGCGGCGCCCACCAACTAACCAGCGACCGACCGCCCGGCACAACTCGGTTTCACCAATGTTTCCGGGCGTCTCGTTCTCTTCGCCGCAGAGCCGGCATTTAGGTTTCCCCATTTTCCCATCGGGTTGCTTGACAATGCCTGGCGGGGGGTAACATTTCGCGCAGTTCACGCCATGGCTTCGAGCTCATCCGTGTTGCCACAATCCAATTCTTCGCCCGGGACCGTACTGCGAGGCGCCGTCGTGCGCTTCGCAGGGGACTCCGGCGACGGCATGCAAGTCACCGGTGATCAGTTCACGCTCGCCGCAGCGATCGCGCGCAACGATCTCGCCACGTTCCCTGATTTTCCTGCCGAGATCCGCGCGCCCGCCGGGACCACTTACGGCGTCTCCGGCTTCCAGATCCACTTCGCCTCCGAGAACGTTTACACGCCCGGCGACGCGCCGGACGTGCTCGTGGCGATGAACCCGGCCGCGCTGAAGACCAACTTGCGCGATCTCAAGAAGGGCGGCCTCCTGATCGTCAACAGCGGCGCCTTCAACGCTGCGAATTTGAAGAAGGCCGGCTACGAGGAGAACCCGCTCGAGAACGGCTCGCTCTCGAACTACTCGCTGATGTCGATCGACATCACCAAGCTGACCCAGACCGCGGTCAAGGACTCTGGCCTCTCGAACAAGGAAGCCAACCGCTGCAAGAATTTCTGGACCTTGGGCTTGATGTTCTGGATCTACGGGCGCCCGCTGGAGCCGACGCTGCGCTGGATCGATCAGAAGTTCGGCAAGCGTCCGGAGGTGGCCAGCGCGAACGCGCTCGCGCTCAAGGCCGGCCACGTCTACGGCGAGACCGCGGAGGTATTTCAGAACCGCTACGAGGTCCCCGCCGCGCCCGTCGAGAAAGGCGTGTATCGCAACATCAGCGGCAACACCGCGACCGCGCTCGGGCTGGTGGCGGCGGCGCAGCTCTCCGGGCGCGAGCTGGTGCTGGGCGCTTACCCCATCACCCCGGCGAGTGACGTGCTGCACGAGCTCAGCAAGCACAAGCAGTTCGGCGTCACGACGCTGCAAGCGGAGGACGAGATCGCGGCGGTGTGCGCGGCGATCGGCGCCTCTTACGCCGGCAGCATCGGCGTCACCAGCACCAGCGGTCCGGGCATGGCGCTGAAGACCGAGGCCATCGGGCTCGCCGTCAGCGTGGAGCTACCGCTCGTCGTGATCGACATTCAGCGCGGCGGACCGAGCACGGGTCTGCCTACGAAGACGGAGCAAGCGGATCTTTTGCAGGCCGTGTACGGCCGCAACAGCGAGGCCCCGCTCTGCGTCATCGCCGCGTCGACGCCGGGCGAGTGCTTCTACATGGCCATCGAGGCGGTGCGCCTGGCGGTGAAGTACATGACGCCGGTGATCCTGCTCACCGACGGCTACCTCGCGAACGGCGCCGAGCCCTGGAAGATCCCCGACGTGGCGGCGCTGCCCAAAATCGAGGTGAAGTTCCGCACCGACCCGCAGGGCTTTCACCCGTTCTTCCGCGATGAAAAGACGCTGGCGCGCAACTGGGCCATCCCCGGCACTCCGGGGCTGCTGCACCGCATCGGCGGACTGGAGAAGGACTTCAACTCCGGGCACATCTCGTACTCCCCGGACAATCACGAGCGCATGTGCCGAGTCCGCGCCGCGAAGGTCGCCGGCATCGCGGACGACATCCCCGAGCAGAAGATCGAGGTCGGCAGCGACAGCGGCAAGCTGCTGGTGCTGGGCTGGGGCTCGACGTACGGCGCCATCCGCGAGGCGGTGGAGCGCTCGCGGGCGCGCGGACTGGACGTCTCCCACGCTCACCTCCGCTACATCAACCCGTTCCCGAAGAACCTGGGCGAGCTCTTGAAGCGCTTCGAGCGCGTGCTCGTGCCGGAGCTCAACCTCGGGCAGCTGGTACGACTGGTGCGCAGCCAGTACCTGGTGCCGGCGGAGAGCTTCCCCAAGATCCAGGGGCAGCCGTTCAAGATCGCCGAGCTCGAGGACAAGATTCGCAAGGTGCTGGAGAGCTGATCGCCATGTCCAATATCGTCGAACCGACTCGTCTGACCAAGAAGGACTTCGAAACCGACCAGGACGTGCGCTGGTGCCCTGGTTGCGGCGACTACTCCATCCTCGCCAACATGCAGCGTTTGATGCCGGAGCTCGGCATCCCGCCCGAGCGCATCGTGTGGGTGAGCGGCATCGGCTGCAGCAGCCGCTTCCCGTACTACATGAACACCTACGGGTTTCACACCATCCACGGGCGCGCTCCCGCGTTCGCGATGGGCATCAAGGTGGCCAACCCGGAGCTCTCGGTTTGGCTCGTCACCGGTGACGGCGACGGGCTCAGCATCGGCGGCAATCAGCTGATGCACTGCCTGCGCCGCAACCTGGACGTGAAGGTGCTGCTCTTCAACAACCGCATCTACGGGCTCACCAAGGGCCAATACTCGCCCACCAGCGAGCTCGGCAAAGTCACCAAGAGCACGCCCTTCGGCTCGCCCGACCAACCGCTGGATCCCGCTGGCTTCGCGCTCGGCGCGAACGCCTCTTTCGTGGGGCGCTCGATCGACACCGAGGCGCAGCACCTGACGGAGGTGCTGCGGCGCGCGGCTACCCACACCGGCGCAGCGTTCACGGAGATCTACCAGAACTGCAACGTGTTCAACGACGGCGCGTTCGATCTCATTAAGGAGAAGCCGACGAACCTGGAACACCAGCTGCGCGTTCAACACGGCAAGCCGCTGCTGTTCGGCTCGAAGGGCAATCGTGGCATTCGCCTGGACGCGAAGAGCTTCCGCCTGGAGGTCGTCGAGGTGGGCGAAAACGGCGTTACGCTCGACAACATCCTGGTGCACGACGAGACGAACCCGACGCTCGCTTACATGCTCACGCGCATGCCGTTCCCCGAATTCCCAGTGGCGCTGGGCGTCCTGTACGCAGCGGCCCGCCCCACGTACGACGCCGCGCTGAATCAGCAGCGCGCCGCGGCGAAGGCCAAGGCCGCTGGGGCGCCGGACCTGCAAAGGTTGCTGCGCGGCGGGGAAACCTGGGAAATCGGCGGCTGACAGCGCGCCGCAAACCTGCTAGACGAGCCGCCACCATGGGCACCCCGCAAGATCCCCGCACCCGCCGTCGCCAGCGCATTCGTCGCGCCAAAAAGAACCTGGAATGGGAGCAGAAACGAGCTCTCGAGAACGCCGAAGCGGCGAAGCCGAAGACGCCCGCGAAGACGGCGACCTGAGCCACGACTCGGCCAGGGCAGCGACCAGCGCCCTGGCTGAGCTGGACCTAGCCTTTCGGGGGGGACGCCGGGGCGCGGCGACTCAAAACCGGGGCGATATTCGTCCGCGCGACGCGCAGGGAGACCGCGCTTTGCGTAGAGACGCCGTTGGGGGCTCGACAGCGGGCTCCCACGTGGTCAAATTGCGGTGAAGCTCGATGGCGAACGAACGCCCGAAGCATGGGAACAACCCCGAGGGTGATCTCGCAGTCGACGAGGAGATCCGCGTCGAACGCCCTCGTCGTTACCTCGTCGTGTTGCACAACGACGATTACACGACCATGGAGTTCGTGGTGCACGTCTTGATGAAGTTCTTTCATCTCAGCGAGACGGAATCCACGCAGATCATGCTCCATGTTCACCACAAGGGGTACGGTATCGTCGGCAGCTACACGCGAGACGTCGCCGAAACCAAATCAGCCCAGGTCGTGGCTTACGCCAAAGAGCACGGACACCCGCTCAAGTGCACCGCGGAGCCAGAAGGGTTCGGGGAATCGTGAAGGTAAGCCCGGAAGTCGAGATCGCCTGCAATTTAGCGTTGCGGGAAGCTGAGCGCCGCCGCCACGACGTGATGACGGTGGAGCATTTGCTGTACGCCCTGCTCCACGACGACGCGACGGCCAAGGTCGTCCGGAAGTCGGGCGGCAGCGTGGACAAGCTCAAGGCTCGCCTCGATCGCATTCTGCGCGATGAGTTGCCGTCGGTGCCCGACGGTCGTGGCGTCATCACGCCCTCACCTTCCCGCGGATTTCAGCGCGTGTTGCAGCGCGCCGCTTTCCACGTCCAATCGAGCGGCAAGGAGCAGCTGGAAGGTCACAACGTCCTGATCGCCATCTTCGCCGAGCCGGAGAGCCCCGCTGCGGAGGCGCTCAAGGCTGAGGGCGTCACGCGCTACGACGTCGTGAACTACGTCTCTCACGGGGTGGCCAAGGACGGCAGCGACGATGACGCGCTCGAGCTGAGCGAGAACGGCGCCGAGTCGCGCGACGAAGACGACGAGAGCGACGAGCCGCGCGGCGATCCGCTCAAGCAGTTCGCGGTCAACTTGAACGAGCGCGCGCGCAACGGCGAAATCGAGCCGCTGGTCGGGCGCGAGAAAGAGCTGCGCCGGGCCATCCAGGTGCTCTGCCGCCGCAAGAAGAACAACCCTCTGTTCGTCGGGGACGCCGGCGTCGGCAAGACGGCGATCGTAGAGGGCTTGGCCGCGCTGATCGAGAGCGGCAACGCGCCCAAGCCGCTCGCGCAATGCACGATTTATGCGCTGGACATGGGCTCGATGGTCGCGGGGACGCGCTTTCGCGGTGACTTCGAGAAGCGCGTGAAGGGCGTGCTGAAGCAGATCGAAAAGCAGTCCGGCGCGGTGCTCTTCATCGACGAGATCCACACCGTGATCGGCGCCGGCGCCGCCAGCGGCGGCACCTTGGACGCCGCCAACATGCTCAAGCCGGCGCTCTCCACCGGCAAGCTGCGCTGCATCGGCGCGACGACGTTCGAGGAGTACCGCACGCACATCGAGCGCGATCGCGCGCTGGCGCGCCGCTTTCAGAAGATCGATGTTTTCGAGCCGAGCGTAGAAGAGACGATCCAGATCCTGAAGGGTCTACAGAAGCGCTACGAGGAGTTTCACGAGGTCACGTACACGGACACGGCGATCGAGGCCGCGGGAAAGCTCGCCGACCGCCACCTGCGAGACAAGAAGCTGCCCGACAAGGCCGTCGACTTGATGGACGAGGCCGGCGCCGATACCAAGCTCGATTTCGGTCCCGGCTCGGTCGTGGACGAGGGCCGCATCGAGACGGTGGTCGCGCGCATGGCGCAGATCCCGCCGAAGCAGGTCAGCCACGACGACCGCGCCGCGCTCAAGAACTTGGAGTCGGATCTCGGGAAGGTCGTGTTCGGGCAAGACCGCGCCATTCGCGAGCTCTCGCTGGCCATCAAGCTGGCGCGCGCTGGGCTGCGGCCACCGGACAAGCCGATCGGCTCTTACCTGTTCACCGGTCCCACCGGTGTTGGAAAGACGGAAGCCGCGCGGCAGCTCGCCGCGACGCTCGGCATCGAGCTCGTCCGTTTCGACATGAGTGAGTACATGGAGCGCCACACGGTGTCCCGCTTGATCGGCGCTCCGCCCGGCTATGTCGGCTACGATCGCGGCGGGCTGCTCACCGAAGCCGTAGCGAAGACGCCGCACTGCGTGCTCCTGCTCGACGAGATCGAGAAGGCGCATCCGGACGTGTTCAATGTGCTGCTGCAGGTGATGGATCACGGCACGCTGACCGACAACAACGGGAAGAAAGCGGATTTTCGTCACGTCATCCTGATCATGACCAGCAACGTCGGCGCTCAGGATCTGGCGCGCGCTCCGCTCGGCTTCGGCAGCCGCGAGAGCCGCGGTCGCGATGATCCGGCGTTCAAGAACACGTTCAGCCCGGAGTTCCGGAACCGCCTCGACGCGCGCATCGCGTTCGACCCGCTATCGCCGAGCGTCATGGGCATGGTCGTAGACAAGTTCATCCGCGAGCTGAACCGCCAGCTCGCCGAGCGTGAGGTGACGCTGGCGCTGACAGACAAAGCGCGCGCCTACCTGGCCGAGAAGGGCTACGACAAGGACAACGGCGCGCGTCCGCTCGGCCGTCTCGTGCAAGACGAGGTGAAGCGGCCGCTCACCGAAGAGGTGCTGTTCGGAGAGCTCGAATACGGCGGCGAGGTCGAGGTCGATGAGCGCGATGGAAAACTGCACTTTGCGCTCAACGGACGGCCAAAACCTGGGGCGCCGGCGCCCAAACTGCTCAACTAAGATACGGCTCGGCGCGGCGGTGCTCGACGGGCGGCGGGGACCCGAGGGTCGCTCCCGGGCGGTGGGGACGTCGCGGCGGAACGCTGCCTTATGGGTGCCGGAGGGAGTCGTGGGGCCTGGCGGCGTCACGATGCAGCTCGCTGGCGCGCCGCCCGGCTCCGCGGACGCGCTCGCGCGCGCCGCGGAGCTCGCGGGCTGATGTGCGCCGGCGAATGCGCGGCATAGCCGGGAGCTCAACCTCGGGGACCCGCCGCCCGTCGAGCACCGCCGCGCCTCAGCGCGACTTGCAGCGACGCAATGCGCCGCGTCGCTCTGTTCAGCGCCTGGACGCCCCGCGCGCCGTTTCGTTGAACAGGGGGGCGACGCGGGGACGTGGATGCGATTGGTGACGGCCGCGATGCGCGGCGGCGCGACCTCGCTGCTCGGGCGTGGCATTGCTTCGCTCGCCACGCGGACTTTGCGCGACGCTTTAGGGTGTGGTGGCTGGAAGGGTCTGGGCGGGGTCGCCATGGCTTAGCGCTTGCCGCACTTTGAGGGCTAGGCCGCAGTTTTTTACCTGACGGTTTTGTGCGGCGAGGTTGACCTCGCTCTTGACGATCGCGCTGCCTACGGACACGAAGTCGGCGTCCGCCTCGGTGCGGAGCCTGAGCACCGGGTCGCCGCTGTTCAAGTCCCAAATGCCAATGCGCGTGGGATGAACCACCCGCTGCACGCGTTCGTGCGGGGTTTCGTTGGGTTCGCTCAGGTCGGTGGGTACTCCCCCGCTCGGATCTTCGTCGAGTACGAGGGTGAAGTATTTGGCGCGCGATACGAGCTGAACGGTTACCGGGACGTCGCGCTTTGCCACGTTTTCGAGATCACGATCGTAGGCGGAGAGGCCGAGCTCGCTCGTGACTTGGTGGAGCTCGTCCGTCCACTCGCTCGAGAGGACGCGGAGCGTGCGGTACACAAGCCGCATGTTGTACGGCTGGTCCGCCTCGGCACATACATTCCATTCGTTGCACAGCAGGCCGGAGGCGCAGTCGCCAATGGTGCGGCACGGAGGACCCGTGACGGGCGCCGGCTTGCTCTTGGAAATGAAGAAGCAGGAGGTGAAGCCGTCGCGCAGGGACGACTGTGCGGCCTTGCGGACCTCGCGCACGTCCGTAGCGCCGGCCAGGCGCAGGCGCAGGTAAATCGATGGGCTGGTGCGCACCCGCTCGAGATCCACGTCGGCTGCGACGAAATCCGCTGGATAGGGCGCCGCTAGCTCGCGTACCCAGCCCTCCACCCGATCGCGGATCGGGAACAGCTTCGGACCGAGCGTGCGCGTCATCGCGCGCTGCTTGGCCATGACTCGGCTGCGCGCCGTCTCGAGCTCGCCTTGTGCGATGCGCCAGTAAATGATGCCGAAGGCGGCAATGCCCACGGCCGTCCAGAGCCAGAAGTGCAGCGGCACGCCAGGCATGCGCGCTTTGCCGAGCACCAACGCTCGACGGCGCTCCGCGCGCGCGTCGTTGAGCGACGGTAGACCAGGTTCTCGTGCGTCCCTTCTGCGCAGTGCCACGACTAAAGTCTTCCGCTCCGTACGTTCCTTGGAGTACCAGCGCTCGCGCGTGTTCCCTGAGCCTGCATAAGTGCTTCTCTACCCGCCAACGAGGCGCCTCGCCAAGTGCCGCGCGCAGTGACAGCGCTCGCTTCGCTCCGCTCGACTGGCTAGCCCCGAAGCACAACAGGCGCGCAACCTGCCGGTTACGCGCCTGTGTGTCCACCGCGAGCGCTGAAGCGCGCTGAGCGGGTTGTCAGCCTCCGGGCTTGCCGAGCCGACCGACCATGAAGCTGACGTTCGGGTAACCCGCGAACGCCGCCGTCTGGAACACGCTCTTTACGACCAGCGCCTGGACCTTGCGATCGACCTGCAGGATCACGACGCCCGGGAACTCACGCTGAGGATTCAGCTGCTTCCACAGCTCGCGCTTGTTCTTGAGCACGTTGAACAGCTCGTCGATACGCTGCAGGCGATTGCTCTCTTCAATGGCGCGCGTGCTGCCCGCAGGGTTGCCGTCCACCAAGATCTGGGTGCCGGTGATAGCCACCATCGGCGCCTCGGTCATGTCGATGACGTTCTCGGCGTTGGGCAGCTTGACGTTCTTGTCGATCGGAAGCTCACCGCTCGCCGAGAAGCTGGCCAGCAGGAACAGCACGATGCAGAGCAAGAAGTCGATGAACGGGATCAGCGGGATCTCGTGGTTCATCGAGCGGCCGCCGCCACCGGCGACCTTCTTGCGCACGAAACCGAGCGGGATGTGATGGAGCAGCCGCCGCCCGGGGACAGAAATCGGCTGGTGAAAACGGCTGAGAGCCTTCTCGGACATGGTCTGCTCAGTTCACCGCGAAGGTGACGTTGAAGGCCGGAATTTTGTTGGTCTTACCTGCGCCGTTGAAGTCACGCTTCGGCGCGTTGATGGCGTCGATCACCGCGACGACATCGCTGAAGGGCGTGGAGTTGTCGGTGTGCAGCACGGCTTGGTCGAGCTTGGTGTCGGTCCCCGCGCGGTGCGTGCCGTTGGAGTTCCACTCTTCAGTGATCTTCTTCGCGAGGTCGGGGTACCCGTAGTCACCCTTGCCACCGAGCGGGACCTGCTTCTTGTCCACGTCGATGGTGTTGACGACGGTGTTCCCTTCCTTCCAAATGAGCTGGAACTTCTTGTCGCCGCGCATCTCCACGTGGAGCTGCTTCTCTTTCTTCTGCTCCTCGGGCGGCTCGTCCTTGGGCGGGCCAGGCACGCGAGCGTCCGCGTTGATACGCGCCATCTGCGACCACACCGCGGTGACCAGCAGGAACGCGACCAGACAGAGCAAAAAGTCGATGAAGGGGATCAGCGGGATCTCGTGGTTGGTGGAGCGCTTGCCACCGTGACCACCACCGACGTCAATACCGGCCATTCGAGTACTCCAGAGGAAAGGTCAGAGCTGTCGCGCGGCGGTCGGAACAGCCCGCCGCCGCGCGAACGCCCGAGCCGAAATCACATCGCCTGTTCGAGACCCTGCAGGTTGACCTTCTGGCGGTTGGCTACCACGAGATTCAACACCTGCACGGACGACTCGTTGATGTCGTCTTCCAGCGTCTGCGTCTTGCCGTTGAGAACGGCGAAGCCGATCAGCGCCGTGATGGCCGAGAGCAGGCCGAACGCGGTGCAGTTCATCGCTTCCGCGATACCTTCCGCGAGGATGCGCGCCTTCTGGCTCGGATCCACCGACTCGCCACCGACGGCGCCGAACGCCTTGATGAGGCCGACGATGGTGCCGAACAGGCCGCTCAACATCGCGAGGTTGGCGAACAGCGCCAGGAAGCCCGTGCGCTTGCTGATGCGGGGCATCTCGCGAAGCGCCGCCTCGTCCATCGCTGCCTGAACCTCTTCGTCCGGGCGGTTCACCTTCACGAGCCCAGCCTGGACGATGCGCGCCAGGGGAGCATTCGCGGCCGAACACATCTTCACGGCCTTGGCGATGTCACCAGCCAGGATGCACTTCTGCATGGTCGCGAGAAATACTTCCTTGTTGATGGACGACCCAAAAAGATACACGGCGCGCTCGGCAATTACCGCGATGGAGCAGATCAACCAGAAAAGGATGATCCACATTGCCCAACCGCCCGCCTGGAAGT
>CBINHN010000050.1:0-52427 GCA_966250485.1 uncultured Sorangium sp. | reverse complement strand
CCTTCTGAGCGGAACGCTTCGTCGAGGAGCACGCTAGCCGCGACGAGAATTGGTAAACGGGAACGTGCGTCTCCGAGTCGCTTGCCTTGCACCGCTACTCTTGACGGCGCTTTACGCGGGACGCGCTGAAGCGAGCTCGCGCCGGGGGCTCGCTTTGGATTCGACGATTGGTTGGGTCGATACGCGGACGGCGAGCGCGGCCATCGATACGTGGTGCACGAGGCGCCTGCAGCGCCGTTGAAGGTAGCGGCGCGCATCGCGCAACACGGCGCGCGCTGGTCGCTCACGGTGAAGATGGAGACCAGCGAACGGCAGGTTGACGGCGAGTCCTGTGCGGCTGTGGCGCAGGAGCCCATCGTCATCATCGCTCTTGCGATCGATCCCAAAGCGGATCAAGCGGCTTTCGCGAGCGAGGCCGAGCGGGGAGCGCGTGTATCCCATCGCAAGCAGGTGGAGCTGGTCACCGAGTAACTTCGCGTCAGGTGCGGAAGCTTTACTCCGTGAAATGCGTCAGCACGCTTGCCTCACCGGGCGGTGACGCCACACGGCGCGCTTGAAGCTGAATGCTATTGCGGAAGCCGCGCCTCAGGCGCAAAAACCTGGCATGGCAACGCCCATCGCGGAGCTGCGCAGCGCCACCGAGGAGCTCCACCAGAACCTCGACACGCTGCCCTACGTCAAATCCGTGATGGATGCCACGGTAACGAAGGTCGCCTACGGCGCGTTCCTACGTGCCGCCGGCGTCATCCAAGAGAACTTCGAGCGGCTGCTGTTGACCAGCGAAGAACGAGGCCTGCTCGAGCTCCGGGACAAGATCTCGCTGCGCGCGGAGCTCGTCGCCCGTGACCTCGCCTTCCTCGGTGAGGATCGCTCCGCCGTGGACGCGCCGGCGTTGCTGGCCGAGCTCTTTGCCCAGCGGCTGCGTTGGTTTGCTCGCGAGGAGCCGTTCGCGCTAGCGGGCGTCGCCTATGTCTTGGAAGGTTCGACGCTCGGCGGCCGCACGCAAGTGGTGGAGCTCAAGAAGCGCACGGAGTTCTCGCGCGGCGGCCTCGAATATCTCACGGGCACCACGCGCGAGGCGCGCGCGAGCTTCCAGCGCTTCGCGGCTGCGCTCAATCAGGCGCTCGATCGCGACGAGCGTCGTGAGCAAGCGGTGCGCGGCGCGGTCGCCACGTTCGAAGCGTTCACGGAAATCTTGACCCAGCTCGAGCCCGGCGTCGTGCCCGCCGGCCACGTCACCCTGCTGAACTCCGAAGCCGGACAGCACTCGCTGCCCAACGACCTGCGCGAAATCGCCGCGGCGCTGCGCGCGGGCGAGATCTCGTGGCAACGCTACGGCTACTACGCCGCCCGCTACGGCGAGCGCGGGCTACGCTTCACGCGCAGCGACAGCGCCTGGCTCGCCGCCCTCGCGCGCCGCGACTCGAACGTGGCACAGCGAGAAATTGCGTGGCTCGGGCGGGTGCTGGCGCACCGTGGCATGCCCCGTTACCTGCTGGAAGAGCACCTGGAAACGCTGCACCGCGAGCTCTCGCAAGCGGTCCCCGGCAAGCGCGCCAGCTACGATGGGCTCTTGTTGGCTCGCGATCAGCTCACCGCGGAACGGCGCACGCGGCTCGAGGATGCCAGCTTCTTCGCGCTCGCCGCCGAGCTCGAGCGTAATTTGCCCGCTGAGCTACTACCGAGCTTGGCGCGCAGCGGCGTCCTACTGGTGGCGGCGGTCGTGGACGAGGCATGCGGCATCAACGGCGCCGTCGCCAGCACGGAGTCCTGGTTCGTCGACGCGAATCGCTTCCCGGAGTCGTGGATCACGGCCGTGCGCGCCACCATCGCCGAGACTCGGCGCGCCATCGCCGCGTCTCCCAGCTCGGATCGCGCGACGCCGCGCCCGCAGACGCCGAGCCCATCGCCGAGCCCACCGGACGCCGGCTGAAGCAGCGAGAGATGATGCCGCGCTCGGCTGTCGCACTCTCCGCCTTCGCCGCTGCCTGCGCGCAGAGCCCGACGCCGCGACTCAGCGGTGAGGCGGCGAGCACACCAACGCGCAGCGCGCAGGACGCCGCTACGCCGCACGACGACGCTTCCATGAGCGCGCCCGATTCGGAGCGACGAGCCCACTCGCAGCGCTCAGCGTCGGGCGGTTTTCGCGAGCTGGCGGTGCCCGGCTTTCTCGCGGCGGTGCTGTACGTGCCCTCCGGAGCGGACGCACGGCCCCTGATCGTCGCCAATCACGGCGCCGGCGGCGCTCCCGAGTACGAGTGCGAGTACTGGCGCCGGCTGACCGCGGCGCGCGCTTTCGTGTTGTGCTTGCGCGGCAGCCCGATCGATACGCGCGGCCCGAGCGGCTTTTATTACAAAGACCACCTGGCGCTCGGCCGCGAGTTGCAAGCAGCGCTCGGCGCGCTGCGTAGCGAGCTCGGCGCGCGGGTGCGCGACCAGGGCGCGCTCTACACCGGCTTTTCGCAAGGCGCGATCATGGGCGCGCCCATGATCGTCTCGCACGCCAAGCTATTTTCCCGTCTGGCGTTGATCGAGGGCGGCTACGAGTACTGGAGCGCGGTCAAGGCACGGACCTTCGCCCGCAACGGCGGGCAGCGCGTGCTGTTCGTGTGTGGCACGCGTTGGTGCGCCGAGAAATCCGAGCTGCCAGCGCAGTGGCTGCGCAAAGAGCGAGTCGCCGTGCGCATCGAGTACGCGCCGGGAGCCGGCCACACGCCGGGCGGAGAGGTCATGGCCAAGCTCGCCGCGGCGCTGCCGTGGCTGTTCGAAGGAGACGGCGCTTGGGCTCCATAGGGCCCGGTGAAGAGCATCAGGTCGTGCTCGTACCGGGCTTCTTCGGCTTCGGAAACTTCGGGGAGCTCTCGTATTTCAACGGCGTCGGTGAGGCGCTGCGCGACAGCTTCGCGGCTCGCGGCGCAGCCGTGCGCATCTTCGAGGTGCCCACCTTGCCGACCGCCTCGATTCGCGTTCGCGCGGCGCGCGTCTTGGACGCCCTGCAGCGCGTCGCCGAGCAGAGCAACGGGCCCATCCACGTCATCGGGCATTCGACGGGCGGGCTCGATGCACGACTCGCGATCGCGCCCACCGCGTCGCTGCCAAGCGCCGTCAAAGACTTCGACTACTCGCGCGTACGCACGCTGGTCAGCGTGTGCTGCCCGCATTTCGGTACCCCGGTGGCGACGTTCTTCTGCAGCACGCTCGGCAAACCCATCTTGCGGCTCGCAGCGCGCTACATGATGTGGGTGCTGCGGCGCGGGCGCGTCCCGCTGGCCATCATGCTGCGGCTCGGTTACCTGGTCGTGCGCTTGCGTGATCCGCGGCGCAAGCGCCGCGGCACGTTCGACGAGCTCTACGAGAAGCTCCTCAACGATTTCAGCGATGAACGCCGGCTGGAGCTGACGCGCTTCCTCGATGAGGTCTCATCGGACCAGTCCCTGCTCTTTCAGCTGACCCCTGCCGGCTGTGATTTGCTCAACGCCTGCACCGCCGATCCTGATGTCCGCTATGGCTCGGTGGTGGCCGTCGCGCGGCGACCCACCTGGCGCAGCTTGCTGCGCAGCATGTGGGATCTCTACACGCAGCTCGTGCATCCGATTTACGCGCTGCTGCACTTCATCGCGCGTCGCGGCGACGTCGCCGTGATCCCGCCGCCCGCCGAAGCGCAGGCGCGAGGACTGCTCGCCGCGTACGACGCATTGCCGACCCGCGCAGACAGTGACGGTATCGTGCCGACCAGCTCGCAGCTCTGGGGTGAGCTGATCCACGCCGCGCGCGCCGACCATCTCGATGTCGTCGGGCAATACGGTCGCTCCGATGACCAGAGCTGGGGCGGCGATTGGATCCCGAGCTACTCCGGCTTCGATCGCAGCGGCTTCACCGCGCTATGGTCCGCCGTCGCTGGGTTCGTGTTACGGAGCCCAGCGACGGGGACTCGCCCTCTCCCGGCTGTGGGCAGTGAGCGGACCGAGCGCGATATCCAAAGCACGAAGCCGCAGCAGTCCTCCAGCTAAATCCGCGCGGGACGGCCGCGCCCCACCGCCCGCACGATGAGCAGCACGGCGATAGCGCCGAGGATGCTGCCGATGAGACCCGCCGCGTGCACGCGAGTCGGCTCGTTGTCGCTGATCATGGTTCCGAGCAGCCCGCCCACCAGCGAGCCCACCATGCCAAGTAGCGCGGTGCCAATCAGACCCATCGATTGCCGACCGGGCATGATGGCGCGCGCGAGAAGGCCCACGACCAAACCAAAAACGATGAATAACAGAAGACCCATTGTCCTGACCTCCGGGTCTCCGCCTGTGCAAGCGTGGTGCCACGTGGAAGGCAGTTTTCCTTTTGCTGCCGCATCTCGCCAACACCACACGAATGTGCGGCTCGTCGCCGTGGCAAGCGTGGCGCGGCTGCCCGAGGCGTGGTGGCGCTAGCGTGGCAATCCGCCCCTCAGCCCAGCGACGAGCCTCAGCTTTGCCGCTGCTTTTGCGCAAGCGGGGCTCGGCGCGAGAGTTGCTAATGCGCAGCCGCGTCGCATTTTCGCGATCTTCACGATGACCCGACGGAGCCATAAATGAAGACACAACTCATTCTTTTCGCCCTCGCTCTTCCCCTCGCCGTTGCCTGCGGCGGTAGCAACAAACCCGCCGACGATGCCAGCTCGGCGGACGCCGGAGACAAAGCCTCCGAAGCTGCGAAGGATGCGGAGGACAGCGCGGAGAAAGCCACTGAAGCGGCTGGCGACAAAGCGGAGGATGCCGGCGACAAAGTCGAGGATGCGACCAAAGACGAAGAATAACGGCAGAACGCCGTAGTTAGAGCCGGTCCTATAAGCTCGGAGCGCGCCCGCCAAAGAGATTATAGGACCGGCTCTTTGGTTGGGGGTCTCGAATCATGGAGGTGAGGGGCGCTGCCATCGTTTCAGGGACGCGATTATCGTGTTCGAAACCAGCGGCGGCGTGCGGCGCGTGCAGTCTCGACGGCCCTTTCAGTGAACGAAACGTTGTGTTCGAGCGGGGCAATCGGCTGATGCTCGAGCGTCTTCTCGAGGCCCTCCCGCACGCTGGGCGCGGTGTCAACGGGAGCGTGCGGCTCGTCGCGTCGCTGCGCCGGTGAGGTCAGCGAGGGGCACGCCTCGAGATGCAGACCGCGCGTCTCGATGACCACGAGATGTTCGATGAGGTCGGCTACGCAGGAGCGCTCGACCAGTAAGGCTCGGCCCCGCAGTGTTAGCCGTTCGCGGGGCCTAAGCTGTGCAGCAAACGCGAGGTGAAGTAAAAGCCGGCAGTGAGGAACGCGGCGAGACCGAAGTAGCGCGCAGCCCACGCGCGCTGCTGTTCGGGGGTGAGCGTCTCCCGCTCGTCCTCGCCGCCGGAGCGGAACAGCCGCATCACGCCCAAGAAGGCGATCAGGTAGAGCGGCGCCGAGTGCGTGAACAGCAGCATCACGCCGATGATCGCCATGCCGACCATCCAGGCGCGGCGCGAGAACGCCTGTGAGATGCGGCCACCATCGAGCGGGCTCATGGGCGTCAGGTTGAACAGATTCAAGAAGAAGCCCGAGTACGCCAGCGCGATCAAGAGCCGTGACTCGAGCATCAGCCCGGCCGCCGCGGTCGCGAGGCTCGCCGCCGCGCCCGCGAGCGGTCCCCCGTAGGCGATGTGCGCCTCGACGTCGCGATCGCGCAGCTCGCCTTTCATCGCGATCATCGCGCCGAAGAACGGAATGAAGACGGGCCAGCCCGCCTGCACTCCCCGCTGTTTCATGGCGTAGCCGTGGCCCAGCTCGTGGAGCAGGATCAAAAAGACGAAGCCGGCACCGAAGAGCCAACCCGACCGCCACGACTGCGCCACGATGGCCGCGATCATCGACCCGCTCGTGAGCAGGAGCTTGCCGGCGGGCAACATCTTCACCACCGCGAACACGCTCTTGAACTTCGCGAGCCCGAGCGCCAACGCGGCGAGCGCCGCTCCGCTGATGGAGCGGCGACGCGGCGGCTCCGGTCTTATCGGTTCGAGCGCGTCACCGGGGAGAGCAGGTTGAACCATCGGTCGAGCCGGTATCTTGCGTGCCGCGCCTCCGCGCCGCAAGCCAGGGCCGCCCGCGGGCGAGAGCAAGCCTCCCCCTTCGTCAAATGCAGCGCAGCGCGAGCCAGCACAGGCCACTCACCACCACCAATAACGACAGCAACGGCACCAGCTTTTCCGCCAGCTTCGCTCGGCGGCGTATCCAGAGTAGGCCCGGCAGCATCAGCGCTACGAGCAGCAGCTGACCGAGCTCGACGCCAACATTGAAGGAGAGCAGCCCGCGCACGAGGGCAGCGGGCGGCAGCGCCGCGTCGGTCAAGGCGCTGGCGAAGCCGAGGCCATGAACCAGCCCGAACAGTGACGCCACGCGCCAGCGAAGCTCCGGCTTTACCTCACGCAAGTTCTCGACGCCGACGTAGGCGACGGACAGCGCGATCGCTGGCTCCACCAGGGCCGCCGGCGGCGCGCAGACGCCCAACACGACGAGCGCGAGCGTCAGCGAGTGAGCCAGCGTAAAGCCGCTGATCACGCGCAGCAACGGGCGCAGCCGCGTCACACCGAGCAGCAACGCAAACAGGAACGCGACGTGGTCGAGCCCGGACAGGATGTGCTCACAGCCCATCTTCACGAAGCTCGCCACGGTCGTGCGTCGCGCGCTCTCGGCGCCAGGCGTTGAGACCGGCGCCGACAACTCGAAGTGGGCGCTCTTCCCGAAGAGCACTTCTTCTGCGACGCCACGCGACCATTCGCGGCGCGCGAGGTGGCGGTGCCCGGGCGCGAGCCGCGTGAGGAACGGCAACGTCACGCTCAGCGCCGAGGAGCGCGCGCAGCGGAACGAGAGCCGAATGTCGACCCCATCGCGCTCGCTGAGCGACGCACGCTCGAGCCTCGCGACACACGGCTCGCCGGCGTCGCGCAGCAGCAGCCCCTGGCGCGAAAACTCCATCAGCGCCCGCGCGCCTCGGCTCAGCTCTCGCTCGTCGATGCCACCGTCTCCGTCTCGGTCGAGCTCGGGTACGAGGAGCGCGGCGTCCGCGCGCGCGAACACCAGCTCGACCTCGGCGCCGTGCGCGGTGCGCTGATACACTCCGCGCGAGACGCTGCTGGCATGCGCCGCCGCCGGCGCCGCGCTCGACAGCACCAGCAACGCCGCAACCACGCTGGCGAGCCGTCGCGCGCTCCCCATCAGCCGCTGACCTCGCTGTCGCTAGCCGAGCTTCGCTGGCGCGCTGCGCTCTGCAGGAGCGCGCGGAGCTCGCGCTGCGCCAGCGGCTCGAAATGAGGATTGAGCGCCTCGACCGCGCGCAGTAAACGCCGCCCGGCGACTGCGTCTCCTAGCGCGATGCGAATGGCCGCTTCGTGGAAGATCAAGCGAGCGTCGCGGGTCTCCCAACGCCGCGCGCGCTCGATCGCCGCTTTGGCCTCGGCGAAGCGCCCGTTCTTGTACAGCGCCCAGGCCAGCGCGTCATCGCTGTAGATGTCGCCGCGCTGCGCGCGCTCGTTCTGCGCGAGCCGCAGCGCGCGCTCTAGGTCCTTCCCGCGGCTGGCGAGCAACAGCGAGAGCGTGCGCGCATCGCCACGCCGGCCGGCGCGCTCCGCATCGGAGCACGCGCGCGCGGCTCCCGTGGCATCTCCGGCGAGCAGACGCGCGTCGCTCAGCAGCCAAGCCGTCTCCGCGAGCGGGCTCTTCGCGTAAGCCCGTTCGAGGAGCGCCGTCGCGCGCCCGGGCTCACCGCGAGCCAATGCGACGCGGGCGCGCCCCACGAGCGCCGGAGGGTACTCGGGGAAGCCTTGCAGGGCCTTCTCGAACCCAGCGTCCGCGCCGCTGAGGTCGCCCTCGTGCCAGAACAGCAGCGCGGCTTGAACGAGCATCCAAGCGCGCGGCTCTGGATCACGTCGGTCGCTGGCGGCGTCCAGCGCGAGCCGCGCGAGCTCGCGTGCGCCGGCCACGTCACCGCGCAGCCAGCGAAGGTACGAGGCGCGGCTGTAGGAGGGCAGATTAGGCTTCAAATCGAGCATGGTTTGGCTGGCCTGCTCCGCACCCTCGAGATCGCCCAGCTCGAGCAGCGCGTCGCTCAAGCTGCCCCACGCCATCGCCGAGTCCGGAGCGCGCCGCAATGCCTCGCGTGCCAGCGCCTCGGCCTCGGCGAAGCGATGATCATTCAAGAGCACGAGCATGCGCACGTCGAGCGCCGACGGATCGCCCGGCGCGATGTCGAGCGCGAGGTCGACGGCTGCATTCGCGTTCACGTAGTAGCCGGGATCGCTCGCCTGTCTGGCCTTTTGAACCCACGCGCGCGCGAGCTCGACCAACGTCGCGAGCCGTCGCGGCGCGGCCTTCGCGGCGGCGCTGAGCTGCGCAATTTTGCGGTCCAGCGCAGCGTCGCCGTCCGTTCGTTGCAAGGCGAGGCGCTGTGCGGCGACGAGCGGCGCTTCCGCTGGCGCCACGTTGGCCGCGGCCATTGCCGGCGCCGTGGCGCGCCCGCGCTCCGGGCGACCGCGCGCCTGACAGGCCATCAGCGCGAACCCAGCCAGGGTGAACAGCGCCAAGCGGCGCGCGCCGTGAACGTTCCTTACGAGTCGCTGATTCTCCATGCTGCTCCGAGCCGCGCCCCCCGGCCTGCTCACCTTACGAGCGAGCCCGGGAATCGGATTTTTCAAATCCAAGTTACCGAGGCGGCCCGTACGGCAGCCAGGAGGTCCCATGAAGGACAACGCATCTTCACGGCGCTGGCGTGGCGTGCCACTCGGGCGCGTGGCGACGGTTACCGCCCTGTTGCTGCTGGCGTGCAGTGAAAGCCATCACGGCGATGGGCCAGCAGCAGCTGATTCGGATACTGGGCAGAGCCCGTTCAAGTCGCTGGCGGCGGTCGCCAACGCGCCCAGCACATTCTCGTCACCGCGCGCCGGTGTTCCGCTCGCCGACGGCAGCATCGCCTTCATCGCGACCCTGGAAGATCGCGACGAGAGCGAGCTCAGTGAGTCCGGTGAGCGCGTCGCCGTGCTCTTGCAAGCAGCGAGCGGCGGCGCCCCGCGCGTGCTTTATAGCGGAGACGCGCTCGCCAATCCGCTCGACCTCGCGCTCTCGGTCGACGGGAAACTACTCTATGTTGCCGATCCGGCCGCAGGCGCGGAGGGGCTCGGAGCGCTGCTCGCGCTCGGCGTGGACGGCGGCGAGCCTAGCGAGATCATTCACGGGCTTCGGCCCAGAGCGGTGACCACCGCCGAAGACGGTGCCCTGTATTTCAGCGGTGTCAGCGACGACGGCAGCGCGGCCGTCTTTCAGGTGACCGGCGCGACCGCGAGCAGCGTCTACTCCGGCTTGCCGCTGGTCGATCCCTCGGGCATCGCCGTGCAGAGCGATGGCACGTTGCTGGTGGCCGAGACTCGCTTGCTCGACGCTGACAGCACCGTCGCCAGCGAGGCCGGGATCGTGCGCATCAAGGACGGCGGCGCGAGCGTCATCGCGACCGGCTTTGCCACGGGTTACCCCGCCGGCATCGCGCTCACGCTCGACGAGAAGGTGCTGCTCGTCTCCGGCGAAGGACCGGATCGCAGCGACACCGTCTACCTCATCGATATGGCGAACCCCGGCGCGGCGCCACGCGCCATCCGCGACACCTTCTCCGCTTACCAGGACTCGTCAGCCGGGCTCAAGCGCGCGCACGACAGCAACACCTTCGTCTGGGCCTCACTGGCAGCGGACGGCGGCACAGTTTTTCGCATCGAAGCCCGCTGACACCCTGGCAATCCGAACAGGAGCAAAATCATGAAATTGAGAGCAGCATCTTTGGCGGCCTTGACCCTGTTGCCGGCGCTGCTGGCGGCCGGCGCCGCGCGCGCCTCGAGCCACCGCGAAGCGCCGGCGATTTCGTCCGATCCCGCGGCGGACAACACGGATCTCTACGCTTGGACCTGCGACGAAGCGGGGACGCCCTCGCTGTGCATCGCAGCCAACTACATTCCGCTCGAGCTGCCCGAGGGTGGCCCCAACTATCACAAATTTTCGGACGACGTACTCTATCAAATCCACATCACGCACAACGACAGCAGCGGAGTCCCGACGCTCACCGACTATATGACATTCGACGTTCGCTTTCAGACCAAGCCGCGGCCCGGCGTCGCCGTCGACGACAAGAAAGCGGGACCGGGCGGCGGTAAGGAGTTCTTCGCGCAGCTCGCGGGTGAGTTCACACAAACGGCGGACGTGACGCTCAGGCGCGCCGGGTCGCGCCGCGCGCAGCGCATCTTCAAGCGCGCGGCGGTCGCGCCGCCCAACATCGGACAACGCACGGCGACCTTTGCCTACGGCAATCCCAGCTACGACGAGCTCGCGCAGGGCTTCGTCGCCGAGAACGACGCGGGCTACCGCTTCTTCGCCGGCCCGCGTGACGACGCCTTCTACGTGAACCTCGCGCAAATCTTCGATCTGGGCGCGTTCGTCGGCCTCAACACGCTCAACGGCCAGCCCTTCCGCTCTCCCCTGTACGACGTGGATCCCAACGCCACCGCGCCGTTCGCGAACACGGATGCGACGAAGGCTCCCGATGGCGTCTCCGGCTTCAACGTGCACTCGATCGTGCTCGCCATCCCGCTCAGCGAGCTCGCGCCGCAGGGCCAGGAAGACGCCTTTCACGAAGCGCTGGCGGCCGGCACGCCGTCGAACGCTACGCTGTTCGGCGTCTGGGCCTCGGCCAGCCGGCGCTCGTTTCGCGTGCAATGCTCGCCGGCTCACGCCGGCAGCCGAGCCTGCCCGAGCGGCTTCGAGGAGGGCGGCCCCTGGCGGCAAGTCTCAAGGCTCGGGCTACCGCTGATCAATGAAGCCGTGATTGGCATTCAGGACAAGGATCGCTTCAACCGCACGACGCCCGCCAACGACGTCCGCAACTTCGGCGCGTATTTCTTGAACCCGATCTTGGTGCGCGACGTGGAGGCGATCGGCGGTTATGCGCAGCTCGGCATCGACGCCGTGCCCGACTCCCTGAAGTACGGCCGCGTCGACATCCTGCAGGTCATCAACTTGAATGATATCCCCAGCGCCGGCGCGCACAGCGTGCCGCTCGAGAATGGGCGCACGGGAGACGTGCTGCGCGTGGATGTCGCGCTGCCGTCGTCGTTTCCGAATGGTCGGCCGCTGAGCGGTCCGGCAGTGGCGTCGGGCAAGGAAGAAGACGTGACCGACATCGAGCTGTCGCTGCTGCTGACGCAGCTGAAGACGCCCGTCACGGATTATGTCGGCGGTCCCGGTGACGGGCGTAAGCTGCTCGATCACTTTCCGTATCTGGCCGCGCCGTTCGCGGGCGATCGCGAAGGAAAGGGCCAACCCGCGGCGTTTTGAGCGCAGCGCGGTTCAGCGCTCGACGTTCTCGCCGGCGAAGGGCGGCAGCCGCCGCCCTTCGCCGGCTTTGCTCTGAGCGGTCACTCGGCGGCGCGCGCACGCAGCGGCAAACGGAGCGTCGGCGCCGCGCTAGCGCGCAGCGCCTGCAATGAAACGGAGCACTTCATTCCGCATTGCTGGCGCCCATCGGCCGTCGTCACGCAGCCGCCCGCGGCGCAGTCGAAGTCCGTGGCGCAAGCCGCGCCCGCGCTGGCGGGCGCTACGCAAATCCCAGCGCGACAGCGCAGAGCCGCGGCGCACGGCAGGTCGGCGCAGGACTGCCCGAGCTTGGCGGGCGCCCGCGCGCTGCAACGGCCAGCGCTACACGTCTGTCCCGGAGCGCAGTTCGCGCTGGTCCAACATGGCGCGCCCAGCGCCGGCACTGGCTCGCAGCGATGACGGAGCAGCGAGCACTGCTCGGCGCACAGCGGATGCTCATCGGCGAGCCGCCGATCCTGCACGTAGCTCGCGAGCGCGTCGACCTGGGCGCCGCACGCCGCGCCCAACGCTGCCGGCGGCGCGCAGACTCCGGCGCTGTTCGGCGTCGCGCCTTCGCAGTGTAAAGGGGCGCGACACTCGAGCGATGAGCGACAGCGCTTCCCCACCGTCAGCTCTGGGCGCAGCACGCCGTGGCACGCGTCGACGGCGAGCGCTTGGCCGGGCGTCACCCAGTCGCAGCCAACCAGCGCCGCCTGCATGCCCCGCTCGCAGCGCGCGAGGGCGTCGCGATCGACGCGGACAGCGCCGGCCTGCAACGACGCGCCGACGACGCGGACACACTCGTCGAACAGCGGGCGCTCGCTGCCGGCGCCGCAACATTGCGCCTTACGCCGGGCCGGCAGCTCATGAAGCGCTGAGCAGAGCCGCCGCGCGGCGTCGGCCTCGGTCGCCTCGCCCGGCCGCTGATCGCCGGAAAACCTATTGTCTTTCAGATGCTTCGGGGACGGGTCAGGGGTCTCTGCGCGCGAGCACGAGGCGGCGAGCGCGCCGACGGCGAGCGAGAGCAGCGTGGAGCTGGCGAAATGACGGCAATTTTTCAGCGACAAATCCGAACTCCCAGGGCTGGCGTAGAGCACAGCAGTAGATAGAACCTGAAGGCTCTACGATGCTCGTCGCCAGCTGGATCTCACTCATCCTCGCGCTGCGCAGCGCGGGTAGCTCGCGCTGGCTACCGCTGGCGGCTTCCGGCGTGCTGCACGCGAGCGCATTGCTAGCCGCGGGTCACGCCGCGCTCAGCGACGCAGCGCCCAGCGAAAGTATCAGCGCCCCGCTCAGCGCCGAGACGGTGATCGACGTCGAGACGCAAGCTCTCGCTACGCCAAAGCAGGTCGCCGCGGAGCCGAAGTCGGCGAGCGTGCCACGCCAGCACCGGCACAGCTATCCCGTGCCAGCGACGCACGATCTCACGCCGCATGATCCCAACTTGAAGCACCTGCCGCTGCCCGTGCCCGCGCCACAAATCGTTCAGGTGCCTGACATCGCTCCCGCCGCGCCTGCGCCGGACTTACCCGCTGCGCCGCCGGAGCCGCAAGCGCCGCGCTTCGCCCTACGCGCCAGGGCCAGCGCGCTCGCTGGCGAGCCCGCGCCGGCTTCCAGCGCGAGCGAGCGGCTCGCCACGGAAGCGTCGCAGACGTTCAGCGAACGCGAGGTCGATGAACCCGCGCGCCTGCGCAGCACTGTCAGCGCCGTTTATCCCGAAGCCGCTCGCTCGGCCTCGATCGAAGCCGACGTGGCGGTCGAGCTCGTGGTCGACGCGAGCGGACGTGTCGTGAGCGCCAAGGCGTTGTCCGCCCCGGGCTATGGGCTGGAAGAAGCGGCGCTCGCGACGGTGCGTGGCTATCGCTTCACGCCCGCGCGCCGCGCCGGTCAGCCCGTTCGCGTCCGCTTGCGCTCGACCGTCAGCTTCCGGCTGAGATAGGCCATCACACTCTGCGCCGATCCGGTGTACGGGGTCAGGCGTAGACATGTGGTTGACCTGCGCTTCTCTACTTCCAAAGCGATGTGTGACGGCCCTGTGCGCCGCCTGCGCCTTGATTCCAATGACGGCCGCCGCCGCTCCAGCGGCCGCGCCCGCAGCTGAGCCAGAAGCCGAGCTGACGCCGCCCACGCTGCGGCGCAGCGTGCCTGCGCGCTACCCGCGCGAGGCGCTGCGCGAGCGGAAATCCGCCGCTGTCACCGTCGAGCTCTCCGTCGACGAGAACGGCCGCGTGACGGACGCGAAGGTGACCTCGCCCGCTGGTCATGGCTTCGACGACGCGGCGCTGCTCGCGGCGCGCGAGCTGGAGTTCGAGCCGGCGCGCCGCAACGGGCGCGCGATCGCGGCGACGATCGATTTTACGTTCGAGTTCCAGCCGCCACCCGAGGCGGCCGCGGCCGACGCCCCCGCTCGGCTCGAGCAACGCGAGGACGTGGCGGTCGCCAGCGGACCTGCGACGCTCGTCGTGGCGGAGCGCCCGCAAATCGCTGCCTCGGCCAGCACCGTCGCCGGGCCGGAGCTCACGCTACGCCCGCGCGGCTCCGTGGGCGATTTGCTGCGGGTCACGCCCGGGCTGGTGGTGGTTCAGCACTCGGGCGGCGGGAAAGCGAATCAGTATTTCTTGCGCGGTTTCGACGCCGATCACGGCACGGACGTCGCGCTCTCGTTCGACGGTGTGCCGATCAACATGCCCTCGCATGCCCACGGTCAGGGCTACGCCGATACGAGCTTCATCATCCCGGAGCTCGTGGATCGCGTCGAGATCCGCAAAGGCCCATACTTCGTCGAGCTCGGGGACTTCGCGACGGCCGGGGCGATCAATCTCGCCTCGAAGGATCGCGGCGAGCGCACGACGCTGGGCGTCGGCTTCGAGGCGTCCCCCGGTCACGGCACGCCCGGCTACCGCGCGCTGTGGACCGCGAGCCCCAAGCTCGGCAAGGCGGACGCGCTCTTCGCGGCCGACGTGGCGCGCACGAACGGCCCCTTCGAGCACCCGAACCGCTGGGACAAGTACCGCCTGTTCAACAAGGTCACGTATCGGCCAAACAGCGACGTGACCCTGAGCGCCAGCTGGCTCAGCTACGCCGGCAACTGGCATGGCTCGGGCCAAATCCCCGAGCGCGCGATCCAGCGCGGGCTCGTCTCGCGCTTCGGCGCGCTGGACCCGAGCGAGGGCGGCGCGAGCGCGCGGCACCAGCTCGCGCTCAACTATCGCGCGCGCGACGTGCACGGCAACGAGCTCGCCGGGCTGGCGTATCTCGGCCGCTATCGCCTGCGGCTATTCTCGAACTTCACGTATTTGCTGAGCGACCCCGAGCGCGGCGATCAGATCGAGCAGGACGATGCGCGCACGTTCTACGGCGCGAAGCTGAGCTATCGCGTGCCACATCACTTCGCCGGCATGGAGTTCGCGACCACGCTGGGCGCAGAGGCGCGCAACGACGACGTCGCCGGCGAGCTGTGGCATAGCGCGGAGCGCGAGCGGCTCGAGGCCGTCAAGCGCCACGAGCTCAGCGAGACGTTGCTGTCCGCCTACCTGAACGAGCAAGTGCGACCCACGCGCTGGCTGCGGCTCGAGCTCGGCGCGCGGGCGGATCTGCTGACGTTCGACGTCACGGATCGCTTGCAGAGCGAGGGCGCCGCGAGCGGCAGCGACGCCGCGCGCCAGCTGAGCCCGAAGGGCAGCGCCGTCGTCGAGCTCCTGAACGACGACGCGCGCAGCCTGCACCTGTTCGCCAACTACGGGCACGGCTTTCACTCGAACGACGTGCGCGGCGCGTTCGCCTCGCCGCGCGTCGCGCCGCTGGCCCGCGCGGTGGGCGCGGAGGTGGGCGCGCGGGCGCGGCTGTTTCGACGCTGGCGCATCGCGGCCGCTGCGTTCCGGCTGGACCTAGCGAGTGAGACGGTGTGGGTCGGCGACGAGGGCACGACCGAGAGCGCGGGCGCCAGCACGCGGCGCGGCATCGAGCTCGAGAACCGGCTCGATCTCACCAGCTTCCTCAGCGCCGATTTCGACGTCACGTTCACGAAATCGGAGCTCCGCGCGAACGCTGGCAACGGCAACGGGCTCGCGCTCGCCGCAAAGCAGACGTGGGCTGGCGGTCTGTCGGCACGCGGCGCGCTCGGGCCCGGTCAGGCGCGCGCGGCGCTGCGCTTCTTCGGCGTCGGAGAGCGACCCGCGACGGACGATGGGGCCATCGTGGTTCCCGGCTACACCGAGCTCGACCTGGCGCTCGGCTACACCTTGCCGCGCTTCGATCTCGCGCTCGACGTCGAGAATTTGTTGAACGCGAGCTACCACTCCGCCGCGTTCGCGACGGTGACGCGCCTCGCGGGAGAGCCCGGCGTCGGCGGCGCGGTGCCCGCCGGTTTCGGCTGCGGGAGCAACGCGCGGTTCGCGGCGGCGCCCGCCGGAGGCAGCAATGGACGCTTCTATGGCTGCGAAGATCTCGCCTTCACCCCAGCCAACCCGCTCACCGTGCGCCTCATGGCCACGCTGTTCCTGGATTGAAGCCTGCGCGAGCACGATGGCCCCGGACGACACGCCAGCGAGCTTCGACGCGGCGCTCGTCGCTCGCATGGCGCGCGGTGATCGGGAGGCGCTGGCGACGCTCTACGAACGCCACGCGCCCCGCCTCGCCGCGCTCGCGCGACAAATATCCGGAGCGGCGGAGGCCGAGGACGTGCTGCACGACGTGTTCCTCGAGGCATGGCGGCGCGCGGCGGAGTACAGCGCGGAGCGCGGCAGCGTCTGGGCCTGGCTCGCCATCCGCACGCGCAGCCGCGCCCTCGATCGCCGGCGCGCGGCGCCCGAGCGGCGGCGCGTGGAGCTCGGCGCAGGACAACTCGAGCATCTCGTCGCTGACGCGGCGAGCAGCGACGGGGCACCCGATCAGCGCCGGCTGCGCGAAGCGCTCGCGCGAATGTCGCGTGAAGAGCAGGACGTGCTCTGGCTCGGCTATTTCGAAGGTTTGAGCAGCAGTGAAATCGCCGAGCGCCGCAACATCCCGCTCGGCACCGTGAAATCTCGCACGCGCAGCGCGCTGCTCAAGCTGCGCGAATGGTTCGCGGTCGAAGGGAGCCGCGGCTGATGCCCAGCGCCACAGAAATTCCGCTCTTCATGCGAGAAGCGTTGGAAGACGACGCGAGCTCGTTGCCGAGCGCGCTCGAGCTCAGCGCGGTGTTGCCGCTCGCGCTCCCCGCCTTGGACGCGACCGGACGTGAGCGCTTACTCGCCAGCGTGACGCCGCTGCCGCTCCGCTATGCGCCCTTCTTCGAGCGACTGGCGACGCTGTGGGATCTCACGCCAGAGCGAGTCGAAGCGCTGTTGTTGCAGGCGGCCGAGCCCGAGAGCTGGCGCAAGCCCGGGCTGCCCGGCCTGCGCGTCATCGACGTTCAGCCAGGGCCGCGGCTCGCTGGGGCGCGCGCGACGCTCACGCGCTTCGCGGCCGGCATGCGCTTCCCCAAACACCGGCACACGGGGCCGGAAGCGCTGCTCGTGCTCGAGGGCAGCTACATCGACGAGAGCGGCCGCCGCGTCTCGGCCGGTGACGTCCATAAAATGGCGCCCGGCAGCGAGCACTGGTTCCGCGTCACGAAGGAGCTGCCGTGCGTCGCGGCGTCGGTCCAGTTCGGCTTCGAGTTCACTGGGTCGCTCATGCGCCTGCTGACGCGCGTGTTCGGCTAGAGTGGGCCCTATGCCGTGCTCCCGCTACCTCGCGCTGCGCAACGACCTGCGCCGGGCACGCGCGCTGCTCTTCTCCTGCGCCGCGCTCTGCTGCGCTTGCGGGACCCAGCGCGCGAGCTCCCGCGCCCAAGCGACACCAGCGAGCGTGCCAACGGCGAATACCAGCGCCGCCCAGGACACGCCAGCACAGTCCGCGTCCAGCGCGCCACCCGCGCCGCCGCCAGCCATCGCTTCCAGCGCGGAAGCGGCTCCGCGCGTCGCGCTGCCGTGGAGCTTCACGCGAGCGCGCAGCGAGCCAGTCGATTCCATCGCGGTCGGCGCGCAGGGCCGGCTCGCGCTCCTGGCCGGGAGCCATGCGACGCTCTTCGAGCGCGGCGCGTTTCGAGAGCTGCCCGACGTGCCGCTGCCTCCCAGCGCGGAGGTCGCGATCTGGTTCGGGCGAGACAACGCGCCGCGCGTGATGGGGTTCGCGCGTGACGCCTCGGCGCCAGAGCAGCAAAAGTCGATCTACCTCCGCTTCAAAGGCGGCCGCTGGCAGCCGGAGCCGAGTGAGCTCGGTCCTCTCGGCAGCAGCAAGGGCGCCCTCTATGGCGTGCTCGGCTTCGCTGATCCCGAGGTGGTGTGCCGGCCGGGTGCTGTGTGCTTGATCAAGCGCCTCAGCGGCTGGAAGAGCGTGCCCGCGCATCCGGCGCCGCAACACGTGCTGCTCTCCGGTGGCAGCGCCTGGGCGCTGGGCGAGGATAGCGTCGAGCGCCTCGATGAGCGCGGCTTCACGCCGCTCACGCCCACGCGCGCTTGGCGACACCCGAGCAGCCTATGGACGAACGGAGCGGACGTCTTCGTCAGTGAGCTCGAGCCAGCGCGCTTGCATCGGCTGCGCGGCGGCGAATGGCAGAGCTTCGAGGTCCCGCTGCGCGGCCCGCGCGCCTCGTGGGGCGACGAGCGCGGGCTTTGGCTCGCGGGCGACGGCGGCGCAGCGCTCTTCGACGGCGCGAGCTTCCAGCTCGCCAGCGAGCTCTCCGGGCCGCTGCACGCCATCGTCGCAAACGGCGACGAGCTGTGGTTCGCGGGCGGAGCCGGCGCTTTTCGCGCTGTGCGGAACTGAGCTACGCTGCGCGGCAGATGGATGCCATCCGTTGCCGGGCCTTGATCAAGCGCTACGGAGATCAGCTCGCTGTAAATGGTTTGGACTTGGACGTGCGCGTCGGTGAGTGCTTCGGCCTGCTGGGGCCGAACGGCGCCGGCAAGACGACGACGGTAGAAATGCTCGAAGGCCTGAATCGGCCGGATTCCGGCAGCATCGAGCTGTTCGGCATCGCCTGGGGCGCGGGCCGCGATCGTGAGATCCAGGAGCGCTTGGGCGTGCAGCTGCAGGAGACGCAGCTCGCCGACCGCCTGCGTGTCGAAGAGGTGCTGCTGCTCTTTCGCTCGTTCTACGAGCGCGGGCGCTCTGTCGCGGGTCTGCTGGAGGAGCTGGATTTGACGGGCGAGCGAAGCAAACAGTACGCGCGCCTCTCCGGCGGGCAAAAGCAGCGCGTCGCGCTCGGCTGCGCGCTGGTCGGAGATCCGGAGCTGTTGTTTCTGGATGAGCCGACGACCGGGCTCGACCCGCGCGCGCGGCAAGCGATTTGGGGCATCGTGGAGCGCTTTCGCGCGTCCGGTCGTACGGTGCTGATCACCACTCACTACATGGAGGAAGCGGCGACGCTCTGCGATCGCATCGCGATCATGGATCACGGAAAAATCATCGCGCAGGGCACGCCGCGCTCGCTCGTCGACGGGCTCGGCCTGGTGCAGTTCGTCGAGTTCGAGACCAAGCAAGGGCTGGACCGCGCGGCGCTCGAGAGCGTCGCGGCGGTCCAGCGCTGTGAGCAGCGCGGTGAGCGCTATCGCTTGCGCATCGATCGCAGTCTGAGCGCCTTGACCAGCGTGCTCTCCGAGCTCGAGCGCCAAGACGTCACGCCGATCGGTCTCAGCACTCACCAAGCGACGCTCGACGACGTGTTTTTGCACCTCACCGGGCGCGCGCTGCAAGACGCGGCCGGCGAGAACGACGCGCTGCCCGCCCCCGCCCGGGAGACGCGCTCGTGAGCGCGAGCGAGAGGCGGCCGCACCCGCTGGCCGAGCTCGTCAAGGCGCGCTTGCGCGAGTTCTGGCGCGAGCCCGGCTACGTCTTTTGGGTGTTCGGGTTTCCGCTGCTCATGGCGGTGGGGCTCGGCCTCGCGTTTCGCGAGCGCGCGCCGGAGCCGCCGCACGTCGCCGTGCTGGCGCCGGCCGGCGATCCGCGCGCGGCGTCGCTCCTTGAGAGCCAGCGGCTGCGCGCCTCGCGCGTCGAAGCCGAAGCGGGCACGCGCGCGCTGGCGCGCGGCAAAGTCGATTTGCTCGTTGATTTACGCAGCGCCCCGCCCGAGCTGCACTACGACGCGAGCCAGGAGCGCGCGGCGCTCGCGCGCCTGCTCGTGCGCGATGAGCTGGAGCGCGCAGAGGGCCGAAGCGATCACGTGGCGCTGCGCGAGTCCCCCGTCACGCGCCGCGGCTCGCGCTACGTCGACTTCCTGATGCCGGGGCTCATCGGCTTGAACTTGATGGGCAGCAGCATGTGGGGCATCGGCTTCAACCTGGTGCTGGCGCGCAAGCGTCGCCTGTTGCGGCGCTACGCGGTCACCCCCATGCGGCGCAGCCATTTCCTGCTCTCGTACTTCATTTCGCGCAGCGTGTTCCTGGTCGCGGAGCTCGCGTTCTTGGTGCTGTTCGGGCATTTCGTCTTCGGCACGGTGGTGCGCGGTAGCCCGTTCGCGTTCGTCGTCGCCGCGGCCGCGGCAGCGGCAGCGTTCGCGGCGATCAGCTTGATCATCGCCGCGCGCCTCGACAGCACCGAGGTCGCCAATGGCTGGATGAACTTCGTGCAGCTGCCGATGTGGATCCTGTCCGGCTCGTTCTTCTCGTACGAGCGCTTTCCCAGCTGGCTCCAGCTGCCGATCCGCTTCTTGCCGCTCACGGCCGTGAACGACGCCCTGCGCGCCATTTCGAACGAGGGCCGCGGACTCGCGAGCCTCGGCTTCGAAATGGCCGTGCTGTGCGCCTGGTCACTCCTGGGCTTCGGCATCGCGCTGCGCACGTTTCGCTGGCAGTGAGCGCAGTGGGTTATCCGTTGCGGTTACGACGGGGCTGACTTTTTCTGCTCAGAGAACCGACAAACGCGCTCGCCGCGGCGCTGCGCGCCGGCTGCGCCGCGGCGGCGTGTTAGAACGGTGTTCAGCGAAATGCCGATGCAGCACTCGAACACGAGACGCCTGGGCGCGCTGCTCTCTGTCGCTGCGCTCGCTCTGCTCGCGGCCTGTTCCGGCAGCGACGCGGGCGACGACGTCGTGGCCGATGGCGGCTCCAGCTCCGGGGGCAGGACCAGCCTCACTACGGGTGGCGCTGCGAGCCCAGCCTCTGGCGGCATGGCGCCGAGCAGCAGCGGCGGCGCACAAGCCGCGCAGGGCGGCAGCGGCGCGCTCGCCGGCAACGCGACGGGCGGCGCAGCGAGCAGCGGCGGCAGCACGAGCGGCGGCAGCGGCGGCAACGCGGGCCTCTCCGGCGGCGGCTTCAGCGGCAGGTTTACCGGCGGGAGCGCCAACGGCGGTAGCGCGGGCGGCGGCGGCACGAGCGCTGGCTCGGGCGGGGCGCAGCAGGCCGGTGCGGCCGGCGACAGCAATGGCGGAAAATCCGCGGGCGGCGCCGCGGGTGCCGCGGGTTCGGCGAGCGCGGGCGCTGCGAACGGCGGCAGCGGCGGCGCGGGGACGCAGTGCCCGTACACGGGGCACATCACCTACACGCTGATGCGCGCGGCCAACCCCAGCGCCGAACAGACCACCGCGTACGGGCTCATCACCACCGCGATGGACAAGGCCATCGGTTATTACAACTGCTACACGGACATCACGAAGAGCCTCACCATCCAGTACGTCCCTTCGGTGCAGACGGCGGACGGCAACGCCAACGGCACCATCCGCTTCGGCTCCAACAAGACGTACATGGACTATCGCTCGGCGATGCACGAAATCGGGCACACCGTGGGCGTCGGACAAGCGTCGAACTGGGGCTCGTTCGTCACGGCGGACAAACTCTTCACGGGCGCCAACGCCAACGCGGAGCTGCAGGCCATCAACGCGACGCTGACCAAGCCGGAGGACACCAAGGTCCACGCCGACAACCAGCATTTCTGGCCCTACGGCTTGAATCAGCAGAGCGAAGTCCACTCCGAGCAGGATCTCTTGTTCCACTGCCGCATGGTGATGGCCATCCGCAAGGATCTGGGCCTGAAGTAGCGCGCGCGGCTCAGAAATCGCACCACTGCTCGGGGGCGCTCGCGCCGAACGAGTAGGAGCGCGCTTGCTTGATGAGCAGCGCGCGCTCGGGCCCGAGCAACTTGAACTCGATGTCCACCGCGAACCACGGGTTCTTCATCTCGGGATCCAACACCGGACGAAACGCGTTGTGAATCGCGCCCAGGTTGCAGGCCAAAAAGCGCGTCTCCTCCTCGCTCAGCACGGGACGCTCGGGGCTGAAGCTGCTGTGCTCCTGGAAGGCGAACTCCTGCCAGCCGTTGGGCTGAAACGTGAACTGGTCGCTGAGCACACCGGGCGCCGGGTTCGTCACCAACGCCTCGCCCACTTGCGCGTTGATATAGTAGCGGTCGCCGTGGATGGGCTCGAGCACGTCGCGGCTGATGGCGACGCCGTTGGCGCGCTCCGAGCGAAACGCCGGATGCACCAGCACCGCCATGGCCACCTCGCTTTGATCCACGTTGTAGTAGTCGCGCTCGGCAAAGGCGCGATCATTCCATAGGCTGGCCCATACCTCGCGGATCGCGTCCTCGACGGCGTCGGCTCCCTCATCCGCATCCACGCCGACCGACTCGTATAGACCGGCGCCGTTGAAGCCCGCCAGATCTTCGACGTTGCTGCTGCTCCGGAAGCGCACCGCCGTGTCTTGCCAGCGCTCGCCGATGGCGGACAGGACCTGCTCGAGCAGCGCCGCGTCCACGGGAAAGCCGAGGATCGCCTCGCGCACCTGCGCGAGGCCCGCCGCGCGCACCTTGGGATCCGCCAAGAACGCCGGGTCGGCGCGCAGCTCGTCGAGCAGCGCCTCCGCGCCGCTGGCCGCGAAGTGCTCGCGCGAATGCACCACCGGAATCGCGAAGGGTCGCTCCGGGGTGCTGACCGGACCCGCGCAAAATGGCACCGCGCCGAGCAACGCGAGCTGAGCCGCCTTGCCGCCGATGGCCGGTAGATCAGCGAGCGAGCGGCCCTCGAGCGGCACTGGCCCACGAACCGTGAGGTCCAAGCGCGGAGCGAGCGGGGTGCTGCTCGGACGGCGACTCTCCCAAAACGCGAGCGCCTCCTCCGGGGACGCGGGCCGCAGCTCGAAATCGCTGCCGGAGACCTCCAGCCGCACCAAGCTGCCGAGCAGCGGCTTCACTCGCTCATCGAGGTGCGCGTCGGCGAGCGCCATGTTCGGCGTGCCGCGACCGCGGCTGAGCACGTTGACGTGCGCGAGCGGCGTCTGAAACGCTTCGGTGATCAAGCCGGCGATCAGCGGAATGTCGTTGGGCACCTGCTCGGTGACCACGATGTCACGCGGCCCGACGTCGGACAGCGCGTTGGCGCTGGCGGTGCGCAGCGTGCCGTAGGCGACACCGGGCGCCAGCGCCTGGAACGTGAGCCCGACGAACGGCGCGTTGGGCGCCACGATCGGCACTTGCCCCTCGATCTCGCGGATGCGCTGCAGTTGATCGGGCGTTTGCGGTCGAATCGACCACGCCTCGGGATCGGGGACGTGCCGCAGCACCGTGAAGAAGGCGTGCCGCATCTGCTCGGCAGAGATCACGTCGCCGGGTGAAAACTCGACGTTGGCGAGCGCGCTGCCCGCGTGCCGCACCAGCGTCCCGAGCAGGTAGCGCCGGCCTTCGACCTTGAAATACTCTTGCTCGCTGAAGGCATACCAGCCGAGCTCGTACTCGGCGCGTTGCGCCGGATCACAGCGATCCAGGTGCGGCGCCTTTTGAATCATCTCCCGCACGAAGCTGTAGTGCAGATCCCAATTCGCGGAGTTCAGGAACGTGACGCTGTCGCCCGCGCTGAGATCGACGATGAACTCTACGGACTCGCTGCCGAGCTCGGCGCGCCCCTTGGCCAGCGCGCGAAAGTCGGACGGCGTGAGCAAGCGCCGCTCGTGATCACCCACCGCGCGCTCCGCGATGGCGTCACACGCTGCGTCGACCTGCCCCGGGCTCGCGTTGCGACAGAAGCGAGCGGGCGCCGCCGAGAGCGGGCGCTCGAGCACCGCGTCCTCGGGCCAGCTCGAAAACTCCAAGCGATCGAGCGCCTGCTCGCCGGCGAACACGCTGGCCACGCCCTCGAAATTGGGATCGCTGCTGATGGCGTCGACGTCGGCCTCCGTCAGCGCGATGGTCAAGCTGGCGCCCGCTTCCAGCGTCGCTTGCGGCCACTCCAAGGCCGTTCCAGCGTCGAACGCCGGAAACGCTGCGCCAGGCGGCAGCGGCGCGAGTTGCACGCTGTAGCCATCGAGCGCGATGCTCTGCGAGGAGGTGTTGGTCAGCTCGATGAAGCGCGCTGGCCGCAGCGCAAGCTCGGTGATCGCGAGCGGCGCCGGAGTCGGCGGCCAGGGCTCCGGCCAGGTGAAGGGCTGATACGTCTCGCCAGGCTGCGGCGGCGGCGGTGGCGGCGCGCCGCACGTCGCGCCGTTGGCGCGCGCCGGCGTCGCCCACTCGCAATCCACGAACGCGCCGCTGCCATCGGGTACGCGCGCGTAAGCGTGATGCGCGGCCAGCGCTGGAACGCTGCTGGCGTCCACCTCCGTCTCGCCGCGCAGCAAGCGCACGCTCTCACCCTTCGCGGAGATTTTGAACGGCAAGTGCCGCGCGCCCTGCTCGGGTGAGCCGTCGGCCCAGAACAACACGGCGGCGCCCGGCGCGAGCGTCAGCGGCGGCAGAGTGGCTTGTTTGGCCTTCGAAGCGAGCGCGTACTCGCTGAGGTTCTCCGGCCCTGACCCTGCGTTGTAAAGCTCGATGTAATCGTCGGTCTCGCCGTTCTCATCGACGAACACGCCCTCGTTGTCAGCGACGATCTCGTTGAGTCGCAGGCCGGACGTGGCGCTCGGCGGCGCGGGCGGCGACGAGCTCGAGCCACAGCCGACGAGGACGGCGCAGCACAAGAGCGCGGAGAGCCGGGGCGCCGCGCCGTTCAGCGGCGAACGCACGACCATTGTCCGCCGCTGCACGTGCACACCGAGCTGAGCGGAACCGGCGCCGCTACACCGGGCGCCGCGTCGCCTCCAGGCGGATTCGGTGCGAACGCCGACACTTTCGTCGGACACGAGGGATTGGCCAGCGTGCAATTGTAGAGCTCGCTACCAGCGCACAAACAGTTGTTGAGCGCGTTGTAGCGGCACTCGACGCCATCGGGCATGCAGGCGCTCGCCGGGGTCGGCAGCCGCGCCGGGCAGCGCGGATCCGCGCCGCCAGCACCCGCCGCGCCGCCTCCGCCTGCAACGCCGCCGAAGCCACCTCCGCCTGCAACGCCGCCGAAGCCGTCTCCGCCCGCAACGCCGCCGGCACCGCCGCTACTCCGTCGACCTCCCGTCGTCATGCCGCCGGTCGAGGTGCCGCCGGTCGACGCGCCGCCGGTTGCTGCACCGCCGGTCGCCGTGCCGCCGCTCGCTGGTGCGCCTCCGAATGTCGCGCCGCCCGAGGCGCTGCTGCCAACGCCGCCGGCGGCACTGCCGCCGGCGCTCGTGCCGCCGCTCTGCGCAGCACCGCCCGTGGTGCCGCCTGTGCCCGTCGAGCCTCCGCTGACCTGGCCCAATCCGCCACTCGGTCCCGGATCGTCATCCAGCGTGGATGATGCGCCACCGCAAGCCAACGCCGTCGTCGCGGTCAAACAGAAGACAGCCCATCTCAGCATACGCTTTAGTAGAGCAGCTCTCGTGCCACACGCCAACCTCGCGTTTCCGGACAGTTACGGCGCGGCTGGCACAATTTGAGCCAGCTCACGGGGCCGCGACGGCGGTGATTGCCATGCTCGCGAGCGGCAGGCACCGGCGGCGAGGCATACGGCAAAGTGCTACACGCGCCTCCGTCGCGACCGAGGTAAGAGCGCGAAGCGTGGCACGACTGCGAGCAGAGCCTAGCAGCGATGGGCTGGCGTTTCTGAGCGGAGGAGGCGAGCTCGGTGAGCGTATCCGCGCGATGGATTGGACGAAAACGCCACTTGGCTCGCCGGAGACCTGGCCGCGCAGCCTGCGCACCTGCGTCCGCATCGTGCTCACCTCCCGCCAACCCATGTTCGTGTGGTGGGGACGCGAGCTCATCAATTTGTACAACGATGCCTATAAAGGAATAGTCGGCGGAAAGCACCCGGACGCGCTAGGTCAGCCCGCGTCGCGCGTTTGGCACGAGATCTGGGATCAAGTGGGTCCGCGCGCAGAGTCCGCCATCCGCGACAACGTCGGCACCTACGATGAAGCGCTGCTGCTCCTGATGGAGCGCAATGGCTACAAGGAAGAGACGTATTACACGTTCTCTTACAGTCCGATCCCGGACGATGACGACGTAACGCGCGGGTTGATCTGCGCGAACACCGATGACACGGCGCGCATCATCGGTGAGCGGCAGCTGCTCACGCTGCGCGACCTCGCCGCGCAAACGATGGGCGCGGCGAGCGCCGAGGAGGCGTGCGAGCGCGCTGCAGCGGCGCTCGGCCGAGCCCAGCGCGACCTGCCCTTCACCCTGATCTACCTTTTCGACGAGAACACCACGCGCGCCCACCTGCGCGGGGCGAGCGCGATTCAGCCCGGTCATCCCGCCGCGCCGCTCAGCCTCGCGCTCGACGACGACTCGGTCTGGCCCTTGCGCAGCGCCGTACAGCGCGGCTTCGCGCTGCTGAGCCCGCTCGCGCCCGCTTTCACGGGCCTACCCAGCGGGGCCTGGGACCAACCACCGAAGGAAGCGGCCATCGTTCCGTTCTCGGCTGCGGGCAACACGGGTCGCGCGGGCGCGGTGCTCGTCGGGCTCAACCCCTACCGCTTGTTCGACGAGAACTATCGCGCCTTCTTGAGCTTGATCGGCGGACAAATCTCCGCTGCGGTCAATCGCGCCGACGCCTATCAACAGGAGCGACGACGCGCCGAAGCGCTCGCCGAGCTCGACCGCGCGAAGACCACCTTCTTCAGCAACGTGAGCCACGAATTTCGCACGCCGCTCACGCTCATGCTCGGTCCGCTGGAAGACGCGGTGCGCTCGCCGACGCGCGCCTTGACGGGAAAGAACTTGCAGACCGCGCACCGCAACGCGCTGCGGCTGCTCAAGCTGGTAAACTCCCTGCTCGACTTCTCTCGCATCGAGGCGGGCCGCGCGCAGGCCTGCTATGAACCGACCGATCTGTCCGCGCTGACCACGGATCTGGCGAGCGCGTTCCGCTCGGCGATCGAGCGCGCCGGGTTACGCTTCGACGTGCGCTGCGAGCCCTTGCCGGAGCCGGTCTTCGTCGACCACGACATGTGGGAGAAGATCGTGCTGAATTTGCTGTCGAACGCGCTCAAGTACACCTTCGAGGGTTGGATCGCGCTGTCACTGGCGCCGGCGGGCGAGCGGCTGGTCCTCAGCGTAGCGGACAGCGGCACCGGCATCCCCGAGGCCGAGCTGCCGCACATCTTCGAGCGCTTTCATCGCGTGCAAGGCTCACGCGCGCGCACCCATGAGGGCTCCGGCATCGGACTCGCGCTGGTCAACGAGCTGGTGCGGCTGCACGGCGGAGAGGTCGCGGTGGAGAGCCGGCCCGGCGCGGGCACGACGTTCACGGTGACATTGCCGCGCGGTCAAGCGCACCTGCCCGCGGAGCGCGTCGGCGCTCCGCGCGTGCTGGCTTCGACGATGACCGGCGCGGCTGCCTACGTACAAGAGGTGCTGCGCTGGCTGCCGGACAGCCCTGACGCCGCCCCTGAGCTCGCTATCACGCCGGAGTACGCAGCGCCGCCGCGCGCGATCGACGTCGGCGCCGACTTCGGCAGCCGACTGCTGGTCGTCGACGACAACGCCGACATGCGCGACTACCTCGCGCGCCTGCTCGGCGAACGTTGGACCGTGCGCACCGCCAGCGACGGCTTGGCGGCGCTCGCGCTGGCGCGCGCGGAGCCGCCCGACTTGGTGCTCACCGATGTGATGATGCCGAACCTCGACGGCTTCGGCATGCTGCGCGAGCTGCGCGCAGACGACGCAACGCGCGAGGTGCCGGTGATCATGCTGTCCGCGCGCGCCGGGGAGGAGTCGCGCGTGGACGGCCTCGAGTCCGGCGCGGACGACTACCTCGTCAAGCCGTTCTCGGCGCGAGAGCTGATGGCGCGCGTGGCCACGCACCTGCAGATCGCCCGTTTGCGAGCGGACGCGCAGAAGCAGCGCGAGCGCCTGCGCGACATCTTCGAGCAGGCGCCGCTGCCCGTCGCGGTGCTTTCAGGGCCCGAGCTGCGCTTCGAGGTCGCCAACCAGCCGTTCTGCGAAATGACGGCGCGCAGCGGCTTGGTCGGCCGCACGCTGCGTGAAGCGTTCCCCGAGCCGGGCGCCGAAGAGGCGGTGCGCGAGGCGGAGGCCGCCTATCGCCGCGGAGAGGCGCTGCGCGTAAGCGAGCAGAGCGTCTACCTGAAGCGACGCGGCGCCACCACCGAGGCGATCTTCTCCTATGTGGTGCAGCCGATCCGCGATCGCAGCGGCAGCGTCGACGGCATCGTCGTGGCCGCCACCGAGGTCACCGACGCGGTGCTGGCGCGCCGGCGCGTGGAGAGCCTGCGCGCCGCGGCGGAGCAGGCGAATCGCGCGAAGGACGAGTTCTTGAGCGCGCTCAGTCATGAGCTGCGTACGCCGCTCAGCGCCATCGTCGGCTGGTCGAACCTGCTGTCGAGCGGCGCGGTCCCGAGCGAGCAGCGCGCTCGCGCGCTGGAGACGATCGAGCGCAACGCGCGCATGCAGGCGCGCCTGATCGACGATCTGCTCGATCTCTCCCGCATCGAGCAAGGCAAGTTGGTGCTCAGCGTCGGGCCGCTGGAGATGGTGCGCGTGGTGGAAGCGGCCATCGAGGCGGTGCGGCCTGCGGCCGACGCGAAGGGCATTCGCCTACAGCCCGTGCTCGACTCGCACGCCACCATCGTGGGCGACGCCGATCGCTTGCAGCAGGTCGTGTGGAACTTGCTCTCGAACGCGATCAAGTTCACCCCGCGCGGCGGCCGCGTGCAGGTGCGCGTCTTGCGCGCGAAGTCGTACGTCGAGGTCGCCGTGGCCGACAACGGACAGGGCATCGATGCCAACTTCTTGCCCCACGTATTCGATCGTTTTCGGCAGGGCGACCCCTCCTTCACGCGCCGCGCGGGCGGTCTCGGGCTGGGGCTCGCGATCGTGCGCTCCCTGGTCGAGCTGCACGGCGGCAACGTCACCGCGCAGAGCGACGGTCCGGGGCACGGCGCGACGTTCACGGTGTGCTTGCCCACCGCGCCGCTGCGCGCCGACAGCAATCCGGCGGCCAGCGAGCGTCTGCCCAACGCGCCCGCGGGCATCGTGTTCGAAGCGCCGGCGACGCTCAAGAACCTGGACGTCCTGGTCGTGGACGACGAACCAGAGACGCGCGAGCTCCTGAGGTTCGTGCTCACGCAGTGTCACGCGCTGGTGACCACCGCGGCGGACGCCCGAGAGGCGCTCGAGCTGCTCAACACTCGTGATTTCGACCTGCTGATCTCCGACATCGGCATGCCCGACGAGGACGGCTACTCGCTGATCCGTAAGGTGCGCGCGCTCGCTCCTGGGCAGGCGGGCAACATCCCCGCGCTGGCGCTCACTGCCTATGCCCGCAGCGAGGATCGCACGCAGGCGCTGCGCTCCGGCTTCAACATGCACCTGGCGAAGCCCATCGATCCCGCCGAGCTGCTCGCCGTGCTCGAGGCCCTGGTGCGCGGCCTCCCGGCGCGTCGCTAGCGCCGCTTTTCGCAGGGCTCGCGCTTCGGTGTAGGCTGCGCGGTGATGAGCCCCCGCAGCCTCCGGCGCCGTCTCGAGCCGCTGCTCGTGGCAGCGCTCGCGCTGCTCGGCTGCGAGCGTCCCGCGCCGCAGCGCTCCGAGCCCGAGCCGAGGGCCGCGAGCAACATCCTGTCCAGGGACTACGCCGGCTCGCGAGCGTGCGGAGCATGTCACCAACGTCAGGCGCAGGCCTGGCAGCGCTCGGCCATGCACCGCATGACGCGCGACGCGGCGCACGCGGAGTTTCACGCCCCCTTCGCCGGCGAGACGCTGACCCTCGGCGGGGATCGCGCGGAGCTCTACCAACAGGACGGCGAGCGACGCCTGCGCATCACGAAGGCAGACGGCGGAGAAACGCTCTTCAAGGCCACGAAGGTGATCGGCGGGCGGCAGCGCGAAGATTTCGTGGGCGTCGAGCTCGGCGCCCACGGCGAGCCGCGCGGCGAGGAGAAGATCCTTCCCGTCTCGTATCTCATCTTCGAGCGCAGCCTGCGCTACAAGGGCTACAGCGTCTTGGTGCGTGAACGGCCAGATCTCGAGCCCGGCCAAGTCTGGCGGCAAACCTGCGTCTTTTGTCACAACACCGCGCCAGCGCTGTTGACGCTGCTGGATGAGCTGTACGGCGCCGGCGCGCCGAGCTTTCAAGGCTCCGCCAGCAACGAGCTGCCACCGGCGCACGACTTTCGTTACACAATCACAGACACAGCCGAGCTCGGGCGCGCGCTGCGCGACGAGCTCGGGCGCATGGCGGTCGCGCTCCCCGACGGCGGGCCGCGCGAACAGCTCGCGCAGGCCATGCGCGGCGCGCGCGCGCAGCTCCACGAGCAGCACCTGATCGAGCTCGGCATCGGCTGCGAGGCCTGTCACGGCGCCAGCCGCGCGCACGCGCAGGCGCCGCGCGCAGCGAAGCCGAGCTTCGCGCTGCGCTCGACCTTCATCAGCGTGAGCGACGACCAGGGCCAGCCGCTGACGCCGGCCCTGGAGATCAACCGCGCCTGCGCGCGCTGCCACACGGTTTTGTTTTCGCGCTATCCGTACACCTGGGAGGGAGGTCGCCGTCGCCAAGACCCCGGCGGCAGCCCGATCAACTCGGGTGAGGCGCGCGATTTTTTGCTGGGTGACTGCCGCACGCAGCTAAGCTGCGCCAACTGTCACGATCCGCACCCGGATCCGGAGCGTCCCGCGGCGGCGACGCTCAGCGACGCCGCTGGCGACGGCGTGTGCCAGAGTTGCCACCGTGAGCTCGTCGAGCGCGACGCGCTGCGCGCCCACACCCATCACGCGCCCGAGAGCGCTGGCAGCCGTTGCCTGAACTGCCATATGCCTAAGAAGAACCTCGGCTTGGCGTACGAGCTCACGCGCTATCACCGCATCGGCTCGCCCAACGCCAAGGAGCGCGTCGAGCGAGATCGCCCGCTCGAGTGCGCCTTGTGTCACAGCGCTCGCAGCGTCGACCAGATCGTGCGCACCATGGAGCGCTGGTGGGGCAAGCGCTACGACCGCGACGCGCTGCGGCGCCTGTACGGCCGCGATCTGCGCATCGAGCCGCTGCGAGCCGCCCTGATCGGAGGGCTCCCTCACGAACAGGCCGTGGCCGCGGCGGCGGCGGCGGCCGCGGGACGAAAAGATCTGCTCTCGCTCGTCGCGCACGTGATGACCAGCGAGTACCCGCTGGTGCGCTACTTCGCCAGAGCCGCGACCGAGAAGCTGAGCGGCGCGGCGCCGCCGATCGACGTCAGTTTGCCCGCGAAATCCATCGCGGAGCAGCTCGCGCAGTGGGAACGGCAGCGCGTGGCGAGTGAGTGAGCGAAGCAGCGCGGAGGTGTTGCGCGCTCGCACTCGAACCGAGCGCTGCGGCGCGCGCCGCTGGTGTCGGCGGCGCGGCGCCACGAAAGCGGCGCGGCGAAAAGCCGTTATGCTGATCCGAAGCAGCAACGTGCAGCGCCGGCCGCCTCCCCCCTCGTCTCGCGTGGTCAGGACCTTCGGGTTCATCGACCTGGCAGGCTTCACCCTGCTGACCGAGCTGCAAGGTGATGAAGACGCCGCCGACGTGGCGACGCGCTTCGCCGAGTTGACGCGCTCTGCGCTGGCCGAGGGCGATCACCTGGTGAAGACCATCGGCGACGCGGTGCTCGTCACGTCCCCGGATCCCGCGGCGGGCGTCGCGCTGGTCGAGCGCCTGCTCGTCGAAGCCGCCGCCGTACCGCGATTTCCCGCGCTGCGCGCCGGCTTGCACCATGGCGAGGCCATCGCGCGCGATGGTGACGTGTTCGGCGCGGCCGTGAACCTAGCGGCGCGCGTCGCGAGCGAGGCGCACGCCGGCGAGGTGCTCGGCACCGCACCCATCGCCGAAGCCGCGCGCGCCTGTGGCATCCCCGTGGCCGAGCTCGGAGACGTACCGCTCAAGAACGTGAAGCGCTCGGTGCCATTGTTTTCGCTCGCGCTGGTGCTGGGCGCCACCGAAGCGCCCGTCGATCCCGTTTGCCGCGTGCCCATCGATCGCCGCGCCGCCGCTGGGCGCTTGCGCTACCGCGCCATCGAGTATTGGTTCTGCTCGCTGACCTGCGCCGCCGCCTTCGCCAGCAACCCCAGCTGGCACGCCAGCGCCACCAGCCAGCGCCCAACCTAGCGCGGCTTCCTCCGACGCAGCCGGCTCCCCCCGCCCGACTCAGCTCGCTCGCGGCGGCGGGGCGACGGAAGCGCGGCCTTCGAAGCTGCGCGACCTCACGCGCGCGGTCGCGAAGCGGACGGCGGTGATCGGGGGGAGATGGTGCGTCACGCACAGGAAGGATTCGCCGCCGTCTTCGCTCAGCCACAAGTTGCCCGTGGTGCTTCCCAGGGCCAGCAAGGTGCCGCTGTTGTCGACGTCGAGCGCGTGGCGATAGACGAGGTCGTAGGCGAAGCGCTCGGGCAAGCCGCGCGACTTGGGCTCGAAGCTGCGGCCGCCGTCACGGGTCTGCATCACGCACAGCCGACGATTGACGGGCATGCGGCGCTCGTTGCTCACGGTGGGGACGAACCACGCGGTCATCGGGTCGTGCGGGTGGGCCGCGACGGTGAAGCCGTAGACGCTCGGCGCTGCGCCAGGGACGCGCTGAAACGTCTCGGCGCCGTCCTCGGAGCGGAAAATGCCGGCGCGATGTTGCAGCCAAACGACGTCCGGGTTGGCGCGACACAGCGCCAGGCGATGTACGTCGAGCACGTCGACGCCCGGCGCCTCAGCGTCGTTCGCCGCTAGCCCCGCGCCGACGGGCGCAAAGGACGCCCCCGCGTCGCGCGTACGCCAGACGCCACCCGCGGAAATGGCGATCAGCAGCTGATCGGCGTCGCGGGGATCCACGGCGATTGAGTGGATGCCAGGCCCGGACATACCCGCCGCCAACCACTGCCGGCGCTCGCCGCGATCCCACAGCGCCTGCATCAGAGTCCAGCTCTCGCCGCGATCGTCCGAGCGGAACAAACCTCCAGGGATGGTCCCTGCCCACAAGCGCTGGGGCCGCTCGGGGCCGCCGCACTCCAGCGCCCAAACGAGGGCGAGCTCGCCCGCGGGATAGCGCGGCACAGCGACCTCCTGGAAGCTCCGCCCTGCGTCGTCCGAGCGATGGAGGTGGTGGCCCGTCTGGCGATCGTGGATGGCCGCGTAGAGTGAGCCATCGCGTGCGTCCGCGAGCACACTAGAGACGTCGCCCCCTTCGAACGAAACCTCCACTACGTCCCATTTTCCCGAGCTCCGCTCGACGGTGAAGAGACCCTTGTGCGTCGCCACGAGCAACCGTTCAATCGAGCTCATCCGGGCTTGCCTTTCCCTTCGCGCCTGGTCGCGCCCACTCTCGATCGCACGCCGCGTGGGCTCGCACGCGCCAGACGCCCGGCGAGAGAGTCTAAAGCGACGAACGGCTTAGAGTACCGAGAAAAAACGAAGCTAGCGCGTGGCGCGAGGCCGACCGGCATCTCTTCCGAATTCACTTCGGAGACGGGGGCGGCGCTTGCCGCCGAAGCCATTGGTCACACAGCCGGTGCCGTGGCAATGCCGCCGAGCGGGGGCTCGCTTTCGTCGCGCGGGCTCGCGGTATTCGCGCGCTGATGACGCTGCGCCGATGCTGCGACTCAGTTGAGCTCGGAGCCCGGCCCGCTGCGGCCGACGCTGAGCGCCGAGTACAGCGCATGAACACGCGCGAGCAGGCGGCACAGCCGCTCGCCGGGATCCAGCTCTTCGAGCAGCGCCTGTCGCTCGTCGGGATCGGCGATCACCGCCGCAGCGACGCGGTCCGCGAAGGCACCCGAGGACTCCGGCTGCGCTTGGCGCTGACAGAGATCACGCACCTGCACCGGCAAGAAAGGCGCCAGCCGCGTCCACAGCGTGACCAGCTCCCGCTGATAAGCCGCCACCGCGCGCGCGTCGCTCGCGACATCGGGCAGCAGCGAAGCGCGCGCGACGCGATAGGGCAGCGTCGGCGGCAGCTCCTCGTCCACGCGCACGCGCGCCAAACCGACGAGCAGAATATCGTAGCGACCATCAGGGCGGCGCTCGTGCTCAAGCACGCTGCCCACCCCGCACACCGGATAGATCGGCGGGCGCCCTTCATAGTCCGCCTCGAAGCCAGGCTTGAGCCGCGCGACCGCCAGACGCCGGCGCCCCGCCAGCAGATCGCCGACCATTTGCCGATAGCGCGGCTCGAAAATGTGCAGCGGCAGCAGCGCGCCGGGAAACAACACCACGTTGGGCAGCGGAAACACCGGGAGCTCGTCGAGATCCTCGGCGCGGAGTTCATCGTCCCGAGCTGTCACTGCGCGAGTATACGCGGCCTACGGCGGCGCGCCGGTCCAGCGCAACTTTGCCCGGCGCTCTGCCTGCCTCACTCGCGCCGCAGTCGCTCGTCGTCCGCCGGCGCCGCGCTCACCGCGGCCGGCGGCGGCGGCAAGGACGCCCGCCGCTCGCGCTTTTTTTCCTGAACCAGCGCGAGCAGCGCCTCACGCGTCACCCCCAGCCGCTCCGCGGTGCGGCCCGCCAAGGACGTGGGCGCCACACCGGGCACGAAGCCATAGGTGGGGTCGTTGTTGGCGTCGAGCTCGACTTGCAGGAACTCGAGCCCCGGCACCGGCCGCTCGCGGGCCAAGCGCGCGGCGAACTCCAAGAAGTGAGTCGTGATGAACGCCTGCGGCTCGAGCTCGGCCAACAGCTCGACGACGAGCTCGAAGATGCCCTCGCCCTCCGAAGGATTGGTGCCCGAGCACAGCTCGTCCAAGATGACGAGGCTGTTGAAATCCAAACGCTCGAACATGCGCCGGATGCGCAAGAGCTCCGTGCCGAGCCGGCCCTCTTGTGCGTCGGCGGTGACCTCCTGAATCAAGGACACGAACAAACCGTCGCGGAAGCGCAGCCGCGCCGCCTTCGCTGGCACGAACATGCCGGCTTGCCCGAGCAGCTGCGCGAGACCAATCGCCTCGAGCAGCCGCGTCTTACCGCCCGAGTTCGGGCCCGTGATCACGACCAGCGCGCTCGCGCCGAGCCGAACGTCGCACGGCCGCGGCGGTCGCGGCTCGAGCAGCAGCAATGGATTGAACAACGCGTCGAGCTCGATGCCGTCGCCGCTGGCCGCGCTGGCGGGCACGAGCTCGGGCAAGCACATGCTGAGCCCCGCCGCGAGCGCACGGTCGCGCAGCGCCAACGCGGCGAGGTAAAATTCGCAGCCGAGCGCCAGCTCCAAGAGCGCGACCACCGCTTCTTGGACGCCGTCGAAGGCGTGATTCGCGAGCTGCCCCATCAGCTCGGTGTCGCGCACGCGATAGCCGCGCAGCAGCATCGAGAGCCGCGCGAAGAGCCGTCGCAGCGGCGCGACGTACAGCGGATTGCCGCGATTTTCTCGGGCCTGAATGATCTCGAAGCTGCGCAGCCGGCCGTCTTGCGCCAGCCGCACGCGCAGATCCACCGTCGCCAGGTGGCCCTCGTGGTCGAGCAGATCCTTGAGATCGCGGTAGCCCTTGCCCTCCCGTATCGAGCGCCCGAGCTCCGCTACGCGCGAGAGGCCCGACTTTGCGTCGGCGAAGCGCTCATCGAGCAGATCGATGGTGTGCTTCACGTCGCGGAGGATGTCGATGCGCCGCGCGATAGCGTCGTAGCGCTTGCCGCGATCGGAGGCTTCGAGCCGCGTCACGAGCTCGGAGATCTGGACCCATACGCGCTCGATCGCGGTGCGCAGCTCCGGGCGCTGCACGAGCTCCGCCAGGATACGCTGGCGGAACTGAACCGTCTCGAGCTCTCTCGGCGGTTGCGTCAGCTCGCGCGCCAGCTTCGCCCGGTGCAGCAGGCGGTCGCGATTGCCGATGCGCAGCACGACGCAGCGACCGATGAGGTCACTGACGAACAGATCGCGCGCGAAGCAATCGGGTCGAAAAGACGACGGCGCGACCTTGGAGGCGTTCAGCAGCCGAGCGAAATCTTCCGCCGTGCCCCCGGTCGCGAACGCGAACGTGAGCGCCTGACCCAGCGCCAAGCCGTCGATGCTGCGCTGCGGCTCGGGGTGCAAGAGGTCGGCGTTCAGAGTCATGCGCGGGGCTGCACCTCAGTCTTCGCGACCCCGGCTCGAAACTCAAGCCGAGCGCACGGCTTCGTCGTTACGGCGGGTGGCTTCGAGCAGCACGGACCCGGTCGAGCGCGGCGGGCCGCTCGCGACCTCCACCGCGGACTGGCGGAACCAAAAGTGCCCGGCTTGAAAGGCCAGCGCCTCTCGCACGGCGTCCACCGGATCCGCGTCTAAATCGCGGGCTCGGGCGCCGACGATGGCGCCGTCGCGCAGCGTGGCGCTGACCACGGATCCGTCCTCCGCGCACACTTTCAGTACGCCGGTGCGGCGTTCGAGCTCCAACATGGCGAGCACGGTGGGCAGCGACATCTCGGTCAGGTTGCCGCGAATCGAAGCCTGATAAAACGCCGAAGCCCCGCTCGCCTCCAGCTCGACCGCGGAGCGCGACCCAGGATCCGCGAACACCTGCTCCAGCTCCTCGAAGGCGTCGACCCGGCTGGGCGCGATGCGCGACTCGCGGCGCTCCAGCGCGTCGCGGTTGCCTTCGCTGCGCAACCAGCGCTCGAGCCGCTCCACTCGTTGCTCGACGCGCTCCAGCGTCGCGGTCGCGGCCTCCAGCGCGAGCGACTGACGCTCCAGCGCTTCACTCGCGCTCTCGAGCCGCTCGAGCATCTGCTGATCGTGGCGCCGATCGTGCACCGCGCGCAGGGCGAAGCGCTTGCTGAAGGCGTCGAGCGTGTCCTCGAGCGAGAGCAGACGATCGAACAGCGCGTCGAAGCGCGCGCGCACTTCGCCGCGGCGCGTGCCCAGATCCGGCACCGTAGCGGGCGGCGGAATCGTGGGCTCCACTGCGACAGCGGCGGGCGGAGCCACCGACTGCGTCTCGCTCGCCAGCGACGCCGCCGTCCCTGGCGGCACCTCAGCGCTCGCAGCGGACGGCGCGGGCGGCGCCGAGTCGAGCCCAGAAAGTCGGCTCTTAAGCCAACGCTTCCAAACCGAGCGCCGCCAATCGGCGTCCAGTAGGTTCATCGGTAGAGACCGAGATTCTGACCCTCGCATGAGTCCTGTTCCGGCAGGCGCAAACAGCTGCCGCGTCTCCCTCAGTACTCCATCGGCGGCCAGAACCAGAGTGGTTCTGAACGCGGCCGAGAGAGACTCTGTGTGCCGAACAGAGACGCTTTGCCGGCCAAGAGACCGGACAACGGCGCGCCCACTCGACGGCGAAAATGGCGGGAAGCGCTAGGCGGCCGTGCCGCTGCGCGTCACTCCGAGTCCCAACCGCCGCTGCGTTGCCGTTTCTTGTCGGAGACGCGACGTTTGCCGGCCAAGCGCGCCTGCTTCGCCGCGCGCGACGGGCGCGTGGGCTTGCGGCGCTTGGGGATCACGCTGGCCGCGCGGATCAGCTCGGCTAGGCGCTCGCGCGCGAGCGCCAGGTTCTTGCTTTGCGAGCGCGTCTCGTCGCAGCTGATCGCTAGGCGTCCCTCGGCGTCGAGACGGCTCGCCGCGAGCACGCGCAACCGCGACGAAATGCGCTCGGGCAAGCAGGCGCTGCACGGATCGAAGCGCAGCAGGACCTTGGTCGCCACCTTGTTCACGTTTTGCCCGCCGGGCCCGCTCGCGCGTACCGCGGTCCACTCGAGCTCCGAGGCAGGCACGACGAGGCCGGGGCTGACCACCAAGTCCTCCGTCATGACGAAGGCATTGTCACGCGCGTGACGAAACGCAAGCCGCGCCGAGCACCAGCGACGTGCCGCGCGCTGCTACGCGCTCACTTGTCGGTCAGGCCGATTTTCGCCTCGTAGACCATCTTCCCGAACTTCGGATCCTGAATCACGATCTCGTACTCGTTCGGGACCTCGACCTTCGTCTCGCCGGGGGCGCTGCCCGGTGAGCGGCCTTCATCTCTGCCCGTGGGCTTCAACACGATGCTGTGCTCGTCCTCTTTCGTGAAGTCGACGGGCAGTTTGTGCACGTTGATCAGCGTCTTGCCTTTGCGCTTCACCGTGAGCCAGTACCACTTGCCCTTCTCTTGCTTGAAGGCGATGCCGTCGACGTCGATTTTCTGCTTGGCCTTGGTCATACAGTCCGCGCGCTTCTTCGGGTTGTCCTTGGCCTGCGCGTCGCACTGCTTTTCGGCCTGCTCCTTCACGTCGGACTGATTGAAGGAGAACATGAAGATCACGTCGGGCGCGGTGAGGATGTCCATCGGCGTGCGCGTGGGCTTCGGTCCCGACGTGGAGCTCGAGTCCTCGTCTTCCTTCTTGGCGTCGCTCTTCTCTGCCTTTGCGTCCTCATCAGCGCTGTCGTCGTCCTTCTTCGACGCGCTCGCGTCGTCCTCTTTCGCCTCACTCGCTTGATCCGAGGCCGAAGCGCTCGGCTCTTCCGCGGGCTTTTGAGAGCCGCCGCAGGCGAAGGCGAGCAGAGAAAAACAGAGAAACAAGGTTGATTTCACGTGCATGGCCATTCCGTCGCTCGAGCTGCTTCCTCGTAGCACGGCGCGGCTGCCGGATGGAACCCGGACGGGACAGCGAAGCCGTGCAAATCTCCGCCTCGCCCGTCAGCCTTTTTGACTATTCTGGACGGCTGTAGCCGAGTCAATTTCGCGGCCCCGCGCGCCAGGAACGAGCCGGCGAGGGTCCCGACCTTTACGCAGTTTCCGAAGCAGAGTATCTCGCGCGCGCCCTCGAGCCCCTGCTCCCCTCCTCCCCCAAGGTGTCTCTCATGAGGATTCCATGTCCGACGATCGCCTCACCACATCGGAACTCCGCGATGCGTGGGCGTTATTGTCGGGGACAGAGCGCATCGATGGCTTTCGGCAGGTAGACCCCGCGGAGGCCGACGATTTCTTTCTGAGCCTGAGCGCGCGCGAGCAGGCGCAGATGCTGCTCACCATGCCGCCCGGCGAGCGGCGGCTGTGGCTGCGCCTGCTGCCGCCCGACGACGCCGCGGACGCGATTCAGCAGGTCGCCAAGGAAGAACGCGGCGAGCTGCTCGACCTGCTCGACGACGCCAGCCGGAGAGAGGTCACGGCGCTGCTGGCCTACGCCGAGGACGCCGCGGGCGGCCTGATGAGCCCGCGCTTCGCGCGGCTGCGGCCGGAGATGACGGTCGATGAAGCGATCCGCTATTTGCGGCGGCAAGCGCGCGAGCGCATCGAGACCATCTACTACGCCTACGTGCTCGACCACGAGCAGCGGCTGTGCGGTGTGGTCTCGTTCCGCGACTTGTTCATGGCGCCGCAGAACACGCTGCTCGCCGACGTCATGCACACCAACGTCACGAGCGTCGAAGAGAACCTGGATCAAGAGTCGGTGGCCCGCATCATGGCGGAGCACGATCTCAACGCGGTCCCGGTGGTCGACGAAGCCGGGCGCATGAAAGGTATCGTCACGATCGACGACGTGGTCGACGTCGTGCAGCAAGCCGCCACCGAAGACATCCAAAAACTCGGCGGTATGGAGGCCCTCGACACGCCGTACATGGAGACCGCGCTGTGGTCGCTGATCAAGAAGCGCGCGGGCTGGCTCAGCGTGTTGTTTTTGGGCGAGCTGCTGACCGCGAGCGCGATGGGCCGCTACGAAGACGAGATCGCGAAAGCGGTGATTTTGGCGCTGTTCGTGCCTCTGATCATCTCCAGCGGCGGCAACTCCGGCTCGCAAGCCACCACGCTGATCATCCGCGCCATGGCGCTCGGCGAAATCGCGCTGCACGATTGGTGGCGCATCATCCGACGCGAGCTCGCCGCGGGCCTACTGCTCGGGCTGATCTTGGCCACGCTGGGCATGGTGCGCATCCTGATCTGGCAGACGCTGTTCCAGAGCTACGGCGAGCATTACCTGGCGGTCGCGTTCACGGTGGCCGTGAGCCTGGTCGGAGTCGTCACTTGGGGTACCGTGGCCGGCTCGATGTTGCCCTTCGCAATCCGTCGCCTGGGCGCCGATCCGGCGAGCGCCTCGGCGCCCTTCGTGGCGACGCTGGTGGACGTCTCGGGGCTCGTCATCTACTTCAACGTCGGGCGGCTGCTGCTGCGCGGCAGCTTGCTCTGAGCGCCGAACGCGCGCTCTTCGCGGGCCATTGGCGGCGCCCGAGCAGGCGACGCTCACAATAGGAATGACACGCCGAGCGAGAACGTCGGGTAGCCGACGCGCATCGTGAGCGTGACTCGGTCGACGAAGTGGAAGCGCCCGCCGGCGTAGAACGCGGGCTCGAACGACAACTGATCGCCGTGAAAGTACGGGATGAAGCCCGGCTCACCGAACACGGACCACTGGCGCGAGAGCCAAAAGTTCCACTGCATCGCCACCGGGAGGTACACGTAGTTGCGGCCGTGCTCATCGTCGACCTCGGTGCACACGCGAGTCCCCGCGGGATCCACGGTCCAGCGTGCGCACAGGCGCGGGTATTCACCGTGCGCGTAGCGCAGCCAATCGAGGCCGAAGCTTACGCCCACGGAGTTGTTGATGCTGCTGATGAAGGCGTTGCGCGCCACCTCGACCGTGCCGCGGAAGCCCAGCCCGAAGCCTTCGCCGCTGGCGAAGCCCGGCGGATCGAACAGGCCGAGCAGCACGTGCGGCTCGGCTTCGAAGCGGTACTGCGTGCGCGCGCCAGGCTGGCGAATGGTGCTTTGTGCCTCGCTCCGCGCGGCGGCCAGGCTCACCGCTGAGGCGGCGAACAGTGAAAGGAAGGCGGCGTTGGAGAAACGGCTTGGATGGTTGTGCACGCAAGTCCTCACGGAGTGTTCCCTCATGATTGGCAACCGCCGCATGCAAAGACCCCGCCACCGCAGCTCGGCGCCGCGCTGCCATCCGCGCAGCGCACGTCACACGAGGCCACGCGGTCACAGGTGACGCTGCAACGGCCCGCGCAGCGCACGACGCACGACGAGGTATCCCGGCACAGCACGCTCGAGCCGTCACCCACGGCCGCGCCACACGTGGCCACGCGCTGGCAATCGAACTGGCAGTCCCGCCCGCACACGGTGCCGCAGCGGTCGGCCATTTCGCAACTGAAGGAGCAGCCGTCGCCGCAGGCGTTGGAGCACTCGTGGTTCGCCGAGCAGCTGAAGCTGCAGTGGTCGTCGCAGACAGCACCGCAACGCTGGGTGCGGCCGCAGGACTGCACGCAGCCGCCGCCGTCGCAGTCGACGTAGCACTCGTCGCGGTCACCGCAGCTGCAGAAGTGGGCGTCGTTACAGCTGCTCGAGTCGCAGCCGCTGAGGAGCGCCGTCAGCGCCAGCAGGCACAGGCCGGCACGAATGAAGTTCGAGAGGGCGATCATCGCGGGGCCTTGCGCGCCGAGCTCGCGCGCGACGCTGCAGCGCTAGCGTGGAACGCTCACTCGCGTCAATAGCACGCGGTCGTCCTCAACGAGCAGTTGTCGACCGCGAACCAGGTGTTCAAGCTGAAATCGTAGAGGGCGTAAAACTCCATATCGTAGCTGTTGCCCGCCAGCTCCGTCACATCTGCCGAGTAACTGAGCTGCTGCCAGGAGTTGATTTCGCTGGTGTTGTACCAGATGTTGAAAAGGACCGCGGCCTGGTCCAACTCCGTGTCCCACAGCCACGCCGAGAGCCCGTCGGACTCCAGGGGTTCTGTCTCGTCCGTGAGGATGCGGTAATAGCAGGAAAGAGTGATCGTCTTGGTGCCGAGCGGAATGACGACGCGCTGGCGGACGAACGCGTCACCGCCCGGGGTGATGACGTCGTCGTCGTTGTAGATGTCTTTATAATAAGTGCCGGTGCCGCCGAGCACCGCCGAGCGGGGCGCCGACTTGGGCGTTAGTCCGGGCGGCATGTCGTCGGCGCTGAGAATTTCGGTGCGCCTCTCCGTGGAGCCCTGTTCCCACGGGTCGGTGGTCGCGTCGTCGAAGCTGGGGTTCAGCAGCAGCTCTTGGTTCACTTTGCACCTGGGCTCGTTGGACCCGCCGCCGTCTGCTCCCGCTCCACCCTGCGGCATTCCGCCGGCGCCCGCTCCACCCGCGCCGCCGCCGCCTTCGCCCGCCGCGTCCCGGCCACCTTCGCCCGCTGTGTCGCCGCCGCCGGACATTCCGGCTTCTCCGCCGGTCGCAGCTCGGCCGCCCTTGGCGCCACTGCCGGCGCTGCCTCCCTTGGCGCTCGCCCCGGCGCCGCCGCCCTCCCCATCGCCGACCTTGTCGTAGTCGTTGAGACCGATGATTTCCGCGCAGGCGCCGCAAAGAAGGAGCAAGCAGCCGAGCGAACGAGCGGGGGAGCGCATGAGGTCTCTCCGATTATCATGCCGCCTCGAAAATCTGTACCGCGAGCCGCTCACCGCCCGGAACGGCGTCACGACGAACGCGAACAAAATACTGTTCATAAGATCAGTGTTCTGCTAGGTTGCTCTCGTCGGTGCGGCCGTAGCAGCCATTCGGCCGCACCGACCGAGCCCACGCTCGGCCGCGTGAGCTACTGACGACGTTTCGCCGATCCAACCTCAGGCATGCCCATGTTCCCAATAACGGTAGAAGCTCCTTGCGCATCTCCGTGTCCGCTGCAGGCCGCCGTCCGCTGCTTCGACAGTGAACGCTCGCCGGCCGCCGATGAGCGGGCGACCGGCGGCACAGCGCGCGTCGCGTTGGCCGTTCCGGTGCTGGGCCGGCACACCACCCCAGGCGGGCTGCAAGTAACGCTGTATGCGCTGCCGTTAGCGAAGGTGCCTGCAGATTTCTTCGCAGATCCGGACGGCAGCTGGAGCTTCGAAGCCTTGGCCAGCGCTGCGGGGTTCGCTGCGGAGACGGGCGTTGCGATCGGCGCGCTGGCAAAGCCATTCAACGGTCATCCCGACGGTGCTGCGGTCGTCACCCTGAACCGTGAAGATCGGCCCTACGTGGCCATCGTGGAGTGCCCCGTCGCCTACGAGACCGTCGCCTCCGAGCACGGCTCGCGAGCGTCCGCGGCGTAAGACCGGTCGTATAAGCTCGGACCGAGCCCGCCAAAGCGGCGCGAGCAGACCAAGGCGCGACGACGAAGGCGTGCTGAAGCACGCCGAGGAGGAGCAACGCAGGGATGCGAAGTGCATCTGCGGGCGGGCGACGGGAGAGCTTATAGGACCGGCTCTAAGTTACGTTTGGAGTACGACTTCACGCACGGATTCTTCGACGATGCCGAGCAGCTCATCGAGCTCGGCGCTCGGAATGTTGAGCGGCGGAGTCACGTAGATGGTGTTGCCGAGCGGACGAATATAAGCCCCGCGGCGTAGCGCGGCGAGCGCCACGCGCTGTCCCCGTCGCTCGAGATACCCTTCGGCGCCAGCGAGATCGATGGCGCCGAGCATGCCGAGCGCGCGCCAGCGGCGAACATTGGGCAGCTCGCCCAGCCGGCGAAAGGTGTCGCGGATGCGCTCGGCTTTGGGAAGCGCATTTTCCAGGATGCGCTCTTGCTCGAAGACGCTGAGCACCTCGAGCCCGATGCGCGCGCCGAGCGGGTTGCCGCAAAAGGTGTGACCGTAGAAGAAGGCGCGCTCCGCCGCGCCCAGGAAGCCTTCGAAGATGCGCTCGCTCACCAGCGTCGCCGCGAACGGCAGGATGCCGGCGCTCAGGCCCTTGGCCGTGCACACCAGATCTGCCTCGACGGCGGCGTGCTCCGCGGCCCAGAAGGTGCCGGTGCGACCGAACCCGGTGAAGACTTCGTCCAGCACCAGGAACACGTCGCGCTGGCGAGTGATGTCGCGCGCCGCGCGCAGTAGCTGGGGGTCGTAGATGCGCATGCCGGAGGCGCCTTGCACCACCGGCTCCAGGACGAGCGCCGCGATCTCGTCGCTGGCCTGCTCCAGCGCGCGCTCGATCGCGGCGAACGCCGCCGCGTAGCCGTTGCTGTCGGTGGCCACGTGCACGCAGTCGAGCATCACCGAGGCGAACGGGCGGCGAAAGACCTCCACGCCGCCGAGCGCCGTCGCGCCCAGGGTGTCGCCGTGATAGGCGTGTTCGAGCGCGAGGAAGCGCGTGCGCCGCGGACGTCCGTTTTGGTGCCAGTACTGGAGGCACAGCTTGAGCGCGACCTCCACCGCGGTGGAGCCGTCGTCGCTGAAGAAGGCGCGCGACGAGCCGGGCGTCCGCTGCACCAGCGCGCGCGCGAGCTCGGCGGCAGGCTCGTGCGTGATGCCGGCGAGCGCGACGTGCGGCATTCGGGCGAGCTGGTCGCTGAGCGCGGCCAGGATGCGCGGGTGATCATGACCGAGCGCGGCGCAGTACCAAGACGCCGTGCCGTCGATGTAGCTGCGGCCGTCCACGTCGAAGAGCCGCGAGCCGCTGGCGCGCTCGATCACGAGCGGGTTCGTCTCGTCGATGTACTCGCGCATCGGCGTGTACGGGTGCCACACGTAGCGTTTGTCGTGCTCGAGGATGCGGTCGCGCCGGTTCATGCGCTGCGCTTTACCACTTCTGATTCCGCCTCGGCGGGGACGTGCACGGGCAGCACCACGGTGACGCTGGTGCCGCCGCCGTCGGCGCTGTCGAGCGACAGCTCTCCGCCGTGCGCCTCGATGATGCGGTTCACGATGGGCAGCCCCAGCCCGGTGCCGCTCGGCCGGGTCGTGAAGAACGGGTCCAGCGCGCGCTCCATCACGTGAGCGTCCATGCCGTGACCGCGATCGCGAATTTCAATGCTCGTCGCGGGCTCGCCGTGCAGCGTGGCGCGCGCGAGACGGATGTGTACGACGCCGCTCTCACCCATGGACTGGCAGGCGTTGGAGACCAGGTTGTCGAACACCAAGCGCAGCAGGTTGGGATCGGCCTCGATCACGTGGCCGTTCGGCTCGTCGTCGCTCTCGACCATGAGCTCGAAGCCGCTGCCGAGGCTCGCGCGGCTGCGGTTCGCGAGCTCGATCAGCGACACGGAGGAGCGCTTGACGTTCACGGGGCGCGCGAAGCGCAGGAGGTCCGTGACCAGCCGGTTGAGCCTGCCGGCCTCCTCTTCGACGATGTCGAGCAGCATCACGCGATCACCCTCCGGAGTGGAGGCGCGACGTAAGCTAGCCACGGCGTTCACGATGATGGTGAGCGGATTTCGCACCTCGTGGGCGATGGCCGCCGCCAGCTCGCCCACGGCCGCGAGCTGTTTCTTGGTGACGAGCTCGCTCTGCACCTGCGCGAGCTCGGCGTACGAGTGGCGCAGCTCTTCGGTGCGCTGACGCAGACTCGAGGCCGTGAGCTCGAGCTCGCCCGCGGCCACTCGATAGCGGATCAGCAGCGTGCCCGCGGTGCCGAAGGCGTACAGCATGAAGCAGTGCGGGAGCAGCACGGACGTGTCACGCACCAGGCCGGTGTCCAGCGTGAGATCGTTGACGGTGGCGAGCGCCACCAGGCCGAGCGCGATCAGCGCCGGCAGGATTTCGCGCCGCCCGGCGCGATAGGCCTGAAATAGCACCACCACGGCCCACGCGATGGCCACGCCCACGGCCAAGTAATAGAGCAGCCCCAGCGGGGTGGAGCGCGCGACGGCGTGGTTGATGACCATGCCGAGCGCTTGCGAACGAACGACGTGATGCGAGCCCGGCACCCAGAGCAGGCCAAACCAGGTCGCGGCCGAGAACGCCAGCGCGACCCAGTAGACGGCGCTCATGTGATAGCGGCGGCCCGGGCGCGCGAAGGAGACGGCGAAATGCAGGTTGATCGCCGCCGCCAGCACACCGCCGGTGTGGGTGATTTGATCGGCGAGGTAGCGCCGCGCCAGCGAGCCCGCGGAGAAATCCAGCGCCGTGCCGGCCGTCAGCACGGCGAAGGCGACGCACAAGAAACCGAACAGCAGGTACTCGCGCTCACGCCGCCCAATCAGGTGCGCCAGCATGAAGAACAGCGCGAGGCCGAGGTGGGCGGCCGACCACGCCGCGAGCACGCCGACCAAGAATCCGGTGGTCATGGGGGCCCGGCCTCACGGCGCGGGTTCACGGTGACGACGCATTCGGCGCGCGGCCCAGGCTCGTGTCCCACGCTGATACGGCTGTCACCGAAGGCCAATCCGCGGAGATCATAGACGCGCCCAGCATCGACCTCGGTCTCCAGCTCGCCGCTCGGACCGACGACGCGCAGCGGCAGCCGCTGCGGCTGCGCGCCCACCGCGAGCACCTGAAAGGGCACGGGCTCTCCAGCCTTCAAATAGAAGGTGCCCGCGGGAGCCAGGCAAAACAGGCTCGGAAAGCTGGGATTCAAGGCGTCGGAGCTGCGCGCGCCCACGTAAAAGCCGCTGACGACGAGGCCCGATTTCGCGCCGGCGCCGCGCAGCAAGGCGCGTCCCGTGCCGTCCACCGCGACCGCGTAGAGCAGATGTGCGCCCGGCGAGAGCTCTTCTTGATCCGCGAGTAAATCCGCGAGCGTGAGCTTCTGCTCCGGCGCGACGGGACGCGCGTGGCGGCCGTCCAATGAGACCAGCAACACCGCGCCGGGCGCGGCGAGCGCCGCGCCCTCAGCGCGCACGCGCACGGCTTGGCTGGCCGCAAATTGCGGGTCGAGGACGTCTCCGAACGACGGCTCGTCGATCTCGATGCTCGGCGCCGAGACGCCGTCGGTCGGCAGCGCGCGCGGCGTGAAGGTGATGGAGCTCGCGCGCTTGGCCGCGCGCTGCGCAGGCGCGGGCCGCGCGGGGCTCGTGGCGGGCGCCGGGAGCGCCGCGCGAGCGGGGTCGGGCCTGGGGGCCGCGCAGCCGACCACGAGCGAGAGGAGCCACACGCGGCGCATCGCGGCCGACATTACCGCGAGCCGCGCCGATTGGCGACTCGGGTCGAAGCAGCTTTCGGCACCGCGGCCGATCTGCTAGCTGAAGGCACCGATGAGCTACCTGGTCCTAGCCCGCAAATGGCGACCCATGCGGTTCGAGGACTTGGTGGGTCAAGAGCACGTCGCGCGCACGCTGGGCAACGCCATCAAGAGCGGGCGCGTGGCGCACGCCTTCTTGTTCACCGGCGTCCGCGGCGTCGGCAAGACGACGAGCGCGCGCATCCTGGCCAAGGCGCTGAACTGCCTGGGCGATCCCGAGACGACGGCGCCGGGCGCGGATCCCGGCCCGACGGTGACGCCGTGCCTGAAATGCGCGGCGTGTCTCGAGATCGCGCAGGGCGCGGACGTCGACGTGCGCGAGATCGACGGCGCCAGCTACAACGGCGTCGACGAGGTGCGGAAGCTGCAAGACAGCATCCCCTATCGCCCGTCGCGGGATCGCTTCAAGATCTTCATCGTCGATGAAGTCCACATGCTGTCGCAGAGCGCGTGGAATGCCTTCCTGAAGACGCTGGAGGAGCCGCCGCCGCACATCAAGTTCATCTTCGCGACGACGGAGGTGCACAAAGTCCCCGTCACCATCTTGTCGCGCGTGCAGCGCTTCGATTTCAAGCTGATCCCGGCGCAGGTGATCGCCGAGCGCCTGCGCTACGTGCTCGGGCAAGAGGGCATCTCCGCCGACGACGCGGCGATCTCCATCGTCGCGCGGGAGGCCGCGGGCAGCATGCGCGACGCGATGAGCCTGCTCGACCAGCTCATCGCCTGGGGCGGCGGGGATCTGCGCGGCGATGACGTGGCGAGAGTGCTGGGAGTCGCCAGCCACGCCGTGCTGTTTCAGCTGGCGACGGAGCTCGTGCGCGGCAACGCGGGTGAATGCGTGCGCATCGTCAGTGAGCTCGCCAACGCCGGCAACGACATCCCCCACGTCGCGCGTGATCTGCTAGCGATGCTGCGCGACCTGGTGATCGGCAAGGTCTGCGCCGAGCCGGGGAAATTGCTGGATTTGCCGGCGGAAGAGGCGGACGCGGTGGTGCGGCTGGCAGCGGGCGCGGACTCCGATGATCTGCTGCGCCTGCACCAAGGCTTCGCGCAGGGCTTCGATGAGGTCGTGCGCAGCGGCACCGCGCGCTCGGCGCTCGAGATGTTGTTGGTACGGCTCGCGCGCCGTCCGCCGCTGGTACCGATCGACGCCTTGGTGCAGCGGCTCGGGCAGATCGAGCGGCGCCTCAGCAATCCCTCCGCAGCTCAGCGCGGCGCTGCGCCGCCCGCGCGTCCACCGGCGCCGCCCGCGAACAGCGCCGCGAGCGGCCCCGTCACCAGCCCGCGCCCGCGCGAGCCGCGCTCGGCGCCGAGCCCGCGACCCGATAGCGCCGATGAGCGCAAGGAGCCTCCACGAGGTTTCGATTCGAGACCTCCAGCGCCGGACTCCTATGGGCCGCCGCGAGGTCGCGCGACGCCGGCCGCGACCGCCAGAGAGCTCGCCCCCGAGCCGCCGCCGACGCAAGATCTGGAAGAGGTGCTGCGCGCCATCGTCGCGCGCGTGGCGGTGAGCCGCGCGGAGCTCGCGGCCAAGCTGGAGCACGCCGTGCTGCTCGAGCTAACGCCGACGGAGCTCGTGCTCGGCTGGGCGCCGGGCAGCGTCTTTGGGCCGCTGGTCGCGACCCCGGAGTGCACCAGCATCGTGGAGCAAGCGGCCAGCGCGGTGCTGCGCTCGCCCCGCCGCGTCAAGCACGAGCACGACTCCGCGCGCGCCGCGGGCAAAAAGACGCTGAGCCATTTGGAAGCCGAAGCGCGCGAGCGTCGCACCCGTGAAGCGTACGAGAAGGCCCGCGCGCATCCGCGCATCGCCGAGGCCATCGAGGTGCTGGGCGCGCGCCTCAAAGATCTGAAGCTTGCCAAGGTGAACTGACGCGTCATCCTGACCTGCGACTGCGATGCTGCCGGACCGACTCCGCCGTGTGATCGAGCTGTTCTCCCGGCTGCCCGGCGTCGGAGAGAAGACCGCGCAGCGCTTCGCTCTATTTTTGGCGGCTGATCCCCACGGGACCGCCGCGGAGCTCGCAGCTGAGCTCGCCGCGCTGGCGAGTCAGATCCGACCCTGCGAGCGCTGCAACAACTTGGCGGACATCGTCGACGGGCACGCGCTGTGTGGGATCTGTCGTGATCGCAAGCGCGATCCGCAGCTGCTCTGCATCGTGCACCGCGTCCAGGATCTGCTCGCCCTGGAGCGCAGCGGCGCCATGCGCGGCCGCTACTTCGTGCTCGGCCGCCTGCTTTCGCCGCTCGACGGCGTAGGACCGGATGAGCTGCCGCTCGCCCGCTTGATGGCGCGCGTGAGCGAAGACTCGGTAAAGGAGGTGATCCTCGCCACTCCGCCCTCCGTCGACGGGGAGGCGACGGCGCTCTTGCTGTCGCGCGAGCTCGCCGGTCACGGCGTGCGCGTGACGCGCATCGCGAGCGGGATTCCACACGGAGGCGACCTGGAATTTGCCGACCAGGTGACGCTCGGCCGCGCCATCGACGGCCGACGCTCCATGGATTAGGCTCGCCGCCCCCATGCCCAAAACCGTCGTCCGCTCCGACAAGGCTCCCGCGCCCGTCGCCGCCTATTCGCAAGCCGTGCGCGCCGGCGATTTTTTGTTTCTCTCCGGACAAATCGCGCTCGATCCTGCCACCGGCGAGCTGGTCCCGGGCGGCATCGAGGCCGAGACGCGGCGCGTGCTGGACAACCTGATGAGCGTGTTGGAAGCCGGCGGCGCCACTCGGAGTGACGTCGTCAAAGTCACCGCTTACCTCGCCGACATGCGCGAGTATCCAATCTTCAACGCCGTTTACACAACCTACTTCCCCGATGAACCTCCGGCGCGCGCCACCGTCGCCGTGGCCGGCCTGCCGCGCGGCGTTCGCGTGGAAGTGGATGCCATCGCCATGCTGGCGCGCTGAGCCTTTGTGGAGCCCTTGATGTCCGACAAAACCAAGCTCGAAAAAACGTCCGAGACCCTGGCTGCCAAGTGGCTCAGCGCTGACGCGAGCAGCGCGCTCGCGGTCGTCGCCGAAGCCGGCGAGCGCGCCAGCGAGCTCGTGGACGCCTGGGTGCGCGCCGGCAACGCCGCGGCTGTCGCGGTCGTGGCTGAGGGCGGCGCTGGCGCAGCGCGCAAGGCCGCGCGTCGTGGGCTCAACGTGCTGCGCTCGCGCGGCATCAAAGTCGAGCAACAGCCGCGCGTCGCGTCGCTCTCCGCCAGCCAGCGCGATCAGGAGACGACCGTCGAAGCCTGGCTGGTCGCGCCGGATTCGTCGGGCACGGCCCTCGTCGTGATCGCGTCACGCTCGCCGACGACCCGCGCTCAGAGCGGCTTTTTCCAGGTTCATGACGCGTTCGGTCTGCTCCAGGTCAACGTCGGTGAGCTGAGCGGCAGCGCGCTGAAGGACTCGCTCAAGCGCGCCAGCGGCTCCGGCGCTCAGGCCGTGCGGATTCCGGTCGAGTACGCCCGTCAGCGCGTGGCCGCGGCGCGCGAGCTCGGCAAGCGCGCCGGACGCCCAGAGCCGCTCGGGATGACGCGCGCGGAAGAGCTCCTCGCGCCACTGCCGGCCGAAGAGGTGCCCCACCCGCTCTCCGGCGAAGGCCTGGAAATCGCGGATGATGACGCGAAGGAGCTGGCCAAGGGCTCGGCTGCGCTGCACTCGCTGCGCGAGTTCCGCGCCTGGCTGCCCGATCGCGGCGCCGTCGACGAAATGCTCAGCGCCGTAGGCGAGCACTTGCAGCCCGGCAGCGAGCCTCCGCCAGAGCAAATGCAAGCGCTGATCGGCGACGCTGTCGAAGCCGCCACCGATCGTTATTTCGGGCCGGAGCGGCGCGCGCTGGTCGCCGCCCGCATGCGCGACGCAGCGCTGAGCGTGCTTTCCACAGAGGGTGAAACACGCGCGCTCGAAGTCGTGGCGACGATCCGGCGCATCGAGCTTTGCGGACTGATCACCGATCCGCCGCGCGAGGTGCCGTTCCTACGCGCTTTCTTCGACAAGGCCGTGGCCGTGCTCGCGATGCAGAACGAGGGCAAGCTCGCCATTCCGGTGCGGCAAGGGGCGCCGGCTGGCCCCGGCGGACTCCCCGACGGCGCGGCCAGCGCAGCCGCAGCGCCGTCCGAGAGCGCCAGTGCGCCGAGCCCTTGAGCTCGGCCGGCATCGAAAACCAAGCTTAGAAAATACCCACATTGACCGGGCGCGGTGCCGCTCGCCTATACTTATAGGGTGGTTCAACCGTCTGGCCCCAAGCTAGTCGCGGGCAAGTACGAGCTCGTGCGCCTTGTGGCGGAGGGGGGCATGGGCGCCGTCTACGAGTGCCGCAACACGGCGACGCTCAAGCGCTGCGCGATCAAGCTCCTCACGGTTCCGGGCATCGATCAACATCCGGATGTGGTGCAGCGCTTCTTTTTGGAGGCGCGCGCGAGCTCGATCTTGGAGAGCGACCACATCGTTCACACGTTCGACTCGGGCGTCGACAACGACACCGGGCGCCCGTACATCATCATGGAATTTTTGCGCGGCGAGGACCTCAAGGCCACGCTGCAGCGCACCGGTCCGCTCGAGCCCCGCGCGGCGGCGAAGCTCATTTTGCAAGCCGCGACCGGCCTGGCAAAGGCCCATGACAGCGGCATTTTGCACCGTGACATCAAGCCCGCGAACCTGTTCCTCTCCAGCCGGGACTCGGGTCACGTGTGCGTCAAGCTCCTCGACTTCGGCATCGCCAAGGTGCGCGCCGACGATCCTCTCGCGCAGCAGGGGCTGACTCAGACGGGCAGCCTGCTCGGCACGCCGCTCTACATGTCACCCGAGCAAGTGCGCGGCGCGTCCTCGGTGGACGCCAGCAGCGACGTCTGGTCGCTCGGCGTGGTGCTGTTCGAGTGCTTGACCTGCGACATGCCGTTCCAGGAGCGCGGCTCCATGGGCGAGCTGATGTCGTCGATCCTGAACGCCGACCCGCGCCACCTCCAGGACGTCGCGCCCTGGGTGCCTCCCGGGCTCGCCGCGATCGTGGCGCGAGCGCTGGCCCGTGACCGCGCGCACCGCTTCGCCCACGCGGGTCAGCTGCGCGACGCCATCGGGCAACTCTTGTTGGGCGACACCGAGCTGCGCGAAGTGGACGTCGTCGGGGTCAGCGCCAGCGACCGCACCCAGGTCTCGCCGCGGTTGGTGGTGCTGCAGCCGAGCCCGCCCTCGCCGCATCGCACCGCGCGCGGTCCGGCCGGCGCGGATCGCGTGGAAATTCTCACGCCCGAGCTCCCGGCTCCCGAAGCGCAGCGCGTGGAGATTCTCACCCCCGAGCTCCCGGCTCCCGAGGTCGATACGCCGCTGGTGCGCGTGCCGGCGCGCAGCCCGGACGCCATCACGATTCCGGCCGCCAGCATCGCTCCCGTCTCGCTGCGGCAGGAAGATCAAACTCAACTCTCCGGCTCCGGCCCGGTCGTGGGCAGCACGAGCCCCTCCCCGTCCACGGCTGATCGCTCACGTCTCGGCCGCGCGCTGGCGCTGAGCGCCGCGCTGCTCGCGGTCGCGCTCGCGCTGGTGTTCACGCTGCAACCGAACCAGGCCGCCCCCACGCCGAGCGCGCAGCCATCGGCGCTGCCCCCGCCGCGCGCCGCGGCCGCAGCGCCGACCATCGTGCCCTCGGCCAGCGTCTTGGTCGCTCCCGTGGAGACGCGCAGCTTCGCGCTGCCAGTGCCGAAGGGTTGCCGAGCGGCGCTGGACGGCGCGCCCGCCAAGATCAGCAACGGCAGCGTGCGCATCGAAGGCGCGGTCGGCAGTGAGCACGTCGTGAAGCTGAGCGGCTGCCGCGCGCGCCACGAGCTCACCACCGTGACCGTGACGGCGAGCGGGCTGAACCCGGCGAGCATCGACGCTGAGCCGGCGAAGCGCTTCACGGCACCGCCCGCCGCGCTCGCCGCGCGCATCGACGAGAAGCCCGCGCCCCCGGCGTCCGCCGCGCCGCCGCCCAGCGCTCTGCCACAGGGCATCAAGACGAGCACGGACGAGTTCGGCGGCGTCACGCCGCGCTGACGGGCTTAG
>CBINHN010000049.1:0-54182 GCA_966250485.1 uncultured Sorangium sp. | reverse complement strand
ATGTTGTCGCCCATGCCGATCTCGTCGCCGTAGTAGATCACCGGCGTTCCGGGCAGCGACATCAACAGGCCGTTCATCAGCTCGATGCGCCGGCGATCGTTGCCGAGCAGCGGCGCCAGGCGCCGACGGATGCCGAGGTTGATGCGCGCCTGGCGATCCTTGGCGTACATGCGGTACATGTAGTCGCGCTCTTCATCGGTGACCATTTCGAGCGTCAGCTCGTCGTGGTTGCGCAGGAACACCGCCCACTGACAGTTCTGCGGGATGTTCGGCGTCTGGCGCAGGATGTCGATGATGGGATAGCGATCTTCCATGCGCAGCGCCATGAACATGCGCGGCATCAGCGGGAAGTGGAAGGCCATGTGGCACTCGTCGCCGTTCCCGAAGTACGCCGCGGCGTCCTCCGGCCATTGATTGGCCTCGGCGAGCAGCATGCGGTCGCCGTACTTGGTGTCCACGTGCTCGCGCAGCGCGCGCAGCTCTGCGTGCGTCTCGGCCAGGTTCTCGCAGGTGGTGCCTTCGCGCTCGTGCAGGTACGGCACCGCGTCGAGCCGGAAGCCGTCGACGCCGAGCCCGAGCCAAAAATCCATGACCCTGAGCAGCGCCCGGCGCACGTCCGGGCTGTTGAAGTTCAAATCGGGCTGGTGCGAATAGAAGCGGTGCCAGTAGTAGGCGTTGGCGACCGGATCCCAGGTCCAGTTCGAGGTCTCGAAGTCCTTGAAGATGATGCGCGCGTCCTTGTAGCGCTCGGGCGTGTCGCTCCACACGTAGAAGTCGCGCGCGCGGCTGCCCGCGGGCGCGCGGCGAGCTTTCTGGAACCAGGGGTGTTGATCCGAGGTGTGGTTGATGACGAGCTCGGTGATCACGCGCAGGCCGCGCGCGTGCGCCTCTTTCAGGAAGAACTTGAAGTCGTGCAGCGTGCCGTACGCGGGGTTCACGTCCGTGTAGTCGGCGATGTCGTAGCCATCGTCGCGCAGCGGCGACGGATAAAACGGCAACAACCAGATCGCGGTCACGCCCAGATCACGGATGTAATCGAGCTTCTGAGCCAGACCGCGGAAGTCGCCGATGCCATCGGCGGTGCTGTCGCAGAACGACCGCACGTGCAGCTGATAGATGACAGCGTCCTTGAACCAGAGTGGGTCTTTATCTAAGTCGGCGTTCGCCTTGGGCATCACGCAAGAGTACAACTCCGCTCGACCGCGACGAGGCCCTCCGCGCCGGTGATCGCGCGATCCAGCCGGCATTTTCCGCTTGCAACGCGCGCAGGGTCGTGGCGTTCATGTTTCCCGGTGCGAATTGCCGCAGGGTGGAGGCGCTCGCTGCTTGCCGCCGGGACACAATTTTTGCTAGGCGGCAGCGCGCCGCGCTGTTAATGGCTGAATTCGCGGCCGCGGCCGTTGTCGCGGCCGGCGGCGCCGGATTATGGTCCGCGACATGAGCGCGAGCGGAAGAGCGGTGGTGGTCGGCGCGTTGATAACCCTATTGGGTTGCTCGGCGACGCCGCCGCCGAAGAGCCAGCGCAGCGACTTGCTCGGCGACGTGATGCCGGCGTTCGAGTCCACCACCTTGAGCGGCAACCCGCTGATGAGCGCGGCGTACCAGGGGCACAAGATGGTGGTCTCGTTCGCCAGCGCCGAATGCGAGGGCTGCGCCAGCGTGCTGAGCGCGGCTCAGTCGATCTACGCGGACGAGCGCGAGCTGGTGGTGGTGGGCGTGTTCGAGCCCGACGACGTGGCCGGCGCCCGCGCCATGGCGCGCCGCCTGGAGCTCAAGTTTCCGATTCTGCTCGACAACGACGGCAGCATCGCGCGCCATTTCAAGATCGACGAGCGACCGCGGACGTTCGTGGTCGATGGTCGCGGCCGCGTGCGTTGGGTGGGCGGCTCCGACGTGACCGCGGACGCGCTGGCCGCAGCGCTGCGTTGGGCTGATTGAGCCAAAACCCGCGCAGAGCGCGGCGAGGTCGCGCTAAGCGGCGCTGACGACCTGCTCGATGGCGCCGAACGGGGAGCGGCCGTCGGCGGTGAACGCTTCGATGCGCACGCGATCACCGGGTTTCATGAACGGCGTTTGGGCGGCGCCTTGCTCGATGATTTCGCGCATGCGCCGCTCGGCCAAGCAGGAGACGCCGCGCGCGGGATCGCGGTTGGACACGGTGCCGCTGCCCAGGATCGTGCCCGCGGTGAAGGCGCGCGTGGTGCTGATGTGCGCGATGAGCTCGTCGAAAGAGAAGTGCATTTCGGGACCCGTCTCGCAATCTCCGACGACGGCGCCGTTGTAGGTGGTGACCAGCCGCAGGTGCGCTCGGCCAGCGTTGTAGCTGGCGCCGAGCTCGTCGCGGGTGACGGCGAAGGGTGAAAACGCGGTGGCTGGTTTGGAGATGAAGAAGCCGAAGCCCTTGCCGAGCTCGCCGGGGACCAGGTTGCGATAGGTGACGTCGTTGGCCAGCATCACGAGTCGCACTTTGTCGTCGGCCTGCGCCGCTGGTGTGCCGAGCGGCACGTCGCCGAGCACCACCGCGAGCTCCGACTCGAAATCCAGGCCCCACTCCAGCCGCGGCAAAATCAGCGGCTCCCGCGGGCCGAGCAGCACGCCCGAGCCACCTTGATAAACCAGCGGATCGCTGCGCAGCCTCGGCGGCAGCTCCGCGCCGCGCGCTTTGCGAACGAGCTCGATGTGGTTCAAGTACGCCGAGCCGTCGACGAACTCGTACGCACGCGGCAAGGGCGCGCGCAGCTCAGCGAGGTCGAGCGGCGCGCTGGCGACGGCGTCGCGCTCGAGCTTCTCAGAGAGCTCGCGCAGCGCGGGCTCGCGCTGTGTCCAGCTGTCGAGCGCCGCTTGCAGGTTCGGTGCAACGCCGTGCGCCGGCGCGTAGCGCGAGCCGTCTGCGGCGACGACGATCAGCTGGCCGTCGCGAGTGCCGTCACGGAGCGTGGCGAGTCGCATGGCGACAGCGTAGCGGTGTCGCTCAGCGAGGTCGAGCGCGGCGCCGCGCGCGCTGGCCGGCGTGCAGCGCTGGCGCTAGACTTGGGAATGCAGCATTCAACGACGGAGGTCCCCGCGCACCTGCGCTGCTTCGTCGTAGAGCAGGACTACGACGAGTACACCGCGGTCGACCAGGCCGTATGGCGCTTCGTGCTGCTGCAGACCTACTCACGGTTGGTCCACACCGCGCACCCCGCGTATCAGAGCGGCTTGGCGGCGACGGGCATCTCCGTCGAGCGCATCCCGAGCATCGCCGAGATGAACGAGAAGCTCGGGCGCTTCGGCTGGGCCGCGGTGGCCGTGGACGGCTTCATCCCGCCGCGGGCGTTTCAGGAGTTTCAGGCGCTCGGGCTGCTGCCGATCGCGGCCGATATCCGCACTCGCGAGCACCTGGTGTACACGCCCGCGCCGGACATCATCCATGAGGCCGCCGGTCACGCGCCGATCCTGCCGGACCCGCTGTATGCGTCTTTTCTGCGCCGGATCGGCGCGCTGGGGCACCTCGCGTTTACGGTGCCGGAAGAGGAGCGCGTGTATCAGGCGGTCTACTCGCTGAGCGAGCTCAAGGAAGATCCCGCTGCCAGCGCCGCGCTGGTGCAGGCGGCCGAGCGCGAGCTCAGCGCCGCGCTCGCGGCGGTGCGCACGGCGAGTGAAGCGGCGCGCCTGTCACGGCTCTATTGGTGGACCGCGGAGTACGGGCTCGTCGGACGCCCCGAGGAGTACAAACTGTACGGCGCCGGGCTGCTCTCGTCCTTGTGGGAGAGCCACGCGTGTCACGCGCCGGAGGTGGCCAAGCTGCCGCTCGACGAGCGCTGCATGGACGTCGCGTACGACGTCACGAAGCCGCAGCCGCAGCTGTTCGTAGCGCGCGATTTCGAGGCGCTGCACGAGCTGCTCGACCGCGTCGAGCCGACCTTGAGCGCGAACGTGGGCGGCGCGGCGGCGCTCAAAGCCGCGCAGCGCAGCGCGGACACGGCGAGCGTAGAGTTCAGCTCCGGCTCGTGGGTGACCGGCGTCTTGCGCGACGTCGGCGAGGACTGGGAAGCGCCGGCGTGGCTCAGCTTCGACGGGCCGGTGGCCTTCGCGTTCCAGGGCAAAATGCTGCCCGAGCAGCTGGCCTTGCCACGGCCGGCGCGACAGCTCGTGCTGTGCGGCCCGCTCGAGGGCATCCCTGAGCTCTGGACCGCGTCGGACGCCGCGTTGCTGGCTCGGCGCGACGCGGGCGGGCGTCACCGCTTTCGCTTTCGCAGCGGGGCCAGCGTGGACGGCCAGTGGCTGCGCGCGCTACGCGCGCCGGACGGACGGCTGTTGCACGTGGAGCTCGCCGACGCGCGCGTCGCCGTGCCCGGGCGACCCGTCGAGAGCCTGCCTCACTATGTGCTGTGCGCCGCGGGCGACGCCGTGCGCGCGCGGCCGCACGCGGTGGACGGCGCCTACTACGGCGACACGCAATTCTCCAAGGTGCGCGTGCCCAAGCCGCGCCGCAACTCCGAGAGCGAGCGGCGGCTGCAGGAGATTTACCAACAGGCCATGCACGCGCACCGCGCAGGCGGCGAGGCCGGCGCGGAGGAGTTCGCGCGCGTGCTCGCCGCGCTCGACCGCGATTACCCCGAAGAGTGGCTGCTGCGCTGGAACGTGCTGGAGAGCCTCTTGAAGCAGGGCCAGCGCGGTGAGCTGACGCACAAGCTGTTCGCGGAGCTCGAGGCGCTCGAGCTCAGGTTCGAGCGCCGGCAACCCATCGCTTCAGGGCTGCGTTACTTGGCCCGGCACGCGGCGTGAAGCGCGCAGCCAGGCGCTAGTCGTTCGAGCTCAGCGCGACGTTCTTGGCGTCGCGCCCGAGCGCGTGCTCGAGCTGGACGCGCGTGATGCGCACGTCGACGTGCGCGTTGACGACCTCGAGGCGCGCGCGCGTGAGCGCCGTCTCCGCGTCGCTCACCTCCACCAGCGTGGCCCGCCCCGCGCGAAACAGCTCGCGCCGCACGCGGTAGCTCTCTTCGGCGGCCGCCAAGCCCTGCCGCGAGGTGGCCAGCGCGAAGACCGCTTCCTGCGCGGCGCTGATGGCTTGCGTGACCTCGAGCCGCACGCCGTCGCGCAGCTGCGCGCGCTGTGCGCTGAGCTCCGCGGCGCGGGCCTCCAGCGCGCTGGCGCCCGCTTCGCTGCCGAACAGCCCGCTGGGTTTCCAGCTCAACACGACGCCGGCGTCCCACGTGCCGTGCCAGATCTGCTCTTGCGGGAAGTAGCGCTGGTTCGGGTTCGCGTACTGCGCGCCCGCGCTGGCGTCGAGGCGCGGATAGCCGGCGCGCCGCGTCGCGGTGGCTTGCGCTCGCAACGAGGCCTCGCTCTGCTCCAGCTGGCGCAGCTCGAGGCGCTTGGAGAGGGCCTCTTGATACGCGGCGTCCGTCTGCTCGATGCCGGCGATGGGCGGCAAATCGACGAGGATGTTCTCGCCCACCTCGTAGTGAGCCGTGCTCGGATCCTGCATCAGCGTGCGCAGCTGCTCAGCGGCGATGTTCACCGCGTTCTTGCTGCGCTCGGCGAACAGCTCGGCGCTCTTCAGCGCGCTCTCCGCGCCCAGCACGTCCGCCTTCGACATCAAACCGGCTTGGAAGGCGTTGCGCGCGTCGGTCAAATGTCCGCGCGTCTGCTCCACGCCCTGTAGCGCCACGTACGCGCGGCCCTGCGCGCCGACCCATTGGTAGTAAGCGACGCGCGCGTCGCGCGCGACCGCGAGCCGCGTCGCTTGCTCGTCGAGCTCCGCGGCGCGACGCGAGCGCTTGCTGGCATCGACCGTGTGACTCATGCGCAGCACGTAGTCCGACAGCGGCACCGTCAGGCGCGCTTCCAGGCTGTAGTTATTGACCAGCACGGGGAAGGTGAACGAGGGGATCGGCGTCACGAACAGCGGCTCGTTCGGCGCCACCTGGCGCGTGGTGCCGTCCTGGCTGACGACGAGCCCGCCGCCCTCTCCGCCGAACCCGAGGTTCGGCGGATCCACCTTGGACAGGCGCGTGTACTTCGCTTGTAAGGTCAGATCCGGCACGAACTGCGCGCGGCTCTGGCGCACGCTGGCCTCCGCCGCCTCCAAGCTGCGCCGCTTGGCCTCGATGCGCGCGCTCTTCTGCAGCGCGCGCGCCGCGACTTGGTCCGCGGTCAAGCCGTTGCCGGTCTCCATTTGGCGAAGGCGCGCTTCGAGCGAGAGCGTGACCGGGCTGACTGGCGCCTCGGGACCCGTCCCACCCTGTCCCGGCGCGGGGATCAGGTTGGGGCGCGTTGGCGCGGGCGCGGCGGGCGCGGGCGCCGCGGGCGGCGTTGCAGCTGGCGCGGGCGTCTCCGGAACCGGCGCCGGACGCGTCGGAGCTTGTGCGCTGGCAAAGCCACACCAAAACAAGATGGACCACGGCAGTGGCGACTCGAAGCGTCGAAACATGATGCGATCTCCCGCTGAGCTCGGCCCGCTGGGCCGCTCATTGTCTTAAGAAGAGGTCTTGCTCATTACCGCCGAGGGCAGCAGCCGGTCCGGCTCGCCGCGAGCGAGCTCCACGTCGTCCGTGGCCGCGCGTGGCTCAGGCGGGCGGCGGCGGAGGCGGCTCTTCAGGTTCTCGATGCTGAGATACACGACGGGTACCACGATCAGCGACAGCAGCGTCGAGCTAATCACGCCGCCGATCACCGCGATGGCCATGGGCGCGCGGAACTCACTGCCTTCGCCCTTGCCGATGGCCGTGGGCAGCATGCCCAGCACCATCGCGGCGCTGGTCATCAAGATCGGCCGCAAGCGCTCTGGCCCCGCCTCCAAGATGGCTTGCAGCGGCGGCTCGCCCAGGTCGCGCACCCGCACGATCGCACGATCGACCAGCAAAATGGCGTTCTTAGTGACGAGGCCCATCAGCAGCACGATGCCGATCAGCGCGCCCATGGCCATGGTGTTCCCGGTGAGGAACAGCGCCAATACGCCGCCCACCAGCGCGAGCGGCAACGTCACCATGATCGTGAATGGGTGAATGAAGCTCTCGAACTGTGAGGCCAGCACGATGTAGATGAACACCACGCCCAGCATCAGCGCGAGCGCCATGTTCTGGTTGTTCTCGTTCATCAGGCGCAGCTGGCCGTCGTAGGCGATGGACATCCCTGGCGCGAGCTTGAGCGCGTCGATGCGCGGCTGAAACTCCTTGGCCACGTCACCCAGGGCGCGCCCGAGCGGCGTCGCCCAAATCGTGATTTGACGATTTCGATTCTCACGCTCGATGACCTGCGGTCCCGACGAGCGCTCGAAGTTGGAGACGTCCCCCAGCTTGATGGGGCCCTTGCGCGTCTGCAGGGTGAGGTTCGCGAGCGCGCGCGGATCCGTGCGGTACGACTCGTCGAGGCGCACCTTGATCGGGACCTCGTCCTTGCCTTGGCGAAGGTTGCCGCTCTCTTCGCCTTCGATGGCCGTGCGCAGCGCCAGCGCGACCTCGCTCAAGCTGAGGCCGCGGTCGGCGGCGCGCTGGCGATCCAGCTGCACCGCGAGCTCCGGCCGTCCCGGCGAGTAGCGCACCTGGATGTCAGCGACCCCCGGCGTGCTCTTCAAGATCGACTCAATGTCTCGCGCCGTCTTCTCGATGTCCGGGAACTCACTGCCGCGCACGTTGATCATGATCGGCGCTTCGGTCATCGCGCCCTCGACGAAGGGCGGATCCGTTACGGCGATCTTGGCGCCAGGCAGCAGCGCCGCCGCGGCGCGGCCCACCTCCTTCAGCTCGGCGAGGGACTCCTTGCGCGCGGTCTTCGGCGTCGCGACGATGCGCCACTTGATCTTGTTGATCTCTTCGCCCGGGCCGACCGTCGCGAACACGGTCTTGAACTGGGGGTGCTTCAGCATCTCTGCGTCGGCGACCGCCGCCCAGCGCTCGGTCTCCTCCAGCGAGGTGCCGGCCGGGAGCTCGGCCTCGACCACGAACTGCGCGCGGTCCTCGGCGTTGACGAACTCCGAGCCGACCAGCTTGCTGATGTAGCCCATGAAGAACAGGCTGCCGATGGCCAGCGCGCCGATGATGAGCTTGTGGCGCAGCGACCACTCCAGCATCGCGGCGTACGTCTGCTCCAGCTGAGAGAAGGCCCACTCGAACGGCCGCTTGAGCCAATCGAAGGTGTTCCGCTTCGCGCTCAGCGATTTCGAGAAGCGCGAGGACAGCATGGGGTCCAGCGTGAACGCGACGAACAGCGAGAGCACCACCGCCGACGAGATCGTGATGCCGAACTGACGGAAGAACTGGCCGACGATGCCCTTCACGAAGGAGATGGGCATGAACACGGCCAGGATCGTGAGCGTGGTCGCGAACACCGCGAGCGCGACCTCCTTGGTGCCGTCGAGGGCGGCTTGGCGCGGCTCCTTGCCGCTCTCCAGGTGCTTGAAGATGTTCTCGCGCACCACCACCGCGTCGTCGATCAAGAGGCCGATGGCCAGCGAGAGGCCGAGCAGGCTCATCATGTTCAGCGTGTAGCCGAGCAGGTACATCACGAAGAACGTGCCGATCACGCTGGTGGGCAGCGCGATGGCGCTGATCAACGTGGAGCGCAGGTCCAACATGAAGATCAAGATGACCAGCACGGCCATGGCGGCGCCGAACATGATGTCGTGCTCCACCTGATGAACCTGCAGCTCGATCATGTGCGCCTGATCGATGATCAGGGAGGTCGACATGCCCTTCGGGAAGGTCTTCGCGAGCGCCGCCATGCGCTCCTTCGCGGCGTGCGCGATCTCCACGGTGTTGCGCCCGGATTGCTTGCGGATCTCGAGCGTCACCGCCTCCTCGCCGTTGACGAGCACGCGGGTGCGCATGTCGGCGAAGCCGTCTTCCACGTTGGCGACGTCGCGCAGGCGCACCGCGGAGCCGTCCGCGGCGGTGGCCACGATGGTGTCGCGCACCTGCTCGACGTTCGTGAACTCGCCCACCGTGCGCACGCTGACTTCGCGGTCACCCTCCGAGAAATGCCCCGCCGGCACGTTGAGGTTCTCCGCGCGCAGGCGCTGCACGATGGCGCCCGGGCTCAAGCCCAGGGCGTCCACCTTGGCGCGATCGAGCGCGACGCGGATCTCGCGCGTGGCGCCGCCGTTGATGTCCACGGCCGCGACGCCGGAGACCTGCTCCAGCTTCGGGCGGATCTCGTCCTCGGCGAACTTGCGCAGCTGCGACAACGAGCCGGGCCCGCTCAGCGTGTACGTCAAGACCGGCGCCGCCGAGACGTCGAAGCGCGAGATGCTCGGCTCCTTCACGTCGGTCGGGAACTTGGCCTTGGCGATCGAGACACGTTCGCGCACCTCCGTCGCGGCTTCGTCGATGTTCGTGCCGAGGTTGAACATCACGAACACCATCGACGAGCCCTCGCGTGAGAACGAGCGCACGCGATCGATGCCGTTCAGGCTGACGACGTTGTCCTCCAGCGGCTTGGTGACGAGGTTCTCGACCTCCGACGGGCTCGCGCCGGGGTAGGGCACGGTGACGACCACGGCCGGGAACGTCACGTCGGGGAACAGATCGGTGCCGAGCTCTTTGAACCCGACGACGCCCAGCACGAAGATGGCGAGCGTCACCATCACCGTGAAGACGGGGCGGCGGATCGCGATCGCGGACAGATTCACGGTGCCTTCTCCGCCGGCTGCGCCGCGACCTTGTCGCCAGTCTTGGCCTCTGCCTTGGGGCTGAGGATGACGTGCTCAGCGGCTTGCAGGCCCTGGCGCACCAAGAGCGCGCCGTCCTGCGCGACCGCGAACACGACGCGACGGCTCTCCAAGACGCCGCCGCGCTCGATGAAGATTTCGTCTTGTGAACCGGGGCGCAGCACCTCGTGCGGCAGCCGCAGCACTTGCAGCGGCTCTCCGCCCTGGGCGCGCGCTCGCACGAAGCTGCCGGCGCGCAGCGTGGCGCCGCCCTCGTTGTCGAGCGACGCTTCGACCGGCACGCGCCGCGTGCTGGCGTCCATCACGCCGATGATGACGGTGATCTTGCCCTTCACGGTGCCGCGCTCGCTCTGCACTTCGACCGGAGTGCCCACGGCGAGCAAATTCGCGTCCTGCTCCGAGACGGTGCCCTTCAGCTTCAGCGTGCGCAGATCGGCGATCGAGAACAGCGGCGTGCCGGGCGCAACCACCGCGCCGACCGCGTCGGGAGCTTTGGTGATCGTGCCGGCGAACGGCGCGACCAAGCTGTGGTTCGCGAGGCTCACCTGCGCGAGCCCGATTTGTGCGCGCGCCGCTTCGAGCTGCGCTTGGGCCAGCGCCTTCTGCTGCACGCTCTCCACGCCGCGCGCCTCCGGCACCGAGCCGCTCTGCACCATCTGCTGCGTGCGTCGCTCGGAGTCCGTGGCGAGCTCCAGCTGAGCCTTGGCCGCGGCGGCCTGCGCCGTGGCGGCCCGCAGCTGCGCGGCGGCTTCGTTGGCGTCCAGCGTCGCGAGCAGCGCGCCGGCCTTCACCACGTCGCCGAGCTTGACGCGCACCTTGCCGAGCCGACCGCCGGCCTTGAACCCGAGCTCGGCCGATTGCGCCGCGGCCACGGTGCCTTCGAACTCCACCACCGGTTGCCAAGTCTCCGCCTTGCCGAGCACCCAGCGTGCAGGTTGCGGCGCCGCAGCCACGGCGGCCGCGCGCTTGCTTTCCTCCTCGCGCTTTTGCTCCATGGCTTCACGCGCTTGATTTGCCGCTGTTACCCGCGTGACCGTCCAGCCGACGAGTCCCACCACCGCCGCGATTCCCACTACCGTACCGATGAGCGGCATCTTCTTGCGTCCGGGCGCCGCCGCGGGCCGCGACGTGCGTGCTGGTGCCTTCAAATGAAGCTCGGGCTCGCTGCTGGTTTCCATGCTGTCCTTCCTGCTTGTCACTGACTCGTCCCCCTCAGGAGGCGCTCTTCGATCATCCCGGATCGGGATTTGTTCCCGGAGCTCGCCGTGAACGCCGCAATCGCTCGAGGCATTCGATCAATCCCGGGGAGCCCACGCCCAAAATCACGAGCTCCTGCAGCTCGCGCACGATTTGCCCGATATCGGGCTTCACGCTGTGCCGGACCAACTGTCGGGCGCAGCGATCATAGCCACCCGCGATGAAGGCCGCCGTGGCTTCGAAATTTAGTCCGGAGCGATACATCCCCGCGTCCACACCCATACGCAGCATCTCGTGAATGTGTTTCTGCACGCGCTCCGCAAAATGATCGACGAGGTGGCGGTAGTCGGCAGAGCCTCCACCCTCGAGCGTTAAGCGCACCAGCGCGCGATTATCCCATACGTACTCGAAAATGCGCTGGTCGACTTGCAACCAGGTGTCCAGCACCTGCGCGGCGCTCGGGCGACGCTCGCGCAGGAGTCCGCAGGCGTCCTCACTCAGGAACCGCTCGAGGTGGCTCAGCACGGCCTGTACGACCTCGCGAAAGGCCTCGTCTTTGCTCTCGAAATGAAGATAGAAGGCGCCCTTCGAGAGACCTGCGCGCAGCGCGATCTCGGCGACTTTGGAGCGGTCCAGCCCGTTCTCCGCGAACACCTCCGCAGCGGCTTCGACGAGCCGGCCGCGGGCGAGGGGATCTCCTGAACGAGCCATAACTGATTGAAATTGTTATAAAATCGACGAAAAGTGACCAATGGGTCAGTGACTGGTAGGTCATGAATCCATCGCGCAGCGGCGTCAAGCCCGATTGCGGCCGGTGGGCACAGCTACGTTGCCATTGTAATTCGCCGACGGGCGGCGAGTCGCTGGAGCTACGAAACGCGACAGCCGCTGACGCCTCCTCGCTGCGCGTTGAATCACCGCGAGCAGTGCTAAGCAGCGCGCATGCAAGCTCCCGCGTCGCGCGCGGATCGCACGTTCTTCGTCTTCAACGCCGCGGTGTCGACGCTCGCCGTCGGCGTGATCGCGTTCATTTTACTGCGCCCGCGGAGCGAGCATGGCGCGCTCGATCTCAGCTTTTTGCCGGCGGTCAACGCCCTACTGAACGCGCTCAGCGCGACGTCCTTGCTGGTGGGTTACGCCGCCATTCGCCGTCGCAACGTGGCGGCGCATCGCTTCTCGATGGTGAGCGCGTTCGTGCTCTCGTCACTCTTCCTTGTGGGCTACCTGAGCTATCACTTCGTGCACGGCGACACGAAGTTCACCGGGGTGGGTGCGATACGCACCTTCTATTTCGCGATCCTGATCAGCCACATCCTGCTGTCGCTCTCGGTGGTGCCGCTCGCGCTGACCTCCTTTTACTTCGCGTTCACCGGCGCCTTCGCGCGACACAAGCGGCTCAACCGCGTATTTTTGCCGATCTGGCTCTACGTCTCCATCACCGGCGTGATCGTGTTCTTGATGCTGCGGCGGTAGGCGAGCTCCGCCAGCGCGTGACCGCGCGCGGCTTCAGCTGAGCTGAAATGATCCTCGTGAGCGGCGCCGACGAGCTGGCGAGGCCTTAATGCTCTCGACGCTGACTCGTATGGGGTGAGGGAGCCCAAAGGGTCGGCGCCGAAAGAGGAGGCGTCGGGAAAATATGTCCAGTTCGCGCCAGCCGACCATTATCGTCATCGACAGCAGTCAGCGTGTGCTCGCCATCACCCGAGCGACGCTGGAGAACGCCGGCTTTCGCGTCGTCACGCACTCGCGCTCGACGGGCTGTGTCGCGCTGATCTTGCAGGAGCGACCGGATCTCGTGCTGCTCGACATCAACATGCCGTTCGTAGCCGGCGACACCATCGCGAAGCTGTTCGGCAAAGCGCAGCCCAACAGCGAGACCATCGTGCTGTTGCACTCCGCGCTGTCCACGGACGCCATGGAAGCCAAGGTGCGGGCCTGCGGCGCGCACGGCTACATCCAGAAGACGGAAGACACTTACGAGCTCGTGCGACAAGTCAACTCCTGGCTCAAGCGCGGCCAGAGCAGCAGCAAGATGCGAGCGGCCGCGCGCGTGGAGGAGGACGACGCCATGAGCCGCCCCAGCGGCGCGCGGCGCAGCGGGCGCAACCTCCCCGAGCTCGGGCTCGAGAGCCAGCGCTCAGCGCCGCGCGTCAGCGGTACGCTGGCGATCTTCGACGCGACAGTGCTCTTCATCGACGACGACATGGGGACGCTCTCCGCGTTTCGCCGGGAGGTCCAGCGCGAGGGCTACGCGGTGGAGTTCGCGCTGTCCGGCGCGCAAGCGCTGCGGCGCATCATCTCCGGCAACCCGCCGGCGCTGGTGGTCTCCGATGTGTTGATGCCAGAGCCCAGCGGCGTCGAGGTCTATCGCCGCGCCGTGGAGAACGACGCGAGCTGGAGCGAGCGCTTCGTGTTCGTCACGGGCGCGAGCAGGGTGCCCGCCGTGGCCGAGTTCCTCTCGCGCTTCTCCGGCAAGGTGCTGCAAAAGCCCGTGCCGGGCGAGCGCCTGCGCGCGGTGATCCGCGACGCGCTGCACTCGCAGCAACGAGCCGAGCAATCCGTGGCTTCCACGTAGCTGTGCGCGCGCCAGCCGGCGACGTCAGCGCGGGGCGGGCGAGCGGAGGTCCGGCGGCGCCGTGCTGCGACGGCGATCGAGCACCTCACGCACCTTGCGGAGCAGCGCGTTGGGCGTGAGCGGCTTGTGAATGAAGTCCATCTCGCCTTCCAGGATGCCGTGCCGGAACACGGCGTCGTCGGTGTAGCCGGACATGCACAGCACCGCGAGCTCGGGCAGCGTCATCTTCAGGCGCGCGGCCAGCTCGGGGCCGCTCATCTGCGCCATCACCACGTCGGTCAGAAGCAGCGCGATGCGGCCGCGATGCTGCGCCACCAGCGTGAGCGCGGCCTGCCCCGATTTCGCGGCCAGCACGACGTAACCGGCGCGCTCGAGCACGCGCGCGATGACGGCGCGCACCTGGTCCTCGTCCTCGACCAGCAAAATGGTCTCGCCGCTGCGCTCGCTGCGGAGTGACAGCGGCTCGGCGTCGGCGGCCTGCGCCGCTGCGGCGTCGACGCTCGGTAGATAGAGCGTGAAGGTGGCGCCTTGGTCGGGCTCGCTCTCGGCGACGACGGCGCCGCCGCTCTGCTTCATGATGCCGAACACGGTGGAGAGGCCGAGCCCAGTGCCGCGCCCCGGCTCCTTGGTGGTGAAGAAGGGCTCGAAGACGTGCTCCAGCGTCTGGCGATCCATGCCCGTGCCGGAGTCGCTGACGATGATTTGCACGTAGTAGCCCGCCGTGAGCTCGCCCTGCTGACGCGCCTGGACTTCGTCGAGCTGCACGTTTCGTGTCTCGATCGTGAGGTGCCCGCCGCGCGGCATCGCGTCGCGCGCGTTCACGACCAGGTTCAGCAACACCTGCTCGATCTGCCCAGCGTCGACCAGCACACGCCGCAACCCCGGCGCCAGCCGGCAGCGCAGCTCGATGTCCTCGCCGATCAGGCGCGTCAGCATTTGCTGCAAGCGCCCGATGACGGCGTTCAGATCGACGACGCGCGGCTCGAGCATCTGGCGCCGGCTGAAGGCCAGCAGTTGACCCGTGAGCTGAGCCGCGCGCTCGCCAGCGCGCATGATCTCCGCGAGCTCCTGCCGGATGTCGGACTCTGGTCCTACCGCGCGCGCGGCGAGCTCGGCGTAGCTGAGGATCGCGGACAAGATGTTGTTGAAATCGTGCGCCACGCCGCCCGCGAGCCGCCCGATGGCTTCCATCTTCTGTGTCTGGCGCAGCTCGGCTTCGGCCTTGGCCAGCGCCTGCTCGGCGCGCGTGCGCTCCTCGATCTGACGCTCGAGCTCGGCCGTGCGTCGTTGCACGCGCTGCTCGAGCTCATCGCGCGAGGCGCGCAGCAGGTCTTCGGCTTTCTTCCGCTCGGTGATGTCGATCGACACGCCGAGCAGGTGCCGCGGCGCGCCGGTCTCGTCGAGGAGCGGGATCTTGCGGGTGTGGAGCCAGCGTCGTCCGTCCTGCGTCTGGATCGGCTCCTCGGGGATGTCTTGCGTGCCGCGGCGCAACACTTCGCGATCTTTGTGCGTGAAGAAATCGGCCTGCTCTTTGGGGAACAGATCGTAGTCCGACTTGCCGAGCAGCTCGTGCCGCGAAATGCCGAGCAGCGCCTCGCCGGCGCGGTTGAAGCGCTCGAAGCGCAGCGCCTGTGCGTCCTTCATGAACACCATCGCGGGCATGTTCTCGATGATGGAGTCCAGAAAACGACTCAGCTTGTGGGCCTCACTCTCTGCGTTCCTGAGCGCCCGCGCGTCGGAGAACACGACGAGCACGCTGCGCTCGCCCACCGGCGTCGCGAGCATGGCGTAGGCGAGACCGCCCGGTCCGGCGTCGATCACGCCCAGGTCGCGCGCGGCGCGCGTGCGCGCTACCTCGGCGATGAGCTGCACGCGCTCGGCGTCAGCCTGTGGGAACACCTCGGATAGCGTCGCGCCCAGGCGCTGCGCGAGCGCGAGCCCCGAGGTCTGCTCCGCGGCGCGGTTCGCGTAGCGCAGCCGCAGCGAGCTCGGCTCGAACGCCTCGTCGGGTTCCCAAATCAATATCCCCGAGGGAAGCACGTCGAGCACTTCCGCGAGCACCTCCGGAGGGAGGGCTGGCGCATCTCCTCTGGCGCTGACAGCCACTGATGAGAACGATAGCCCAGTTCGCGTCCGGACTTTTGCTGCGAGTGAAAGGCGACAGTCGGCTCAAATGTGGGGTCGCCGGAGACTTTGTGCACTCGCGGCCCGCGGCACGTCGGCGTACTAGGCTAGGCAGGTGCGCTTCGAGTCGCCCCACCATTTGGTTCAAAGCCAGGCCATCTTCGAGTCGGAAGACTCGGAGAAGTTCTCTCGCATCGAGTTCGCGCTGCGCGTACTCGAGCTCTTGAAGCCAAATATCGACGTGACGGTGTACACCTCGCTGCGCTCGTTGCAGGTGCGCCGGGGGCGCGACTGGGCGGTGGGACCCGACGCGCTTTGGGCCATGGTCGCCATCCCTCCGCGGGCGAGCCGTTATCACGTGGCCTACGCGCTCGCGGAGCTCGTGGGCAGGGCCGAGCAGCCCTTCGTCGTCGACCTGGTCGCTCGCGTGCGCGAAGCTCAGCGACGACTGCCCTCGTAGTAAACGTCGAGTGACACGGCCTTTCCGGCGAGGGATCTTGTCGGCCGGGTGGCCTGACTTTGTGACCAAATCGTGATCCGCTTTGACGGCGCGGTCAGTTACACCTACGCCTGGCCCGGTAGAGAGCCAGGGCGCGCGCTCTCGAGCTCGATTCCCGTCTGCGAAGGAATGTCATGAAGAAACTGACCGACTACGTTGTGTTCAACGACCAGAAGCTCGCGCGGCGCTACGCCAACGCGCCCATCCCCATGAGTGTCCTGTACGAGGCGTACTTCGATGGGGCCTTGGATATCCCCGGCGATATCTACGAGTTTTTGGGGCAACGTAACCTGTTCGTAAAGTACACGCTGACGCCGGAGCACGTGAAGTGGGCGGTCACGAACTTCGTGCCGGAAGTCACCGTGCACTCGAAGATGCAGGACAAGCGCATCGTTCGCGAGCACTACGATCGCGGAAACGATTTCTTCGGTTGGTTCCTGGGCGAGCGCATGGTGTACACGAGCGGTTTTTATAACAGCCGCGACGAGTCACTGGAGCAGGCGCAAGACAACAAGATGAACCTGGTGTGCCAGAAGCTGCGCCTCAAGCCGGGCGAGCGCTTGCTGGACATCGGCTGCGGCTGGGGCACCCTCGCGCGTCACGCCGCGAAGTACTACGGAGTGGACGCCACTGGCGTGACCATCTCCGAGAACCAGACGGAGTTCGGGAATCGCCGCATTCGGGAGTGGGGCCTCGAGGATCGCGCGCGCATCTTGTGCTGCGACTACCGCGACATTCCCTTCCAGAAGTTCGACAAGATCGTGAGCCTGGAGATGGTCGAGCACGTGGGCGTCAAGAACCTGCGCAGCAAGTACTTCTCCTGGATCTTCGATCTACTGAAGGACGACGGCCTGTTCCTGCTGCAGTGGACCGGGCTGCGCCGCCAGCTCGCCGGCGAGACGCTGATCTGGGGCTTGTTCATGAACAAGTACGTGTTCCCCGGCGCCGACGCGAGCTTGCCGCCCGCGGGCATGTTGAAGCCGGCGGAAGAGGTCGGCTGGGAGACGTTCTCGGTCGAGAACATCAGCCAGCACTACGGCTGGACCATCCGCCAGTGGCACGACAACTGGATCGCGAACCGCGCGTCGGTGGTCGCGACCTACGGCGAGCGCTGGTACCGCATCTGGCACTTCTTCCTGGCCTGGTCGAGCGTGATCGCGGATCAGGGCAACGCCTCCTGTTATCAGGTGGTGTTCAATAAGAACCTGGACGGCTTCGATCGCACGCGGCACATCCTGGATCGCGGCCCCGTCCACGGCGTGCGCGCGAGCGAGCTGGATTCGCCCCGGCCCATCGCTGGGCATGACGCCTACGCCGCGGAGTAGCCGCAGCGTTGGAGCGCGCCGCGCAGGGCTCACGCGCTGACCGCGTGTGGGTCCTGCAGCGCGGCGTCTCGCACAAATTGACTATTGCTCGAGCCGGCGACGCGGCTTTGCACGCTGTAGCGCTCCGTGCATACTGTCCCGGTCGACCATGGAGTTGCCCGTCGCCGAGGGTCAGATCGTCGCGAAGAAATATCGCGTTGAGCGGCTGCTCGGGTCCGGGGGAATGGGCGTCGTCGCGGCGGCGGTCAACGTCGACCTGGACCAGCCCGTCGCCATCAAGTTCCTGAGCCCGGAGGCGTCCGGACAGGGCGAGGCCGCAGAGCGCTTCCGACGCGAGGCGCGCGCCGCCGCCAAGATTCGCAGCGAGCACGTGGTGCGCGTGCTGGACGTCGGCGTCTACGAACGACAGCCGTACATGGTCATGGAGCTCTTGGAGGGCAACGACCTCGGCCGCGAGCTCGAGCTGCGCGGCGCGTTGCCGCTCGCTGAAGCAGCGCTCTACGTATTGCAGGCTATCGACGCGGTCGCGGAGGCGCACGGCATCGGCATCGTGCACCGCGATCTCAAGCCTTCGAACCTGTTCCTGGCGCGCCGCGGAGACGGCACGCGCTTCATCAAGGTGCTCGACTTCGGCATCTCCAAGCTGATCGGCGCGCAGCCGCGCGACGCGGCGCTGACGCGCACGGCGTCGCTGGTCGGCTCGCCGCTGTACATGTCGCCGGAGCAGATGCGCGCGCCGCGAGACGTGGACGCGCGCACCGACATTTGGGCCCTGGGCGCGATTCTCTATGAGTCGGTGAGCGGTGGTTTACCGTTCAGCGGCGCGTCGTTGCCCGAGATTTGCGTGTCCGTGCTGAACGACAGCCCACGCTCGTTGAGCGCGCAGATCTCGGAGGAGTTCGATCAGGTCATCCGCCGCTGTCTGGCCAAAGATCGCGAGCAGCGCTTCCGCAGCGTCGCTGAGCTGGCCGCCGCGTTGGTCAAGTTCTGTCCCGCGGGCGCGGGCTACGTGGAGCGCGCCGAGCGCATGCTGCTGAGCCCCACCGCGATTTCGGCGCAGGTGCCGCCGCTGCGCCCATCGGCGAGCAGCGCGCCGGCGATCAGCGAGGCCCAGGGAGCTTCGCTGGCTCCCAGCGCGCAAACCAAACCCGAGCGACCCGATCCCACGCACTCCGCGTGGGGAAACACGAGCGGCAGCGCCAGTCGACGTTGGCGTCTGCCCATCGTGGCCGTAGGCTTGCTCGTCGGCGTCGGCGCTGCGGTGTTCATCGCGCGCGCGCGTCAGGTGCCGGAGGCATCGCCGAACGTGATCACGGAGCTGCCGGGCCAAGCCGCGCGAGCCCAAGCTGCCGCGGACGAAGCGACGTTCACGGAGAAGGAGGCCGTGAACGTCGAGCCCGTCGCCGCGCCGAGCCCGAGCAGCGTGGCCTCTGTGGCCCCGCTGGTCACACCGAGCGCCAGCGCAGCACCGTCCGCGACGGCAAGTGCAGCAGTGGTGAAAGCGACGGCCGCGCCGAAGCCGCACGCCGCGGCGCACGCCCCGCACGTCGTGACGCCGAAGCCCGCGCCGCAAGCCCCGGCGAAGAGCACGGCGGGCTCGCTCATCAGCGATTTCGGCGGGCGTCGCTGAAGCGCGCGCCGCGGCGCGCGACGTATGCAGAAGAGCGCGCACACGTGATAGCGTGCGCGGCATGGCTGTTCACAACAGATGGCTGTGCGCCGCCGCGTGCGCGGCCGCCGTAGCCGGCGCGCCGCTGGCTCACGCCGCGACGGCCGCTGAAAAGGCGGCGGCCGAGGCGCTGTTCGACGACGGGCTGCGCTTGATGAAGGCCGGCTCGTTCGCCGAAGCCTGCCCCAAGCTCGAGTCGAGCGAACAAATCGATCCCGCGGTGGGCACGCTGCTCTACCTCGCGGAGTGTTACGAGAAGATCGGACGCACGGCGAGCGCGTGGGCCACGTTTCGCGAGGCGGCGTCGCTGGCGCAGACGTACGGGCAGACCGACCGCGCGAAGAAAGCGCAAGATCGCGCGGCGCGCCTCGAGGGTGACCTCGCTTATTTGACCATCGACGTGGCCAGCGAGACACGTCAGCTCCCCGGGCTCACGCTCAAGCGCGGCGCGATCAGCGTCGCGCCACAACTGTCTGGGGTTGCGGTGCCGGTCGATCCGGGTGAAATCACCATCGAAGCCAGCGCGCCCGGGCGCGCCTCGTTTTTTACGAAGGTGACGCTGGCCGCGCGCGGCCGCATGCAGGTATCCATTCCGCCGCTCGCCGAGCTGCCGGGGACGTCACAGGCCGCGGCGCCGGCTTCCGAGGCCGCGACTGCGCCAGCGCCGAGCGCCGCTGCGCCGCCGCCGAGCGCTGCTCCGCCGAGCGAGCCGGCGCCGAGCAAGGCGGCGTTTCCGATCGTTCCCGTGGTGCTCGGCGGCGTTGGTCTGGTCGGAATCGGAGTCGGCTCGTATTTCGGGCTGCGCGCCATCTCTTCGGCGGGCGACGCGCGCGACCTCTGCCCCGGCGGCGTTTGCCGTGAGCAACGCGGCGAAACGAAGATGGACGACGCTCGTGATTTCGCGCGGGTTTCGAATTTGACGTTCGGGCTCGGTGCCGGTTTCCTGGCGGCGGGAGCGGTGGTGTATTTGCTGATGCCGAGCGCCGAGACGACGGTAGGTTTGGTGCCCATCGTGACTCCCTCCAGCGCCGGTCTTTCCTGGAGTACGCGGCTATGAAGCAGCTCGTCACCTCGTCTTGCCTGGTGGCCTCGCTGCTGCTGGGCTTCGCTTGTCAGAGCATCGCCGGCGTCGAAGACGTGAGCTTCAAGCCAGGCGCTGAGCTGTGCGACGAGTACTGCAACCTGGTCCTCAGCGCGTGCCCGGGAGACCTCAGCGTCTACGAAGACCTGGAGAGCTGCAAGAAGGTGTGCGCGCGGCTCGAGCCGGGCAACAGCAGCAAACCGGTCGGCAACACCGTGCAATGTCGCTTGCAGCAAGCTCGCGAGGCCGCGGCGCTGGAAGTCGAGGAGAAGTCGTTTCATTGCCCTTCGGCTGGTCCCGGCGGCGGCGAGCGCTGCGCGCCGCTCGGCGCGAAGCCGGACTGCGAAGGCTACTGTCAGGTGTATAGCGACGCCTGCAGCTCCATTTCCAAGGACTGGGGCTTCAACTCCAAGGAAGAGTGCGTGAGAAAATGCGCGGCAGTGCCGCAGGAGGCCTACGCCATCTCGTCAGCGGCCACCTCGGGAGACACGCTGGCCTGTCGCCTGCTCCACGCGACGCGCGCGCTGTCCGAGCCCGAGGACAACTGCGAAGCGGCCAGCTTGCGCCCGCAGAAGGAATGCTTCGGCGATCCGGACGCGGACATTGACTGCGTCGACTTCTGCCAGGTCGCGAGCGTCGCGTGCACCGGCTCGCTGAAGGTGTTCGAGAACACGAAGCAGTGCCTGGAGACGTGCAAGCGCACCCCGCCTGGCAGCCGCTTGGATACGAGCAGCGCCGACACGCGCGCCTGCCGCTCCTATCACGTCTACAGCGCGCTGCTCGTCAACGCGAGCGTGCACTGCTCGCACATCGCGGCGGGCGGTGACGGCGTCTGCAGCGACGCGAAGGATCCCAACTGTAAGCCGTATTGCCGGCTCGCGGCCGAAGCGTGTCCCAGCGAGTTCGCGGACGAGTTCGGCGACTCGACGAAGTGCTTGGAGGCCTGTCGCGGGCTCGACGGCGCGATGGCGATGAGCGGCTACAGCGTCGACGACGCACAGAGCGGCGACACGCTCCAGTGCCGCTCGCTGCACGTCGCGCGCGCCCTGGCCGGCGACGCCGACGCCTGCGTGGGCGCCTTCGGCGGCGAGCCCTGTAACTAGCTGAGCCACGAAGGACGGCGATGGCGTTCGGCTTGGACAGGGTGCGCGATCGCAATATCTGGCGTGTCTACGCCGTGACGTTGCTGGTCGGCCTCGCATACGGCGTCTCGCTGTCGCTCACGGCGATTCACCTCGACGCGCGCGGCTTCGGCAAGGAGACCATCGGCAGCCTGGCTGCGTGGTTCGCGGGCGGGCTGGTGCTCGCGTCCTTACCCATGGCCCGCTTGATCCGGCGCTTCTCGGCGCGCCGCGTGCTGTGCGTGGCGCTGCTCGGCTACGCGGCGAGCGTCAGCGCGTTCCCATGGCCGACCAGCTACGGCGCGCTGGCTGCGGTGCGCTTCGTCGACGGCGCCTGCTCGGTGGCGGTGTGGGTCAGCTGTGAAACGCTGCTCTTGGCGCTCGCGGACGCCGAGCACAAGGCCTTCACCACCAGCCTCTACACCATCGCGCTCGCCATCGGTTACGTGCTCGGGCCGCTGCTCGCGCGCGTGATCGTGATCTTCGCGCCGCTGTCGCTGGCCTTCGCCGCCGCCGGCGTGCTCGCGGTCGCCGCCGCCGGTTATGCCGCGTTGACGATCGAGCCGAGCGCCGGCGCTGGCGCCGCTCACGAGGACGGCGCTGAGGTTGAGGTGGTCTCCGCGCGCAGCGTGCTCTGGAAGATCAAGAACTCGTGCTTCGCGGCCTTCGCGTACGGCTACTTCGAGGCCAGCGTGGTGCTGTTTTTGCCCATCTTCTTGATGGAGAGCAAAGGCGTCGCGCGCGAGCAGACCATCGTCATCCCGGCGTTCTTCGCGGCGGGCATGTTGCTGGCCTCGAACCTCGCCGGGCGCGCGGGCGATCGACTCGGTCATTTGCTGGTGATGCGAAGCCTGGCGGTGGTCGGGATGAGCATGATCCTCGGCTTCGTGTTTCTGGACTCCTACCCGCTGATGTGCGCCGCGGTGTTCACGGCGGGGGCGACGCTGGCGCCGATCTCCCCGGTGAGCTTGGCGCTGCAGGGCGTGCAGTGCGAGGTGCGCGAGTATGGCCGCGCGACCTCGCTCTACAACACGTTCTACGCCGCGGGGATTCTGCTCGGGCCGCCGCTCGCGAGCCGGCTCTTCGCGCGGCATGGCGGCGAGTTCATGCTCTATCACCTGGCCGCGCTGTGGGCGGCGTTCATCGTCTTCTCGCTGCTGTTCGCGCGTGACGATCCGCGCGCGCGCGCCGAGCTGCGCGCCGCGCCGCACTTGGAGGGCTAGCGGCGTTACAGCCGCACGCCGACGCCGACGAGCGTGCGCAGCCCGTCGAGCCGCTGCACCACGAAGCGCTCGTTCGGGTTCAGGTTCGAACGCCGCAGGCTCTCGATATAGTCTTCCAGCGGCCGCAGCTGGATGCGCGGCACTTGGCGCACGGCGATGTACAGCTGATCGACGACCTCGGCCGGGAGCGGCAAGCGCAGCGTGCTGTACAGCTCGATCACGTACTCGAGCCAGCGCGCGCGGCCGGTCGCCGTGGCGAGTCGCACCGCGTAGTGCGCCGCGCGCGGGAAGACATGTCGCGGCAGCAAGTCCACGTCCCCTGAGCGAGCCTTGGCCAATAGTTCTTGCAGCGCGTTGGCCAGGATGCGCTCGGCTTCTTCGCCGCGGCCCAGCGCGAGCACCTTGTCCACGACCGCGCCGAGCGTGTCGATCACGTGCACGCGGTCGGTGCTCTCGCCCTCCATCGGGGTCAGGCTCGGGTGCACGCGCACCAAGCCATAGCCGCCCGGCATGGTCGCCGGGGTCAGGCTCGCGCGCTCGAAGCCGCGCAGCTCATCCGAGCGCAGCACGAAATCCACCGTGCCGATGCGGACCTCATCGCCGGTGACCAGCTCCTGCTTGCCCGCGACGCGCTTCTTATTGACCTGCACCCCGTTGGCGCTGTCGAGATCTTCTATCGCGACGCTGTTCAGACCCACGGTCAAGCGCGCGTGCTGGCGCGACACCAGCGTGTCGTTGACGACCAGGTTCGCGGCCGAGCCGCGACCGATCACGATGCTCCCCGGTTCGAGGCCGAAGCGCGCGTCGCCCCATTCCAGCCAAAACCGCAGCACCGATTGTCTCGGCGGTTGCGGCGTCATGTCGCCGGCGTGCGGCAGGAGACGTCGATGAGGGTCGATGGCGGCCATGGCTTGCGAGCGCTGGTTGGCAAGAGCGAACGGCCAGTCGCTCGCCGAGAGAAGGGCGCTTGGCGCGCTCCACGACGCATGACATGTTGCAGCGCGTGATCCTCGATGGCTTGTTCCCTGCTGGCGTCGTGAGCGAGCACGGCAACCCGGAGCACAGCGCCGCGCCCTTGTTTCCCGCGGAGGCGGCGCTCGTGGAGCGCGCCGTCGACAAACGTAAGCGCGAGTTCGCCAAGGGGCGTGAGTGCGCGCGCCGAGTCCTCGAGCGCCTGGGTGTGCGAGACTTTCCGCTGCTGTCGGGCGCTCAACGCGAGCCGCTGTGGCCCCCCGGCATCGCCGGAAGTATCACTCACACCGCGGGTTTGTGCGCCGCCGTCGCCTGTGAGCAGCGGCTATTTCCGAGCCTCGGCATCGACGTCGAGCCAGCCGAGCCGATCACGGCCGAGATCGCCGCGCGCATCAGCAAGCCACATGAGCTCAGGGCCGCCGACAAGCTCGCGGATTTCGACGAGCTGCTCGTGGCGCGCCTGATCTTCTCGGCCAAGGAAGCCGTGTACAAATGCCAATTCCCGATCAGCCGGGAGTTCGTCGGCTTCGAGGAGGTCGCCATCGCGCTGGAGCCCGACGGCACCTTCATCAGCGAGTGGCTCAGGAAGCCACCGCCGGTTCCCGAGCGCGCGTATCGCCTGCTCGGCAGGTGGTGCCGGCGTGACGGCTTCTTGCTCACGACGGCGTGGCTGGAGTCGATGACATAAGGCACGCTGCCGAGCGGCCTACATCGCCGCACGTCGGCGCCTGTCGCTGCGAGTTTACTCGACCGCGGCGTCGTGGAACGCTGAAAGCCCGTCGCGCAGGGCGCCCTCATCAGCATGGCCGATACTAGCGAACACGAGCTCGTCACCACTGGCGACTTCATCGAGACGAGCTGGAACGACGGCAACCGGCCCACCGCCGTCAGTGACGAGCTGCTCGGCCTGACGCTGAACGGAACCTACGTGGTCGAGCGCATCCTGGGCGAGGGCGGCATGGGCCGCGTCTACTTGGCGCGTCACACCCGCATCTCGCAGAAGCGCGTGGCCATCAAGGTGCTGCGCGGCGAGTACGCCGGCAACCGGGAGGTGCTGACGCGCTTCCAACGCGAGGCCGAGGCCGGCGCCGCCGTCTCGCACCCGAACGTGCTCACGGTGTTCGACGTCGATCGCACGCCAGCGGGCGCGCCGTATTTGGTGTGCGAGTACCTGGAAGGGCGGGATCTGTCCGAGCACCTGAAGAAGGTGGGCAAGCTCGACGTGCCGACGGTGCTCACGATCGGACAGAAGCTGTGCGAGGGCCTGGCGGCGGCGCACGCGCGCGGCGTGATCCATCGCGATCTCAAGCCGCAGAACATCTTCCTGCTGGGTGATTTTTCCGGGCCGCTGCAGCGCGCTCCCGAGGTGAAGATCCTCGATTTCGGTCTGTCGCGCTTCCTCGACAGCGCGGACGCCGCGCCGCTGACCAAGACCGGGTACATCATGGGCACGCCCGCGTACATGGCGCCCGAGCAAGCGCGGGGCGCGCGCGTCGATCAGCGCGTGGACGTGTACGGCGTGGGCGCGATCCTGTACACCGCGCTCACCGGGCGACCGCCCTTCGAAGCGGAGACACCGCAAGCCACCGTGCTCGCGGTGTTGAACAGCGATCCTCCGCGGCCGCGCTCGATCGAGCCCAGCATCCCGCCGGAGATCGAGCTGATCTTGGAGCGCGCGCTGTCGCGCGATCCCGAGCAGCGTTACCCCAACGTGCAGGCGCTGGAGGACGCGCTCGATAGCTACAGTCGCCCCATCGCGCTGCCGATCGAGGCGCGGCCCGCGCGGCTGCCCAGCGCGCCCAGCGCGCTCGAGCCGCTCAGCGTCACCGACGCGGCGGACGTCCACGGCGCTCGCCCGCGCTTGGTTTGGTACCTGTCCGCCGCGGTGCTGCTCTCGATCTGCGTGCTGGTGACGGCGGTCACCGGCGTCGAGCTCGCCATCGGCTATGCCTTCAACCGCGTCGAGCTGAGGCTGTTGCTGCTCGCGATCCTCGGCATCTCACTGACGCCGGCGGTGTTGTGGCTGGGGCGCATCCGCCAGCGTGTTTGGGACAATAGCTCGCGCGTGCTCGCGTTGCTCAAATCAGTGCGCACGGGGGTGGTCGCCGGCGCCGTGAGCTATGGACTGGCCGCGCTCGGGCTGCGCTTCTTCGATGATTTTCTAGTGCGCACGCTCGCCGACGCGCGCTTTCAGCCGCTGGGCGCGGGCTGGCCCGGCTGGAACCTGGTGCTCGCGGCGGTGGCGCTGATCAGCGTGCTGGGCATGCTGCTGCGGCGTCGCCTGCTGTCCAGCTTGCGCCCAGGGTTCGGCCGCAGCTTCGTCGTGACCTTGCTGTCGCTCACGCTCATCGCGGCCATCGCGGGCACCGTGGCGTTCGGCATGCGCTGGCGCCAGCTGCTGCTACAACGCCACCCCGAGAGCAGCGCGCCGCGCTGAGCCCTCAACCGCGCGAGAGGGTGAAGGTGCCGAAGTCGGCGGAGCTCGGGCTCTCGGTTTGGTCGCCGTCGCTCATGATGCCGATGCCGATGAAGGGCGGGACCTCGGCCGTGGCGTCGCCGCGCTCGAAGTGATCCCGGAACTCGCGGTCGAGATCGATTTCGACGACGCGCCAAGCGCCGAGCGGCGGACCCGAGTCGACGATGATGGTGTCTTGCGCGACGAACGGATTGCGCTTCTGCGCGCAGATTTTGCCCCTCGTACCGACGCTGCTCCACACGTACTTGAGCGTGTAGTAGCGCAGGCCATTCTTCCACGTGACGTACACGACCGCGGCCGAGTCGCCCTTGCCCTTGGCGCATTCATCGCCGCCCTTGGGCAGCGTCTGCGCGCGCCAGCTCCAGCGCAGCTTGCGGAAGCTGTGACGCTCCGCCTCCGGCACCTGCCAGCCGAGCACCGCGGTCTTCATCGGCGGCACGTAGCGCGAGCGCACGAAGCTGCGGCCGTCCTCGTTCATGACGCTGTAGTAGTTGACCGGCCCGGACTCGCTCTTGATGAGCTTGAGGGCGCTCGGCGGAATCGACACGTCATTGCCGGCGAGCGCGACCGGCTCGCCAGCGTACGCGGCCACCATGGCCAGCGCGGCGAGCGAGCCCGCGACGTGCACCTTCCATCGCCTGAACAGCGGCTTGCTCCTCATTGGATAATCTTCTGAGCATAGCGCGGCCGTGCTGCTTCCGGCGGCGCATCGAGCGGGGGGCTTGAACCCCAAGCACCGTAGGTGGGTCGCAGGATCCGTTGCCAGTGGAATCTACCGCTTCAGTGCGCGAGCGATCGCTGCCGCGCTGCCGCATTCCGCCGGCTTTCCTCCTGTGCCGCTGACGCCGGTTGCGCGCGGCAGAATTCGTCCGCATCGCGGCGGGCTTTGGTTACATTCCGCCCTCGCGGCTCTGCGACAGGCGACCCATGACCGGAACGATCAAGACGTCACGAATTGCAACGCTGGAGGATGTCACACGGCGCTGTAGTGTCGGCATCGCCGCGCGGGCCTCGATGTTGGAGGAGGGCATCGCGCTCGCGCGACAGGCGCGCGCTCAGCTCGGCGAGGCCGAGACGTCGTTCGTCGCAGCGCTCGGCGCGCTCGCCGCGCTGAAGCCGGCCTTGGCGGGCAGCTCCGAGTACACGCTGACGTGCTCGCGCTTGGTCGGAGAGGTGGCCGAGGGCGTGGAGGCGGATCTGCAAGAGCTGCGCTCCGTGCAAACCAGCCTTTCACAGCTGGAAGAGCCGACGGCGGACGTGATGCAGCGCCTGCTCGCGTACTCGCTGGAGGCGATTCAGGCGCGCATTCGCAGCCGCATGCACAAGCTGGGCGGTGATTTCAGCGCGCCGGCGCTGCCGCGCGCCTCGCTGCCCGGCTGGTCTCAGAGCCCGGGCCCGCAGACGCGCCGTCGAGAGAGCATCCCGCCGCGCGAGATCGTGTGGAGCGAGATCGACGACGACATGGCGATGGACGGCATCGTGCAGGCGGGCCTCGACAATTTCGAGCGCAGCGCGGCGCTGCTGGAGAGCTGCTTCGAGGCGCTGCAAGCGACGCAGGCGCCGATCGCCGCCGCGCAGCGCACACTGGAGGCGCTGGCGCGCAAGTACCGCGGCATGGAGGAGCGCGAACAAGGCACGAACGCCGCGGAAATCCACGACATCGTCGCGCAGCTCGAGCGGCTGGCGGTCGACGTGGAGCAACACGCGGCGCGGCTCACGCGCGTTGCTGGGACCAGTGAGCGCATGCGCGCGCCGTTGCTCGCCGTGTTCGAGAACATGGGCCGCTTGCTGATGTCGAGCGTGGTCGCCGAGAGCAACGTGGCCGACGCGCGTGAAGCATCCGCCAAGCAGGTTTTGTCGCGCGCGCTCAACGGCGAGACCGACGCCATCCGCGAGTTCGCGGCCACGGCCGACAACGAGCAGCTGCAGGCCATGAGCGACGCGCTCTACCACGTGGCGCGCACTCAAGAGAACGCCGCGCTGCCGGCGGTCGAGTCGCTGCGCGCGCTGGCGCTGTCGCATAGCGGCTCGCGTACGATCGCCGGGGATAACTTGCTCAGCCTCTCCAACTCGTCGACCGCGCCGGAGGCGGTACGCGCTGCGGCCACGGCCGCCTTGATGGATCTCGCGGATAGCTCGGGCAGCGAAGGATGACGGATCGTTCCCGGTCGGGCTCGCCAGAGTCGGAGGCGGATCCGGCGCAGCGAGCCAGACAAGAGCACTTGAATCAGGTGCTCGCCGGCACGCGCTTCAAGTCGGCCGTGGAACGGCTGTGCTCGGGTGAGATCGCGGCCCAGGCGCTGCTCGCCGTGCTGGACGAGCTCAACGCCGGCCGCCGCCCGGATCGCTACATCCCCGAGATCATGGCGCTGAAGCGCGAGTCGGCCGCGCTCTCGACCGCCCCCTACGCCAAGCCGCTCGCCGAGTTCTTGTCCGAGGCCGCGCGCCGCATCCCGTTCATGAACGCGGGCCTGGCGAGCCAAACGGCCGTCACGCTGGCCGCTGCCGCGGATAATCCTGCGTACGCAGAGGTCGTGAGCCAGGTCGTCGGCGACTTGATCGTCGACTTGGATCGTCCGCTGAGCGGCGAGACGCGTCAGTTCTTCCGCGCGCTGATCGATAAGCTGGAAGCGTCGCGCCGGCTGCAGCAGGCCAAGTCCGCGCTGGCGCAGGTGCCGTCGCTGTATCCGCAGGCGCCGCCGCCCGAGCCGAGCCCCGTCGCGGAGACGCCGCGCTCGCCAGAGGTCGAAGCCACGCCGGTAGCGCCGCAGCGGCCGCCGCCGCCACCGCGAGAGCGCATCCAGCCCGCGCCGCAAATCGAGCTCGAGCGCGGCGCGCCGCTGGCCCCAGAGACGCCGCTGCAAGCGCCGCCCGCGCTGGCGACGCCGCTACCACAGGCGACCATCGAGTCGTGGCGACCGTTGTTGGACGAGCTTCACGACAAGCCGGCCAGCGCTGAGCCGCGCGCCGTGGCGCCGCCGCCGTCCACGGCCGCCGAGCGCGCGCCGACGCCACCGCCGCGCGAGCGCGCGCCGCTGTCGCAACCGGCGCCGGCGCAGCGACGGGCTGCGCCCGGTGAGCGGCGCTCGCGCGTTGGGCTCATCGTGCTCGCGACGCTCGCGGTCGCCGCGGCCGCGGCGGCGATCTGGTTCGCGTCGCGGCCGGCGAGCGAGACGCCGCAGCCGAGCCCGGCGGCTTCAGCGGTGAGCAGCGCGCAGCCGGGCGCGTCGAGCTCCAGCGCGGCGCTGGCGGCCGCGAGCGCAGCGAGCTCCGACGCGGAGCCGACGCCGAGCGCGCAGCCCGCGACCAGCGCGGCGACGGAGCCGGCGCCGAGCGAGCAGCAACCCGCCGCGACCGCGGCGCCCGTGGTTACCCGCCGAGCTCTAGCGCCGGTTGCGCCCAAGCCCGCGCCGCCGCGGGTGAGCAAGCCCCGCGTCGCCGCCAGCAAGCCAGCGCCGGTAAATGAGCCACCGGGTGACGTGGCGCGCTCCGCGGCAGAGCGCACCAGCCGGAGCGCAGCGAACAATGCCGCGCCTTCGCGCTCGAGCGCGAAGGCCGCTTCGGCTCCGGCCGTGTCGGACTCCGCCGCGGAGTCGGCAGCAGCGGCGCCCTCTACGAGCGCCACAGCGAGCGCGAAGCAGCCGCTCAGCGCCGCGTCGGCAGCAGCCCCAGCGCCTGCCACAGAGCCCCGCGCGGCAGCGCCGAAACCGCGCCGCTCGATCGATCAGGCGCTCTCGGCGCTGCGCCAAACGCCGATGGACCCCGACGTGATCGAAGCCCGCGCCAGTGAAGTGGCGTCGCTGGTCGCCGACGCCAGCCGGTCCGACGCGGCGATCATCCTATCCCGGCTGCTCCCGGAAGACGTGCTGTCTGGCTTCGACGGACAGCCCTTCCAGGTGCTCGAGCCCGTGCGCCGCGCGGTCGCGTTGACGCTGCGCAAAGTGGCGCTGGATCGCGACGATACGCGCGCGGTGCGCGCCGTCGAGGTGCTCGGCGAGTGGGCCAAGAGCCGCAAGCACGGCGCCGCGGCGAAGCTCACGCTGGATCAGCTGGCCCGGGAGGCCATGATCACCACGCGGGCTCGCCGCCAGAGCGCGCTGAATCGCGTCCGCGCCGCGCTGGCCACGGGCGCAACGCGAGAGTAGCGGCCACCTGCGTGCGTGCCCAATAGCGGGTACGCTAGCCGCGAAATGGGACTCTTCGCCCGCCTGCAGCGCGCGCTGATCTGGTTTTTCCCGTTCGGGCTCTTGTCGCGCAACAAGCCGCGGCACTACCGCGAGATCCTGCGCGTCCTCTGGGACAACCGCGGCCGCTGGGGCTACGCGCTGCGCATCTTGCGCCACGGCGTGTGCGACGGCTGCTCGCTCGGACCGCGCGGGCTGCGTGACGACGTGGTGCCCGGCGTGCACCTGTGCCTGACGCGCCTCAGCCTGCTGCGCCTGAACACCATGGGTGCCATCCCCGACGAGAAGCTCGCGGACGTGGCGGCGCTCGCGCAGCTGAGCGGTGAAGCGCTGCGCCGCCTGGGCCGCGTGCCGTACCCGCTGATCCGCCGGCGCGGCGAGCGCGGCTTCTCGTGCATCAGCTGGGAGCAAGCCACGACGCTGATCGCAGAGCACATGAAGCGGCTCCCGCCCGACGAGCAGGGCTTCTTCCTGACGAGCCGCGGCCTCACCAACGAGACGTACTACATGGTGCAGAAGCTCGCGCGCATGGCGGGCAGCCCGCACGTCGATACCTGCGCGCGGCTCTGCCACGCCGCTTCCTCCGTCGGCCTGAAAGAGACCCTCGGCTTCGCCGCGGCGACGATCTCGCTCTCGGATTGGATCGGCACCGATCTGTTGGTGATCATCGGCAGCAACCTGCCCAACAATCAGCCGGTCTCGACCAAATATCTGTACTACGCGCGCAAAGCGGGCACGCGCGTCGTGGTGGTGAATCCATTCCGAGAGCCCGCGCTCGAGCGCTACTGGATCCCGAGCTTACCCGCGTCGGCGCTGTTCGGCTCGCGCTTGATGGACGACTTCTTCGCGGTGCGTCCGGGCGGCGACATCGCGTTCATGTCGGCCGTGCTCAAGGTGCTCGACGAGCTCGGCGCGGTGGATGAACGATTCGTGCGCGAACGCACCAGCGGCTTCGACGAGCTGCGCGCGAGCGTGGCGCAGCTGCCCCTCGAGCAGCTCGCGCGCGAGAGCGGCGTGAGCGAGGAGGAGATCCGGCGCTTCGCAGGGCTCTATGCCGCCGCCAAGAGCGCGGTCTTCGTGTACTCCATGGGGCTGACGCAATACGAGTTCGGCGTCGACAACGTACGCATGGTCGCGAACCTCGCGCTCGCGCGCGGCATGGTGGGACGTCCCAAATGCGGTGTGATGCCGATCCGCGGTCACTCCGGCGTGCAGGGCTCGGCCGAGTGCGGCGCCGATCCGGACAAGCTGCCCGGCGCCGTCCCGCTCGATGACGAGAACCGAGCGCGCTTCGAGCGCGCCTATGGCCACCCCATTCCGCGCGGACCGGGGCTGCGCGCCGCGCATCTCTTGGATCGCGCGGGCGAGCGCGGCCTGGGCTTTCTATATTTGGTCGGCGGCAACCACTTGGAGACCATGCCCGATCGCGAGCACGCGCGCCGCGCGCTGACGCGCGTGAAGCTGCGGGTGCATCAAGACATCGTGCTCAATCACTCCACGCTGCTGGACGCCGAGGAAGCCGTGCTCGTGCTGCCCGCGCAGACGCGCTACGAGCAGCGCTCCGGCGGCACCTCCACCTCCACGGAGCGCCGCGTCCGCTTCTCACCGGAGATCCCGGGGCCGCGACTCGCGGAGGCGCGGCCGGAGTGGGAGATCCCAGCGCTGATCGGCCAGAAGCTGCTGCCGGAGCGTACGGATCTATTTCATTACCCCGACACGCGCGCGATCCGCCGCGAGATGGCCGAGCTGATGCCGCTCTACGCTGGAATCGAGCGGCTCGAGCGCGAGGGCGATTGGGTGCAATGGGGCGGTCCGCTGCTCGGCGCCGAGCGCTTTGGAGCGCCGGGCGGCCGCGCCCAGTTCAAAGCTGCGCGCCTTCCGCGCAGCGAAGTGCCCGAGGGGCGCCTCGTGCTGACCATGCGGCGTGGCAAGCAATTCAACTCCATGACCTACGGCGCGCGCGATCCGCTCGCCCGCGGCGCGGAGCGTGACGCGCTGTTGATCGATCCTCAGGATTTGTCGCGGCTCAGCCTGCGCGACGGTGAGCGCGTGATCGTGCGCAGCGCAGCGGGGCAAATGCGCGCGCGGCTGCGCAGCGGACCTTGCCGTCCGGGTCACGTGCAAGGCTACTGGCCGGAGTGCAACGTCCTGCTCGCGCGGCGCTATGATCCCGACTCCGGCGAGCCCGACTACAACACCGTCGTGGAAATCGAGCGCGCGCCATGAGCGCGCGAGACGAGCACGGCGAGCCGGTGCGCAGCATCGACGACGTGTCCGTGACGCGCGTGCGGCCGCGCGCGAGCGAGCTCGCCAGCGACCACGTCGCCGTCGAGGAGCCGCTGGAGATCGCGGTCGCGGGTGAAGTGTTGGCCACCACCATGCGCACGCCGGGGCACGACCGTGAGCTCGTGCTCGGCTTCTTGTTCGCGGAGGGTGTGATCCAGAGCGCCGCCCAGCTCACGCGCTGCGAGCAGGTCGACGTCAATCGCGTGGACGTGACGCTCGCGTCCGGCGCGCCGGGGTCGCTCGCGCTTCCGCGGCGGGGCACGCTCACCACGTCTGCTTGCGGCGTGTGCGGCCGGCGCGGCATCGACGACCTGCTCGCGCGCGTTCGCGTCGACACCACAGCCAGCACCTGCTCTGCGCGCGTGTTGCGCGAGCTCCCTCGCGCGCTGGCGGCGCGACAGCCGATCTTCGCGCTCACCGGCGGTGTTCACGCCGCTGGCCTCGCCGCCGCGAACGGCGAGCTGCTCTGCGTGCGCGAAGACGTCGGACGACACAACGCCGTCGACAAGGCCGTCGGCGAGCTGTTGCAGCGCGCTGAGCCGCCGCTCGCTGCTGCGCTCGTGGTGAGCGGCCGCGTGAGCTTCGAGATCGTTCAAAAGGCGGCGGCCGCGGGCGTTGCGGCGGTGGTCGCCGTCTCCGCGCCGAGCTCGCTCGCCATCCGCGTCGCCGAGCGCGCCCGGCTGTTGTTGGTCGCGTTCGCCCGTGACGGCGCGTTCAACGTTTACGCGGGCAGCGAGCGCCTCGAGCACGAGCGCTGAGACCCGATGGTGACTCACGACTTGATATGGAATGTCGAATCGGTCGCGTGGCCGGGTGTCCGAGCGCGGACTTTTACGGGCGGACGAAGCTGAGGCGTTCGTGCACTCCGTCGCATGGGGTTGAGCCTGGAGGGGGCGCCGAAATGCGGCTATAGCCCGGAATTACGCATGCCTCGTCAAAGCTCAGAAGCTCGCCGCAACGTGGCCACGCAGCCCGCGGTTTTGCGGAAGGTCCCCACTGGCATTCAAGGCTTCGACCAGGTCACTGCCGGCGGCATACCCGAAGGCCGAACCACGCTCGTCTGCGGCGCTGCCGGCTGCGGCAAGACCTTATTTGGCATGCAGTTCCTGGTGCGCGGCGCGATTGATAGCGGCGAGCCCGGAGCGTTCATCGCCTTCGAAGAGACCGAAGACGATCTGGTGAAGAACGTCGCGTCGCTCGGCTTCGACCTGCGCGAGCTCGAGCGTAAGAAGCTGCTCTCCATCGATCACATCCGCGTCGAGCGCAGCGAGATCGAAGAGAACGGCTCCTACGACTTGGAGGGTCTCTTCATCCGACTGGGTTTGGCGCTCGACAGCATCGGCGCCAAGCGGCTGGTGATCGATACGCTCGAGACGATCTTCGGCGGCCTCACCAGCTATGGCATCATCCGCTCGGAGCTGCGGCGCTTGTTTCGCTGGCTCAAGGATCGGGGCATCACCACCATCGTCACCGCCGAGCGCGGGGAAGGCGCGCTGACGCGCCACGGGCTCGAGGAGTACGTCTCGGACTGCGTGGTGTTGCTCGACCATCGCGTGCACGAGCAAGTCTCGACGCGACGGCTGCGCGTCGTGAAGTACCGCGGCTCTACTCACGGTAGCAACGAGTATCCCTTCCTCATCGATCGCGATGGGCTGACCGTAGTGCCGATCACGGCCTCTGATCTGGATCATGCGGTCAGCAGCGAGCGCGTTGACACGGGCGTGGCGGGGCTCAATGACATGCTCGGTGGAGCTGGCTATTATCGCGGCAGCACCATCCTCGTGTCCGGCACCGCGGGCGCGGGTAAGAGCAGCCTGGCGGCACACTTCGCGAGCGCCACGTGCAAGGCCGGCCGGCGCTGCTTGTACGTCTCGTACGAAGAGTCAGCCAAGCAGATTCAGCGCAACATGGCCTCGATCGGCATCGACCTCGCGCGCTTCGTCAAATCCGGCGCGCTGCAGCTCGTCGCTCATCGACCGACGAGCTTGGGGCTGGAAGGGCACCTCGCGGTCTTGCACAAATTGACGAGCGACTTCACGCCGGAAGCGGTCGTCATCGATCCCATCGGCACCATGACGAACGCCGGCGCGCAGTACGATGCGCATCTCATGTTGGTGCGCCTGATCGACATGCTCAAGACCAAGGGCATCACCGTGATGCTCACCAGCCTGACCCACGGCGGGCGCGCCACCGAAGCGACGGACGTGGCCATCTCATCGCTCGTCGACACTTGGCTGCTGGTCAAGGCCATCGAAACGAACGGCGAGCGCACGCGCGGGATGTACGTGTTGAAGTCGCGCGGCATGAATCACTCCAATCAGATCCGGGAGTTTCTGATCACCGCCGACGGCATCGCGCTGAAGGAGCCGTACATCGGGCCAGAAGGCGTGCTCACGGGCACCGCGCGGGCCGTGCAAGAGGCGCGCGAGCAGACGGCCAATCGCGAGCGTGAGGCGCAGCGCCTGCGCGCGCAGCGGATGCTGGAGCGTAAGCGGCGGCTGCTCGATCAGCGCATCGAAGAGCTGCGCGCGGAGTTCGCGGCGGAAGAGGCCGAGCTCCTGGCCACGGCGGAGGACGCCGTGAACTTCGAGCGCGAGCGGCAAGACGTGCGCTCGAAGCTGGAGGAGCTGCGCGGCGCGCGCGCCGCGAAGGCGGCGAGCAGCGACGGCAAGGGCGCGGCGCGAAGGCGCCGGCGGACGTCTCAGCAGGAGCGTGTCTGATGCCGAAAGCACAGCCAAAGGGCAAAGCTCCGAGTAAACAGAAGGCCTGGAGTCTACGGCTCTACGTCGCAGGCGATTCACCGCGCTCGCGCAGCGCGCTGGAGAACCTGCAGAAGCTGTGCGAGCAGCGCCTGAAGGGCAAATACGAGATCGAGGTGATCGATCTCGCCAAGCGGCCGGAGCTCGCCAAGGTCGATCAAATCCTCGCGGTGCCGACGCTGGTGCGCAAGATCCCCGAGCCCATGAAGCGCATCATCGGCGACTTGTCGGACGCAGATCGCGCGCTGGTCGCGCTCGAGATGGCCGCCGCTTCGGAGTCGTGATGGCTCGCTTCATTGCGTCATGAGCGAGGACGACTCTTCGCCGCTGGCCTCAGCGAAGGACGCTCAGGCGACGCTTGAAGCCATCGCCTCCGGTGGCGTCGACGCCGTGGTGGTGCACGGGCCGCACGGGCCCCAGGTGTACCGCTTGGAAGGTCCGGATCAGCCGTTCAGGACCTTCGTCGAGCGCATGCAAGAGGGCGCGCTCACGTTGTCGGCCGACGGCACCATCCTGTACGCGAACTCGTACTTCTCGAAGCTCTTGGGGCTGTCGGCGAACGAGCCGATCGGACAGCCGCTGTCGAGCTATGTCCCGTCACGCTATCACTCGACGCTGGCCGCGCTGATCCGTGAAGGCATCGGTTCGCCGACGAAGGGCCAGTGTCGGCTCAGCTCCGCGAGCGGGACCATCCCGGTGCAGCTCACGGTGAGCCCGCTGGTCGTCGGTGGCAGCTCGCCGTCATGTTGCGCGGTGGTGTTCGATCTGCGCGAGCGCGAGCAGATGGAGGAGGCGCACGCCGCGCGCGCGGCGGCGGAGGAGGCGAGTAAGGCCAAAGATCAATTCTTGGCCGTCCTGAGCCATGAGCTGCGCTCGCCGCTCAACACCATCCTGGGTTGGGCGCAAATCCTGATGAACGACGACTCGCTGCACGATACGGCGCGGCGCGCCGTGCAGACCATCGAGCGCAACGCCAGAACGCAGGCCGACCTCATCGCGGATCTGCTCGACATCTCGCGCATCATCGCCGGCAAGCTGAGCTTGGAGATGAGCCACCTGGAGCTCTCGGTGCTGGCCGAGACGGCGATCTCCTCCGCCAAGCCGCTGGTCGAGCAGAAGAAGCTGAATTTGCGGCATCACCTGGCGGAAGACTCGGACGTCTACGGTGACGCCACGCGGCTGCAGCAGGTGCTCACGAACCTGCTCAACAACGCGATCAAATTCACCGAGCCCGGCGGCAGTATCGACGTTTCGTTGCAGAACGAAGATGGCTGGTTGGTGCTGCGCGTCAGCGACACCGGTATCGGCATGCAGCCGGAGCTCTTGGAGCGCATCTTCGACGTGTTTCAGCAGGGCGGCTCGGCGCAGCGGCGCAAAGGCGGCCTCGGCCTCGGCCTCGCCATCGCGCGTCAGCTGACGGAGGCGCACGGCGGCACGCTCAGCGCGCACAGCGACGGTGAGTCGAAGGGCGCCGTCTTCACCGTGCGCTTGCCGCGCGCGCGCAAATCGGTGCGCCCGACGCAGGCGCGCTACGAGTCGGATGGCTCGCTGGAAGGCGTGCGCGTGCTGGTGGTCGACGACGACAAGGACAACCTCGACATCACGCGCTACATGCTGGAGAGCGCCGGGTGCGAGGTGACCACCGCGTCCTCGGCTGAGGAGGCGCTGACCGCGCTGGGCGGCGCCGAGTTCGCGCTGCTGGTCAGTGACATCGGGTTGCCCGATCAGGACGGCATCGAGCTCATGCGCGAGATTCGCGCGCGCGGCTACGACGCGCAGCTGCTGCCGGCTATCGCGCTCACCGGCTACGCCGGCGTTCACGACGCGCGTCTCGTCACCGCCGCCGGCTACCAGCGACACCTGCCGAAGCCGGTCGACGCATCGAGCCTACTGCGCGCGGCCAGCGCGCTAGCGCGCCGCGGGCTCTAACTCCACGCGCGGCGCGCGCGTTCCCTTTGGGCCGAGCGGGAGCAGCGTCCCGTGTAACCACTCCGCGATACCGCGGCCGTAGCCGGGTCCGAAGCGAGACTCGGACGCGCCGCCGGGCAAGTTGTAAGAGGCGTGCTCTTGGCTCAGGTCGCAGAGCAGGTGAAAGGCGGGCGCGTACACGAGCCGCTCGCCAGAAATCGGCGTGAGCCGGCATTGAAACGCGGTGCACGGCGTGCCGGGCAGCTCGAGCTCGGCGGAGTCGAAGCCGAGCAGCGCTGGGGTCTTGCCTTGCGTGACCAGGTGCTTGAAGCGCAGGCGAATCGGCGACGGGAAGCGCTCGTAGTCTTCGAGCGCCGTGAAGAAGGCGACGTCGAGCAACGCGCTGAGCGTCGCAGCGTCGAGGCGCTCCGGCTGCTCCAGCGCGAGCAGCGCGTCGAGCTGTGGTTGAAAAAATACGAACGCGCCCCACTCCTCGAAGCGGCGTGCCATCTTGCGATCCAAATCTTGCTCCAAGAGCAGGTACGTGACCTCCTCTTGCAAGCGCAAGAAGAGCCGGCCGAGCGCGCGATCCTTCTGCTCTCGGCCCCACGCCACGAGCTCGCTGGCCAGCGGGTGCTTGGGCAACAGCGGCGCCCACACCTCGAGCAAGCGGCGCGCGCCGACGTCGAGGACGTCATAGGAGATGCGCAGCATGGAGCGCAGATCATGCTGCGGCTGCGCGGCCAGCAGCTCGTTCAGGCGCTCGAAGCGGTGCAACGGCTCGGGCAGCGTGCAGAACAGCGCCACGTTGGGCCCCTGTCCGCCCTGATTCGCGGAGGCGATGAAGCCGCACTCGGGATTTTTCAGCAGCGGCCGCTGCGCTTCGCTGAGCGGCTCGAAATGGCGCTGCTCGAGCTGCCAGCCTTTGATCGGATAAGTCCCCGTCCAGCCCGCTGGGCGGCGCTCCACGCGCCCGCTGACGACGCTCGCGATGTTGCCGGCGCGATCGGCCATCACCGCTTCGAGCGAGACGCTCTTTATCTCACGCTGCACTTCGAGCAAATCGTCGACGCTGCGGCAGTCGAGCACGCGCCGCGCGGCGCAGAACGCGCGGTAGGCCTCGTCTTGCCCGCTCACGTGAACGCAGGGGAGCAGACCTCCGGCGCGCGCGTCGCCCAGCACGGTGCCGTAGTCGTTCTCCCAAAACTCCCAAGTTTCAGCGGCCTTCTTCTTGATGCGCACTGTCTCGACGCGCCGCCGCAGCGGGTGATACTCGCTGCCGACCAGGTACTTCTCGTCTTTGACCTGCTCCGCGATGAAGTCGACGTTGTCGGCGTGCCCGAAGGTGTACGACCAGGCCACGTACTTGCTGCGACCGGCCGCGAACCAGGCCATGCCGGGGATGGTCATGCCCGTCAGGTAGTCGTCCCCGGGCAACGACAGGTGCGCGGCATAGAGCGGCGGCGGCGAGCGCCCCATCTCCATGTGAAACTCGCCCATCAACAGCGCGCCGCCCGTGGCCGAGCGCTGCGCGCTCACGGCGAAGGCGTTGGAGCCGGCGAGGCCCGAGCCGAAGGCGGCGTCGAAGAAGGAGAGCTCACGCGGTATCTTCAGGCCGCGCAGCGCGTCGAGCTGCAGCCCGCGCGCGTTGTCGCCCAGCAGGCGCTCGAACACGCGCGCCGGAGCGCCGCGCGCGATCAGCTCGGCGATGATGAGCTCGGCGCACAGCTGCATGCTCGTCAGGCTGAAGTACGTGACGAAGCGGAAAATCGAGAGCACGCCCTCGGCGCTGGCCACGAACGGCTCGACGCCGAGCAGTCGCAGCACGAGCGGCCGCCCGCGCGCCTTGGCGCCGGCGTTGAAGCCTGCGGCATAAGCGGCGAGCAGCTCTCGCGTCGGCGCGTCGCAGCGCGACACCTGCTCGCTGAGCCCGCGGGCAAGGGCGAGCGCGCGCGAGCTGCGATCCACGAGCCGCGCGAAGGGCACATCGCCCAGCGCGGACAGCAACTCTCCGCGCGCCGCGAGCGCCGTGATCGTCACTTGCACGAGGCGGTCGCGCGCGTGCAAGTAGCCGAGCGCATAAGTGCCCTCGACGAAATTTGCCGCGCTGATCGCTGGATAGCCCAGCGCATCGCGCTCGTACGCGATGGGGCCGTGGGGTCCGGGCAGCGTCGTCATCGAGCACGGACTAGTACTACGAGCCGCAGCGTGCAGATACGAGCTGACCAATCCGATCTCGTTGGTCGCAGAAAATGCGGGGTTTCGCGGATGTTTCGGGTCCAGCTGTCGTCTCGCTGCGGCGCTAAAGTCGCTTGCCGCTCGGCCGTTGGCCCCCCGCGAAGGAAACCCAGCGTGCCGTCCGACTCGTCTCGAATTGGTGCAAACGCTCTTCACGTGCTCGTGGTGGACAACGACACGAGCGTCTTGGACGTCGTTTGTAAGCGACTGATCACCGAGGGCCACAACGTGAGCACCTCGCGTCGCGCCCAAGGCTTGGAAGAGGTCATCGCGCGCGTTCGTCCGGACATCGTGCTCATCGACGTGCTGATGCCCGATCTCAACGCGATGGGCCTATCGCGCCTGCTCGGGCGCTACCCTCGCCACAGCAAGCCGGCGCTGGTGCTGCATTCACCGGTACCGGCGCGCGCGCTGCGCAGCATGTTCGACATCAGCAACGCGCTCGGCGTCGTGCAAAAGACGCGCAACGATCTCGAGTTCTTCTTCTCTTTCAACTCGCTGGTCGACTTGCTATCCAGCAACAAGCGCAACCCCGCGCAAGAGCTCGAGCGCACCATGAGCGGCACCCACCGCATCGACGCCGAGCCGCTCATCGTCGACCGCAACTACTCGCGCACCAGCCCCGGCCGCGGCTAACGTCACGGCGCCGATGTGGCCGCCTGGGCGATACGCGGACACGAGGGCGTCTGCGCGTCGGCTGCGCTAGCGCATGCCCGACGCGCGAAGCGAGCAACACCATCGAGCTGCCGCGACGACGCGAGGAGGCGCGCCATGGTGTTGGCGCAAAGAACACTAGCGCCGCCGACGACGAGGGCGGCCGGGCGAAAGGAGCTCGCGCCAAGCTGGCCCTACGGCAGGATCTCGCGAATGGGACCGACGCAGAGCTCGCTATCACCGAATGAAGCGAGCTTCACTCCCATCACTTCTGCCAGCGTGAGCAGCAGATCATTGTGACAGCGCTCCTTGGGAGCGTCTCCGCTGCGGTCTGCGGACGAGGAAAAGCGTACGACTTGATTCGTTTTGAGCTTGCCGCCGCCTCCGCCGATTAGGACGAACGGAGCGTTGTCGTGGTTGTGCGCCGCGCCGATGGCGACCTCGCTGCCCCAACAAATCACGCTGCGTGAGAGCAAGCTCTCGCCGCCGACGCTGAACTGATCCAGGGCCTTGGCCAAATAGAAGACCTGCTCGGCGTACCAGCGGTCGATGGCGGCGAGCTGATTCAGCGATGTGTACAGCGCCCCGTTCGCAGGATCGTACACGTCGGCTCCCAGCCAATTTCCTGCGGGCGGACCGTCGTGCGAGTATTCGTGGTGCGTCTTCTTTTGGTCGGAGCCGAGCCACTCATGAGTGAGCTGGCTGGTCGCGGTCGAGAGCTGCAGGCTCGCCACGCGAGTGAGATCACAGGCTAGCGCGAGCGCCAGCAGGTCCATCTGAAGCCTCGTGTTCGTCGGGAAGCTCTCACTAGGCTCGATGCTAGGAACCGCTGCGGGGCAATTTCGGGCAGCGCTTGCCGCGGAGGTGAGCTGACGATCGACGTCGTTCCACGCCTGCTGCATCGCGCTGAGCTGAGCGCGGTCATCGGCGCAGGCCTCCGCCGTCAGCCGACTGAGCTCGGCGTTCAAGTCGGAGAGGACGCGCTCACGGATGAAGCCAACGCGATCTCCGTTGGGCGGCGTGCCGATGCCCGGGAACAACGCGGAGCGTGCCTCCAGTGGCGAGCTGAGAGGGTCTACATAGCGCCCGGCCGCGGCGTAGATCATGCGCGTTCGCGTTTCGCGGTCCGGCAAGTCTCCAGCGCCGCGCGCGGCGAGCTCGATCGACGAGAAGGGCAGCGCCGCGTTCAGCTGAGCCGCAACGGCCTGATCGAGGCTCGGTCCCTGACCGTCCCGCGTCGTGTGTTTTCCCGTCCAGAGCGCACCCATACCCGCCTCGTGCGTGCCGTCCGCCGCGGCGACTTTCAGCCCCTCCAACACGATCACGTGATCTTGTATCGGCGTGAGCGGACGAAGGCTGTCGCGCAGCACGAGTGGGCTCGCGCTCGCTGCGCCGCCGCGTGGCGGCTGCGGACACTGCGCACCCCAAAGCGGCTGCACCACACCGCACGGCGTAAAGAGCAGGATCAAGTAGCGCGGAAGCTCACCGCCCTGTGCGCGGCTCGGCAGCGCGCGCAAGAACGGCGCCGCCAACGTGCCGGCGCAGGCGCTCTGCAGCAACCGTCTGCGGCTCAAGCGGATAGCGGTCATGGACGGCAGCCTCCGGCCTGCGTCGCTCGAGCGCGCCGGAACGATGCGCTCGAGACAATCGCGAGCAACAGCTCCTTCAGGTTCAGCCCGCTGTCCGCGAAGGCGCGGTCAATTTCTTGGAGAGAACAAGCGTCCTCCTGAGCCTCCGCTCGGCTCAAAGCGTAACGGAACTGCTGCAGCGCGAAACAGGAGCGGAGCACCGGGCTGGCCACGAGCTTGCTGATCAGGTCGCCTGCGCTGTCGAAGGCGAGTCCGTCCAGGTCCGTACCAGGGAGCGAGAGTGAGCCAGACGTGTCGACGCGTTGCGCGCCTTCCAGAAAACCGCCGGCCCCATCCGGCGGCAACAGCCGCCCTGTAGCGTCGAACGCGCCGAACGCAAACCCTGGAGGGTCCAGGGCGTCGTGACAGGCGCGGCAACTCGCGTCGCTCGCGTGTGCCGCCAGTCGAGCGCGAATGCTACTGGTATCCGCTGCATCACTGCGGTCCGGGACCTGCTGCGAAACTCCGGGTCCGGGTGGCGGCACGGGGCTGCACAAGATCCGATCTCGGATCAATCGGCCGCGCAGGACCGGCGAAGCAAATGCACCATGGGCGTGGGCGGCCAGCACTCCGCCTTGAGTCAGCACCCCGATGCGATAGGCCGGGTCCGCCGCTGGGTTCGGGCTGCGCCGTCCGAAGATCAAATTGCTGACGGAAACTCCATAGTACTCTGCCAGATCGCCGTTGATGTACGACGTCGGTGACGTGAAGAGTTGAGCTAGCGTGCCGTTCTCGACGACGACCGTCTTGCTGAACGTGAGCAGCGTTTCCTGGTGGAGTGCCCGCGCAACCTGCGGCGACCAGACAGCGGCAAACGAGGCGTCTTTGTTCAGTGCGTCGAGGCCCTCTACTTCCAGCCATTGATTGGCGAAATCCTGCAGTGCATCCTCGCTGCGCGGATCCTGCAACAGGCGCAGCGCCTGCGCGCGAATCTGCTCGCGTGACCCGAGCCCCCCGCTCCGCGCCGCTTCCAGCAGCTCATCGTCAGGGAGCGAGCGCCAGAGGAAGAACGCAAGTCGAGCTGCTAGCGCGTTCGGCGACAGCAGCGGGGCGCCTTGTTCGTCACGGCCCGCGCTGGGCTCGAACACGAACAGAAACTGCGGCGCGGTGAGAATCGCGACCAGCGCCGCCTCACGGCCCGCGCTTTCATCGAAGGCGCGCCGTGTATCCTGATACAAGCTGAGCAAGCGCGATAGCCGCTGTTGCGTCAACTCACCGCGGAAGGCGCGATTCGCGAGCCTCTCGAGCGCCGACGCGACACAGCTCTCGCCGGGATCTTCGGCACATGGAAAGAGGGTCTCCGAGCGCTCACCGACCGCGGCGCGCGCCACAGACTCCGCGGTCGTCAGATATTGCCGCGCGATGACCACGCTTGCGGGCGCGTAGCGGTTGCTGTTGAAACCGACCACCTTCTGCTCGGCCACGAAGCCGTCAGCGGGGCGGCTGCGATCGCCCAGCAAATCGCGCACCGCGTTGTTGTACTCGATGCGCGAGAGGCGTCGCAGCGGCATGAGCGCAGCGCTCGTCGACGAAGCGCACTGCGCGGCTTCTGCGAAGAGGCGCAGCCCGGGCGCTTCCCAGGGTAGCGGCGGATTTGCGTCGTCACGCGCGTTTACGCCGTCGCTTGGCTCGAGCTCGGCCTGCGAGCTACCGACGCAGGCGTTGGCCGTGAGGGCCAACGCCGCGCCGACTAGCGAGCGACGGAGGTGCGCAGCCGCCCGCATGCTCTTCCGTTATGGCGTCGACCACGAACAGAGGTGACCGTTACCCCCAGCGACGATGCGGTTTCCAACAGCGATCGGTGACGTCCAGCGTTGCACTGCCGAGCAGGTATCGCTGCTGGTGTAGAGCACCGCCCCCGTGTCCCCGTTCACGCCCACCAGCTTGCCGCTGCTGATGTACCAAACGACGGAGTCAGACTTCCCGTCCGTCGTGGTGGCGATGGGTGCCGTGACATCTCCGGAGAGCGCCGCGCACCAGGAGACCTTCGCGGTTGGCGGTGACCCGGGCGATACGGTGACGGCCATCACCATCTTGCCGCCCGTAGGTCCTCCCGCGGGGCAGGCCGCGTCGGAGTCCGTCGCGAAGGCGATGTTGATGCCGTCTCCGGACGGATAGGCCGTCGGGACACTCTTGATTTGCATCGCGGCGTTTCTGCTGGTGACCTTCAACTTGACCTTGTGGCCGTCGCTCCCGCCGAGGTTTGCAGCATCGAGCAGATACATGTAGCCATCTTTGGAGATGGCCACGACCATCTTGGAGGGTGTCGCTCCGGGCAGATTGATGATGATGGGATTGGTTGCCCCCATGTCCGCGTCTTGGCTGTCCATGGTGCGCCAGGTAGAGGGATAATAAGTGTTCGTGTTGTTGCGCTCGAACTGGGCCATACCCGTCAAGCGCACGACAGCCTCCGAGTCACTCTTCGAACGATCGCTCACGCCGTTCGTGCTGTTGCCCGTCGTGGCGAAGATGCTGGTCCCGTCCGAGGCCAGTCCACCTGCGGACCAGATGGCTTCGCCTTCACCGGCGGTGGCCCATGCCGCTACCTTCGTGGGATCTTTCGTGTCTACAGCGGTGACCCAGCCATGATAGACGGGGCAATCTCCGACGTGTCCGCCGTAGGCGACGTAGAGAATACCGTTGACCAACGAGAGGGCGCTGCGTTGGTTGTACGGTTGTACGGGATTCATCATCAAGCTGCCCGCCGGCGTCTTGGTCACGTCGATCGGATAGCCGGGCTTGAGAGCGCCATCTTCGAGCGATAGCGCGTAGATTTGATGACTCTGAATCGTGTCAGTACCGATTGCGCCCGCGGTGTAGATCACGCCCGCCTGCTCGTCGATGACGGGCGTGCTGAGAATTCCGATAGGGGAGATGTTGCCGCAGAAGGCCCCGCTTGCGCCCGACTTGCTCGGTGCTGAGCCGACGTTCTTGCTCCACACCGTGTCGCCCGTGGTCGCGTCCAGCGCATAGACGTCGTTCGTGATCGCTGCAGCGATGAACACGGGTTTGCCACCAGGGCCTTTCTCCACGTAGAGCGGCGACGCGAACATGCCGCCCTTGAACGTCGCCTTGAACCCCGTGTCCGGAGCCATGTTGGCGACCTTCGCGCGCGAGATCGCTGGCCGCACGAAGTGACCATCACGGCTAGGATTGTTATTCCTTTCGAGCACTGAGTTGCTGGTCGACACCGCGCCGCCGCTGGTGTTTCCTCCAGCTCCGCCGCTCGCGGTCGTGCCGCCGGCGTTGCCCGCACCGCCGTTTTCGCCGCCTGCATTGCCGCTACCGCCGTCGCCAGTGGCGCCGCCACCACCCATCGAAGTAACGTTGCCGCCAGCGTTGCCGCCGCTTATCGAGCTGCCACCGCTCGTGCTCATGCCGCCACCGGGACTCGTGGTGCCGCCTGTCGTGACGCTGCCTCCGGTTCCCGAGGTCGGCTGTGAGCTGCCTCCTGAGCCGCCTGTGCTAGAGCCTGATTGGCCGCCTGTCCCCTCACCGTGGTTACTGTCATTCGATCCGCAGGCGATCACTGGGACAAGCAAACCGAAAAGCATATGGTATCTCATGGGCATCCGCTTTCCTTCTAGCGAGCGAATCAATCCCGACGAACCAGGCCTGCTCGAAGCGGCGGGCTCAGGGCGCCAGTGAACACTGGTGACCGTGCCGCTTGCCGTCCCCTTCGTCAACCGAATGCACGGTAATTTAGGGCATTCCCTTCAATTTCAAATTTTCCGATGAGAGCAAGGATGTCGGCACAGTCACTACAAAACGTCGCGCTTTGCGGAGCGCTCGCCGTCGTTGGCGCGTGCTCGCCACATAGCGACGGCAAGGCTTCGATGGCCACAGGCGGTAACGCGCCTTCAGCCGGTGGGAGCGTCGCGAGCGGCGGCGTCCCAAGCAGCGGCGGTACCGTCGCGAATGCGGGCACTGGCGCGGCAGGGCTCGGGGGTGCTGCCGGAAATGCTCAGCAAAGCGGTGGTGCGTCGGGTGCATCCGCTGCGGCAGGGCAGGCGGGTGCTGGTGGTGCGGCAGCGGGCGCGGGCGCGATGGACTGCGGATTGCCGCCAGCCGTTGACGCGCCGATCGAGAAGCTCAGTCAAACGGGCTGCATGGACATGAGCAGGCCTGGGGCCTTTTCTTCGCGCGTCGTGCCTTATGACGTGAACAGTCCGCTGTGGTCCGATGCAGCCGACAAGACGCGCGGCATCGCGCTGCCCCCTGGTGCAAAGATCCACGTGCTCGACTGCACGAAGGAGACATGCGGCACGGGTCCGTACGATGACGGTCGTTGGGTCTTGCCCGTTGGCACGGTGCTGGTGAAGAACTTCGCCTTCGACCAGAAGCTGCTCGAGACGAGGCTCTTCGTACATTTTCCCGAAAAGTGGGTGGGCTATAGCTATCAATGGGACGAGGCGCAGACCGACGCGACGATCGTGCCCGACGATCGCGTGAAGGTGATGTTCAACACTGGCCAGCGCGCAGTGGAGTGGACGTACCCGAACCGGATCGACTGCGACACGTGCCACACAGTGGAGGCAGGATCCGCGCTCGGCCCGCAAACACGACAAATGAATCGCGTCGTAGGCGGGGTGAATCAAATCGATCACTTCGCCGAGCTTGGCCTGTTCGACACGCCGCCGCCCAAGCCGTACCTGGCTGCGCTCGCCTCGCCGTACGACGCGAGCTCCGGCACCATCGAAGAGCGGGCGCGCTCGTACCTGCACGCCAACTGCTCGCACTGTCACCGACCGGATTCCATGTTCCCCAATGAGGATTTGCGCTACGGCGTGCCATTGAAAGACATGGGGTTATGTAATCAGCCGCCCTATAAGGAAAATCTGGGCGTCGAAGATGGCGTCATCCTCGCGCCGGCCGAACCCATGCGCTCACTCATGTGGGTGCGCATGGGAATTCGCTTCGCGAAAATTGGTATGCCGCAGCTGGCAACTGCGGTCGTCGATCAACCTGCGGTGGATTTGATCGGAGAGTGGATCACGTCCATTCAGACGTGCCCGCAGTGACGAGCGCGAGTCGTGGTCATGCCTTTCGAGCGGTTCATGCGTGAACATCGCGCATGCGCATGGCCGCGGACTTCAGCGCCGGAGCAGGGACGTCAAAAGTGGATGGGTGCGGGCGAGATATAAAGATTATCAATTTGGCCGGGGACGGAGAACTCGTAGAAGGCTCCCCACGACCATGGGCCATGACGCTGAGCACAGCCAGCTCCGGCTCGCGACGAGCGCGCTCTACGTCAGCAATGATGGGAATGCCCTCGGGACCGACGACGAGCGGTGCCCAGAACCAGCTGCCACTGAGCTCGACGGTCTGCGCTGCCCAGCGTGCGGGGGTGGCGTCCGGAGTGACCACGACGAGCACGAGCGGGCATTCGAAACGCGCCCGCGCGGTGATGACGTACACGGGCCAAGTGAAGCGCTTACGCGCGTCATCCTTTCCTGCCCAACGCTTGCGCGATGGTCCGCCCCAGCTCCGCTACCGTGTACGGCTTTTGCACGAAGCCGGCTGCGCCGCGCCGGAGCATGCTGCTGACGTCTTGTTCGGCGGCGTAGCCCGACCAAATGAGAATGGGGAGCTCAGGGACGCGCGAGTGGAGGGCGGCGAAGGTGGCTTCTCCGCTCAGCCCCGGCATGCGCAAATCCAAGAGCACGAGCCGAAAGCGGTCGGGCGTTGCCTGAACGGCGTCGATTGCGCTCTGGCCGTCGGATACGTGCGTGACCTCGTAGCCGAGCGAGCGCAGCGTCGCTATCGCTGTGGTGCTCACCATCGCGTCGTCTTCGACGAGCAGGATTTCACCTTCGCCGCGGATGATATCGCCGCGGAAGGCGTCGTTGGTTTGGGAGCTGCCGGCGAGCGTCGGGAGGGTGACTCGAAAGGTGGTGCCAGCGCCGAGCTCGCTGTCGACTTCGATCATGCCGCCATGGCCCTTGATGGTGCCGGCTACAGCGGCGAGCCCGAGGCCTGTGCCTTTTCCGAGCGGCTTGGTGGTGAAGAAGGGGTCGAAGATCTGCGGGAGTAAGTCCTTGCTGATGCCGAGCCCGGTGTCGCGCACTTCGAGGCGTACGCACGCGACGGGCGACGCGCCGCTGCCGCCGAGCGCGGTCTTGAGGGAGCGCGTGGAGATCTCGAGCCGCCCTCCGCTCGGCATGGCGTCGCGCGCGTTGACTAGCAAGTTGAGCACCGCGCTCTGCAGCAGCGCTTGGTCGCCGTTCACTGAGGAGTCGCGAGCGGCGAGCCGAGTCGTGATTTCGATCTCGGGACCGATGGAGCGGCGCGCGAGGGAGACGGCTTCTTCGATGACGGCGTGCAAATCCAACGGTATTTGCAGCATCTGCGCCTTGCGCGAGTAGGCCAAGAGCTGCCGCGTCAACTCTGATGCTCGTTGCGACGCTTGTAGGATGTCGTCGGCGAGCTCTTGGGAGCTCGAGCTCCCGGCTAAATCGAGCTTGAGTAGCTCGGCGCAGCCGATGATGGCGGTCAGGTTGTTGTTGAAGTCGTGCGCGATGCCCGCCGCGAGGCGACCGACGGTCTCGAGCTGTTTGCCTTCCAGGGCGATGAGCTCGGCTTCGGCGCGCGCCCGCTCTGCTTGTTCGCGGCGCAGGGTCTCGCTTCTCGCGAGCCGCAGCGCGCGCTCCATGCGCGTCACCAGCGCCACCATCAAGCTGCCGAATAGTCCGATCGCCAGGAACGTGGTTCCGAGCGAGCGCGCCCAAGAGAGCCCCGCCGTCATGGAGATGTCGGTGGGGTGCGGCGCTGGCAAAACGCCGTTGACCATCGCCCAGGCAATGGCGCTCAGCGAAGCGGCGCAGAAGATGCCCAGCGCGATCATGGCGCGGCGGCCCAGCAACAAGCCGCTCAACATCAAGGTGATGGTGAGCGCCGCACCGGGCCCGGAGAGAAAGCCCACGCTGGCGTAGCCGGCGATGGAAGCGAGGGTGGCAGGCACAATGACGAGCCACGCCCGCGCACGCCCGCTGGGGCGACCGCTGAGCGCGGGGTAGCCGACCACGCTCGCGGCGACCAGCGTCATCACGACCATCTCCGCGCGCTCAGGGGCTCCGTGTACGGCGATGGCGACGATCACGCCGCTCAGCAGGAACACGACGAAGAACGCGCGGAGCAAGCCGAGGGCTAGGCGGTTACGCCACGCGAGCGCTTCGTCCTCTTCCGGAGGTTCTCGCTCGAGCAGCTGCATGCGCCCTTTTATCCGCTCAGGCGGGCACTGGCCACTACTCTCGGCCGCTGGCCACGATGCCCCAGGGTGAACCAGGGACCTTTATGCGACGCAGCACTTTCGCGCTCTGTACATCTACGACGCTGACGTCATCAGAAGGGCCGTTGGCGGTATAGAGGCGCTGGCCGTCCGGGCTCAGCGCGATGCCCCACGGCCTCCGGCCGACGCTCGCGATGCTGCCGCTCACGCTGCGCTTGGCAACGTCGATGATGACGACGGAACCAGCGCGGCCCGTGGACACGAAGAGCCGGCGCGCGTCCGTGGACAGCACGACACCCATCGGGCGAGGCGGCGATCCCGAGGACTCCAATTTGATATCGCCGAGCGGCGCGTGCTTCTGTGCGTCGATGACTCCGACGCTGGCGCCGAGCTCGTTGCTGACGAAGGCGAGCTTGCTGTCCGGTGTAAACACGATCGCGCGCGGTCGCAGGCCGCTCGCGACACGCGCGAGGACCTTGAGGTCGCTCGCGTCGACGACGAACACAGCGCTCTCCGCTTCCGAGGTCACGTACACCACCTTGCCGTCGGGGCGTACCGCGACGCCCTCGGGCTCGGCGCCGACCTGCGCGCGACCCTTGACCTTGCCCGCCGCGAGATCGAGCGCGCTGAGCTCGGAGGTCTCTTCGTTGGAAATGAACAGCGTCTTGCCGTCGCGCGAGAGGTCGAACGTCTCCGGATCTTGGCCGCTCGGCAGCGTGCGCAGGAGCTTGCGCCCCGCGAGGTCGACCACGCCGATGCCGTCTGCGGCGCGATCGGCCGGCGGCAGCTTGGACTCGTCGACGTTCGGCCCGCCGCGCGGCGAGCCGGAGAGCGCGACATAGAGGGTCTTCTCGTCGTGAGCGAGCCGCAGGCCGCGTGGGCGCTTACCGACCGGCACGCGCGCCACGACTTCGCCGCGCGCGGGATCGATGACCGCAATTTCACCGGCGCTCTCGGCGCTGGTGTAAAGCAGCTCGCTTTTGCGCTTTTTGCAGCCCGAAATGCCAGCGAGCGCGAGCGGAGGGAGCAGCAAGAACCGGCGGCGGGAGGTGAGCATGGGCCAAGTACAGCAGGTCGCGCGGTTGTCGCCATGCGCCAGCGCTCTCTCAGAGTTTCTTGACCCCGCGCGCGGGGATCTGCTTGGATAGCGCCGAAGCTGGCTCCTGCATCCGAGCTCAGCGTCGTCGCGAAGGACTTTTCGCAGCGGCAGCCGGGGAGCCAGCGGCTCGAGGAGGCTTGGCCGTCGTGCGGTGCATTTCGAGTCACTCGCGTCGAATCACGAGAGCTTCCAAACGCAGCGCCGAAGTTAGGGATGTCATGACGAGAATACGAGCGACAAACGCACAGCAATGCTCCACTGGACCGTGCTTGGGGCGTTCCGCGCTGGCGCCGCGCGCCCTCACGTTCGCGCTCGGCTTGGGGTGGAGCGCGCTGCGCGTGTCTCCTGCGCTGGCTCAGGCCGCGCCGACGGAGCCTTCTGCTCCGCCGCCGGCCGCGACTACTCCGGTAGAGAGCACGCCGGCTCCCGACACGGCGCCGGCACCCGATATGACAGCGACAACGCCGCCGCCCGCGAGCGAGCCGGCGCCCATTACGGAGGCGCCGCCGCCCGCTGTTGCCCCGGCGGACGAAGAGGAGCGTCACAAGCCGTTCGAGCTCGGCATGTTTGGCGGTTTGTTCGTGCCGTCGAAGCAACACTCGTTGGTCGCCCGCGGGCACTCGCACGAGCCGTACAAGTCGCCCGCTGGCGAGCTCGGCGCGCGCCTCTCCGTGCTGCCGCTGCCCTACCTCGGGCTCGAGGTCGAGGGCGCGGTGATGCCGACCAAGACCGACTCGGATCTCGCGGGCGGTCTGTGGGCGGCCCGCGGCCACGTGATCGGACAGCTGCCGCTCGGGCGTTTCATCCCGCTCGCCGTCATCGGCTTGGGTGCGCTCGGTGGCGCTAGCAACAGCAACGGCTCGGACGCTGATCTCGCGTGGCACTTCGGGCTGGGCGCCAAAGTGAAGCTCGATGATTTCATCGCGCTTCGCCTGGACGGCCGTGACACCGTCGCGCACAAGCACCGGACCTCGAGCTCCGGCACGCATTACCCCGAGGTGATCCTCGGGCTCACGTTCATGATCGGGCCAAAGAAGGCGCCGCCCCCGCCGGCCCCTGAGGCGCCGCAAGACAGCGACGGGGACGGCAAGCCGGACGCTGAGGACAAGTGCCCGACCGAAGCCGCGGATACGGTCGACGGCTGCCCGATCAAGGACAGCGACGGCGACCACGTGCTCGACCCAGTCGACGCCTGCCCGACCGAAGCTGGCAGTCCGCCCTGCGGCTGTCCGCCGCGTGACAAGGACGGCGACAGCGTCATCGACGAGCTCGACAAGTGCCCGGATGAGCCGGGCCCGCTGAAGGGCTGCCCGGATCCGGACGCCGACCACGACGGCATCCCCGTGCCGGACGACAAGTGCCCGAACGAGCCCGAGACGAAGAACGGCTTCGACGACGCCGACGGTTGCCCCGATCAGGTGCCGGAGAAGGTGAAGCGCTTCACCGGCGTGGTGAAGGGCATCGAGTTCGACAAGGGCAAGGACACCATCCGCCCAGTCTCGAAGGCGGTGCTCGACAACGCGCTCGTCATTCTCAACGAGTACCCGACGATGCGCATCGAGATCAGCGGGCACACCGACAGCGACGGCAGCGTCGAGCTCAACACCGAGCTCTCCAAGAAGCGCGCCGAAGCGGTGAAGGAATACTTCGTCTCGAAGGGCGTCGATGCCAAGCGCATCGAGACGCGCGGCGCAGGCCCCACGGAGCCGATCGCCGACAACAAGACCGCCGCGGGTAAGCAGAAGAACCGCCGCATCGAGTTCAAGTTGATTCAGTGAGCCGGGGCGACATGTTGGCGCAGCGCAAGACGAGATTTCGGGTTTGCTCCGAGCAGCTCAGAACGAGCAGGTGGATCGTGAAACATAAGGCATTGCTTCCGGGCTTCGGTTTGGTTCTGGAACACCGAGCGGTCACGCTGCTCGGCGTTCTAGGGTTCCTGGTCTGCTCTGGGCACGCTCACGCGGAGGAGCTGGCAGCGGGCACGATGCAGATCAAAACTGTGTCGAGCGGCAAAGAAGACGTGGCTACCAGCGGCTTCGAAGCGGCGACCAAGCGGGAAGAGGAGGCCAAGGACGCCACCGAGCTGAAGCTCTCCGCCGGCGGCTTGCTCGCCAGCGGCAACTCGCGCTCGTTCTCGGCGACGGCCTCGGAGAAGTTCCGAGCGCGCCGCGGCGACAATCAGCTCAGCGTCGCGTCGGCGGCCAACTATGGCCGCTCATCGAGCTCTCCGGACGAGCCCACGCGCACGACGGTCGAGAATTACCAGGCGAAAGGTCGCTATGATCGCTTCCTGGCGCCGAACTTCGCCGTGTTCGGCTCGATGTCCGTGCTGCGCGATCGCTTTCAAGGCTTGTCGCTGCGCTTGAACGTGGATCCCGGCATCGCGGTGTACTTCGTGGACGAGGCGAAGCAGCAGCTCTGGACCGAGCTCGGCTACGACTATCAGTACGACGTGCGGCTCAACAACGCGATCATCGAGGCGCGCGAGCGCGGCATGCTGCTCGGCAAGACCAAGAGCCGCCACAGCGGACGCGCATTCCTCGGCTACTCCAACGCGGTGAACGAGGCCGTCACGCTAGATACCGGCATCGAGTACATCCAGGCCGTGAAAGAGACGAAGAACTTCCGCATCAACTGGAGCGTCGCGCTCACTTCACAGATCGCCGGTGACTTCTCCATCGCGGCCGCGTTCGCCATCAAGTACGATCACAACCCGTTGCCGGGCGTCAAGACGACGGACTACCTGTCGTCCTTGAGCCTCGTCTACCAGCTGCTGTAGGCGGAGGTGCGGGCGACGTCGTCAGGAGCCGTGTTTCGCCTCGCGGGGTCGTAGGAATTCCAGTACGCGCGCCGACTCGGCCGCGTTCAGCTTCTCCGTCAACCAGGCGATACACGGCGCCGGCTCCTGAAACAGGCGTCGATCGGGGTGTTGGCTCTCGCGGAGCACGCGCAAGAGCTGCAGCACGCCGATCGCGGAGTCGCCCGCGACGAGCACCGCGCTGCGCTCGATCCTCGGGTTCGTCTGCGTGAGCCGCTTCACCGCACGCTCGGACGTCTCGTGGGACAGCAGCGTGCAAGCTCTCCAATCGGCGGCCACGATGGCGCGCTCGTTGGCCGGCACTTTCGCGAGCTCCACCGCGAAGAGGTCGAACCACTCGTCGACGTCTTGCGTCGTACGGACCGGTCCGAGGCGCACCTCGATGAGTCGGCCAACACTGAGCGTTATATGGTTCGCCATTGACCTGCTCCGTAAAACGGCGAGCTTAGGAGAAGCATAAGCGATTTGCGATCGTGATCGGCGCGCGCGGTCGGCCCCACGGAGCTGTCTGCTTCGAAATGGGACGCGCTCACGGGCTCAGCGCGCGCGCAGCGCCGAAGAAGGTGCGCGCGCCGGCGCTGAGCGACACGCGCAGCGCGTCTCGCGCGGAGACGCCCTTGGCCGCCAACACAGAGCAATAGCCAGCCGCGGCTGCGTCCCAGACGAGTTGGCTCACGCGATAGCGCTGCGGCGGGCCGAGCGCGACCATGAGCTGCAAGTGAGGAGCGGGATACGGCTTTCCAAAGGCGTTGTACACGTAAGCGCAGAGCTGTTGTTTGCGCGTCACGAGCTCCGTCGAGTACAGGCCCGCGGCGAGCAGCCTGCCGCCGTGCGCGGCCTCGGGCAGCAGCGCGATTTCCGCGCGACGTCCGCGCGAGGAGCGCTCGCCGCGACGAACCTCGAGCTCGAGCCAGCCAAACGACAGCGGCGCCGGCGCGAGCGCGGTGAACAACCCTCGCTCCGCGTCCCAATGGAGCGTCGCCGAGACGCGCTTGGCGTCGACGCCGCGCAACGTGACGCCGAGCTGCGCCGCGTCGCCCGTGAGCGCGACGCCCGCTGCGTCGTGAGCGCGAGCCAGCAGCTCACCGCTCGCCTTGGCCACGACTTCGACGCTCGTGTCTTCGGCGGCGAGCAGGTAGCCGCCGAGCGCCGGTGGCTCATTGGCGACGACGAGCAGCTCGCCGACCCGCGCGACGTCGTTGACGCTGAGCTCCACCTGCGCGCGCCCCGACTCGAGCGTGACGCCGCCTCGGCTTTGACCGAGGAAGCGCTGCTGAGCGGCGTCGAACCTTAACGGTATTCGTTGCGGCGGCTGGTCCGCCGCGGCGAGCGTGACCGTCAGCGTCACGCCGCTCGTGAGCTGGCTGCGCTCGCTCTCCGACACGATGCCTTCGACTCTGCCGTCGCGCGCGACGAACAGCTCGACCCAGAGCTCGCCGATGCGCGCCACGTTGCCCCCGATGCTCGGC
>CBINHN010000048.1:0-54464 GCA_966250485.1 uncultured Sorangium sp. | reverse complement strand
AACCTCGAGAAGCCGAAGTACGACGTCGATGAGTGCCGCCAGCGCGGCATGACGTACGCCGCGCCGATCAAGGTCACGACCCAGCTCATGGTGTACGACACCCGCGAGGGTGGCGAGCGCATCGTCCGCGACATCAAGGAGCAGGAGGTCTACTTCGGCGAAATCCCGCTGATGACGGAGACGGGCACCTTCATCATCAACGGCACCGAGCGCGTCGTCGTCTCCCAGCTGCACCGTAGCCCCGGCGTGTTCTTCGATCACGACAAGGGCAAGACGCACTCCAGCGGCAAGCTGCTCTACTCCGCGCGCATCATCCCGTACAGCGGCTCGTGGCTCGACTTCGAGTTCGACCACAAGGACATCATGTACGTGCGCATCGACCGGCGCCGGAAGATGCACGCCACGGTCTTGCTGCGCGCGCTGGGCTTCAGCACGCAAGAGCTGCTCAACTACTTCTACTCGACGGAGACCGTGTTCCTCGAGAAGGGCGGCAAGTTCGGCAAGAGCATCGAGTACGATCTGCTCCCCGGCCAGCGCGCCACGCGCGACATCAAGGTCGGCGCCGAGGTGGTCGTCAAGCGCAACACCAAGTTCACGCGCGCCGCGATCAAGAAGCTGAAGGAAGCCAACTTGGATCGCCTGCCGATCGAGGGCAGCGACTTGATCGGCAAGGTCAGCGCCGAGGACGTGATCGACAAGGAGACCGGTGAGGTCCTGCTCGAGTGCAACGAGGAGGTCACCGAGATCACCGTCAACCGCTTGCGCGACGCCGGCGTGCCGGAGTTCAAGGTGCTGTTCATCGACGGCCTGAACGTCGGCTCGTACCTGCGCGACACGCTGATCGCCGACAAGGTGAAGACCACCGAGGACGCGATCATGGAGATCTACCGGCGCCTGCGCCCCGGTGATCCGCCCACGCTGGAGACGGCCAAGCAGCTGTTCCAGAACCTGTTCTTCAACCCGGAGCGCTACGATCTCAGCGTCGTCGGCCGCCTGAAGTTGAACTACAAGTTCTACCGCGATCTGCCGGAGGACCAGCGCCCGGGCCTGGATCAGACGATCCTGTCCCAGACCGACATCCTCGAGACGGTGCGCCACCTGATCGAGCTCAAGAACGGCCGCGGCTCGGTGGACGACATCGACCACCTGGGCAACCGCCGCGTGCGCGCGGTCGGCGAGCTGATGGAAAATCAGTATCGCATCGGCCTCGTGCGCATGGCGCGCGCGATCAAGGAGCGCATGAGCGTGTCGCAAGAGATCGACACGTTGATGCCCCACGATCTCATCAACGCCAAGCCGGTCGGCGCGGTGGTCAAGGAGTACTTCGGCAGCTCGCAGCTGTCGCAGTTCATGGACCAGACCAACCCGCTCAGCGAGGTCACGCACAAGCGCCGCCTCTCGGCGCTCGGCCCCGGCGGCCTCACGCGCGAACGCGCGGGCTTCGAGGTGCGCGACGTGCACGCCACGCACTACGGCCGCATCTGCCCGATCGAGACGCCGGAAGGTCCGAACATCGGCCTCATCGCCTCGCTGTCCACGTTCGCGCGCGTCAACGAGTACGGCTTCATCGAGACGCCGTACCGCACGGTGACCGAGGGCGCGCTCAAGGACGAGGTGAAGTGGTTCAGCGCGCTCGAGGAAGAGGGCAAGTACGTGGCCCAGGCCTCGGCCGACGTGGACGAGAAGCGCCGCTTCAAGGAGAACCTGGTCTCGACGCACTACAACGGTGAGTTCCGTATGGCGCTGCGCGACCAAATCGAGCTGATGGACGTCGCGCCGAACCAGATGGTGAGCGTCGCGGCGGCGTTGGTTCCGTTCTTGGAGCACGACGACGCGAACCGCGCGCTGATGGGCGCCAACATGCAGCGCCAGGCCGTGCCGCTCGTGCGCACGGAGGCGCCGCTGGTCGGCACCGGCATGGAGCTGCGCGTGGCCATCGACTCGGGCGTGTGCATGGTGGCGCGCCGCGAGGGCACCATCGAGAGCGTGGACGCCGAGCGCATCGTGGTGCGCCCCGCGGAGGGCGACGGCGACGAGGTGCCGGACATCTACCACCTCTCCAAGTACCAGCGCTCGAACCAGAGCACCTGCTACAACCAGAAGCCGGTCGTGCGCCGGGGTGAGGCCGTGAAGAAGGGCGACGTGCTCGCCGACGGCCCCGCCACGGACATGGGTGAGCTCGCGCTCGGTCAGAACGTGCTCGTCGCGTTCATGCCCTGGCAGGGCTACAACTTCGAAGACTCGATCCTGGTCAGCGAGCGCATCGTCAAGGAAGACGTCTACACCTCGGTGCACATCGAGGAGTTCGAGTGCGTCGCCCGCGACACCAAGCTCGGCAAGGAAGAGATCACGAAGGACATCCCCAACGTCGGCGAAGAGGCGCTCAAGGACCTCGACGACGCGGGCGTGGTGCGCATCGGCGCCGAGGTGAAGCCCGGCGACATCCTGGTCGGCAAGATCACACCCAAGGGTGAGAGCCAGCTCTCGCCCGAGGAGAAGCTGCTGCGCGCGATCTTCGGCGAGAAGGCCGGCGACGTGCGCGACAGCTCGCTGAAGGTGCCCCCGGGCGTCAGCGGCATCGTGATCAACGCCCGCATCTTCTCGCGCAAAGGCACGGAGAAGGACGAGCGCGCCAAGACCATCGAGGATCAGGAGCGGCAGAAGCTCGAGCGCACGCGCGACGAAGAGGTGAAGATCCTCCGCGAGTCGCACTTCCGCAAGATCCGCCGCGTGCTCAACGGCAAGGTCACGAGCGGCAAGCTCGTCGACGACAAGGGCAAGGTCCTGCTGCAAAAGGGCACGACCTTGAACGAGGCCGCGCTGGCCGAGGTGCCGCAGAAGTACTGGGGCGAAATCCCGGTGGAAGACGGCGCCGACGCGGTGCGCGAGCTGCTGAGCGACCTGGAGTCGATGGTCCGTGCGCGCGAGGAGCACTACAACGAGAAGATCGATCGCCTCAGCCGAGGCGACGAGCTCCCGCCGGGCGTCATCAAGATGGTGAAGGTCTACATCGCCATCAAGAGGAAGCTGCAGGTCGGCGACAAGATGGCCGGTCGTCACGGCAACAAGGGTGTGGTGAGCCGCATCCTGCCGGAAGAGGACATGCCCTACCTGGAGGACGGCACCACCGTCGACATCGTGCTGAACCCGCTCGGCGTGCCGAGCCGCATGAACGTCGGGCAGATCCTGGAGACGCACCTCGGCTGGGGTGCGCGTGAGCTCGGTCGTCAGATCGACGCCATGATCCAGGAGAAGTACGCGCCCGACAAGCTGCGGCAGCGCCTTGCGCAGTACTACGATCACGACAAGGGCTTCGCCAAGGTCGTGAAGTCGCTCAGCGACGAGGACGTGCTGCGGCTGGCGCGCAAGGTGAACAAGGGCCTGTTCTTCGCGTCCCCGGTGTTCGACGGAGCGCCGGAAGACGCGATCAAGAAGACGCTGGAGATGGCGGGGCGCTCCACGTCCGGCCAGGCCATCCTGTTCGACGGCCGCTCCGGCGAGCCCTTCGATCAGGACGTCACCGTCGGCATCATGTACATGCTGAAACTCCACCACCTGGTCGACGACAAGATCCACGCCCGGTCGATCGGTCCCTACTCGCTGGTCACGCAGCAGCCGCTGGGCGGCAAGGCCCAGTTCGGCGGTCAGCGTCTCGGCGAAATGGAAGTCTGGGCGATGGAAGCCTACGGCGCGGCCTACGCGCTGCAGGAGTTTTTGACGGTAAAGAGCGACGACGTGCAGGGCAGAACACGAATGTACGAATCCATCGTCAAGGGTGAGTACGCGCTCGAAGCAGGTCTGCCCGAGAGCTTCAACGTCTTGATCAAGGAGCTGCAATCCTTGTGTCTCAACGTCGAGCTCATCGAAGGGCCTGGCGCCATAACCGCCACGGCGGCTGAGGACTGAAGGAGGCTCCCATGCGTGATATCTTTTCGTTCTTCGAGAAGCCGAAGGATCCGCTGTCCTTCTCCGCGATGCGGATCTCGCTCGCGAGCCCCGAGAAAATCCGGGAGTGGTCTCACGGTGAGGTGAAGAAGCCGGAGACCATCAACTACCGGACCTTCAAGCCGGAGCGCGACGGCTTGTTCTGCGCCAAGATCTTCGGGCCCGTTAAGGACTACGAGTGCATCTGCGGCAAGTACAAGCGCATGAAGCACCGCGGCATCGTGTGCGAGAAATGCGGTGTCGAGGTCATTCCGTCCAAGGTGCGCCGCGAGCGCCTGGGACACATCAGCCTGGCCACGCCGGTCGCGCACATCTGGTTCTTGAAGAGCCTGCCGTCGCGCATCGGCAACATCCTGGACATCACGCTCAAGGATCTCGAGAAGGTTCTCTACTGTGAGGCCTACATCGTCATCGATCCGAAGAGCACGAGCCTGGAGAAGGGCGAGCTGCTCGGTGAGGAGCGCTACGCGCAGCTGATCGAGGAGTACGGCGACGATGCCTTCGAGGCCGGCATGGGCGGCGAGGCCGTGCTGGAGATGCTCAAGCGCGTCGACGTGCACCAGCTGTCCGAGCAGCTGCGCCACGACATGAAGACCTCCACCAGCGAGGCGAAGCGTAAGAAGTACGCCAAGCGCCTCAAGGTCGTGGAGGCCTTCCGTGGCAGCGGCAACCGCCCGGAGTGGATGATGCTGAGCGTGATCCCGGTTTTGCCGCCGGATCTGCGCCCGCTGGTGCCGCTGGACGGCGGCCGCTTCGCGACCAGCGATCTCAACGATCTGTATCGTCGCGTCATCAACCGCAACAACCGCCTCAAGCGCCTGCTGGAGCTCAACGCGCCGGAGATCATCATCCGCAACGAGCGCCGCATGTTGCAGGAGGCGGTCGACGCCCTGTTCGACAACGGCCGCCGCGGCAAGACCATCACCGGCCCCAACAAGCGCCCGCTCAAGAGCTTGTCCGACATGCTCAAGGGCAAGCAGGGCCGCTTCCGTCAGAACCTACTCGGCAAGCGCGTCGACTACTCCGGTCGCAGCGTGATCGTCGTCGGTCCGACGCTGAAGCTGCATCAGTGCGGCTTGCCGAAGAAGATGGCGCTCGAGCTGTTCAAGCCGTTCATCTACAACAAGCTGGAAGAGCGCGGCTACGTCAACACCATCAAGAGCGCGAAGAAGATGGTGGAGAAGGAGCGCCCCGAGGTGTGGGACATCCTGGACGAGGTGATCAGCGAGCATCCGGTGCTGCTGAACCGCGCCCCGACGCTGCACCGCCTGGGTATCCAGGCGTTCGAGCCGGTCCTGATCGAAGGCAAGGCCATCCAGCTGCACCCGCTGGTGTGCGCGGCGTTCAACGCGGACTTCGACGGCGATCAGATGGCGGTGCACGTGCCGCTCTCGATCGAGGCGCAGATGGAAGCCCGCGTGCTCATGATGAGCACGAACAACATCCTCTCGCCGGCCAGTGGCCGCCCCATCATCAACCCGACGCAGGACATCGTGCTCGGGCTCTACTACGCGACGCGCATGCGCCGCTTCGCGAAGGGCAGCTACCGCGAGAACGCGCTGAGCTACGACGAGAAGACCGGCGTCCAGGGCTACCTGCGCGGCGTGTACTCCTCGCCGGACGAAGTGCGCATGGCGTACGACAACGGGCTCATCGATCTGCACGCCGGCATCAAGGTCCGCATCACGGACTCGGACGAGGACGGCACGGATCGCCAGCGCATGGTCACCACCACGGTGGGCCGCGTGCTGATCAGTGACGTGCTGCCGGAGGGCATCCCCTTCGACTACGCCAACAAGGTGCTGAACAAGAAGGCGCTCAGCGCGCTGATCGACGTCTGCTACCGCAAGCACCGCAACAAGGAGACGGTGCTGCTCGCCGATCGCCTGCGCACGCTGGGCTTCCAGTTCGCGACCACGGCCGGCATCTCGGTGTGCATGGATGACATGGTCATCCCGCCGAAGAAGAAGGAGCTCGTCGACGTGGCGCAGAAGGAGCTCGAGCGCGTCGTGGATCAGTACCAGGAAGGTCTGATCACCGACGGCGAGCGCTACAACAAGGTCGTCGACATCTGGGCCGGCGTCGCCGATCGCGTCGCCGAAGAGATGATGGCCGGCATCGGCAAGGAGACCATGGTGGATCCCGAGACCGGGGAGAAGGCCGAGGAATCGAGCTTCAACCCGATCTACATCATGGCGGACTCCGGCGCGCGCGGCTCGCCACAGCAGATGCGACAGCTCGCCGCCATGCGCGGTCTGATGGCCAAGCCCTCGGGCGAGATCATCGAGACCCCGATCACGGCGAACTTCCGCGAAGGTCTGACGGTGATGCAGTACTTCGTCTCGACGCACGGCGCCCGCAAGGGTCTGGCCGACACGGCGCTCAAGACGGCGAACTCCGGTTACCTGACGCGGCGCCTCGTCGACGTGGCGCAAGACGCGGTGGTGGCCGAGTTCGACTGCGGCACGCTGGACGGCATCCGCGTCACGAAGCTGGAAGAAGCGGGTGAAGTGATTCAGCCGCTCGGCGAGCGCATCCTCGGTCGCGTCACCCTGGAGGACGTGGTCGATCCGCTGACCGGCGAGGTCATCGTCGAGACCAACACCGAGCTCGACGAGGAGAAGGTCGCCAGCATCGAAGAGGCCGGCATCGAAGAGGTCGTCATCCGCTCGGTGCTCACCTGCCAGACGCGCCGCGGCGTGTGCGCGATGTGTTACGGGCGTGATCTCGCCCGCGGCTATCGCGTCAACATCGGCGAGGCGGTCGGCATCATCGCCGCGCAGTCGATCGGTGAGCCGGGCACGCAGCTCACGATGCGCACGTTCCACATCGGTGGCGCGGCCGCGCGCGGCAAGATCGAGCAGAGCGCCCTCGAGACGCGCACGGAAGGCACCGTGCACCTTCGCAACACCCAGACGGTGCGCAAGCGCGACGGCTCCGTCGTGGTCATGAATCGCCACGGCGAGCTCGTGATCATGGACGACACCGGCCGCGAGCGTGAGCATCACCGCCTGGTCTACGGCGCGGTGCTCAAGGCCGAGGACGGCGCGCGCGTCGGCGCGGCTCAAATCGTGGCTGAGTGGGATCCCTTCGCCTCACCGATCCTCACCGAGGTCGGCGGCATCGTGCAGTACGCCGACCTGGTGGAAGGCGTCACGGCGATGGAGAAGGTGGACGAGGTCACGGGCTTGTCCCGCAAGATCGTGATCGAGTCGCGCGCCGCGGATCTCCGCCCGCGCATCACCATCATCGATCCTGAGACCAGCGAGCCGATGAAGATTCCGGGCACCGACTTGGACGCTCGTTATCTGCTGCCGGTGGGCGCCAACATCGTGGCCATCGAAGGCGAGCACATCACCCCTGGTGAAGCCATCGCCAAGATCCCGCGTGACACCACCAAGGTGCAGGACATCACCGGCGGTCTGCCCCGCGTCGCCGAGCTGTTCGAGGCCCGCAAGCCGAAGGATCACGCCATCATCAGCGAGATCGACGGCCAGGTTTCGTTCGGCAAGGACACCAAGGGCAAGCGCAAGGTGCTGATCACGCCGTTCGGCATCGACGGCGCGCCGCAGCCGGATCAATCGCGCGAGTACCTGATCCCCAAGGGTAAGCACATCCAGGTGCAGCCGGGTGATCACGTGCGCGCGGGCGACCCGCTGCAGGACGGTCCGGCGAACCCGCACGACATCTTGCGCGTGAAGGGTGAGAAGGAGCTCGCGGCTTGGCTCGTGAACGAAATCCAGCAGGTTTATCGCCTGCAGGGCGTCGGGATCAACGACAAGCACATCGAGGCCATCGTGCGTCAGATGCTCCGGCGCGTTCGCATCAAGGAGGTCGGTGACACCAACTTCCTCGTCGACGAGCAGGTGGAGAAGCACGTGTTCGAGCGTGAGAACGCGCGCGTCATGGAACGCGGCGGTCAGCCCTCGGTGGCCGAGCCGATGTTGCTCGGTATCACCAAGGCCTCGCTCTCGACCGAGTCGTTCATCAGCGCGTCGAGCTTCCAGGAGACGACCAAGGTGCTCACGGAAGCGGCCATCTGCGGCAAGACCGACGATCTCCGCGGCATCAAGGAGAACGTCATCATGGGCCGCCTGATCCCGGCGGGCACGGGTCTACCCGCTTACAAGCGGCTGAACATCGTGCTCGACGAGAAGGCTCCGACCTACGCGCCGCCGGCTCCGGTGCGCGTGGTTCAGCCGGAGCTCGCCGCAGTCGGCGAGGAATGAGCCGCATAGCGCAGTAGCTTCGAGTTATCGAAGTAAGGCGCACCACCCGAGCGGCACAGCCGCTCGGGTGGTTGCGTTTTGTGCGCTCGCGGGCAGCGGAGACTGAACGCGGGCAGCGGGTGCGCAGCATCGCCCGGCCTCGCATCGAGAATCGCAGCGCCGGCTAGCGGCTGAGCTCCATCGTGCTCCTCTTGCGGCGGGCCCAAGCGCAGCGGCGCGGGGTCGCTACCCGCCATAAAATTCGCTGGATCGAAAGTCAATTTGCAGGATTTTGCAACCTGCATACAGGTTGCAAGCCCGTTGCGAGGGGATTCATCGACGATGGGCGATCGATCGGCGCTCAGCGTTGCGCGCACTGGCAAGCGCGAGCTCGTCGGCGGCTACCGGAGTATGCGCAGCGCTGAGCGAGCTCGGCAACCGGGGAGCGATGAAAACGCTGGTTCGTAGAGGCTCAGCCGTGCCTGGGGCTTTTCCGCTGCGGTGTCTGGCCTGCGCGCTCTGCCCGAGGTAATCGGCAGGCGCAGCTCTCTCCGTCTCATGCTGTTCGCGAGCTTCGACTTCTTGCTCTTCCTCGTGGTGGTCTTCGCGGGTCACTGGGCGCTGGCGAGGTCATGGAAGCTGCGAGCCCTGTGGCTCGTGGCGAGCAGCTACTTCTTCTATATGGCGGGGTCGAAGCCCGTCGCCGGACCGCTGCCGACGCCCTGGTACTTCGCCGGGCTGCTCTTGCTCTCGACCCTCACGAGCTACTTTTGCGGGCTGCTGATCAGCGGGGCACGCCGCGCCGCCGGTGAGCCGCAGTCGAGCGACTTCCAAGCCGCGCCCGCCGCCGCGGAGTTCCCGCGCGTGGGGAAGCTCTGGCTCCTCATCGGGCTGGGCGTGAACCTGGGCCTACTCGCCTATTTCAAGTACGCGGGCTTCCTGAGCGAGGTCGCGGCGGAAGCGGCCTCGCTGCTCGGCGTGAAGGCCGCGATCCCGACGCTGCGGGTGATGTTGCCCGTGGGCATCAGCTTCTACACGTTCCAGAGCGTCGGATACGTCGTGGATGTGTACCGCGGACGGCACCGGGCCGAGCGGCAGTTCCTGCGCTTCGCGCTGTTTCTCTGCGTCTTTCCGCAGCTCGTCGCCGGGCCGATCGTGCGCGCCAGCGAGCTCTTGCCGCAGCTCGCTCAGCGACCGCAGCTCACGCGCGAGGACGTGGATTTCGCGCTTTATCGCATCGCCAAGGGCCTCGTGAAGAAGGTGCTGTTCGGCGATTTCGTCGCGGCCTCCTTCGTCGACCGCGTGTTCACCTCGCCCGCGGAGTTCAGCTCGGCCGAGAACCTGCTGGCGCTCTATGGGTTTACGCTGCAGATCTACTGCGACTTCTCGGGCTACTCCGACATCGCGGTGGGCGTCGGGCGGTTGTTCTCGCTCCGGCTGCCCGAGAATTTCGAGCGGCCGTATCAGGCGGTGGACGTCGCGGACTTTTGGCGCCGCTGGCACATGACGTTGTCTTCCTGGCTTCGCGACTACGTCTATTACCCGCTGGGCGGCAGCCGCCGCGGTGAGGCTCGCACGTACGTCAACCTGTGGCTGACGATGTTCCTGGTGGGCATCTGGCACGGCGCGGGCTGGACCTTCCTCGTCTATGCGCTGCTTCAAGCGACAGCGATGGTGTTCAATCGCTTCACCCGGCGCCCGGCGCCGTGGCCACAGCGCTTGCTGCGCGGCGCGCTGGCCGCGCTCGTCGTCGCCGCGCTGGCGGCCGGGTTTTGGGGCGGGATATTGCGCTTTCCGGAGCCGTCGCGCGCCGCGCTCGTCGTCGCCGCGCTGGCGTTCGTGATCGCCGTGTTGCCGAGCGCGAGAGAGTGGCGTTGGCTGTTGCCCGTTCACGTGCTGCTCACGCTGCATTTCTCGGTGCTCACGCGCGTCTTTTTTCGCGCCGACACGTTCCAGGGCGCGCGACAGATCCTGGAAAAGCTCGCGCACTGGGACGGCTTCGGGGTTCGCTTCGCCCTATTCGGCAATGCGGCGTTCGCGGACTGGCTCAGCGCGCGCCCCTCGCTCACCTGGGCGCGACCGCTGGCTGATTGTTGTGTGCTCGTGCTGATCGTGCTCGGCTTCGCGCTGCACTACACGCCGCAGCGCCGCGTCGAGAGCGCGGCCATGCGCTTCATTCCGCGCGTCCCCGCGTTCGCCGCAGGCGTGGGCTTCGCCGTGCTGATCGGCGCGCTGGGCTTGTTGCTCGCGGGCCCGCGCAGCAACATCTACTTTGCGTTTTGAGTGCCACGGAGCGCCGCGTCCCGAGCATGAGTGACTGGATTTCCCGCACGGCACCCCCGACCGGCGAGGACGCGAGCTCCAACGCGGCGCGTTCGCTCGCAGAGGGCGCTCACCAGCGGCGGGGTGGCAGCTTCCAGCGTGTGCTCGGCATCGTCGCGGGCCTAGCGCTGTCGATCGCCGCTACCTACGCCTTGCCGGCGCTGCGTGCGCTGCGGCCGTGGACGCCGGGCAGCGGCTACGTGCCGTTTTGGAACGTGGTCGGGCGCGAGTGGCTGGGCGAGGAAAAGGCGCTCGAGGCCGAGGCCGCCGAGCTGCGCGAGCTGCGACGCCGCAGTGAGCTGGCGCCGGCCGCGTCGGCGCCGCCGCGCGTGCCAGCGGTGAAACCCGCACCGCAGGCGGTGTTTCCTCCTTACGAAGCCGCGCGCCGCGTGGAGCGGCCAAAGTTCGGCATCGAGCCGCCAGAGGCGCTCGATGCCTACTACGAGAAGCTCACGCTGGTGGATCTCGGCGTGGAGGGCGCCATCGCGCGCGCGGGGCAGTGGGGGGACTCGGTGCTGGGCGTGGACGGCATCACTTCGGGGATTCGTCGTCGACTACAGAGCCGCTTCGGTGACGCCGGACACGGCTTCCATTTGATGGATCGCTATCACCCGTCCTACCTGCAGCAAGGCGTCCAGTTCTCCGGCGGCGCCGGCTGGAACGGCTGTCTGATCATCAACGAATGCAGGAAGGGAGATCGGCGCTACGGCTACGGCGGTCACGTGGCGCAGTCCGAGCCCTGGGGCGGCGCGGTCTCGACGTGGGCCACGACCAAATCGGGATTCGGCAGCAGCTGGTCAACGTTCGAGCTGTGGTTCGCGCGCCACCCGCGCGGCGGCAAGGTCGAGATCACCATCGATCGCGCCTACAAAACCGTGCTCGATACGCGCGCGCCCGCGCTCGAGGACGGCTTTCACATGGTCTACCTGCAGCCGGGCGCCCATCGCGTCACGGTCAGCGCCGTCGGCGGCGGCAGCGTGCGCGCGTACGGCGTAGTGCTGGAGAACGACGGGCCCGGCGTGGTGTGGGACGGCATGGCTTTGATCGGTGGCTCGACGCGCGGCCTGCGCACGCAAGATCCCGAGCACATCGCCAACCAGATCCACCATCGTGGCCTGGACCTGATCGCGTTCATGTTCGGCGGCAACGATCTCGCGAGAAAATACGTGGATCTGCGGGACTCGATGCAGCCGTATTACGACGAGTTCGCGGAGGTGATCCGCAATTTCCGCGCGGGTCGGCCGAAGGCGGCGTGCCTCATCGTGAGCGTGCTCGATCATGGTCAGCGCGACGCGGACGACAACATCGTCTCCAAGCAGTTCGCGAAGACGCTCTCGAACGCACAGCGCGAGGTGGCGCGTCAGAACGGCTGCGGCTTCTTCGACACCTACGAGGCGATGGGCGGCAAGGGCTCCGCGTCGCGCTGGTTTCGCGCGAGCCCGCGCTTGATGTCGCCGGATCTCGGCCACCCCACGGGCGCCGGGCACGAGCTGATCGCCGGCCTGATCGCGAACGCCGTGCTCTATGGCTATCAGGAGTTTCGCGATCGCAAGCAGGGCCAGCCGCTGCCGCTCCCCTATGTGAAATCGCGCGCCGCCGGCGCCGCGGCTCAGGGCGACAGCGAAGAGGCCGCGACGCGCGGCGAGCCGGCCCCCTGATCCGCTTCGGCGTCGTACGCGCGCATCAGCGCGTCGCCCAGCGCGAGCCCGGCATAGACGTAACCGCGGCGTGTCAGGTGGACATGGTCGGGCGCCGCCAGGGCTGGCCTGGCGCTTGACCAGCGCCGGATCGAGCCTTGGCCGCCCATGAACTTGTAGCCGTCCCACAAGCCACAGCCGACGTCGCGTGCAACGCGGTGCTGCACGTCCAAGATGCGGACCAGGCGCGCCCGCGCGCGGCTCGGCAGATCGAAGGGCGTGATCAAGACGCAGCTCGCCTGCGGCGCAGCGCGCTGCGCGCGGGCGAGCACTTCCCGCAGCTCTGCTTCGTAGCGCTCGAGCGGCAGCGTGAAGTCCATGCTCTCGTTCGTACCGTAGGCGAACGTGATCAGATCGGGCGCCCGCCGGCGAACGGCCTCCGCCCAAAAATCCTCGCGCCAGCGCAGCTGATCGGTGATGCGCGAGCCGCCGATCCCGAGCGTGTCCACGACCACTCCGGGCGCTTCGCTCTCGCCCACCACGCCGAACCAGCGCACGGGACCATTGCCCGCTAGCACGACCTTGATGTGGTGCGCGCCCGGCGTGGTCTCGAAGCTGTAGTAGGCCGGGCGCTGCGTCACGGCTCGGCTGGCGAGCCTCGCGATGGGCACGTCATCCACGTAGATGCTGAAATCGCCGCCGCGCGGCTGCGCGAGATACTGAAGCTCGAAGCGCGTGCTGGTCGAGCTCTTGGACGTGAAGAGCTCGCCGTAAGCGCCGCCACGCTTGCCGACCAGCGCCGCGCCGAACAAGCCGAGCGGCTCGCTGCTGACGTCTTCGCGGTAGCGCGCGTGCAGCACGGCGAGGTCGCGGTGTCGCGTGGTGCTGTCGAGCGTGCGATACCAGCGGTTCACGCGGCCGAGCAGCACGAAGCCTTGCCCGCCGTCGCCGAAGCGGCTTTGCAAATACGTGCGCAGGTAGCCCGTGTACAGGTCGGCCTGCGTGTGCGACGCGCCGTACGCCAAGATCCGCACCTTGCCGTCTGGGTCCTGTCCGGCGCGCAGCCGCGTGAGCGCCGCGTGGAAGTTCGCGAGCGCCTGCTCGTTCTCGAGCGCGACGAAGCGCTCGGCGTTGACGCGCGGCGCGCGCGGCTCGAGGCGTGCGTCCGTGGGCGGCTCGCGCGGATCCAGGGCCGTGGGGTGCGGCTCGTAGCGCAACAAGCGCTCGCGAGCGCTGGCCCTCAAGCGCTCGAGCTCGGGCGTGAGCGCTGGTCGCCGACTCGCAGCGCGATCGAGCGACGCGACGAGCGCGCCCGAAGCGCTGAGCTCGGCAGGGATTGTGGACGCGACCTCCTCCGGCTCGCTGAGCGGAGGGGGCGCGGCTTCACTGCTCGCCAGCTGCTCAGGAGAACCAGCCTGTAGATCTGTGACGTTGCTCGCTATCGCTGTCGCGAGCGCCCGGGGACCGGCGCTCGAGGCGCCGCCATATCGCGCTCGCGTCAGATCTTCGGCGCTGGTCACGGACGAGCGCACCGAGGCCGAGCAGGCCCACGAGAGGAGCAGCGAGAAGAGGACCGCGCGCCGCCACGGCGCGGCCGCAGCGGGTGGGCGGAACGACGGCTTAGCCAAGCTAGGACAAGGTACTTGCCGGCGAGCGTCGCAGCAAATCGCGCGCTGGCCCGCGTCAGTTTCACCTCTCAATCCGCGATTTTACGCGGTTGGCCAGGGAACCCGCTGCCGCGGCCCTGGGCTCTTTCAATTTTTGCGCGAACGTACAATTCGTCGCGCGCCGGGGTGTCTACCAGCGTCTTCATAGCCGCGGCTCTCCAAGCCGAGACCCACTGAAGCGCGTCCAGCGCGCTTCAGTGGGTCATTCGTCGCTTTGGTTCGGGGAAGCGCGGCTCGCGCTCGTCGCTCAGGACGAGTGCGTCGTGCAGCTCGTGTTCACGCTGGCGCTGGCTTTGACCGACACGCTCATGCTGGCGCTGGCCTTGAGCGATTCGCTCGCCGCGCGCGTGGCGCACGCGACGTCTTTGCCCGCGAGCTTGCCGGACGCGGAGATCACGGCCTGGCCGGTGGACGACACCTGCTCGAGCGCGCGCAGCGCGAGCTGGCCCTTGGTCTTGGCGCTCAAGAGCAGGCTGGGCAGGTTCGCCTCCAGCGTGGCCTTCAGCTTGGCGACGTCGTCCGAGACATCGACGTTGGCGACGAGCGTCACCGCGGGCGGGGTGCACTCGGCGCTCGCCGAGGCGCGCGCCGCGCAGCTCGCCTGACAGTTGGTATCTCCGGTGCAGACCGGCGGCTTCAGCTCGGTCTCGCACTTGGGCTCTTTCAGCATCACGCTGCAGCCGCCTTTGCAGCGCACGTTCGCGCCGCAGTTGACCGCCGCTTGCTCTTCCAGCTTGCACTGTCCCTTGCACTTGCCGTGGCAGCTGGCGGAGCATTTGCCGTGACACATGGCCGTGGGCTTCGGCATCGTACAGCGGCCCTCGCACACGCCCTGACAGTTCGCCATTCCACCTTCCGGCGTGGCCACGCCGTCGCACTTGCCGATGCACATGCCGTCGCAGCCGCCCTCTACGGTGCCGCGCAGCTCGCCGTTGCAGCTGCCCTCGCACTCGGCTTCGCACTGTCCCATGCAGTTCGCCGCGGCTTGCACCTGGCCTTCGCAGATGGCGTTGCCCTGGCACTCCGCGTCGCAGGTGCCGCTGAGCTCGCCGGGCTCGCAGCGGGTTTCCACGCTGGGCTCGGTGCACATCACGTCGGTCTTACAGCTGGCCTCGCAGTCCGCCTGCACGTTGGCGTTGATCGTGCACTCACCGCCGGAGATCTGCAGCGCAAAGTCGGCGCCGGCGTCCGCCGCGGCGCTCATGATGGCGTCGATCTTCGCGGCGACCACGTCGCAAGCGCCGGTCTTCTGAGCGTTCGAGATGGAGTCATCGGAGTCGTCCGCGCTCCAGCGATCGCTCTCGCCCAGGTCGGTCGCGATGTGCACACAGGCCGTCTTCACGTCCGCCTTGATGCTGTCTCCCACGCTCTTCAGCTCCGCGGAGGCTTGCACGAAGGCCTTCACGTTGGCGTCCACGTCGAGCTGGCTAACGGCCGCGCTGCCCTCGGCGAACTCGTCGCAGCCGCTGGTCACCTCTTGGAGGTCCTTGGCTACGCCGCAGCCGCCGCCGAGGGGCACCGCGGCGGCGAGCACCAACAACACACGCATTCCAGTCATGATTTGAGTTCGCATCGATACGGCTCCTTGCTTCGTTCAGTTGTTGCTGTCGGGCTCGCGCGAGGCGCGGCTCACGGTCAGAGGTGAGCGCCGAACACCAGCGCTCCCATCACGGCCAGACCAACGCTCGACCCATCGAGTTTCAAAATGTCTTCTTGCAGGCTCCCGCTGGCCTCGTTCAAATTCACGCCGGGGCGCGTCAAGCCCAGGATCTCTCCGCTGCCGGCGAACCCCAGTGACCAGTTCTTGCTGAAGTAGTAGTCGAGCCCGAGGCCGAGCCGCACGTCGTAGCCGCTGATTCGGACTCTCTGATCTTGCAAGCGCCCGACCTTGGCGAAGCCGCCGCCGAGACGCAGCCACGGCTCGACCGCGCCGAGCGGCACGTGCAGGCCCAGCTCGCCGCCGATGCTCCACAGATCGTAGTCCGGCAAATTAGCGAAGCGAAAGCGCGGTCCTAACGTGATCAGCACGAAGCGCAGGCCGGCGCCCAAGCCCAAGGCGGGGCCGATGCCCGCTGTGTTGACCGTGCTCGGCAGCAGCTGCTCGTCCAGGTGCAGCGATTGTAAGCTCACATATTCTGCGCCGGCCTCGACGTTGAAATATAGAATCTCGGTCAGTCGCCCTTTGCGGACGGAGGCGTCCTCGTCCCGCTCTACCGCTGCGCTGGGCGCGACCGTCGCAGGCGGCGCGCTGCTGACGACGGGCGCGCTCGCGTCGCCGTCCAAAACCTCGTTCGCTCGCGCCGTGGCGGAGCTCAGCAAGCAAAGCACTCCTGCTACGAACACACTCGAGCGTCGCTCCGATGCCATCCGATGATGCCGAAGAGCAACATTCGGACCAGCGCTAGCGCTGGCGTACAGAGCGACGCTGCAGTCGGCAGTTCACCGCTTGTTTGCAGCGGATTTCCTGAAGGACATGACGCGGCGGCGCCGTCGTGCGCTGGGGGACTCCTGTGGGGTGAGGCACTCTTGTGGCCGCGCGAGCGCTTGGCGCTTCGCGCAATCACTCAGCGCGCGTGTCGTGCCGCGCATCAAAGCTCGTGTACGAACAGCCGCTCGCTGGGCGCCGCCGCCTGCGCGAGGTCGAGGTTGTGCCGGTGATGCGTGAAGAGCAGGATCTGAACGCGCGTAGACAGCTCGGCCAGCACGCTCAGCGCGGCGCGCGCGCCCTCCTCGTCGAAGTGGATCAGGACGTCATCGAGCACGAGCGGCAACGGCTCGGCGTGCTCCAGATAGCGTTCGAGGCTGGCGAGGCGCAGCGCGAGATAGAGGTGGTAGCGCGCGGCCTCGTTCAGCCCGTCCACGCCGACCTCCTGCTCATTCGCGCGCACGGTGACGAGCGTGCGCTCTTCACGTCCGAGGCGCAGCCCGCGGTACTCGCCGTGGGTCAGGCGCACGAAGAGCTCGGCGGCGCGGCGTAACACCGGACCCTGATTGCGCTCGCGGTAGCGCTCGATTTCGCGGGCCAAGAGCACCTCGGCCAGCTTCAGCTTGGCCCAGCGCTCGGAGCGATCGACCAGCGCCGAGGCCAGCGAGCGCTCTTCTTCAGCGGCGTCCGCGGCGCTGGTGTCCGAGAACAGCTCGAGCCCGGCCTGCACGCGCTGCTGCATGCGAATGCTCTCCGCGTGACGTTCTTCCAGCTGCTCGATTTCCTCGTCGAGCTCCTCGAGCCGCGCGGAGAGCCGCGCCGGATCGGTCGCGGCGGCTTCGCCGAGCAACGCCGCGAGGCCGCGCGCGCCCGCCGCTTCGTTCAGCGTCGCTTCCAGCCCGTCGAGCTCCGCGCGCAGCTCCCGCGCGTGGCGCACGCGCAGCTCGATGCCGGGCAGCTCGCCGCTGTCTGCGGCCTGCGCAGCGGCGACCAGAGCGCTGAGCTCGGCCTCGGCGCGCGCCAGTAACGCGCGCTGCTCTTCCAGCTCGCTGCGGCGCTCGGCTAGCTCGGACAGCAGGCGCTCCAGCACCTCGGCGTCGCGACGGCCGCGATCGAAGCGCGCGATGAGCTCGGTCGCGGCGCGCGTGACGGGGAGCTCGGCGAGCTCCGGCGCTTGCGCGCGGACCAGCGCCGCCACCTCGCTCTCGAAAGCGTCGACGTCGCGCCGCATGCCGACGATGCGGCGCTCGAGCTCGGCCGTCTGCTGGCGCGTCGTGAGCAGATCCGAGAGCGCCTCCAGGCGAGCCTCCACCTCCTCTGGAGTGAGGCTCGCGTCGAAGCCGAGCAGCGCCGTGACCTGCCCGAGCTCGAGCTCACGAGCGCGCACCTCCTGCTCGCTCGCCTCGAGCTCGCGCCGCGCGGCGGCGGCGCGCACCTCGAGCTCCGCGAGCTCGCGCTCCAGCGCGACGCGCTCGGCGGCCAGCCGCCGCTCGCGGTCCAAGCGCTCGGCGGCGAGCGCGACGCCCGCCGCGAGCGTCGCCGGCGCCTCGCCCAGCGCGGCGCAGAGCGCGTCCGCGAGCGCGTGAGCCTGCGCCTGCAACCCGCGCTCGCGCTCGTCGAGCGCCGCCTCTTTCGCGACCCACGCTACGGCGCGTTCGCGGCGCGTGAGCCAGCCGCGCATTTCGCTGGGGCGCACCGGCTCGAAGCCGGCCGCCGCCCAGCTCGAGGCCCACTCCGCGGCCAGCGCCGCCCGTCGCTGCGACACCTCACGCCCGAGCTCGGCCAGCCGCAGCTGCTCCTCGCCGAGCTGCGCCAGCTCCGCGCTGCGCCGCGCGTTCTCCGCTGCGCGCGCCGCTTCTCGCCGCAGGCGGTCGGCGAGCGCGTCGGCGGCGGCGACGGCGCTGCGGTACTCGCGCAGGCGCGCGGCGTCGAACAGGGAAGGGGCCTGCCCTGGCTTCTCCGGCCAGGCGCGGTAGAGCGTGTCGAAGCGCTCGTCGCGGCTCTGCCGCGCGCGCTCGAGCTCGTGCTCGCTCGGCACCGCGCCGGCTTGCTCTTCGGCCGCGAGCTCGCGCGCGAGCTCGGCCGCGCGCTCGCGACAGCGCTCTTGCTCGCGCGCTATGCGCTTCTCTTGCTCGTCGAGCTGGCTGAACGCCTGCTCGAAGCGCGCCACGGTCTCGCTAGCGGGCACGCGCAGCGTGACCAGCTCGGCCAGGGTGCCGTCGAACGGAGCCAGCGTCGCCAGCTCCGCGCGCGAATAGAGCGTCACCTCCGCGCGTTCGCGCCGCGCTTGCTCCAGCGCGCCGTCCACGTCGCCGACGTCGCGCGCCAGCGCCACCGCGCGCTCCAGCGCGGCGGCGGCGCCCAGCGCCGGCAACGCGCGCAGCCGCGCGCCGCGCGTCTCGAGCTCGAGCTCCAGCTGCGCCAGGCGCTCGCGTCCGAGCCGCCGTCGCTCGGCGAGCGCCGCGCGCTCCGCGAGCAGCTTGCGGAAGCGCGCTTCCTCGGGACGCCGCGCCTTGAGCGCCTCGCTCGTGGAGCGCGCCGCGTCGAGCCCCAGGCGGCGCTCGACCACCGCGGCCTCCGCGCGACGCTGCGCCAGCGCCGCTTCACGCGCGGGCAGGTCCAGCAGCGCCTTTTTCGTGCTGCCGATGCCCTCGCGCAGCAGCGTGATGGTCTCTTCCCCGACCGCGAGCAGGCCTCGCGGCGGCTTCAGCTCGGCCGCGCGCTGGCTCAGGCGCGCGAGCTCGCGCTCGGCGCGCTCGACGTTGGCGCGGTGGGTGCTGAGCCGCGACTGTACGCGCTGGCGCTGCTCGCTGAAATCTGGGGCGAGCTCCGGTACGCCGCCGAGCGCCGCCAGCTCCGCGAGCAGCTTCTCCCGCTTGGCGATGCCCTTGAGCGTCGCTTGCAATAGCCGGCTGCGTTCCCGCTCGTGACGCAGCTGCGAGAGCTCCTGCGACAAGGCTGCATGCTCGGCGCGGTGACGCGCGAGCTCGCGCTGCTGCTCGAGGTAGGCCTCGGGCGGGTGCGTCGCGGCGCGCACCCGCTCGCGCGCGGATTTGTAGCTCTCGAGCAGCTGAGCGATCTCTTGCTTTCCCCCGCGCGGCCTGAACAAGCGATCGGCCTCTTCGCGCAGGCGCGTCAGCACGCGTCCGACGCCCTGACCACCCGCGCCCGCGTCGAACAGGCTCTCGCCGATGTCGCCTCCGCCGGCCAGCAAGCTGCGCCCGGCGTCGCGCAGGCGCTCGTGATCGAGGCCGAAGACGCGCTCGAACATCGAACGATCGACGCTGCCGAGCAGCCGCTTGAGCACCACTTCGTCGAGCGGCGCGTCGCTCTCGTCGCGCAGCGAGTCCTTACTGCGCTTCAAGCGCTGCACGAAGAGGCGCTCGCCGCTCGCGCTCTCGAGCAGCGCGCGCACGCGCAGCGCGGCGTACGGGTGCACGTGGTCGTCGCCGGATTTGGCCGGGATCCCGAACAGCAAATCGGACACCGCGCGCAGCGCGGAGCTCTTCCCGGCGGCGTTCCTGCCGTAAATCAAATGCAAGCCGGCGGGCGCTCCACCCGAAAGATCCAAGACCCTGTCGGTGAACGGCCCGAACGCGGCGAGCTCTAGGCGAGCGATCCTCAACTCTCGCTGGCCTCCTCGGAGAGCAGCGGCAAGAGCAGCCCTTCGACGTCGTCGAGCAGCGCGCGGATGTCGCTGGCGTTCGACAGGCGAGCGGCGTCCGGCCCGTCGAGCAGCTCGCGCGGCAGCTTGCGCTTCAGCTCGCCGAGCTCTTCGCTCAGGCTGAGCAGCTCGCCCTCGTCGTTGCGCACGTGGTCGAGCGCGGCGAGCAGCGCGCCCAGCGGATCATTTCTGGCGCGCAAGAGCAGCGCATCGCCTTCCGGGCGCGTCTTCAGCACGATCTTCTCGATCCATGCGGCGTCTCGGCCCGCGTCCAGCGCGGCGAGCCTGAGCTCGTGCTGGAAGCGCTCGGCGTTCACGCTGAGCGCGGCGTGCGCGCGGCTGGCGCCGACCACGCTGACGCGCGCCGCGAGTAGTCGGCCCTCCGTCTCGACGAGCGTTCGCGTGAGCTGCTCGCGCACGCCGTCGAGCACGTCGTCCGCGGACGCCGCCGCCGCCGCGTCGTAGACGAGGTGCGCCCAGCGCACCTCGTCGAGCGCGCGATGCTCCACCGCGCTCACGCGGCCCTCGCGCACGCTGACGAGAGAGGCGCCCTTCTCGCCCGTCTCGCGCGCGTGGCGGCCCTGCAGGTTGCCGGGGAACACGATCCACGGCTCGCGGTGCACCTCTTCGCGCTGGTGCACGTGGCCGAGCGCCCAGTAGTCGTAGCCGCGGTTCACCAGCGACTCCACGCGGCAGGGAGCGTAGGCGTCGTGCCCCTCACGGCCGTCGAGCGCGGTGTGCAGCAGGCCCAAGTTGAACGCGCCGGGCACGGGCGCCGGATAGAGCTCGCTCAAATCATCGCTGATCTTCGCCTTCGAGAAGCCTTGGCCGTGAATCGCTACGCTGACCCCGTCGATGTCACGTTCGAGCGTCGCCGCGCGCGCATGCGACAGCTCGTGCACGTTGTCCGGCGGCCTGAGGTGCTGCGTGAGCCGGCTCGCCGCGTCGTGGTTGCCGCGGATCCACACCACCGTGACGTCCGCCTCGCGCAGCCGCGCCATTTGCCGGCAGAAAAACAGCCCAGTAGAGTAGTCCTTCCAATCGCCGTCGTAGAGATCTCCGGCGAGCACCAGCAGCTTCGCGCCTTCCTCCAAGCACAGGTCGACCAGATGCTCGAGCGCGCGCCGGGTGGCGCCGCGAATCAGCTCCGCGGGCGCACCCTCGTAGCGCTCGAGGCCGCGGAGCGGGCTGTCGATGTGGAGGTCGGCCGCGTGGACGAACTTCATTCAGGGCGAGAGAACTACCACGTCCCTCCACCAAAACGAGCAGCGCGTCCCGCGCTGGGCCGAACGGCCGCCGCGCGCAGCGTCGCGCGCTCAGCCGGCTTGGCCGGGCTGGTCGCTCGCACGCTGCGTCAGCGGCCGTCGCGCGGCGGCGGGCTTTAGCACGCGCATCAAGCTGGCCTCGTCGATGGGCTTGACCAGGTGTGCGTCGAAGCCCGCGTCCAGCGCGCGAGCGCGATCTTCCGGGCGGCCGTAGCCCGTCACGGCGACGAGATACAGGTGCTTGGAGGACTCGCGGGAACGCAGGGTCTTCGCCACCTCGTAGCCGTCGACGATGGGCAGGCCGATGTCGATCAGCGCGACGTCGGGCGCGCTGCTGAGCGCCAGCTCCACGCCGGTGCGGCCGTTGTTCGCGCCGCGCACGGCGTAGCCCATCATGCCGAGCAAGGTCTGGAGTAGCTCGAGCGTGTCCGGATTGTCCTCGATCACGAGCACGTTCAGCGCCGGCGTCTTCGCCTTGACGCCGTTCGCGGGGGACGACTCCCTCGCGTTCAGCGGCAGCTCCGCGTTCACGGGCAAGCCGACGATGAACTCCGCGCCTTTGCCGGGACCCGCGCTCTCCGCGCGGACCCAGCCACCATGAAGCTCGACCAAATTCTTGACCATCGTAAGACCGATGCCGAGCCCGCCCAACGAGCGGGACAGTGACTGATCACCTTGAATGAACGGTTCGAAGACTTTGCTGAGCATGTCGGCCGGGATGCCGATGCCAGGATCACGAACGACGAGCTTGGCCAGGGGATGCCCGTCGCTGCCGCCGTCGCTCAGCTCGATCGTGATCGTCGAGTGCGGCGGCGAGTATTTGGAGGCGTTGCTGATCAGGTTCGAGAGCACCTGCTCGAGCCTGAGATCGTCGCCGTCCATGGGCATGGGCTGCTCGGGCAGGGTGACCAGCAGCGACTGCTTGCGCGCGTCCACCACGCTCTCGCTCGCCTGCGTGACGCGCCGAACCAGCGCGACGAAATCGAGCGGCTGGCGGCGCAGCTGCAGCTTGCCCCGCGTGATGCGCGACACCTCGAGCAGGTCGTCGACCAGCCGCGCCAGGTTCCGTGTCTGGCGCGAGATGATCGTGTAGAGCCGCATCTGATCGGAGTCGCTGCGCGCGTTACAGCTCAGGATCGTGTTCGCCGCGCTGATCGCGTTCAGCGGGTTCCTGAGCTCGTGCGCCAACATGCCGAGGAACTCGTCCTTGCGGCGATCGGCTTCGGCGAGCTCTTCGGCGCGCACGCGGTGCACCTCCTCCAGCCGTCGGCGATCGGAGATGTCGCTCACGGTCAGCACCGCGCCGTCCAGCGGCCGGCCCTCGCCGTTCAGCGGATCCGCGCTCAGCCGGTAGTAGCGCCCTTCACGGTAGCCCTCGATTTCGCGGCGACCCGCGGCCGGCGTGTCGAGCAGGCCGAGCAGCGCGTCGCGCTCGAACAGCGGCGACAATAGCTCGAGCAGGTTCACGTCGCGCAGCTGCTCGAGCGAGCTATCGAACAAGCGCTGCGCGGCCTGGTTGCACTGCTCGATGCGCCCCGCCTCGGAGACCAGGATCAGCGCGTCTTGGATGGCGTTGAAGGTGAGCGCCAGCCGCCGCGCGGCGCGCTGCTCCGCCTCCTCCGCGCGCCGCGTGCGCAACAGCGCGCGGATGGTGGCCAACAACTCCACGGGCTCGACGGGCTGCGCCAGATAAGCGTCAGCGCCGCTGTCGAGGCCCTCGGCCTTGCGATCGCTGGAGGAGAAGGTGGCGGAGGTCTGGAGCACGCAGGTGGTGGCCACGCGCGCGTCGGCCTTGATGCGGCGGCACACCTCCAGGCCGCTCAGGTCGGGCAGCTTCACGTCCAGCAGCACCACGTCCGGCCGTCGCTCGAACACGAACTTCAACGCCTCGGCGCCGTTGACCGCCTCCTCCACGCGGTAGCCGGCGCGCCGCACGATGTGCGACATGAGATAACGCGTCGCGGCGTCATCATTGACGTTCAGCACCAGGATGTCGCTTTCAGCCATGAACGTGCCCTGACAGATTCGCGCGGATGCCCGCCTTCTCCAGCGCCTCACGGATGCGTCCCATCGCGATCTCGCGCGAGAGGCTCTGCTTGGAGAGGATGGCGGCCGCTTCTGTCTCGATGCGCTTGCGCTCTTCCTCCGCCAGGTTGTGTGAGGTGTGGATGATGACGGGGATCTTGCGCGTCGAAGGATCACGCTTGAGCTCATCGAGCACGTCGAACGCGCTCATGCCCGGCATCACGAAATCCAACAGAATGACCTGTGGCAACAGCTCGCGCGCCAGGCGCACGCCGTCGCCGCCGTTCTCGGCCTCGATGACGCGAAAGCTCGTGCCTTCCAGATGTTTTTTGATCAGGTAGCGGGAGACTTCGTCGTCGTCGATCACCAGCAAGGCGTCGACCGAGCGCACGCGCGCCAGCTGCTTCAGCTTGGCCAGCAGCCAATCCCGCTCCACGGGCTTCATGAAGAACTCGTCCGCGCCCAGCGCGCGCGCCTTCTCTTCACGGTTGGTGACCGTCACCACCAGCGCCGGGATGTCGCGCGTCGCCTCGTTGGCCTTGAGATCGTGGAGGAAGCGCCAGGACGTCTCGCCGTCGAGCATGATATCGAGCACGATCGCGCTCGGGCGCACGCGCTTCAGCGTGGCGCGCGCCTCCTCCACCGTGCGCGCGGGGATGACCTGGAAGCCCGAGCCGCGCAGGTACTTCTCGTACAGAAAGAGCGTCTGCCGATCGTCCTCCAGCACCAAAATGGGCTGGTGCTCGGGCGTCAGCTGCTGGCTCCGCGCAGTGATGTCCTCCAGCACCACCACCTCCGAGTGGCGGCGCGGTACGCGCAGCGTGAAGGTGGAGCCGCGCCCCGGCTCGCTCTGCATTTCGAGGCTCCCGCCCAGGCGCTCGGCGAGCTGGCGCGCGAGCGGCAGGCCCAGGCCGGTGCCCTTGACGCGGCGCTGTATCGCGTTGTCCACCTGATAAAATTCCTCGAAGATCCGCGCTTGATGCTCGAACGGCACGCCGATGCCGGTGTCTCGTACGCGGAACACGACGCTGTCGTCCGGCAGCGCCTCGGCGCTCACGCGGATCTCGCCCTGCTCGGTGAACTTGAGCGCGTTCGAGATCAGGTTGCGTAGAATCTGCGCGACCTTGCCCTCGTCCGTCTCGAGCTCGAGATCCTGCGCGTTCTCCTCCACGATGAGCTCGACCGCGTCGCTGCCGGAGAGCGGCTTCATCATGCCGCGCAGTGAGGCGAGCAGGCTCCGCAGCGCGAATTTTTGCGGACGCAGGCTGATCTTCCCCGCCTCCGCCTTGGACAGGTCGAGCAGGTCGTTGACGAGCGCGTACAGCGACTCCGCGGACTGTTTGATGAAGCGCAGCTGCGTCTCTTGCTCGGGGTTGATGTCCCCATCCTCGCGCGACAAGAGCAGCTTGCTGAGGCTCAGGATGGAGTTGAGCGGAGTGCGAAACTCATGGCTGACGTTGGCGACGAGCCGGGCTTTGACCTCCGCGGCGCGCCGCAGCGAGTCATCCTTGTCGCCCAGCTCGGCGTGCAGCGCGACCACCGCGCGGTAGCTCTCCTCCAGCTCGCGGTGCAAGCGCAGGAGCTCCTGGTGGCGATGCAACAGCTCGCGCTGTTGACGCTCGGTCTCGCGGTGCAGCGCCGCGACCTCAGAGAGGTTTTCACTGATTTGCGCCAGCGCGCGGCCATACTCCTCGGGCAGCAGGCTGCCGGTGAGCGCGAAGGTCCCCGGGCCCAATGGGCGCGCACGAAACGCGAGCGTGCGCGGCCCTTCGGGCAGCGCGAGGACCAGCTCCCACGTCGAGGTGAGGTGCTCTTGCGCGGAGCTGAGGAACGCCGCCATCTTTTCGCCGGTACCGGGCGCGGCCAAGCCGGCGAGGCCGTCGCCCGCCGAGCGACTCAGCAGCTGCTGGCCTTGCGCGTCCAGCCACAGGAACCTGCCCGCGCCGTCGCACACGGCTTGAAATTCCTGACTTATCCCGAGGAAGGCATCGCGTCCTGGATCGCCGATGCCGGCGCCCTTGTCGACCGTCGGCGCGCTCAACATTGCAACAGCTCCCGGCATTCGCTGGCCAAGCGTTGAGCGTCCGCACCGATGGCCTGCAGCGCGAGGCTGCCGGGCAGCTCGGGGTGAAACTCGCTCAGCTGTCCGCCCACCAGGATGGGCAAGCTCGGCTTCACCTCGCGCACCGCTTGAACCGTTTGCACCAAAGCGGGCAAGGAGAAGCTCATCGTCGCGGACAACCCGAGCACGTCCGGCTTGGTCGTGCTGACCTCCTCGACCACGCTGCTCACCGCGACGTTGGCCCCGAGATAGCACACTGAGAAGCCCGCCATCTCGAGGAAATCAGCCCCCATTCGCCCGCCCATGTCGTGATGCTCGCCCTCCACGCAGGCCACCAACGCGAGGCGGCCATTCGCCGTCGCGCGGGGCAGGTGTTGGTAAAGTCTCGCGACGATAACTTGTGAGATTGATGTCGCCAGGTGCTCTTGCGCCACGCTGATGCGATTTTCCTGCCACAGCTTCCCGATGGCGCGCTGCGCGGGCTGCACCACGCGCAGGTGCAGGTCCGGCACCTTCATCCCGTCGCGCAGCGCGCTTTCCACCAGCTGGAGCGCAGCTCGCCGATCCCCGGCCAATTGCGCTTCGAGGTAGGCCACGGCGATGGGGTGCTGGCCAGTGACGGATGAGTCCAAAGTGCCGATGACCAAGCAAGCGGCGTACCGCAAAAGCGTATCAGCGGACCGCGAGAATCCGTGCAGCCGGCTTGCCTGCTAGCGACAGCGCTGCCTCGCAGTGGCGGAAATGCTGCGCCAGAGCGTCACACTCGAGGGTGGGAGCACCCGCGCGCGAGAAGTCGTGCGAGACGCGGCAGCGTCAATCGGCTCGCCAACGCACCGCGCGACCACTCATCGAGATTTGCGACTGCGTGGAGGATCCCGGCGGCGTAGGTCCCGCCGTGGGCGGCGTCAAGATCACGGCGTCTGCCTTGAGCTCACACGCCCGCTGCGTGAGGCGCTCCTCGCACAGTGACGGCCTCCCAGGGTAACAGCTGGCTGAGAGCGTCGCGAGCTCCTGATACGGCCGCAGCGCCTCCGACGCCGAGCGCAGCACCTCGACGGGCGGCGAGCACGAGCTCCGCGGCGGGCCCGGTGACTTCAGGCTCTCATAGTACTCACTGGGCGCGGCGCTGTCCTCCGCGCGCGGGGTCGCCATCAACCCGCAGCCGTTCGCGCACAACGCAAGCAACGCCAGTGAGAGGCTGCTCCCGACGCGGCGAGATGAGGCCGCCCCCAACGAACCCAGCCATGAAAGCACCGCCATACGCAAGATATAGGGCGCGAAGCCGACCGCGTCCACGTCATCGTTGCCAGTCGGCGCACGGAGCGCGGCTCAGGCGCCGCGGCGCGGGATGCGCGTCGTGAAGGTGGTGCCAGCGCTCTCGTTCGTCTCGACCTGAATGTCGCCGCCATGCGCCACGGCGATTTGCTGGGAGATGAACAGACCGAGGCCCAGACCGCGCGCCCTTCCAGAGCTGCGCTCGCGGAAAGGATCGAAGATGGTGGGCACGAGCTCACGCGGAATTGCGCCGCGGTTGTGCACGCTGACGGCGATCTCCCGGTCACCGCCCTCCACGCTGATGCTGACGGCTCCCTCGGCGCTGCCGTGGCTGACCGCGTTCCCGATCAGGTTCGAGAACAGCTGGAGCAAGCGATCGGCGTCGCCGCTGGTGGCGCAGTCGCCGCGCGCTTGCATGGCGATTTCTCGCGCGGGATGCGCCACGCGTAGCTCCTCGACGGCGCGCTGTACGAGCTGGCCGACGTCCAGCGGCTTGCTCCCGCGCACCAGGCCGAGGCCGGTGCCCAGCCGCGCGCGCGTGAGATCGAGCAGCTGCTCGATCATGCTGTTCATGCGGCGGCCCGCGGCGGTCATGCGCCGCAAGGTGCGCAGCTGCAGCTCATCGCTGAGCTGCGCCTCCAACAGTTGCGCGCCGGTGAGCACCGCGCTCAATGGGTTTCTCAGATCATGGCCGAGAATTCCGACGAAGAGCTCGTTCAGGCGCAGCGAGTTGGCGAGCTCTTTCTTCTGCCGCTGGAGCTCGAAGAAGACGTCCGCTTTGCTCTTCAGCACGTGCGGCTCGATGGGCTTGAACAAAAAATCGACGGCGCCGGTCTCGTAGCCTTTGAAGGCGCGCTTGGGATCGCGCGTGGCCGCGGTGACGAAGATGATGGGGACGTGCTTGGTGCGCTCGGCGCCGCGCATCAGCTCCGCGAGCTCGAAGCCATCCATCTCCGGCATCTGCACATCGACGAAGGCGAGCGCGACCTCGTGAACCAAGAGCAGCTCGAGGGCCTCCGAGCCAGAGCGCGCCTGCAGGATTTCCAGGCCCTCGCGGCGCAGCAGCGCTTCCAGCGCCACTAGGTTTTCCTCGCTGTCATCGACGAGCAGGAATTTGATCGCTTCCGAGGTCATGGACTCTCCACGGCGGCTGGCCGGCGACCGGCGATGTCCGTCACAAATGCCGCAATCTGAGCGGGCGGCAAGAGCTGAGCGGCGCTGGCGTGGCGTATCGCAGCTTCCGGCATGAGGCGAGCGCTCGCCGTCTCGGGCGCCTGCACCAGCGCGCTGCCGCCCGTGGCTAGCACGCGAGCCAAACCGCGAGCGCCGTCCTCGCTGGCGCCGCTCAACAACACCGCGGTGAGCCGCGCTCCGTAGCTGTCCGCGGCGGACTCGAACAACACGTCGATGGACGGACGGGAAAACAGCACCGGCTCATCGACGGAGAGGGCGAAGTGACCATCGCGCTCGAGCAGCAAATGGTAGTTCGGCGGCGCGATGTAGACGTACCCGGGTAAGACGGGCTCCTTGTCCTCGGCCTCCTTCACGCTGAGGCGACACTGCCGCTGAAACACCTCGCTCAGATAGCTCGGCTTGTCCGGCGGTACGTGGAGCAGCAGCGCGACCGGCACCGGATAATTTTGAGGCAACGCCGGCAAGATCACGTTGAGGGCGTCGATGGCGCCGGCGGATCCACCGATTACGACCAGCTCGCTCGCGGGCACGTCCGTCATCGCTCCGTCACAGCCGCTGATAGATGCGCGCTTCGCGCACGAGCTCGCTGAATTTCGCCGCGTGCTTGGAGAAGCGCAGCGTCTCTTTCGTGCCCAGGCCCAAGAAGCCCTTGCGTCGCAGCGAGTCGCTGAGCACGCCGATGGCTCGGTCTTGCAGCTCGCGATTGAAGTAGATGAGCACGTTGCGGCAGGACACCAGCTCGACCTCCGCGAAGGCGCTGTCGGTCGCCAGGCTGTGGTCGGAGAAGAGGATCGCGCGCTTGAGCGAGCGGTCGAGCAGCGCGCGTGAATAGCCCGCCGTGTAGTAGTTCGAGAGCGTGCTCTTGCCGCCCGCCAGCCGATAATTTTCGCTGAAGCGGACGAAGCGCTCGGCGTCATAGATGCCCTCTTGCGCCGTGCGCAGGCTGTCGGGGTTGATGTCCGTGGCGTAGATCAGCGTGCGCTCCAGCAGCCCCTCCTCGGCTAGCAGAATGGCCAGCGAATACGCTTCCTCCCCGGTGGAGCAGCCCGCGACCCACACCTTCAGTGATGGATAAGTACAGAGGTAGGGCACTACGCGCTCGCGAATGGCGCGGAAGTAGCTCGGGTCGCGGAAGAGGTCGCTCACCTGCACGGTCAAGTAGCCGAGCAGCTCACCGAAGACTTGCGGCTCGTGCAGCACGCGCTCTTGCAGGCGCGAGATGGTCTCGCAGTCGAAATGCGGCAGCGCGGCCAGCACGCGCCGCTTCAGCGAGGCCTCGGCGTAGCTGCGAAAGTCATAGTGATAGCGCTGAAAGATGGCGTCGAGCAGCAGCCCGAGCTCTACGTCACTCGCCGCCTTGCGCTTCATTTGGGCATCCACACTCTGGCCAGCGAGAGCAGCTTGTCCACGTCGAGAGGCTTGGCCACGTAGTCGTTCGCGCCCGCTTGCAAACACTGTTCCCGATCGTCGGCCATCGCCTTCGCGGTGAGCGCGATGATCGGCAGCTTGGCGAGCTCGGGCCGCTTGCGGATCTCGCGCGTCGCTTCCAGCCCGTCCATTTCCGGCATCATGATGTCCATGAGCACCAGGTCGACGCCGGGCTTCTCGCGCAAGTGCGCGAGCGCCTCGCGGCCGTTGCGCGCGATCTCGATCTTGGCGCCCTTCGGCTCGAGCACGCTCGACAGGGCGAAGATATTGCGGACGTCGTCCTCGACGATCAGCACGCGCCGGCCCTCGAACACCGCTTCTCGATGGCGCGCGTCGCGTAGCATGCGCTGGCGATCGGGGGGCAGCTCGGTCTCGACCTGGTGCAAGAACAGCGTGACCTCGTCGAGCAGCCGCTCGGGCGAGCGCGCGCCCTTGATCACGATCGATTGCGAGAAGCGGCGCAGGCGCTGCTCCTCCTCGCGTGACAGCGAGCGGCCGGTGTAGACCACGATCGGCGGGAAAGCGTACTGCTCCTTCTGCGACATCTCGTCCAGCAGCTCGAAGCCGCTGCGATCCGGCAGCGAGAGATCCAACACCATGCAGTCGAAGGTCGACTGGCTGATCTGCTCCAGCGCTTCGCCCGCGCTGCCCACCGCGACGGTCTCCACGTCGCCCCCGGCCAGCAAGCGGCAGGTGCTCTCGCGCAGCACGGCGTCGTCCTCGACCACCAGCACGCGGCGCATCCGCTTCGTGAACTTCGTCTCCAGCCGCTTCAAGGCGTCGATCAGCTCCTCGCGCTCGATCGGCTTCACGGCGTAGCCCGCCGCGCCCATTTCCAGCGCCGCCTGCGTGTAGTCAGAGCCAGAGACGACGTGCACCGGAATGTGGCGCGTCGCGGCGTTGTGCTTCAGCGCGTCGAGCACGGACAGCCCCGAGCGATCGGGCAGCCCCACGTCCAGTACGATCGCGCTCGGCTGATATCGCTCGGCCAGCCTGAGGCCGTCCTCGCCGCTGTGCGCGACGATGGTCTTGAAGTCGAGCTCGCGCGCGAGGTCACGGATCACGTACGCGAACGCCACGTCGTCCTCGATGATGAGGATGGCGCGCGCGCCGTCCGTGAGCCGTTCGCGATCATCCTCGGCCGGCTCGGCGGAGGCGCTCTGCGGCAGCGGCTTGGCCGTGCGCGCGAGCGGCCGCTGGCTCACCTTCGGCGCACGCGGCGACTCGTGCGTCTTGGCTTCGACGCGCTCGGGCAACAGCAGCGTAAAAGTGCTGCCGCGGCCCGGCTCGCTCTCGAGCCGGAGCTCACCACCGAGCAGCTCCGCCAGATCGCGGGAGATCGACAGCCCGAGGCCGGTGCCGCCGCGCTTGCGGTTCGCGGTGCCGTCGATCTGCCGAAAGGCGTCGAAAATGGCGGCGTGCTGCTCGCGCGGGATGCCGATGCCGGTGTCGTGCACCGCGAACGCGAAGCGCGCGTCGCGCTCGCGCCAGACGCGCAGCGTGACGCCGCCTTGCTCCGTGAACTTGAGCGCGTTCGAGAGCAGGTTCTTCAAAATCTGCATCAAGCGCGTCGGATCGGTCTCGATGCTGCCGGGCGTGCCCTCGACGAGCTCGAAGTCGAGAGCCAGCTTGCGCTCCTGCGCGATGGGCCGGAACGTCGAGTCCAGGTCTTGCTGTAAGCGGCGCAGCGCGACCCGCTCGGGGCGAACGTCGAGCTTGCCGGCTTCGATCTTGGACAGATCCAAGATGTCGTTGATCAGCGTCAACAGGTCGTTGCCGGCGGAGTAAATCGTCCCCGCGAACTTCACCTGCTCGGCGCTCAGGTTCCCCTCGCGGTTATCCATCAGCAGCTTGGCCAAGATCAACGAGCTGTTCAGGGGCGTGCGCAGCTCGTGAGACATATTGGCCAAAAACTCGGATTTATAGGTGTTCGCGCGCAACAGCTCGCCCTGCGCGCGCGCCAGGTGATCGCGCTGTTGCTCGAGCTCCTGAGCCTGCTCTTCCAGCTGGGTATTGATCTGCTCCAGCTCCGCTTGCTGATTCTCCAGCCGCTCTTTGCTCAGTTGCAGCGCGTGGGTCTGCTGCTCGAGCTCCTCGTTCTGAACGCGCAGCTCCTCTTGCTGCGCCTGCAGCTCCTCACCCTGGCGCTGCGTCTCCTCGAGCAGCGTGGTGAGCTCACGCCGGTACTTGGCCGCGCGCAGCGCCACGCCGATGGGCTCCGCGCAGCGCCGCAGCAGCTCTTCCTGCGCCGGCACGATGGGGCGCAGAAAGCCGAGCTCGAGCACCGCGTTGGGCGAGCCGTCGACGTTGGCCGGCGCGAGCAGCAAATGCCGCGGCTTGCCGTTGCCGAGCCCCGAGTCGATCGTGAAATAATCCTCTGGTACGTCATCGACGCGTAACAGCGCGTTGTCCTTGAGCGCCTGCCGAGTGAGCCCGCCCGCGGCGGCGCCGGCGCTGTCCGGCGCCGCGCCATAGACGCCGATGCGATTCAAATCACGCGGCGTCTCGGCGTAATAGATGGCGCCGAGCTGAGCCTCGAGATAGCGCGCGAGGAAGCTCGTAATGGCTTCGCCGAGCTGCTCCAGGCTTTGATTGCCGGACAAGCGCGTCGACAGCTCCGTTTGCCCGGTGCGCAGCCAGGCCTCGAGGCGCTGCACGCGAAAATCGCGCGCTGACATCACCGCTGACACGGCGATCAGGAAGCTCAAGAGCAACGCGCCGCCCCAGGTGACCGAGCTCGAGGTGCTCACCATGCGCTCCCAGTCCTGCAAGCGGCTGGAGAGCTCGCGGCGCTCCGCGTTCTTCATCTCGGACACGGCGGTGCGGATGCGCTGCATGCGGTCGAGGCCGTGACCGTCGCGGATGATCGCGCGCGCCTCCTCCGCTTGCCCGGCGCGCGCCAGCGCGAGCACGTGCGCGAGCTCGGACAGCCGCTCGCGCACGAGCAGCTCGAGATCTCCCAGACGCTCGAGCTGCGCGCTGCTGCCCGTGAGCAAGTCCTTCACGACGGTGAGCTCACGCGGGATGGTCGCCTGCGCCGTGTCGTACGGCGTGAGGTAGATGTCATTGTTCGTCAGCAGGTAGCCGCGCTGGCCCGTCTCGGCGTCTTTGATCGCCGAGAGCAGCGCCTCCAGGTGCTGTGAGACCTCCAGCGTCTGCGTGACTCGCCGCGCGCCCACAGTGCGGTTGCTGAGCGACTCGAACGAGTAGAAAGTGATGGCCAGAACCGCCAAGATCGCCGTCAAAAAGCCGGCGAGCGTGCCTGGCGGAAGCGCCGTGCGTCGCCGCGCGTCGCGCAGACTCGTTTCTCTGGCGGATGCCATGGTCATTGCAGAACCCATGTCGTCGGACGCCGCGATTCCGCGGCGAATTCCCCGGAGTTAGCGGTGATGTCGCGGCGACTTTACTCGCAACGCAGGAGCCCAAGTCGAGGCGATTTTGCCTCGTCCAAGGCCCGAATCCCTTGCGCTGTCACGGCCTTTGAACTATACGGATGGAAACCGATGCGTTTCGACCGGTTCTCCTTTTGGTACGGCTATTGGCGCCCGCGGCAGCGGCGTCAGGGGCCGACCTGAGTCACCGGAACAAGGGTCGAAACGAAACAACCCCTGGTCGTCGCGAGGCACCAGGGGTTTTTTGCATTCCGGAAGTCGTCATGCGTGAAACCAAGAATCTCCGAGTCGTTGACACCGCCGTGCTTCAAAGCCCAAATCAAATCCTCAAAGAGCTGCCGCTGAGCGCTCGAGCGGCAGACGTGGTGGCGGCGGCGCGCGGGGAGATCGAAGCGCTGCTCGCGGGCGAGGACGACCGACGACTAGTCATCGTCGGACCCTGCTCGATCCACGACCCGGAGGCGGCGCTCGACTACGCGAGCCGGCTGTTGCAGCTGCGGGAGCGGCTCAGCGACTCGCTGCTCGTCGTCATGCGCGTCTATTTCGAGAAGCCGCGCACGACCGTGGGCTGGAAAGGGCTGATCAACGATCCGGCGCTGGACGGCACCTTCGACATCCCGACGGGCATCCGCGTCGCGCGCAAGCTGCTGCACCAAATCGCGGAGCTCGGCATCCCCGCCGCGACGGAGATGCTGGATCCCATCATCCCGCAATACATCGCGGATCTGGTGAGCTGGACGGCGATCGGCGCGCGCACCACGGAGAGCCAGACGCACCGCGAGATGGCGAGCGGGCTGTCGATGCCGGTCGGCTTCAAGAACGGCACCGACGGCGGACTGGGCGTCGCCATCAACGCGATGATCGCGGCGTCGCGGCCGCACAGTTTCCTGGGCGTCGACGCGGAGGGTCGCGTCGGCGTGGTGCGCACCTCCGGCAATCCGCACGTGCACCTGGTGCTGCGCGGCGGCAGCCGCGGACCCAATTTCGGCAAAGCGGAGGTGGACGCCGCCTCGGCCGCGCTGCGCAAGGCGCAGGTCAACGCCGGCGTGGTGGTCGATTGCAGCCACGACAACAGCTTCAAAGATCCATCGCGGCAGCCAGAGGTGCTGAGCGATATCTGCCGGCAAGTGCGTGAGGGCGCCCCGCACCTGCTCGGCGTGATGATCGAGAGCAACATCGTCGCAGGTCGTCAGGAGCTGAAGGGCTCGAAGCACGACCTCGTCTACGGCCAGAGCATCACCGATGGCTGCGTCGATTTCCCCACGACGGAGCGCATGTTGGAGGGCCTGGCGCGCGAAGTTGCCGGGAGGAGAACGCTGGTTCAAAGCGCCTGATTGATGCCGCCGCGCGAGCATCGTCCGTCCTCGGATCGCGGATCGGAAAATGCCAGGCTGCTGCGGCGCTTGCTCGCGCTGACGGCGCAGTATCGCAAGGAGTGCCTGCTCGTCTTCGGCTTTCAGGTGCTCTTGCTCGCGCTGGGCCTGGGCGGCCTGGGCCTCACTGGCGTCGCCATCGACGTCACCCGACACGCGCTGGATCCCGCGACGCCGGCGGCGCGCTGGCCCTTCGGGCTGCGCCCGCCAGCCTGGTCTCCAGGACATCAACTGGTGGCCATCGGGCTGCTGGTGCTGCTCATGGCCGCGACGCGGGCGGCCTTGAACTACAACTACGCGCTCGAGGTCGGTAAGCTCATCCACCTGCGCTTGGTGCCGGAGCTGCGCCAGCGCGTGTTCGACAAGCTGCAGCGCCTCAGCTTCCGCTTCTTCGACGAGAACGCCAGCGGCTCGATCATCAACCGCGTCACGTCTGACGTGCAATCGCTGCGCTCGTTCGTGGACGGCGTGCTGCTGCAGAGCGCGGTGATGCTGCTGTCGCTCTGCGTCTACCTGGTGTTCATGCTGCGCACGCACGTGGGGCTCACGTTGGCCAGCCTGGCGCTGACGCCGCTGATTTGGCTGCTCACCGCGCGCTTCTCACGCTGGGCGCGCCCGGCCTACCAGCGCAACCGCGAGCTCGTCGACGACATGGTGCTGGCCATGTCAGACGGCATCCACGGCATGCAGGTGACGAAGGTGTTCGGTCGCGAGCGCGAGGAGCTGGCGCGCTTCCGCGCCGCGAACGCGGCGGTGCTCGCGCAGCAGCGCGCGATCTTCCGGCGCGTCAGCCGCTTCGCGCCCGGCGTGCAGATCATCACGCAAATCGACGTGGCGGTGCTGCTGTTGTACGGCGCTCAGCTGGTCGCGCGCGCCGAGCTCAGCATCGGAGAGCTGATCGTCTTCGCCGGTTTGTTGCAGCAGTTCGGCGGTCAGATCTCGAGCATGGCCGGCGTCATCAACACGCTGCAGCAGAGCATGACCGGCGCGCGCCGCGTGTTCGAGGTGCTGGATGCGCCGCTGGAGGTGAATAGCCCGGCGAGCCCGCGCCGCGTCGACGCGCTCGCCGGTCGCATCCGCTTCGAGCACGTCTACTTTCACTATCACTCGGGCGCCGACGTGCTCGAGGACATCGATTTCGAGGTCGCGCCCGGTAAAGTGCTGGCCATCGTGGGCGTGACCGGGGCGGGCAAGAGCACGCTGCTCAGCCTCGTCTCACGCTTTTACGATCCGACTGCGGGGCGCGTGCTGCTCGACGGCGTGGATTTGCGCGAGCTCCACGTCGACACCCTGCGCCGCAACATCGGCGTGGTGTTTCAAGAGAGCCTGTTGTTCAAGGGTACCGTGGCCGACAACATCGCCTTCGGTCACCCCGAAGCGAGCCGCGCGGCGATCGAAGCCGCGGCGCGCAGCGCGGGCGCGCACGAGTTCGTGAGCGCGCTGCCCCACGGTTACGACACGCCGCTCGAGGAGGCGGCGGCCAACCTGAGCGGCGGCCAGCGCCAGCGCCTCGCCATCGCCCGCGCGCTGCTGGTAAAACCCGCGATCTTATTGCTGGACGATCCCACCACCGCCGTCGATCCCGAGACGGAGCACGAGGTGCTGTCCGCGATGGAGAGCGCGATGCAAGGGCGCACCACGTTGGTGGTCGCCAACCGACTGTCCACGTTGCGCCGCGCCGACGAGATCCTGGTGCTCTCCGACGGACGCATCGTCGAGCGCGGGGCTCACGCGGAGCTGATGCGCCGCGGCGGCGCGTATTTTCGCGCCGCCGCGCTGCAAGCGCCCGATGACGAGGCCGAGCTGGCCCTGGCGGGCGCCTCGTGAGCGCCCATAAAAGCTCATCGCCCCCCTCGCGCGCCGAGCGCCCGCTCGATTTTGCGATCATCCGCCGTCTGTTCGGCTACACGGCGCGCTACCGGCGGCTGCGTAACCGGCTGCTGCTGCTGGTGGTGGCGCGCGCGATCCAGCTGCCCGTCGTCACGTGGGCCATCGCCCGCGTGATCAGCGGTCCGATCGCGCAGCGCGAGCTCTCGGCGACGTTGTTGGGCGTGGCGGGGTTCTTGGCCTTGGCCGCGCTCACTGAATATTGCTTCATTTACCGCGGCCGCTACGCGCTGGAGCTCGGCGAAGCCGTGGTGCAGGACCTACGCAACGAGATCTACGAGCACCTGCTCGCGCTGCCGATCAGCTTCTTCAAGCGCACGCAAGCGGGGCGCTTGCTCGGGCGGGTGACAGCGGACGTAGACGTCGTGCGCGTCGGCGTGCAGGACGTCACCTTCATCACCGTCGTGCAGGGCGGCAACCTGGTCGTCTCGGCGCTGCTGATGCTGTACTACGACTGGAAGCTGTTCCTGGTCGTGCTCGTCATGGCGCCCACGCTCTGGTTCTTGGTGCGCCATTTCAGAAAGCGGTTGAGCGCCGCGTACCGAGCGCAGCAAGAGAGCTTCAGCCGCGTGACGGCCTCGCTGGCCGAGTCCGTGATGGGCATCCGCGAGATCCAGGGCTTTGTGCGTCAAGACGTGAACGGCGGCTTGTTCGGGCAGCTGATCCACGATCACTCGCGCTACAACATGGGCGCGGCTCGTCACTCCGCGCTGTTTCAGCCGCTGCTCGAGTTCAACGGCCAGCTCTTTTTAGCCATTTTACTGGTGGCCGGCGGCTACCAGGCGCTCGCGCACGAGGTGCGGCTGGAGGCGTTGATTCAGTTCTTCTTCCTGTCGAACGCGCTGTTCGCGGCGATCCCCAACATCGGCAACCAATACAACCAGGCGCTCACCGCCATGGCCGGCGCCGAGCGCATCTTCAAATTGCTCGATACGCGGCCCGACTGGCGCGAGGCCCCGAGCGCGCGCCCCATCGCCGAGCTCGAGGGCGCGGTGGAGCTCGAGGACGTCGTCTTCGAATATCAGCCCGGGCGGCCCGTGCTGAAGGGTATCAGCCTGCGCGCGGAGCCGGGGCAAACGATCGCGCTCGTGGGCCACACCGGCAGCGGCAAGAGCACGATCGTGAACTTGATCGCCAAGCTCTATCTGCCGAGCAGCGGCCGGTTAGCGATCGACGGGCGCGACATTCGCGACATCACGGCGGAGTCGCTGCACCGTCAAATTGCCTGCGTCACGCAGGAGAACTTTTTGTTCTCAGGCACGGTCATGGACAACATCCGCCTGGGACGCCCCGACGCCAGCGACGAGCAGGTGCGGCAAGCGGCGCGCGCGCTCGACGTGCTGGACCTGATCGAGGATCTGCCGCGCGGCTTCGCGACGGTCGTGGGAGAGCGCGGCGCTGGCGTCTCGGTCGGGCAGCGCCAGGTCATCTGTTTCGCGCGCGCGCTGCTGCGCTCACCGCGCATCCTGCTGCTCGACGAAGCGACGAGCGCTGTGGACACCATGACGGAGGCGCGCATCCAGGCGGCGCTGTCGAGGCTCCTCGCGGGCCGGACCAGCTTCGTGGTCGCGCATCGCCTGAGCACGATTCGTCACGCCCATCAGGTCGTGGTGCTGGACCACGGCCAGGTCATCGAGCAGGGGCGGCACCGTGAACTTTTGCTGCGGGGCGGCAAATATGCGCGGATGTATCGCCGCTTCGCGAACGCGGCCGAGACGCTGTCAGCGTGAGGACGCACGCGACTTTTTGCGATCCGTCGGCTGCTGCGGCGACATTGAAAGGATCGCATGCTTCGGAGGTCAACCATGCACGGGCGAAGCACGTTGGGTTCTGTCACTCGGATAGCGGCTGCGGCTAGCTCGCGACGCGGCCTGTGCTGCGCGTCGCTGCTGCTCGCGGGCGCGCTCGTCGGCTGCGGCGAGGCCGCCAGTCACAAGCTCGGCGAGGTGAGCACGGACGAGCTCGGCCCGATCCCGCCAGTCGTAGGGCTATGCAGCCAAGGCGCGCAGCTCGAGCTCATTGACGACATGGAGGACGGCGGGCAGGCGATCCTTACGCGGGAGGGCCGCGCGGGGAGCTGGTTCACCGCGAATGACGAGACCGGCAACCAGGTGCCGCGCATGAGCGCTGACGTATTTTCGTTGGCCAAGCTCGAGCCGCCGCGAGACGGTAGCCATCGAGCCGTGCACACGCAGGGTCAAGGCTTCACCGATTGGGGGGCGCTCGTCGGCTTCGATATCTCCTCGACGGACCCGTACGACGCCTCGAAGTACGGCGGGATCGCGTTTTGGGCACGCATCGAGCCCGGCACTGACCCGAACTTTCGCGTCAACGTCACCGACGTGAACACCTCCCAATACGGCATGGTCTGTGATCGCGACTGTCCGGGTCCAGCGACCGGCGAGGTGAGCGACGACGGCATCTGCGAGGAGGAGCGCGGCCCATGCCACGACTACTTTGGAGCAGATCTGAGCACTCGCCTGAGCCCCGAGTGGACGCTCTTTACCTTCCCCTGGGACCGGTTGCAGACGGAGAACTGGTCGAACAAAAATCTGACCGCCATCGTCACCTCGGCGATCTACGGCATGCGCTTTCAGGTCCGCGGGCACCCCGCCGACGACCAGGACGCCCCGCCGTTCGATTTCTGGCTCGATGACGTCGCATTTTTGTGCAAGTAGCGGAATCCATCGCGCATAACGGAAAGATTCCGCTCTGCTCCTCTCATTTTTTTGCGTTTTTTTGCCCCGACGATCCGCTGGTGGTGGACAGGACAAATAGTTAAGTTACGTTTGTTTTTATTGGCTGCTGCTGCTTAGCAGCCGATGCACTGAAGCCCCCCAACGAGGTTGTTGATGCAGGCCGTAAGCGTTTCCGGAAGCGTTCAAGGCAAGGTCGATAGCCGCTCGATGCGGGAAATTAACCGCTCGATCGTGCTCGACATCATCCGTCGCGCGGGTCGCGTCTCGCGCAGCGACTTAGCGAAGCGCACCGCGCTAACGAAGCCGACGGTGTCCGCCATCGTCGAGGACCTGTTGGCTCGCGGCATCGTCCAGGAGGTCGGCTTCGGCAAGCCGGTGGGTGGTGGTGGCCGGCGCGCGCGGCTGCTCGAGTTCAACGACAACTCCGCCGCCTACCTCGGCTTCCGCTTCGGTGTGCGCAGCAGCACCGTCGGCATCGCGGACGCGCGCGGCGGCCTGCGCGCCGAGCGAGAAATCGCGAGCGCCCCGGGCGATCCCGAGCGTGGCATCCGGGAAGCTCTCGCTCTCGTCGATCCCCTGCTCGCCGAGGCCGGCATCCCGCGCGACCGGCTGCAGGCGGTAGGCGCTTCACTGCCCGGCCTGATTTCGCAGACCGACGGCAGCGCCGAGCTCTCGCCGAACCTGCTCTGGAAGCGAGTCCCCGTCCGCAAGCTGCTGGAAGACGCGCTCAAGCTTCCCGTCGCGGTGGTGAGCCAGACGCACGCCGCTGCGCTCGCCGAAGCGCGGCTCGGTGCCGCGCGAGGCATGCGCTCCTTCGTGTGGGTCTACGTAGGCACGGGAGTTGGCGCCGGCATCGTGATTGATGGGCAGCTCTTCCACGGGCACGCGGGCTGGAGCGGTGAAATCGGGCACTGCCCGGTGCTCGAAGACGGGCCCGAGTGCAGCTGCGGGCTCCGAGGCTGCCTGGAAGCCGTGGCTTCGGGCTGGGCCATCGCTCGCGCCGCCGAGCGCGCCGCAGAAGCTTCCGAGACCACGTTGCTGCGCCAGCACCAAGGCGCGCTCGACGCGCAAGCCGTCGCGCACGCCGCGCAGGCGGGCGACGTCGTCGCTCAGCAGATTTTGGCCGATGTCGGCAACTACATCGGAATCGGCATCTCCACGCTGGTCAACCTGCTGGACCCCGAGGTCGTCGTGATGGGCGGCAGCGTGATGAACGCCGCCGACTACATCATCCCGGCGGCGCGCGCTTCGATGGCCAAGCATTCGCTCCGTGGCGGCACCGTGCCCATCGTGACGGGTGCGTTGGGCAAGCGCGTGGGACTGATGGGCTCGCTGCTGAGCGCCATGGACCTGTCCGTGCGCTCCTATCGCGTGGTGGCGACCAGCGAGCGCGTGGCGCTCGGCTGAGACGGACGGCGCACCTGAGCTCGAGCGCCGCGTCGCCGCTCGAGCTCAGGTGCGCTGAAAATCGTACAGCGCGCCGAGCCCCAAGAGCTGCGTGAGCTCGTCGAGCGCGGTGCGCGTCTCGCGGAGCAGCAGCGGATCGACCAGCTCGTCGAAGGTGAGCCGATCACGATAGTGCCTCGTGACCCAGGCTTCCAACGTCCGCGCGCGCTCAGCGTCCACGAACAGCCGCGGCTCGACGTGGGCGCGCTCGCTCGCCGTCAGCGGCACGCGCAGCCGTAGACACGCCGGACCGCCGCCGTTGCGCATGGACGCGTTCACGTCCACGAAGACGAGGCGTTCGACCGGGTTCTCTTCGTCCAGCACGCGCCGCAAGAAGGCGTGCGTCGCAGGGTTCGCCTCGCTCTCGCGCGGCGCCAGCAGCGCGAGGCCTCCGCTCGCCAGCGGCAGCAGCTCCGAGTTGAAGGGATAGCAGTTCACGGCGTCGCTCACCGGCAGCTCGCGCTCGCGCGCCAGCACCAGCGCGAGCTCCGGCCCGAGCGCGAGCCTGAGCTGGCTGAGCAGCGCGCTCGGGTCCACGAAGGCGAGCTCGTGCAACATGAAGAAATTGCCGGTGCCGACGCACAGCACGTCCGAGTGAAACGCGCCGGCGTCGATGCCGGCGGGCGCTTGCTGCCAGAGCAAGCGCGCGCTGTCGGGGATCGCGTGCAGGCGGGCGATGGCTTCGCTCGCGGCGCGCGCTTGACGCGCTGGATAACGCTGAGGTCGCGCGCTCGCGTCCGGCGCTCGTCCCCAACCGAAAAGGTGCAGCGCCCCCTGCGCGGTAGCGAGCCGGGTATGATTCGCCGCGCCTTCGTCGCTGAACGACTCGTGCGCGGGCAATGGGTCGTGAACCACGAACGGCTCGCCCGCGAAGACACGCCGCAAGATGCGCTGCGAGAGCGGTGGCTCGAAGCTGCGGTGCAGCATCGTGAGCAGGTTCGCGGGCGTGAAGTGCACGCGCTGATCGACGCTGTCCGTGCTGGGCGTGACGGTCGCCATGTTGGCCGCCCACATCGAGGAGGCGCTGGTCGTCGCGTGCAACAGCCATGGCGCGTCGCGCTGCACGCGGCGCAGCACGCCCTCCTCGTCGCCGACGAAGCCGAGCGCGCGCAGCGCGCGGAAATAGGGACGCTCATGGGGCGGCAGCAGCGCTTGCGCCGCGCCGAGCTCGACCACCGCGCGCATCTTGGCGATGCCCTGCAACGCCGCCGCGCGCGGGTTCGAAACGTCTCCGCGGTTGCGCTCGCTGGCGAGGTTTCCGGGAGAGAGCCCGGCGTAGTGATGCGTCGGTCCGACGAGGCCGTCGAACGCGATTTCATGCAGCTTGGCAGGGGGGCTCGCGTCCATGTCGCCGGCTCAAGATAGCTAAACCGGGCTCGGCCGGGTGATGAGCTTATCGAACCACGCCGCCCTCTGGCGCTCGGGTACGGGTGTGGGCTGAGGTCGGTCGCGGGCCGCGGCGCGGCGAGAGGAGGCTCGTCTGTCGCCCCGGGAGCGGTGTAAGCTCGGAGGGATGCTTGCCCGTCCTCATTCGGCCACGCCGAGCGCGACCGCTCCGCGCTTACGGCGCCTGATCGCCGCATCTCTGGTCTTCACGTTCGTCTCGGGCAGCGCGCTGCCGGCGTTCGCCCAAAACTCGCAAGAGCTGACCCACGCGCGCGCCGTGTTCCAACAGGGCCTCGAGCTCGAGCAGGCGGGCAACTGGTCGGCCGCGGTGCAGCGCTTCCGCGAGGTCGGGCAGGTGCGCATGACGCCGCAGGTGCGCTTTCACATCGCGCTCTGTGAAGAGAAGCTGGGGCGTTTGGTGGCCGCGCTGGGCGGCTACGAGCTCGCGCTCGCCGACGCCGACAGCGTGGGCGCGGATTTTCGTTCGGAGGTCGAGTCCAACGTGACTCGCTTGCGCGAGCGCATTCCGAAGCTCGTCATTCAGCGCGGCAGCGGCGCGGAAGCAGCGACGATCGAGCTCGACGGCGTCGCAGTGGGTGACAGCTCCGTGGGCGTGGAGGTGCCGCAAGATCCAGGGCCGCACGCGGTCACGGCGAGCGCGCCCAATTATCAACCGTTCGAGACCACCGTCACGCTGGCCGAGGGCGAGAAGAAGACGGTCGAGATCGTGATGGAGCCCGCCCCGCGCGAAGCCACGGTCTTGCTCGGTCCCGGCGCCGAGAAGCCGCCCATGAGCAAGCTGCGGCTGACCTCGTTCATCGTCGGTGGTTTTGGCGTCGCCTCTTTGGCGGCGTCCGGCGTGCTGCTCGCGCTGCGCTTGAACAAGCAATCGCGGCTCGACGCGCGCTGCCCGACGCGCGTTGACTGCCCGTTCTCCGATCGAGACGACGAGAAGCGCATGCGGACGTATCACTACGCATCCGTCGCCACGTTCGGTGTCGGGCTAGCGGCGGTGGGCGCCGGCGTGACGCTGTTCATCGTCGATCTGAAGAAGCAAAAGAAGGCGAGCGAGCCCGAGCGGACCGGACTCCGCGTGCTCCCGCTCCTCGCGCCGGGGGTCGCCGGCGCTGAGGCCTCGCTCAAATTTTGAGCGTCAGCGCCTGCGCGGCGCAGCCTCTTCAGAACCCGGGCTGCTGACGCCAGTCCGGCGTCTTCGTGGGCGGCTTGGCTGAGCTCGACGGCGCCGCCGGCCTGCTCGGCCGCGCCTGAACCTGCGGCTGTTGCACGGCGGGCTTCGTCGTCGTCGCTGTCGCGCTGGGCGGGGGTTCCGCCGTCAGCTCGGGGAGCGGCGCGGCGCTGGGCACGGCCGTGGTGGCCGGCGCTGCCGTAGTGGCCGGCGCGGCCGTGCTCGCCGGCTCTTCGGGCTTGGAGGCAGCGACGGTAGAGGGCGCTGGCGTCGTGGGGATGGCCGCGGGGTGCGGCACGCTCGGCGGCGGCGAACGGAACAAGAAGAACAACGCCACCGCGATGCCAGCCACGGCGACCCCGCCGGCGATCCATTTCCAGCGTAGGTAGGGATCGATCCCCGAAATCTCGGTCGCGGTCGCGTTGTTATCGAGCGGGAGCAGCTGCTCGGAGAAGCCAATCTTGGACACCGCGCTGGTGCTCGTCACGGACGGTTGCACGGCCGTGACCGCGTTCATGTCTGCGCGGTGCAGCGCGTCGCTCAGCGTGGCGCGGCGCTCTTCCAGCTTGTCACCGAGCAACCGACGCACGAAATGCGCGACGTCTTCGTCCGTGTTCGCGCGCTCGTTGCTGGGCAGCACGTGATCGAGATCGCGCAGCATCTCGTTGGCGCTGGAGTAGCGGGCGTCGGGCGACTTCGCGAGCGCGCGCAGCACGACCTTCTCGAGCGCTTCCGGGTAATCCGGCAGGAACTTACGGGGCGGCAGCGCCGCCTGCGGCGAGCAGATGTTGTACATCGTCGCCGCGTCCGACTCGCGCCGGAACGGGTGTTTACCGGTCGTGAGCGCGTAGAGCACGATGCCGATGGCGAACACGTCGGCGCGCCGATCGATGTTCTCGCCCTCGATCTGCTCGGGCGACATGTAGCCGACCTTGCCCTTGATCTGACCCGCGGACGTGGTGCCACCGCCCGCGGCTGTAGCCTTCGCTACGCCGAAGTCCACGACCTTGGTCACGCCGTCGTACGTGACGAGGATGTTCTGCGGCGACACGTCGCGGTGCACCAGGCCGACGAGCTGCCCCTTCGCGTCCCGCAGCTCATGGGCGGCGTGCAGTCCAGCGCAGGCCTGCATCACGATGCGAATCGCGATCGGCAGCGGCATGCCCCCAGCGGCCTTCGCGGCCTTCATCAGCTGGTTGAGCGGCATGCCGTCGATCCACTCCATCACCAGGAACAGCACGCCGTCCTGCTCGCCGAGATCCAGGATTTCAACGACGTGGGGGTGCCGTACCTGTGAGGCGAGGGAGGCCTCGTCCAAGAACATCTGCTCGAACTGAGTCTCCTCGCTCAGCTTCGGCAGCATGGTCTTGATCGCGACGATCTTTTGGAACCCGCGCGTTCCCTTCAAGCGCGCAGCCCAGACCATCGCCATGCCACCCGCGGCGACGGGCATGAGTAGCTCGTATCGCCCAAGCACGTGGCCAGGGGCGACCATTCCGGAGCCTGGCATATTTGCCCTGTCGATCGCCGTGGTCACTGACGGTTGAAAGGAGTGTTGCAAAGGTCTGATCGCTGCTCAAGCTACGCCGCAAAAACTCCGGGCGCATCTCTTTGCGGCGCTGCGGACTTCGGGGGCGTTGTGGGACGCTGTAGGGGGAGGCCGCCGAGCCCTATCCGCCGATGAGTTCCCACGTCCCGTGTCTAGCATCTTTCGTGCCCGTCTGCCTCAATCTAAGTGCGCAGTTTGCACTCTCCCTCTCGTCAGTCGCGCCTGGTCCATCCACACACATAGGGCCAAGTTTATTGCCAAAGTTTCATACGATTCATTTCCTCCACAGCTCGTGCACAGCTTGCACCGGCGGCGGCTTCGTTTCGGCGGAGATCGCGACTTCGAAGCGATGTCGAGCGTCCGCCGCGCACAAGGTGGGCTGACCGGACACCGTGGGCGGATTTGCCGTTCGCGCGGCGCGGTTCTAACCAGCCCGGGTGACCCCCGTGAGCTCCGTCGGAGACTGGCTCAGGCGCGTTCGTAGCGACGCTGTCGCGCTCGGTTGGGCTGAGCTGCGCCGCGCTCCGGCGCTCATCGCCCGCGTGACGCCGCGCATCGTTCGTTCGCGCCGACGCGCTGCGGAGTCGCTCGTGCATTTGGTGCACAGCGTCGCAAAGCGCCGCCCCGAGCAGCCCGCGCTGCTCTACGCCGAGCAGCGAATGACGTACCGCGAGCTCGCCGACGACATCGAGCGCAGCGCGTGCTGGCTCGAGCAGCGCGGCGTCCGCGCCGAGCACACCATCGGGCTGCTGGGCAGAAATTCGCTCGCCTATGTGACTTTGCTGCTGGGCGCGGCGCGGCTCGGCGCGCGTGTCGCGCTGCTCAGCCCCGAGCTCCAGGGCGCGGCGCTCGAGCGCGCGCTCGAGCAAGCGAGCTGCGCGCTGCTGCTGCTCGACGCCGAGCTCTCGCCGCGCTCGGGCTGCGAGCTGACCTTGCCCACGCTGCGCTTCAGGGGGGCCGAGCTGTGGCGGGAGCTCTCGCGTTGCGCTTCGCCCAGTGCGCCGCTGCCGGGCGGCGGCGAGGAAGACTTCGTTTACGTCTACACCTCCGGGACCACCGGTTTGTCGAAGCCGTGCCGCGTCACGCATCGCCGCGCGGTGTTGGCCGCCATCGCCTTCGGCGAGCTGGTCCACGAGCTGACGCCGGCCGACGTGTTGTATTGCGCGCTGCCGCTGCATCACTCCACGGCGTTATTGCTCGGCCTGGGCGCGTGTCTGGCGAGCGGCGCGACGCTCGCCTTGCGCGAGCGCTTCAGCGCGAGCTCGTGCCTCGCGGACGTGCGGCGCTTCGACGCCAGCGTGTTGCTCTATGTCGGCGATCTCGGGCGCGCGCTGTTGGGCCAGCCGGCGAGCGCCGCGGATCGCGAGCACCGGCTGCGGCTCGCGGTGGGCAACGGTATGTCCGCCGACGTCTGGCGCGGCCTCCAAGCGCGCTTCGGCATCCCGCGCGTCGCCGAGTTCTATGCCGCGAGCGAGTTCCCGGGCGCCATCGTCAACCTCACGGGTCGCGTGGGCAGCGTGGGCCGGGTGCCGCTCGGCCGCTGGCGCGGTTACCGGCTCGTGCGCGTGGACGCGGCGAGCGGCGCGCTGCTGCGCGACGCACGCGGCCGCGCCATCGAGTGCCGCGACGAGGAGCCGGGCGAGTTGGTGCTGCGGCTCAAGCCGCGTCCCGAGCGCCCAACCGGGGATTATATGGGCTATTTGAACCAACCCCACGGTGAGGAGCGCATCGCGCGCGATCTCTTCGAGCTCGGGGACGTGTACTGCCGGAGCGGTGACTTGCTGCGGCGCGACGCGAGCGGCCACTACTATTTCATCGATCGCTTGGGCGACACCTTTCGCTTCAAGGGCGAGAACGTCTCGACCCGTGAAGTGGAGGGCGCGTTCGCGGATCTCGACGGCGTGCAGGGCGCGCTGGCCGTCGGCGTACGTGTCCCGGGTTGGGACGGAAAGCTGGGCCTGCTCGTGCTCCATGCGAGCGCCGCGCCGTCCATGGATGTGCTCGCCGAGCGAGCCGAGCGGCTCGCAGCGCACGCGCGGCCGTGCTTCGTGCGCCTCACCGCGCTGCTCGAGCGCACTGAATCCCTGAAGGTGAAGAAGGCGCGCTTCGCCGAGGAGGGAGTCGATCCGGTGCGCGTCGTCGAGCCGCTCTTCTATCGCAACGGGACGCGCTATCTGCCGCTCGACGCTGCAGCGTATGCCGCCATCACGGCGGGAGCGCTGCGCTTCTGAGCGCTGCTCCGTAAATTTTGCGCTATCCCGCCCCGTGCCGGCAACGCTGCCACGGCGCGGCGATGTACACCGGCTCTGATCGCCGCGATTTGCGCGCTGCGCGCCGATGGTACGACGATTGCTTCGCTGTCGCGCGTTCGAGGAGGTTCCATGGATTACACAGCTCCCCCGGAGTCCATGCAGCGCCCGATTGATCGGAGCGCTTATCCGCAGCCCTCGGTGCGTGCCGGCGGGCGCTATTGGCAACCAGCGGATCGTCTCCTCGAGAGCTTGAACGACTACAAGCGCGAGCGCATGAGCGGCACCAAGCTCGGGCTGCTCAAGTCGAAGCTCGCCGTGCTGCGGCACCGTTTTTGGTCCGCCGTTACCGGCGCCGACATCCCGCTCAACACCTGGGACGTCGGTGAGGCTTTGAAGCTGCCGCACCCGAACGGCGTGGTGATCCATCCGGAGGCGCAGATCGGACCTCATTGCACGCTGTTTCAGCAGGTCACGCTGGGGACCGGTCCGCGACCAGGAGTGCCGCGACTGGGCGCGCACGTTTGCGTCGGTGCCGGCGCCAAGATCTTGGGCGGCGTCACCGTCGGCGATCACGCCATCATCGGCGCCAACGCGGTCGTCATCGACGACGTCCCCGCGGGAGCCACGGCGGTGGGCATCCCGGCGCAGATCAAGCGCAGCGCGCGCGGCGCGTGGGATCGCGCGGCTCGGCTGCACGCCGTCGGTGAGTGACGGCGCGGCCGCGCGGGCCCGCTCGCCCACTTTCGCGGCTCCGGCGCGGAATGCTTGGCCGCCGCCGGTGCTTCGCGGACAATGTGAGGTCATGAAGCCTAAGCAGGCGCTGCTCGCCGGGCTGGCGATTTCCCTCGTGATGAGCGGGCTGTTCGCGTGCAAGCGCGCGCCGCGAGCGCGACCCGGACAGCTCGAGCCGCTGAGCGCAGCGAGCTGGCGCGCGCCGCTCGCGGTGCCTGGCTTTCTCCCGGCCGAGGTCGCGTTGCCGCTCGGCGCGCGCGCGGCGCGCCCGCTGCTCATCGCGATCCACGGTGACGCGGACCGCCCCGAGTGGCAATGCGGAAGCTACCGCGGCGTGGTGCGCTCCAAGGCGTTCATCTTGTGCCCGCGCGGCGTCGCGCGTGACGGCGGCGAGCGCTTCACGCTGGCGAGCGAGTCCGACACCGCGGCCGAGCTGCGCGCAGCGCTTCGCCAATTGAAGAAGCGCTACGGCGCGCATGTCGCTCGCGGTGACGTGGTGCTCGCGGCGTTGGGTCCCGGCGTGCAGCACGCGCTCGCGCTCGCCGTCGAGGATCCCAGCTTCTTCGCGCGGCTCGTGTTGGTCGACGGCTCCACGCGCGCGTTGACGAGCGCGGTGGCGACCCGCTTCGGCCAGCGCGGGGGGCGCCGCGTCTTGGTGCTGTGCACGCCCGCTGCTTGCGACGGCGACGTCGACGAGCGCGTGCGAGCGCTGCGCCCGACTGGTGTGGACACGCGCGTGATTCACTTGCCGAGCGGTCACGGCTTGGACCCCGTAACGACGAGTCGTCTGGCCAAGGAGTGGTCGTGGTTGGTCGCCGACGACGCGCGCTGGCGCTGAGCGGCAGCGCGCTCGCCGTGGCGCTGCTCTGCTCAGCCTGTGCGCGGCGCGACAGCGCGAGCGCGCGCAGTGAGGCCGCGCGCGAAGAAGACCGGAGAGCGCCGCTCCCCGCCGCGGCTCCGTCAGCCGGGAACGAAGCGTCGCTGGCACCCGCGCGTGGCGACGCTGGAGCCGGCGACGACAATGAGCCGCAGCGCGCAGCGCCCGAAGCGCTGAGCGGCGAGGCGCTAGTGAGCCTCGAGGTGCCCGCTTTTCGACCGGCCATCGTCTCCGTTCCGCTCGGCACGCGCGGTCCGCGTCCGATCGCGGTGGCGGTGCACGGCAATTTCGATCGTCCCGAGTGGCAGTGCAGCGTGTGGCGACCCATCGTCGCGGCGCGCGGCTTCGTGCTCTGTCCGCGCGGCGTCGCTCGCCGCGACGTTCCAAAGCAGATGGATCGCTGGGAATATGCGTCCCAAGCTGCTCTCGCGCGTGAAATCGAGGCCGGCGTCGCGGCGTTGGCGGCGCGCTTCGGCGCCCACGTCGACCTCGGCCCCATCTTGTTCATCGGCTTTTCGCTGGGCGCGATCTACGGCGCGCCCATGGTGCAGCGCGCGCCAGCGCGCTTTCCGCGCGTAGTGCTGATCGAAGGCGGCCTCGGCGCATGGTCGACCGCGCTCGCCAAGCGCTTCGCCGCCGCTGGCGGGCAGCGACTCCTTTTCGCTTGTGGACAGCGCGACTGCATGACGCGCGGGAAGCGCCTGGTGGCTCCCTTCGAGAAAGCGGGTCTACCGACGCGGCACGGCGGCGACGCTCACGCGGGTCACACCTATGACGGTCAGGTGGCACAGGTGGTCGCCGACAATTGGGAGTGGCTGGTCGAGGGCGATCCGCGCTGGCAAGCGGAGGGCCGCGCGGACCCCGGCGGCGCTGAACAGTAAATCGCAGTCGAGCGTAAGGTCGCGCCGCGCGGGGCGTTGTCTGGGCAACCCCGGAGCTCACACCGCGATGCGCCACTTCTCGACTCGACACCGTTTGACCTCTGGCCTGCTGCTCGCCCTGCTGCTCGCTGGCTGCGCCTCCAGCCGTGCTGCGGCGCCGATTCGAAGCGACGCGAGCCTCGGACGCGTGGTCGTCTATCGCAACGGCGTCGCCTATTTCGAGCGCCGCGCGACCGTGCACGGCAACGAGCTCACGCTAGAGGTGCCCGGTCAGCGACTCGATGATTTCCTGAAGTCGCTCACCGTGCTCGACGTCAAGACCGGCAAGCTAGTGCCCGTCTCCTTCCCGACTCGCGACGACCCAGCGGACGAAATCAAGATACAGCTCGAGCTACCGAAGGACGGCGTGCACGGCAGAGACCGTCTATTTCTACGACCCGCTCTCGTCGCGCGGGTCCAAGCGCTTCGCCTTCCGCGCCATCGAGTTCCAAAATCCCAGCGAACACACCCTCGACCCCGGTCCCGTCACCGTCTACTCGGAGGGGCAGTTCCTGGGCGAGGGACTGAGTGACGCGATCCAGCCCCACAGCCGCGCGTTCGTGCCGTTTTCACTCGATCGCAAGCTGCTCGTCGAGACCAAGGAAGATGGCCGCGAAGAGATCGACCGCTTACTCAGCGTGCAGCGCGGCGTGCTCACGACCGAGGCGCGCCGCGTGCGCACCACCGTGCTCACGCTCACCAATCGCGGCCAAACGAACGCCACCGTCTACGTCCGCCACCAGCTCGGCGATGGTTATCGCTTGGAGCGCCCGCCGTCCGGCTTCGAGAAATTTCGCGAAGCCTACCTCTTCCCGGTGAAAGTCGGCGCCAACGCCTCGAGCAACCTACGCATCGAAGAGTCCACCCCCATCCAAAAGACCGTCGACATCCGCACCGCGAGCGGCATCGGCGAGCTCGCCCTGTACCTCAGCGTAGCGGCCGCGCGGCTCGACGCCGAGACGCGCCAGCGCCTCGAGCAAATCGTCGGGCAGCATCGCGCCATGGCCGCGCTCGAAGAGCGTCGCCAGACCGCCGACCTCCAGAGCCAGACCTACCGAGACCGCATCGACGAGCTCAACGCGCAGCTCGTCTCACTCAAGCGCGTCCCACAGGCCCAAACCCTCAGCCGCAACCTAGCCCAAAAAATGGATGACATCAGCCAACGCCTCCAAAAACTCACCCTACAAATCGCCGATCTCGACGCCCAGCTCCTCGCCGAGCGCGTCTCCCTCGAAGATCGCCTAGCAGAGCTGACGCTAGCCCACGCTGGGTGACACCGCCCACCCCTCGCTAGCGCTCAAAGCTCGCGAGCAAGTCACGTCGCGGTGATCCCCTCGCCGCCACGACTATTGCTCTTCGCGCCCTTGCGAGAGCCAACGACCTAGCTCCGTGATGCGATCGAACAGCGCAGAAACGACAATTTACAGCCCATGTGGGGAGCCCCCATTGAAAAGGGCGCGCCACCCGTCGCGTCAGCGCGTCAGGCAACCCCAAGCGGCGTCGCGCCCCACTGCAGCCGCGCCTGGGCCGCGCTGCTACGGGAACCAGCGCTGGCCGAGGACAATCGGGTGCGCGAGCCCTACGGTGGTGTTCGCTTGCGGCGGCGATCAGAAAACCGCGAAATAGCCGCGCCCACCGCGGCGCGCTGTTCTTGGACGCGATGCAGTACGCGCCGTGAGCTTGGACAGCGGCCGAAGGCGAATAGGTAGACCAGGAACAGGCAAACGCGAGCGGCCAAGCGAATAGGCAACGCTTGGCCAACGCGAACAGGCAGTGCGAACAGCCCACGCGAGCCTGGCCGACGTGAACGGGCAACGCGAACGACCAAAGCGTCGAGCGCGGCGCTGGCAAACTCGTGGCGCCGTTCTCACCGTGTCGCGACCACGCTGTCGGGTCACCTGATCTCTGCACACCAGCCGAGGCGACATCGCATGTCGCTCGATCACCACTTCCCGAAGTGCCTTCTACGATCGCAAGCAGGTCGCCCGGGGAACGCCGAAAGCTCACGGCAGGTTCAGTGTTTTGTCAGACCGCGGCTCTGCCAAGGACTCCGCTTACGGGGCGGAGCTTGCACCCGACTCTCGTTGCGCGGCGAGGTGTGCGTGGTCGCTCAGCGGAGCTTGTCTGTTGCTTTCTGTGTGCGTCGCGTATCTCACTCGGGATTTGAATGAGCGCGAGCCGTCAAGCGTCGTGAACCGCTACCGGTTCCCAGAACCTACGAAAGATGGGAGCGGGAACGATGGCATGCACGAGCAAGTTCGTGCCGCAAGTTGGAGGGCAACTGCCTTCGACCTCGGCGTCTCTCGCGCTCGTCGTCGACGTCTCTGGCGCAGCATCGTCGGCCGATCTTTGAGGGCTAGCGACCGAATTATTCGTTCGTGGCTCTAGCGAATCGAGGTGCTGGACCCGCGACGCTACGGTGGATGAGCGGCTATCATGTGTCGCGTCGAAATGATCTACGCAGGGGCGTGCTGTTCCGCGGAGCTCACGACGTGAGCAAATTGAGGGCGGCTCTCAACATGGTTTCCGCATTCATGACGAAATCTCGCCGCTCGATGGCGTGGAGAGCTCGGCGAACGGCGCTCTCGCGAAAGCCGAGGTTCCGCAGCGCGAGCCCCACTTGCGCGTAGACATGGCGCTGGGCCGGCGGAGCGACGTCGTTGCGAGCGCGATGTGGTGTGCTCGTGGGAAGCGGCGCTGCCCCCGCACCAGCGACGCGCTCTTCGTGCTCGAAACCAGCAGCGCCGCGCAATAGCGGTTGTGCCGCGCCGGGCGCACTGTCGGCCAGCGCTCGCAGCCGAGCGCCGGCCGCGTCGACGACGAGCGTGTTCGTCCGGCGCGCAGCGAGACCCGCCGCAGTCGGTGCGAATCCGCTCGTGGCGCCTGCAGCCTCGACGCGGCTTCCGGTGAACGCAAGGTCGCTCTCGAGCGGGGCAATCAGCTGAGTGTCGGGTGTCTTCTCCAGGCCCACCCGCGAGCCGGGCGCGGTGTCGTGACGAGCGAGCGCCTCGTCGCGCTCGCCGCGCCGACGCGCTGGTTCTTCGGCGCCGCCTGACGCGCGCACCGATTGACTCATCGCAGCGGAGAATCGTCGCTTGTCTCTGGCAGCGCGTGCAGTCGCGATGCGCTCAGCGCCGAATACGGCGACGGCTGCGTGCGCGTTGTGCGCGGCGCAGAGGAGCTCTAGGTTTTCGGGAGTCGTCGCGCCACCGAGCGCGTAGGGTTGACGATGCTCGAGCGTCAAGAAGCGGCGCGCCGTGCACCGTCGGCCTTGCTCGTCGACGAAGACGCACTGATGCCCATCTCGTTCCCACACTTCTCGCGCAACGGCGACGGGAATGTGTCGCGAGCCGCGCTGCAGCGAGCGGCGCTCTCGCTGCCTGCCAGCGCTGAGCCGGCGCTTCGTTTCACGCTCGATGAGCGCATCCAGCGCGCGCTCGAGGATCGCCGCGAGCTCGCCGCCCGGCAGCGCGTGACTCAAGAGCTCTCGCGCTCGCTCGAGTTTTTTCGTGAATTCAGTGCCAGCCGAGAACTGCACGCACCAGCGCGTCGCGGACAGAGGTTTGACGCGCTCGGGGGGAGCGTCGGGGACCGGCTGCCATGGCGGCCCTTCGCCGATCGACGGCGCGGCAGCTGGCGCAACCTCCGCCCCGGGGCGGAAGCTTTTGTCCGGATCCGCCCCGGGGCGGAAGTTGTCCGAACCCACGCCGACGGTCAGCGAGCTCTGCGCTGGGATTCGGCAGAGACGTTCCGGAACATCCGGCTTCGGAAAGCGCGCGGCGAGGAAGCGTTCAATTGCGCGTTTGGCTTGCCCGCGTGCTTGCGTGAAGAGCTCATCGCAGTTTTGTTCGGTCACGTAGGGCGCTAACAGCGCGAGGCCGCTGAGATGGATTGCGCCGGAGCGCAGCTCGTCGAGCGCTCGCGGAGAGCGCCGCACGAGCCGCGCTACGCGAGCGCGCTTGCTGGCTTCGTCTTCGCTGTAGCCCAGGCGCTCGATGCAGAACGAGGTCAGCGACTGACACGCCTGTTCGAGATGGAGACCGCGCGTCTCGACGACGACGAGATGCTCGATGACGTCGGCTGCGCAGGAGCGCTCCGCTCGCACCAGCTCTGGCATGGCAGCGAGTAGTTCCGTGTTGGATAGAGTGCTCGCGGACATGAGTGTTCATAACACGCGTCAAAACATCGCCTTTATTGGTCTCAGGCGTGTTTTTGAACCCCGAACAACGGCGCGAGCGATTTCTGTTCTGCGGAAGCGCAGCGCGGGCCGTGCGCCGAATAATTGGGCATCAGACGCGCATCTGTGCGGTGTCGAATTTGATCCCTTTGAGTTGTGTCAATAGAAATCGCAAAAAATGGATTTGATTGTGCTCCGCTCTCGCGGAGTCACGACTCAAAGCAACGCGACCGCAGGTTTGCGGCACATCCTTGCGGCTCAGCCGCGCTTCACTTGGTGAGTGGTGCGGCGCGTGCAACGGCGCGCCCGCTCGGCATCGGCATCGACGCTGAAGCGCGCGACCGCGATCAACGGGGCGAATGGCGCCGGCGCTCGCCGTCATCCCGGGCGTCGGAGCCGAGCGTGCTGGTACGGTCGCGTCGTAGGTCCTGGCATTCTCGTCTTTCTACGGCGACGACGCGAACGACAAAGGCGTGGTGGGCTCGAGCGCTGCATGCCGCCCCGCAGTGTTTGCTGGCAGGCTTGCGCGAGCCACGACGGTGGCTCCTTCGAGATCGTTATGCGTCGAGCGTTGGATGGTGAGCGCCATGCATCCGTGGGCGTCGCGGCTAGTGCTGGCGAGAGCGGCGCATGGTGCTTCCCGGGAGCGGCGCACGGTGCTTCCCGGGAGCGGCGCACGGTGCGTCCCGAGAACCTCTCGGCGCAGCGCTTCGCGCTCGACGCTCACTGGGGACGCTGCACCAGGCTGAAATCGACGCCGCCTGTGAGCTCATCGAGCGGCGCACGGTGCTTCCCGAGAGCGAAGGCGGAAAAGTCCCCTTCGGTTTGCTGGCAGCCTAGCCGTGAGCGGCCAGTTCTAACCTGAGCGCGCCGGCGCTCGCTCAGCCGCGCCCACCGCGCAGGCCGTGCTTGCGCGCCAGATCGTACAGGTGTTTGCGAGCCTCGCGGGCGGCCGTGGTGATGTTCCCAGCGCGGCGATCGAGCTACCAGGAGACGTAGCGGCGCTCGAAATCGGCGCGCACCTCGCGATAGCTCTCGTGTCAAAGATGCCGGGCAGGCGCGGCTGCAGAGGGAGACAGCGTCGGGCGGCGTTGCCTCACGCCGCGCAATGAGCGTGGCGCGCCCTTTACGGCGCGGCCCCCCAAAAATCGTCATCGCGCACGCGCGCTTTACGGCGCGGCCCCCCAAAAATCGTCATCGCGCACGCGGTTGACGCTGCGGAATGCGCGCTGTGCGTGTTTGAGCGAATGGCGGGCACAGCTTCGCTGCGCCGAAAGCAAAGCGCGAGCGGCGGGCCTGGCGTCGCTGCGCCGAGGCGCGAAGGGACGACTGCGCGCGAGCGAGGTCGTTTCGCGGTGAGCAGGGATGACGCGCACGGCTTCGCCGCGCCGAAGACAAGACGGGCGCACGCCGCGGGAGCGTCGCCGTCGCACTGGACGCAGCACGCCGCGCACCCCGCCCAGCTCGTCCC
>CBINHN010000047.1:0-54686 GCA_966250485.1 uncultured Sorangium sp. | reverse complement strand
GGTCGACGTCGAAACTTGCCCTCGTTGCGGCGGGCGCATGCGCCTGCTCGCCGTCGTCACCGCGGAGAGCCGACCCAGCCACCGGCTCGAGCTCCACCCCGTGACCCGCCGTACTTCAAGCCCCTCGTCGTCCAGCGCCGACACCCCGGCGAGCCCTCCACTCAGGGAGAGCTGTTCCAAGAGCACTGAACACTCCAGACAACCGCAACCGGCATCCCCACCCGTAACGTGCCGCAGCGCGGAGCCTCGCGCCGAAACCGGCTCCCTGCCCTCGGTTTCGATAAGAAAAAGGACGCGATCAAGCTGCGAAATCCGGGTCACGCAGGCCTACCACTGGGCGAAGAATTCGAGCAAACGTTCTAGATCTCTTGCGCGGTTGAGCGCGAGCGCCGCGCTGCCGGGCACCGCGACCAGCAGCGCAAACCAGGCCGTGCGGCAGGGCAAGGTACGCCTGCTGAGAGCGTTCGGCCTCTATGTGGACGGCGCGCGCGGCGCTTGCGAAACGTAGTCGATTTACCTCCGGCCGGACGTCGGAGCGCGGATTCGAGCGGACCTCGCCTCGAGCAGCGGCTTTTCGTAGCGCGGAAGAGTGTGTAGACTCTCGGCCCTGGTGTCGGGTGAACGAGCGTACTGGCTGCGACTACCTGCGGGGGAGCTGAAGCTCACCGTTCTGTCGCGCCCGCGCAGCATCAACGAAGCCGAGCGCAAGCTGGCGCAGACGGCGGCGTTCGCGCTCCGCTGGGGCATCGAGACACGCGAGCCCAGCACGCTCGCGCTCGCCGAAACGCTGGGGCGTTTGCTCGAGGGCGGCTTTTCGCTCTCGGGCATGGAGCTGTTCCTCACGCGTGAGCCCGAGGTGTCGCGTTCCTTCGACGCCTTCTGCGAAGAGCTCGCGGCGCGGCTTGGTCAGGCGCTGCTCGCTGGGCGCATCGTCGTTGAGCGCCGCGTCGTCGAGCCGCTCAGGGAACGCGACTTCGGGCCGCCGCCCGAGCTGGCCCCGCTCCCGCCAACGCGCGAAACCTCGGATACCTTCTTCGAGGTGCGTTTCGTCGACGAGATCGGAAGCGCCATTTCTGGGCTCGACGTGGAGCTCGATACGGACGGAACGCCGCACGATGTCACGACCAACGCCGCAGGCGTCGCGCTGGTGGAAAACGTGTTCGCCTCGAGCGGCACGGTGAAGGTCGCGGACGCGAGCGCGCTCGAAAAGCTTCTGGAGCCGCGTTGGACGACGAAGCGCGTCGGCGCTCCGCCGCGTGAGGGCAACACGATGAGCATCGCGTTCGACGGCGCGCCGGTGGGACCGCTGCCCATCAAAGCCGTGGTCCCGAACACGATCGTGCTCACGCCGCCGCTCGGGCGGCTCTTCATCGAGCTGTGGGACAAGACGGGGCGCGTACGCCACGCGAATCGCGACTACACGATCGACGGCCCGGAGTCGTTCTCCGGCGTTACGGACGAGCGTGGCCGGCTCGCTCACGATGCAGTCTTCCCCGGTGACTACACGCTGAATTTAACGCTTGAGTTCTTCGAGGGTGAGGCTCAGGAGCGCGACGAGTACACGAGCCCCCTCGTGGTGCTCGCGGCCAACAGCTCCGAACCCGAGGTGCGCCTGCTCGGCGCTGTGCCGTTCTCGGTGCTGGCGCGCCTGCACCTGTTCTTCAACACCAACAAGACCTTCCTGCTTCCGAGCGCGCTTCCGCAGATCCGCACGCTGCGCCAGGTGTATCTGGCGAATAACCCCAGCAAGTTATTGGTCGTCGGTCACGCCGACACCGCCGGCGGCCCTGACTTCAACGACGCGCTCTCGCTCGAGCGCGCGGAGGCGACGATCGCGTTCCTCAAGGACGACGTCGACAGCTGGCTCAAATTCTACGACGCGGGTATCGCGAAGAAGAAGCGCTGGGGCGCGCCGGAAGACCGCATGATGCTGCTGTCGCTGCCTGACTTTCGAACCAAGCCAAAGGGCGAAGACGCCGTGCGTTGGTTCCAGCAGACGCGCGGCCTGCAGGTGGACGGTGAAGCCGGTCCAGAGACGCGCCGGCAGCTCATCAGCGAGTACATGGCCCTCGACGGCGCGTCGCTCGAAGCGAGCGGGCTCAGCATCGAGGCGACCGCGCACGGCTGCGGCGAGAACTTCCCGCTGGACGACACGGGAGAGGAGCTCGATGCAGCGCCGCAAGACGAAAAGCGAGACCCTGGCGACCGGCGCGTCGAGCTCTTCTTCTTCGACCCGGAGTTCGGCATCGTGCCCGCGCCGCCCGGCAAAAACTCGAAGCCCGGCAGCACGCAGTACCCCGCGTGGCGTAAGAGCGCGATTGCAGTGCACGATCTCGAGCCGGGCGAGCTCGAGGGCCCCAAGGTCACGTTCATCGAGCTCATCGACGCGCACTTTCGCTCGAACAGCGCGGTCGTGCTGCCCGAAGGCGAAAACCCGACGAGCGACGAGAGCAACGGTGAGGCGCTCAGCGCTGTCGGGGTGTTCGCGGCGGCGCTTCGTTACAATGACGAGCACGACGGCCGCAGGCTGTTCGTCGCCGGCCACGCGGACACCACCGCCAGCGTCGACTTCAATCAGAAGCTCAGCGAGGAGCGCGCTCGCGTCGCACTCGCACTGCTCGTCGGCGGCGATGCACAGCGCGAGAGCTTCAAAACCCTCTGCGCCGGCCGCCACCAGGTGAGCGACTACAAACAGATTTTGGCGTGGGTGAGCCGCGCGTTCACGGAGCTCGACTTCGACTGCGACCCGGGAGCGATCGATGACAATGAAGCCACCGCTGTCGAGCCGGTGCGCCGCTTTCAGCGCGCATACAACCGAAACAAGGCCGCGCTCGGAGCCACAGGCCCCGAGCTTCGTGACGATGGCGAGGTGGGGCCGCTCACCTGGGGCGCGCTGTTCGACTGCTACGAAGCGGCGTTGCGTGCCGAGCTCGGCGAGGACGCGGCGGGGCTCCAGGCCTTACGCGACAAGCTCGTATTCGTGGACGATGCGCGGAAGGCCCTCGGCTTCAGCGAGTATTTCCCGATCGAGGAGCTCGGCGTCGATAACTTCAAGAGTGAGCAGAATCGTCGCGTCGAGATTCTGTTCTTCGAGCGCGGCGAAGAGCCGGACCTGGAACACGCGGAGCAGGATCCGGAGACGAGCGAGCTGTACCTGCCGGGGGTGTATGTCCGGCGCCCTCTACGGCCCCATGGTGCGCTCGCCAGCGGGACCTTCATCGGCGTGCGTGGCACCACTCGGTTCTCGGCGAACTCGGACTTTCCGAAGCCGAGCTTGCTCCCCGTGGTGCGAGCAATGCAGCAGCGACTCGAGGAGGATCCAACTCTCAACGTCTTGTTGATTGGGCATGCGGACGACGTTGGCAACGACCAATCGGTGGACGCATTGTCGTTGGCCCGCGCCGAGGCGACGAAAGCCTGGCTCGTCGGGGATAGCGAGGCGCTTCTCTCCCGCTTCCAGGACGCTGGCGTCGCTAAGACTTGGAGCTGGACAGAAATCCAATGGATGCTGCAGGCGCTCCAGCTCGAGCAGATGCCCTGCTACGTCGACCGAGTCGACGGATATCCAGGACCCAACACACTGCGGGCTTTGGAATACTTTCAGGTTAGAGAAGAGCTGCCCCTCACGGGTTTGGCGGATGACAGGACGCTCGAGCGATTGGTGCAGCGCTACGTCGAGCTGGCGGAGCGGCCCGTCGCCGCACCGCGCGTCCTCACGGTGGGTGCTGGCAAGGACCATCCGCCGCGCGCCTTCGGTGGAGAAGAGGTGCCCGTGTTTCCTGACGAAGCGCCGCAGCGTCTGCGTCGCGTCGAAGGGTTGTTGTTTCGAGAACCCCTCGACCCGCCCGAAACGGAGCTCACGGACAAGCCTCGTATTTACGCGACCTGGTGCCGGCGGGTCATCGAGTCGCTCGACATCTCGCAACCCTTGCCGACCGTGATCGCGCTGGTCGATGAGCAGGGCGAGCTCGTTGTCTCGACCAGCTTCAATGTGCTCGAGGCCGATGAGGGTGGGGAGCTGACTTCCGTAGCATCCGGCTCCACCAACGATCAGGGGGTTGCACAGGTCCTCTTGCCGGAGGGGCGTTTCGCGATCGTGGCCGCGAACGCACAAGGTACAATCGACGTGTCGCAAGACGAATTTGGTGGGCAAATGCTGGTGGTCCTCAGCGGGAGCGAGGCCTAGGTGGCATCCGGACGAACGGCTCCGGCCAAAATTCGGCTGGCCACGACGCACGAGGTGCGGCCGGAGATGGAGCTCCAACTCGACGCTCCGGCGAAGGCCGGAGCACGAGTGCGAGTCCACGTCCTCGACGAAGATCTGTTTCGGACGGGGGCTCTGGCGAAGGACTACGATCGCGTCTTCTCGGTCTTCATCGGCGCTTCGGATCCGGTGCTTCCCGGAGTCGTGCGAGATGCCGCAAACCTGGTCGCTGACGGGTCGAACGGCGTGCTGTTGGTCTTCGAGTGCGCGGTGGTTGGGAACACCCCAAAAGGAGCTCGCAAGCACCAGAAATGGGCGTTCGGAGCGGCCGAGTCGGTCAAGACCTGCAATCCCTCGGACGTGCTGGTGGACATTGCGCTCGGAATGCGCGACGAGCACAACGAGATCGCGTTTGGGCCGACGATTCGCTTGCCCGTCGCGCGCGCGTTCAACTTGCGCCGCGTTGTCGTGGTCGTCTCGGACTCCGCCACTCACGAGATCCTCTACAGCAACACGTGGCGGACGCCTCGATTCCTGAAATTGAACATGCAGGCAGCGCCAACGCTCGTGGACAGCAAGGCGGTGGAAGCAGCGATTCCGGCACGAGTCGGCGGTGACGGCGAGGGCACCGGCGCCCCGGCCCCCGCCGGCCGCGTGCTTCTGAGCACCGACATTACGGGGATGTGGGAAGCGTTCAGGGCTGAGGGTGAACAGCTCGGCTTCGATTTGCCGACGCTGATGGTGCAGATCAATGTCGCTGGCGGAGCCATCGCCGGCTGGTGGGCGCCCCCTCCGGAACGCATCACCGGTCATGCTCATCAGCGTTTGACGCAGCCCGCGCCGCCGGCGCCGCTCGAACGCGGACAGTTCGGCGTGCTGCTCGGACACTTCGAGAGCGACGGCTTCCACATCCAGTGGGGGCCGACCGATGTTTCCGAAGACCCGACACCGGAGCGCGTCGGCGCGATCAAATCGGCGCCCAACGCCAAGACCGGGATCGGCCTCCTCGCCCTCGAGCAGGAAGAGCGCCTACGCTTGACGCTGCAGCGGGGCGCGACCGTCGCGACGCTCCATTTGAGAAAGGCCGAGCCCACGCCGCGCTGGTCGAACGCGACGATCGACCAGGTGCTGAAGCGCGCCGCGGAATCCTCACCGTTCATCCGGCGCTCGATACGCGGTCACCAGCAGCAACCGATCCCGCTCGCGTTCTGGGGGCGAATGCTCCAGCCGGATCTGGGGCCCAACGGAAAGCTCGGGCAGCTCATCATCGCTCACGAGAGCACTCCCACGAACGACTCGATTACTCGCCGCGCGCTGCTCACCCAGATCAGCAACTACCTCGAAGGTTTGACTCAGGAGGCCGAGCACAGCGAAGCTGTGGTGGCCCACTTTACGCTCTTCGCGAGTAACGTAGAGCTCACGATCGGCGGGCTGACTCACAGCACGTACGACTGGCTGCACAAGCTCGCCGCCGACTTCATGTCGAACCAGGCTGAACAGGGAGCGTCAGCGGAGGAAACTCTGTCGCGTTTGCCGAACGGGTTCAAAGAAGTCGGGATCGTGCCGAGGAACTTGTTCGTCTATAAGACTCGGTTCTTCTCGTTGGGCGCGCAAATTCCGCTCGGGATCAAGGTGGGCGCCTACGCCTTCGATGCCGAGATCGAGCGGAAGGTTCTGACCAACGAGATCGAGGGCGAGCCGAAGCCACCGGATCGGTGGTTCAGGACGAAGAAGAAGATGTTCGGGGGCTTCGGGGACGTCGGGGTGTCGTTGGGCGCCGGGCTCAAGACCGGAGCTAGCAAGCTCCTGTCCAGCGTGAGCTTTCGATCGTTTCACAACGTTGAACCTGAACAGTTCAATGAGGCCACATTCTACGTCGTTAGCGCCTCGGCGTTATCAGCCAGCGCCGCGCTGCTCTCTGCTACCGGAGCGAGCAGCGCTGTCATGGTGATGACGGTGAACACGCTCGACCCTTCGAGCGGCGCGGTCACGCGCTCAGTGCGCATGGTGGCGGGGGTGGATTCCTTCATGGTGGGGCCTGACCCGAGCAAGCCGAAGACCCAGCTCATCAGAAAGAACCCACAGGGCTTCAGCTTCTCCATCTTTTCCCTGACGCTCGGAGTAGGATGGATGACGGAGAAGGAGGCGGCCAGCGTTCGCCCGCCGACGGAAGCGACGCCACCCGAGGAGACGCTCGGCGAAGCCAACCGAAGCTTCGTCGCGTTCTTCCGGAAGAACAGCGCGACGCTCGAGGGCAGAAACCTGAGCGCGCTGGAGGAGGAGCTGGCCGTGGAGCGCGCCATCTTCGTGTCCGGAGGCGGGCATGCCAGCGCGGCAGGTCACGCCTCGCCCGAGGGACCGAACAACCAGCAGCTCTCCCAACGACGAGCGGACAACGTGATCCAAGTTCTGCAGAATTCGTTCGGCAAGCAGCTGGCTGTCGCCACGTCCTCGCTGGGCTATGGACACCGTGCGGCCCTGAATGCCGGGATGATCCGGCCAGAGGCCATTGAGGCGGGCCCTGCAGGGAACGCGAAACGAGAGCTCTACCGCAAGCAAGAGGCGACGCAGTTCCCGCAGTTTCGGGTGGTCATGCTGTGGGTGAACGGAATCTTGCTCATCGAAATCAAGATCGGCAAGGCACTGATGGGAACATGACGATGACGAGAAGAGCGATCGGGATCGCGTTGCTGACCGCGGTGGTGCTCGGGTGCGGAGGGGCTGCGGTCCGGCACTGGTGGGCGCACCGGGAAGGAGCGATAGCGCACGATCGCAACGGAAAGCCGCTGAGTTGCATTCGGGATTTGACGCTCGGGAGCGGGCACACATGCGTGCTGTTCGAGAATGGTCGGGTGCACTGTTACGGGCACAGCCAGGCTCTTGGGAACGGTCGCTATGAAAAGGTGGTAACCACTGAGGGCGTGGTTCCGGAGCAGGGCCCGGTAAAGACAAGCGCACGGTTCTCGATGATTCAGGCGTCGGGTGACGAGACCTGTGGGCTGAGTAAAATAGATAGTTCGGTTTGGTGCTGGGGCACGAGGGTGGGGAGCGCGTTCAAGCAAGGCTTGGCATTGTATCCGGCCGAGTACGGGGCGCTCGGCAGGGACAACGTGGAGCTTGGGCTAGGCGCGGACCGAGTCTGCGTGTTGAAGAAGGACACGAGCGTGTGGTGCGAGAGGCTGTCTACCGGACCAGCTGAGGAAGTTCTGAGGGGCGCTCAGTCCCTGTACGTGAGAAACTACTTCGCCTGCGCGAAGATGAGCGATGGCACTCTGCAGTGTTGGGGCAGCAACTTGAACGGTGAGCTCGGCCGGGGAACTGTTTCTGACTCCAACGCAGGCGAGTGGTCGGAGGCGCCGGGGCCCGTGTTGCTGGGCGACACACGCGTGGAACAGGTCCGCTTAGCTGCGGTCGCCGCTTGCGGTTTGACTCGTGAACTTACGATTTGGTGTTGGGGTGCTGCGGACTTCTCCCTATTCGCGGATGGGCGATACGAACGGAGCGAAGAGCCGGACCCCGCAGTCATCCAGACGCGGCCGAAGAAGCTGGATATACCTGTTCGAATTCGTGACCTGGTTCTCGGCACGACGACGGCATGCGTCATCGCGGAGGACCGCAGCGTGTGGTGCTGGGGCGGAGCGGGTTCGAACGACATGCTGGGCAAGCCGAGCGTGGAATTCAAGCGCGGTGACGCTTTGGTTAGCCTCGAGCCGCGGCCGCGAAAGCTCGAGCCGCTCGGCAACGACAACGCGCGCATCTGGGCGGGCGGGGCGCACTATTGCGTGCAGAAGCTCGATCGCTCGGTGTGGTGCTGGGGTAGCAATGTTGATCGCGAAGTGGACCGCGACCTGAGAGACTCCACGGCGCCGCTGACGCGGCTCCCCATTGTCTGTCCAGAGCCGTGAGCGGTGAGCAACCCGTGACGATGACGAGACCAACGATCGGAATCGCGTTGCTGACCGCGGTGGTGCTCGGGTGCGGAGGGGCAGCGGTCCGGCACTGGTGGGCGCACCGGGAAGGAGCGATAGCGCACGATCGCAACGGAAAGCCGCTGAGTTGCATTCGGGATTTGACGCTCGGGAGCGGGCACACGTGCGTGCTGTTCGAGAATGGTCGGGTGCACTGCTACGGGCACAGCCAGGCTCTTGGGAACGGTCGCTATGAAAAGGTGGTAACCAGTGAGGGAGTCGTTCCGGAGCAAGGCCCGGTAAAGACAAGCGCACGGTTTTCGATGATCAAGGCGAATGACCTGGACACGTGCGAACTGAGCAAAGTAGATAGTTCTGTCTGGTGTTGGGGAAGGACGGTGGGGGCCGCGTTCAAGCAAGGCTTGGCATTGTATCCGGCCGAGTACACGGCACTCGGTAGGGACAACGTGCAGCTTGGGCTCGCCACTGATCGAGTCTGCTCAGGAACACGCCCTGGCAGCCGCTCTTGCGCATCTTTCGGATCAAGTCCGGCGTGACGAACTGACAGCGCAGGAACGAGTACCAGGGCAGCACGGCGTCTTCGGCGATCATGCGATCGATCAACGCCTCGAAGCACGGACGCGGCACGTTGAAGGTGTCATCCGAGAAGATGACCGCGGCGACGCCGTTGGCCTTCAGCTGCTTCAACGTGCGGATCACGTTGTCCAGTTCCATCACCGCCAAGGCGCCCGCGATCGTAGGATAGGAGCAGAACGCGCACTTGAACGAGTAGCTGCGCGCCGTACGGATATGCACGACCGAGCCCTCCGGTACGGGCACCAAATCCAAATCGATGAGGGTGGCGTTGATGTCGTTCTCCTCGGCCTCGCGAAGGTTTTCGGTGACGCGACCAGCGGCGTCCTTCCATAGCAGGTTCGGCACGTCCTCCAGCCGCTTTGGGAAGGCGCGCAGCAAGGTCAACAGCGAGGCCCCCTCCTGCGTGTCGTCGACGAAGGCGTCGAAGGCGCTCGCGCTCAGATACTCGGCACGCTTCTGTTGATCCATGTAGAGAAAGGAGGTGAACACGTGGTGTGCACCGGCCACGATGAAGGTGTCTGGCAGCGCCGTACGCAGCCGCGATCCGACGTTCTTCAGATCGGCGTGGGACAGAATGAACGTGGTGCTCAGGATCACCACGTCGGGGCGGTAGCTCTGCAGCCGCTCGAACTCAATAGCCTCGTTCTGAGAGTCGATGTAGTTTAACAGCTCCAGCTCGTAGCCGTTGCGTTTGACGTGCGACCCCAGCAGCAACGACGAGCACAGGTACATTTGCCACAGGGAACAGCCGCCCGCGCGCGTGTCGCCCGTCTTCTCTTGGACATAGCTGACGTGATTGAGCAGCCGATTGTCGCGCGAAAGCACGTGCGTAAAATTCTTGACCCGGAGCAGATTGCGCGCCGCGCCCGCGTCGCTCGGCAGCGATAAGATCGGCGGCTCAGGCAGGACTTGGCCGATCAGCGCGACTCGCAGCGAGCTCAAGAAATCACCCTGCCGGCGCGCTTGCGATCCTTCGGGTGTGTCGTGCTGGTCATTCATGCGACGCCTCGTTGTCGTGCAGGCGTGAGCGTGTCAGCTCGCTCCGGCACGACGCCGGATACGTTCTCGTTCGACGCTCCACGTCTGAACTTGAATCACCTTAACTGCGAGCACACTCCGCGGCAGGGGGCAGGATGTCCTCCGATACTTGCAGACGCGCGCAGGCGGCCCTAACTTTCGCCGCGCGATGCAACACGACAATATCTCCGGTGCCACGCGCATACTCGCGGTCATCGCCGATCCCGTGGCGCAGGCCCGTTCGCCTGGCATGGCCAATACCCTGCTCCGCGAACGCGGGCAGTTCGGCCATTTCGTCTTGATACCGCTGCACGTCACGACAGGCGGCCTCCGGAACGCGCTGAACGGGTTGAGGCAAATTCGCAATCTGGGGGGCGCCGTGGTGTCGATGCCTCACAAGCAGTCGATCGTGCCGTTGCTCGACGAGCTCACGGCGAACGCCAGGCTCGTCGGCAGCGTGAACGTCGTGCGGCGTTCGGCGGACGGTCGTCTGCTCGGAGACGTGCTCGACGGCGAGGGTATGGTGCAGGGCCTGCGCGGAGCGGGCCACGAAGTCGAAGGCCGCGCGTGCCTGCTGCTGGGCGCCGGCGGCGCCGCCGCGGCCATCGCCTTCGCGCTCGGCAAACACCGCTGCGCGTCGCTGCGTATCATGAATCGCACCCAAGCGACGGCGGCCGCGCTCGCGCAGCGCCTGCACGGCGCGTTTCCCGAGCTCGACGTGCGCGTCGGTGCCGCGGAGGAAGAATCGTACGACATCGGCATCAACGCGACACCCCTGGGCATGCAGAGCAGCGATCCTTTGCCGATGTCCGCGCCGCTGGTCGACCGCTGCGCGTTGATCGCGGAGTGCGTGGTGGCCCCGGAACTGACGCCGTTGCTCGAGCTCGCCCGTAGCCGGCAGCGCTTGGTTCATACGGGTATACCCATGCTGTCGAGTCAGATGGAGTTGATGTTGAGGTTCATGGGCGCGCCGCTCTGAACGCCCCCAACTGTCTGTTGTTCACGGGCGGGGCCGCTCTCGAGCAGGGCGGCTTCTGCGAGCAGCTGCTCGCGACAGTCGCCGGCCTCCCCTCCGCTAACTCTGGTGATCGCCGGGGAGGCGTCGAAAATCCCGAGGTCATCGTAGATCGCGTCGACGAGGCCGCTGGCTCTTCGCTGGCTCGCCTCCGCGCTCAGCGTCGCGTTGAGCAACGCCGCAATCACGAGCCCGTGCGCCGGATCGGCCAGCGCGAAGCTGCTGCGACACCTCGGAAAGTCATAAGGCTTCTCGCCTCAAAACACAACCCTTGAACTCAATATGTCCCACAAGCATCCGCTTTTTATTTCAAGCCGTCGCGAGTCCCGATCTGTAGATTAGGAACGAGAAGAAGCAGGATGAATCGGGCGGACCCAGGGAGCGAATCGACTCAGTTGCTGACTCTTCATCGCCTCTCGGTCAAAGTTCGCGCTCCCGGATTGGTGAACTAGAGCTCGCAACTGTCCAGCCAACGCTCGAGCAGCCGCCGCCCAGAATTGACCAGCGCACTCGCGTGCTGCTCGGTCTGCTGACGCAGCTCGCGGATGTCCACGCGCGCGGCGCCGAGCTCGATCGTATGGGCGATGTACCAGAGCTCCAGCCCGGCGGACGTCACCTCTGGGTGGAACTGCAGTCCCAAGCCACGTTTACCCCAGCTGAAGGCTTGGTTCTGGCACAGGGCGCTCGACGCGAGGAGCGTCGCGCCCGCGGGGATGCTGAATTCTTCTCCGTGCCAGTGCAGTACCGTAGAGCGCATACCGAGGGCGCTGAGCGGAGAGGCCTCGTGAACGACCTGCAGGGGTGCCCAGCCGATTTCTTTGCGCTCCATCGCGCGCACCTTTCCGCCGAGAGCTTTCGACATCAGCTGCGCGCCGAGACAGATACCGAGACAGGGACGATCCGCGCGCAACCGCTTTTCCAAAAAGCCCAGCTCATCACGCAGAAAAGGGTAATCGTTTTCATCGTTGACGGAGATCGGACCACCGAGCGAGATGAACAGATCGGGATCTCCGAGGCCGACCGCGAGATCGTCCCGCCCCGCGAGCAGGTACGTCAATTTGAAGGCTCGTGCGCTCAGGACCGCCTCGAAGCTGCCGAGATCTTCGAACGGAACGTGCTGAACTACCGCTGCCGTCTTCATGGCTCGTCTCTCGTCAGGGTTAGGAGCAGGAACAGAGCTCGCACTCACCGCGCACTCCTCAACTAGCACGCCCGTGTCATGGCTGAAGGGGCCAGTTCTCAATCTTCGAGGGGGCCAACACGTGACGCCGCGCCCGCAACGCGGCGCAAGCTCCGCATCCGAACCAGCAGCAGCAGCGGGGCCAGTAGAAAAGGCAAGGTGACGAGGTTTGCCCCCTTCCAGCCGAGCCGCGACAGGCACGCGCCAGAAGCGAGGCAGGCGAGAGCGTTGACCGAATTGATCGCCAGTTCATTCATTCCCTGCGCGCTCGCGCGTTCGGCCTCGGAACAAACCTCGGTCAACAGGGCGGTGCTGGCCACGAAGGTCAAGTTCCAGCCAGCGCCCAGCAGCAGCAGCGCCGCCCAGAAGTAGTGAACGTCGTCACCAGCCAGGCTGATGGCAACACAAAGCAGCATACCGTAAATCCCAAAGGCGATGACGCGCGCCGCACCCCAGCGCTGGACCAAGAGCCCCGTAACGTACGAGGCCGCGAACATCCCGAAGACGTGCCACTCAATCACCAACGCAGCGCTGTCATAAGAGTGGTGATGCCCGAGCATGGCGAGCGGCGTCGCGGTCATGAGAAACAGCATCACTGCGTATGCTGCCGTGGCGCTCGAAATCGCCACGCCAACGTCCGCCCGCCGTACCAAGGAGAGCGCCAACGCCGGTCGCCATGGCGGCGCAGGCCGCTCCGGTCGCGCGTCAGCGAGCGCCGCGAGCAGTGCGCAGCCGAGCAGCGCCAGCACGGCGATCGATAAGTAGACCCGAGGAACGGAACGCGGGTCAAATGCCGCGTGAAGCGGGTGCTCTCGGGTCCCAAGAATGCGCCGGCGATGCCCGCCGTGAGCACCACGGATAGAGCTCGGCTCCTGCGCTCCGGCGGAACGACTTCGGCGGCGGCGAAGCGCGCGTATTGCCCGACTGCAGCCGCGGCACCCAACGTGAGCGAGCCCAAGCAGAGCAGCAGCATGCTTGCTCGCGCTACCGCGTAAGCGCCAATGAGCGCGCCGGCGGCGCACGACAGCGTTCCGATTTGGAGTCCGCCTCTGCGCCCCAAGCGCGCCATCAGCGCGCGGCAAACCAGCTGATCAGAGCTGCACCGAACACGTAGCTCGCGACGGGCAGCGTGGCATACTTCGCGCCGGGCGAGGTCGCGGCCCAACACTCCCGTCACCGACGCGAGCGCCACGGAGATCGTCGAGGCCACGGCCTGGAACGCCGTCAGTACGAGCAGATCTCGGTTCGCTCTCGCGCTCACCTCAGGTTCCAATTGCGTCACGAACGAGCTGAGCCTGAGGCAGCCGCAGCCGCACTTGCAGCCGGCCCTTGCTCACGCGCACGGAGTGCGTCTGCACCGAGTACTCCGGCGCATCCAAGCACTCGCCGGTCTCCAGCGAGAAGGCCTTGCGGCTGATCGGAGAAATGACGAACGGATGACCGCTCCTGTCGCCCACCACGCCTCGAGAGAGGACGGAGGAGTAGACCACGGGATCGATGTTATCGATCGCTAGAGCGCGCCGTTTCTCAGCCGGAAGATCGCGACGTCCTCGCCGTCCACGAGCGCGTTGACGCCCATGTTGGGAATCAGGCAACTTTCGTCGGCGACGTCGGCCCATTTCAAGCTCATCGCCACTTTTTTGTGGGGACGTAGCTGGCGCCGCTCCTCCGGCGTCGCCGCGCGCATCTGGCCGCGCAGGGGGATGTGCACCACGGTTGGATCGGATCCCGGCGCGTTGATGTAGTGCCTGAACCGAGACAAGATGTCTTGGTCGGCCACCGCGCGCGCCCACTCGCAACTTTGACCTTCGATTATTCGTTTCATGTCCTGCTCCAGGCTATCGGCAATGCCGAGCGTGTCGTTCACGATGACGTCGCGCAGGCGATCGATGCCGCCCTCGATGCCGTCGAGCCAGGTCACGCTGCGCGCGAGGTGATCTGCCGTGCGGATGTAGTACATCAGCAAGCGGTCCAGGTATTTGACGATCGTATCCTCGTCCACGTCTTGCGCGAGGACCTTGCCAGTCGCTGCGTCGCGCCCACCGTTGCCAGCGACGATCAAGTTCCAGCCCTTGTCCGTCGCGACTAGACCGAAGTCTTTGATCTTCGCCTCGGCGCAGTCGCGCACGCAGCCCGAGACGCCGGCCTTCGTCTTGTGCGGAGAGCGCAACCCCGCGTAGCGCTCCTCCAGCCGGATCGCGAGAGTGCGGGCGTCCTGAACGGCCCAGGGACACCAGCTGGTACCGACGCAGCTTTTGTTTCCGGAGCTTTTCTTCCAAGAATCGCGCAGTCGCCGAAGTCGACTGGCGCTGTGGCGGGAACGCCCTGCTGGCGTAACGACAGCTGAGTTCGTTAGAAGCGCGGACATCCGACGATTGCTGTGGATCGACCTACGCCGGCGCCTCATACTGCCTTCGCAACCGCTGGGTGGCAGGTACGGTGGAGAGGAGAAGGCTCACAGGACGGCCTTTGCGGCTCGACGTGGAGCTCGCACGGCGTCCGGCAACCGCGCTGTATCAACAGGTGGCGGACACCCTGATCAACGAAATTCGCCGGGGCCGCTTGGCGCCCGGCTCGTTGTTGCCGGGAGCGCGCTCGTTGGCGGCGGAGCTCAACGTCACCCGCAAGGTGGTTACGACTGCGCTCGACGATCTCGCCGCCCAGGGCTGGTTGACGTGCAAAGAGCGCAAGGGGACATTCGTATCCGAGACCCTGCCGCTGCATCATTTTGCAGACGCAAACCCAACCGCAGCGGAGTCCGATGACGCGCCGGGCGAGAAGCCGTTGCTGGTCTCCTTCGACGACGGCGCGCCGGACCCGCAACTCTCTCCGCTCAATCAGCTCGGCAGCGCCTATCGCAAGGCCTTGTTGATGCTAGCCAAGAGTCGCCGCGGTTACGGTGACCCGCGCGGAGACGCAGTGCTGAGAGAGCTGCTGTCATCCTTTGTGAATCAGGCACGCGGGCTCGTCACAGCGCCCGACCGCGCGTTGATCACGCGCGGCAGTCAGATGGCGCTCTACCTCGCGTGCAAGGTGTTGGTGCCGCACCACGGCCACATCGCAGTGGAGGATCCCGGCTACCGTCCGGCGTGGGATGCTTTTGCGCTCGCCGGGGCGCGCGCTCTGCCGGTGTCGGTCGACGCGGGCGGGCTGCGCGTGGACAATCTGGACGCGGTGCTGCGCGAACACCGCGTCCATGCCGTTTACGTGACACCGCACCATCAGTATCCGACGACGGTAACGCTCGCGCCGGAGCGACGTCCGGCGTTGCTCGCGCTCGCGAGGCGCTTCAACTTTACGATTATCGAGGATGACTACGACTGCGAGTACTACTTCGCGCCGGGTCCCTCGCTGCCGCTGTGCGCGGAGGACGGGTTCGAGAACGTCGTGTACATCGGCTCCTTCTCGAAGCTGCTCCTGCCCGGCATTCGCCTCGGCTACCTGTTCGCGCAAGACGCTGTCTTGCAACGCGCGACGCAGGTGCGCTCTGCGCTCGACCGCGTCGGAGATCCTGCGCTCGAGCGCGCGGTCGCCAGCTTGCTCGAAGAGGGTGAGCTGCAGCGCCACGTGCGGAAGTCACGCCGCGTCTACGCGGAGCGACGTGCGTTCTTTGCGAAGCGTCTGCGCGAGGATCCCGTCTTGGCTGCGGCCATCGATTTCGAGGTCCCCCAGTCCGGCCTCGCCCTATGGCTACGCCCGCGCGACATCGCGGACACCGAGGCGTGGAGCAAGGAGGCCAAGCGCGTTGGGCTGGGCGTCGCGCCGGGCAGCGCTTACTCCGCCGCCGCCGAGCCGGTCGCCGGGTTTCGCGCGGGCTACGCCTCACTCGACACCGCCTCGCTCGATCTCGCGGTATCGCTCCTGCAAAGGGCTTGGCTACGTTTGGGGTCGACGTTCACCCGCGGAGGTTAGGACGAGCAAAGGCCTGTCAGGACCCCGTGAACGCGGCCGTTCGCGCTGGCCGCCCTCGCTGAGCTGGTTTGGCTGGTGCTCGGCCCGCGCTAGCCGTTTGGCCTTGGGCGGACCGGCCGCACGACGGAACGGGTCTGCTCGGCGCGGAGCCATGCCTGCTAGTAGCAAGACCTGTGACGTTTGCAGGTGCTGAAGGAGCTCTGCACTGCCAGCATTGAGTAACGCAGCGTGCGATGAGGGTGATCGGCAGCTACGACCCAAAAAAGAAATCGAATTGCATAGCTGATCGCGATCAACGAACCAACCCAGACGAGCGCCACTGGTTGGAACAACGCCGAGCCCAGGCGTCGTAGGCGAGCCGCGAGCACCGCGCTGCTGACGAAGAGCACCGCGCCCATGGCGAGCGCGCACAATGCCGGAACGCGAATGGCTTGCCACGCTTGTGCGCTCGCCGAGAGGACTGCTGATGCGCACGGGCCACGAGCGCCCCCGCAATCGCTTAGTCCGCCGTGAAGCGTAGGACCATCGTGTGGCGATAGGTTTGGCCTGGTTCGAGCACGACTTGGTCTCTCCAGGCGGGCACGTTGATCGCGTTGGGGAACTTCTGAGTCTCGAGGCATAAGCCGGCGTATTGCGGGTACGCGGTGCCAGCTTTGCCGTTCTTCGTGCCGTCGAGAAAATTGCCGGTGTAGAGCTGAACGCCGGGTTGGTCCGCCTCGATCGTCAGGACGCGGCCAGATTGGGGATCGCGCAGGCGCGCGACGGGGCGTAGGGCGTTGGGTTCGCCATTGACGATGAAGTTGTGGTCGAAACCGATGGGCTTGCCGCCGGCACGCTCTAGGTCTTTGCCGATGCGCTTCGCAATGGTGAAGTCGAACGGGGTGCCTTTTACGGGCAGGACCGCGCCGGTGGGCACCTGCGGGTCGCCGGGTGTGTACTTATCCGCGAAGAGCGTCAGCTCGTGATCAGCGATCGAGCCGGAGTCGTGGCCCGCGAGGTTCCAGTAACTGTGGTGAACCATGTTGACGATCGTGGTTTTGTCGGTGGTGGCCGTCATCTCGATGCGGAGCTCGTTGTTGTTCGTGAGGGTGTAGGTCGAGGTCGCGTGGACTGTGCCGGGATAGCCCTGTTCGCCATCCTTCGACACGTAGCTCAGGCGAACCTGCGGGCCCTCGGGCGTCTCCGTGGCTTGCGCCGCCCACACGACTTTGTCCCAGCCCTTGGTGCCGCCGTGGAGGTGATGCGGCTTATCGCTGACGGTCAACGAGTACTCCTTGCCGCCAAGCTTGAACTTGGCGTTGCGAATGCGGTTGGCGACTCGCCCGACGCTGGCTCCGAAGTAAAGGCTGCCGCCCTTCACGTAGTCGTCCAAGGTGTCGAAGCCGAGTACGACGTCGGAGAACTTTCCGGCCCGGTCCGGCACGTGCAGCTCGGTGACGGCCGCACCATACGTCATCACCTTTACCAGCATGCCATTCGGGTTTTGGAGCGTGTACAGCGCCACCTCTTGCCCAGCGACCTCGCCGAATGGCGCACGAAGGATCGGCCGCGACTGGGTCGCCGTGGGACGTGCCCGCTCTGGATTCGACGCGACGGGCGCCGGGCTCGAGCTCGTCGGCTGTAGGGGAGTTACCGTCGGCTCCTCGGTCTTGGGCCGCGCCGCCGAACAGGCTACGGCCAGGACGGCCGCGGTTAGGGCGATGCGAATCTGGGGTGTTGTCACGTTCATCGACGTTTTCATGGCAAGTCGCCTCGGCTGTACGGTGGCTCACGATCGCCAATTCCGTCGAAAAATCTAGCGCTTGTTGGTGTCGGCCGCGGACGCGCGGGCGGCGCGCTCGATTTCTGCTCGCTGCCCCGCGCAAAGCGTAGAGAATGCGCGCATGCAACTGCTGAGCCCGGAACGGGTGCGAAAAGGGTCGCTGCTGCTGCTGGCGACGGCCATTTCAGTCCTGTTTCTGTGGATGATCCGCGAGTTCTTGCTGGTGCTGTTGCTCGCGGCGCTCACGGCAGGGGCTCTGTATCGTCCGTATCGCGCGTTGCTCGCGGACTTGAAGGGCCGGGCCACGCTGGCAGCAGCGCTGACGATCGCGCTCGTCTCGATCCTCGTCGTGGTTCCGCTGATCTCGTTCGCGAGCCTCGTCGCTTCTCAGGCCGTGGAGCTCGGGCACAGCGTGGGGCCTTGGTTGCGTGCGCAAGTCAGCGGCGCGAACAGCCTGGAGCGGCTGCTCGAGCGCTACCCGGAGCTTGCTCCGCTGCGCCCGTATCGCGCGCAAATTCTCGAGCGACTCAGCACGCTCGGCGCGGAGGTCGGCACTGTCGCCGTCGCCGCCGTCAAGCGCGCCGCGCAGGAGACGGCGACGTTTCTGCTGCTGACGTTCGTGATGCTGTACGCCACCTTCTTCTTTCTGATCGGCGGACGCCAGGTGCTGCAGAAGATTCTCTATTATTCGCCGCTGCCTCCGCAGGATGAGGAGAAGCTCGTCGGACGCTTCCTCTCCGTAGCGCGCGCCACGGTGAAGGGTACGTTCGTCGTGGGCTTTGCGCAGGGCGCGCTCGGTGGCCTGGGCTTCTGGGTCGCGGGGATTCAGGCCGCGTCATTGTGGGCGACGATGATGGGCTTGCTCTCGATATTGCCCGGGCTCGGCCCGGTGCTGGTGTGGCTTCCCGCGGTGCTCTACCTGGTCGCGGTCGGGCGCGTGGGCGCCGCCGTGGCGCTGTTTCTGTGGTGCGCGCTGGTGGTCGGCACGGTCGATAACGTGCTGCGCCCTTGGTTGGTCGGCAAAGACACGAAGATGCCGGATCTCATGATCTTGCTCTCGACCCTGGGCGGCATCGTCATGTTCGGAGCTCTGGGCGTGATCGTCGGACCCATCGTCGCGGCGCTGTTCATCACTATTTGGGACATCTACGGTGAGGTGTTTCGCGAGCTCTTGCCCGAGCCGACGCCGCTCTCGATCCTCCCTCAACAGCTGCAAGCGAAGGAGCGGCCGCCGGATAACCCTGCGGAGTAACGCGCTTCAGCGCACGTGCGGTAAGACCTCGCTGCCGAGCAGCTCCAGCACCTCGCGCAGCAGCTCCTGCGGCAAGGCGCCCAGGTCTGGCATCAAAAAGTGCAGATCGAGCCCGAGCATGGCGTTCACCGCGCTGATGCGATCCACGACTTCGGCCGGGCTCCCGCAGATCGCCGAGCCCTGCAACAGGCCTTCGTAGTCCAGCGGGCGACCCTGGCTGCCGCGGCACTGCGTCGCGAAGCGGACATAGCTCTCGAGATAAGGCCGCCAACGAGCGCGCGCTTCCTGGCTGGTGCGGGCCACGTGCACGTAGCTCGGATATGCGAGCGAGCTGCGCGGCGCTGAATTCCTCGCGCTCACGCCCGCGCGGTAGCGCTCCACGATGGGCAAGAAGTCTTCCGGGAAGCAGAACAGGCTGGGCAGGCACAGCGGCAGGCCCAGCTCCGCCGCCAAATCGCACGACACCTTGGAGAGGCCGCCGCCCAGGTAGATCCTGGGATGCGGTCGCTGGAGCGGCCGCGGCTCGATGCGCACGGCGGAGAGCGGCGGGCGGAAGCGGCCGGACCAGGTCACCGCCTCCTCCGTCAGCAGCCGTAACAGCAGGCGCAGGTGTTCGTCGAAGCGGGGCCGCAGCACGCTCTCGTCCGCGATGCCGAACGCGACTTGAGTCGGCACTTCCACTCCGCGCGCCACCGTCATTTCCGCGCGCCCGTTCGAGAGCACATCGAGCGTCGCGAGGTCCTCGGCGACGCGCACCGGGTCGAGATGAGCGAGCAGGGTGACGCTGGTTCCGAGCCGGATGCGGCTAGTGCGAGCCGCGATCGCGCCGAGCAAGATGAACGGCGACGAGTCGATGTAGCCGCCGAAGTGGTGCTCGCCGAGGCCGACGTGCTCGAAGCCGACCTCCTCCGCCAGCACCGCAGCGTCCACGATCGAGCGCAGGCGTTCGGTCTGCGTGCTGCGTTGCCCGCTGAGCGGATCCGGCAGGTGGTCGGCGAGGCTCAAGAAACCGTATGCGGTCATCGCCGTCCCTCGCGTGACAGGAGCAGGCCTGGTTGCAGCGCGCGCATCGGGTGATCTCTACCGACAAGAGCGCTCGGCACCACCGAAGCACGGTACCACAGCCCTTCTGGCGCGGGCCCGCATGGCCCGAGGCCGCGAACGGCCGCGCGCCCGCGCGCGACGCGCCGTGACGTCGGCTCATTGTGTCGTGAGCACATTTTTGTCGAGCGGGTCCACCTGCTTGGGTTCGCATTTCCGGTCGCAGCGCGCATGACTTCGCTTATCCCACGGTGATGCGAATCCGCTAGCCCGCGCTGAGCCACTTTTCATCGCCTGCGGACACCACGCCGCTGAGCAGAGGTAAAGGTAATAGCAATGTCTACCCGGCTTCGATCCGCCGCGCCAGCCATCGCCGCGCTGGCGACCGTGTTGCTCGCTCCTCGGCCTGCCTCCGCACAGCAGTGTGATCCATGGAAGTGCAAGGTCGATTACGGCGGCTCGCTGACCATGGACCTCTACGTCCCGGCCAAGGTCGACGCTTCGCCCGGCGTCGTGGTGTCGCTGCACTACTGCGGCGGCAACTCGGGCAACGCGCACCCCTGGTTTCAAAGCCTCGCTGACAAGTACGGGTTCATCGTCATCGCGCCGAACGCGGGCGGCAACTGCTTCGACGCATCGCCATCGCGCAGCGGCGAGCGCGACGCCATCACCAAGATGGTTCAATACGTCATCAAGGAGAACAACGCCGATCCGAAGCGGGTCTTCGCCGCGGGGGCGTCCTCCGGAGCGTGCATGACGAACGCGCTGCTCGCTGCATATCCGGAAGTTTTTGCGGGCGGTTCCGTGCTGGCCGGGGTGCCCGCGGGCGCGTGGACCAGCGGTAACAACTACGGCTGGACGACACCAGCGAATCGCTCGGCGCAAGAGTGGGGCGACATCGTGCGCAACGCGAACAAAGGTTTCAGCGGCGCGCGGCCTCGAGTCCAGCTCTGGCACGGCACCGCGGACAGCACGCTCAACTACACGCCAAACTTCGCCGCGGAGGTGGCGCAGTGGACGAATGTCCTCGGCGTGAGCGACGCCAGCGCGATGAAGATGGACACCAAGCCGGCGGGTGCGCAGGACACCTGGCATCGCACGTCATATAAGGACGACTCCGGCGCCGTGGTGCTAGAGACGAACGTCGCCGATGGCGCGCCGCACGATCTCTCCGGTCGCGGTTTGTGGGCGGACGTGGTCCGCTTCTTTGGCCTCGACCAGGACGCTCCGGCGGGCGGCGGAGGCGCGGGAGGCGCCGCTGGCGCGGCAGCAGGCAGCGGCGGCGCTGGCAACGCGGGTGGCGGAGCCGGCGGAGCGACGAACGGCGGAGCTGGCACGAACGGCGGAGCTGGCGGCGCTTCGAGCGGCAACGCAGGCCAGGCGGGCTCCAGCGCTATTGGTACCGGCGGTACGGTGCCCGCTCAGAGCTCCGGTGGTTCAGCGGGCACTAGCGGGGCGTCGGGCGGTGCAACGACCGGCGGCGTCGCCGTGACGAGCGGCGGCGCGGCTTCGCTCGGCGGCAGCACCGCAGCAGGTGGCGCGCTCAGCGCAACGGGCGGCATTGTCGCAGCGGGGGGTTCTCGAGCGAGCGAGGCGGGCGCCGCGAACGGTCGCGCGTCAGCCGACGACGGAGGTTGCGCCCTCTCGCCGCGGGCGCACGGGAACGCCGTCATGGCGATGTTGTTCTCGCTCGGCGGTATCGGCATGTTGCTTCGCCGCCGTACGGCGAGGGTTCGGCGCGTGAGGCCGTCGCAGAGCTAGCTCGTCTGCGTGTCCTGCCAGTCCTGGGCGGCGCTGCGCGCGCGCTCCGCGAGGCCCTGAATCACCGCGTGATAGGTGCTGACATGCTGGATGCGGCGCGGGTCGACGCCGCTCGAGAGCGCCGCAACCAAGCACGGTACCTGAGCCGTCCCGCCCGTGAAATACAGGCGGTCGAGCTCGGGGCGCTGAACGCCCGCGGCGCGCAGTGTCTCTTCGAAGCGAGCGACGATGCGCTCGACAGCGCTCGCCGCGGCGCGCTCGAAGTCGGCGCGGCTGATGTTCTCGTGAAGCTCGATGCCGGGATAAGAAAAGTCGAAGTGCGCCGCGGGCGCCGCGGAGAGCTCGCGCTTGACGCCGTCGAGCGCCTCGAACAGCTGAAAACCGAGGCGATCCTCGACCAGGCAGAGCAGCCGCTCCATGCGCTCGCGGTCGTCTTCGCTGAGCGCGAAGCTGCGGATGGAGCGCAGAAACTCCAGCACGTCGCGGCGATCCAGCAAGCTCAGCTCGGCAGGGGAGCACAGCTTCTCCAAGAGCGGCTTGGGGAAGGTGAGCACGTTGGCGCCGAAGGGCATGCGATAGGCCACGCGCGAGCCGAAATGGGGCGAGACCTGCTCGCGCATCAGCGCGCCTTCCAGCGCGTCGCCGGCGACGGCGACGCCGCCGACGGCGAGCACTTCGCTGTGGCCACCGCCGAGCCGCGCGATGGTGAAGTCCGAGGTGCCACCGCCCAAATCCAGCACCGCCACGAGCTCGCTCTGGGCGGTGTGATCACGACAGTCGAGCGCCGCCGCGACCGGCTCCTCCAACAGCATCACGCGTTTGAAGCCCGCGAGCTCCGCCGCGCGACGCAGGCGAGCGCGCGCCAGCTCGTCGCCGCCCGGCTCGTCCGAAAAGCGCGCGGGACAGCCGAGCACCGCCGCGTCGACGCGCGTAGCGAGCGCCGCGTCGGCGCGCTCGCGCAGCGTTCGCAAGAGGATCGCGACCAACTCTTCGAGCGTGTAGCGCTGGCTGCCGATGCGCGTCTCCGTGAAGGTGGCCATCGGCAGGAAGCGCTTGATCGAGCGGATCAAGCGGCCGCGCATGCCGGACTCGACGCAGGCCTGAATCGCCGCGCGTCCGGTGTACACGCCGCGCCGCGCTTGGTCCGCCGCTGCGCCGCCGTGCGCGGCTGCGGGCGTGGCGCGAACCTGTGGTGCTGTCGTGTCCTGATCCGGAAAGAACAGCAGGCTGCGCAGCACGGTGGCGTCGGTCGCCAGCGGCTCGATCTCTAGCGGGCCGAAAATCCGCTCGGCGTTGGCTGCGGCGATGAGTGAGTTCGTGGTTCCAAAGTCGATCGCGTAAACGAGCGGCGCGGCGGTCATGACCCTCATCTCGCCCATCAGCGCCAGTCTTTACAAGCTGTCGCCGACGTGAGATCCTGGGGGGGCCCTATGGGAGGTGAGGGGTTCAGGGGCGCACGCCCACGAAGCTCGGTTGTCCGCCTACGCGCAGGTTGCCGACGTGGGTCAGCTTCCCGTCACTTTGCGCGACGCGGAACACCACGAGATCCTGATTGCCGTCTTGATTGGCGGAGAGCAAAAACTGCCCGCTGGGATCCAGCGTGAAATCGCGCGGTGTCGCGATCATGGACGTCTCGAAGGCGACGGGCGTTGGACGGCCGCTCGTCGCGTCGATGCTGAACAGTCCGATGCTGTTCTCGTTGCGGTTCGACACGTACAAGAACGCGCCGGAGGGATGCACCACGACGTGCCCGCTCGAGCCTACGGTCTGTTTGACGCTGGGGATCGTGACGGCTTCGGAGAGCAACCCCGTCGCCTTATCGTATTGTAAGCTCGTGAGCTTGCTCTCGAGCTCGCTGATGACGTACGCGTGTTGCTCGCTCGGATCGAACGCTAGGTGGCGTGGCCCACCAGGTATCGCTACGGTGCTGGGCTCGTTGAAGCTGAGCTTGCCAGCGTTGAACTTGAACTGAATCACATAGTTCGAGCCGAGGCAGGGCACGAAGAGGAACTTGCCAGAGCGATCGAACACTGCCTGATGAGCTTTTTGACAACCATCGTTCGGCCCGCGGCTGGTGTCCGAAGCGGCCCCGACGCCGCCGTTGTCCTGAATGGGCAGAACGGTGATGTGACCGCTGCCGTAGTGCGCGACGGTGACCCATTTCCCGCTCGGATCGACGGCGAGGTGGGGCGCGCCATCACCGGTGGTGTTCTGGCGGTTGATCTCCGTGAGCTTGCCGCTCGAAGCATCGATGGAGAACGCGATCACGCGGCTCGGTGAGGCCTCATTGACCGCATAGAGGAAGCGTCCATTGGGCGCCAGCGCGAGGTAGCTCGGAGAATTGCCGCCTGGGGCGCTGCCCACGCTCTTCAGCGCTCCCGTGCTCGTATCCAGCGTCAATATCGAGATGTCGGAGCCGTAGCCGCTGGCATACACGAAGCGCTGTGCGGGCGCCGTGCCGCCGTCGCCACCGTTGCCACCCCCCGCGTCGCCCGCGCTGCCGCCGCTCGCGCCTGCGTTGCCGCCGGACGACGTCTGCCCTGCGCTCGAACCGCCCGTCGTGCTCCCGGCGGCGCCGCTCGCCGCCGTGCCGCCCGTCGCGACGCCGCCGGCGCCGCTCATGCCGGCGCTGCCGCTCGCGGCCGTGCCCCCCGTGCTGCTAGCGGTCCCACCCGTTGCAAAGACGCTGCCTCCGCTCGCCAACACGGCGCCTCCGCTCGTCGCGCCGCCCTGCGCGTTGCCGCTTCCACCGCTCGCGCCGCCGCTGCTCGGCGCGACCCCGCCGTTGCCGGCGAGGGCGCCTTTGTCATCCGTCGTGCCGCACGCCGTGGCAATCAAGAACGCGACCGCCGCAATCTGTCCGCTTCTTTGCACGCTGCTCCTCATCGCTCGGCGAAACTTAGCGGGCTTCTTGTTGCGCGACGACCGCCGAGCGGCGATCTCCACACGAAATGCCAAAACATTTAACGCATTGTGAACACGCAATGTCACTCGGAGTGGCGCCTCGCAGCTCGGTCTCGGTGGGGAAATGCACGGCGCGCGGCGCGTGCGGCGCTGTTCGAAGCGAACATGGGGTGCATGTAGGCGACTACCAATTTGCGCTCACGGCCCCGTGCTTTCGCGTGCTTAGCGCTCGTGCTGCGCTGCGCATCAAAATCGCGCGCGCGCTTCACCACTGACTCTCGACACGATGAGCGGGCGCCCTCTGCGGCCGCCTCGGACAGGAGGTCGTTTCTATGTATCACGCGATGAAGAGAAGCGCGGCGGTCGCCCTAGCAGCGCTGATAGCGGCGCTCGCTGCGCCGGCACGGGCGGACAAGCCCGTAGCGACGCCGAGCAAGCCCAACGCGGCGGCGCCCGCGAAGCCCGCCCCCGCCAACGCCGAGCGGCCGAGCGCGCACAATCCGGCGGCTGAGCGCGGCGTCGCAGCGCGCGCCGCCGATGAGGGACCCGGTAACAGCGTAGCGGCGCGCGCTGCCGCTCCCGGACAAAACATGAAAGCCGACTCCGCCACGGCCGACGCGGCTCCGCGAGCAGCAGCGGACGCGCAGCGCGCGAAGGAGACGCGTCCCAAGCGCCAGCAGCAAGAGCGAGAAGAGCTCGAGCAGCGCTATGGGATGCCGCTGCTCGAGCGACCAGCCGTGCAGGCCGAGCTCAAGGTCTTCGCATGGCGGATGGCTCGACTCGAGCGCATGCGGGAGCTCGCGAGCGGCATCGCCGACGAGGCAAAACGAACGAAGACGTTGGCGCGCCTGGAAGGGCTCGAGAGCAAAGAGCAAGAGCGCCACGAGCGGCACATGTCGCAGCTGCGTCAGGAGAGCACACCCGCGCTGGCGAGCGCTGAGGGGAGCAGCGCGAACGCTGCCGCTCGCCCGGAGCACGCCGACAAGCTCGCTGCCGAAGCTCGAGCCCACGATAAAGGCGAGAAGGGAGCCCAGCGATGAGCGTGCTGCAATTGATCCTAGTGTTGTGTGTGCTGGCGGCCGTCGGCTGTAAGGAAAAGAGCGAGCCCCTCCCGGCCGATGCTCCCGCATCGCCGCTGGCCAGCTCCGCCGCGCAGCAAGCCGCGCTCAGCAACGTCGACGCGCGCCGCGCCGTGCTGGACAAGGTCTCGGTCCCGGCTGATTTCGAGGAGCAAGCCAGCGCGCAAATCACGCCGCGCAACCTCGATTCAGAGATCGACACTCTGGAAAAAGAGCTCAGTGAGTAGCGGTCGCCGGGCAGGACGTCGCCGTGGAGGTGGTCGTCCTGCCCGGCCGCTAGCGAGCGCGGGCTACTCGGGCGCGTCTTCGACGAAGGCGCGCAGGCGCTCGACGGTGTCGTCCCACTGCTTCGAGATGATGTCGAGCCAACGCTGAGCCTCCGCCAGACGCCGCGGCTCGAGCTCGTACACCGTCTCGCGGCCCTCGCGCGCGCTGCTGACGAAGCCAGCGTTCTGCAGCACCTTGAGGTGCTTGCTCACCGCCTGGCGCGTGACCGCCACGCCCTCCGTCAGCTTCGCGATAGAGAGCGGCCCCTGCTCGCACAGCCGCGCCACGACGCGCAGCCGCGTTTCGTCGCCGAGCGCGGCGAAGAGGGGGGCGGCGTGTTGCCAAGAGCGAGCGGCGCTAGGACGCGGCATGCAGCGTGAGATATTTCTCGAGGAGCTTCGTTTGGTGCTCCCAACCGCCTTCGTTCGCGGCGAACGCCTTGGCGCGGCGCTCGAGCGGGACTTTGCTGAAGCCCGACTCGCTGATCGTCAAGAGCGTGCCCTGTTCCACCGGCTCGAGCGAAAATACGACGAGGGTGGTCGGCTCTTGCGAGTAGTCGACGCCCGCTTCGATCGCGAAGGGGTGCCAGCGAAAAGAAATGAGCCGCTCGGGCTCGATGCGCTCCACGCTCCAGTCGAAAGGCCTGCCAGCGTACGGCTGTTGCATCTTGGCGACCTCGGCGTCCACTTGCGTCGGCGTCATGCGCCCACGCATGCTCTGGCCCGCGACGAAGGGCCCGTCGAACTCGACCCCGAACCAGGCCCCGAACTGCTGGGAGTCGCTGACCGCGCGCCAAACACGGCTGAGCGGCGCGCGCAGCACGATCTTCTTTTCGATGCGATCCGGCGTTTCATCTGTGGTCTTCATTGGCAACCCTTTGGTTGCTCTTTGGTTAGCTCCGTCGGGCTTGATGTGCAACCAAATAGTTGCTGATTCCGCCGCTGACGTCAGCGCATCAGCGCCGCCCAAGCGGGCACGGTGAGCAGGGATAGGACCAAGCCCCAGCTCACGAACGCGGCGGCGAGCTCGCTGGCGACGCCGTAGGCCATCATCAGCGCTCCGGCGGTGATCATCGTGGGCATGGCGGTCTCGAGCACGGCGACGTTCAGGACGAGCCGGGGAGCGGCGAGCCCGCGCGCGAGAAGCCAGCTCACGCCCGGGAATACGAGCAGCTTGAGCAGCAGGCCCAGCGTGAGGACGCGCGCTGGCCGCGGCGGAACGAGACGGAGCTTCAATCCGACCGCGAACATCGCGAGCGGCACTAGCGGCGCGGAGGCAGCCATGAGCAGCGACTCGAACCACGGCGCATGCTGGAACGGCACCAGCGCGATGAGCAGCGCGAGCATCGGCGGGAACAGCAGCACGTGGCGCAGCATCGCGGCAAACGTCACGCGCTCGCTGGCGCTGACGCGGCTGAGCGCGATCGGCGCGACGGTGCTCAGCAACATGAACGAGCCGAGTTGATCGTAGACGGCGGCGAGCGGGATGGCTTGCTCCCCGAGCAACGCGCCGCATAGCGGAAAGCCGAGAAAGGAGGTGTTCCCCAGCGCGGTGGCCAGGAACAGCGCGGTCGTGGTGGCGCGGTCCAGCCGCAGCGCGCGCTGCGCGAGCGCGGCGACGAGCAGGGCCAGCGCGGCGATGGCCCAGGGCATGGCGACGAGCACGGCGAGCGCCGAGCTGAACGTCAGGCGCGGAACCAAGCGCAGGATCGTGGCTGGCACGCACACGTCGATCACGAAGCGGTTCAGAACGTCGGCTGCCTCCTTCGGCATGCGTTCGAAGCGCCGCGCCAGATAGCCGGCGAGGAGCATCGACATGACCAAAAGCAAAGCGGAGCCCATACCCGCGCAACGCTAGTCTGGGCTGTGCGCTCCGCGGAAGGCCGCGAGCAGCCGGCCCGCGCGGCACCCCGCTTGCGTCACTGCGCGAAATTTCCTGCTCGGCGCGCGCGTTTCGCGCCCCGGACGGCTGATTTCGCCCGAGATGCTGCGAACGGCGAGCTTTCTGGATCATATTCCTGGCTCAGGAGCCGCTGTTGAGTGGCTCGAGATGGTGAAGCTCGCGGGCCCGCGAAACGATGACGATGACGAACGTTGAGCTCTGGACGATGTTGCGTGCCGGCCTGCTCGCGAGCGGCCTGGCACTGGCGTGTTCCTCCGCGACGGCTCCGAGCGGCGAAAACAGCGCGGGGAGCGACGCGGGAGCGGTAACCAGCGGCGGCGGCACTTCCGCGGCGACGCTCGGTGGCAGCACCAGCTCGTCATTGGGCGGCGCTGGCGCGTCAGGGGGCAGCAGCAATATGGCGCAGGCCGGCGGCTTTGCGGCTACGGCCGCGACGGGCGGTGCCAGCGGAGCAGCAGGCGCACCGCTCGCCGCGGGTGGCGCGGCGGGCGGCGTCTCCGCCGGCGGCTCGGTCGCGATGGGCGGGCGAGCGCCGCTCGTTTCCGGCGGCGCTGTCAACGAGAGCGGCGGAGCGACCGCTCAAGCGGGCAACGCCGCGGGCGGAAGCGCGGGGACGGCGGGGAGCAGTGGCAGCGCTGGCAACGCTGGCAGCGGCGGCAACTCGCCGGTAACGGTCTGGATCGCCGGCGACTCCACCGTCGCCAACGGCAATACTCCCTGTCCCGTCGGCTGGGGTGCTCAATTCAAGAGCTTTTTCCGCGAAGACGTGAAGGTCGTCAACAGCGCGGTCGGCGGTCGCAGCGTGCGCACCTGGCTCTACAACGTCACGACGGAAATGGACAAGAGCTCCGGGGAGTGCGTGCTGCAGACTGACGCGAGCGGCGAGCCCACGCTGCAGGCCCGCTGGCGAGACATGCTGAGCGGGATGAAGCAGGGCGACTACCTGTTCATCCAATTCGGCATCAACGACGGCTCGGCGACGTGCGATCGGCATGTGGGCATCGCGGCGTTCAAAGAATCGTACGGGATGATGGCCACGGCGGCCAAGGCTCGCGGCGCTCAGCCGGTGTTTCTGACGCCCGCGAGCGCGGTCGCGTGCAACGGGAGCAGCGCGCGCGCCACGCGCGGTGAGTACGTCACGGCGACGCTGGACGCCGGCAAGCAATTCGAGGTGCCCGTGATCGATCTGCACGCCTCGACCATCGCGCTCTATAACTCCCGAGGGTTTTGTCCGATCCCCGGCGGCGACGTCAGCGCGAGCACCACGGGGCCTGTCGGCGACTTCTTCTGTGACGATCACACCCACTTCTCGCAATCGGGCGCAGCCGCCGTGGCCGAGCTCGTCGCGCGCGCGGTGCGCGAGCAGAACCTTGGCCTCGCGGCGCACCTGAAATGACGCGTCCAGCGACGGAGAGTAGTCGATGAAACGCACCGTCGAGCTCCGCTCTTGGTTGCTGGCGCTGCTCATCGCCAGCGGCTGCGCCGCGGAGCAGCCCTCCGCTGTGGGCAGCGCTGGCTCGGCGGGGAGCCTAGGGGGCGCGGCCGCAGCGAACGGCGGTGCGGCGGGCGCCGTCCAGGCGGGGCAAGCTGCCGCTCTCGGCGGCAGCGTGGCGCAGAGCTCGGCGAGCGGCGGCATCAGCGCAGCATCCGCGAGCGGCGGCCTCGTCAGCTCGGGCGGAGTGGGCGTCAGCTCTGGCGGAGTGGGCAATGATGCGGGCCAGGGCTCTGGAGGCGCGCCCGCTGCGACGGGCGGCGCTAAAGTGGGCGGCTCCGGTTCGGGCGCTGTTGGCGCGGGCGGTGCTGCTGCGGGCGCTGCTAACACGGGTGGGGTGGCACCGGGCGGAGCATCCGGGCACGCGGGCGCCGCAGGGCAGGGCTCGAGCGCCACCTTAGCGCCACTTCACGTCTATCTCGCCGGCGACTCCACCGTACAGACGTACGTGAACAGCGCCATTCACCAAGCGGGTTGGGGTCAGTTCCTGCAAGGCGAGCTCGACACCCGCGCGAAGGTCGATAATCGCGCCATTGGTGGCCGCACGGCGCGGCGCTTCATCGAGGAAGGTTATCTGGATAGCATCCTCGAGGACATCGCCGCGGGTGACTATCTGCTGGTCCAGTTCGGCACGAACGACGGCAACAAGACGGCTACGTACAGCCACAACGGCGCCACGATTCCCTACTATCTCGACCCGCAGACCGATTTCAAAACCTGGCTGCTCAAGTACGTCGGCGCCGCGCGCGCGCGCTCGGCCAATCCCGTCTTCGTGACTCCGCCGCCGCGCATGTCGTGCACCGGAGACAGCCACAGCTTCGGTAACGGCCTCGCCGCCTACGCCAGCGCGATGAAGGAGCTCGGCGCCGCGGAGGCCGTGCCCGTAGTCGACCTCAACCAGCAGACGCTCGAGTACCTCAACGGCATCGGCTGCGTCGCCGCCGGCAAGGATTTCTTCCTCATCAAAGCCGACGGCACGAACGATTCGACGCATTTTCAAGAAAAGGGCGCGGCGCACATGGCAAGCTTCGTTGCGGACGCTATTCGCGTCCTAGACATCGGCTTGTCGCGCTACGTGAAGTAGCGAGCGCGAGCCCGACCACGGCGCGGCTGTGCTACTCGTCGATAGAGAGCATGGCAACTCCCGAGCGACCCCCGGCAATTCCCGAAGCGGCGAGGTGGTCGGACGAGCTGCAGTCCTGGGAGCTCGGGGACGCGGACGGCGCCGGCCAGCGACACGGCGAGTACCGCAGCTTCCGCGCCGACGGCTCACTGCGCATGACCTGCCACTACGAGCGCGGCGTTCGCAGCGGCCCATTTCGCATCTACCACGCGAGCGGTGAGCTCGCGCGAGAGGGCCAGTTCGCCGATGGCGAGCTCCACGGCCGCGTCGTCGCGCATCGCTCGGACGCGGCTGGGGCCGATCCGCTGCGACCCTGTTGTGTGCCCGATAACGCGCGACACTTGGAGTTGAAGTACGAGCGCGGTCAGCTGCTGCTCGAGCGGTTCCTCGACGGCGAGGGCCGCGCGTTGCTCTCCGACGGGAGGCTATATCCCGAGCGACCGCGTGAGCTGCCCGAGCACGCGCGCTACGACGAATTCAACGATCGCTGGTACACCGTCGAGCGCGAAGGGGAGCTCACCATCCAGCGCTTCTTCGAGCTCGGCGGGCGGCTCCTGGAAGAGCACACCTTCGCTGCGGAGCGCAGGACGCACCTGCGCCAATTCGCGAGCGATGGCAGCGCACGTCTGGAGGAGCCTTACGACGAGTCCAACCGCCGTCACGGTGAATGTCGCGTTCGTTACGTCGACGCGGAGCGCGGCCCGTATCGTGACTCGAGCGTCGTCGAGGTCGTCGCGAGCTTCGAGCATGGCGAGCCCGTCGCCGCGGCGCTGCTGCGCAGAAGCGACGGGACGGAGCTGCGACTCGAGCGCGGTGGGCTGCTTCAGCAAGACGAGGTCTGGCAACAGGTCCTGGCCGATGAGGAGCGCGGCGCCGAGCACTGGTCCGACCTCGCCGCGCGGCTGCTCTCCAGCAAGCGCGTCCGCGAAGCGCTCTGTGCGGCAGCGCGCGTCGCCGCACGCGCCGGAGCTGCGCAGCCATTCGAAGGCTACCTAGCGCGCTCGGTGGCCCCGCTGCTGCCGGAGCTCGCCGCTGAGAAGGCCGAGCTCTTGGAGCATAGCCAGCAGCCAAGCCTCGCGGCAGCGTTGTCGGCGCTGCTGCAGGGCGCGGAGCCGGCGCGCGTGTTGCGGACGATCGCCCAGCTTGCGATGCACGCTCCGCTCGCCGCGCAGGATTTCGTCGACGCGGCGCTGCTGCTCTCCGCCAGCGAGTGGCGAGCGCACTGGACGCGCGCGCTGATCCGAGTCGAGCTCGGCGCCATTCCGGCGGCGCTCGCCGACGCTGAGCGTGTCGAGCCGCACTCGCCGGCGCTCGCCGCGTACGTTCGCGGCTACGCGGCGCTGGTGTTTCCGAGTTGGCGCTTCCTGCCGGCGCACGCCGAAATCAGCTCGGCCTTCGACGGGCTGCCCGAGGTGCCCGCCCAGCCCGTCGAGGATCTCCGCCGCGTCATCCAGGTCTACGCCACTCGGCTGTGCCAGCTGCGCCGCGCAGCGCTTCAGCGCTTCGGCGCCGAGGCGAGCTGGCTGCCGCCGTGTCTGCCCGAGCTCTTGCCGGACGGGCCGCTCGAGCTGCAACGTTTCTCCGCGACCATCGTCGATGAGGGGGACGACGGTGAGCAACGCTCCGAGGTGCAGATCGACGAGCGGCTCGAGCTGCAGGGGGCGTCGCTCGTTCAGCTGCAGGCTCGCGCGCGCTGTGATTGGGCCGGCCTCACCTGGCTCTGCTGGTGCGCCGGTTTGGATACGCCCGCCTTGCCCCGCGAGCTGCGTCCGCGCGGCGAGTTCAGCGCCGCCGCGAGCCAAGCCATCGCGCGCGCGGCGCGACTCGCCGACACCCTGGCGACCGGCGGCTTGCGCGCGCGTGTGCAGGGGGCGCCCAGCTTCCAGTGGCACGGCTTCGACATCGACGAGCTGCCGAGCAGCTTCGCGAAGCTCGCCTTCGACGAGTACAGCGAGCTGCGCGCGCTATTTTTGTGGTTGTGCTTCGAGCAGAACCGCTCACCGTTTCAGAGCGATTTGCGAGCGCTCTGAAGGCGCCTGGCGGCAGCATGATGATAGAGCACGAGCCGTCGCTCGCCAGCCTAGAACGACTCGCCACCAGCAGCGAGCTCGCCGATCGCGCGTTCGCCGCCAGCGTGCTGCAACTGCGACCGCGGCATCAGGATGGCGAGCGCGCGGCGACCCTCTATCGCGTGGTCCGCGACACCGCGGCGCGGCAGCACGCCGCGCTGCGAGCCCGCATCCGCGAGCGTACGCTCGAGCCTGCCGAGTTCCTCGCGCAGCTCCAGGCGGTGCCGTTCGAGTGGCGAGATCACCTGTGTGAGGAGATCTTCGACCTGGCGTACTCGCCGCTCGAGCCGGCTCCGGTTGCCGAGGCCGTGACGCACCATTACCCGAGCGGCGTCGGCGAAATACTGTTCATGCTCGAGCGCTCGCAGCTGCGACCGGACCGTGTCTTCGTCGATCTCGGCGCCGGTTTGGGTAAGGTCGTGTTGCTCGTCGCGCTGTTGAGCGGCGCTCGAGCCGTTGGCGTGGAGCTCGACCCTGCGCGCGTGGAGCGCGCTCGCGCCGCAGCGCGAGCGCTCCAGCTCGATAACGCCGAGTTCATCGCGGCCGACCTGCGCGAGGTATCGCTGCCGGAGGCGGACGTCTACTATATGTTCATGCCGGGCGTCGCGCTGCGCTCGAGCGAGATCATCGCTCGCCTCGCGCCGCTGAGCGCGCGCCGGCATATCCGGCTGTTCGCAGAGAAGCTCGACACGACGGCGCTGCCATGGCTCCGGCCCTGCAACGAAGGCAGCTATTGGCTCGAGATGTACGAGTCCGTCTAAGAGCTAACGACGTCCTGCGATGGCTTCTCGGAGCCGCGTCTTCAAGAGCTCGAATGGATACGGCTTCTGCAGGAAGCTGGCCATGTCGGCCGCGCTGAAGCGACAGTCCATTTCCTGCTCGCTGTAGCCGCTGCAAATGATGACCGGCACGTCGGAGCGGCGCCTGCGCAGCTCACGCAACACCTGCTCGCCGTTGAGATCCGGCATCGTGGCGTCGAGCAGGACGACACGAACGTCCTCTCCGCGCTGCTCGAACAGGCGAATCGCTTCGCGACCGCTCGGGGCGCACAAGACCTCGAAGCCGAGGCTCTCCAGCAACAGGCTGGTCACCTCGCGCACGCGGGCGTCGTCGTCGACGAGGAGCACCACTCCGCTCGCGGGCCAGTCGTTCTCGCGCTGGCCCGGCGTCGCGGGGAGGCTCATCACGGGCTGATCGCTGCACGGCAACAACACCTTGATGGTCGTGCCAACGCCGACCTCGCTATGCAGCGCGATGCCGCCGCCGTGCCCGCGTACGATGCCCTGCACCGCCGAGAGGCCCAGCCCGCGGCCGGTGAATTTCGTGGTGAAGAATGGCTCGAAGAGCCGCGCCCGCGTCTCCGTGTCCATGCCGCAGCCTTCGTCGGCGACCTCCAGATAGACGTAGCGTCCGGGCGCGAGCGGGGTCGGGCCATATAGATCCGGCACCGCCTCGTCGACGTCCTGCACGCCCGTGCGGACGTGGATGTCGCCTGCCCGCTCTTCGAGCGCCTCCGAGGCGTTGGTGATCAAGTTCATCACCAGCTGGTGCATCTGCGCGACGTCGGCTTGCACGCTGGGTAGCTCGTCGGCAAGCTCGAAGAAGACGCGGGCCTTCTTCGAAATCGAGGCGTGCAGCAGCTGGCTCATCTCGCGCACCATTTCATTGAGGGAGATGGGACGCACATCGAAATGGCCTTTGCCGGAGTATGCCAGCATCTGGTTCGTGAGCTCGGCAGCGTGCAGCGCGGCGTTGCGAATGTCCAGCAAACGCTGACGGACCTGCTCGAGCTCCGGGGAGTCGCCGAGGCCGGTCAGCGCGAGCTCGGCGTTGGCCAGCACGCCAACCAGCAAATTGTTGAAGTCATGCGCGATGCCCCCCGCCAGCACGCCCAAGCTCTCGAGCTTTTGCGTCTGTTGCATGCGGCGCTCTAGCCTCTGCCGCTGCTCCTCCGCCAGCTTGCGATCGGTCACGTCACGAGCGAGCCCTACGGTGCCCACCACTCGCCCGTTGAGATCCCGAATCGGAGTCTTGAACGTCTCGAACCACTTGATGCCACCGCCTTCGGCGATGGGCTCCTCGATGAAGAACTTCTCCCCGCTCTCGATCACTCCGCGATCGTCTCGGACATAGCGCTCTGCCAGCGCGAGCGGCCAGATATCCAGATCCGTCTTGCCCAGCACAGCGGATTTGCTGCAGCCGGCCGCGCGCGCGAACGGCTCATTGACGGCGAGGAAGACCCCCGCGCGATTCTTCATCCACGCCATGTGCGGGATGTTGTCCAAGAGGGCCTGCGCCTGCGCGCGCGCGCCGAGCACCTCTTCTTCGGCGCCCGCAAGGCGCTCCAGCTTGTGCTCGAGCTCGGCGACGCGTGCGCGAAGTGACTCCAGCTGTGCTGGCGAGTCGGCCGTTTCTCGAAGCATTCCTGGTTCCCTCTCGGCGGCGTCGGCAGCGCGCCCGGATTAGCGTAGCTCTACCTCTAGCCGGCTGCTTTTCCTACGAAGCAGCCGGTCCTGTCCACAGCGCCGCTCGACTCTGCCGCGAGCCTCTGCCGCGAGCAAGCGCCGCGTTTACCCGTCATCCGTGCAGTACGGCGCGCGCGAGCATCGCACTCCGAGGCTCCAGACGATAACGGCTCAAGTTGGGAAACCCGCTACTCGGCCCTGTAACTCGCGATCCCAACTCGGCGGGTCCTGCAGGTGCTCTGCCAGGAAATCCACGGCCGCGCGCACCTTGCTCGAGAGCTGCCGCCCGGAGGGATACACCGCGAACACCGAGGTCGGCTCGAACACGTAATCGGGAAGCACGCGCACGAGCTCGCCGGAGAGCAGCGCAGGCGCGACCGCGAGAGTGGCTCCAATGGTGATGCCCAGACCGTGCTTGGCCGACTCGGTAACGATGTCGAGGTTGTTGGAAGCCAGCCGGCCGCCGATCTGCACCGTAGTCGGACCCTCGGGGCCAATCAGGCGCCACTCGCGCGCGCGCGTGAAGCCGGTGAACATCACGCACTCGTGACTAGAGAGGTCGGCCGGCTGCTGGGGTGCGCCGTGTCGGCGCAGGTACTCCGCGCTGGCGACGAGCACGCGTTGGTTGGCGCACAGCCGGCGCGCCACCAAGCGTGAGTCCGACAGTTGACCGATGCGAATCGCGAGATCGGTGCTCTCGTCGATCAGGTCGACGAAGCGGTTGCTGAGCGACAGATCCACGCTGAGCTCCGGGAAGCGCGCGAGCAAGCCAGACAGCAACGGCGCCAAGTGATGTTGCCCGAAGACCACCGGCGCGCTGATGCGCAGGTGGCCGCGCGGACGCAGCGTCACCTCCTGAATCTCCGCCTCCGCGTCGGCCAGGTCGACGAGCACCTGCGCCGTGCGCGTGTGGAACGCAGCGCCGGCTTCGGTCAGCGACAGCTTGCGGGTGGTGCGCTGAACCAAGCGCGCGCCCAGCCGCTCCTCGAGCCGCGACACGATGCGGCTCACGCCCGAAGGCGTGAGCGCCAGCTCTTCCGCCGCCTTCGCGTAGCTCGCGTGGCGCACTACGCTGTGAAACACCGTAAGCTCGAGGGTTGCCGTGACCATCGAAGCTGCGAGTATACCTGCGGCGTAGCCCCGGGATCGATATCGAGGAGCGCTGTCGCGTCCGGTGGCGTCGTGCGCGGCCGAACGCGACAGCGTGCGCCGCGTCAGAGCAAGAAGTTGATGCCCGCGGATATGTACGGGACGCCGATGCGCACGGTCGCGCCCACGCTGTCGCTGAACATGAAGCGCGCGCCGCCCCAGAACACGAACTCCACGTCCGTGTCGGAGCCATCGTAGTTGCACAGCGCGCCGTTCGCGCCGTTGCAGTACCAGTCCCAATCCCAGCGTCGGTGCGCGATCGCGAAGCCCGGCTCGCCGAACACGCTGATCATCTTGGTGAGGAAGAAGTTCCATTGCAGGGTGACGGGCAGCCAGAACTCCGTCACGCTGCAGTCCGCGTTATTGAGCCAGAGATTGCGATCGTAACGGTTCCACCACCAGCGACAGTTGTTGTCGCCGAAGGTGAGATCGAGGCCGAAGCCGATCGCCATGTTGTTGTTGAGCTTCGGGATCGGGCCGTTCGCCAGGAACGGGATGTTGATGCGCACACCCGGCCCGAAGCCGTCGTCGCCGCCGAAACGGTTGGCCCACTGGAAGACGAAATGCGGTTCCAGCTCGACGCTGTAGCGGGGGTGATCGCCGGGGTTCTTGATGACCGACTGAGCCTGGCTCACGGCGGGAGCCAACAACACCAGCGCGGGGCCGAGCCACGATAAAGGATGCTTCAATCGCGAGAGCAGCTTGGTGAACGGTTTCGAGTGCGGCATGAATCTCATCTCGTCTGATCTTCGGCCGGTGACGGCCAATGGTCCTGACGGCCGCATGATGCGCACCGACAGCCGAGTTTTCCAAGCATCTCCTGCGCGGCAGCGGTATCCCAACGTCGCCTCAGGGGCGCGGTCGCGCGGGCCGCACGGCCGATCTAGCTGAATTACGCCTGATCAGCGCAGCGCGCGGGCTTCCGTCGCCGCTGCCGGTGGGAGCGCCTCGTACTCGACGCGGATTTCGCGGAGGTCGCTGGCGTCGGGCTGAGTGATGCCGACGACCCCGCGCCAGACTTGGTAGAAAATCCCCTGTTCGGGGATGAATACGAGTGTGTCCAGCTGCGCGTGCGCACTGAAAGCCCCACTCTCGCCGTCAACCTCCAGGCGTGGGCGCACGCACGGCAGGCAGAACTCGAGGGTACCGCCGCCGGGCGTGACATTGCTCACGGACACGCGCTCATTCCCCACCAAGTAGCCTTTGACCTGCAAGCTGGGATCCGCCCCGTTGAACACGTCGTAACGGAAGTCCTCGGGCGGAAGCGGCGCGCGCGTGGCTCTCCATTTGTCATCGTAGGTACCGGCGAACGTCACGCGCGGCTTGCTGTTGCGAGGGAAGAAGCCGCAGCCGACCGGCGTCGGGCGCGAATCCCAAGCGCTGATCAGGTTGTCCGGATCTTCGATGTTGGGTAGCGGCTTCTGGTGGATCGACGCGACGCTGCGCGCGGCGCAGAACCCGCGGCCCAGCAGGTTCTGCTCACACCAGGGGCGAAGCCAGGGCGTGTTCGGGTTCACGCCGATGAGCTCGTCGCTGCCGCCGAAGGCGCGCTCGTAGCTGAGCGGCATCTCGACGAACTCGCTCGGCCCCGCGATGCGCGGCGCGACCTCCTGCTCGGAGCCGAAGGACCAGACGCGGTCCCCGAACACGCGCAGCACACGCCGAGTTTGTCCGACTTGAATCAGCACATCGATGGACTTCTGCGGGCGGCCGAACGGCGTGTGCGCGCTGCCAACCAGGACGATGTCGGCCCTGGGCTTGAACGGCACGCGATCGCTCTCGAACTTGAGCGGACCATCGGGACGCTGTGGGTCGTACGGCGTGTCCGCCTCGAAGGCAGGGAGCTGTTGGGCAGCGCGCCGCGCGGGCGCCGCGCGCCGCTCGATGCGGAACGTCCCTTTCACGATCACGGCCAAGAACGCGTCGTCTGCCGAATTGCGGCCGAACGCGAGGGCGTGCGGAAACGCGCGGCTGTTCTTGATCCTCAAGCCCATCACAACGCCACGACATCTACGCGCAGGCTGGAGCCCTGCTCCAGAGCGCACAGCAAAGCATTGCCCGGCTGCTCCGCCTCCAGCAAGAAGCCGCGGATGGGTCCGCAGAACTCGCCGAGCTCCGCCGCGCTGCAGGTGGGCAAGAACACCCGCAGCACGCGCGGATCGTAGAAGCGGAAGTACATGTCCTTGCCGCGCGTGTCCTGCACCATCAAGAAGCGGCGCAGATGGCGGCGCAGATTCTTGAAATCGCTGAGCGCCCAAGCGAAGACTCCCCAGCTGTTGCCCCATTGCTCGCGCACGAGCGCTTCGAGCAGCGGCGAGCGGGGGCGGAGCTCCACCAGGTAGGGGGCGACGTCGTCGAGCTGCTCTCCCGCTGCGCCGTCGTAGAGCGAATAGTAGATCTCCGCGTGGACGCGCAGCAAATTCAAGAGCTCCGGCGCGCGCGCGGCATCGATGATGGCGAACAGCGGCAACTTTTGCGTGCGGAAGAGCTCGAGCGCGCGTCGTTGTTGCTCGCCCGTGAGCGCGCCGAGCGGCGCGGCAGGCGGCGCTGGTGCTGGCGCCGTGTCGACGAGGCTCACGCTGAAGCCGCTGCGGCCAGCCACCAATACGTCACCGTCTTTCAGCGCAGCGTCGCGCACGAGCTGCCCGTTGAGATAGACGCCGCCGCCAGCGCTGCGATCATTGAGGCGGCACTCCCGCGCGCAGGGAGCGTTGCGCAGCGCCGCGGTGAAGCACTGGCTGGCGCACGCTGCGTGCTTTTGAATCCCCGCGGAGCTCAGATCGTGAACGCGCCCCTGGCTGCCCTCGCAGGTGATGGCGAAGTGCACGGGAGCGAGCAGCGGGTCGGCGACGTAGAGCTGGTTCTGCTGTTTGAGGCGACCGATTTGCAGCGTTTGCCCGGGTGCAGCGACGACGCCGGGCCCCGCGCCGTTCTCGTCCAGCAGCTTCAGCTCGAGAAACATGCGCTACGCTCAGGGACAGCTCTCTGCGAACGGCGCGCCGCTCTGCGCCGCCTTCTTCAGCGCGTCTGCCTGCGCCGACGCGGCGTCGCCGATCAACACGGTGGGCAACCCGACGGCGATGGTGCCGCCGTGAATCGTCAGGTCTCCCATGCGCGCCGCGGGCATCCCGCCGATCAACACGATGGTTGAGCCCTTTGCGATGGTGTCCGGTGGGCCCACGCAGACCGCCATATCGCCGACGCGCGCCGCGGGTTGTCCGCCGATCAGCACGGTCACGCAGCCCAGCGTGATAGGGCCGCCGACGTGCGGGACCGGAGGTGCGCCGGGGGTCACCATCGGACAGACGTGTTGATCACCGATGCGCGCTGCGGGTTGTCCCATCGCTGCTCCTCCGCTTACCGCAGTGTTAGTTGATCTTCACCAGCGCGGCCGAGATGGAGACCAAGCCCGTGCCGTTGACGTTGGTGCTCGCGCCCTTCAACGCGGCGCTCGCCGGAGTCAGCTTCAACGACGAGCCACCCGCAGACAGGCTCACTTCGGTCTTTCCAGTCCCGGACACCTTGGTTGCGTCGAGCTGAACGCTGCTGGCATCCACCAGCACTTTGCTACCGCCGTCCGACTTGCTCAAAACGTTGGCGTCCACCAGGACGCTGCCGCCGCCGCTCCCCTTGAGGAAGGCGTTGGGATCCAACGTCAACAACGAGCCGTCGGCCGACTTGGCGTTGACCTTGGCGTCCAAGTGCAGCTCGGCCTTGCCCGCCGCGGCAGCGGCCAGCTTCGAGTCGAGCGAGATCGACGCGCCGCCTCCCGCGGAGATGGTGATGCCGCCCGGGGTGATCATGATCGAGCTGCCGCCGACGGTGAATTTGATGTGGTTCGGCGCCTGAAAATCCATGCAGTCACTGGCGTCCAGGGAGTGCTTGCCGGTCACGTTCATCTTGCTGGTGCGTGGCGGCTGGTCCGGCTTGCCGATGGTGACGCTGATGTCTCCCGTCACGTGCAAGGTGTCACTCTGCCCGATAGTGGTGACGCGGTTCTGCAGAATCGTCGTGGACTGGTCGTTCTTGACCAGCGTGGTCATGTCCTTCTCGGCTTGCAGGTGCAGCTCTTCGCTGCCCTTCTTGTCTTCGAAGCGGATCTCGTTGAAATTGTCCGCGCTGCCGCCCTTGCTGCTGCGGCTCTTGATGCCGCTCTGCGTAGCGTTCTCCGGCAGGGTATAAGGTGGCAGGTTGTCTTTGTTGTAGACGCGACCCGTCACGATGGGACGATCCGGATCGCCCTCCAAAAAGTCGACGATCACCTCTTGCCCGATGCGCGGCAGGTGAATGCCGCCGAAGCCGCTGCCCGCCCAAATCTGCGCCACGCGCACGAAGCAGGAGCTATCCTCGTTGCGCTTCGGCGGGTGATCCCAGTGAAATTGCAGCTTCACGCGGCCGAGCTCGTCCGTCCAAATCTCCTGTCCGTCTTGCCCCACCACGATCGCCGTCTGCGGACCTTCCACGCGCGGCTTGCGCGTCACGCGCGGTGAGCGATACGGCTGCTGGCTGTCGATGGCCTTGAAGGAGAGCCGAAAATCAGGCGCCTCGTCGCTGGGCTCACCCGATTCATAGCCGGTGACGACCAGGTCATACGTCGCCTCGATCAGCAGATATTCCTTATTCTGGTCCTCACGCGGATAGCCGCTGAGCTCGAACAAACCGCCGACGCTGAGCCCGCGAGCGTTGCTCGCGCCCTGCACCACGTCATAGTCGGCTTGCAGCTCTTCGAGCCGAATTTGAGCTTGCTGATCGGCCTCCGCCTTGTCCTGGAATTTACCGGGATAGTCGAAGACCTCGTATTCGGCGCGCTCGTGCTGGTTCGGCTTCGACAGCGTGCTCGTGACCAACACTGACGGCTGCAGGAAGTTGAAATCTATCGCGCTGAACGCGCCCGGCCGGATCTTGCGCGTGGCGGCCCAGGCGGAGACGAACTCCTCTTCGCGGCGCTCGCCGATGTGCGGCGGATAGTACGGCACGCGCTGGTACCCGCGCGCGGCCTCATGCGCGCTGTACGAGTCTGCCAGCACGAGCGTGTGCTTACCGCCGGCGTGCTTGAAGAAGTAGTAGATCCCTTCTTGCTCCATCAGCCGCGACACGAAATTCAGATCTGATTCGCGATATTGAACCAGATATTCCCAGGTTCGGTAATGACCGGAGAGCGCGCTGGAAAAATCGCTGAAGCCGTGCTCGCGAAATAGCAGTTGCAGCACCTCCGGCACGGTCTTGCCCTGGAAGATGCGGCAGTTTTTGCGTTGTCCGAGCAACCAGAGCCAGGGGCGCACGCAGACCTGGTACTTCACGTAGCGACCCAGCTCACCGGCCAGGGAAACGTGTGTTCCGACTCCGTTGAACTCGCGCAGCGAGCCGTCCGCGAGCTCGAGAGCGACGCCGATGGGCTGGCCCAGGAGCGCCGACAAATCCACGTTCTCGTCGCTGCTCAACAGCGTCAGCTCGTAGCTGAAGGGCCTGCCCAGCGTTTCTTGCGCCAGCATGCTGTACAGCAGGAGCGCTTCTTCCCCCAAATTCGTGAAAACTGTCGCCGTTCTCCTCAGCATCGCTCATCACGTCGCGTACGACGCCCAAACCCAACCTGCGCACCAGCCTAACGTCAGCGCGTGCGCAGGTCCACAGCCATTTCCAGCGCGGCGCGCTTTGTCGCGCGGCGCAGCGCGTGCCGCAGCAGTCCAGACGCGAGCGGCGGGCCGACCCTGGCCGCCGCTGGTTCGCCGCGTGCGGCAGCTCAGCGAGCGACGGACAGCAGCGAAGTGCGGGTCAGTGACAAGGGGGTGAGCGGCTCTTCCAGCGTCGGAACGCCGTCAACGAAGGCGAGCGGTGTCACGCGCAACGAGCGCGCGCCGCCCTTGGCGTACGTCGTGCGCGGCCCTGTCCAGGCGTGATAGGCCATCAGCGTTCGGCCGTCGGCGTCCGTGAAGAAATCTTGGCCGCCCGGACCCAAGACGACGCCGTCGCTCTCGAGCCAGGGCGCGTCCGTCGTGACTTTGCGGCAGGGGCCCATCGCGCTGCTGCACGTCGCGTAGCCGATGGCGTACGCGGCGCTCTCGTACCAATTCGCGGAGTAGAAGAGATAATAGGTGCCGTCGTGCCGCAACATGGCGGGTCCTTCGACGATCGGGACCTCCCAGCTGCGGTCCATCGCCAGCAACGTGGTGGGTGGCCCTTCGAGCTCCGTTCCGCTATCGCTCAGGCGCTGGACCCAGAGCCGCGGAGCGCCGCGGCAGGCGAGGCTGTTTTCGTCGCTCTTCCAGTACAAGTAGGCGCTTCCGTCGCTATCGACGAAGGGGCTCGGGTCGATCGAGCCGCAGAAGGAGTCGGCTCCGCTGGCCTGGCAAATGAAAGGGGTCGTCGAGACGTCCGTGTAGGGCCCTTCCGGCCGCGCAGAGACCGCGCGAGAGATGCATTGAAAACCGGAGCGGCGATCGCGCACCGTGTAGTAGAGAACGTAGCCTCCGGGGCGCTTCAGCACCGAAGGCGCCCACGTCAAGCCGCGCGTACGCGCTGCCCAGCGCGGTAAGGTGGGCAGCGCGTCGGGCAATACGCGCCAGGTGGCGAGATCGCTGGATGTGGCCGCCTGGATGTGGCTGCCGTTCGCGCCCGTTGCAAAGGCGAAGTAGCTGCCGCCCTCGCGGAACACGAATGGATCGGCGAAGTCATGGGGCCGCGCGCGCTGAGGAGCGAGCGCCGGGCGAGCCGCCGCGCTGCGGCTGTGCAGGACCAGGCTCGCCTGCGCGGCCGCGACCGCGAACACGAACAGTAAAAGCGAGACAATCCGACACCGCAACACGCTGGCCACCACTCTGCGCTGACTCCGTTGCTGCGCCGGACGGCCGCGGAGCGCGCGGAGCTTAGAGCCGCGCGCGCAGGGTGCAGCCGTTTGCCGGCGTGTTGCTGACCTAGCGCAGCTCGAGGGCCCTGGCCCACCTTGTCATACGTCGGCCCGTCCGCGCGTGGCCGCTGGCAGCGCGGTATTTTGACTGTTTCCCGCGCTCCTCGCGGCTTGCGTGTAGGATGCTGCGTTATGCGAAGGCGGCATTGGGTCGTGGTTGGGCGGACAGCGTGTGCGCTGCTCTGCGGGGTGATACTAGCGTGCGGCGGGGAGGCGGACAGGGACAAGACACCGGGTTCTGGCGGCGCCATGGCGGCTGGCGCAGGAGGCAGCGCCGAGCAGGGCGGCGACGCGCAGCGCGGCGGCGGCGCGGGGCGCGTTGGTAACGCCGGCAGCGCAGGCAGCGCCAATGAGGGTGGCCACGGCTCGGCTGAAGGCGGCGCGACTTCGAACTGGTACGTCTCGGAGGTGCGGCAGGGCGGCATCGACAAGGTCGATTTGCTGCTCATGATCGATAACTCCGCGGGAATGGTACAAAAGCAGCAGCTGCTCGCTGAAGCGGTCCCGCGTCTGCTGCGCTACTTCGTCACGCCTCCCTGCGTCGACGAGGCTGGCGCCATGCTCGACTTCTCGGACGAGAACGGCGCTTGCGCCGCGGGTCGCTTGCGCTTCCCACCCTTGAAAGATATTCACGTCGGCCTCGTGAGCTCGAGCCTCGGCGCGCATGGCGGCACCGGCGTTTGCACGAAACCCACTGACAATGACGCGGGCCAGCTGGTTCCGGCAGTCCGCCGTGACCCTGCGTTTCCGATCGCGACCTGGAATGACAGCGGCTTTTTGGTGTGGGACCCCGATTCAGAGCGACCTACCCACGATCCTCCCGGGGAGAGCGACTTGATGGACTTTTCCGACCACGTCACGAACATGGTGGACGCGGTCGGCTCGAGCGGCTGCGGTTTCGAAGCCACGCTGGAGGCTTGGTACCGCTTTCTGATCGATCCATCACCTCCGCTCTCGATACCTGCGGTGACCGACGTCACCGGCATGACTCAGCCAAGCTATTCGAGCGACCCGGCGACGAACCCCATACTGGAGCAGCGAGCGTCGTTCTTACGGCCCGACTCGCTCGTGGGCATCATCATGTTTTCCGACGAGAACGATTGCTCGATCAAGGACGCTGGGCAGGGCTGGTTAGTGGGCACCACGGCGCTGAACGGCAATTCGTTCCATATGCCGCGCGCGACATCCGTGTGCGACACGAATCCCAACGATCCGTGCTGCGGTTCGTGCGCGAGCACGCTTCCCGGCTGTCCGGCGAGCGCGAGCGATCCAGCATGCCATCAGGGCGCCTTCTACGGCGCCGACGAGGACAACTTGAACCTGCGTTGTTTCGAGCAGAAGCGCCGCTTCGGCGTCGACTTTCTGTATCCCACGCAACGCTACGTCGACGGGCTCACTCAGCTCCAGGTGCCCGATCCCAGCGGCGTCATGGTGGAAAATCCCTTGTTCGCCGGCCGCCCGCGGCGCGATCCCGGGCTCGTCTTCCTGGCGGGCATCGTGGGAGTACCTTGGCAGGACATCGCCGATCCGGACACGCTGCCGCCCGGAGTCCCGCTCCGTTTCCTGCCGTATCAGCAGCTCGTCGAGTCCGGGCGCTGGGAGATGATCCTCGGCGATGACGATGGCAAGGCCGCGCCGCGTCCGCCCATGGACAAGCTCATGGTCGAGACCACCGCCGACCGCAGCTCGCTGTGGCCGAACACAGAGCACCCGGTGATCGGCGCCGCGGGGAGGTTGGCGCCGGCCACGGCCGTTGGACAACCGAACGTCATCAACGGACATGAGTCCAAGATCGAGCACGGCGAGGAGCTTCAGTACGCGTGTATCTTCCCGTTGCCGGAGGCCATAGACTGCAGCGATCCGGACAACGTCTCCTGCGACTGCAGAGCGGAGGACGCCGCGGTCAACCGAGCCGTGTGCAACGGTACGACTCAAACCCACGCCAAAGCGCATCCCTCACTGCGTCAGCTGCGAGTGCTCAAGGACTTCGGCGCGACGGGCGCTGAGAACTCCATCGTCGCGTCGATCTGCCCCAAGACCTTGAAGTCGGGGGATCCTGCGTACGGCTACCAACCGGCGATGGATGCCATTGGTTGGCAGATGGGCAACGGGGCGATGCGGCAACTGTGCATGCCACGCGCGCTCGACGTGGAGACGGATCCCGCGAGTGATGAGTACGGTCAGGTACCGTGTGTCATCGCCGAGACGACGGCGGCGAATGAGCGAGGCTGTTCCTGCGCAGACGAACCGGGGCGGCGACCGCTCGATGCCGCAGCTGCACAAACCGTCAGGCGACAGCTCAAGCAGAGCGGTGCTTGCGGCAACGCTGGCCAGCCGAGCTGCGATGACGTGTGTCTTTGCGAAATCGAACAGCTCTCCAGTGCCGCGCTCACCAGCTGCTTGTCCGAGAGCGCGACACCGAGCGACATCTTCGGCTTTTGCTACGTCGACCCATCGCTCATCGACGACCCCGACCTACGGCAGAGCGCGGAGGAGCTGGTGGCTGCGTGTCCTGCCACGCAGAAGCGCATGCTGCGCTTCATGGGTGAAGACTTGCCCGCCAACGGCTCACGTGTCTGGCTCGCCTGCGGCGGGCCGTAGGCGGTCGACGCCCAGCGCGCTCCAAAGAGGTCATTGGGGGCTCCAGGGAGCAGTGCGCAAGGCCCGGCGTTGCTCGTCGGCTGCGCGTTCAGACGACGGCCGGCGTGGCTTCCAAGAGCTGGCTCGCTTGTTGCTGGGCGTTAGCTGTCGTGTCTCAAGCTGCAGTCGATCCACTCACTCCAATCCCCGAGGCAGCCATTCCGGTGGTACCGGGGCAGGTGATCGGCGAGCGCTATCTGATCGGTTCGGTCATCGGTGAGGGCGGCATGGGCGTGGTCTGCGCGGCCACCCACGTGGGGTTGGGGACGCCGGTCGCCATCAAGCTCATTCGGCCGGATTTGAAGCACGACGCCGAGTCGGTGGTGCGCTTCCTCAACGAGGCTCGCACCGCCGCGGCGCTGAAAGGCGAGCACATCGCGCGGGTCTATGACGTTGGGCAGCTGGAGACCGGCGAACCCTACCTGGTGATGGAGCAGCTCGAAGGGGTGAGCCTGGACAGTTTCCTCGCGGAGCGCGGGGCATTGCCGCAAACGGAGGCGGTCGACATCGTCTTGCAGGCTTGCGATGGACTCGCCGAAGCGCACGCGGTGAACCTCGTGCACCGCGACGTAAAGCCGGCCAATCTGTTCCTGGCGCGGCGTCCCGACGGACAATTCGTGCTGAAAATCCTGGATTTTGGGATTTCCAAGCGCTTGATGGACGGCGCGTTCAAAGGGGTGACGAACCCCGGGCGCAGCATGGGGTCGCCCTGGTACATGTCGCCCGAGCAGATGATGAACCCGGCGGCGGTGGACCAGCGCGCCGACGTTTGGTCGCTCGGGGTGATGCTCTATGAGCTGCTGACCAACGAATATCCGTTCAATGGCGACGGAGTGGTGCAGGTTTGCGCGAACGTGCTCGTCGCGCCCGCGCCGCGCCCGAGCAGTCGCCGCGGCGACATCGACGCGCGCTTGGATGAGGTCGTGCTTCGTTGCCTGGAAAAGCGCGCGGAAGATCGCTTTCAGAGCGTCGATGAGCTGGCGGAAGCGCTGCGCCCCTTCAGCTCGCGCACGCTCCAGACCCCCTCGAACCTGGCGCTGACCGAGCCGCTGCCGCTCGCAGCGACGCCCGAGCCGGTGTTCACCGCCACACAGGTGAAACCCTCTCGGGAGAAACTCGGCGCGTCGAGCCACGATACTAACCGCGCGTGTGTGCGCGAAATCGCCACGGTTGAGTCATTTGCGCCGGTCTCCGCGCACCCGCGGCCGCATCGAACCCGCTGGTCAGTGGCGGCGGCCGCCGCCGTTTCACTGGTGATCGGGGCGTTCCTGTCATGGCTCGGCTGGCCATATTTGCACGGCTACTACGAAGCGTCGCAGCTCGAGTGGGCCGAGCGCGTGACGCTGCCGTGGGATCCCGTGCTCGCGGCGGGGCCCGAGCCGGCACCTCTGGACCGCGAGCTGCCGGCTCCAGTGTTCGTGAGCGCGGTGGAGCAACCGCCGCGTCCGGCGAGCGAGGAGACCGCTTCGGCGCCGAGCGTAACGCCCGCGCCGCCGTCGAGCGGGGTGCCCGCGCCGCCACCCGCTGCGGCCCCGACGAGCAATTTGACCGCTCACGTGAGCAGCGCGCGCAGCGCACCCGAGACGGGTGATAGCGACGCGCCGGCGACAGCAGGGACGTTTTCAGAAGAAGAGATCCAGCGTCGCGTGCAACAGTACGAGCAGTGGCTCGCGGACGAAGGCTTGAGTCGGATCGATGGCGCAGCCACGGGCAACGCTGATCCGACGCCCACTCCGAGCGCTGCTCCGACGGTGCCCATCCCTGCGCCGGCACCTGCGCCCCCGCAAGATCTGTCGCCTAACCCTTACGATGACGACGAGGAACCATGAGCGCCGAGATGAGGACGAACGAGCCCATCGCTTTGGTGTCTGCCGGAGTGAACCCGCGCGTGACGCTGTCCGCGGCGGGCGCGACCGACGTCGGCCGCGTGAGGCCGCGCAACGAAGACGCGTATTTGATCGCGGCGCTGCAACGCTCGATGGTCGTGTTCGACGCCAGCCCGCCCGCGGCGAAGGGCTGGTTCGATGGAGAAGCGAGCGGGCTCTTGCTGGTCGTGGCGGACGGAATGGGAGGGCAGGGCAGCGGCGACGTGGCCAGTCAAGTCGCGGTCAACACCATCGCCGGCTACTTGCTCAACGTCATGCCCTGGGTGACGCTGCGCTCCACGGATGCGTCGGCGCGCGGCTCGACTCCGTCGCTGGTGGGCTTGCGTGAGCAGCTGTCCTCGGCGCTCGTGGCGGGTGACTCGACAGTGAAGTCTGTCGGCGTCAAGGCAGGCAGCCCGCGCATGGGTACGACGCTGACGATGGCGCTTTTGTACTGGCCGATCGCCTACGTGGCGCACGTCGGTGATACACGCTGCTATCTCGCCCGCGGCGATCAGCTCAGCGCGCTGACGACCGATCACACCGTCGCTCAGCAAATCACCGAGAGCGGCTCGGAGCCGCCGGACCCGACGTCGGCGCTGCATCACATTTTGTGGAACTCGCTGGGTGGCAGCGAGCAGCTCCCGCGCCCGCAAATCAGCAAAGCCTCGCTCGAGCCCGGGGACTCGCTCGTACTGTGCTCGGACGGGCTCACCAAATACGTGAGCGACGAGGAGATCGCGGCGGTGCTCGCTTCGGCCGCGCCGCTGCCAGAACGCTGCAAGGAGCTCGTGAAGCGCGCCAACAGCGCCGGCGGCGCCGACAACGTCACGGTGGTGATCGCGAGCGCTCAGCTGGCGGAGGCGACTGGCGGCTGACGGGGGTGTACGATGAAGCATTCATCCACAGACCCCCTCGTCATGAACTGCAAGCACCCCACGGTAGAGGTTCGACTCGGCACCGAAGCGCTCGAAATGGTACGCGACGAGCTGGCCACGCTGCCGGAGGCGGCGCCCGAGGGCATCGCCCCGACGCTCCCGCACGAATCGCAGGATCTGGCGCGCGCGACCGACGTCAGCTTCACGGGCGCGGTGGACGACGAAGGCGGCGTGGTGCCTTGGGCGGTGCCGGCGATCGGTGACGTGATCGGCGATACTTACCGCGTGCTCGGCGAGCTCGGGCGCGGGGCGATGGGCGTCGTCTTGCTAGCGGAGGATCAGCAGCTCAAGCGCAAGGTCGCGATCAAGCTGATTCGGCCAGAGCTGCTGGGGCCCGGCTTCCGCGAACGCTTCATGGAAGAAGCGCGCGGGATGGCGCGCGTCAATCACCCCAATGTCGTTTACATCTACGCCTTCGGCACGCACGAGTCCGTCCCGTATTTCGTGATGGAGCTCGTGGAAGGCCAGACCATGGAGGATTGGCTGGCGGATCGCGCGCACCCCATCGATCTCGATTTGGCGCTGCGCATCTTGAACGACGTGTGCAACGGCGTCTCGGCCATCCACGCGGCGGGCACGGTGCACCGCGACATCAAGCCCAGCAACATCTTGATCGACGCGGAGCTGCGCGTGCGCATCACTGATTTCGGGGTCTCTACGGCGTGCCGCGAGGACGAGACCACGCGCGGAGAAATCGTAGGAACGCCCGCGTACATGGCCCCGGAGGTGGCGCTGGCCGCGGCCGTCTCTGGCCCAGCGTCGCAGCGCGCGGACGTCTACTCGCTGGCCTGCGTCGCCTACGAGCTCATCACCGGGCGGTTGCCGTTCGAGCTCGACGGCGAGCTCGCGATGATGGTCTATCACGCGACGGAGCCGGTGCCGCTGCCGAGCAGCATCCGCCCCGAGCTGCCGCGCGCCTTCGACAACGTGTTGTTGCAGGCGCTCGCGAAGAAGCCGGAGGAGCGCACCGCCAGCGTGGAGCAGTTCCGGCGCGCGTTGCTCGAGGCGCGGCGCGACAGCTTGGAGCCCGTGCGTATCCTGGTCGCGGAGGACGACGACGACTTTCGCGAGCTCCTCGAGATCAAGCTGAGGATCGAGTTTCCCAACGCGCACATCGAGGGAGCGGCCGACGGCCGCGCGGCGTTGGCGGCGCTCGACCACGGGACCCCCTCCGTCGCCATTCTCGATCTCCAGATGCCGTATATGGATGGCATTTCGCTCACCAGCGTGCTGCGCGCGCGCGAGGACTGCCGCGCCATGCCCATCATCGTACTCACGGCCTCGGGCGGTCCCAAGGAGTGGCAGCGCCTGTCGAGCATGGGTGTCGACCGTTTCATGGTGAAGCCGATCAACTTGGATGATGTCGTCACCGTGATTCGCAACGCAATCCGCGAACGCTCGAGCTCGGTGCCGCCGAGCCAAGGCCCGCGCTCCGCGTAGGTCGTAGACCGCGGGCAGCCGCACCGAGCGGCTCGCGCTGTATTCTCGCGACATACCTCTTAAGAGTGATAATTAATTCCGAGTCCAAGATTGGGATTGCAGGCGCTCAGTCGAGGAGCGTTGTTTAACGATCAAATCGGGTTCTAGTGGTGGCGGAGGTGGGGAGCGTCTGCTAGTTTCGGACGTTCTTGAGGACGTGCGCGCCTCACGCAAGAAGGCGCGGCGGGTGACTCGGCGCTGCGCGGAGCCGTGCGCGAGCGCTGAGCTTGACTTCGCAGCTCCTTCGAAAGAGGACTTCAATGCAAGAGTTGAGGCCAGCATTGCCGCCGGCGCGGAGTTTTGCGCTCGGCCGGTCGAGCTTTCTATTGCTGTTCGTCGCGGGCTGCACGGGACAGATTGGAGATCCCGCCGTCAGCGCCGGTATAGGCAGCAGGCCGGGGGCCGCAGACAGCGGCGAGGTCGCGAGCGCCGGTTCGTCCGGGGCCGGCAGCGGGGGCGCAACCCCGTCCGGCGGCGCGCCCGCAACGAGCTGCGCAGCGCCGAACCCCGGCAGCGCGCCGCTGCGACGGCTCAGCAACGCCGAGTACCGCAACACGCTGAACGATCTGTTCTCTGAAGTCCCCGACATCGCCAACGTGGTGGCCAGCGCGACTCGCGAGCTGCCTGCGGAGGCGGAGTCCTTGGGTTTCCGCAACAACGCGCAATTTCTCACGGTGCAGAGCCTGAACGCGCAAAAATACATGGATGCTGCGGAGCAGGTCGCGCAGAAGGCCGCGAGCGCGCCCGGCTTCGTCGGCTGCACGCCGGCCAGCGGCAGAGAGATGGAGTGCGCGAAGAGCTTCATTCAGTCGTTCGGCAAGCGCGCGTATCGGCGCGCGCTGAGCGCGGAGGAGAGCGCGCGCTACGAGGCGACGTTCCAGAAGGCGCTCACGAGCTACGACTTCGCGACCGGCGTGGAATGGACCGTGTTCAGCGCGCTGCAGTCCCCCGAGTTTCTGTATCGCGTGGAGAGCGGCCGCCCCAGCACGGCGCCGCTCACCAAGCCGACCGCCAGCGAGACGGCTACCCGGCTCTCATACCTATTCTGGCAATCTCAGCCCGACGCGGCGCTCATGGCCCTGGCGGAGAGCGGCGGCCTAGAGCGACCCGACCAAATCGAAGCGCAGGCGCGGGCGATGCTGGCGGATCCGCGCGCTGAGCGCCTGTTTCAGTATTTCACCGAGTGGCTCGATCTCGATCGGCTGGATGATTTTTCGCGAGACGCGACCGTGTTCCGCGGACTGCCCGCCAATTTGCCGGCGCTCTACGACATGGAGACGCGCAGCTTCGTGCGCTCGCTGCTGAGCCATCCCGAGGGCAATTTCGTCGAGCTGCTGACCGCGCCGTACACCTACGCCAACAAGACGCTCGCCAACTTCTATGGCTTGTCCGGTCCCAGCGGGGACGCCTTCGTGCGCGTCGATGATGCGCGGCGCTCGGGTGTGCTGACTCAAGCGTTCCTGACCGCGCAGGACAAACCGTACCGCACGTCGATCGTGCGGCGCGGGCTGAAGCTGCGCACCGACGTGCTGTGTCAGAACATCCCCGCGCCGCCCAACGACGTGGTGCTGAACCTGGACACCAGCAGCAAGGAGCTGTCGCAGCGTGAGCGGCTCGAGCAACACCGCAGTGATCCCACCTGCGCCGGCTGCCATGATTTGCTGGATCCCGTGGGCGTGGTGTTCGAGAGCTTCGACGCTGTCGGTCGCTATCGCACGACGGACGAGAGCGGCAGGCCGATTTCCACGGCCAGCGAGCTCAACGCGACGGCGGCCTCCGACGGCCCGGTCGCCGACGTGCGGGAGCTCGGCGCGAAGCTCGCCGCCAGCCGCGAGGCTCGCGATTGCTACGTGACGCAGAGCTTCCGCTTCTTCTTCGGGCGCGACGTGGAGCCGGCCGACGCCTGCTCGCTCGAGCGGCTGCGCGCCACCTTCGACGCCAAGCAGCTCAGTTTGTCCGAGCTGCTCATCGCGCTGACGCAGACCGACGCGTTTTTGTATCGTCCCACTCTGGAGGTGTCGCCATGACTCGGCTCTCGCGCAGAGCGCTGCTTCGCGGCGCAGGTGGCATTGGCCTCGCGCTGCCCTTCCTCGACGCCATGCGACCGCGAGCGTTGCGCGCGCAGACGCAAGCCGCGCCGCGCCGCATCCTGTTCGCCTTCCAAGCCAACGGCGATCAAACCAAGGCCCGCTTCACGAGCGCGGGCGAGACCAACTTCGCGCTGGGCGAGTTCCTGGCGCCGCTCGAGCCGTACCGCGCGGATCTGCTGTTTTTGAACGGGCTGGACCGCCGTTTCTATCAGCTGCCCGAAGGGCAGCGCTCGGACAACCACCAGCAAGGCGGCAGCTCACTGGCGCCGTGGACGAGCGGTGAGGGCTCCTTCCCGATCGGCGGCGCCGACGGCAAGACGATCGGCTACGTGCAAGGGCCGAGCGCCGACTACGCCATCGGCGAGCGTGTGCTGGCCATGAATCCGCAGATTCCGTATCGCCACCTCGTTTACCGCGTCGGCGACCGCAGCAATAACATCTGGAATTTGCACTCGCACGCCGGCCCCGTCGGGCAGCAAAACCCGGTGCCGCCGGAGACCGATCCCTTCGCCGCCTACAAGCGCATCTTCAAGTTCTCTTCTGACTCGACGGCAGAGGCTGAGCTTGCCAAGCGCCTCGCCAAGCGCCAATCCGCGCTCGATCTAGTGAACGCGGAGCTGTCGTCGCTGAAGGCCAAGGTGTCCGCGGAGGATCGTCGCAAGCTCGACCAACACAGCGAAGCGCTGCGCGATATCGAACGAACGCTGGCGGAGGGGAGCGGCGCCGCCGCGTGCAAAGCGGCGGACCTCGGCGCCACGGTGGACGTCTACAAGGAGGACAACCACGTCGTGATCGGCGAGCTGTTCTTCAAGATCTCGGCGCTGGCGTTCGCCTGTGACCTGACGCGCTCCATCAACTTCAACTGGAGCGGGAACACCAGCAATCGTGTGTACCGCAACCTGGGCCTGAGCACGGGTCACCACGATATCTCGCACAACTCGGACGAGGACTCGTTCGCGAACATTCGCCAGATCCACCGGCACTTGTGGACGCAAAATACCAAGCTCTACGAGCTGCTCAAGGCCACGCCGGACGGGGACGGTACGCTCTGGGATCACACGCTAGTCGTGCACTGGAACGAGCTCGGGCAAGGGGACTCGCACTCCATCAACGACGCGCTGGTGGTGTTCGCCGGCCGCGCCCACGACTACTTCCGGCGCGGGCGCCTCATCGAGTACAGGAACAAAGCCAGCTTCAGTGACATGCTGGTCACGTGCTTTCAGTACATGGGCATGACTGACGTCACTGAATTTGGTGACGCTCGCTTGCGTCTGACCGGCACGCTCTCCGGCGTCACCTGAGCGATGTCACTGTAGCGCCGGCGAGCGCGCACAAAACCGCCTCAAGCAGCAAAACTGACGAGGACACGCGCGCGAAAAGCTTCACTCGCTGATCGCACGAGCGGCGCGCGCGTTTCGCGAGAACGCCACGCGCGCGTCGCGGAATCGCGACTTGCCGGCTGCCGCGCGGGAAAGTAGAAAGCCGCTGAGCGTCGAGAACGAACGCGAGCGTCGCGTCCGCGAGGAGTCGTCCGATGAGCAGCGAGCAGCGTCCCAGCAGCGTTCCGATTTCATTGCGCAGCGGAGAGGCCTGGCAGCAGGCGCCGACGGTAGAGCCGGATTTCGTGCCGCCGTTTGCCAGCGGCGAGATCCTGCGGGGAAAGTACCGCATCGAGGAGTTGGTGGGCGTGGGCGGCGTGGGCTTCGTCATGTCCGCGACGAACATCGGGCTCGACGAGCAGGTGGCGCTCAAATTCCTGCGCCCGGAGTACCTCACGAACGAGGAAGCGGTGAGTCGCTTCACGGCGGAGGCGCGGCTCGCGTGCAAGATACAGAGTCCGCACGTGGCGCGCGTGCTCGACATCGAGACGCTGCCCGAGACCGGTCCCTTCATCGTCATGGAGCTGTTGGTCGGGCGAGACCTGAATCAGATCTTGAACGACGAGGGGCCGCTGCCGGTAGAGCAAGCCGTGGACTACCTCCGTCAGGCCTGTGAAGCGCTCTCCGCGGCGCACGCCTGCGATATCGTGCACCGCGACGTCAAGCCGGAGAACTTGTTCCTCGCGCGTCAGCAGCGGGGGCCCGCGTTGATCAAGATCTTGGATTTCGGTATTTCGAAGCTGCAGCTGGCGCAGCCCGTGAACGGCAAGCACGCGTCGCAGCTGCCCGCCAGCGCCGTGCTCGGCTCTCCCTCGTACATGTCTCCGGAGCAGGTGCGCGGCGCAGCGAATCTCGATGCACGCGCCGACGTGTGGTCGCTCGGCTGCGTGCTGTACGAGCTGCTGACGGGCAAACACGCCTTCTACGGCGCCAATTTGCTGCAAATTTGCGCCGCGGTGCTGGAGCAACCGCCGTCGCCGCTGTGCGCGGAGCGCCCGGACGTGTGTCGCGCGCTCGAGACGGTGGTCTTGCGTTGTCTGGAAAAGGATCCGGAACAACGCTACCGAGACGTCGCGGCGCTTTCGCGAGCGCTCGAGCCGTTCAGCTCGGCGCGCGCGCGCGTGACGGCGAGCTGGAAGCCGATGATGCCGGATGAGGTGACCCTGCGCTTGCCCGCTCCGGGCGGGGTGCCCGCGTTCGCCTCGCAGGGAACACTCGACGACGCAGCGCTGGCAGACGCGGTGCCGCCCGAGCCCGCGCCGGCGTCGGGGGCTGAAGCCGAGCTCGTGGTG
>CBINHN010000046.1:0-55927 GCA_966250485.1 uncultured Sorangium sp. | reverse complement strand
CCGCGGTTCGTGTACTTCTTGGCGATCGACACCACCAAGCGCAGGTTGGCCTCGACCAGCTCCGCCTTGGCCTTCTCGGCCTTGCGCTCCCCGGCGCGGATCGCCTGGTACGTCTTGAGCAGGTCGGTGACGTCGATGCGCAGCTCTTCCTCGACCTTCTTCACGCCTTTGCTGGCGCTGCGCAGCGCCTCGTCGACGATCTCGAGGTCGCTGCGGTCGACGCCCAGCTTGCGCGCGAGCTCGTCCTCGGCGGCGGGGTCGTCCTTGGCCTCGCGCAGCATGCGGCGCAGCTCCGCCTTGCTCGCGCCGGTGATCTTCTCGAGCTCGATGACCTTGCCCTGGGCGCGGTACACGCGCTCGATCATCGCCTTCAACTTGGCCACGATCTTGTCGATCGTCTTCTTGTTGAGGCGCATCTCCTGCAGCGTCTTGATGAGCTCCTTCTTGTTCTCGGAGAGCTCCTTGTCGATCAGCTTCTTGCGCGCGTCGACGGCGCCCTTGCGCTCCTCGAGCAGCTCGGAGTTCTTCTTGTCCAGACGACGCACGCGATCGATCAGGCGGATGATGCGGCGGTCGGCCTCCTCCTCGTCGAACTCGTGCTCCTCGTCCTCGGCGTCGCGCACGATGTCCTTGACGCGGATCTTGTGGTTGCGCAGGCGCTCGCCGATGTCGATGATCTCGCGCACCGCGATGGGGCTCGAGAGGATCGCGGTGAGCACCTCGTTCTCACCCTCCTCGATGCGCTTCGCGATCTCGACCTCACCCTCGCGAGTGAGCAGCGCCACGCTGCCCATCTTGCGCAGGTACATGCGCACCGGATCGTTGCTCTTGTAGTACTCGTCGTCGTTGGTGCGGCCCTGCGTCGAGGTGGGGCCCTCGGGCGCGGCCTCGTCCTCGGTCTTGGCGGCCGTCTTGCTCGGCGCTTCGTCGTCCGAGACACGGTGCGGCGCGATCTTGATGTTGCTGGCGTCGTCGACGACCTCGATCTCCTCGTCGTCGAGCGCGCTGAGCACGTCGTCCATCTGATCGGGGCCGACCTCTTCACCCGGCAACGCCTCGTGCACGTCGTCGTAGGTGAGGAAGCCCTTGCTCTTGCCCAGGTTGATCAGCTGCTCTTTCGTCTTGCCGTTGCTCTTGCCGCTGACGGCCGCGCTGGAGGGCGCGTCGGCTTCGATCTCGGAGTCCGCGTCGTCTTCGTCCTCGTCTCGTTCACCGCTCGGCGGAGCACTCGCCGGCGCCTGCGCCTTCACGGCTTTCACTGCCTTGGGTTTTGATTTCTCAGCAGTCGGCGCCTTCTTCGCAACGATGGCCGCGGACTTCTTTACCGAACGCTCAGGTTTCTTGGATCCCACCTTGACCTCGCTACTCCGATGCCACGATCCGGTGTCGCCGCGCCTTTTTGAAAAGCTGGTCGAGCACTTGCAAGTCACGCTCGAAATCACCCGCGGTGCGGGTACGTCCGAGCTCCTGTACGACAGTCTCTCTGTCGCGTGTCAACGCCAACGCCTTCAATTGCCTTACGTTCCCTGCGAGCTCTGCTTGCGCTTCGTTGACGGTCATGTGTTTTGGGGCGGCCAAGCGAGCGCGGGCGAATGGATGGATCGAGGGCGCGAGCTTAGCAAGGACAACTTCCGTGTCGCGCAACCCGTCGCTTTCCCATCCCTGACGCAACGCGGCAAGTGCCAGCGCCGCATCACCTTCGAGCAGCTCCGCCGCTTCGAGCACTTCAGGGCCATGCAGCAGCTCGGGGAAATCGAGCAGCGCGCCCAATATATGTAGCGCTACGGCGTCGCGGCGCTCGGGTGAGCGAGCGCGCGCCGGCGCGGGCACTGGGGCCCGGGCCGGCTGCGCAGCGCGCTCCGGACCCGCGCGCAGCGTGGCTTCCAGCGCGCTCAAGGTGCGCTGATCGGTGATGCCCAGGCGCTGGGCGAGCGCCGCGCTGGCGCGCTGCTCGGCAAGCGAGCGCGCCAGCGGGTCCCGCTCACTTTGTACGAGCTCGCGCACCTCTTTGACCTTGGCCGCGCGCGCGCGCGCGTCGTTCTCCGCGAAGGTGCTGGAGACGACCGCGTCGATCAGATAGTCGAGCAGGCCGCTGGCCGCGCCCACGACGCGCTCGATGCCCGCCGGGCCCTCGCGGCGCGCGAGCTCGTCGGGATCGATGCCGTCGGGCAGCGTCGCGACTTTGGCGCTGAGCTCCGCTCTTTGACAGATCTCGCGCGCTGCGCGGATGGCGCGCCGCCCGGCTTCGTCACCGTCGAAGAACAAGATCACGTTGTCACAAAAGCGGCGCAGCTGCTGCGCTTGCTCGAGCGTGAACGCGGTGCCGAGCGGCGCGACGACGTTGCTGATGCCGCGCGCGTGCAAGCTCAGCACGTCGAAGTTGCCCTCCACGAGCAGACACGTCTCTTTGCTGCGGATGGCCGCGCGCGCCTGGTAAATGCCGAACACGGCCTCGCGCTTCTTGTAAATCGGCGACTCCGGGGAGTTGTAGTACTTCGCCGGTGCCTCCGCGTCCGGCGCGTTGGGCGCGAGCCCGAGCGGCGTAAGCTCTGCGCGCGCGGGCTCCGACAGCGCGCGGCCGCTGAACGCGATGACGCGGCCCTGGCCGTCCAGCACCGCGAACATCAGGCGATGCCGGAAGCGATCGTAATAGCCGGCGCCGGACTTGCGCGCGCCGACCAGCCCCACGCGCTCGGCAGCGGCGAGGCTCGCGCGTTGCTCGCGCAGGTAGTGCGCGAGGCCTTCCCAGCCGTACGGCGCATAGCCGACGCGGAACGCCTGCAGCGCGTGCGCGATCGCGTCCGTCGACGAGCTCGGCACCAGCCCGCGGCGCTCGAGCTCCGCCGCCGCGTAGCGCGCGAGCGGGTGCTCGCGCAGCATGCGCTCGAACCACGCGGCGCTGAGGTTCATCACCTCGTACAGCTCGTCCGAGCGCCGCCGCGCTTCTTGCTGCTGGCGGCGATCGTGCTCGCTGATGTTGAAGTTCACTTCGATGCCGGCGCGCTCCGCCAAGCGCCGCACGGCTTCCGTGAAATCCAACCCCTCCGTCTCTTGCACGAATTTGAGCGCGTCACCCGACGCGTGACACCCGAAGCAATGATAAAAACCACGCTCGGGGTTGACGTGGAAGCTGCCGGTCTTTTCTTTATGGAACGGACACAATCCGACGAAGCTACGGCCTCGCCTTACGAGCTTGATAGACTCGCCAATGAGCGCGACGAGATCCGTCTCTCGCCGGATCCGGTCGAGCGTGTCCTGCCCGATCACGGCTCACGCATACCGCAAAATGCGGAGCCGCGCCGGTATTCGCGACGCGGCTCGCGATTTGATTTTCTCGCGCTCTGCTCGTGGAGAGCGCGCGCGAGGTGCGCGGGGGAGGGACAGAAAGTTGACTTGAACATGTGTTCAGTGTAGCTTCTGCCTCGTGCTGCGCGCGCTATTTCGCACGAATCCCGGCAATCGCTGGGAGAAGACCCAGCGCGAATATGACTGCGGTGAGGCGCCGCGCGAAGCAATCGAGGTGTACGCCGATGACACGCGCGACATCATCTCGGAGAACGATAGCCCGGACATTTCGTTCCGCTTCAGCGTCAACCCGTACCGCGGCTGCGCGCATGGCTGCGCTTACTGTTACGCCCGGCCGTCGCATGAATATCTGGGCTTCGGCGCGGGCACGGACTTCGAGCGCAAGCTCGTAGCGAAGACGAAGGCAGGCGAGCGGCTGCGTGAAGCGTTCGAACGCCGGCGCTGGGCGGGGGAGTTGCTCGTGATGAGCGGTATCACCGACTGCTATCAGCCGCTCGAAGCAGAGCTCGGGCTCACTCGCCAATGTCTGGAAGTGTGCGCCGAATACAGAAATCCCGTTTACCTCATTACCAAGAGCGCGCTCATCGAGCGAGACATGGATCTTCTCGTGCGGCTCGCGGAGGTCGCCGCGGTGGGCGTCACCATCTCGGTAACATTCTGGGATGCGGAGGTCGCGCGGGCCATCGAGCCCTATGCGCCGCCGCCGCGCCGGCGCATCGAGACCATCCGTCGCCTGGCGCGCGCGGGGATCCCCGTCGCCGTGAACGTCGCGCCGCTGATCCCCGGCCTCAGTGACCACGCGCTGATCCCCATCCTCGAAGCCGCGCGTGAAGCCGGCGCCGTCGCCGCGGCGTCGATCCCCCTGCGCTTGCCGGGCAGCGTCGCCCAGGTGTTCTCGGAGCGCGTTCAGGCGGCGCTGCCGTTGCGAGCCGAGAAGATCCTGCGCCGCACGCGGGAGATGCGCAGCGGGCGGCTCAATGATCCGCGCTTTTTCAGCCGCATGGAAGGGCAGGGCCAGTACGCGGCCACGCTGCGCGACGTGTTCAGCGCGACCGCGCGCCGGCTCGGCTTCACAGGCTTTCCGGAGCTCCGCAAGGGCACTTTCCGTCGGCCAACGGACGGCGGCCAGCTGCGCCTCTTCGATCGCTGAGTCCCGTTGGGGAGAGCGCAAACGGAAGCGTAGCCAAACGCCGGCTCGCAGCCGCGGCTCTGCTGGTGTGCCGGGGAGAAAGGTGGCGGCAGCGTTCGTCGGTGTGCGTGCGGGTGCGCAATTCGGGACTAGTACTAAGAGCCTGAGATTTCAGCGTGCCCGCCGGCAAAGCGCGGTTTCGGCGGAAGCGGCCGCCGCCATGTTAGGAGACGCCATGCGGCGTCGTTAAAGGGGCTCGCTACACTCCGTCGTCATGTCCTGGTTCGCTTCCGCGTCTGCTCTCGCTTGGCTCGTCGTCGTGGCGGCGGCGCGGCTTCGTTCGCGAACGTACGCGATGTTTCGCGGTGTCAGCCTCGGGTTGCATTCGCTCATCGCCGCGGGGTTATGGCATCGCGTCGGCGTCGACTGGCGGCCGGCCTTCATCGCGCTGCACGTGGCCGTGCACTTGCAGAGTCTGGCCCTGGTGCAGCCGCAGCTGCGCGGCCTCGTCTACCGCTCTCTGGTCAGCATTCCCGGCGCGTTCTTTGCGGCGGGCACCTTGCTGGCTTGGCCCTGGGCGCTGCTCTCCGTGTTCTCGCTGCAGCTGCCGGCGGTGTGGTTGCCGTACGCGGTTTCTCTACTCGGCACGCTGCAGTCGCTCTGGACGCGCAGTGAAGAAGTCGACGTGGTGGTCGCCGACGGTGACGTCGGCTCGGGGCCGAAGCGCCACCGCTCCGGCGCGCTGCGCGTCGAGCGCCCGCTGCGCGTCATCCAAATCACCGATCCGCATCTCGGTCCTTTCATGTCGGTCGAGCGCCTGCGTTCCATCTGCGAGCGCGCCGTCGCGCGCCGTCCCGATCTCGTCCTGCTCACCGGCGACTACCTGACGATGGAGTCGCAGACGGATCCCGAGCTGCTGGCGCGCGCTCTCGAGCCGCTGGCCGCCTTACCCGGTCAAGTCTTCGGCTGCTTCGGCAATCACGACCACGAAGCGCCCGCGATCGTTCGTTCCGCGTTCGCGCGCATTGGAGCGCGGCTGCTGATCGACGCCGCCGAGACGGTGGAGACTCAGGCTGGTCGCGTGCAGCTCGTCGGCTTCGATTTTCGCTTCCGCGGGCGCGCGGAGCACCTGGCCGAGGTTTGCGCTCGCTATCCGCGCGAGCGCGGCGCGCTGCGCCTCGCGTTGCTTCACGACCCGGGCGCCTTCAAACATCTTCCGGCTGGCGAGGCGGATTTGGTCTTCTCGGGCCACACCCACGGCGGCCAGGTCGGCCTCGTGAGCCTGGGCCTGCCTTGGACTTTGATGAGACTGTTCGTCAGGATGCCGGATCACGGGCTGTGGGCGCGGGGGTTGGATCGTCTGTACGTTCACCGCGGCACCGGACACTACGGATTCCCGCTTCGAGTGGGGGTTCCCGCCGAGGATAGCCTGCTGCGCATCCACGCCCCGAGCGCCGCGCCCGCCGAGTGAGATTCGGCGTTGGCAGAAAGGTGGCCTCGTGGTACACGCGCCGCCGGCGAACCCCCATTATCTGAGCGAGGATCCAGCACGATGAGCACTGGCAGCAAGGGCAAAATCACCCAGGTCATCGGACCCGTGGTGGACGTAGAGTTTCCGCAAGGCAAGTTGCCGAAGATTCTCAACGCGCTGACCGTCACCAACCCGGCGATCAACAACCAAAAAGACAACCTGGTGCTGGAGGTCGCGCAGCACCTCGGCGAGTCGGTGGTCCGCGCCATCGCGATGGACTCCACGGACGGCTTGGTGCGCGGCGCGGAGGTGACCGACCTGGGCGCTCCGATCCAGATGCCCGTCGGCGCCGAGACGCTCGGGCGCATCGTCAACGTCGTCGGGCAGCCCGTGGACGAGCGCGGCCCCATCATGAGCAAGCGCCGCATGCCCATCCACCGCGCCGCGCCGGCGTTCGTGGACCAGAGCACGAAGGTCGAAATCTTCGAGACCGGCATCAAGGTCGTCGACCTGCTCGCGCCCTACCGTAAGGGCGGCAAGATCGGCCTGTTCGGCGGCGCTGGCGTCGGCAAGACCGTGCTCATCATGGAGCTCATCAACAACGTCGCCAAGGCGCACGGTGGCGTGAGCTGCTTCGCCGGCGTCGGTGAGCGCACCCGTGAAGGCAACGACCTCTACATCGAGATGGGGGAGTCCAAGCTCGAGACGGGAGCCAGCGTGCTCTCCAAGACCGCCCTCGTCTACGGGCAGATGAACGAGCCGCCGGGCGCCCGCGCGCGCGTGGCGCTGAGCGCGCTCACCTGCGCCGAGTACTTCCGCGACGAAGAAGGCCAGGACGTGCTCCTGTTCGTCGACAACATCTTCCGCTTCACGCAGGCCGGCAGCGAGGTGTCGGCGCTCCTCGGCCGCATGCCGAGCGCGGTGGGTTACCAGCCGACGCTCGCCAACGAGATGGGCGCGCTGCAAGAGCGCATCACGTCCACCAAGAAGGGCAGCATCACCAGCGTGCAGGCCATCTACGTCCCCGCCGACGATCTCACCGATCCCGCGCCGGCGACGACGTTCGCGCACCTCGACGCGACCACCGTGCTCTCGCGCTCCATCGCCGAGCTCGGCATCTACCCCGCCGTGGATCCGCTGGATTCGACGAGCACGATGTTGAGCCCCGCCATCGTCGGCGAAGAGCACTACGCGGTCGCGCGCCAGGTGCAGCAAACCCTGCAACGCTACAAGGATCTGCAGGACATCATCGCCATCCTCGGCATGGACGAGCTCAGCGAGGACGATCGCCAGGTCGTGGCGCGCGCGCGCAAGATCCAGCGCTTCCTCTCGCAGCCGTTCTTCGTCGCCGCGCAGTTCACCGGCTCCGCCGGCAAGTACGTCCCGCTGAAGGAGACGATCGCCGGGTTCAAGGAGATCCTCTCCGGCGCGCTGGACGATCTGCCGGAGCAGGCCTTCTACATGGTCGGCAACATCGAAGAGGCCAAGGCGCGAGCCCAGAGACTGAGGCAAGCGGCGTGAGATGGCCGAGCAAATTTCGCTTGAAATCGTGACGCCCGACGGCGTCAAGCTGAGCGAGAAGGTGAGCGAGCTCACCGCGCCCAGCGTGGAGGGTGAGTTCGGCGTCTTGCCGGGCCACCGCCCCATGTTGGCGGCGCTGACCACCGGGCTCGTCACCTACACTCGCGGCGGCGAGAAGGAGTCGGTCGCGGTCGGCGCCGGCTTCGTCGAGGTCTCGGATGATCGCGCGCTATTGCTCACCGATCGCTTCATGCGCAAGGACGACATCGATCCGGTGTTGGTGCGCAAGGAGCTGAAAGAGGTGGACGAGGCCCTGGAGCATTTCCACGGCGACCTCAAGGGGGCGGACTATGGCGCGCTGGTCGCGCGCGAGCTGTGGGCTGCGGCGCAGCTCGAGCTCTACGGCGATCCGCCGCCGCCGCGCATCCGCACCATGAGCGAGCTGATGTTCGCGCAAGGTGAGAGCTACGCGGATTTGGCCTCGGACCCGGCAGAGGCTCCGGCACCGAGCGAAGCCACGGGCGAGCACTGAGACGGGCGCGCGGTGGCTGAGCCGCGGAGCCCCAAGTCGGACCTCGAGGCTCGCGGTCTCCACCCGAAGCGACACTTCGGTCAAAACTTCCTCGCCGATCGCGGGCTCGCCGAAAAAATCGCCGAGCTCGCTGCGGGGCCGCCGTGGGCCGGCTTGGAGCCGGCCGCCGCGGACGCGCCGTTGCGCGCCGCGGTGATCGAGCTCGGCGCGGGCACCGGCGCGCTCACCGCGCCGCTGCTCGAGCGCGCGGCGCACGTCGGCGCCGTGGAGCGCGATCGCGATCTCGTGCCGGTGCTGCGCGAGCGCTTCGCGGAGCCGATCGCGCGTGGCGCGCTCGAGGTCTTGGAGGCCGACGCGCAGAGCGTGGACGTGCCGGCGTGGTTCGCGGCGCGGGCGCGGCCGCACGTGCTGTGCGGCAACCTGCCGTATCAAATCAGCGGCCCGCTGATTCAGCTCGCGGTGATGGCCGCGCCGGCGCTCGACCGCGTGGTGTTCCTGCTGCAGCTCGAGGTCGCGTCGCGCCTCGCGGCCGCGCCGAACACGCCGGACTACGGCGCGCTCAGCGTGTTCACGCAGGCGGCCTTCGAGGTGAGCCGCGCGTTCATCGTGCGCCGCGGCGCGTTCTATCCGCAGCCCAACGTGGACTCGGCGGTCGTGCGGCTCACGCCCAAGCGCATCCGCACCGCGGAGACGCCCGCCTTCCGCGCCTTGGTCCGCGCCGCCTTCGCGCAGCGCAGAAAGAAGCTGCGCTCGGCGTGGGGCGGCGTGCTGGAGCTGAGCAACGAGGCGCTCGCCGGGGCCGCGCAGCGGGCGCAGATCGATCTCGATCGTCGCGGAGAGACGCTCGCGGTGGAGGACTTCGCGCGCATGGCCGGCGAGATCACGCGATGAGCGCGCGGCGGCGCCCGCTCCACGCGCTGCTCGCGGCGGCCGGGCTGCTCGCGCTGGCGTGCCGCGCGTCGGGTCCGAGTCAGGACATCGAGCGCGTCGAGTTCGGCGTGCTGTTCGGCGGCGACGTGCAAGATCGCGAAGAGATCCCGCTCGAGCTCGACAGCGCGCGACAAGAGCTGGGCGTGCGCGTGACGTTCCGCGCGCCGCTCAGCGCGCCGCGGCTCGTGCGCTGGGAGCTGGAGCGACCCACGGCGCTGAAGGCGGCGGATGGCGGCGTCGCGTACGCCGCGGAGATCGGCCAAATCCAAGCGCGGCGCGGGGAGCGGCGCGCGGAGGCGAAGGTGCGGCTGCGCGCCAATGACCTGCCCGGCATTTGGCGCATCCACGTCGACGTCGACGGAAAGCGCGCGCTGGATCGCAGCGTGCGCATGGTGCGGCGCTCGCGTCACTGAAGCGTCACTCGCTGCCCGTCGGGCGCGCGCGCTCGCTGGCGTCGCGGCGCGGCTGCTCCAGCGCCGGCCCCGCTTCGCGCCGGGGGAGCAGCCGCTCCACGCGAATGCCGAGCTCTTGCAGGGCGCGCTCACCCTGCAAAGCCGCCAGACGAGCCCGGCGTACCAACGTTCGTCCAGCCACGCCCTGCGCCCCGTCGACCTCGGGGATTCCGGCGAACGGCGAGACGGAGACCCAGGTGACCTCCGCTTGCCGCCGGCGACGGCGCGTCACCGTCTCCACCAGCCGCGAGCGCGTGCCCGGATCCGGCGGCGGCGACCACAACAGGATGGCCGTTGGCTCCGGTCGCTCTTTGCGCGCACGCGTCAGCGCTTGCGCCAGGAGCTCGTCGGTCTCCAAGCGGTCCGGCCCGCTGCGCGGCGGCGAGCCCAGGCCGAAAGCTTCCATGTAGCTGCGCAGCGAGCGCTCGCGCGCCTCCGGCGCGAACACGCTCACGTTCGGAAACGGCGCGCGCGCGCGCAGCTTGTCCGCGCGCCGCGCCAAACGATCCAGCTCGTAGGGTCCCACGTTGCCGGCGGCCTCGGGATCGAAGGCGCGCAGGTGCTCCAGGACGCGCAGCGCCGCTTCGTTCTCGTCGAGCGCGCTGCGATCGGCGTGCACGGGCGAGACGGAGTGGGCCAACGCCTCCAACAGCCGCAGTCCGTGGCTGTTGCCGCGATCGGGCGCGAGCCAGCTCAGCACGCGGCGTCCGATGATGCCGAGCCCGACCTCGTCACCGCGCGCGATGTGGCGCGCGGCGGTGGCCGCGGCGTCGTCCAGGATGCCGTCGAGCGCCGAGCTCCCGGCGGCGCCCGCGCTCAGCTCGATCGCGGCGTCGACGAGCAGGAACAGCACTTGCCGCTCTTGTCGCTCGTACTCACGCACGAGCAGCTCACCGCGGCGCGCCGACGCTTTCCAGGCGATGCGGCGGAAGGGGTCGCCCGCGTGATGTTGGCGCAGCTCGCGCAGCTCGATGCTCTCGCCCGAGAACGGCCGCACGCGGCTGTGCTCGGCTTCGCGGCGGCTGCGTCCGCCGCGCGTCGAGCGCGACAACCGGGCATAGGGCAGCGGCAAGACCTCGACGCCGAACGGGTTCGAGAAGGTGAGCGGCACCTCGAACAGCCCCGGTCCCCCGCGCAGCTCGAGCGACAAACCGTGAACCGCGTGATGCCCGACCCGACGCGCGGTGACGGAGACGCGCACGCGCAGGCGGCCGCCGGCCGGGACCTCTCCTTGCTCCGGCGAGGCGCGCACCTCGAGCTCGGGGGCGGTCACCGCGCGCAGCGAGACGAAGCGCGCGGCGCGCGCGTCGCGGTTACGCAGCTCCGCGCTGAGCTCGACCGTCTCGCCGCGCGCGACCCGCCGTACGCGCTCCGCGCTCTGCCACAGCATCTCGAAGCCGGCGTTGCGAATGCGACCGACGCTGACCTCGGTGACGGCGCGCGCGATGGCCAAGCCCACCAGCATCGCGCCGCTCCAGGCGACGACGGCGCCGCTGCCCAGCGCGACGCCCATCACCGTGCCGACGCTGCCGGCGATGGCGAGGTGCACCGCGGCGCGAGTTGGGAGAACCTGCACGATCGCGCGAAGCGTAGCCGATTTGGCCCGGCGTGTCGGCCGTGGGTTGGGAGCGTCGGGACCGCGAATCTCACGGTCCGTTCACGCGGTCACCGGTGTAGGCTGCCCGCGCTGCCTTGGGCTTCCGTCGACTAGCCGGCTCTCGAACGCCGATCCGTTTCCGCGGCATCTGCCGTCTTTTCTCGGTACTCGAGGGCGTCGGGCGCTCTGGCATGGCGGGTGGGCTGTTGTTCTTCGCCGCGACGCTGGCCGCGACGCGTCCTGCCGGCGCCGAGCAGCAATTTTCCTCGTACGAACGCGGGGTGCTAGAGGCCGAGCTCGACCGGCTGGGCGGCGAGCTCGACCCTGCGCCGGAGGGCAAGCTCATCTCGGACATCGAGATCGTGCGCCGCGACGTGTTCGACGAGTCGGATCCGGTCCCCGACTTCATCAACGTCTTTCACACCACCACGCGGCCGCACGTGGTTCGGCGGGAGCTGCTGTTCGACGTCGGGCAACACTTCGAGCAGCGCCGCGTGGATGAGTCGGCGCGCAACTTGAAATCGACGATCCAGCTCTCGCTGGTGCTGATCGTCGCCGTGCGCGATCGCGATCCGAGCCGCGTGCGCGTGCTGGTGATCACCAAGGACGTGTGGAGCCTGCGGCTCAACCACAACTTCCAGTACGGCCCGGACGGGCTCACGTACCTGCTGCTGAATCCGACCGAGTCGAACCTCGCCGGCTTGCACACCAATATCGGCGGCTATTTCGTGCTCCGGCGCAGCACCTACTCGCTCGGCTTTCTCGCCTCGCACAGCCGCATCGCGGGCTCGCGCCTGGCCGGCACCGCCTCGGCGAGCCTCACCTTCAACCGCGAGACCAACCGCTACGAGGGCACCTTCGGCAGCTTCAGCTATGGCCTGCCGCGCTACTCCGAGCACCAACGCTGGACCTACGCGACGCAGCTGGCGTGGGACTACGGGCTGCAACGAGTGCGCTTGCTGAGCAAGGACGGCGACAGCTTCCTCTTGCCGTACTTGCGCGAGCTCTACACCGGCTCGACCAACGTGACGCGCTCCTTCGGCGTGCGTCACAAACGAGACTTCAGCGTCGGCATCGAGGTCGATCGCCGCGCCAATCGCTCGCGCGCGCCGGCGGACGTGCCGCCCGCGGTGAGAGCGTACTTCGAGCGCGAGGAGATCCCGATCAGCGATACGCGCATCAGCCCTTACGTGAGCTTTCGGCTGTACGACAACGACTTCTTGCAGACCATCGAGCTCGAGACGCTGGGCCTGCAGGAAGACTTTCGCCTCGGGCCGTCGCTGGTGCTCAAGATATTTCCGGCAGCGCGGGCGCTCGGCTCGACGCGCGACCTGCTCGGCATCCTTGCCGGCGCGGGCTACACGCTGCCGCTCGGCGACGGGCTCTTGCGCGTGCTCGGCTCCATCAACGCGCAGATCTCGAGGCCGGAGCAGAGCCACGCGCTGGCGACCGGCGCGTTCCGGCTCGCCACGCCGCGGCTCGGCTTCGGCCGCTTCATCATCGACGGCTTGGCGGAGAACCGCTTCCGCAACTACTTGCGGCTGAAGAGCGCGCTCGGAGGGGAGGGGCGCCTGCGCGGCTATCCTGCGGCCGACACCGAAGCGGCTGGCAACACCGAGCAGCGCGGCGCCAACGTGGTCGCGCTGAACACGGAGCTGCGCACGCGCGGCGTAGACATCTTGTCGGCGCAGTGCGGGCTGGCGGCCTTCCACGACGTCGGCGCGGCCGGTGACGACTTCCAGGCGCTGCACTGGAAAGAGTCGGTCGGCGTTGGGTTACGCATCCTGTTCCCGCAGGTCGACCGCATGGTGCTGCGCGCAGATTGGGGCTTCCCGCTGCTCGACGCGCGCAACACCTGGCCCGGAGCGGTCTTCGTGACGTTCTCGCAGGCGTTCCTGATGCCGGAGCTGTGACCCGCTCCGGCATCGCCTGACGACTCAGGCCTGTTCTTGCGCGGGCGGGCTGTCGGCGGCTGGGGAGACCGGCGCCGCCTCTAGCGCCGCTCCCGCGCGCCGCACGCGGCGCTTGGCCTGCACGATGTGCACGATTTGATCGAGCACCACCGCGACGAGGATGACGCCGCCGATGATGATGAACGTCCAGTTCGGGTTCAGGCGCCAGATGCGGCGAATGCCGTCGGCGTCCGAGTAGAAGAGCTGGAACATGTTGATGCCGTTGTCGATTACGCGCATCACCGCCGAGCCGATGATCACGCCCAGCACGGTGCCCTCGCCGCCGCGCAGCGAGCAGCCGCCCAGCACCGCCGCGGCGATGGCGTACATCTCGTACGCAATGCCGACCTGCTGCGACATCTGCCCGATGTAGGCCGCGTAGCAGATGCCGGCCACGCCGGCGAGGCCCGCGGAGATCACGTACGTCGACGTCTCCACCAGCGTCACGTTGATACCGGAGTACTCCGCCGCGTCGCGGTTACCGCCGATGGCGAACACGTAGCGGCCGAACACGGTGAAGTGCAAGACCAGCGTGGCGACGGCGATCACCGCCAAGAATATCAGCAGCGGATAGGGCAACAGCGGCTGGCCGCCGACGTTCAGCACGCCGCCGTTCGCCAGGTTGAGCAGCGGAGAGCCGCCTAGGCTCAGCGTGCCGCCTTCCACGATCGTCTGCGACAGGCCGCGGATCAGCAGCATGCCGCCCAGCGTGACGATGAACGGCTGCAGCTGCAGGCGCGTGATGAGCAGCCCCTGAATCAAGCCCAGCAGCAGCACGACCAGCAGCGCCAGCGGAATGCCGGCCCACAACGACCAGCCGAAGCTGCCCGGCGCGCTCGATGAGAACTTGGCGATCAGCACGCCGGTGAGCCCGATCAGCGAGCCGATCGATAGATCGATGCCGCCGGCGATGATCACGTACGCGATGCCGATCGAAAAGATGCCCAGCATCGAGATCTGGCGCAGCGTATTGATCGCGTTCGACTGGCCCAAGAAGTCAGGGTTCGAAATCCATAGGCCCAGGCACATCAGGACCAGGGCAATGCTCATACCGAGCTCGCGTCTCATGCTGCGTCTTCCTCGATCTTGCCGGTCATGAGGCGCGCGATGCGCTCTTGCGTGAGCTCGTGACGCCCGAGCAAGCCCTTGATGCGGCGCTCGTGCATCACCAACACCCGATCACTCATGCCGATGATTTCTTCCATGTCCGAGCTCACCATCAGGATGGTGATGCCCTCGGCCGCGAGCGCGGCCATGTGTCGATAGATTTCCGCTTTGGCGCCGACGTCGATGCCGCGCGTCGGCTCGTCCAAGATCAGGACCTTGGGGTTCATGGCCAGCCACTTGCCGAGCACGACCTTCTGCTGGTTGCCGCCGGACAGGTTGATCACCCGCTGCTCGGGGCTGTGCGCCTTGGTGCGCAGCCGCTTCATCTCGGCCAGCGCCACTTCGCGCTCGTGGCGGCGATCCAAAAACCCGAACGGGTTATAGCTGCCGATGTTCGGGAGCGAGGTGTTCTGCGCCACGTCCATCGGCAACACCAGGCCGTGCCGCTTGCGATCCTCCGGCGCCAGGTACACGCCGCGGGCGATCGCGTCGCGCGTTCGCCGCGGCATATAGGGCTGCCCCGCCAGCGTCATCTTGCCCGCCAGCGCGGGGTGCACGCCGAAGATAGACTCCATCAGCTCGGTGCGGCCGGCGCCGACGAGCCCGGCGAAGCCCAGGATCTCACCGCGCAGCGCGGTGAAGGAGACGCCGTCGGGAGCGCCCGGCACCAGCAGCTCTTCGACGACGAGCAGCGGCTCATGCGCCGCGGTCGCCGGCTTGTCGGGGAAGTATTGCGCGCTCAGCTCGCGGCCCACCATCATGGCCACGACCTTGTCGTGCGTCGCTTCGGCGCGCGACAGGTCGCCCACGTAAGAACCGTCGCGCAGCACCGTGATGCGGTCCGCCAGCGCCAACACCTCCTCCATGCGATGGGAGATGTAGACGATGCCGATGCCGTCTTCTTTCAGCTGCCGGATGATGCGAAAGAGGTGCTGGGACTCGGCGGCCGTCAGCGACGAGGTCGGCTCGTCCATGATGATGATGCGCGCGTTCAGGGCCAGCGCCTTCGCGATCTCCACCATCTGCATTTGACCGGCGGTCAGCTGCGAGACGGGCGTGGTCGCCGGCATCTCTAGGCCGACGCGGGCGAGCAGCGCCTCCGCCCGGCGCTTCATGTCGAGGCGCGCCAAGGGGCGCAACGACGCTTTGCCGCCGGGCTCATTGCCGAGGAAGATGTTGGCGGCGATGTCGAGGTTCGGCGCCAACATCAGCTCTTGATGAATCAGCGCGATGCCGAGGCGCTTGGCCTCCCGCACGCTGGAGAGCTCGACCGGACTCTCGTCGATCTCGATCACGCCCTCGTTCGGCGGCTGAGCGCCGCCGAGGATCTTCATCAGGGTGCTCTTGCCCGCGCCGTTCTCGCCCATCAGCGCGAGCACTTCACCGGGATTGAGCGTCAGCGAGACCCCCTTCAGCGCCACCACACCGGGGAAGCGCTTGGTGATCCCGCGCATCGTGAGTAAGCGTTTCGCGGTCACTGCTTCTTCAACTCGGCGAGCTTGGCGCGGAACTCGGCGACGTTGTCCTTGTTGATGATCTCGACGCCGGTGTCGACCGCTCGGGACGCCGGCATCGCCGCCATCGCCGCGTCGCCCTTAGTGGCGAGCTCGTGCGCCCATTTGCTCGATAGGTAGCCGAACTGGAACGGCTTCTGCACCACCGTGCAGGTGACCGAGCCGTTCGCGATGGCGTTCAGGGTGCCGTCCTCTTCGTCGAACACGGCCGCGAGGACCTTGCCCTTCTTGCCGAGCGCCTCGATGGCCGCGGCGATGGCCGGGCCATTGTAGGACCACAGCCCCGCGACCAGCTTCAGGTCGCCGTGCGCGTTGATGATGTCCTCGACGTTGGAGCGCGCCTTGGCGCGATCGGTGTTGTCCTCGCGCTTGTCGACGATCTCGATGTTGTGGCCTTGGATGGCGTCCTGAATGCCCTTCAGCCGCTGGCTCGCGTTGTCGGCCGACAGCGTCCCGACGAACACGGCCATTTTGCCGCCGTTCGGCAACAGCTTCACGATCTCGGCGCCGAGCGCCTTGCCAGCCTCGTAGTTGTTGGTCCCGATGTAGAGCAAGCGCTTCGACTTCGGCGCGTCGGAGTCGAAGGTGAGAAGCTTCGTCTTTTGCGCGATGCGATCCAGCACCGGCACCTGATCGTTCGGCGCGACGGCGCTGACGGCGATCGCGTCGTAGCCCTGGCTGGCCAGGTTTTCGAGGATCTGGTTCTGCTCTTCGGTGGTGCCGTTCGACGGCATCTTCACGTCGACCTGGACCTTGGATTCTTTCTCGTACTTCTTCACGCCAGCGGCGGCGATGCGCCAAAACTCGCTGGCGTTGTTGGTCACGAAGGCGAGCTTGACCACTTTGTCAGACGGAGTGCCGTGATCGTTCGGGCCGGCTTGCGTCGCGCTGCTCTTGCTACAGCCCACGAGTGACAGCACGGCGAACAACGCCGAGCACAACCATACCCACGAGGGCTTCATCGCGATGGCACGCTCTCGAACAGCTGGATTCATGGTGTACAATTTCATCCTCGACCTCTCACGGCGGCTCAGGACTGAGTCGCTCGCCTCCATAACACGCAAGTTTCCCAAAGTGGCGGCCAAGCGTTAACTCGAGCACGTGACGCGAAGCGCCGCGCGGGTTGTTCTCGATCTTTACCGAAAACGCCGCCGCGGCGGCGCTCGGCGCGCCCGCGCGCGCGCAAGAACCGCAGCAAAGAAGCTGGTTTTTAGGCGGCGCTCTGCCGCGATCGGCGATGTGCTACACACCCAGCTTCAAAATGGCCGTAAACACGAAGGTTTTGGTCACGGGAGCGACTGGCAAGCTGGGGCAGGCCGTGTGCAGCGCGCTGCTCGCGCGGGACGTCGACGTCAGAGCCACCGACCTTCGTTTCTCGCGTGATGTCGCGGCGAAAGTGGAGCTCGGCGACTTGCAGGATGAACACTTCGTATATCGCGTGATGGAGGGCTGCCACGCGGTCGTGCATCTCGGCAATCATCCCAACGCGGGCGTCGGCCTCTCTGCGCAGCGGCTACTGAGCGAGAATGTCGCGATGAATGCTAACGTGTTCCATGCGGCTCTCGATTTTGGCGTGGACACGATCATTTTTGCGAGCTCCGTGCAGGCCACCATCCGCCGCGATCACCCAGCGCCCGGGGCGCCGCGCATCCCCTACCTCCCGCTCGACAGCGAGCTGCCCGCGAGCCCGGGCATGAACACTTATGGTCAGAGCAAGGAGTTCGCGGAGCGGATGCTGCACCTGGCGGTGCTCGCCAACCCGCGGCTCAGCGCGACGGCGATTCGCTTTCCGATGCTCGTTACAGAGTGGCTACACCGGCGCTTCACGCAGCCGCGCACGATACCGGTGGACGCGCTCGATTTCGCGGAGTGTACGGCGCACCTCTACATGGAGGATGCAGCGACGCTCGTCGCTCAGGTGCTCGACAAGCGGCTGCCCGGCTACCACCAGTACTTCCCGGCGCTGATGATGGAGCTGCGCAACTACCCGCTTCCTGAGCTGATTCGCGAGCGTTACCCGGACGCGCAGCTGCGCGTGCCGGCGGGCGCCCTGCATACCCTGATCGACATCGGCACGCTCCAGCGCGAGCTGGGCTGGGCTCCCACCCGCAGAATCAGTCTCGAAGTGGAGCGCTAGGAGCGAGCTGGACTGTTGTCCGGTTGGCCGATTGTGAGCCCCTGCTCAGGGCCTAGCGAAACCTTCTTACGCTACCGCGCGTAATTGCCACCCGCATGGATGTCTTGACGGACGTTCTGCAGACCGTTCGAGCGCGCGCTGCGTGTTCAGGCCGCATCGAAGCTTCTGCACCCTGGGGCTTCGAGATCCCGGCGAGCGACCAAGCGCGCTTCCACGTCGTGCTCGAGGGGCGAGCTTGCTTGCGCCTGGAGGACGGGCAGGTGGTCGAGCTCGAGCGCGGCGATTTGGTGGCGATGCCGCACGGGGATGGCCACGCCCTGCTCGACAGCGTCGACAGCCCGTCGATTCCGCTGGCGGAGCTGCTGCGACAGCGCGAGCGCGGTCATCACATGCGCATCGGCGGTGGCGGCGAGCGCGCCTCGCTGTGGAGCGGTCGCATCGAGTTCGAGGATCGGCGCGGCAACCCGCTGCTCGCGGTGTTACCGCAGGTCATCGTCTTGCGCGGTGAGCTTGCGCGCAACGTGCAGTGGCTGGAGCCGACGCTCGCCATCCTGTCGTGCGAGAGCGCGTCCGAGCGCCCCGGCGCGCAGACGGTGGTGAGCCGGCTCGCGGACGTGATCTTCATTCAAATCGTGCGCGGTCATCTGGCCACGCTGGGTCGTGACGGCACCGGTTGGCTCGCGGCGCTGGCCGATCCGCAGGTGGGCGCCGCGCTCGCGCTGGTGCACCAAGATCCGCGTTTGAATTGGACCGTTCAGGAGCTCGCGCAGCGCGTGGCCATGTCGCGCTCCGCGTTCGCGGCGCGCTTCACGAAGCTGGTGCGCGAGCCTCCGCTCCACTACGTCACCCGCTGGCGCATGCTGAAGGCGGCGAGCCTGCTGCGCGACGGCCAAGCGACGATCGCCCAAATCGCGGAGACCGTCGGCTACGACTCGGAGGCGGCGTTCAGCAAAGCCTTCAAGCGCGCGCTCGGCGTCGCGCCCGGCGCCTACCGCCGCGGCGCGCGGCTACCGTCGTTGCGCGACGCCGCTTGAGCGGCGACCCGCCGCGCCGAGCGTCTCCGCGTCGAGCGGGCTATACGCGCGCGGTGCGCCGGTAACCGACGCGCGCGAGCGCTTCTTCCACCAGCTGCCCGCGCGCGCGCTGATCGCCCTCGAGCTCCGGAACCAGGATGAGCCGGTGAGCGAGCACCGGGGTCGCCATCGCGCGCATGTCATCGGGCGTCGCGAACGCGCGGCCTTCGAGCAGCGCCCGCGCTTTGGCGGCGCGCAGCAGGCCGAGCGACGCGCGCGGCGACGCGCCCAGCGTGATGCGCTGATTTTCGCGGGTGAAGCGCGCGAGGCCCACGGCATAGTCGACCAGATCGTCTTCGACGTGCACGCGCGCGGCGACCGATTGCAGGGTCAACACCTCGGCGGGCCCCAAGATGGCGCTGGCCTCGGGCGCGGCGATGCCATGGGCGCGCAGCATGGCGACCTCGTCGCGCGCGCTCGGGTAATCCATCTGCACGCGCACGAGGAAGCGATCGATCTGCGCCTCCGGCAGCGGGTAGGTGCCCTCGAGATCGATCGGGTTCTGCGTCGCGAGGACGAAGAAAGGGTCGGGCAGCGCGAAGCGATCGCCCTCGATCGTCGCCTGGTGCTCCTGCATCGCCTCGAGCAGCGCGGACTGCGTCTTGGCGGGAGCGCGGTTGATCTCGTCGGCGAGCAAGACGTTGGCGAAAATGGGCCCGGGCCGCAGTGAGAACGTGCCGTCTTTGGGGTTCAGCACGTACGTGCCCGTGATGTCCGCCGGCAACAGGTCGGGCGTGAACTGCACGCGCCGCACGGAGCACCCGAGCGCCGCCGCGAACGCTTTCACCAGCGTCGTCTTGGCGATACCGGGCACGCCTTCGAGCAGCACGTGCCCGCGCGCCAGCAGCGCGATCAGCATTGTATCGATCGCGCTCGCGTCCCCGATGTAGACCCGAGATACTTCACGGCGCACCGCCGCGAGCCGCTCTCGCGCCGCTTGTAGCTCGTTCACCTGAAGCGCCACCATGGCCGGAGCGTCGTACTACGTCCCCGAACCGTCGAGGTCTAGAAGCAGCTGATCGAGCAGGCGCTCGTGTGCGGCCACCTGGCCGGCGCTGATGCGGCTCGGCCGTCGGCGCACCAGCGCGTCCACCGCGGGGCGCGCCGCGCGCAGCAGCGCTTGTGCGCGCGTCGCGAGCGCTGCGTCGAGGCCTCGCTCTTTCAGCTTCTCGAGGGCGACCTCCGGCGCCGCGGTGGCCGACAGCCCGGCGCGGCGCGCCAGCTCTTCGCGCAGCAACGCGTCGAGCTCGTGCATGATGAGGGCGCGGTCGGTCGAGCTTGCGCCGAGGATGGCGGCGCGGCCGGGCAGACCGCCCTGAGCCAGCAGTGGAGCCGCCGTGGCGTGCCGCGGCGGCGCCGGGCGATGGCGGCGCAGCGCGGCCAAGCCCACCCAGCCGAGCGCCGCGAGCGCCGCGAGCGCCGCGAGGCTCAGCGCGACCGGCGCGGGCACGCCTTCGCGGTGCCACGTCGCTAGCGTCTCGTTCGTCGTCGCCGCGAGCTGACTCAGTCCGCCAGCGAGCAGATCCGTGCTGGCGTTGCTGCCCGCTTGATCGAAGCGATTGGCGAGCAAGTACAGGACGCCGCCGCGCGGCACGCCGGTGCCATCATCCTCCACGAGGTACTCGACGAGACCGCGCGCGAAGGAGCGGTTGCCGGGATAGCGCAGCATCAAGTTGATCACGACGGACGGATCGCCCATCGCGAACAAGCGGCCCTTGCCCTTGATCACGCCGGTGACCGCCAGCGTCGCGTCCGGCTCTCCGAGCGCCGGGATCGTCAGCACCGGCGTGAGGTTCGGGTTCGTCAGCGCGCTCGGGTGATTCGTCACGACGCGCTCGACGTCCGCGACGATGGGATGACGGTTCTGCTCTTGTCCGGCGACGGACTGAACCGCGGGCACGGCCAGCGCGAAGGCCGGATTGTCTCGCAATGAAGCAGCCGGTCGTAGCGGAGCGTTGACCCTGAAGATTTGAAAGTGGCGAAAAAGCCGGTCCCCCACGCCGAAATCGTCGAGCACCGCGAGCCGCCCACCGCGCACCAAGAAGGCGCTCACGGCCTCGTAGTCGAGCTCGTTCAGCGGGTGGAGGATGAGAACCCCATCCCTAGGGGTGAGCTGCGAGTAATCGAGCTTCGCGACCAGCTTGACGCGCTGCGCGCCGAGGCGTTCGCGAGCCAGCGAGAGCAGCTCGCTCGCTCCTTCCCAGCCGCTTTCGTTGAATTCGAACGCCGCAGCGGCCGGACGGGTGGTTGCTAACACAGCGGCGGCTATGACGACGCGCGCCGCCGAACGGCCCAAGGTTCGGCCGAGCGCGCCCTGCCGATGTAGGAAAAGCCACGCTGAACCGCGGCTTTGTCGTGCTCTTTGCGCTGCGTGCGGGGTGGGGCTAACCAAGAGCGAATTTGATCCGTAGTAATGAAAAGAGAAAGCCGGGCACGACAGGTTGTAAGAGATTCGTTTCCCGTGCTTGACCGGCGTTCTCGGGTCGCTAAATTACCCTAGATCCTCCGGGCCGATAAGAACCCGGTGGAAAGTGAGGCTGCCCATGCTTCCTCCGTTCATCATCGACCAGATTCGCCGTCGGGAGGAGGAGGAGAGCCGTCGCGACTATGATCGGCCGCGGCTAGAGCTTCCTATCGACATCTACCAACCCGCGCCTGAACCCGGCGCGGATCAGCCAGAAGACGAACGCGGCGTCGTGATTTTGGATCTGGGCTGACGCGCCCCATCCATAGCTGCCGAGGGTCGACATTCCCGCGCCTTGATATAGGCTGCGCGCCGTGCGACGTCCCGGCTTTCGCTCGTCTCCTTATAGGTCGCGTTCTCTTCGCTCGTTGCTCGCGCTCGCGGCCTTTGCTCCCGCCTGCTACTCGGCGGGCGACGGCATCGAGCCTCCGCTCGAGAAAATCTACTTTCCTGTAGGCCTGACCCTTACCCCCGGGTCGCGCCACCTCGTCGTCGCCAACAGCGACTTCGATCTTCAGTACAACGCCGGTTCGGTGGGCGTGCTGGACATGGACGCCATCGCGCGGCTCGCGCCGGTGCCGTGCCGCGAAGACAGCGACTGTACGAGCTCGGACGCGGCGGCGCTGTCCGGTCGCACGCGCTGCGATAGCGCGCCAAGTGAAGAGAACGCCGGCGTAGCGAGCTACTTTTGCGTCGACCCTGGGGCACCGGCGCCGTGCGGTGGCATCCCCGAGCGGCCAGAGAGCGAGCGCTTGCTTCACCCCGGGCGCTGCGCGGCGATCGATCCGGAACGCCCGCCGAGCGGCGCCTCCCTGTTCAGCGATCGCGTGCAGATCGGCGCCTTCGCGACCGACGTTGTCTTTCGCCCGCGCCCCGCTGAGTTCGCGCGCGCGGACAGCGTCGGCCGACTCTTCATCCCCGTGCGCGGCGACGCGACGCTGCACTGGCTCGACATCGACAGCGAGGGTCACCTCGACTGCGGCCAATACAACGGCGAGCGGGGCTGCGACGGCGCGCACCGCGCGGGCGATGATCCGGCCGAAAACACGCGTGATTTGCGGCTCGCGCCGGAGCCGTACGCGATCGCGGCGAGCCCCGAGGGCGACGCGCTGCTGGTCAGCAATCAGACCAGCGGCATGCTCTCCTTGTTCGTCAATCGATGGGGACAGCCGGCCGTAGCGGACGAACCCGCGGCAGGTGGCGACCGCGGCGACGTGAAGCTCGAGTTCGCGCTGACGAACCTGCCGGTTCGCCCGGTGGGCATCGCCGCGCTGCCGACGCCCGCGCTGGCGCAGGTGCGGCGCTTCGCGCCCGTGGACGCGCGAGCGACGGCGTTCCCGCCGGGCTTCCTCGTCACGTACCGCAACGCCGCCGCCGTCGATCTGGTGCGCTACTTCGACGACGCGCTCTCGCAGCCCGATCGCCCGTATGCGACGCGGGCCAACTTCGTCCCGATCACGCTCAACTCTTCCGGTGTGGATTCGCGCGGGCTCGCCGTCGAAGGCACGGCGCGCCGCAGCGCCGAGGCCCACTGCCTGGGAGCGGTGGGCAAGGGCGCCGATTGCCTGGAGCGCACGGTGTGCTCGAAGTTCGACGATGCCGCGCCGGGCACCTGCTTGGAGCTGGCGTCGGAGTGCCTCTCGGGGCTGAGCGCAGAGCAAGAGGAGACGCTGCTGAGCTGTCTCAACGAGGTCGCCCCGACACCGCTCGACGTGTACGTAGCCAGCCGTTCTCCGGCAAGCTTGCTGGTAGGGCGCACCACGCCCGCCGTGAACGAGCTCGCGACCAGTGATCTGCCCGCCTTCTATGACAGCGTCGCGCTCAGCAACGGGCCCTCACGCGTGATCACCGGCAACGTCCTGAGCGGTGATCGTGAGCAGCCTATCAGCGAGCCGCGCGTGTTCGTGAGCTGCTTCGACTCGCGGCGCGTCTTCATCTACGACCCGGAGCGTCACGTGGTCGAGGCGGAGGTCGTGACCGGACGGGGGCCGTACGCGATGGCGATCGACGAAGTGCACCACTGGTTGCTGGTGGGGCACTTCACCGACTCTTATATCGGGCTCATCAGCCTCGATCGGCGCTTCCCCCAAACTTACGGAAAAATGCTGGCGTCCATTGGCGAGCCCAGCGCACCCAGGTCATCCAAGTGAAAAGCTCGTGGCAGGTATCGCTTCGCGGCCGGGCAGCGCTCGGCCTGCGCACACTCGCTCTCGGCTCCGCCGCTCTGCTCGCTGCCTGCTCGCAGCGCAGCATCACCGTTCAGCTGCATCCGCTGCGCTCGAGCGGTGACGTCAGCTACGTTTGTCGCGACCTGGCCGGCAATGGCGTGCCGCTCTCGGAGTGCAACGCAGGCTCGGTCGCGCGCGGCGATCGCAACTTGTTCGCGCTGCTGACGCAAACGGAGACGGGAGAGGTCGCGGTCGTCAATGTGCCGCTCGATCCGGCGGTGCCGCAGCCCGACGAAGGCTTCGTGGACATCGACCCGTCCGTGCCCGGCTTCGGCTTTCTGCACATCGGCGCGCGACCGGGTCACGTGGTGTCGAGCCCCGGCGGCGCCGCGAGCTTCGTCGGCGTCGCCGAGGCGGGCAAGCCGGGCATCTACGCGTTGCCCACGAGCTGCATCAGCGCCCCCGCGCCGGACCAGACCGAGCGCGATCTGACGACGTGGTCGGCGTGCTCGCTGCCGGTGGCGCCGGGCGCCATCACGATGGTCATCGATCCGCCGGCCGCCGACGGTAGCGTCGCCGCGTCGTGCGAGCGCGCGGACGGGCCGCAGGTCTCGCCGCCGCCCGCGGCCGACCCCGGGCGCGAATGTCCCGCGGACCTCACCAGCGAAGGCGGCGCGCCAGGCCGCAGAAAATTGCTCGTCTCGTTGCCGGATCTGGGCGCCATTTGGGTGCTCGACGCGCAGAGCCTGCTCGACCGTGCCCCCGGTGAGTTCCGCGCGTGCAAGCCCGAGGCGGAGCTGTCGCTGAACGTCGAGCTGCCGGCGAACGACGTGAAGCAGGTGCTGCCCGCTGATTTGACCGAGTGCACGTCGCAGGCCGTGCCGCTGCCGCCGCCGCCCGCGACGCTGCGCGCCACGCCCGCGGGCTTCTCGCTCTCCGACGGCACGCTGTACGTGGCCGATATTACGGCGCCGGTCGTGCACGCGGTCGACGTGACGAAGCCGTGCGCGCCGCGTGAGCTGCCGCCGCTGCTGGCGCGCTCGCTGGATCGGCCGGATCGCGTGGTGACCACCAGCCGCGTCGCGGTGAGCCCGCTCACTCCGGCGGGTAAGCGCTACGTCTACGCCATCGATCAGTTCGATTGGCCCACGGCGAGCGTGATGGCCTTCGACGTGAGCCCGGGATCCAGCGATCGCACGCCCATCGTGCGGCCCGGCTCCCCCTACATCCCCTTCGAGGCGCCCGATCGCATCCAATTCAACGCCGCGCCGCGTGACCTCGCGTTCGTGCTGCGCGATCGGCCCGAGGTCGATCCCAACACCGGCAACGTCGTGGTGGGCGCGGCGTGCGACCCGGATCCTGCTCATTCGCAGGAGGTCGGCGCCCGCTATCGGCCGAGCGCGGATCTCAGCCTTGGCGCGCGCTCCGGCGAGCTGCGCGGCGTGTTCGCCACCGTGCTGCTCAGCAATGGTCAGATCGCGATCGTGGACGTGGAGGACTTCGACGCTGCTTGCCGGCGGCCGATCTCCGCGAACAGCGACGCGACGCCCGATCCCTTGGGCTGCTTCAACGATCCCGTCGTGCCTGGCAACGAGTTCAAGGTGAACGGCGTCAACACCGTCACGGGTGAGGTGAGCTGCAACATGGTGCGGCCGCACCGCCCGCGCTCGACGTACCTGGGCATCACCAGCGGCAGCTACGGCGTGCACGCGCCGTCGCTGGGCGCCTTGCCGAACCTGGCCTTGCCGGCCGAAGCCGCGCAGCTCATGCCCGAAGACCGTCCGCGCATGCTGGCGACGGTCTCGCCCGATCCCAAGGGCCAGCCGTTGCCCGCGGAGGTGTACGTGGGCACCACGCTGTTCTCGAGCGCGGATCTGGCGAATCACCTCGACATCAATCCGGCCACCGCGGATCGAAACTCGCTCGTGCTGCCCTTCGTGGAGCCGCGCGCCTACGCGCCGGCCAATGACATGCGCCTGACTTACGAGGGGCAGCTCACCCCCGAGCAGCCCGCCGGCTTCCTGGACGAGCTGGAGCAGGACGCCGAGGGCAACCCGCGGCTGCGCTTCCACGATCGCACGATCGGCTTCTGCGACAGCGGCGTCCAGGACATCGAGCTGATGCGCGAGCTCGCCAGCACGCGCTTCGAGCTGTCCGGCGAGCGCGAGCTGGCGACGTTCGGGCTGAAGCACAGCGACTACCTGGTGCTGTCCGGTGACTTTCCGCCGGTCGAGGATAGCTACTGGCAGTCGCCACCGGCCGAGTTCGCGGCGCTCACGCGCGACGATTGCGTGAGCGAGTTCGGCGCGTTCGACGCCCAGCAGCTGAGCCGCAATCGCGACTTCACCATCATCGACGCGCAGCAACAAAACCTGCTGCTCGCGCCGCGCGGCCTCGAGGATCAGGCGCACCAAGAGGAGGCCAAGCGCAGGCTGGATCTCGCGCGCTTCTGCTTCCCCTCGGCGGCGCGTTACTACCTGCGCGTGGGGCAGCAGTGGCTGCTGCGCGGTTCGGCCAGCGGCATCCGCCACGACATCGTCCCCGTGTGGGAGCAGGACGCGAACGGCCAGAAGATCCTGAACTGTCGCCGCGATTGCAACCCGCGCAAGCGCTTCTTCCAATCGCGCGCCTTCGAAATCAGCAGCAAGCCCTGCGAGTACACGGCCGACGGCACCTGCTACGACGCCTGCGTGCTCGAGGACATGACGCCGCACCCGGTGACGCTGACGGAGCCGGCCGCGCGCTGCATCCACGCCACCGCCACCGAGCGCTTCGCGATCTACCGCGGCGCGCACGAGAGCGTGCGCGACATGGAGTTTTACTGGCAGACGCTGGGCGGCTTCTCGGTCATGCGCGTGGATCTCTCCGCCATCTCCAACTCCGTGTCGCCCAAGGTGTTGCAGCCGTTGCCGCAGTTCAACTGGCTGAGCGTGGTCGACGCGGCGTCGCTCGGCCTCGCGCAGGTGAGCTTGGACTCGCTCGGGATCCTGACCCCCACCGTGAACTAGCGATGAGCGCTCGTGCGACGCCGGTGATGCAGCAGCACGCGGCCGCGAAGCGCGCCTACCCGGACGCCATCGTCTTCTTTCGGCTCGGCGATTTCTACGAGATGTTCGGCGACGACGCGGTGCTCGCGTCGCGGCTGCTCGATCTGACGCTGACCAGCCGCAACCGCGGCAAGCCCGACGAGGTGCCGATGGCGGGTGTCCCGCATCACTCGGCGCACTCGTACATGGCGCGGCTGCTCGAGCTGGGACACAAAGTCGCCATCTGCGAGCAGATGGCCGACCCTTCCAAGGTGAAGGGCATCGTGCCGCGCGAGGTGGTGCGCGTGATCACGCCGGGCACCATCACCGACGGCCAGCACCTCGACGCGCACAGCAACAACTTCTTGGCGGCCTGCGAGCTCGGGCGCGCGGGCCCGGCGCTGGCGCTGCTCGATCTCTCGACCGGGGAGCTCAGCGCGGCGGAGCCGGCGGACGTCCCGCTGCTCATCGCGGAGCTCGCGCGCGCGCGGCCGCGCGAGCTGTTGGTCGGCTTCGACGCGACGCCCGCGGCCGATGAGCTGGCCGCGCTGCTCGCCGCGTTGCGCGCCGCGTCGCCCGCCGCGCTGCGCGAGGATCCGCCGCTGAGCGGCGCGGACGAGGAGGCCGCCTTGGGCCCGCTCGCCGTCGAGGCGCGCGCGGGTGGCGCGCGGGCGTCGCGCGCCGTGGCCCGCGTGCTGCGCTTCGCGCGCGCCTGCAACCCCGGCGCGGAGCTGCCCGTCCGTCGCGTGGCGCGCTGGGATCCCGCGCAGGGAATGCTCATCGACAGCACCGCGCAAGGCCACCTCGAGCTCGTCGAGTCCGCGGCGGGCCGCGGCGCGACGCTGCTCGCCGCCATCGACGCGACGCAGACGCCGCTCGGCGCGCGGCTGCTGCGCCGGCGACTGCTCACGCCGCTGCTCGACGTGGAGCGCATTCGCCGGCGCCTGGATCAAGTCGAGCTCTTCGTCGTGCACTCGCGCTTGCGCGCGGAGGTGGCGACGGCGCTCGGCGGCGTCGGTGATCTCGAGCGGCTGGCCATGCGCGCGTCGCTCGGCGAAGCCACGCCGCGCGATCTGGGCGCGCTGCGCGACGGGCTGGCCGCGGCCGCGCGCGTGGTCGCGCTGCTCGAAGCGGTCGCGGATCCAGAGCTGACGCAGGCGCTGGGGCTCACCGCGGAGCCGCTCGACGTGGTCGCTGACGTGCAGTCGGCGCTGCAGCGCGCGCTCGTCGAGCGGCCCTCGCCGCTGCTGAAAGAGGGCGAGATCTTTCTGGCCGGCTTCGACGCCGAGCTCGACGAGCTGGCTGAGCTCAAGAAGAACGGCGCCGAGCGCATGGTGGAGCTCGAGCAGCGGCTGCGTCAGGAGACCGGCGTGGGCACGCTGAAGGTGCGCTACACGCGCGTCTTCGGCTGGTACATCGAGGTCAGCCGCTCGCAGGCCGGCAGGGTGCCGGACAGCTACCGGCGCAAGCAAACCGTAGCCAGCGGCGAGCGCTACACGACGCCAGAGCTCGACGAGCTCGCCGAGCGCATCCTGCACGCCGAAGAGCTGCACCGCGAGCGTGAGCTCGCGCTGTTCAAGCAGCTGCAAGCCTTGGTGGCCGCGCAGGCCGAGCGCATCCGCGCGCTCGGCGCGCGCATCGCGCGCTGGGACGTGGCGCAGGGCCTGGCCGAGGTCGCGCACCGGCACGACTACGTACGTCCCACCGTCGACGCCTCGGACACCATCGCCATCCGCGATGGGCGTCACCCCGTCGTCGAGCGGCTGTCCGCGGCGGGCCGCTTCGTGCCGAACGACGTCGAGCTCTCGGGCGCCAAGGCGCGACTCTGGCTCATCACCGGCCCCAACATGGCGGGCAAGAGCACCTTCTTGCGCCAGGTCGCGCTGATCACGATTTTGGCGCAGCTCGGCAGCTACGTCCCCGCGCGCTCCGCGCGCATCGGCGTCGTCGATCGCGTGCTCTCGCGCGTGGGCGCCAGCGACAACCTGTCGCGCGGGGAGAGCACCTTCATGGTCGAGATGCGCGAGACCGCTGAGATCCTGCGCAGCGCGACGCGCCGTTCGCTGGTGATCCTGGACGAAATCGGGCGCGGCACCAGCACCTTCGACGGCCTCAGCATCGCCTGGGCGGTCGCCGAGTACCTCGACGAGGTGATCGCCTGTCGCGCGTTGTTCGCGACGCACTACCACGAGCTCGTCGCGTTCGCGGAGGCCAGCGACCACGCGGCGAACTTCGGAGTGAGCGCGCGCGAGCAGGGTGGGGACGTTGTCTTTCTACATCGCGTCACGGCCGGCGCGACCAGCCGCAGCTATGGCGTGGCCGTGGCGAAGCTTGCGGGACTCCCAGAGTCGGTGCTGGCCCGCGCGCGCGCGCTGCTCGCCACGCTCGAGGCGCAGCGTGGCCACGAGCTCAGCGGCAACCTGGCGAACAAGGCCGGCGCGCAGAACCAGCTCGATCTCTTCGCGCCGCGCGCGGCGGTGAGCAGCGCTGAACGTGAAGTGATCGAGACCTTGAGAGCGCTCGATATGGATCGCCTCAATGGCCTCGAGGCCTTGCAGTTGCTCGCGCGGCTCAAGCAGCGCCTGTGAGCGCTAGCGGCCCTTTGGCCTCGGCGGCTCGGCGTTCTGCCCGTCCTCGGGCCAGGAGTGGCGCGGGTAGCGGCGCATCAGCTCGCGGCGAATCGCGGGATAGTGACGCTGCCAGAAGCCGCTGAGGTCGCTGGTGACCTGCACGGCGCGTCCGTTGGGCGCGAGCAGGTGCAGCGTCAGCGGCACGCGCCCGGAGCACAGCTTGGGGCCGTCGCGCATGCCGAAGAAGTCCTGCAGCCGCGACTCTATCCAGGGCGGCTTGCCGGCTTCGTAGTGGATCATCACGCGCCGCCCGCCGAGTAGCCTCACGGCCTCCGGGGCTGCCTCCTCGAGCAGGCGGCGCTCGGCCGGGCCGAGGCGCGCGAGGTAGCTCTGCGCGAGCTCGCGCCCGCGCAGCTCGGCGAAGCTGACGCAGTCCTCGCACACCGCGCTCACGAACGAAAAAATGCCCTGCTCGTCCAGCCGCTCGAGCTGCGCGTTGGGGTAGTGCTGCGTCAGCAAGGCGAGCCGCGCGGCGAGGGTCAGCAGCGCGTCGCCCTTCAAGAACTCTTGAGCGCCGTAGTCCAGCACCGCGCGGGTCAGCGCGCGCGTCGTGTCCGGCCCCGGGGAGGCCGCGCTGCGGCTCTCGTCCAAGACCACGCTGCCGAAGGCCATGCGACTGAAACGCTCGACGCGCTCCTTCTCCGGGTTGAAGCTCAGCTCTTCGCTCAACGACAAGCGCTCCGAGTACAGCTCCAGCAGCCACTCGGCGCGGATGGCGCTGGCCAGGCGTACGACGCCCTCACTGCTCTTGCCGCCGCGCTGCTCGACGTCGACAGCGACCAGCAGCTCCTCGTTGCGCACGACGCTCTCCGGCGCCAGCCGCGCGCTGGAGCCGCTGGCCAGCAGCAGCTCGGGTGCGCCCGCTTTGCGTCGCTTGGCCAGACGATCCACGAAGCCGGTCAAGACCGCGATGAGCAGGGCCTCCTCGCGCTGCGCTGGGGGCGGCGCCGGGGCGCGCGCCGCTCCGCGCCGCAACCCGCGCAGCAGTTGCTGCTCCGCGCGACGCACGGCCTCCACGCTGCGAACCTCCAGCCCGTGACTGGCGAGCCGTCCGGGGTGAAAATCGAGCGCGCGCGCGAGCTCGAAGGTGTCGACCAGCTCGAGCACGTCCGAGGGACCGGTCACGGTATCGGCGGCGGCGCGCGGCGCGCCGAAATCGGCGCGCGCGCGGGCGCGGATGTCGCGCTCTCCGAGCAGCGCCGCCATCAGCGCGGCTTCCTCCGCGACGCCGCGCCGCTCGCCTTCCACGAACAGCCGCGCGAGGCGCGGGTGAAGCGGCAGCTTCAACATCCGGCGTCCGAGCTCGGTGAGCCGTTGTGCGTCATCCAGGGCGCCGAGCGCGCGCAGCAGCTCTTCGGCCGCGCTCAGGCGCGCGGCCGGCGGCGGCTCGAGCCAGGGCAACGCTTCCGGCTGCGCGATGCCCGCGCCGTGCAGCACGAGCAGCGCCTCGGTCAAATCGGCGCGCGCGATCTCGGGCGTGTCGTGCTCGGGCCGCGCGCTGAAATCCCCTTTGGTATAGAGACGCAGCACGCGTCCAGGGCGCACGCGTCCGGCGCGTCCCGCGCGCTGAATGGCCGAAGCGCGGCTGATCTTGGCCACCTCCAAGCGCGGCAGGCCGGTCCACGGCGAGTGGCTCGCCACGCGCGCCAAACCGGAGTCGACGACGCCGGTGACGCCCTCGATGGTGACGCTGGACTCGGCCACGTTGGTGGAGAGCACGACCTTTCTGCGACTCTGCTTGGAAATGGCGCGCGTCTGCTCGGCGATGGGCAGATCGCCGTGCAGCGGGACGACGAGCAGCGCTTGCTCGCGCGCGAGCGGCTCCAGCGCGGCTTCCGCGCGGCGGATTTCTGCGGCGCCGGGCAGGAACACCAGCACGTCACCGTCTGTGTCGCTCGCCGTCAGCGCGCGCACCGCGCTCACGACTTGCTTCTCGAGCGGCCGCTCGTCGGGAGCTGGGAGGTGCTCGATATCGCACGCGAAGAGGCGACCTTCGCTGCGCAGGCGCGGACAACCACCCAGGAAGCTTGCGACGGGCTCGGCGTCGAGCGTCGCGCTCATCACCACCAGCTTGAGGTCCGGACGCGCGCCGCTGCGCAGCTTGGCCAGCAGCGCGAGCAGCAGATCGGTCTCCAAGTGCCGCTCGTGAAATTCGTCGAGCACCACGGCGCCCACGCCGCGCAGCTCGGGATCGGCCAGGAGCCGCCGCAGCAGGACGCCCTCCGTCACGTAGAAGACGCGCGTATCGCGGCCGGCCACCTCTTCGAAGCGCACGCGATAGCCCACGCGCTGGCCCAGCCGCTCGCCGAGCTCCGCGGCCACGCGCTCGGCCGCCATGCGCGCCGCGAGGCGTCGCGGCTCGGCGACCAGCACCTCGCCGTCCGCGGCGAGGCCGGCTTGCAGCACGGCGCGTGGCACGCGCGTGGTCTTGCCCGCGCCGGGCGGCGCCTCGAGCACCACGGCGCCGGCCTGCTCCAGCTGGCAGAGCAAGTCTGGGAGCAAAGGATCGAGCGGAAGGGCCTGCAGGGTCGCGGTCAAATGCGCTATGCACGGCAGCGTGACACACCGCGCGGCCTTGTTCGATATGGACCGCACCCTGCTCGCCACGAACTCGGCGTTGCTGTACACGCGCTACCGCCGTGAGCGCGGCGAGATCGGGCTGCCAGCGCTGCTGCGCGTCTTGTATTGGCTGATGAAGTACCGGCTCGGCATCATCGACGCGGAGCGCATCGCCGCGCGGGCGCTGAGCGAGTTCAGCGGCCGAAAGGAGGACGAGCTGCGCCAGCAGACCGAGGCTTGGTTTCGGGAGCGGGTGCTCAAGCACGTCCGCAAGCGGGCGCGCGCGGTCGTCGAGCAACATCGCGCGCTGGGCCACCACTTGGCGATCGTCACCACTGCCACGGTTTACGCCGCGGCGCCCTTGGCCGCCGAGCTCGGCATCGAGCACGTGGTCACGAGCGAGCTCGAGGTCGGCGCGAGCGGACAGCTGACGGGCAGAGTGCGGCCGCCGCTGTGCTACGGCCACGGCAAGGTGGAGCGCAGCCAGCGGCTCGCCGAGCGCCTCGGCTTTCGGCTCGAAGAAGCCGTCTTTTACTCGGACAGCATCACCGATTTGCCGTTGCTCGAGCGCGTGGGAGCGCCCGTCGCGGTGTGCCCCGATCGCCGCCTACAATACGTCGCGCGCCGCCGCGGTTGGCGCATCGAGGACTGGCGCGACTAATGGGCCTGGTCAGTCACCCGCGGCGGTGGATGGCCCAGGTCAGCTTGGCGAGGCTCGCGAGCACGTTGGGCACACGGCTCCACAAATTGATCGAAGGGGGTCGCAGCTCCTTCACGCGCGTCGGGATCTCGCGAACGTCGAGGCCGGCGCGGTAGGCGCGGATCACGAGCTCGCTCGCGAACACGTCGCGGTCCACCACGCACGACTTCACGATCGGCAGCAGCCGCTCGCGACGAAATGCTTTCAGGCCGTGCGTGTCCGTGCCGGGATAGCCGAGCAGTGTGCGCAGCGTGCGGCTGTAGACGACGCTGGCGGCGTGGCGCAAGAACGGCCGCTCATCGCGCGCGCCGCCAGCGAGCTTGGAGCCGACTACGAAGTCGGCGCCGCCGTCGAGCAGCGCGAGCGCCGCTGCGTGAAACTCTACGTTGCACAGATCGATCTCTTCGCAAATCACCACGCTGCCGCGCGCCGCGTGGATGCCGGCGCGCAGCGCGGCGCCGTAGTTCGGCTGCGGGCTGCACAAAAGGCGCAGCTCGCGGTGCTCGGCGGCGAGCTCGCGTCCGCGCGCAGCGGTAGCGTCACTGGAGCCATTTTCGGCCAGCAATATCTCGAACTCGAGCCCGCGCTGGGCGAGCTGCTCGCGCAGCGCGAGCACCGCAGGGCGCAGGATCGCCGCTTCGTTGTGAACCGGGATCACGACGGAAATACGGGGCGGATCGTCGGGTGCGGGCCGTTGCATCGAGCGCGGAGCGGGGGCGGAGCGCCCTTCTACTTGAGCGTGCCGCGAGGCGCCAGCCGCGAGCGCCGGTCACGCTCGCGCGAGCCAGTGAGCGGCGCGCTCGGCGGCTTGCTGCCCGAACACCAGCGCGTCTTCCATCGACGAGTAGTTCCAGCCGCCGTAGCGGCCCGTCGAGATCACGCGCAGCGACTCGAGAAATGGGCTGATCGCGGCCAACGCGGCTTCGTAGGCGTGGTCGTAAATGACATAGGCCGGCTCCAAGCGGCGCAGCCGCGCGAAGGCGATGTCGCGCTCGCCGGCGAGCAGGCCCATCTCGAGCAACCCGGGCAGCACCTGCGCCAGCGCGGCGGCCTGCGAGAGCGGCGCTCGCTCGGCGAGCTCGACGTACAGGCTGGCCTTGCCGGGCGGCGCCATCTCGCTCGAGAAGCTCGAGTAGCAGCCCACGCGGTAAAAGGGATATTTGCGCTCGGGCACATAGGCCCAGTGAAAGCGCTGCTGCGGCGGGCGCTCGAGCGCGATGTCGAAATAGGAGAGGGAGGTCGCGCGCAAGCGGCCGCGCGCGAGGGCGACCTCGGCGGGCAGCACATCGCACAAGCCGAGCAGCGTGGGCAGCGGGATGCTGCTGATCAGCACGTCGTAATGCACGCTGCGATCCTCGAACAGGAGCTCGCGCGTGGCCGGCCGCAGCGAGCGCGGCGCGCGCTCGAGGCAGAGTCCGGTAAGTCCGCGGCTGAGCGCGCGCGGCAAGGCGCCGATACCTCGCCGCGGATACCAGAAGCGCGCGTTGTAGCCGAGCTCCGCTGCTGGCTGCCCGACGGCGCCGGCGATCACGTCCTCCAGGCGCGGCAACGGCACGAAGCGCTGGCACCACGCGCTGGTGATCTCGCGTGCGCTGACGCCCCACAGCTTCTCGTTGTAGGGCAGCATGAAATGTCGGCTGAAGCCCGCGCCGAAGTGCGTGAGGCAAAAATCTTCGAAGCTGCGCGGCGGCTCGGACGCCGGCTCGAGCTGGGTCCGCACGAAGTCGAGCACGCACTCGAAGGCGACGTCCGCGGGCAAGCCGTAGGTGTTGGACTGGAATGGATAGCGAGTGTAGACGCCGTGCGAAAATACCAGGCTGTTGCGCTCGACGACCTCGTAGTCGCCCTGCAAAAGCTCGCTGATTTCGCCGCGCAGCGCGGGCGAGCGCAGGTGCAGCAGATGCCCCGTGCGATCGAAGCGATAGCCGCGCTCCTCGTCGGTGGTGGCGTGGCCGCCGACGCGCGCCGCGCGCTCGTACAGTCGGTAGGGAACGTCGCGCTTGGCGAGCTCGCGCGCCGCGGACAAGCCGGTGAGGCCGGCTCCCAGCACGACCACAGGGACGTGTTCCGTAGAGGTTCGCTGCGGCAAGTGCCGGCACTTAGCACGTCTCGAGGGCCGGCTCGAAACCGGCATTTGGCCGCCCGCGAGCGGCGCGGTACACCTGGCACATGGAAAAGCTCGTTCTCAGCGAAGAAGAGTGGCGGGCCCGGCTCACGCCGGAGCAGTTTCGCGTGCTGCGCGAGCACGGCACGGAGCGCGCCTTCAGCGGCTGCTTCGTCGCGACCAAGGAGCCCGGGACGTACGTCTGCGCGGGCTGTGACAACCCGCTGTTCGAGTCCGGCACGAAGTTCGAGTCCGGCACGGGCTGGCCGTCGTTTACCCGTCCCGTCGCGCCGGACTCGGTCGTGAACATCGAAGATCGCAGCTACGGCATGCGTCGCGTGGAGGTGCGCTGCGGCCGCTGCGACGGGCATTTGGGCCACGTCTTCGAAGATGGGCCGCCGCCCACCGGGCTGCGCTATTGCATGAACTCGCTGGCGCTCCGCCACGTTCCTAAGGAGTAGCGCGCGGCAATGCGGTGACGCCCTCGAGCGCCAGCCGCTCGAGCGCTTGCAGCGTGGCGCCGTCCAGGCCGAGCGCCGGCCGCTGGCGCAGTATCTCGCGCGCGAGCTCGAGCGCGTCTCTGACGCGAGACGCGCGGGCCCGCGCCGCGCGGTGCACCTGCTCGAGCGCGGCGGTTCCGAACGCCTGCGACGCCCAGCAGGCGGCGTCGAGCAGCACGCCGCTGCCGCCGAAGCCGCCGAGCGGCGAGCTCGGCGTCAGCTCCGTCAAGCGCAGCACGAAGCCGTGACCGAGATCCCAGTGCATGGGCTTGTGCGCCGCGAGCAAGCTCTTGCGCGGGTGAGCCCACAGAAAAGACAGCTCGGCGCCGCGCGGGTAGAGCACGAGGTCGTAGCGGCGCGCGTCGAACAGCCACACCATCTCGCCGTAGAAGGACTCCCGCTCGCTGATCGTCGCAGGATCGATGCTCGAGTGTTGCAGCTCCACGACGAGCCCGGCGTGGCTGCGGATGTCGGCGCGATGCGCGCCGATCACGACCTCGCACGCGGACTCCTGCACCGCGCGCTTCCATTCCAGGTGCCACTCCGTCTCACCCTCGGACCAGGCGTCACAGTCCGCGCTGCGGTGCGCCCAGTGCCAGCTCACGAGCTTGCCGCATTTCGCGACCACCTCGCCCCCGCACTGCGCGCAGGCCGCCCGCGCGCGCGGCGCCGGCCGGATACGCGCGCCGTCGGGGCCCTTGGCGAGCAGCATCGCGCGGGCTCAATGCGCGGCGTTCCAGTCGGCGCCGTGACCGACGTCGACGCGCAGCGGAACGGCTAGTGACACGGCGTTCTCCATGCGTTCGCGGATGATCGCCATCGCGCTCTCCACCTCGTCTTTGGGCACCTCGAACACCAGCTCGTCGTGCACGGTGAGCACCATGCGCGTGCCCGGCGTCACCGGCTCCCTGAAGGCCAGCATGGCGAGCTTCAGGATATCCGCCGCGGTGCCTTGGATCGGCATGTTCATGGCGATGCGCTCCGCGGCGAGGCGCTCGGCGCGGTTGGCGCTGTTGATGTTCGGCACCAGCCGGCGCCGGCCGAGCAAGCTCTTCACCGCCTCTCCGGCGCGCGCCCGCGCCAGCGTCTCGTTCATGAACTTGCGCACCCCCTCGTAGCGCCGGAAATACGCCGCGATGAAGCTCGACGCCTCCGTGCGCGGGATGCCCAGCACTTTGGCCAGCCCGCTGTCTCCTTGGCCGTAAATGACGCCGAAATTGACGGCCTTGGCCCGCGTGCGATGCTCGCGCGTGAGCTGCGCCGCGTCGAGCTCGAAGATTTCCATCGCGGTGCGCGTATGGATGTCTTGCCCGGTGCGAAACGCGTCGAGCAGCACCGGATCTTGCGACAGGTGCGCCAGCACGCGCAGCTCGATCTGCGAGTAATCGGCGCTGACCAGCTCGCAGCCGGGCGGCGCCGTAAAGGCGGCGCGGATCTTACGCCCGAGCTCGGTGCGGATCGGGATGTTCTGCAGGTTGGGATCGCTCGAGGACAAGCGACCGGTGGCGGCCACGTTTTGTTCCCAGGAGGTGTGCACGCGGCTGGTCTGCTTGTCCACGAGCGCGGGCAAAGCGTCGATGTACGTCCCCTTCAGCTTCGAGAGCTGACGAATCTCCAAGATCAGCCGTGGTAACTCGTGCTGATCGGCCAGCGCCTCCAGCGTCGCCGCGTCGGTGGAGCGCGACGTCTTGGTCCGCTTCAGCGGCTTCAGCCCGAAATCGTCGAACAGCAACGTCTCCAGCTGGCGCGGGGAGTTCACGTTGAACTCGCGCCCGGCCACGCGGTGCGCCTCTTTCTCGAGCGCGGCGAGCTCGCGCTCGCAGTCTTGCCCGATGCCCCTGAGGATGTCCGTATCGATGCGCACGCCGACCAGCGTCAGGTCGGTGAGCAGCTCGGTCAGCGGCAGCTCCACCTCTTCGAACAGCTTGCCGAGCCCTTCTTCCGCCATGCGCGGCAGCATGCGCTGCTCGAGCAGCAGCGCGTACTGCGCGCTCGCGGCCGCGTAAGAGAGCACCTCGTCGGGCGCCAGCTCGTCGAACGCCAGCTTGGTGCGGCCGCGGCGCGTGAGCTCTTCGTAGGCTTGCGCGACGATGCCGAGCTCACGCTTGGCGAGCGAGTCGCGATCGTGTCGCGCCTCCGGATCGAACAAATAGCTCGCCAGCCCGGCGTCGAAGGCCAGGCCGGAGAGCGGCAGACCGACGCGGCGCAGCGCGACGGCGCTGCGCTTGAGGTCGAGGCCCAGCTTGCGCACGTTGCGATCCGCGAGCACGGGGGCGAGCACGCGCTGCGCTTCGGACAAGGCGAGCTGCGGGCCGCTCGCCAGCTGGCGGTGGGCGAGCGGCAAATAGAAGGGACGCTCCGGCTCGACGGCGAGCGCGATACCGACCAAGCGCCCCGGGCTCGTCGTCGCTTGATCGCTGAACGCCTCCACGGCGAGCAGGCCACGCGCTTGCGCGGCGGCGACCACCTCCGCCAGGCCCTCGGCGTCGCGCAGTAAGACGGGCGTGGCGCTGATCGCGGGTGGCGGACTGCTGATCGCCGGTGGCGGCACGTCTTCTCGCGTGGTGACGTCGGAGGCGGGCGCCGGCTCGTTGTCGAGCGCGGCGAGCTGGCGATGAAAGCCGAGCTCGGCGTACAGCTCGCGCAGCCGGTTCACGTCGCGTCCTCTCCGCCGAAACTCGGGCGCCGAGAACGTGATGGCGCAATCATCCTTGAGGGTAACGAGCCGCTGGCTCAAGAACGCCTGGTCGCGGTTGGCGATCAGCGCTTCACGCAAGCCCTTGCGGGCCACGGTGTCGACCCGCTCGTAGATGCCCTCCAGCGTGCCGTATTCGAGCAGCAGGTCCTTGGCCGTCTTCGGGCCGACGCTGGGCACGCCGGGGATGTTGTCCGAGCTGTCGCCGGTCAGCGCCAAGAAATCGCGCAGCTGCGCGACGCGCACGCCGAAGCGCTCTTCGACCTCGCTGACGCCGAACACGCGGTCACGCATGGTGTCGTACAAGACGACGTCCGGCGCGACGAGCTGCATCAGGTCTTTGTCCGCTGCGACCACCACCACGCGCACGCCCTGCGCGTGCGCTTGGCGCACGCAGGTCGCGATCAGATCATCCGCCTCGACGCCGTCGAACTTCAGGATGGGCACGTTGAAGGCCCGCACGATCTGCTCGAGCCGCTCGATCTGCTGCTTGAGATCCTCCGGCGCGGGCGGGCGGTTCGCTTTGTAGCCGTCGAAGATCTCTTTGCGGAAGGTGAGCCGCCCGCTATCCATCGCGATCGCGAACAGCGCCGGGCGCCGCTCGCGCAACAGGCGCTCCAGCATGGCGACCGTGCCGTGAACGGCGTGGGTTGGCTCACCGGACGGGCTCGAGAGCGGAGCGATGGCGTGATACGCGCGCAGGACGTAGCTCGACAGATCGACGAGGTACAAAACGTCCGGGGCACCAGCGGGGAACAACTCGGTCGCCATTGAGGGCGAGCAGCCTAACACCCGCTCTCCGGCGCGCTTCTGCGTCGCTACGCGAAAAATGTCACTAATCTGCCACCGGATGGGCGCCCCAACGCCTTTCGCGGGCCGCAGAGTGGCTGACAAATGCACATTGCAGCCATGGACCTGGGGTCCAACTCTTTCCACTTGCTGGTCGCGCGCGCCGCGCCCGGCGAACCGCTGACGAAGCTCGGCTCGCACCGCGAGGTGCTGCGGCTGGGCGCCGAGGTCCAGCAGCACGGCAGGTTGCGCGCGGACGCCTTCGAGCGGGCGCTCGATGCGGTCGGCCGGATGGTCTCGGTCGCGCGAGCTGGTCTGGCGCAGCGATTCATCGCAGCAGGGACCAGCGCGTTGCGAGACGCCAGCAACGGTCGAGAGTTCTGCGACGCGGTGCAGGCGCGCTACGGGCTACGCGTCGAGCTGCTCTCCGGTGACGAAGAGGCCCGGCTGGTCTTTCGCGGAGCGTGCCACAGCTTCACGGGGACGGCCGGGAGGAAGGCGGTCATCGACGTCGGAGGCGGCTCCGTGGAGCTGGCGGTGGGCGAGGGCGACCGCGTCGAGCACGTCGAGAGCTTGGAGCTCGGCTTTCTGCGGCTCGCGCAGCAGCTCGCCAGTGAGGCGGCGCGCGTGAGCCCGGCGCTGAAAGGCGCGCTCGCGACACGCGTGGCGGCGCGCGTCTTTGCCGAGAGCTCCCGAGCGGCCGAGCGCTTGTCGTCGTTTAGACCAGAGACCTGGCTGTTCTCGGGCGGTAGCGCGCGCGCTGTCGGCAAATTCATGGGCGCGGGCACGAGCGCTGTTTCCGCCGCCGAGCTGCGCCGCGTCGCGCAGGAGCTCGCTGAAATGAGCGCAGAGCGCCTCGTCGAGCGTGGGGTCGACCTGGCTCGTTCCGAAACTCTAGGCTTGGGCGTTGCCGTGATGAGCGCGCTGGTGCGTCGACTCGGTATTCCGACCCTTCACATCGCCGCTGGAGGCCTCCGAGAGGGGCTCATCGATCGCGTGCTGGCGGAACTTCCTGCGGAGCGACGCGCAGTGAGAATCTCGGCGTAGCAGCGCCGCCGCTGCGGCTCAGTCTTTCATAGCGAAGGTCGCTGAAGCCGGGTATTCTGCGGCGCTGTTGTCCGAGCTCGTCGAACCGCCGCCAGCGCTCGTCGCAGGCAAGTATCAGCTCGAGCGCCTGCTCGGGCGCGGGGGCATGGGCTCAGTGTGGCAAGGCGTGCACGCCACGCTCGGGACGCGCGTCGCGATCAAATTCATCGACGCCGAGCACGCCAACAGCGTCGAGGCGCGCAGCCGCTTCGAGAATGAAGCGCGCGCCGCGGCCGCGCTGCGCAGCAAGTACGTGGTGGAGGTGTACGACCACGGCGTCACCGCCGATGGACGTCCCTTCATCGTGATGGAGTATCTCGAGGGCGAGCCGCTGGATCGCCGGCTCGAGCGCGTGGGGCGGCTGCCGGCCAAGCAGGTCGCGCTGATTCTGCAGCAGGTGTGCCGCGCGCTGGCGAAGGCGCACGCGGCGCGCATCGTGCACCGCGATCTCAAGCCCGAGAACATCTTCTTGGTGTGGGACGACGAAGACGGCACCGACGTCGCGAAGGTCGTGGACTTCGGCATCGCCAAGTTCACCGACGGCTCACTGGGGCCGTCGTCGGCCACGCGCACCGGCTCCGTGCTGGGAACTCCCTATTACATGAGCCCCGAGCAAGCGCGTGGCCTGCGCAGCGTCGATCAACGCACTGACATCTGGTCACTCGGCGTGATCGCATATCGCGCCATCGTGGGGGAGCTGCCGTTCGACGGCGAAGCCATCGGTGATCTGCTGGTCAAGCTGTGCACGGGGCCCATTCCCGTGCCGTCGCGCGTCGCGCCGGACGTGCCGCCCGGCTTCGACGCCTTCATTCAGCGTTCGCTCGCGCGTGACCCGCAGCAGCGCTTTCAATCCGTGCAGGAGTTCAGCGCTTCGCTGTGCGCGGTGGCGGGTGTGAGCCTGCGCGGCCTGCCCTTCAGCGCTGAGATGCCTGAGTTCTCCGGCGCGCTCGGCACCGGACCGCACGCGGCGCAGGCCGTCACCGAGCCGCGCCCCATCGCGCCGGAGACAATCGCTGATTTCCCCGAGGCGGCCGCCACGGGCGCACCGCTCTCGCAAACCACGCCCGCGCTCGGATCGCGCCGCTCGGGCGCGCTGCTCTACTCCGCCGGCGCGGCCCTGGTCGTGTTGGGCGCTGGTCTGTTCGCGTTGAGCCGCGTGCTCGGCGGCGCGCCCAGCGCCCCTTCGGTCGACGCCGCCGCGACGTTCGCGGAGGGCACGGCGACTCCCGCAACCGCACCCGCGGCGAGCGTCGCTGCGCCCACCCCCCTAGTGACGCAGAGCGCCAGGCCGCTCGACGCTCCTCCGCAGCCGAGCAGCTCGACCACGCCGCCCCGTGCCGAATCGCTACCGTCCGCTGCCAGCCGCGCAACGGCTGCGAGCGCCGGCGCAGCAGCGAGGCCTGCCGCGGCGCCCGCTCTGAAGCCTCCAGCGAGGCCGGCGTCACCGCCGGCTCAGAGGCCAAATTCTGCGTCTTCTCACAAAGAGATTGACATCGGGTACTGAGAGAAAAGGCCGAAATTTAGCCTGAAAACGCGGCGCGGGGGAGCCGCGCGCAGCGCCCGGGCGTCATCGTAACGACACGAAAATGCAACGTTTTACAAGTCGGTGACAATTGGCTCCAGGGCGGGTGTTACCCGATCCGCAATGGTCGTCGCCCTCTTGGTTCTTTACTGCAGCATTCTGCTGGTCCTTTCGGCGTACGGCGTGCACCGCGCTCACCTCGCGTTCGCCTGCATGCGCCACAAGAAGCGCCTGCTGGAGCTCTGCGCGCGCGTCGAGCCCGGCGCGGAGGCGGAGTTCCCGCGCGTGACCGTGCAACTGCCGCTCTACAACGAAGCCACCGTCGCTCGCCGTCTGATCGAGGCCACCGGCGCCATCGACTACCCCGCCGATCGCCTGGAGATCCAGGTGCTCGACGACTCGACCGACGAGACGGCGACGATCGCGTCGGCGGCCGTGCAGGGGCTGCGGGCGCGCGGCATCGACGCCGTCTACGTGCGTCGCCCCGATCGCCACGGCTACAAGGCGGGCGCGCTCGATTACGGCCTGGCTAGCGCGAAGGGCGAGCTGATCGCGATCTTCGACGCAGACTTCATTCCGCAGCGCTCGTTCTTGCGCGAGGTGGTGGGCCACTTTCGCAATCCGCGCATCGCGATGGTGCAGACGCGTTGGGACCACCTGAATCGCTCGGCCTCCCTGCTCACCTCCGTACAAGCGCTGATGCTCGACGGGCACCACATGGTGGAGAACCGCGCGCGCTTTGCTACGGGCTGTATGTTCAATTTCTCGGGCACCGGCGGCATCTGGCGCCGGCGCGCGATCGACGAGGCGGGCGGCTGGCAGCACGACACGTTGACCGAGGATCTGGATCTCTCTTACCGCGCGCAGCTCGCGGGTTGGCGCTTCGTCTACCGCGGAGACGTCAGCACGCCCGCTGAGCTGCCCGAGGACATGACCGCGTTTCGGGCTCAGCAGTACCGTTGGGCGAAGGGCACGGTGCAGACCGCGCGCAAGCTGCTGGGCCGCGTGCTGCGCGCCGATCTGCCGCTCTCGCAGCGCATCGAGGCGGCGTTCCACATGCTGCCTCATTTCGCGTACCCGATGATGGTGCTGCTCAGCTTGGTGTTGCTGCCGTCGTTGCTGTTCATGCCGGCGAGCGATCTGCGCACGCTGCTGCTCTTGGATCTGCCGCTCTGCATCGGCACGACCGGCTCACTGGCGAGCTTCTACGCCATGGCTGAGGTCTCGCAGGGGCGCTCGCCGTGGAACGCGATCCAGCGCTTGCCCGCGCTGATCGCGATCGGCGCCGGGCTGGCGCCGCATTTGACTCGCGCCGTGCTGGATGGCCTGAGCTCCATGGCCGGTGAGTTCGTGCGCACGCCCAAGCGAGGCTCGGCCGTGGGTCGTTACCGGCAATCGTCGAAGCTACCGCTCGCCGAAATCGCGCTCGCCGCCGTGAACGCCGCGAGCATCGTGGCCGCGCTCGAGACCGGCCACTGGCTAGCGGCTCCCTTCGCCGCGATCTTCTGTGCGGGTTACACCTACGTCGCCGTCCTCGTCGTGCGCGAGCGTTTCGGCCGCGAGTCTCGGCTGCCGGCGCTCGCGGAGACGAACGCCGACGCTTCGGCCGATATGGCGCGCGCTGCCTGACGCAGAGCGCCGGACGTTACTCGACCGCCTGACCGAGCGAGCGCGAGCGCGCCGCGCCTGGGGTTACATATGGACTTCCAGATGCGGCGCGCTACTATGCGACGAGCGGCCGGGGCCGCCCGCGGAGCCGGCCGGCTCTCGGAGGACCCGGGGACGGACAGAACCCCGATGACCAAAGCCGACATCGTGCAGGCCGTTTACACGCGACTCGGTGGCTTTTCGAAGAAAGAGTCCGCCGATCTCGTCGATCTCGTGTTCGAGACCATGAAGGAGACGCTGGGTCGCGGCGAGAAGATCAAGATCTCGGGTTTTGGTAACTTCGTGTTGCGCGACAAGCGGCAGCGACAAGGTCGCAATCCTCAAACGGGGGATCCGATCGTCATCACCGAGCGGCGCGTGCTCAACTTCAAAGCGAGTCAGCTCTTAAAGCAAGCGCTGAACGAGGAGCACGCAGCGAACGAGCCGTCGAACGCGAGCGTCGCGGGCGACGCGACCTGAGCGCCATTCGAGCAGGGAGCGAGCCGTGTCCGACGAAGCGGAGCTGCCGGTAAAACTCTACTATCGGATCGGCGAAGTCTCGCAGATCGTCGGCGTCGAGCCGCACGTGCTCCGCTATTGGGAGACGGAGTTTCGCTCGATACGACCGCAGAAGTCGCGAAAAGGGCAGCGCATCTACTCACGCCGAGACGTGGACAAGCTGCTCAAAGTAAAAGATTTGCTCTACACGCACGGCTTCACCATCGCGGGGGCGCGCCGGCGCCTGCGCGAGTCCGCGGCCGAGGCCGAGGCGCCGCCGCGGGAGCAAGAGCAGCTGCCCCTACGCGCGCGCGGCGCCCTCCTGGAGCTCCGCGACGAGATCAAGAAGATGCTCGCCGAGCTCGAAGCGGGCGGCGACGCCTGAGCGATTAGTCGTTGGTGATCGCGGCCTTCGACCGCGGCACCCGTCAGCGCGGACAGCTCCGGTCCGAGCACCTTGACTTCCATGGCGCTGACGGGCCACATCCCGGTCTCTAAGGAGAGCCAACGATGGCCGATGGTCTGAACCGCGTGATGCTGCTAGGCAACCTGGGCGCCGATCCGGAGCTGCGAATGACTCCGAGTGGGCAGGCCGTGTTGAAACTCCGTATCGCGACGAGCGAGAGCTACCTCGATCGCAACCGCGTGCGGCAGGAGCGCACGGAGTGGCACAGCGTCGTGGTTTGGGGCAAGCGCGCCGAAGCCTTGAACAAGATCCTGTCCAAAGGCTCCAAGGTCTTCATCGAAGGTGGCCTGCGCACCTCGAGCTACGACGACCGCGAAGGTCACAAGCGTTACAAGACGGAGGTGGTGGCCAACAACATCATCCTGGCCGGCGGCTCGCGCGGCGGAGGCGGCTCGCGCGGCATGTCGGACGATTACGGTGGTCCTCCCGGCGACGATCACGGCCCGGCCGCTCCGAGTGGGGGCGGTGGCGGGTACGACGACGGCGATTATGGCGGCGGGGACGACGACATTCCGTTCTGAGAGCTGGCCGGGCTCGGGCAGCGCCGCGAAGGCGCGGCGCTCGCCGCGCAGCGCCTTGGCGTTGGCCCTGAGCCTCGCGCTGACGTCGTGTCACAAGAGCGAACCCGAGCGCGCGTTCGTGCCGCCGCCGCCACCGGCGCGGCCGAGCAGCGTGCTCGCGGAGGTCGTCGTGCCGCGCCCAGGGGAGCTCTGGCAAGCCGCCAGCGCATTGGCGGGGCCGCTGGCCGCGCTGCTGCCGCGCGGTCCGGAGCTCGCCATGGGCTCCTGGCTCGGGATGCCGCCGCTGAGCGCGACGCGCCTCGACTTACGGACGCCCGTCGTCGGCGCATTCCTCGCGGAGCCAGAGCCCGCGCTGGTGCTCGGCGTACACGTGGCGAACGGCGCCGAGCTGATCGCGGATCTGACGACCGGTGCCGGCGCCACGCGCAAGCTCGAGCCCGCGCAGGACCTGCGACTGCTGAGCGCCGTCGAGCCGGGGCGTCCCTTGCTCGCCGTGGTGGACGACGTGCTGCTCGTGGGTCCGCGCGCGGCGCTGCTCAGCGCCGGGCGCTACGTCGCGCGCGGGCTGCTGCGCTCCGCGAAGGACAGCGGTCCGGTGTCGCTGCTCGTGCCGGGCGCAGCGCTGCGTGAACGGGCGCTGCCGCTGCTTCGCGAGGCCTGGCAGCAGCGACGCGCCGAGCTGGTCCGCGCGCGCGCGGAGACCGAGCGCAGCCAGGGGCGCCCGCCTGATTTCGCGGATCCGGAGGTGGTGCTCAGGGCCGTGGACGGCGCGCTCGAGCGCGTCGCGAGCGCGCTGCTCGCCAGCGAGCAAGTGACGGGCGAGCTGACGCTCAGCGGCGAGCGACTGGAGTGCCAGCTGAGGCTCCGTCAGCGCGCGGGAGCGCCGAAGCCGGAGGTGCCAGCGGTGGACACCGCCGCGCTGGCTCGGCTGCCCGCCAATAGCGCGCTCGCGCTGCTCATCGCGCGCGCGCCGGGCTCGCTCACTCAGCTGCGCGGCGGACTGAGCTCGCTTTTCGCGGAGCGGCTGCTCGACGCTGATCGCAAGGCGTTCGAGGCGAGCTTCGCGGAGCTCGACGCTGGCCTCGGCGCCGCGCAGTCCTTCGCGTTGCTGGCAAACAAGAGCCTGGTGTGGCGCGGTGACGTCGCGGATGCGCCGAAGCTGCGCCAGGGGCTCGGTGATGTGCTCGGCTTGTTGCAGCGCAAGCCCATCGCGGAGCCGCTCGCGGCGTTCGTGGGGCGCCCGAGCGTGCGTCGCGCCGCTGCGAGTACGACTGCGCCGCTCGACGCCGCGACGATCGTGCTCACGCCGGCGCCGCTGAAAGGCGCGGTCAAAGCCGCACCAACACGCATCGAGCTGCGCTCCAAGGTGGAGCCGGAGCGCTTCGTCGTGGCGCTGCAGAGCGGCGCAGCGCCGCCGCTCGCGGAGATCATGGCGGCCGAGAGCGGGAGCGCCTCGCTCGGCGCGGCTCCGGCCACGCACGAGCTCTTCGCGGGGCTCGAGCCGGCGACGCTCGCGCTGTTCGTCGATATGGCGCAGCTCGGCCTGGCGCCGGAGGCGCCCGCGCCGATGCTCTTCGAGCTCGGGGTGCGTGAGGGCGACGCGGCGGTCACGTGGCGCGCCAGCGCCGGCAGCTTGCGGGCGCTCGCCGCACTGGAGCAGCGACAATGAGCGGCGGCGTAGCGCTGCTGACGGGCTTTCCGGCGCTGCGCGCGCGCCACGTCCTGCGCGAGCTCTTGCGCGTCGAGGCCGCACGTCGCGTGGTGGCGCTGGTCACCCCCGACCGCGAGGAGGAGGCGCGCGCGCTGTTGGCCACGCCGGAGCTCGCGCGTGCCGAGGTCGAGTTCGAGCTCGCGGATCCCGCGGCCATCGATTTTGGGCTCGAGGGGCGGCGCTATCTCGAGCTTGCTCGCAGCGTGGAGGTGGTGCACGCCGCGTATTCGGTGACGGACGTGCTGGCGGAGGAGCAGCTCGCCGAGCGCGTCAATATCGGCGCCGCGCGTGAGCTGTGCGAGTTCTCGCGGGTTTCGCGCCAGCTCGCGCGCGTCGTGCTGTATTCGAGCGTGTTCGTGAGCGGTCAGCGCTCTGGGCCCATCGCTGAAGACGAGCTGGAAGCCGGACAGAGCTTTCGCAGCGGCGTCGAGCGTTCGCTGGCCATCGCCGAGCGCATGTTGGCGCGCCGGCGCGTGCCGCGCGTCGTGCTGCGCGCGGGTCACGTGCTGGGGCAGGGGGAGCCCGGCTCCTTTCCAGCGGCCACCGCGCCGCACCTGCTGCTGGCCTTCGTGGCCAGCGCGCCGCGGGACGTCGCGCTGCCGATGTTGCCGCGCGCCGACGCGGCGCTGCCCCTCACGCCGCTGCAGTTTTTGGCTGAGTTTGGCGTCTTCGCGGCGCGCAGCGCGGCGCAGACCACCTTTCACGTCATCGATCCCGCGCAGCTCTCGCTGGGTCAGTTCTACGAGCTCGCGGTGCGCGCCTGCGGCAGACAGCTCGACACCAGCTTCAACCCTTCGGCGCTCACGCGTGTGCTGCTCGGGACCCCCGCGCTGCGCTTGGTGCCGCAAAATCTGCGTCGAATCCTGGAAGCGCTGGCCTCCTCCGCGCGATACGCTACGGACGGCGCCGTCGCTGTGAGCCAAGCCGGCGGCCCTCACTGCCCCGCGCTCGAGAGCTATCTACAGCCGTTGCTCGAGCAGCTCCGCGACCCCGAACGACATGAGGCCCTCTTCTCCGCCCGCCCGCCCCACGCGCCATTCTTGGTTTAGGCGAGCGCGCGGCAACGGGTGGTCCGAATCACTGCTGGGTGCCGCTCTAGCGCTGTCCTCGGCCTGGTTCGCGATGTGCTCGGGCCCGCGTGCGGCGGCGCGCGGCGGCGACGCTGCGGCGCGCCCGCACGTCAGCGCGCCATCGCCGCGCAGTTCGGCCAGCGCGGCTTCGCCGGCGGCGCCTGTGGCGGCAGCGGCGCTGAGCGTGAGGCAGGAGAGCGAGCACCCGTCAGCGCCGCCGGAGCTCGCGCACTTTTCGAGCGCGCTCGCCGGCCTCGAGCAGCAGACGCGCGGCGACTCCGTGCGCATCCTTTGGTTCGGGGACTCGCACACCGCCGCGGATTACCTGACGGGCGCCGTGCGCAGCGCGCTCTCGCGCCGCTACGGCAGCGGGGGACCTGGCTTCGTGCGCCTCGGAGTGAGCGCGTACCGGCATGAGCTCGCGACGCTGAACCGCAGCGGGCGCTTCAAAATCGAACCCGAGCCGCCAGCGCGCCGCTCCCAACAAGGTGACGGCGTGTTCGGCCTGGGCGGTATGCGCGCCACGGCGCTGGAACCCGGGCGCATGACGCTGAAGCTCTCGCCGTTCACGACGGAGCGCGTGCGCTACAGCCTGCTGTTCGAGCTCACTCCCGGGGCCGCTTTCTCCGTGACGCTGGGCGCGCAGACGTTCGCGGTCGACAGCGCGTTGAAGGCTCGCCGCGTCCCGGAGAGCCCGATATCGCGGCTCGATTTCGAAGGTGCGAACAGCGACCCGTTGAGCATCGAGACGCGCCTGGGGCAGCCGCGCTTCTACGGCGTCGTGATCGAAGGCGCTCGGCCGGGTGTCGTGCTCGACACGCTGGGCATCGACGGCGCTCGCATCGCGACGGCGCTGGCCTGGGCCGAGGCGCCGTTCCAGGCCGAGGTTCGCGCGCGACGTCCGGACCTCGTCGTGTTCGCCTACGGCACCAACGAGGCCTTCGACGGGCTCAACGTCGAAGCGTACGACGCGGAGCTCAACAAGCTGCTCGACCGCGTCAAGCGCGCCGCGCCCGCCGCGGATTGCCTCGTGCTCGGTCCGCCCGACTCGCTGTCGAAGACGGGCGAAGCCGCGCCGCGCGTCGCCAGCATCTCCGCGGTGTACGCGCGCGTCGCCGCGCAGCGAGGCTGCGGCTTCGTCAGCTTGCAGGCGCTCATGGGTGGCCCCGGCAGCTTCGCGAGCTGGCAGCGCCAAGAGCCGGCGCTCGCGCGCGCCGATCGCGTCCATTTCACGGCGCTCGGTTATCGGCGGCTCGGTGAGCTGCTCGCGGTCGCGGCGTTCGGCGCGTCGCCGGCCGCGGTCGCCAAGAACTCGCCGTAGCGCTTCATCAGCGCGCGGTAAATCCAAGTGCCGATCATGTCCGAGCCGATGGACGTGGGGTGGGTGAGATCGGCGTGCCCGAGGCCGCGGCGCACCCAGCGCGGCATCGAGCCGCGGCCGCCCATGGCCACATAGGTGTCGAAGAAAGCGCAGCCGACCTCGTCGGCGACGCGGCGCTGCTCCTCCACGATGAGCGGGATCACGCCGACGCTCTTCAGCTCGTCCCCGTTCTTGGTCGCGCGGTCCATGGCGCCGATGATGAGACAGCTGGAGTCGGGCAGCGCGCGCCGGCCCTGCTCGATCACCTCACGCATGGTGCGGTGATAGTCGCGCATGGGGTAGAGCAGGCCGTCCGCGCTCTCGTTGGCGCCGAACTCGTAGATCAGCAAATTGGGGTTCCTCGCGCGCAGCTGCTCGGCCCAGTGAGCGTCGTCTTGCTTGTCCAAGAAGCGGATGCGCGCGCCCTGGATGCCGATGGCGTCGAGCACCACGCCCGGACCGTCACGCTCCAGGATCACGCCGAACAGGCGCGAGACGCCGTGCTTGGTGAGCAGCGTGAGCTCGTGGGCGCCGTCCGGCGCGCGCACCTCGTGAAACGCCGAGCGCTTGGCGTCCGCGCGCGTGTCGACCAGGCCGAGCGCCTTGCCGTCGAGCGAGACCTCGAAGCTGCCGCCGTTCGGCGATTCCAGATAGGAGATGACGAAGCGCGAGACGTTGCGGCCGTAGTCGCCTTTTTTCGCCGAGCCGAAGCGCGCCAGCACGTTCTTCTCGGCCGAGAAGGACACGCAGCCGAGACCGTAGAAGCCGTCCGCGCTGAGCGGGCCCACGACGCGGCTCACCTTCCAGCCCGCCGTCGCGTAGCGCTCCACGTCATTGTGAAAGTAAGCCGGCCAGGCGTTGGCGATCAGCGTGAAGCCGTGGCCCGCGTCCCCGAAGTGCTCCTGAAAGCGACGTCGCAGCGTGCTGGAGACGTAGTCGCTGGCCACGATGGAATCGCCGAAGTGCGTGATGCGCGTGATGGCGCCAGGAAGCTTGTGGCGCGTGCGGTCCAAGGCGCGGAAGAAGCTCGTCAGCGAGCGGCCGCTGCTGTCGACCAGCTCCACCTTGGGTGGTTTGTCCAGCAGCGCCTCGCGCTCGCTGGCAAGCGCGGCCGCCGCGGCGGGCTTCTCGTCCGCAGGCGCGAGCTCAGCCGAGCCCTCGGACTCCGTCGTGAGCTCGGCTTCTCCCACCGCGGCCGGCTCTACCAGGCGCGCCGGCGGCTCGGCGTCATGCGGCCGCGCGCTGAAGACGCGCAGCGGCTCGAGCCCGGGGATCACCTCGACCAAGCCGGCCACGAGCAGCACGAGCAGCGCGGCGATGACCGGGCGCGAGCCGAACACGGCGCTCGGCCGCTCCACGCGCGCGCCGACCGCCGGCACCGCCGCTTCTACCACGTGAGTGCCAGCGCGCGGTTCGCGCGGTTGCGCCGTCAAAACGGAGTTTCTCGCACCAGAGTCGTCGCGGGACCGGATTTCGGCGTCGCGCTGGCGCTGTTGCGAGTCGCTGCGCGTTTCGGCGCGGGCGGCGCTGCGTCCGGGCTCGCGCTGCGAGGTGCGGCCGCGGGCGCCGGCTCGGTCGCGCCGTGCGGCGCGGCGTCGGCGTTCGCGGCTGGCGGCGCGGGCGCGCGCTTGCTCGAGGCCGATGGGCTGCCCTCCGGCTGCGGCTGGCGGGCGCTCGGCAGATCGCTGACGCTCACCGCTTGCGCGGAGAGCTGGGTCAAGAGCTCAGCGGCGCGATTGCGTCGCCCGCCGTCGATCGTCGGTGAGCTGGCGATTTGGTCGAGCAGGCTGCGCTTATCGGCGAGGTCTTCGGTCTTCTCGGCTTCCGCGAACAGCGAGTCCGCGTACGTCGCCTGGATGTTACGAAACACGGTGCTCTCGCGCGCGCCCGCTCCGGCCGGGATCTGACGAGCCTTCTCGTACGCCGCGCGCGCGTCGCCGCGCTCGAGCAGCTGCCGCGCTTCGGCCAAGGTGCGCTCGGCGCGCGCCGTCGCTTCGTCCTTCATGCTCACGAGCTCACTCGTGGCGCTGCGGCGTCCGAGCGCCACGACCGCGAGCAACCCCACCATCAACAACAAGCCGAGCGCGAGCCCCACTTTGAGACCGACGGAGCTGCGCAGGCCATCGACCAGCCCTTCTTCGGCCTCTTGGCGCCGCGACGCGCCGATGGCAGCGATCTGCAGGCTCTCATCGGCAGCGGGGACGTAGGTTTGACCGGCTGGGATGAACTTCAAGATCACGTCACCGAGCTCAATGACGTCGCGCGCATCGATGAAGCTGCGCGGCAGTTCGACGCCGTTCACGCGCACGCCGTTCGCGCTGCCCTTGTCGATGATCTCGTAGCGCCCGTCGGCCGCGGAGTGCAGCTCCGCGTGGGTACGGCTCACCGATGCGTGATTGATCGGAATATCGCAGTCCTCGCCGCGCCCGAGCACCATGCGTCCGGGCGTCAGCGGGATCTCCGCGCCGGGATTGGGCCCCACCAACACGATGAAACGATCCACCGCTGCGCCCGCGGGGTTCGCGCCGCCCGCGGGGATGGTCGCGGTGGCGTCATTGTTGCGCGCGCCGAGCGACTCGTCTTCGACGGTGATCCGGTAATCACCGACCTGAATCACGTCGGAGTTCGCCAGATCGTGCTGCGTCGCGATGCGCTGGTTGTTGACGTAGGTCCCGTTGTAGCTGGAAAGATCCTTGAGCACCCAGGCCTCGCCCTTGCGCTGAATCAGCGCGTGGCGGCGCGAGATGTTGCGCTCCGTTAGACGAACCGCGTTGTCCTCGCCGCGGCCAAGGCCGTACTCGTCACGGACGAGGTGAACGACCGTTTTATTGGCCTGGTCGTCTTCGATCGTCAGCTTCCACATCGGTCGGTGTCACCGAGCTCATGGCGACTTCGCTGAATTTGTCATGGCTGATCGCTTCCGCCTAGTCCCTTTACAGCTCGTGTAGCGACGGCGCTGCGCTCGCTCGGCGCTCCGCGAACGCGAACAGGGCTTCGTGGACCACTGGCCGGCAGCCTCGAATGGCGTTGTTTTCGCGGCTCGGACAAACACGATTCGTCAGCAAGACGCTCACAGCGTCGGCCATTGGGTCGCACCAGAAGCTCGTTCCCGTAAACCCAAGGTGGCCAAATGTGTGAGCGCTGGCGCTAGGGCCGGCGGCGGATCCGTCGCGCGATTTGCCGTCGAAGCCCAGGCGCAACGTGCCGCCCTCACGTGCGCGCACCAGCTCGTGCGCGGCCGCGCGGCTCAACCAGTCGTCGCGGCGCCCCGCCAAGGCGTCGAGCATGGCCGCGCCGAAGCCGAGCACGTCCGCGACCGTGCCGAACAGGCCGGCGTGCCCGGCGAAGCCGTGCCCCGCGAGCGCCCAAGCGTTCTCGTCGTGCACCACACCCCGCAGCTCCCCGCCGCGAAAGGCGACGTGCTCGCTCGGCGCGACGCGCTCGACGAAGCCTTCGTTGGCGCGGTGCCACTGGCGTACGGAGCGCGCGCGCAGGGCCAGCGGCGAGCACACTTCGCGCGCGATCAGCTCGTCGAGCGGGCCGCCGTCGCTGCGCGCCAGCATTTCGCCGGCGAGCAGGTAGCCGAGATCACTGTAGCGCGCTGGGAACGGCTGCGCGCTGGCCGGCGCGGCGCTGTGCTCGCTGGCGTCAGCGGCCGCGCGCAGCGCCCGCTGGCGATCGATGGCGCGCCGCTGCTCGAGCGGCGCGAACAGCCGCGCGTGCGGCGCGAGCCCGGAGCGGTGCGACAGCAGCGCCTCGAGCGGTGACCGCGCGGCCCACGTGTCGGCGAGCTCGGGCAGGCAGCTCGCGAGCGTCGCCGAGCCGCTGAGCCGCTGCCGCGCTTGCAAGCGCGCGAACGCAGCAGCCAAGAAGGGCTTGGACACCGACGCCAAGTCGAAGACCGTGTGCTCGTCGGCGGCGCGGCGGCCCGTGTGACCACAAGCGCCCACGTGGACCTCCCAAAGCCCACGCGTCCGCACGGCGACGCCGAGTGTTGCTGCGCGCGCCACGCCCGCTGCGATCACCGCGCGCTGCGCGAGCTCGTCTAACTCGGAACGGCGTACGACGCTGGACACGGCGTCGCGCATTTTGCCGGAGCTGAAGAAAAAGCGCGAAGTTTTGACCGCGCGCGACGTAAAGGTCTACTCTCTAGCGAAATTAGCTCATGGCCGAGTTCACATGGGAAGCCCGCGCGCGGACGGGGGAGCTCCGCAAGGGCATCATGGAGGCGGACAGCGAAGACGTCGTCAATCAGCGGCTTCGCCAGCAGCAGCTGAGCCCCGTCAAGGTGGCGCGCCGCCGCTCGCTCGGCAGCATCAGCTTCGGCAGCGGTGTTTCGACCAAGGACCTCGTCACCTTCACGCGCTTGTTCGCGACCATGATCGACGCCGGCCTGCCCCTGGTGCAGTGCCTGGACATCCTCAGCAGCCAGCAGACCAACAAGACGTTCGGCGCGGTGCTGAAGGACGTCAAAGCCTCCGTCGAAGGCGGCGCCACGTTCAGCGACGCGCTGAAGCGACACCCCAAGGTGTTCGACGAGCTGTTCGTCAACCTGACCCACGCCGGCGAGGTCGGCGGCATCCTCGACAGCATTCTGAACCGCCTCTCCGTGTACCTGGAGAAGCGGCAGAAGCTGGTACGCCAGGTGCGCGGCGCGCTGGTGTATCCGTCGATCGTGATCGTCATCGCCGGCGGCGTGATGACGGTGCTGCTCACGCTGGTGATTCCGGCCTTCGAGGGCATGTTCAAGGATTTCGGCGGCGGCAAGGACGCGCTGCCGAAGCTCACGCAGATCGTGGTCGATGCGTCGCACCTGTTCGTGACGATGCTGCCGTTCACCTTCGTGGGCGGCATCGCCGCGTTCAGCGCGCTCACCTACGTTTATCGCACGCCGCGCGGCAAGCGCTTCTTCCACCAGGCGATGTTGCGCATGCCCTTGATGGGCCCGGTGCTGCGCAAGATCGCGGTGGCGCGCTTCACGCGCACGCTCGGGACGCTGTTGCAGTCCGGCGTGCCGATCCTGGACGCGCTCGAAATTTGCGCCAAGACCTCCGGCAACGTGGTGCTCGAGGGCGGCATCATGTCGGTCCGTCAAGCCATCAGCGAAGGCAAGAACATGGCCGAGCCGCTGACGCAGACGCAGATCTTCCCCGACATGGTGGTGCAGATGATCGCCGTCGGCGAGCAGACCGGCGCGCTGGATCAGATGCTCAACAAGATCGCCGATTTCTACGAAGAGGAGACCGACATCGCGGTGGCGGCGATGACGAGCGCGCTCGAGCCGATCATGATGGTCGGAGTTGGCGGCATGGTCGGCGTCGTGTTGGTGGCGATGTACCTTCCGATCTTCACGTTGGCAGGCAACATCAAGGGCGACTGAGCTTTGGCGCTCGGCCTGCCGCCCATCCTCGGGTCGGACCTGCTGGGGCGCAGGCTGGCGTGGATCACCGGCGCCCGGTTGTTCTTTCTCATGGTGGCGCTGGCGTTGCTCGGCCGCTTCCACTTGCGCAACCCCTATGACGTCGGCTCGTTCACGTTACGCGCCACGCTGGCGACGTTGGCCTTCTCCTTCGCGTTGGCCGCCGTTTACGGCGCGGTGCTGCGCTCCGGGCGCTGGCTCGAGCGGCTCGCGGATCTACAGCTCGTCTTCGATCAGCTGACCTGGACGGTGGTCGCCTATCTCACGGGGGGGATCACCAGCGGCGCCACCTCGTTTTATGGCTTGAGCTGTCTCGTGGGAGCCAGCCTGAACGGCATGCGCGGCGCTGCCGTCGCCGCGGCCGCCGGCGCGCTGTCTTACGGCGCGCTGGTGCTGCTGCTGGCGCGGGGTTGGCTCGAGCCGCCGCCCGATCAACCCGCGAGCCTGTACGACGTCGGCTCGCAAGAGCTCTGGTTTTACGTCTGCGTGCTGCTGCTCGTGCTGGTGGTGGTCTCGCTCTTGGCGGGAACCCTGGCCGAGCGCTTGCGCTGGACGGGCGGTGAGCTCGTGCTCGCCACCGAGCGCGCCGATCGCGCCGAACGCATGGCGGCGCTCGGACGCTTGGCGGCCGGGCTGGCGCACGAAATTCGCAATCCGCTCGGCTCCATCGCCGGCTCGATCCAGCTGTTGAAGACGGTGCCCAACCTGTCCGAGGAGGATCGGCGCTTGTGCGACATCGTGCAGCGCGAAGCCGCTCGCCTGAACGACCTCGTCACCGACATGGTCGATCTATCGCGCCCGCGCAGTCCGCTGATCACCGACTTGGATGCCGCGGCCGTAGCGCGCGAAGTAGTGGTGCTCGCCGGCGCCAGCGGCCGCAGCGTCTCCGACGTCGAGGTGCGCTACGAAGGGCCCGCGAGCGAGACAGTGCGCGCGGACGGCGCGCAGCTGCGGCAGCTGATTTGGAATTTGGTACGCAACGCGGTGCAGGCGTCGCGTCCGGGTGATGTGGTGACGGTCGGCATCACGCGAAACGCCGCTGGGCTGGTCGAGCTGAGCGTGGAGGATCGCGGCGCAGGCCTCGACGAAACCGCGAAGGAGCGCCTGTTCGACGCGTTCTTCACGACGCGCTCGCAGGGCACCGGCGTGGGGCTCGCGGTGGTCAAGCGCATCGCGGACGAGCACGGCTTTCCGATCCACGTGGAGAGCGCGGCCGGCCGAGGCGCCACCTTCCGCGTCACGCTCGCCGCTAGCCCGTCAGCTGCGCCGTGAGGCCCGCCCGCCACTGCGCGGCACCGCTCAGCGTAACGGTGCCGTAACCCCGACCTATTTTCGTGGGCTTTTTTGGTGTGTGGACGCCGCACCAGCGTGAACTCGCGTTGACGGTGTCAGGCGGGAAGCTTGGAAATCTCGCGGGTTACGGGTGAGGCGCGGCGCGTCGCGAATGTTGGCCTAGGCCTTGCGTATGGAGGAGACATCCCTAAATTGACCGAGGTCAAAATGATGCACTCCTCTCGTTTTCGTGCATTCACGTTCTCCCTGGCGCTGGTGCTCGCCGCGCCGTTCGCTTCCGCAGCGGAGGCGGAGGACTTCGTGAAGGCCAAGCAGGCCGAGCTCACGCAGCTGGTGAGGAAAGCCAAGACCCCCGCTGACGAAAAGAAGCTCGAGGCGGCCTTCGACGACGTGCTCGACTACGACAGTTTGGCGCGCGAGTCGCTCAAAGACTCTTGGGCGGATTTGAAGCCCGACCAGCGCGCGGAGTTCCAAGAGGCGTTGAAGAAGCTGGTCCGCTCCTCGTACCGCCGTAGCCTGAAGAAGATTCAGGAGTTCGACGTGCAGTTTACGGGCGAGAGCAAGGTGGAGGCGGGGCAGCTGGTGCGTACCATCGCCAAGAGCCGCACCAAGACGCACGAAGAGCCGCTCAGCATCGACTACGTGATGCGCTCGACGAACGGCAAATGGCGGATCACCGACATCATCACGGAGGGCTCGAGCCTGGTTGGCAACTACCGCAACCAGTTTCGCCGCATCATCAAGAAGCAGGGCTTCGCCGAGCTGCTCCGGCGCATGAAGACCAAGCTCGAGAAGAACGACACCGAGTAGCCTGGCGCTAGCGCCCGGCCGCTGCGTCAGGCGGTCGGGCCTTGCCGCCCCCGGTGAGAGCTCGTAAAAAAAGTTCGCGCGGCATGTCGAGAAGCGTGGAGCGGCTCCGACGTTCCGATTGAAAGCGTCGAATCGGCGCGAACGAAGGAGCTAGCACCATGAAATTCA
>CBINHN010000045.1:0-57139 GCA_966250485.1 uncultured Sorangium sp. | reverse complement strand
GCGCCACGCGCCATTTCCACTCTTCACTGAGCGACTTGATGCGGATGCCAATGAACGTCGGCAACAGGCCGAGCTCGAGCGCCCGTGCGACCTCCTGCGCGGCGCACACCGCCGTCGCGTCCTCCTCCCACCGAGCGTCAGCTGCCGCGATACGTGCTGTAGCCGAACGGGCTCAGCAGCAGGGGCACGTGATAGCGAGCCTGCCCGTGCGCCACGTTGAAGATGATCTCGACGCGCGGGAAGAACACCGGACGCCCGCTCGCCTCGAAATAGCTGCCGGTGTCGAACGCCAGCCGGCAGGTGTGCCCGCCCAGCACGGCCGCGTCGGCGAGGTCGAGCAAGCGACCATCCTCATTGGTCCGGGCGTCGGCGATGGCGCGCCAGCTGCCGTCGGCTTGCAGCAGCGAGAGCTCCGCCGCCAAACCGCGCGCCGGCATACCCAGCGCCGTATCGAGCACGTGAGAGGAAATCATGAGCCCAGCTTCTCCAATCTCAGGCGCGTGATCTTGGCCTGTTCACCGGCGGCGATCGCGAGCTCTCGCTCCGGCTCGTTCTCGAGCCGCTCCAGCAGCGCGGCGAGCAGCGCCGACGCGCTCTTGCCCGTCGCGCAGATGATGAAGATGTAGCCGAAGCGCTCGCGATAGCGGCGGTTGGCCTCCGCCAGCGCGAGCAACGTCCCGTCGTCGGCGCCGGCGACACCGGCTTGTTCGGCGCTCGACCAGGCCGCCGTCATCGCGAAGCGCTGGCGCAGCTCGTTGAGGTCGGCGCCGATCTGCGGATGCGCGGCGAACGCCTGCAAATAGTCGTCACGGCTCAACCCGGACCAGGCGTGCTCCGCGCTGCCGAGCAGCTCGCTGAGCGAGCCGAACGGGCCGAGCGTGAGCATGCGCTCGACCCAGCGCTGGCAAGCACAGCAGCGCTCCAGCGCGGCGCGCGCCTCCGCTCGCGGCAGGCGCGCGAGCCAGGCGTGCGGCTCGAGCACCACGCCGTCCTCAGCCACTCGCGACGCCCCCACAGCCGCAGCCCGGGGAGCACTTCGGTGCGCGTCTGACACGGCGGCTCTTCGAGGCGAGCCTGCTCACGGCGCGAACTCCTCCTGCGAGAAAGCGCGCAGGCTCTCGAGGTGCTGCTCGCGATCCTCCAAGAACAAGGAGCGGGTAATACCCGCGACCAGGCGGGGCACGGAGTATTTCATGCCGGAGATGCTGGCGCCCCCGAAGCCCAGGCTCAAGAGGCCGCCGAAGGTGTAGTTGTAGAGCCAGCCGAGCTCGGGCGCGCTGCCGGGCTCTCGCTCGATGAACTCGAAATTCGCTCCGAGGTAAGGGTGACGCAGCAAATCTTCGTGGCGTTCCGCGTCGGGGGGCGTGTAACGATCTACCCAGCGCGCGATGTGGCGCTCCACATTGGCGAGCTCCGGGCGCTGCGCCAGATCCGTCACGAAGCCCGTCCCAGCGATCACGAAGTCCGCTTCGAAGCTGCCGCTCTCCGTCTCGATGTGCACCTGCTCGCCGCTCGCGCGCAAGGACTTCCAGGCGCTGCCAGCGTGCAGATGAAAGCCGGGATGACGCTGCGCGCGCCGCAAGGTCTCTCTCGGCGGCAGCTGTCCCATACGCAAGATTTGTCGGATGAAGCGCCACTTGTCCGCGTCCGGTAAGTCGCCGTGGTGTTTCAAGAAGCCGACGAACTCGGCCCAGCGATAAGCGTTGACGTTGACCAGCTGCGGCCGCCGAAAGAACAGGCGCACTTCTCGCGCACCGTGCTCCAAGGCCACGGCGGCGTTGTCGAACGCCGATGCTCCGGCGCCCAGCACCGCGACGCGTCGGCCGCGCAGCGCGGCGAAATCGATGTCGCTGCGCGTGTGCGCGTAGAGTCGCTCCGGGAGCTGCTCACGGATGAACGCCGGCACGTGCCAGGCGCCGGAGCCGTCGATGCCGGTCGCGAGCACCACGCGACGCGCGAACACGCGCTCATTGCCGCTCGCGCCGGCGCAGGGCAGCTCCCAAACGCGCTCCGTGGCCGCGAAGCGCAGCGCGCCGACGCGCGTGTCGGGCCGAACCGGGAGCTTTAGCGTCTGGCGATACCAGCTCAGATATTCTGCCCAGCTCTCGGTAGGGATGAACTCCAGCGCGGCCCAGGCCTCGGCGCCGTGCCATGCCTCGAACCAAGCGCGCGGCGTCAGGCTCGGGACTCCGAGGTCCGGCCCCGTCACGTATTTTGGCGTGCGCAGCGTGTGCATGCGCGCAAAGTTCCGCCATGGCCCCGCGCGATCGAGCGGGTTTTCGTCGATCACGAGCAGGTTCGTCACTTGCTCACGCAGCAACGCAAATGCTGTCGCGAGCCCGCCCTGTCCAGCGCCGACGATGACCACGTCGAACACGGGCTCCCCACCGCTGGTGCGCCGCGGAGTCAGCCATGGCCGCTGTGGATACGCAATGAGCTCCAAATCGCGGCGCACGGCGCGGACGAGGAGCTCGAGCGCTTCGCTCATCGAGCGCCGCCGTTCCGTTCACCACGCGTGACCGCCACCCTCCTTAAATGCCGAGCTACTCGGCCCTGCGCAAGAGCTCCGGCGTAGAGCCGCAGGAAAACAGCCTCCGGATCACGCGCGCCGAGGTCGATCTCACCGCTCGGCCTAGCCCAACATCGTTCTAAGAGACCGGCTCCAAGGCCACGTCGGCGCGCGAGCCGCTCATGCGGTTTCACGCAACCGCGCCACGACCAGCAAGAACGCTGCATCACCAGGCGCGCTCACGAGAAGTGGTGCCGCTCGCGCGCACACTCGGGCACGCCTCGTGCACGAGGGGACGCTGGAGGCTGCATGCAATACACGACACTCGCCGTTCTTCTCCTCGCCAATCCGACATTGCTCGCCGCCTGCGAGCGAGCGAATCGGAACGACAGCATGGAAACCGAACACGCCCCGGGACAGCCTCGGCCGGTAGGCAGCGACGACCCCACCGTCAACGTGCAGGGCGCCGCGCCCGCGCCGAATACTCCTGTCGTATCGCCCACCGGCAATCGCATGGAGCTCGCAGCACCCGCGACGAGCGCTGGCGGCGGCGGCCAGGGCGCAGGCGGAGCCGGCGGCGGCGCAGGTGGTAAGCGCTGAGTCCGCGCTGCGCTCAGCGAGACCAGCGACGGGCACCTGCGTACGCCTGGTGCAGGAAGTCTGAAATCGACACCATCGCGAAGACGCTGCTCGCGAAGCGCGTCGCACGTGGGGCGAAAATCAGGCCTGCGCCGAGCATGGACGCCACCCACGGTCCCGCGCAGAACTGACAAACGAGGAGGTTACCGATCGCGCGCCGCAGACCCGGGCCGCGCGGGTGCTCCTTCACGAGACCGGCGCCGTCCTTCCCTTCGTACTCCGTAAACGGCGCGCGCAGCGGGATGGCGATCCGCTCGCGGCTGATGATGCGCGTGAGCTTGTGTGTGGCGGCGCCGAGCAACACGATGTCGCGACCCGCGATATTTTCTGGCAGCTTTCCAGAGCGGCGCGCGAGCAGGGTCAGCAACCCGAAGGCGCCCACGAACACGCTGATCATGGCGGCATAACCCTGCAACGGGACATCATCGGCGCTCCTGCCGACGTACGCTCGTTTCAAGGTCTCGAGCGGCGAAGCTGCGCTTGACGCTGTATGATCCGGAGCTCCCTGTGCAGTCGTGACGACGGTCGACATGCGCCGCGTCTCGTGCGAACAGCGTGCCATCGCCGAGAGCGCTCGTCGCACACCGCAGGTACGACGCTTGCAGTCGCTCGCGTCGAGAGCGACTCGCGCTCGGCGCTGATGCAACGAACGCCTGCGTAAACCAAAGGACGAGCTTTGAATCACCTCGAGCAGCGTGTGGAGCGGTGCGTGAGCTCAGCGGGCGGGGTGAGGAACAGCTACGACGCCATCGTGGTCGGCTCCGGCCCGAACGGGCTGGCCGCCGCGATCGCGCTCGCCGACGCGAACCTCGCGACCCTGCTCGTGGAGGCGCGCAGCACGCCCGGTGGCGGCGCGCGCAGCGAAGCGCTCACCTTGCCGGGCTTTTTGCACGACGTTTGCTCGACCGTGCACCCGCTCGGCCGCGGCTCGCCGTTCTTTCGCACTCTAGGGCTGGAGCGCTACGGTCTGTCTTGGGTCGACCCGCCCGCGCCGCTCGCGCACGTGCTCGACGACGGCCGCGTCGTCATGATGGAGCGCTCACTCGACGCGACCGCCGAGCAACTCGGCACCGACGGCGCCGCGTACCGAGAACTGCTAGCCCCGTTCGTCGAGAATTTCGACGAATTGATGCACATGATCCTGGGTCCGCTGCGGCTGCCGAGCTCGCCGCTGCTGCTCGGCCGCTTCGGCCTCGTCGCGCTGAGCTCGATGCTGAGCCTGGCGCGCGCTCGCTTCAACGAGGAGCGCGCGCCAGCGCTGCTCGCCGGTATGGCCGCGCACGCGATGCTTCCGCTCGACGCCGCGGCCACGGCTGCGTTCGGGCTGGTGTTGGCCAGCAGCGGACACGCCGTTGGCTGGCCCATCGCGCGCGGCGGCTCGCGCGCCATCACCGAGGCGCTGGTGGCGCGCTTCAAGGCCGCAGGCGGAGAGCTGCTGCTCGACACCGAGGTGAAGCAGCTCCGCGAGCTGCCCAGAGCGCGCGCGTATCTGCTCGACGTGGCGCCACGTCAGCTGGCGAGCTTGGCCGCGGATGAGCTGCCGGCGCGCTATCTGGAACGACTCGCGCGCTTTCGTTACGGCCCTGGCGTTTACAAAATGGACTGGGCATTGCGCGGCCCGATCCCCTGGCGCGATGCCAACTGCCCCCGCGCAGCGACGGTGCACTTGTCGGGCTCGATCCAGCACCTCGCCGCGGCAGAAGCCGCGGTGCATGGCCGACAGCTGGCGGCTCGCCCCTTCGTCTTGTTGGTGCAGCCCAGCCTGTTCGATAGTTCGCGCGCGCCGGCCGGCATGCACGTGGCGTGGGCCTATTGCCACGTGCCGCACGCCACGACGCTAGACGCGTCCGCCACCATCGAGGCGCAAATCGAGCGCTTCGCGCCCGGCTTCAAGGACCTGATCCTCGCGCGCTCGACGCGCAATGCGCTCGAAATGCAAGGCTACAACCCGAACTACGTCGGAGGTGACATCAACGGCGGTCTGGCCAGCTTGAGCCAGCTGTTCTTCCGACCCGTCACCCGCGTGGATCCCTATTCCACGCCGGCGCCGGACATCTTTCTATGCTCGTCATCGACTCCGCCGGGCGGCGGCGTGCACGGCATGTGCGGCTACTGGGCGGCGCAGAGCGCGCTGCGCCGCGTGTTCGGCGCGAACACCCGGCGCGACTCCATCGCGGAGCGCGCGCTAGCAGCGGTGCCCGAGCCGCTATCTCGCTCTTGAGTCACGCGCCGAGGATGACGGCTTCGTTGGGAGCGAGCGTGATGGCGCCGTTCAACTCGTGCTGCACACGCTCGGGATCGCTCGACAGCAGCACGCGAGCGGCGTCGAGCTCGAGCGGCAGCGAGCGTTGCTGCGGCGCGGCGCTGAAGTTCAACAACACGACGAGAATCGACTCGCCGTGCTGCCGCCGAAATGCAAAGACGTCCGGCCCCGGCTCGAGCTCTTTGTAAATACCGACGGTGAGCGCGGGCCGTGAGCGGCGCAACGCGAGCAGCGCGCGGTACAACGACAGCATCGACCGCGGATCCGCGCGCTCGCTCTCGACATTGACCTCGTTCGCCTCCGTGCCGATCGGCAGCCATGGGGTGCCGGTCGTGAACCCGGCGTTCGGAGCCTTGCTCCATGGCATGGGCGTCCGTTCGGGATCACGGCCGAGGCCGAGGCCAGGCACGTTACGCTCCCAGGGGTCACGCACCTGCTCGGGCGCGATGGCCACGTCCCGCATGCCGAGCTCGTCGCCGTAGTAGAGCGTGGGCGTGCCCCTCAATGTCAGCAGCAACACCGCGGCCAGACGCGCTTGGGCGAGGCCCACGCGGCTCGCGATGCGTGAGCGGTCATGATTGCCGAGCACCCAGTTCGGCCAAGCCCCGGACGGGAGCGCGGCCTCGTACTCGCGCGCGATGCCGGCGATGATGCCTGCCTCCCAGCGAGCGTTGATGAGCTGAAAATTGAAGGGCAAATGCAGCCCGGATAGGTCTGTGCCGTAATAGAGCATGAGGCGCTCGAACGGCAGCCACGCCTCGCCGAGCAACACGCGGCCGGGATATTCGTCGAGCACGCGGCGCATCTCCCCGATCGCGTCGTGCACTTCGGGCCGATCGGTCGTAAACCGACGCAGCACGCTGCGGTGCGGTGGCATGCCGGGCTGAAAGTCTGGATTCGGCGGGTTGTCGCGGAACTCAGCGTCTTTGATCAGGTGGTGGATGGTGTCGATGCGAAAGCCGTCTACTCCGCGATCGAGCCAGAAACGCAGCACCGCGAGCAGCGCCCGTTTCACTTCGGGATTTCTGAAGTTCAGGTCGGGCTGCTGGCTCAAATACGCATGGTAGTAGTACTGAGCGGTGACCGGCTCCCATTGCCAGGCTGAGCCACCGAACTCACTGAGCCAATTGGTCGGCGCTCCGCCGTCGGGCGCGGGCTCGTGCCAGATGTAGAAGTCACGAAATGGATTGTCACGCGCGCTCTTGGCCGCCAAAAACCAGGGGTGCTGATCGGAGGTGTGGTTCGGCACGTAGTCCAGGATCAGCTTCAAGCCCCAGCGGTGTGCCTCCGCGAGCAGCGCATCGAAGTCGGCCAAGGTGCCGAAGCGCGGGTCGATGTCGCAGTAGTTCGAGATGTCGTAACCGAAATCAGCCATCGGCGAGGGATAGATGGGCGAAATCCAAACCGCGTCCACGCCGAGCCAGGCCAGGTACTCGAGGCGCGAGCGAACGCCTTGCAGATCGCCGATGCCGTCGCCGTTCGAGTCCATGAACGACCAGGGGTAGACCTGATAAATGACGCCGCGCTGCCACCAGCTGAACCCAGATTCATGGCTCACGATGCTGCTCCTCGTCCGCGTCATAGCAGACGCGCTCACGCGAGCGCGCGTCACTCACTATTTCGGTTCACGCCACGCAGCGCGCAAGATCGTCTCACCGCGGCAACACTGAACGCCACGTGAGGCGCCTGCCGCCGCGTCACGAGTGCTATTTTCGCGCGCATGCATTGGAGCGGCCCGTGCTCGCGCAGCGCCATGCCGAAGAATGCCGCACGGCGAGCACGAGAGAGCCCGCCGGCAAGCAGCGAAGCGCACGTGCTCACGGCGAACACTTCTCGAGCCGAGTAGGTTCGAACGCGCCGTGAAACAGCAATGTGATCGGTCCGGGCGCGATCCGGACCCTCATCGCAGACGACGCGGAGCGGCGAGCTCTCGAGCGGGTACGCCCGCCGGTAGAGTATCCAGAAGGTTCCATCTCGCTCAGCCACGGCGAACCCGGGAGCGCCGAACGACGCGCTGAGTTGGTGTCGTTCATCGCGAGCCCGCGCTCGCGTCGCATCAACGGCACGGAAGTCTTCATCGACGGCGGGCAGTCGTTGAGCGAGGGTTGAGCGCAGCACGCGTCTCTGCTGGCACGAAACCTGCTCCTCGCTGCGGGCCGGAGGTCATCCAGTGGCTAGTCGAAAAGGTATCGTCAGTGGTGGAGCACGAGCAACGATCGATCACGATGAGATTCGGCGTTGGGTCGAGGAGCACGGCGGTCAGCCGAGCCGCGTCGCGGGCACGCGCAGCGGAAAGAACTCCGGGATCCTGCGCATCGATTTCCCCGGCTTCAGCGGTGAGCGCTCGCTGAAGCCTATCTCTTGGGACGAGTTCTTCGAGCGCTTCGAAGCGGCGAACCTAGCGTTTTTGTATCAGGACAAAACCAAGTCCGGCCGCTCCAGTCGCTTCAACAAGCTCGTCGGCAGGGAGACCGTGGAGCCCGGTAGCTCGCAGAAGAAGGCGCCACCGCGTCGCGCGCGTGCAACGCGAGCGCGCGCTGGCTCGACCGCTATGCAAGGACAGCGCCGTGGGAGCGGTGCGACGAGCATGAACGGCCGTCGACGTTCGGCCGCCGCGTCGAGCAGCGACGCCGAGCCGCGCAGCACGCGCGGCCGCAAGCGCGTGGTGCAGGCGCCCAGCGCTCCGATGGCACGCGCGGCGCGGACCGCGCGAAAGACCAGCAAGAAGAGCGCCTCGCCGCGCAAAGCTAGCAAGAAGAGCGGCGCGGCTCGCCGGCCCAGCAAGAAGACGCGACGCTCGTCGCGCCAATAACCGCCGGTCGTCCCTAGAGCGACCTCGATCGCGCAGCGCGATCTTGGTCGCTGAAGCGGACGGAGCTGGGGTCGCGCGTCGGACAAATCTGCCGCACCCGTGTTCGTCTGTTTGCGATGCACTCGCGCGCGCTTGGGTGTAAGCCAGGGTGTCGTAGACGACTGGCGAGGAGCTTTCGGTGCGCGGCAGACACGCGAAGATTAAATGGTTCTGGCAATTGTTGTGCATCGGCGTGCTCGGCCTCTTGGCCCCGCGCGCCGCTCGGGCGGACTCCCTCGCGGAGCCGGACTTATCGACGCCACGGCGCGCCGCCGCCACCTTCATGCAAGCAGCCAATCGGGAAGACTGGGCGACCGCTCAGTCCGTCTTCGATGTGGCAGCGTTGGGCCCCGCGCAGCGAGCTCGGACCGGCGAGCTCGCCAAACAGCTGGCGTATCTGCTGTCGCACTCGGCATCGTACGATGTCGACCGCATCTCCGACGATCCCAAGGGCAAGCCGGATGACGGCGTCGATCTGGAGCAGATCGCGACGCTGTCACTGGAGGATCGCAGAGTCGCCGTATCGCTACGCAAAGTAGCGGGCAGTCCACCGCGTTGGCTCTTCTCGGCCGGCACGCTGACTCGAGTCCCCGCGCTGTATCAGGAGCACGGCCCGAGCGAGTTCGAGGCGCGCGTTCCGCCGATACTCAAGCGTCCCTTGTTGAGCCTGCCGCGCTGGCAATGGCTCGGGATCATCGCGACCATCGCCCTGGCCGTACTAGGAGGTCGCGCGCTCGCCTACCTGATCATGCGCGTTTTGCTGCCCCTCAGCGCGCGAACCTCCGTGCTGTGGGACGACGAGCTGCTCAAGGCGATTCGCTCGCCGCTGCGGCTGCTGTCGAGCGTCTTCATCTTCGTGCCCGTCGTGTCCGCGCTCGGGTTGACGTCGTCGGCCCAAGAGATTTGCATGCGCGCCGCGAGCACGGTGTTCATCGCCGGGGTCGCTTGGACGCTGCTCGCCGGGGTCGGCGTGGTCTCGAATCTGATCGAACGCCGCGCCACTCAGAACGTCGACGCCGCGCTGAGCCCGCGGCTGCGCGGAGTACAGACGCAGGTGCGCGTCCTGCGCCGAGTCGTCAGCTCGCTCTTGGCGCTGTGCGCGATGGCCGTGATTTTGATGCAGTTCGAGGCGGTTCGCAGCGCCGGCGTCTCGTTGTTGGCGTCCGCGGGCGTCGCGGGTTTGGTCATCGGCCTCGCCGCACAACGAACGCTCGGCTCATTGCTGGCCGGAATCCAGCTCTCCGTGACGCAGCCCATCCGCATCGGCGACGCCGTCATCGTCGAGAACGAGTACGGAATCATCGAGGAGATCACCCTCACCTACGTCGTCGTCAAAGTCTGGGACGAGCGCCGGCTGGTCTTGCCCATGAGTCGCTTCTTGGAGCAACCGTTCCAGAACTGGACCAAGGTCGCGCCCCAGCTGCACGGCACCGTGATGCTGTACGCCGACTTCACCCTGCCAGTGGATTTGCTCCGCAAGAAGCTGGACGCTCTGCTGGAGGGCAATAAAGAGTGGGATGGCCGAACGAAGGTGGTGCACGTCACGGACGCTCGCGAGCGCACCATGGAAATCCGGGTGTTGGTTTCGGCCGCCAACGCAGGAATTCTATTCGGTCTGCGCGCTCAGGTGCGCGAAGGATTGATCGCCTGGCTCAGTGAGCTCGAGGGCGGGCGCTACCTGCCGCGCACCCGCTATGAGGGCTCAGACGAGCACTCGCCCGCGGCGGCTGGCGCGCCGTTCTCGCCGACCCGCAGCGGACTGCACGGCAGCAACGCCGTGACCCCATGATCGGCGCTCGCGCTGGCAGGCCCCTTACTCGGACCAGCGCGGCACGCTGCTCGGGGTCGGCAAGGTCAGGCCACGCTTGAGCGCGAGCAGGATCGCGTCGTTCAGCGCGCGGCTGGCTTGCTGGCAGCGCTCGTCGCGTTGATGCACGGAGCTGTTCCGGCAGCCCCGCCGCTCGTTCTGCTCGGCTCCCTGCACGCGCCGATCGTCGAGCAGCGCTTGCTGCGTGCCATCGTCCAAGTATTTCCAAATCACTGGAGCAGTGACGATGGTGCCCGGGATGTAGCGCACCAGCGTCTCCTCGCGAATCGTGGCGCAGGTGCCGTCCAGGCGCAGCACGTCGACGTCGCTCGCGCCGCTGACGGACATGCCCGCGCGGCTCGCGCCGCCGCCGCGCTTCAGCAAGACGACCTCCTCGCCGAAGCGGAGCGGAGTGTCGCCGCGCGGGCCACCATAGGCGTTCACCGGCTCGAGCTCTTGGACGCGCAGATAAAGATGCGACCACGGCGCGTGCTTCTCGAACATGACGAGCGCCAGCGACGGGTATTTGCCGCGGCAGAGCTGGCGTGAAAACGCCGCTGGCGGAACGCAGCGCGCCTTGTCACCCACGCACTCGGTAGGCAGCAGCGCTGCCGCTCCGGCGTCGGGCGCCGAGCTCGGCTGGCTGCTGGTCTCGGAGGCGGAGGTCGAAGCCGTGGCCGTCAGCGCTGCGCTGGTCTGCTGGTTGGCGGCGCCGCGGGTCAGCCGTGGCTGAGGCTCGAGCACGGGTTTGGCGGCTCTTGGCGACGGCGGTGAGCTAGCGCAGCCGAACAGTATCGAGACGCTCACTCCGAGACGGGCAAAACGCTTCCACGGCATGGGGACTCCACGCCCGGAACGGCCTCACGATTTATGTACTTTAGCGCTGCCGCGCGTCACACCGCGGCGCTGTAATCCTCACAAGTACGCGCGCTACTGATTCCAGCACAGCGATAGAACGCCGAGCAGCTAGCCTGCTCGGCGTTCTCGCCATGGCGACTCAGCGACTGAGCTGCTGCGCAACCTGAACGACGTGCTCGGCGGTGATACCGAGCGTCTTCATCACCTCGGCGCCCGGAGCCGACATGCCAAAACGGTCGATGCCGATGCTGGCGCCGTCCAACCCCACATAGGGCGCCCAAGTGGACGTCACGGTCGCCTCGATCGAGACGCGTCTTCGGCAGGCGCGCGGCAACACCTCTTCGCGGTAAGCGGCGGGCTGTCGCTCGAAGCGCGCGAAGCACGGCATGCTCACCACCCGCGTTCCTGGCCCGAGCTTCTCCGCGGCTGCCAACGCGTGCTGCAGCTCACTGCCCGCGGACAATAGGATGAGCTCCAGCGCCGCGCTCTCCCGCTTGGCGATGTAGCCGCCCTTCAGCACGCCCTCGCGCCGCGCGCTGAGCGGGATTTGATTCAGCGTGGGCACCGCTTGCCGGGTGAGCGCCAGCAACGTGGGACCGTCCGTGCGCTCCAACGCGGCGACGAACGCGCCCGCTGTCTCCTCGGGATCGGCCGGGCGAATGACGTCCAGATTCGGAATCACGCGCAAGCCGGGGATCGTTTCGACGGGTTGATGCGTGGGGCCGTCTTCACCGACACCGACGCTGTCGTGCGTGAACACGTAGATGACGGGCAAATGGCTCAGCGCGGAGAGGCGAATCGCGGGGCGGCAGTAGTCGGCGAACACCAGGAAGGTCGCGCCGCTCGCGCGGAAGATGCCGTCCGCGGCGATGCCGTTCAGGATCGAGCACATGCCGTGTTCGCGGATGCCGAACCGGATGTTTCTGCCGCTGCGGTGCGCCGCCGTGAAATCGTCGTTGCCCGCCTTGAGATCGCCGATGTAGTTCAAGGTCGAGCCGTACAAATCCGCGCTGCCGCCGATCAGCAGCGGAACCTTGGCGGCCAACGGCTGCAGCACGTCCTGCCCCGCCTTGCGCGTGGCGATCTTCGCGTCAGCGGCGAAGGCCGGGATCGCGGCGAGCAGCTCCGCCGTCTCCGGCGTGCGCGTCGCGGTGTCCTGCGACACGGTGTGGGCGTAGGCGCGGGTCACCACCAGCTCGGCGGCGAGCGCGGGGTTCTTGCTCTTCCACGCGCCGAACAGCTCCGTCCAAGCTCGATATTGCGCGTCGAGCTCCTTCTCGTGTTGCTCGAAGTAGCCGCGGACCTCGGGTGACACGTAGTAGGGCTCCGCGGGCAAGCCGAGGTTCTTCCGCGCCGCCTCGGCGAACTTGGCGCCACCTTCGCCGTGCGCTTTCTGCGTTCCGGCCACCTCCGGGATGCCTTTGCCGATCAGCGTCTTGGCGATGATGAGCTGCGGCTTGCCGCTGCCGGCCTGCTTGGCGCGCGTAAAGGCCGCGAAGAAGGCGTCCATCTCGTGCCCGTCCACGGTCTGCACGTCGAAGCCGATGGCCTCGAAGCGCTTCGCGGTGTCGGCGCTCTGCGTGTCCTTGGCCATCGCATCGAGCGTCACCGCGTTCGAGTCATAAATGAGGATCAAGTTGTCGAGCTGCTGGTGGCCCGCGAACTCGACGGCTTCCATCGCGACGCCTTCTTGCAGACAGCCGTCGCCCGCGAGACACACCACGTGATGGGAGAAGATGGCGTGTTCGGGTGTGTTGAAGCGCGCCTGCGCCATCTTCGCGGAGACCGCCATGCCCACGGCGTTCGCCACGCCCTGACCGAGCGGGCCCGTGGTCGTCTCGACGCCGCTCGGGGCGTGCGTCAGCTCCGGGTGTCCCGGCGTCTTCGAGTTCAGCTGACGAAAGCGCTTGATCTCGTCGAGCGTCATGTCGCGGTAGCCGGACAAGTGCAGCCACGCATAAAGGAACATCGAGCCGTGACCGGCCGACAGCACGAAGCGATCGCGGTCGAGCCACTCGGGGTGACGCGGGCAATGCCGTAACGCGTGACCAAAGAGTACCGCGCCGATTTCGGCGCAGCCGAGCGGCAATCCGAGGTGTCCGCTCTGGCTCGCGTGAACCGCGTCGATGGCCAATCCGCGTGCGATCGTGGCGGCTTGGGCGAGACTCTGAACCTGTAGGGTGCTCATCCTTTCGATGCTCCTGGCAAGAAACCGCGGCGAGCCTAGCAGCCAGCTTCGCGCTGCGCATTGCACGGAAAAAATTCGTGAAAACCAGGTAAAATACGCTGAATTTCCGCCGCGCGCGAGCTCGCTGGACGCGCCGCGTGCGCCAGGCCGGGCGCTCCGCCGCTTCACGCAGCCGGAGCAAAACGCCTTTCCTAACCGGCCCGCCTGCACACGCGCCGAGCGCGGTCTCACGCCACGCGCTGCTCGTCCTCGGCGCGCGTGTCCTCCGTCCGCGCCGCTCGCGACGACACGCGCGCGTCGCGAGACGAAATCCGTCGTGCCGACTCTGGAAACGGTGCCAGTCGTGAGCGTCCTTCAGCTGTACAGGAGTGTCCTCTTTCTGACACCGAGTTCGGCTCGCGGCGTTTTTGCAGGGGAGTGCGCTGTGGCGCCGCTGCTCGAAGCGAGCTCATCCGGAGCGTTTTCCACGCGATCTTGCGCTTTCTCGCTACGGCAAACCGCTCGTCGCTCTAGTGGTTGGATGTCGTCAAATCGGATGAATTCGCCCTCACCTCGAAGATGGCGAAATGCTTTACGCTTTGTATTCGTCGTCGCGTTTGCCTAATGTGCCGCTTCGAGGTCGCGACAGACCTCGATAGCGTCACGGAGGAACTACTCGATGCGTTGGCTCGCGGTCGGGCTCGCGGTTTCATGTGTGCTGTTGGCGTTCGAGCGTCCTGCGCAGTCTCAGCAACTGCAAGCGTTCGCACTCGATCGCTATGAGCCAACCCCCGCTGGAGATCGCTTCTTCGGGGTAGAGGGCGCTGATCTCGGCGGACACGTCACGCCGCGCTTTCAGCTGCTCGGCGACTACGCCTATCGACCCTTGGTCGCGTACCGCAACGGCGGCGACGATCGGATCGGCAGCGTGGTCTCCGATCAGTTGTTCTTGCACCTCGGGGTGAGCCTCGGGTTGTGGGACCGTTTGCTGGTGTCCTTGAACGCGCCCTTCGCGCTGGTCACGACCGGTGATTCGCCGTCCGCGACCGGGCTGCAAATCCCGTCGCCGAGCGGCGCCGCGGTGGGCGATCTCCGGCTCGGCGCGCGGCTACGCCTGGCCGGCGAAGCGCGCGGCCCCGTGCAGTTGTCGTTGGGCGGCTTGTTGTGGTTCCCCACCGGCGATCGTCAGAGCTACGCCGGTGACGGCCGTTTGCGCGGCCGCCCCGAGCTCGTCCTCAGCGGCGAGACGGATTCTCTGGCCTACGCGGTGCAGGTCGGCTCGGTGATCCGCCGTGACCGCCAGATCCTCGATCAAAAGACGGGCAGTGAGTTCTCCTTCGGCGCCGCCGTCGGTGTGCTCGTCGCCGACCGCAAGCTGCAGATCGGGCCGGAGTTCTACGGGACGACGACGTTCGATGACCCGTTCAGGAAGAACTCCACCAACAGCGAGCTCCTCCTCGGCCTTCGCCTGCGGGTCTCGGCGTTCGTGCTCGGCGCCGCGGGCGGTGTCGGGCTCGGGGATCTGCCGGGTACGCCCGCCGCGCGCGGTATTCTGAGCGTGGTGTACGCGCCGGAGCCGGAGGAGGCGCCGCCGCCCGTCGTCGATCGCGACGGCGACGGCATCCTGGACGAGCACGACGCCTGTCCCAACGAAGCCGGCATCCCATCCGACGATCCGAAGCGCAACGGCTGCCCGGATCGCGACAAAGACGGCATCTTCGACGACGACGACGCCTGCATCGACGTACCCGGCGTCGAGAACGAGGATCCCAAGAAGAACGGCTGCCCGCCGGACCGTGACGGCGACGGCATCATCGACGACAACGACGCCTGCCCGGACGAGAAGGGCGTCGAGAACGAGGATCCCAAGAAGAACGGCTGCCCGCCGGACCGCGACGGCGACGGCATCGTCGACGACAAGGACGCCTGCCCGGATCTGCCCGGCGTGGCCAGCTCGGATCCCGAAAAGAACGGCTGCCCCGGCGACAAGGACGGCGACGGCATCCGCGACGACAAGGACGCCTGCCCGAACGAAAAGGGCAAGCCCGATCCCGATCCGAAGAAGAACGGCTGCCCCACCTTGGTGCGCGTCACCGAGAAGGAGATCGTCATCCTGCAGCAAGTGCAGTTCAAGACGGGCAGCGACGCGATCCTGCCGGCCAGCGACGATTTGCTCGAACAGGTCGCCGCCGTGTTGCGCGAGCACCCCGAGATCAAGAAGCTGGAAGTCCAGGGTCACACCGACAACCGCGGCTCGGCCGCCTACAACAAGAACCTGAGCCTGCGCCGCGCACGCAGCGTGGTGAACTGGCTCACCAAGCGCGGTCAGATCGATGCCTCTCGCCTGCAAGCCAACGGCTACGGCATGGATCAGCCGGTCGCCGAGAACACGACCGAGCAGGGACGGCAGTTGAATCGCCGCGTGCAGTTCAAGATCGTGGAAGTCGAAAAGCGTGAAGCTGCGAGTGAGGAATGAGAAGCACCATGCTGCAAGTCGTCTCTAGTCAACCGCTCTCCCGCTTCCTGCGTTGCGCGACCGTGCTGGCCAAGCTGCTCAGCATCGGCGCGCTCAGCGCCGCCTGCGCCGTGGACGAGCCCAAGCAGGCTCCAGCGCTGCCACGGGAACACGTGGCCAGCGCGAGCGAAGCCGTTACCGGCGCCGACGGCTCGTTCACGGTGACCGCCGCCGGCACGGTGGTCAATCGCTACACGGCGCTGGCCGTCAGCGCCGCGCAAAACGCGACGAGCATCCAAGTGGCGAGCGCCGCCGCGCTGAGCGTGGGCGCCGACGCGCTCGGTGTGGGCGATCTGCTGCTCATCGCGCAGATGCAGGGCGCGACCATCAACACCGCCACGAACGACGTTACTTGGGGCAGCGTCACCGCGCTGAACGGCGCCGGCCTCTACGAGCTGGTGGAGGTGCTCGCCGTCAACGGGAACGTCATCACGCTGTCTTGCGGGCTGAAACACGCGTACGACAAGGACGCGCACACCCAGGTCGTGCGCGTCCCGCAGTACACGACGCTCACCGTGGCGGCGGGCGGCTCGATCACCGCGCCCGCGTGGAACGGCACCGTGGGCGGCATCGTCGCCGTGCACGCGCAGAACACCATCAACCTCGCGGGTGACATCGACGTCAGCGGTCTCGGCTTCCGCGGCGGCGCGGCGGACGACAACTCGATGAACGCCGGCACCGACGTGACCATCTACGCCTCGCCCGTGGACGCCGACGGCGCGCGCAAAGGCGAAGGCATCGCCGGTCTGCTCGAGCAATTTGGCCGCGCGCCAGCGGCCAACGGTGGCGGCGGCGGTAACTCCCACAACGGCGGCGGCGGCGGCGGGGCGAACGCGCGCTTCGGCGCGGCTTGGACCGGCCAAGGCGTGTTCGATCTCACCACCAAGGGCGGCGGCTCAGCCTGGCTGCTAGATCCGAACTACTCACCGAAGGGCTCGGAGGGCGGCGGGCGCGGCGGCTACACCTATTCGTCCGACGACGAGAACGCCCTCACGAGGGCGCCGGGCAAGGCCCAGTGGGGTGGGAATAGCCGCCGTCAACGCGGCGGTCTCGGCGGTCACCCGCTGGACAATGATCCGAGCTCCCGCTTGTTCTTCGGTGGTGGCGGCGGCGCTGGCGACGCCAACAATGGGCACGGCGGAAACGGCGGCAGCGGCGGCGGCATGGTCGTCCTCGTGGCCAGCGGCGTCGGCGGCTCGGGCCGTATTTTGGCCAACGGCGCGGCCGGACAGAACGCAAACTCCGTGGCGACCGGCTCGCCGAGCGGCGACGCGCCCGGCGGTGGCGGCGGCGGCGGCACGGTCGTAGTGCGCGCCACGACCGTGACCGGCATCGCCATTCAAGCCCACGGCGGCAAGGGCGGCTCGCAGATCATCGACAATGGAGACGAGGGTGAAGGCCCCGGTGGCGGTGGCGGCGGGGGCTTCGTCTCAGTCTCGGGCTCCCCGAGCTCCGTCGACGTCGATGGCGGTGACAACGGCACGACGGACTCGCCGGCCCTCACGGAGTTCCCAGCGAACGGCGCGACGGACGGCAGCCCCGGCCAGGCCTTGGTCGGCGCGCAAGCGGTCGGCGCAGTGCCCTATTGCTCCGATTCTACAGCACCCGACACTACCCTCAGCGGCCCGACGGGCTCCACGAAGGACACCACGGCTGATTTCACGTTCAGCTCGAACGACAACACGGCGACCTTCGAATGCAGCCTGGACGGTGCGGCCTACGCGGCCTGCACCTCGCCGCTCACCACCGCGATGCTCGCCGAAGGACCGCACACCTTCAGCGTGAGAGCGAAGGACACGGTCGGCAACGTCGATGCCACGCCCGCGTCCATCACCTGGACGATTGATACCACCGCGCCCGATACGACCATCAGCTCCGGTCCGAGCGGCGTCAGCGGCAGCGCGACGGGTCAGTTCGGCTTCACATCCCCGGACAACACAGCGACCTTCGAGTGCAAGCTCGACGACGGCGCGTTCACCGCCTGCACCAGCCCGTTCAGCACGGGAGCGCTCAGCGAAGGGCAGCACACGTTCAGCGTCCGCGCCAAGGACGCCGCCGGTAACGTCGACGCCACACCGGCTACCCGAACCTGGACGATCGACGCGACCGCGCCGGACACCGCGATCACGGGCGGACCGAGCGGCGTGAGCACTAGCGCGACGGGTGCGTTCACCTTCGCTTCACCGGACGCTACGGCGACGTTCGAGTGCAAGCTGGACACCAGCGATTTCACCGCTTGCACCACCCCGTTCAACACGGGAGCGCTCACGGACGGCGCGCACACGTTCAGCGTCCGCGCCAAAGACCCTGCCGGCAACGTCGACGCCACGCCGGCTACCCGCTCCTGGACGATCGACGCGACCGCGCCGGACACCGCGATCACGGGCGGACCGAGCGGCGTGAGCACTAGCGCGACGGGTGCGTTCACCTTCGCTTCACCGGACGCTACGGCGACGTTCGAGTGCAAGCTGGACACCAGCGATTTCACCGCTTGCACCACCCCGTTCAACACGGGAGCGCTCACGGACGGCGCGCACACGTTCAGCGTCCGCGCCAAAGACCCTGCCGGCAACGTCGACACCACGCCCGCGGGGGTCACGTGGACCATCGACACGACCGCGCCGGATGTCGCGATCACGGGCGGGCCGAGCGGCTTGACCGCGAGCATCTCGGCGGTGTTCAGCTTCAGCTCGAGCGACAGCGGCGCGACCTTCGAGTGCAATCTCGACGGCGCTGCGTTGTTCACCGCGTGCTCCTCTCCGTCCAGCGTCGAGAATCTGTCGCAAGGCCCACACACGTTCAGCGTGCAGGCCAAGGACGCCGCTGGGAACGTCAGCACGGCCGTGACGCGCACTTGGACCGTCGATACGGTGCCGCCAGAGACGGAGCTGCTCACCGGCCCCGACGCGTCGACGACGCAGACGACCGCGTCGTTCACGTTCAGCTCGGATGATAACGGCGCGAGCTTCGAGTGCAAAATCGACAGCGCCGATTTCGTGGCTTGTACCTCCGGGTTCACGACGCCGGTGCTCTCGCCCGGCGAGCACACCTTCCAGGTCAGGGCCAAGGACGCGGCAAACAACGTGGACGCCACCCCGGCCACGCAGACCTGGACCATCACGGCGCTCGACAGCGACGGTGACGGGCTGAGCGACGACGACGAGGACGCGCTCGGCACGGACAAGAACGACGCGGACACCGACGACGACGGCGTGCCCGACGGACAAGAGGTCGATCCGAGTGCCGACACCGACGGGGACGGGTTGATCAACGCCTTGGATCCGGACAGCGACAACGACGGCCTGTTTGACGGCACCGAGCTCGGCCTCGACTGCAGCGACGACGGCACCGACCTGAGTCGCGGGCTGTGCCGGCCGGACGCTGACGCTGGCGCGACGAAGACGTCGCCAGTCAATCCGGACACGGACGGCGGAGGCGTCAGCGACGGCTCCGAGGACTTCAACCTGGACGGCAAGATCGACGACGGCGAGACCGATCCGACGGACGGCAACGGCGCCGACGACACCAGCGTCGTGGACAGCGACGGCGACGGGCTGAGCGACGGCCTAGAAGGCACCCTGGGGTCCGATCCCAACGACAAGGATAGCGACGACGACGGCGTTCCAGACGGCGCGGAGCCCAATCCCAGCGCCGACAGCGACGGCGACGGGCTGGTCAACGTGATCGACGTCGACAGCGACAACGACGGCCTGTTCGACGGCACCGAGCTCGGTCGTGACTGCTCGGGCGACGGCACCGATGAAGCGCGCGGGCACTGCCGCGCCGACGCGGATCCCAGCACCACCACCTCGGCGGTGAACCCGGACACCGACTTCGGCGGCGTCAGCGACGGAAACGAGGACCACAACCTCGACGGCAAGCTCGACGACGGTGAGACGGATCCCACCGCAGGTCAGGACGCCGACGACGGCATCATGGACGACGCCGATCAAGACGGCATCAGCGACGGCACCGAAGAACACCTGGGCTCCGATCCCAACGACGCGGACTCCGACGATGACGGCTTGCTCGACGGCGAGGAGCCGAACTTCTCCGACGACAGCGACGGAGACGGCACCATCAACCTGCTAGACAGTGACTCCGACGATGACGGGCTGTTCGACGGAACCGAGGCCGGTAAGGATTGCGCCAATAGCGCCACGGACGAAGGCGCGAGCCAATGTGTTGCTGACGCGGACCCCGGCACGACGACCTCGGTGCTGCTCGCCGACACGGATGGCGGCGGAGTCTCGGACGGTGAAGAAGATGCGAACCAGAACGGCGCTGTCGACAGCGGTGAACGTGATCCGCTGAACCCAGCGGACGACAACCCGACCACGGGTGAAGGTGGTGCGGGCGGCATGGCCGGCGAAGCGGGAAGCGGCGGAGCTGGCGCAGAGACGGGCGAGGCCGGCAGCGGCGGCGAGGGTATCGCCGGTGAGGCCAACGCGGGAGCGGGCGGCGAAACGGCCGGCGCTGGCGGAACGGCTGGCTCCGGCGGAACGCCGGCCTCGGGCGGAACGCCCAGCTCCGGCGGAACGGCTGGCTCCGAGGGGCAGAGCGGCGGCACGTCGAACGGTGGTACCACCGGCACCGGTGGCACCACCGAGGGCGGCGGCAACGGCACCGCCGGCTCGACGAACCCGGATAGAGTCGTCGTCCTCGGTGGCGGACTCTGCTCGTATCGCCCGGCCACGAACACGAACGGCTTGGCGCTGCTGGCTGCCTCCGGCTTGATGGCGGCTTGTGTGCGCCGGCGCCGCAATCGGCGCTGAGCTCAGCGCCGCAAATCGGTGAGCACGCAGCGCTCGAGCGCTGCGTGCTCACGCGTCATTGACCGAGCCCGCGCAGGCCGGCTTGCAGCAGCGCGGCTTGCGTGATCTCGCCCCGCGTCTCGAACGGGAGCTTCACGTTCAGGCGCTCGCCCCCGAGCTCCGCGGTGCCGTGAAAGGTGTACTGAACACGGCCCGTCGTGAGCGCTAGCGGAACCAGCGCCGGAAGGTTGGTGACCGGCACTTCCAGAGTGCTCGTCACGACGCTGGTGCTCTTTGCCGGGATGGGGCTCGACAGCGCCGCATGAGCCTGGCCCAGCGCAGCACCGCCAGCGACCTCGAGCCGTCCGTCGACGTTGCGTGCCAGCAGCGGGAAGCCGTTCGGATTCTTCACCTCGAGCTCGAGCCCCAGCGTAATCCCCGCGGGCGACACCGCGTTCACGCGCATCGCGCGCAGCGTCAACGTTGGCGGCTCCGGTTTCGCGCAGGCCGTGACCAGCAACGCGACGCCGAACGCAGTAAACAGCCCGGGACGTGAGCAATTTTGCATGGCAAGGACGAGTAGGTTAGCCGCTGCAGCTCTAGAACGGCAGGTCCAACCCACTGCGGCGGTTTGCAAGCGCCGCCCATTGTCAGAGCCAGCGCATTTGTCTCACGCGGGGCAACACGGCCGCGTCCGGCGCGCTTGCAAAGCGTAGCAGAGCCGCTTCCGCGCTGCGCATTTCGCCCGGGAAGAGCGCGGGCATGGCTGTTGCAAATCGCGTAGCCAAGCGCAGCAAATCGCGCGAAACCGCGCACTTGGTCGCACGCGCTTCGTTCCTGGAGGTCCGCGTGAAATACGGAATCGCTTGGCTCATCGGTGTCCCCCCTGTGTTGATCGCCGCCTGGTTCCTGCTCAACCACTGCTGAAGACGAGCGCTCCGCGCGCTCGAGGCGCACGCGGAGGCCGCCCAATGAAGGCTTGATCCATGACCATCAAATCGACTGTTCCCCTGCTCCCGCTCGTCGCCAGCACCGCCATCGGCGCGGGCGTCGCGTATCTGTACTGGCGAGGAAATCGGCGCGCCGCCCCGACCGCCGAGCCTCTGTTCGAGGGTAAGACCGAGGCGGAGGCGCTGGCGGAGGCTTGCGGCTTCGACGAAATGTCGTCCGATCCGAGCTCCGGAATCTACTCCGCGCCACCCCTGGACGAGGTGCCGGAGGTCGATTACCGCGGCTTGAGCGACGCCTCGTTCGCCGCCGCGCTGGCCGACACCGCCGAGGACCTGGACCCGCTGACGACGGACATCACGCGCCCGACGGATCGTCCCGAATCCGAGGCTGTCGCGCGCATGACGTGGCAGGACGTCGTCGAGGTCGACATCGAAATCGATCCGAACGAGGTCGATGAAATCGATATCGATCTGCTTGACACCGATCGCGAGGACGACGAAGACTATTCCGCTCTCTCCCCAGCAGAGCTCGGCGCAGCTTGGCTCGCGCGAGCCACCCAGACGCGCTCGACACCCCCAGAGGCACGTGACTCGAACCCGGGCGAGCTGGACCCCGCGGGGCGGCCGACGGATCCCGATATTGAATCCGGCTGGCCCGGGCGCAATGATGGGCTGGTCGGCAAAGACGTATGGGGCGGCCCCCTGCCCAACGAAAAGGAAGACAAAGCGTGATCGTAAGCCTCCTCTCGAGCGCACGCGCCACCAGCGCCCTCGCCTTGCTCAGCGCCTTTACCCTGTGTGACTGCTCGAGCGATAAGGAGCCGGCACCGCGCAGCCGGGAGCAGTTCTGTCAGGAGTGGGCCAACGCGGCGTGCTCTCCAGAGGTCGTCTCCGCCTGCCAAGCCGCCACCGTCGAATCGTGCCGCCTCACGCAGCAGCGCGAGTGCCAAATGTTGGTACCCAGCACGTTCTCGGACAAGCACGGCGATGAATGCCTGAGGGCGGTCGCGGATGCCTACGCGGACGCGGATCTGACCGGCGCTGAGCTCATCACCGTGCTGCAGCTCGGAGGCCCTTGCGCCGGGATCGTGCGCGGACCCAAGACACGGGGCGAGAGCTGCGTTCAAGACCGCGACTGCGATCAGTCGGAGGGCTACCGCTGCCTGATGCGCGGTGAAGAGACCGGCAGCTGTCAAATCCCGGAGGTCATCGCGCCCGGTCAGCGCTGTGAGGCGCCGCAGCAGACCTGCCAGAGCGAGTACTACTGCGACGGCAAGAACTGCATTGCGATCAAAGATGAAGGTGACCCCTGCGCCGCCGACGCCGAGTGCGGCGAAGAAGCGCGATGCAGCGACGGTCAATGCACTCCGTTGCTCGCCATCGGCGCGGCCTGCGTCGCGAACGGAGAGTGCGCGTCTCGGCTCTGCTACACCGTGAACGACAGGAGCACGTGCGCCAACCGTATCCGGCTGTCGCCCGCCGAAGCGCAGTGCGAGAAGCTGCGCTGAGGCGCGAGCCCTTCGTCGTGTTCGCGGTTGCATGAGCTCGCTCATCGAGGACTACGGCCTGATCGGCGACTGCCACGGCGCCGGGCTGGTCTCCAAATCAGGCTCCATCGACTGGCTGTGCGTGCCGTCGTTCGACTCACCCGCGTGCTTCGCGGCCCTGCTCGGCCACGCGGAGAACGGCCGTTGGTCGATAGCACCCACGCCGCCCGTGCTCGCGACGCGACGCCGTTATCGCGGCGACACGCTCGTGCTCGAAACCGAGTTCGAGACCGCCGACGGCTGCGTCGCGCTGATCGACTGCATGCCGCCGAACTCCGCGGCGGTGGACGTGGTGCGCGTGGTCGAGGGCCGGCGCGGCCGCGTCAAGATGCACATGGATTTCGTGGTGCGCTTCGACTACGGGCGCATCGTGCCGTGGGTGACGCGCGAAGATCATTCGCTGCGCGCGATCGCCGGCCCCAATTTGCTCCACCTCTACACGCCGATCGCCTTCCACGGCGAGGATCTCAGAACCGTCGCGGATTTCGAGGTGAACGCCGGTGAACGCGTGCCCTTCGTGGTCACGTTCAACCCGTCCTATTTGCCGCAGCCTCGCGTGGTCGAGCCCTTCGACGGCATCGCCAAGACGGAGGCCTGGTGGTCCGCGTGGGCGGCGCAGTCCACGTACTCCGGTCGTTATCGAGACGCCGTCCAGCGTTCGCTGATGGTCCTCAAAGCGCTCACCTATCACCCGACGGGCGGCATCGTCGCGGCGCCGACCACCTCGCTGCCCGAGTGCATCGCCGGTCCGCGCAACTGGGATTACCGCTTTTGCTGGCTGCGTGACGCGACCATCGCGCTCTACGCGCTGCTCGCGGCCGGCTACACCGCCGAAGCCAAGGCCTGGCGCGAGTGGCTGCTGCGCGCCGTCGCCGGCAGCCCGGCGGAGCTGCAAATCATGTACACCATCTCTGGCGATCGCCGGCTGCCGGAGTGGGAGGTGCCGTGGCTCTGCGGTTACGAAGGCTCACGGCCGGTGCGCGTAGGCAACGCAGCGTACGAGCAGCTGCAGCTCGACGTCTTCGGAGAGCTGATGAACACGATGCATCAGTGCCGGCGCGCGGGCCTCGCAGACACGGCGAGCTGGGCGCTAGAGCGCAAGCTGCTCGAGTTCCTGGCGCAACATTGGAACGAGCCGGACGAGGGCATCTGGGAGGTTCGCGGCCCGCGCCGGCACTTCACGCACTCGAAGGTGATGGCCTGGGTCGCGTTCGATCGCGCCATCAAGAGCGTCGAAGAGTTCGGTCTCGAAGGGCCGGTGGAGCAGTGGCGCGCGCTGCGCGAGCAGATCCACCGCGAGGTGTGCGAGCGCGGGTTCTCCAAGCGCCGCGGCGCGTTCATCCAGGCTTACGGGGTAGAGCGGCTCGACGCCAGTCTGCTGCAGATCCCGCTCGTCGGCTTTCTCCCGATCAGCGACCCGCGCGTGCAGAGCACGATCGCGGCGATTCAGCGCGAGCTGGTCTTCGAAGAGACGTTCGTCCGACGCTACGAGCACGATCCGGCCGTAGACGGCATCCCGGGCGAAGAAGGCGCCTTCCTCGCCTGCAGCTTCTGGCTGGTGAACGCGCTGGCCCTGCTCGGGAAAAGGTCGGAGGCCGAGCAGCTCTTCGAGCGCCTGCTCGCGCTGCGCAACGATCTCGGCTTGTTGTCGGAGGAGTACGACTGCCAGCGCCGCCGCCTGCTCGGTAACTTCCCGCAGGCGTTCTCGCACCTCGCGCTCGTCGACGCGGCGCAGGCGCTGTCCGCGGGCGGCAGCGCCTCACCGTTCCGCGGCGGCGATGAGTGAGCGCTAGCGCTGCGGTCTCGGACCGCTCGCGACCAACTCATCCATTCGCCCGCCTTTAGCGGACGTCTACGTAGAAGTCCTCGGTCTCGAGGCTCGTGATCGGCCCCTTCCAGATCTCGAAGCCCACCGCGACGCTCAAGAAATAGCTGCCCGGTAGCGACACCGACGGACGGTTGATGGCATCTCGATAGAAGCTCATCACGTCGAACTCGAGCTCGGCCAAGTCTTGGCCCTCCGCGCGCACGTACGCGACGTACGGCTTGCCTTGAATGCTGCCGTACCAGAGGTTCCAGGTGCCCGGCACGCCGGCGACGGAGATCCCCTGAGCCTTCACCGAGCCGGCGGGCTGCTGCCCGACCGGATCACGCAGCCACACCATCAAGAACGAGCTGTGACCGCTGACCTCGGAGCTGCTCGAGAGCCAAATGTCCCACGCCGCGTTGTACTCACCGGTGTTGCCGTTGGCGTTCCAGCGCCAACCCGTATAGAGCGCTTGAGTCTCGGCGATGGCCTTGGGCAGCCCGCAGCCGTCGGCGCGATCATCCGAGTAGACGCCGCAAAACACGGTCGGATACGAGGCTGGCTCATAGTTCGGCCCGCGGTCGCCTTGCATGTCGTCGACGCTGAAAGAGGTGCCGTGCCAGCTCACGGTCTGCGACTGGAACTTCGGGCCCCAGCCGTTGGCCATGAATTTGTAATCCACGCCGTTGCGGCGAATCGGCGCCTTGGCGTAGCGCTCCATGGAAGAACCCATGCCTTCGTACGTGGGCGTGCCGAAACCCGGGGGCGGGCCGCTCGTCACGCCACCGCCGTTCGCCGTCGTGTTTCCGCTGCCGCCGCTGGAGCTCGTCGCGCCGCTGCTCTTCGAGCCGCCGACGTTGGAGCTCCCTCCCGAGCCGCTGTTCGAGCTGCCTTGATCGCAACCGGAGGCGCCCAGCGCGGCGACTAGGGCAAAGGTAGTACAAGGAAGGAGCCAAGGTGACAGTGTTCGAAGTGATTGCATCGTCAGCCCCGCTGATGTGCAGGACCCTTGCCTTTCGATCAACCTTTTTGTCTCCACGCAGCTGGCCGACGACGTCACCCCGCGCTTAACCTCGCGGTTTCCTGGAAAATTCACTCGGCCGCGGAGGCGCGCAGCTCACCCTCGCGTTGCGGCTGTGAGATCGCCGCGACCGTGGCCGCCAACGCCTCGAACGCAGGTTCGCGACCGGCGCGCAACGCTTGGGCCCAGCGCGCCAGATCGGCGAGCGAAACCACGCCAACCACGCGACCGCCTTCATCAGTGACCATCACCCTGCGAACTTGGCGGCTGCTCATCAGGTCGAACACGCGCTCGACCGGATCGCTCGCCGAGCAGCTCAGCGGCTTCGGCGTCATCACGCTGGACACCGCGATGGCCCACAGCGGCTCGCCGCGCGTGTAAGCGGCCATGCAAATGTCTCGGTCGGTGATGATGCCGGCCAGCGTGCCGTCGGCGTTCACCACCGGCACCGCGCCGCAGTTCGCGTCCCACATGATTTGCGCCGCCTGATTCAGCGTGTCTTGCGGCGAACAGGCGCGCGTGGACGGACACATGATGGCGCGCACCGGCACGCCCAAGGCCGGGCGCAGCGGGCTGTGCGTCTTCACGAACTCTCGGACGGATTGGGTGAGGTTTACCGTGGCGCCCAAAAGCGCCTCAGCCGCCTTTTCGCCACCATGGTTCACCTTCTGTTCGACCGCCTCGAGCGCGCTCTCGAGCTCGCGCCAGCGGTTGCGGGCCTCCATGGACATCAAATGAATCTGCACCTTGGCTTCGTCGCGCGCAGCCTGCAGATCTCGAAGTACATCGCTCTTGATCGCCATCTCGTGCCTCCGCGCTGCGCCAAGCATGCTGCATGCCAAGCCCGCGCGACGCTTCGGTTTTTTCCGCGGCGCTGGCACGACTCGTGAATGAGCAAATTGCGATGAGCGTCGATGACGGAGCTCGCAGCGCACAAGCCGGAAACGTCCCGGCTCAGCTCGCGCACATGGTGCAGCAAGCGCTTCCAGGCGCGCAGATCTTGCGGGCCGTCGCGCTGAAGGCCGACGCCGGTCAGGGCCTGAACGAGAACGTCAAAGGCACGGGCTACGGAGCGCCGCTGCGCATCGACGTGACGCAGGGCGGAGCCACCCGCTCGCTCGTGCTGCACACGGCGACCTCGAACGACTTTGGCCATGACCGCCGCGCTGATCGCGCCGCCGAGGTCTTGCTCGCCGCGGACACGTTCGGCCTCATCCCGCGTCACGTGCGCGTCATCGACGTGGGCGCGTATCGCCAAGATGGCGGCTTCACGTCACTGCTCGGCAGCGGCGAGTTCTACGTGCTGACCACGCACGCCGAAGGCAAGGTCTACGCGGAAGACCTGCGCGCCATCGCCGAGCGCCGCGGCGTGCAAGAGCTGGATCGCGCGCGGCACGACGCGCTCGTCAACTACCTGGTCGGGCTGCACGCCGCCCCGCTGCGTGAGCCGCCGGCACGTTACACGCGCGCCATCCGCGACACGCTGGGCAGCGGCGAAGGCATCTTCGGTATCTGCGACAGCTATCCCGAGTCCACCCCCGAGGCAGGGCGCGCGCGCATCGAGCGCATCGAAGAAGGCTGTCTGCGCGCTCGTTTCCGGATGCGAGGACGCGAGCAGCGGCTGCGCCGCATCCACGCCGATTTTCACCCGTTCAATGTCTTGTTCGCCGCGGGCAGCGAGCTCGCCGTGCTCGACACCAGCCGCGGCTCGCTGGGCGATCCCGCCGACGACGTCAGCTGCATGGCCATCAACTATCCCTTCTTTTCGTTGGGGCACAAGAGCGCTTGGCGCGCAGCATTCTCCGCTCTGTGGCACGAGTTCTGGAAGCGCTACATCGAGCGCTCCGGCGACAGCGGGGTCTTGGAAGCCGCTCCGCTGTTCCTGGCCTGGCGCGGCTTGGTGCTGGCTAATCCGCTTTGGTATCCCGAGCTGCTGCCCGCCGATCGCGATCGCGTGTTGACCTTCGTGGAAGCGACGCTCGCCAGCGCGCGCTTCATCCCCGCTCTCGCCGACGAGTGCTTCGACCAATGACCGCCTGCGTCGTATGGATCACCGGCCTCCCCTCCGCGGGAAAATCGACCTTCGCGCAAGCGCTCGCGGCGGAGCTTCGCGCCGCAGGTGAGGCCGTGGCCGTCCTCGACGGCGACGCGGTGCGCGCTTGTCTGGTGCCCGAGGTCGGCTATGCGCCGCACGAGCGCGCGAACTTCTATGAGACGCTGGCCCGCCTCGCGGCGCTGCTCGCCGGACAAGGCTTGACCGTCATCGTGCCAGCCACGGCCAACCGCCGCGCGTTTCGCGAGCACGCGCGGGCGCTGGCGCCCTCGTTCATCGAGGTCTGGCTCGACACTCCGCTCGCGGTGTGCCGCGAGCGGGACGCCAAGCAGCTCTACGCCAAGAGCCACGCCGGCGCGGCCGCTCACGTGCCGGGAGCGGGCGAAGAGTACGAGCCGCCGCGCTCACCGGAGATCATCGCGCACGACGGCGGGGACCGCGACGCGCTGGCGCGCACGCGCGCCTTGCTTCGCGAGCGCTGCTCGAGGGATCCTCGGCCATGAACGAAATCAAGAGCGGCCCCTCCCCGTCCGCGCGCCCGTCGCGCCGCGACGTGCTCGTCACGACGCTCAGCACCCGCTTCGCGCTCGCCGCTGGCCCGGTGCACGCCTCGCTGATCACCACTGACAGCGAAGATCTCGAGGCCGGAGCAGTACAGATCCCGACCGCGTCCGGCCCCCTGCCGGGCTATCGCGCCCGCCCCAAGAACCCCAAGCACAAATTGCCCGTGGTGTTGGTGGTTCACGAAATTTTCGGCGTCCACGAGCACATCCAGGACGTGTGCCGGCGGCTCGCGAAGGCGGGCTGCTTCGCGGTCGCGCCAGAGCTGATTCAGCGCCACGGGGACGTCTCTCGGCTGAGCGAGATCAAGGACGTGCTCGCCGTCGTCGCGCGGGTGCCAGATCACGAGGTGCTCACCGCGCTCGACGCGACGGACGAGTGGGCCCAGAGCGATGCCAGCGTGGCGCGTGACAAACTGGCGTTGACCGGCTTTTGCTGGGGCGGGCGCGTCGCGTGGCTGTACGCGAGCCACAGCCCTCGCCTCAAGACGGCGGTGGCGTGGTACGGGCGCCTCGACGGCACGCGCGATCCGCTGCGACAACGGCAGCCGGTCGATCTCATCGAAGAGCTGCGCTGCCCGGTGCTCGGGCTGTATGGGGCGAAGGATCAGGGCATCCCCGTCGCCAGCGTGAGCGAGGTGCAGCGCATGCTGCGCGAAGCGAAGAACCCGCGCGCCCGCGCCTCCAGCATCCATTTGTACGCCGACGCCGGGCACGCCTTCTTCGCCGATTATCGGCCGAGCTACCAGAAAGAAGCGGCCGAAGACGGCTGGAAGCGGCTACTGGGCTGGTTCCGGAAACATCAGCTACTTTGAGGAAACACGGCATGGACGGCGCTCACCACGACCCCAAATTCCTGGCCGATGTGATCATGTATCGCACGCCATACTGCCCGTATTGCCTCGCGGCAGCGCGGCTATTGCGGCAAAAAGGGGTGGAGGTCCGTGAGGTCGACGTGCTCGGCAATCAGGCGTGCCGCGAGTGGCTGGAGGCCACGACGGGCTCGTCCACCGTTCCCCAAATCTTCATCAACGGTCGCTCAGTGCGCGGCTACGACGACATCCTGGAGCTCGATCGCCGGGGCAAGCTCGATGAGATGCTGCGCGAAGCGCCGCAGAGCCTCACGCAGCCACCAGCGATCTGCGGTCCCCGGACGTGACCAGCGCGCGCCGATCAGCCGGGGACGGGTACGCCCATGGGCACCCAGGTCTTCGGATCGAGCTTCTTTCTAACCTGTGGTGCCAAGGACAGCAGCTTGCGATCGAAGCTCATGGAGTCATCCAAGATTTCGCACGGCTCGCCGACCGTCGCGGCGAACGCGCGAGCAGCCGGAGAGATGCCCTGGTTCCAGGTGAGCAGCACCAGCGACGCGAACTTGGGGCGCTCCGCGATGACGAAGCGAGCGAACGCGCTGCGCACGGCCAGATCGTATTGCTCGAGCGCGCTTGCGTCCGCAAAGTAGTGAACCGCGGGGACGGAGTCGATGAGAGCGCGCAGGCGAGCGAGGAAGACCTCACCGAGCCCCGCCGAGAAGCTGCCCATCATGCGCGCATAGAGGACTCCCGGGCCGACCCAACCCAGGGCGAGCGAGCCCTCGTCGTCGGCGAAAACTTCGAGCGGTGAGTGAGGTGGTTTCTCGATGCTGGGGGCGGGGCTGCGATCGAGCCCGTCTTCCGAAGTCGACATTCGTGCGGTGGCCTTTGCTGGGCGGGGATACGGCCTGTCTCGGAGACCGATAAGATAGCGTAGCGTCCGCAAGCCTACCGACGCTAGGAGCCCCGCGCGGACGGGTGACGGAGCTCAGTCCCGCCGCAAACTCGCCACAGACTGGCCTTCTAGCCTCTAATCCCAGGCAGTATCTGACCCACGCTGGCGAGATCATAATCAACCGCCCAGGTGTCTTTGGAGCGACCGTTGACGCTGGTGGACCCGTAACCGGGCTTTCCGTCCCGTTCATAGTCGGCGGGCGCGAGACCCATGGCCTGCAGGGCCGTGACCAGAAACTGGTTGTGCGGAATACCCTTGATCACGTTGCCGTCCTCTTGCGAGAAATACGCGCGCCCATCCCAATCGACGTAGTCGAGGTAGCGGCCGGGCTTGATGAAGCCGCCGGCGCTGCCGGCGAGCAGACACGGCACGCTGTAGGCGATGTGGTTGAAGCCGAGCTCGTTTCCCCAATACACGAGCGAGTTGTCGAGGTAGGTCGCGCCGCCGGCCTCGGGCACGTTCAACTTGCCGAGCAGCTTGGCGAACACCTCGCTGGCGATCCACTGATTGATGCCCTTCAACATGCGCCGTGAGTTGGCGTTGTCGAAGTCGTGCGCCAGGCCGTGCCAGGTGCCGCCGCTGGCGTCCTCGGAGTGATAGTAGCCGACGAGCGTGTCGTCGCTGGAGTCCGGGCCGGGCCCCAGCGCTTTGTGCACTCCGATGGTGATGACGCGAGTGCGGTCGCACATGATCGCCGCCGCGACCACGTCCAAGAACAGGTCCCATTTGTGCTTGATGTCGCCGCTGTCGAGCCGCGTATTGTTGGCGAGCGACTCGGGCTTGGCCGGCGGCGTGCAAGCCATCATCGGCGTCGTGGAGAGCTTGGCCTGCAGCTCCGAGATCAGCGTGAGGTATTGCTCGAGCAGCTGGCGATCGGCGCTCGACAGGCGGCTGCTCTGCTTCAGCCGCTGGTAGTCTTGGTAGACGCGGTCGATGAGCAGCTTATCGCGATCCGACGCGGGCATCCCCTCGCCGCTGGGCGCCGCGTCGCCGAACACGTCGTTGAACGCGTCGAGCGGGTTCGTGCGCGCCTTCAGCTGCTGCACGGCGCTGCCCGGCTTGCCCAGATCGGAGTACGACATCGAATCGGTCACGCCCTGCGAAATATGCAGATAGCGAAGACCGGGCGTCGACGGGTACACCTTCGGCGAGTACGCCATCACCTGATCGATGGTGGGCACGTCTTCCAGGCCGTCGGCGTCGCAGGGCGTCGCCGCGGTGCAGGACGAGAAATTACCGAGCAGCCCGCCGTAGTTGTGATTGACCGCGGGCAAGAAATCGAGCCCGCGGATCAGCGTCAGCTGATCCAAGAACGGGTTCAACGCCGGCCCCAGGATGCCCGAGATGCCTTGCGCGGTCTTGAAGTCTTGCAGCGGCGCCCAGCTGTAGTTCTTGCCGGAGACGAGCTTCTGCGTGAGCAGCGTGGTGCCGTCCGCCTTGCTGCCCGAGTATTTGCTGTCCTTCAGCACGTAGCCATTGCCGGTGAAGCGGGGGTACCACTCCTTGACCAGCTGCGTGCTGAACGACTTCAACACGATGAAGCGGCGCGGCGGCGACGCGGCTTGTCCGGACGCCGTGCGCGGCGCGAGCGACTCCAGAAACGGGAGCGCCAGGGCGGCGCCGGCGGCGCCGCGTAGCAGCGCGCGCCGCGAGAGAGCAGCGTGGTGGGCGCGTTGATCCTTGCTCATGGCTCCATCACCTTCCTGCGCCGGAAGCTGGGCTCCGTCGCGATGCGCCGGAACACGTCGCGCAGCGCGACGCCCGGCGTCGTCAAGTCCGAGCGCAGCGCCTCGAAGGCGCAGGCGTCGGCGCTGTCGCGCTGTGGATCCCGCCGCAGCGCATAGCGGAAATAGTTCGCCGACAGGCACGCTTCGATCTTGCCGCTCTCCAGCAGCAGCTGGTTGAGCTCGGCCGGACCGCTCACCTGGCGCACGTCGCCGCTCACGATCTCTACCGTCGCCGTGCTGTCGATTGGTAGCGTGGCGATGAGCTCGCCGGTCTGTTCGTCGAACACCTTCTCGCTCGTGCGAAAGCGCCCGAGCGCGTCGAAGGCTTCCATCACGTAGCCGAGGTTGCTGAAGGATTTGTGACAGGTGTTGCAAATGGGGTTGTTCGCGACCTTGGCCTCATAACGCTCGCGGGTGGTCTGGTCCATGCTCGGCGGCGGCGTATCCAGCGACCCGGGCGGCAAGCTGTTCGGATCCGGCCGCGGCAAATCCTCACACAGGATCGCGCGTCGCAGCAGCGAGCCGCGGTGGAACGGGTTGGTGGTCTCCAGCGTAGAGGCCAGCAACGCCGCGCGCTGCAACAACCCTACGCGGTTGCCGTCGCTGAACCTGGGATACGCGCCGCTGCCCTTCCACGGCGCCACGCCGTAGAGACGCGCCAAGTCCGCCGAGCGCGTCACGCTCAGCGTCGAGGTCATCAGCTCCGTGAAAGTGCCGGCCTGCTTCCAGGTGTAGAGCTCGGTGAGATCGCGGATCTCGCCGACCATGTCGGCCCAGTGATCGTGGCCCGCGACGCCGATCTGCTCCCCCTTCGCGAGCGCCTGAAACGCCGGTCGCTCCGCGGCGAAGCCAGTGAACGACTCGAAGCGCAGCCACTCGTTCCAGAACTGCCACACGGTTCGCTGCGTGCGGGCGTCGGCGAAGACGCGATCGAGCTGCGCGTTGAAGCCCTCGTCGCTCGCCAACGAGCCATCCTCCGCCGCTGCCAACAGCTCATCGTCGGGCAGCGTTTGCCAGAACGTGTAGGACAGCCGCGACGCGATCTCGAACGGATCGAGCGCCAGGTACTCTTCACGGTCATCGATCGCCTCGCCGTCGAGCTCCAGGTGGTTCACGAAGCGCGGCGACATCAGCATCACGACCAGCACGTTGCGCAACGCTTCGGCGCCGCTCGCCGCTTTGGGCGAGGAGCCCTGCGCGACGTCACGAAATTCGGCGAGCTCCTGCGCGTCGAGCGGGCGCCGGAACGCGCGCCGGCCAAAACTCTGCAAAAAATCGTCGAGGCAGCTCGCGCTGAGCGTCGCGCTGGTAGCGCAGCTGCCGGCCAAGGCCGTGAGCCGCGCGCTGCTGCTCGTCGCAGCGTCGCCGATCGCGGTCGCGACCTTGAAATACGCGCTCAGGTGATCGGCAGAGATGCGCTTGTCGAGACCGCGAAACGCGACGGTGCTGTCGTCGGGGACCGAGTCGAGCAGCGGCTCGAGCTCGGCGTTGAGCTCGGAGAGCCCGCTCGCGCTCAACAGGTCGCGCACCGTGTTGCGGTATTGCAGCGTGGAGAGCTTCATCAGCGGCGTCACGCCGGGCTCCGCCTCTTTCGTCGGGCACTCGCCGAACGCCCCGGGGTTCGTCGGGGTCGCGCTGTCACCGCCCTCATCACCGCTGCCCGCTGCAGGGCTTGTAGTGCTCCCAGCGGTACCCCCCTTCTCGCTGCCGCTGTCGCCGGCCAGCGAGGAGCCGCCGCCGCGCTGGCTATTGCCGCCGCTGTTGAGCGTCGCCCCAGCGTCGCCGCTGCCAGAGCCGCTCGCGCCGCCGACGCTCCCGTCCGGCGGCAGATCGCGGCTGGGATCGCCGATCGAGCCCGTACAGCCTAGAACGAGAACAGCGGCGATGAACGCGCAATGGAGACCGGCTGCGAGACGCATGCACCCGCGTACGAACCGCGAGCGCCGTCAGAAGGTCCAGAAAACTCCCAGACCCCGGCTCTATTGCGCCAGCGAAGGAACAATGCTGCCGCAGCGGCGACTCCGGCGACGGTCGCCGCTGCTCTCCGCCGCAGGTGCCCCTGGCACACACAGGGGGCCGCGCCCGGCCGCGCGCGCGTTCGCACGCGCGGCCGATCGCTCGGTGCTAGCGGCTCTGGCTCTCGATCAGTACGACGACCACAGACTCCACAGCATCTTGTTCGCGAATTTGGGCCAGCCGTGGTTCGTGTTGCTGTACTCGGGATCCGTGTGCTGACACCAGTACACGGGGTAGCCCTCATCGCAGCCCTGGTACTCGACGCAGTTCGACATTGGATCGGTGTAGCCCTGGACGGGCGTGGTCATCGAGCCGCAATGATTCAACGCCACATAGAAGTCGCGCGTCTTCGGGCCGTTCGCGGGTCCGACCACGTTGTCGTTCTTGCCATGGATGACGACCGCCGTGACCTGCCCCGTGCACTTGCGCTTCGAAGCGTCGAGCGGGTAGTTGCCCACGTCTTTCGTCGCGCACGGACCGACGGAGCGCAGCTTGTCCGCGTGCTCGCAGCCCAGGATGCTCGCGAAATCACCGCCCGAGCTCTCACCGGCGGCGAAGACGCGCGCCTTGTCGACGCAGAAATTCGCGGTGATCTGATCGTACAGGGGCTGGAAGAAGGACACGTCGTTGGCGCCCCAACCGTTCTGCATGCTCAGCGGGCCCGGATAAACGCGGATGGCAGCGTCTTTGGCGCCGTTCGACTCGAAGCCCGCGTTCTGCTCCGCCCAGTTGAGCGGATTGTTCGTCGGGTTGAACATGAAGATCGTGGGATACGGCTTGTTCGCGTCGTAGCCCGACGGGAGCTTCACGTAGTACTGATGGTTGGAGACGTTGAGCGGGCTGCCCGAGCTACCCGTCTGCGGATTGGATTTGCCGCAGCCCGAGCTCGGCATCGCGGCGGCTTTGCCCCCGCTGCTAGCGCCAGCGCTCGCGCCGCCACTGCCGCCCATGTTCGAGGTTCCGCCGTTGCCAGCGCTGCTCGTGCCGCCGCCGCCGCTAGCGCCACCTTTGCCTCCGCCATCCTGGCCAGCGTGACCCGCCGAGGAGCCGCCTTGTCCCATTCCGCTACTGCCGCTGCTCCCGGATGCTCCACCCGTCGCCGAGCCAGACGCGCCGCTGCTGCCGCCGCTCTGCGACGCGCCGCCGCTCTGTGACAGGCCGCCGCTCGAAACGACGCTACCTCCAAACGAAGAAGCGCCACCGCTCGTTGGCGCTCCACCGGAGGTCGAACCGCCCGTGTTTACTTGCGAGGTACCGCCCGTCGAGGAACCGCCGGTTCCAACTGGGCCGTAGTCGCGCTCGCTTGACGCGCTACATCCGATGATGAGGCAGGAGCCCAAAATTGCGGCGCGCCAGCCATCACGAGTGAGGGTTAGCGCGAGTCTATTCGTCGTCGATTCCATGATGACTGGCTCAGTGAATTTTGTTTTTTTTCATCGCCGCGAACGCGGCGATCGCGCGAAAGCGATTCACAGTAGCACGAGCGAAGCAGAGTCAACGGGGTACCAGAATCACTGAATACTTGCAGGTACAACATCCGCTCGCTCGGCTTTGCGCGGAGCGCCGATCAGCCCGCGCTGCTCATCGCGACGGAGCTTCGCATCTGTAGCGCGCTGGACGTTAACCCAGCTGCATCACCTGAGTTCGTTACGACGCTTGCACATGCACAGCGCTTCACTCGCGGCTCTTCACGCTGCGTCTCACGCGTGCAGCGCAAGCTTCACGCGCTGATGCGGCGGCGTTCTTGGATGAAACGCTCGAGCACGCGTCGCACGGCGCTCGGACCGTCTACGCGATAGCGCGCGACGGTGCGCGACGGTCCCGTGCACACCGTAAACGCGCTCTCACCCAACGCCGCGAACATCTCCTCGTCGGTGCGATCGTCGCCGAACGCGACGGCGCGCGCGCCCGGCTCCGCCTCACACAGTTGGCGTACGGCGGTGCCTTTGTCGACGCCCTGCAAGCGCACCTCCACGACCTTGCGCTCGGTGCTGATCGACACCGGCGCTTGCGCGAGCGTCTGCCCCAAGTGCGTCCGCAGCTCACGCGCACGCAGCAGCCCGAGGTGCGGCGATGCGTTGCGATAGTGCCAGGCTAGCCCCGCGGACTTCTCCTCGACGAGCGCGCCGGGCGTGCGCAGCGCGTACTCCTCGAAGACAGCGCGCACCATCGGCTTCCAGCTGAGCGGCCCGGGGTCGATTTGCGCTTGCCAGTCGCGCGCGCCGATTCTCCTCAGCCATAGGCCGTGCTCGGCGACGAGACCGATGGGCAACTCGCCGAGCCACGTCTCCAAGGTCTCTCGCGCGCGCCCGCTGACGATGTACACCTGACAGCCCGGGCATTTGGCGAGCTCGACCAAGAGCTCGGCCAAGCGCGGATCCGGACGAGCCAGCTCGGGCGAGCGCGCGAGCGGCACCAAAGTGCCGTCGTAGTCCAGCGCGAAGATCAGGCGCTCGACCGGCAGCAGCTGCTGCACCAGCTGCTCCATGCGCTCACCGTTGCTCGCCTGGGCCGGCGCCAGCGCATCCGGCGGCGGCTCGTCCAAGGTAGCGAGGAACGTCTCCGCCCAGAGCTGCACCGGCCGCGACAGCACCTTTTGTCGCAGCATCGCCATCCGCGCGCGCCGCTCCGCCTCTTCCATGGTCAGCGCCTTTTCGAACGCCTCCGCCAGCGCCTCCACGTCGTACGGGTTGACGGTCACGGCTTCGCCGAGCTCGCTCGCCGCACCCGCGAGCTCACTCAACACCAACACACCATCACCGTCCATGCGCGAAGCGATGAACTCCTTCGCGACCAGGTTCATGCCGTCGCGCAACGGCGTGACGAGCATGGCATCGGCCGCGCGATAGCCGGCCACCAGCTCGACCTCCGACAGCGAGCGATATAGATAGTGAATCGGTGCGCCCTGCAGCGTGCTGTACGCGCCGTTCACGTGACCGACCAGCTCCTCCACCTCGCGCCGGAGCGCCTTGTAGGCGTCCACACGCTCGCGCGAGGGCACCGCGATCTGCAGCAGCCGCACCTTGCCGCGCAGCCGCGGCGAGCGCTCGAACAGGCGCTGCATCGCCAGCATCTTGCGCGGCAGACCCTTGGTGTAGTCGAGGCGATCGACGCCGAGCAGGAGCTTGTCCGCGCTGTGCGCGGAGCGGAGCCGCTCCACCTCCGCCAACACCTCCGAGCTCTGACTCAGGCGCTGGAACGCCTCGGTGTCGATGCCCATGGGGAACACACCGAGGCGCACGCTGCGGCCGTCCGTCTCGACGCGATCGAGCTCGGCCTCGAGCCCCAAGTTGCCGAGCAGCGAGTCGCTGAAATGGCGCAGGTAATCGAACGAGTGAAAGCCGATCAGATCGGCGCCGAGCAGCCCCTGCAGCACTTCCTCGCGCTTGGGCAGCGTGCGGAACACCTCCGACGCGGGGAACGGGATGTGCAAAAAAAAGCCGATGCGCGCGTTCGGCAGCGCTGCGCGCAGCATCGCCGGCAACAGCATCAGCTGGTAGTCGTGGATCCAAATCGTGTCGCCGTCGCGCGCCTCGGCCAAAACGGCGTCGCAGAAGCGTTGATTGGCCGCGACGTAGGAGTCCCAGTGACGCACCACCAGCGGCACACGATCCAAGAGATAGTGAAACAGCGGCCACAGCACGCCGTTCGAGATGCCCTCGTAAAAGCGCTGACTCTCCGTGGCAGAAAGGTGCACGGCCTGGGTACCGTGCTCGGCCAGCACGCGATCCATCTCGGCGCGTTGCTGCTCGTCCTTGGCGCTCGTGCCCGGCCACCCGATCCAGCTAATCTGCTTCTTCTCACGGAGTCCGCGCAGCCCGGTCGCCAGACCGCCCTCGCTCGGCCGCACCTCGATCCGGCCGTCGCCGAGCTTCAACGACACCGGTAGGCGGTTCGACACCAGGATTAACCGGCCTGCTTGCGCAGCCTGCGCGGGACCCTCACTCATTGCGCCACACTATAGCCCGAATATGCGCGGAGCCGAATTCCGGCCCCATAGCGTGGCGTTCTTGCAACCCGCCGCTGGCCGCGGGGGCTAGCTGTGCGAGCGACCGTTAGTTAAGCTGCGCGCGCTCGAGGCCTCCCGCCTCGCGCAGGAGCAGCGAATGGCAATTTCGAAAGCAGAAGCAAAGTGGAGTGGAACCCTGAAGGAGGGCTCCGGCTCCATGAAGGGCGCGAGCGGATTCTTCGACGCGCCGTTCACGTTCGTGTCGCGCTTCGAAGGCGGCAGCAAAGGCACCAACCCCGAAGAGCTGATCGGCGCGGCGCACGCCGGCTGCTTCTCGATGTTCCTGGCGGCGCAGCTCACCAACGCTGGACACGCGCCCACCAGCATCGAGACGACCGCCACCGTGCACCTCGGCGCGGGCCCGGCGATCACCAAGATCGAGCTCGTGACGCAGGCCAAGGTGCCCGGCATCGACCAGCAGACGTTCGATGAGAAGGTCGCCTTTTCGAAGGCTAATTGCCCGATTTCGAAGGCGCTCGCGTCCGTCCCCGAGCTCAGCGTCAGCGCCACGCTGAGCGCTTGAGGCTCGCGTCGGCCCCGAAAACGCGCGCAAGTCGCCGTTTTCGGGGCGCGGCGCGCGACGCTACTTGGCCGCGCGGGCCAGCTCTTTCATGCGCGCGGCGTGAACGTCGCCGGGATATTGCGCGAGATAACGGCGCGCCAAAGCTCGCGCGCTCTCTAGCTTGCCCTGCTGTGCCAGCGCCTCGACGCGCAGCAGCAGCGCCTCCCGCGTGAGGACCCCGGGCGCGCTCGACGTGGCGTCATGCTCCAGCGCCGATAGCGCGCCCGCCGCGTCGCCCGCGCTCAACTTGCGGCGAGCGGCGTCGATACGCTTGACCTCCTCCGCCAGCGCGCTCGCGTCATCCTCTTCGGTCGTGGCCGCGGACCTTGCGCGAGCGGCGCTCGCTCGCTTTTCCGCTACCGAGCGCTTGCTGCGGCTGGCCGCGCGCGCGCGCGGCGCTTCGGGTTCAGCGCGCTCCGATGCCAGAGACCCGATGGATACCGGCTCGGGCTCGCGCCCAGCGGGCGGCTGCTCCGGCGCCGAAACGACAGGGGAAGGTGGGGCCGACGCGGGGACAGCCCGCCGTTGCGCTGCGTCGTCCCCGCGCCGGCCCGACCCGAGCACGAAGCCTGCGCACACCGCCGTCCCGAGCAACGCCCCTGCAATGAGGAACTTGGCGATGCCCGCCGATGCCAGCGCTCCGCCAATGCCGGTTCCCTTTCCCAGAGCGCCCGTTGCCGCTCCGGAGAGTGCCTCGCTCGCCGTGCCGGGTGTCACGCTTCCGTGCCCAATGACTCCTGTGGCCGCGCTCGACGCTTCGCTCGCGACGCTCGTGACCGCGGCGATGGCGCTCACGCCGAGCGCCGTCCGCAGCGAAGGAAGCAAGCGCGAGTCCGGGGCGTCGTTCAACGCCGTTCGCAGCAGCTCGCGGACTTCGTCGTCGGCGCTCTCCAACAAGCGAGGCGGCGCCGTCATGTCGCACCTCCCTCGTGTCGCTGCGTCAAAACCCAAGTTTGAAAGCGCGCGCGCGCTCGACGTAGGCGCGACGTCGCGGTTCCGAGCGGCACCTGCAAGCTCGCCGCGACCTCCGGCAGCGACCAGCCTTCGAGCTCGTACAGCACGAACACCGTGCGCTGATCCTCGGGGAGCTGGTCGAGCGCGAGATCCAGGAAGCGGCGTCGGCGCTTGGACTCGAGCAGCTCTTCGGGATTGCCGACCACGTCCGGCTCCTCTTCGAGCGGCTCTGCCGACACTTCGCGGCGCCGCGCGGTGAGCCGCCGAACGTTGCTCGCGATGCGCGAGCAGACGCCAATCAGAAACGCGCGCTCGCGACCCGGCTCCACGTCCTGAATGCGGCGGGCAAAGGTCAGAAATACATTTTGCGTCGCGTCGTCCACCAATGCTGGCTCCACACCGAAGCGGCGCAGCGAACGCCAAACTACGGCATACTCTCGGTCCAAAGTCGTGCGCACGCGGAGCGCGTCCGCCTCGCTCAACTGAAACGCTTCGGGTTGCTGCACTCCGCTCGGCTCGACCCTCTCCACTGCGACACCCCTGCCGCTCACCGGCATGGCAAGTCCCGCCGATTGGGCGTCCTCGGCGTCGATCACGGCAGGCTCAGCGGTCACGGCGCTCACGCTTGCAGCACGGTCGGGGCGATCGCGGGGTGGAGATGGGCACTGAAGAGGTATGTTCCGAACCTCCCCGATCGATCCAGCCGCGCCGCGACAAATCGGGGCCGTACTCGCAAGCGAAGCCGCGAGCCCCTAGAAAAACCAGGATACAGCGCTGAACGAGAGGCCGAGAGCGACCGGCGGTGTCTCATTGAGGAGATCCCCGCGTCGTCTGACCTCAAAGAACCGCCCTCGCTGAAACATTGCAACAGAGCTGGCTCCGATCTCGAAGCTCAGGTAGCGCCCCAGCACAACCTCGGCGGCCACGCTGGCACCAGCACCGAGCCAGAGCATGCGCGGCTCACTGGCCCCCTCGAGCACGACCCCGCTCGAAGCCCGCAGCTGTCCGCCTTCGCCCACCACGCAGGCGCGCCAGCGAATGACAGCGTTCGGGATCGTACGCACCGGGCAGAGCAGAACGCGCAGCAACTGCAGACGAAAGTCCCACGGCGCGCCAAAGTCCGATGAGGTCGGCCCCGCGCCGTAGCTTCCCTCCACGCGAACACTGGGCGAGAACCAGCCCGGGTGATCGAAGCGGGTCTCGAAACCAAGCTTGCCCGCGACGAGCAAGATGGGGGTCGCGGCCGTGCGCGTCTCCGCGCCCGCGATGATGCCGGAATGAACTCGCCATAGGCTGGGCGGAGACGGGCGCTGCGGCAGCTGCGGCTCGTCACGCGACGGCGGCGCGCTCGAGGCCGGTGGCGCGAGCGGCTGCTCCGCTGGCTCGCTCGGCTCTTCCGGCGAGGCGGGCGATTCGGGCTCGCGCGCTGGCTCCGCTTCGGTGTCCACGCTCGGAGGATCCAGCGTCAGCGCGATCATCACCGCGACGGCGTCGAGCAACGCGGCGCACGCCACCGGCCGGATGCGGCGCCGCGCGACGCCATCTCCGCTGTCGAGCGTGACCTCGGCGCGCGAGCGAGCTCCGACGTCCTGAATTTGCACGATGATGCGCGTCTCACCCGCGTCGCGCTCCTGCGCCAACGGCACGCGGCGCTGCACCGCGGCCACGAGCGCGGCGCGATCCCCGCAGTTCGGCGAGCCTCGAAAGGAGAGGCTGAAATCCTTGGACTTGGGCGCGGCGAGAGCGGGCGCTGCGGTGCAAGAGGCGGCCAACACGACAGCCAACTTCACAGCGCGACGTGCCACGTGGTGCCCCACGCCCCGACCCTGACGGTGAACCCGCATGTCAGCCAGGAGAGAGCGGCGCGGCGCTGCCGACATGGCCGGAAGCAACATTGGGCGCTGCCATTCCGACGGTTTACCTGAGTTTCGCGCGCGCGGACCAGTACAACGGTGGGGACACGGACTTCCGCGCTTGGAGCCAAGCCCGGCCGTCGGTACGGGAGCGCGAAATCCCTCTGGCCAGCGGCTGACGCGTTTACACTCCGTCGACGAAAGGTGAAGTCGCCGAGCCCGATCGAACTCCCGGTTACCGGCAGCGCAGCCATGACGCGAGCGAATGCGCGGCACAGAAGCGTGATTCGAAGGCTCTTGCAGGTGCCGTGTGCCAGCCTGCTGCTCGCGGCCCTGCTCTGTCCGAAACCCTGTCGCGCAGATGACGCGCCCGAAACGCAAGCTGAGGAAGTCAGCGGCGAGCCACTCGCTCCCGCGAGCCGCAGCACGCGCCCGATTCCCACGGCGACCTACTGGTTGGGCGGAGCGGCGCTCGGCAGCTTCATCACGGCCGGCGCGCTGCTCGCGTCTGCGCTCAGCCTTCGCGCCGAGGCGCGCGAGACGTGCGCGCCCGGCTGCCCGTCGCAGCGCCGACAGATCGATCGCACGCTGCTCACCGCGGATGTCGTGGGCGTCGGCGGCGGATTGCTCGCCGTGCTCGCGCTGTACAGCTATCTCTCGCGCCCCACGCTCGTCGTGAGTCCGGCGCCTGTCAGCGCGGCTCGCCTCGGCCCCGAGTGGCTGAATGTGAGGAGTGTACGGTCAGGCGCCGTCGCCGAGGTCGGCGTGAGCTTTTGATCGCTCGCTGAGCGCAGCGTGCTGCCGTCCTTGCGACTTGGCTGCGCACTCTCGCACACAGGCGCTGGCAGCCTGCGACGAATCCAGCGCGTCCCACGTGGTTCGAGCGAAAGTCCCGGCTGGCTCGGCCGTCTCAAAGAGATACCGTCCCATGCGACAACGCCGACCGCGCCCTGTGCCCCGTGATGATGAGCAACTCTTGCTGCACCGCGCGAAGCGCTGCGCGCGCCGCGGCGACGATCGCAAGTCGATGTTGGCGCTGCGCGAGGCGTGCTTCGCTGCGCGCGAAGACGCTCGCTTGTGGGCGCTGTACGCAGCGCAATGCGTGCGCGCGCGCAAGCGCGATGAGGCGCTGCGCGCCTTACGACAGTCACTGTGGCTGCGGGAACGACAGCGAGATGAGAAGCGCGCGCGTGTGCTGCGCGCTCTCCTCGCGCAATTGGAGAGCGGCCAAGTCGATCGACTGCGCGCCGCGTGAGCTGAAATAGCGCGCTGCCGCGCGCGCTGCGCGTTGGACTAAGGCGCCACAATTCCGACGTAACTCGAACGCGCGGTAGCGCCGTGTTGTGTCGAGGCAGCTCGCGCGCCGAGCTCGGCACAGGAAAGCGCGTCGGCCCTCTCAACTCCTCGCCTTGCTTTACCGTTGCTACTAGTGTCGGCCGTCTGACAGGGCGGCAATTCAGCTATGCCTCTTTCCAGCACGCAAGAGCGCCGCGGGCATCCGCGCGGGTATGTAGCGGCAGTCGCGACTGTCTTCCTCCAGGGACGCCGTGTGGGCGAATACGCGGTGCGCGATCTGTCCGCTGGCGGCGCGTTCCTTGCCGATGGCCCGCCCCTACCGCTCGGCAGCACCGTCGGCATCACGCTGCGCATGTCCGGGCTGGGCAGCCTACGCTTGTCGGCGGTCACGCTGCACTGCAATGACTATCGCGGCATCGGCGTGCGCTTCGTGGGGCTCGCGCCCGAGGTCGCTGACGGGCTCGAGGAGCTCGTGCGTCAGGAGCTCGGACGCCTGAGCGAGCCCTCCGTGTTGGTCGCCTCCGGCAGCTTGGAGCTGCTCGCCAGCGTGGCAGACCAACTCGCCGCGATCGGTGAACGGCCGCTGTTGGCGCTCACGTCGCTGGAGGTGGTGCACTGGATGAGTGATCCGAACACCACCGTCGCGCGCGTGTTGGTGTGCGGCGACGTGAGCTCCTCGGCGGCGCAAGATCTCGCTGATTTCGTGCAGCGCGAGTTTCCGCGCGTGGCGTGCCATGTGCTCGACGGCGCCGCTCACGAAGACGAGCTGCGCCGTCTGCTGGACGAGAGCCCTGGCGCTTTCACCAGCAATTTGCCGCGTAACTCGCGCAGCGCGTGAGCGCCCACGCGCCGCTCGCTACCACTCGACGCGCGGGAACGGCGGCCCGGGACGCGCGAACAAGAAGCCCTGGAGCAGATCGCAGCCGAGCGCGATCAAGGTATCTCGCTCCGCGGGCGTCTCGATGCCCTCGGCGACCACCAGCATGCCCATGTCCTTGCACAACGACGTCATGGAGGCGACGAGCTTTTGCTGCACCGGCTTCTGATCGATGCCGCGCACGAGCGCCATGTCCAGCTTGACGATGTCCGGCTCCAACAACGCGAACGCGGTGAGCCCCGCGTAGCCGGCGCCCAGATCGTCGATGGCGATGCGGAAGCCGAGCGCGCGCAGCGCCTTCACCCGCGCGCCGACGTCGGTGACGTGATCGAGCGACGCGCGCTCGGTGATCTCGAGCACCAGCCGCGGCGCGGAGCGCGCGAACTGCGAGTCGAGCGCGGCCAGATCCGGGTCCAGTAGATCTTCGGGGTGCAAATTCACGAACAGCGTGAAGTCCTCACGCGCGCCGAGCACCGACTGCACGCTCAGCGCGCGCATGACGCGACCCAGACGCTCGCGCTGCTGCAGGCGATCGGCCGCGTCGAGCACCTCCGCGGGACCGGGCAGCGTCGGCTCGCGCGTGCGGAGCAGCGCCTCATAGCCGAACACCGAGCCATCGCGAGCGCGCAGGATCGGCTGCACCGCGACCCACAGCGACATCAGCGCTCGCTCGAAGCCGGCCTCGAGCCCCGCGCGATCGGAGGGCCCTCCGTTGAGGCCCAGCAGATCGAGCGCCTCCCGCTTCATCCGCGCCAAGCGATACAGCTGAACCGCTTGGTCCACGGTGCTGCGCAGCTGCGCGGGGTCCACCGGCTTCACGAGATACTTGAGCGCTCCGTAGTCGATGGCTTCCCGCGCGCCGTCCAGCGCGGGCAGGCCCGTCACCAGCACGACCGGCAGATCGGCCTCGTGCACGCGGATGGATCGCAACAGCTCGAGCCCGGTCATGCCCGGCATCGAAATGTCACTGACCACGACGTCGATGCCGCCGCGCCGCACGCGCTCCACGGCCTCCGGCGCGCTCGTCAGAGTCTCGATGCGATACGGCCCCTCACCGAGGAAGCGGGCCATGCCGCGCAGGAACGCGGGCTCATCATCGACCAGCAACACTGTCGCAACACGGGGCGGGCGCTCGCTCGGTAACAACACGAGATCTCTCTGCCTCCAGGCTACGGCCTCTGGCGGCAGTCGCAAGCACCGAATCGCGCTGAACGCCTGTTCGTGCCGGTTTCCGTGGCCGAAAGCGTCATCCGGCTGAGCGTCAGCTCCCTGGCGGCTTTCGTTGACGTGCAGCGCGAGTCCAGTTCAGCATCGCAGCGATGCATTTACTCATCAACACCGGTGGCGGCGACGCGCCAGGCCTGAACGCGGTCATTCGCGCGGTGACGCTGTCGGGCGCGCGACGAGGCTTCCGGATTACTGGAATTCGTCGCGGCTATTCGGGGCTGCTGGAGGAGTATCCGCGTGGTCTGCTCGCGTTGGACCGCGACATCGTGCGTGGCATCGCGGAGACGGGCGGAACTATCCTCGGTACGGTCAACAAAGGACAGCCGTTCGAGTACCCCACGCTCGAAAATGGCCAAACGGTGCTGCGTGACCAGAGCGAGCTGCTGCTCGAGCACTATCGCGCGACGGGCGCAGATGGGCTCATCGCGGTCGGCGGCGACGGCAGCCTGCGCATCGCGGCTCGTCTGATGCAGAAGGGGCTGCCCGTCATCGTGGTGCCCAAGACGATCGACAACGACTTGGCGAGCACCCACGTCACGTTCGGCTTCGATTCGGCGATGAGCTTCGCAGCGGAAGCCGTCACGCGGGTGCGATCCAGCGCCGAGGCGCACAGCCGCGTGATGGTCGTCGAGGTCATGGGCCGCTACGCCGGCTGGATCGCGCTCCACGCCGGCATCGCGGGCGGAGCCAACGCCATCTTGTTACCGGAGATCGATTTCGATCTCGAGCGTGTCTGCGCGGCGCTCGAGCACCGCTGGCGAACGGATCGGCCCTTCGCGATCGTAGTCGCGGCGGAGGGCGCCAAGGCGCGCGGCGGAGAGCGCGTGGTGCGGCGGCGCGAGGCGGGAAAAGAAGAAACGCTGGGCGGCGTCGGCGCCGAAGTCGCGGCCGCCATCGCGGAGCGCACCGGCTACGAGACGCGCAGCTTGGTGCTCGGTCATTTGCAGCGCGGCGGCGCGCCGACCGCGTTCGATCGGGTGCTGGCGCTGCGCTACGGCGCCGCTGCGGTGCGACTGGCGAGCGAAGGCGGCTGGGGGCGAATGGTGAGCTATCAGCCTCCGCACATGAGCTCCGTCCCGCTCGACGATGCGTTGTCCAAGACGAAGACCGTCCCGCTCGATGACGACGCGCTAACGACCGCGCGAGACCTCGGGATCTGCCTCGGCGATTGAGCAGCGACCGCGCAGCGACGGCGTTTGGCGACGTGCTCGCACCTTTGACCCGCACGGCAACTTACTGGTGAAATCGAGGGGACATTCCAAACCATTGACAGAGGGGTGGATTGGTAAGAAAAGCGCGAAAACATGAAGTCAACCGCTACGTGGCTGGTCGTTCTTTCGCTCGCGGCCTCGGCTTGTACGCAACAGCAGCCGGCCGTCACCGCCGCCTCGGGGGAGCAGCCCGCGTACGCGGAGCGCTATCCAGGACGGCTGGGCGACGTGAGAGCAGCGTTCGCTGACGACGAGAGCCGCGCGCGCGCCGGCTTCGGCGAGCTCAAGGGTTACCCCGATGCCTTGCGCAATCCCAAATGGGAGAACGTCAAAGCGGCCGTGCAAAAGGCGGACGAAGCTGGACGATCCAGCGCTTACACCGAGGCCTCGCTAGAGAGCGAGGCCGTGGCTCGCTTCTTCCGCGAAGAGAAGGACGGGCTGCGGCAGAAGGTCGGCGGCGCGGTCAGCTACGCATCGGGTCAAAAGGAGTGCAAGGAGGATCTGGGCGGCGCGGCCGTGGGCGCCATGGAGCGCGGCGTCGACAAGCAGATGGAAGAGCGACTGCGCACCTTCAATGACGCGGACCGCTACATCGAAGATCACCAGGACGAGCTCGGCAAGCCCAACGTGGAGACGTTGCAGAAACAGGTCGACAAGATCGCGCGCCTGAGCAACATCAGCCACGTCCGGCTGGAGCTCTACCGTCGTGAGATCGAGGCGCTGCTGGCCGACTCCGGCGCCGTGCGCAGCACCCTCGAGCGCGAGGTGAAGGACAGCGACGCGGTGCTCGCGGACGAGGCTGCCAGCAAGAACAAGAAGGCCGTGGCGCAGCGGCGCAAGACGGCCGCCGAAGGCTCCTTGGCCAAGCTCGACTCCGAGGTGGAGCAAGGCCGGCGCTCGATTGACGAGATGCAGCAGCGCATTACGACGCTGCAGAACGAGTACCGGCAAGCGCTCGACGCGCTCGTCGAGGAGCTCGACCGCCGCGCCGAAAAGAAGTAATCCGCAGCCGACCGGCCCTGGCAGGCTCTCGACAGCCATTTTGCGCGGTGTAGAATCGGCGCCGTTATGAAGGTCACGCCTTGGCAGCTCGCGCTCGCTACACTCCTCGTCGCCGCGTGCGGCGGCAGTCAGCCCGCCGCCGAGTCTGCGGCGGACACCGCGGCTCAGGATGAGCCCGCCAGCGCCGACAGCGCGAGCGCCCAGCCGGAGCCGAGCGAGGCGGAGAGCAAACCGCCCGGCGAAGATGAGGCTGCAGCCAGCGCGGACGCAGCCCAGCCGGGCAGCTCGTCAGCGGAGCCGACCTTCAGCGACAACATGTCGGTGGACGAGGCCGTGAAAGCGGTGCCGCGAGACGCGGAGCGCCGCAACATCGACCAAGAGACGCTCGGCAAGCCGCTCTCCGACTTGGCCCTGTATGAGCCGTGCAAGACCGGCTCCGCCCACGTGAAAATGCGCGTCGCGGTCTGGGACGGCAAGGCCGTCGGCATCGACATCAGCACCAAGCCGAAGAACGAGAAGCTCGAGTCCTGCATCAAAGATCGTCTGCGCGAGGTGACCTGGGAGAAGAAGGTCAAATCGCTGAACACGATCGAGTACCAGTTCTAATCGCGCGCCTGGCAGGCGCTCGCTCCGGCGTGACACGGGGGCTTGACGGCAGCCGCGTCGGGTTCAACACCCTCGCGGGTCAGTGAGCTGGAGTGCGTGCAGGATGAGGCCAATCTCGATCGGGTTTGCGTTCGCGTTGTCGCTGGTGGTCGCGTTGCGCGCGGCAGACGCCGCAGCCACACAGCCGCTGTCGGAGTTCATCGAGCGCGCAGCGCAGCAGGGCTTCGACGCGCGAGAGAGCCGCGCCGCCAGCGAGCAGCGCGAGGCAGAGTCCGACGCGGCGCTCGGCGGGCTGTTGCCGGTATTTTCCGCGCGCGGCGTGTACACGCGAAACCAGTATGAAGCGGTGTTCCAGGGGCCGACCGGACCGGTCGTGATCGTGCCGTACAATCAGCTCGACGCTTACCTGCAGCTCGACGTGCCCATCGTCGATCTGGCGCGCTACCACCGCTACAAGTCGCAACGCGCGCTGGCCGACTCCGCGCGCGAGCAGACGAAGGCCACCGGCTTGGAGGTCGCGAGCGCCGTGGCGCGCAGCTATTTCCAGTTCATCGGCGCCTCCGCGTTGGCGCGCTCCGCCGCGCTGAGCGTGAAGACCGCCGAGGATAACCGGCGCGTGGTCGAAGAGCGGCTCGCCGCGGGTGTGGCCAACGATCTGGATCGCGAGCGCGCGCTCGCCAACGTGGCGCGCACGCAACAGCAGCTCGCGGACGCGGAGCTCGGCGTCGCGCTCGCGGCGCGGGGCCTGGAGACCCTGAGCGGGTTGTCCCCGACACCGTCCGAGCAATTCCCCGCCGACGATCTGCATGAGGAGGCGCCGCTGCAACGCTGGGAAGCGCTGGCCAATCAGACGCCGCAGCGCCGCGCGGCAGAGAGCGCGGAGCGCGCGGCGCGCGAGAGCCAGAAGGCGGCGTCGCGCGCGTTGCTGCCCACGCTGTCGGCGAGCGCCCAGGAGCGCTTCACGAACGCCACCGGCTTCGCCGGTCACGAAGCCGTCTACGCGCTGCAGCTGATCGCGGCGGTGCGCCTCGACTACACGACGGTGGCGAGCGCGCGAGCGCAAGCTGCCGCCGCGGAGCTGCAACGCGTGCGTGTGGAGCGCACCTCGCGCGCGGTGCTGGACGCGACCTTCGAGGCGCACCGCCGCGTTCAGAGCAACATCGTGAAGAGCCGGGCGGCGCGCGTGCAGGCCGCGTCCGCGGAGCGAGCCGCCAAGCTCGCCGCTGAACGCTACGCCGCGGGCGTCGCCACGCAGCTGGACGTCACCGAGGCGCAGCGCGACGCATTCGAAGCCGCCGCGGCGAGCATTCAAGCCGACGCGGATCTCGCGCTAGCCCGCGCTCAGCTGCGGCTCTCCGTCGGTCGCTCCGCGACGAGCGGCGCGCTGCCCTGACGCGCGCGGGCAGCTCGCTGCTGCTCGCCGAACGGCAGCGTCAGTTCTGAATGCGGTCGACGGGATCGAACGCGGCGATGGGCAGGTGGCCCTGCGTCTGCTCCGAGATCATGCCGAAGCGGCGCTCGCGCTGCGCGTAAACGTCGATGGCCTCGAGCAGCGTCTCGGGCCGAAAGTCGGGCCACATGATGGGCAGAAACAAAAGCTCCGCGTACGCGGCCTCGAACAGCAAGAAGTCGCTCAGGCGCGTCTCGCCGCTAGTGCGGATCAGCAGATCCACCTGCGGCAGATCGTGCGTCGACATGTGCCGGTGGAAGAAATTCTCGTCGATCTCCTCAGGGAGCACCAAGCCGGCGCGCGCGCGCACCGCGAGCGAGCGGGCCGCGTCCACGATGTCCTGCCGGCCGCCGTAGGACAGCGCCAGCGTCAGCGTCATGCGATCGCCGTCCGCCGTGTAGCGCACCAGATCCTCCACCGCGTGGCGCGTCGTAGTGGGCAGGTCGTCCAGCACGCCGATGACGTTCACGCGAATTCCGTTCTGACGCAGCTCAGCGCGCTCTTTGGTCGCGAAGTCGACGAGCAGGCGCATCAGCGCCTCCACTTCGCCGCGCGGGCGCGCCCAGTTGGCGACGCTGAAGGCGTAAAGGGTGAGATACTTGATCCCGACTCGCGTCGCGGTCTCCACCGCGTCGCGCACGGCGCGCGCCCCCTCCGCGTGACCCTCCACCCGATCCAGGCCGCGGGCCTTCGCCCACCTCCCGTTTCCGTCCATGATGATGGCGACGTGTTGGGGGATGCGATGGGTGCCGCTATTGCCGTTCTTCACCAGTTACTCCGTCTCGCAGGCGACTCTTTCCGCCGCCCTTCTGTGTCCCATACGGAACGCCCAAAGATTGAGGAAGTTTCGAGGAGACGCGGTTTTAGCCCGGCTCGCCGCCCCATAACGAGCGCAATCGATACTTTCCCGAAACCCGCTTCCAGCAGCACTGAAATCGCCGTCAGGCGGCGGGGAAAGTAAGGCGAAAGACCACGTCCGGGGGTCCGGCGGAAAGGAGCTCGACTCGACCGCCATGGGCCTCGGTCACCGCCCGTACAATCGAGAGCCCTAGGCCGGAACCGCCCTTGTCCGCGCGGGTCGTGACGAAGCGGCGAAACAGCTGATCGCGCACGTAGCCCGGAATCTCGCCTGGGTTTAGCACTGTGAGCTCCACGTTCTCCGCGCTCTTGCGGACGCCGATGACGACTTTGCTGCCGGGCACGGAGTGCGCCAGGGCGTTATCGAGCAGGTTGGTCACCGCGCGCGTGAGCCAGCCCCGGTCGCCGCGCACGCGCGTGGGGCCGTCGCTCTGCAGCTCGACGCGCGCGGCGGCGTCACCCAGCGTTTCGACGGCGCGGGCGGCCAGCGCGCGCAGATCCAGCGGCTCGAACGCCTCTGCGCCGCGCGCTTCGATCCGCGCGAGACTGAGCAGCTCCGAGAGCAGCCGCTCGATGCGCTCGGTCGCCTCGCGAATGCGGCGCACGAAGCGGCGCGCCTGCTCAGGCTCTTCCAGCGCGCTGTCCTCGAGCACCTCGGCGCTGGCGCGGATGGCGGCCACCGGGTTCTTGAGCTCGTGCGAGAGATCCGCCGCGAAGGTCTCCACGAACGGTCGCCCCTCCAGCTGGCGGCGCATGGAATCGAGCGAACGCGACAGGCGCATCACCTCTCGGCCGAAGACCGGCGGCGGCGCGGCGGAGCGCTCGCCGACGCTGACCCGCTCGCTGAACGCGACCAGCGCTTCGATCGGCTGTGCGATCTCGCGTCCGATCCAGGCCGCTGCCAGGGCGGCGGCCGCGCCCAGCACCAGGCTGATGACCAGCACCGTCGGCGCGATGTCCGCGAGTAGATTGCGCATCACCACCGTGGGTTTGACGACGCGCACGCGGCCGCGCAGCTCGGACGCGACGAGCACCGGCGCGTCGACGGCGACTAGGCCCTCTTCGATGGCGCAAGCGGAGGTTTGCTTCGGGAACACGCAGCGGCCGCTGGCGTCGACGAGCACCATGCGCAAGTCGGCGCCGCGTACTCGCTCCAGCTCGAGCCGCTCGGCGATGCGCGCCAGCGGAATTCCAGTGCGATCCATCTCACCGGCGATGATGCCGGCGATGGCCGCCGCTTCGTCCTCTGCCGCTTGCGTCGCCAGCCGCACGGCGCGCGCTTCGATGCGATCGACGACCATGAGCCCTAGGCCGAAGGCGAAGGCGCCCACGATCACGGCCAGCGCGAGGAACACCTGCATGCGGATGCTCATGCCGCGCGTGCGCGTACCGAGCAGCCGCGAAACCACGAACGCGACGAAGAGGATCAGGCCGATCGCGGCGGCGGCGACGACGACGAGCCGCAGCATCAGCCGGCGCTCCCGCTCGAACGGGCGTAGCTCACGGCTGCCCGCGATCCGCGGCGTCGGCGATGCGGAAGCCGACGCCGCGCACGGTCTCGATCATGCTGGGATCCGCGCCGCTCTCCGCGACCTTGCGGCGCAACGCCTTGACGTGCGAGTCCACCGTGCGGTCGGTGAGCGCGAAGCCGTCGCCCCAGACGCGCCGGATCAGCTCCGCGCGCGTGAAGACTCGTCCCGGGCTCTCGACTAGGCACGCCAACAAGTCGAACTCGACGCGCGTCAGCTCGAGCTCGCGCTGCTCGACCTGGGCGCGACGTGTCTCGGCGTCTACTTTGATGGCCGCCGGGCGCGCGCCCTCCTCCGCCTTCGGCGCTTGGACCCTGCGCAACACCGCACGCGCGCGCGCCACCACCTCGCGCGGCGAGAATGGCTTCGTCACGTAGTCGTCGGCGCCGGACTCGAGCGCGGCGACGCGATCAGCCTCGCCGTCGCGGCTCGAAAGCACGATGATGGGCGTCGACAAGCCGAGCTTTCGCCAGCCCGAGATCAAGTTGAAGCCGCTGTCGTCCGGCAGCATCAAATCGAGCACCACCAAGTCGCTCTCCGCGATGGCCGCGCGCGCTGCCTGCGCGGTCGCTGCCAGCTGCACCACGAAGCCGTCGCGGGTGAGCGCATACGCGACCGATTCGGCGATGGCGGGTTCGTCTTCTACGACCAAAATGCGTTGGCTCATCGAGACCGTGCCAATGAATATACCTTTCCGCTCGCCTCGGGCGAGCGGCCGGGGCGCTGCACGCGCGGACGACGCTGCGCAGCAAAGTTGCGGCACGAGGTCGGAGCGGCGATGCTCGGCGCATGAAGAAGCTCCTGATTCTGCGCCACGCCAAGGCCGAATCGCACGATGGGCCGATTCAGGATCATGAGCGTGAGCTGACCAAGAAAGGGCGCAAGGCCGCCGAGCGCATGGGCGAGCTGCTGCGCGAGCGCGGCCTCGTCCCCGATCGCGTGCTCACTTCGACCGCGGTGCGCGCGCGCACCACCGCCGAGCTCACCGCCAACGCCGCGGGCTATCTCGGCGCGATCGAACAGATCCCGGAGCTGTATTTGGCGGAGCCGCCCGCGTACCTGGAGGCGCTGCGACGTCACGCGGCGGACGCTGCGTGCGTGCTGGTCGTGGGGCACAACCCCGGCATCGAGACGCTGATTTATCGTCTGTGCGGGCAGCCGGAGCACATGCCCACCGGCGCGGTCGCCGAGTGCGAGCTCGCGCTCGAGAGCTGGAGCGAGCTCAGCAGCGCGACGCGCGCCGAGCTGAACAACGTGTTTCGACCGAAAGAGACCTTGGCGCCCTGAGGGCCCCGCGCGACGCGAAGGCGGCGCCATGCCAAACCAGCGTGAAGCACGCCCGCGGCTGCGACGGCGCGCTCGCGCGCTCGGCGCCGCGCTGCTCGGCGCGAGCCTGTGCAGCTGCGTACACGAGCCGGAGCGCGGCGCGCAGTCGCCGCTCGCGGTGAGCGCGCGTCGAGCGGCGACCTTCGAGGTCGACGGCAAGCGGCTGTGCTTCGCCGGCGCGAACAACTACTACATCGCGTTCAAACCCAAGCCGATGGTGGACGACGTGCTCGCGTCCGCAAGGGCGCTCTCGCTGCCCGTGCTGCGCATCTGGGCGTACCTGGACGCTGCGGCGCTCGACGGCAGCGTGCCGCGTGTGGATCCGCACTCCGACGCCGTGGGCCGCAAGGACGGGGTCTATTTTCAGTATTGGGATCCGAAGCAGCAGAAGCCCCGCTACAACGAGGGACCGAACGGCCTGCAACGGCTCGACTATGCGCTGGCGAGGGCGCGGGACTACGGCGTCAAGCTGCTGCTCGTGCTCACCAACAACTGGCGCGACTACGGCGGCATGGACCAATACCTCGCCTGGTTCGGCCGCAGCCAGCACCACGAGTTCTACAGCGACCCCAGGGTGAAGCAGGCGTACAAGGACTGGGTCGACCAGCTCGTCCTACGCAAGAACACCCTGACGGGCCAGCTGTATCGTGACGACCCGACGATCTTCGGCTGGGAGCTGGGCAACGAGCCGCGCTGCAACGGCGCGGGCCGCGCCAGCAGCGACTGGACGCCGCGCACGCTCGTGAGCTGGGCCGACGAGATGTCGCGCTACATCAAGACATTGGACCCCAATCACCTGGTGTCGGTCGGCGATGAGGGCTTCCTCGCTCGCGGCGGCGAGCACTGGACCTACAGAGCCCAGGACGGCGTCGATCACGAAGCGCTCACGGCGCTGCCCGCCGTGGATTTTGGTACATACCACGCTTATCCCGAAGATTGGGGCGCGCCGCCGAGCTGGGGCACGCAGTGGCTCGTCGATCACGAGCTCGTCGCGCGGCGGCTCGACAAGCCGACGGTGCTGGAAGAATATGGCGTGAAGGTGGTGCGCGACGAGCGTGCGCTCATCGTTCGCGGGCTGGAGCAGCGCACGTCCCTGTACACGCGCTGGAACGACTTGCTGCGGACCCGCGGCAGCGGCGCTTCACTGGTTTGGATGCTGGGCGGACGCGACACCCTGAACCCCAACCCACGAGGCTTGTACCCGGACTATGACGGCTACGCGATCTATCGCGGTGACGCCAGCGCGCGCCTGCTCGCGCACATCGCCCGGCGCTTTATGCACGAAGCAGCCGCCTGTCAGCAACGCGACGCCCCCTCCGCGCGGCCGCCCTCTGCTTTCGTCAGCGTGCGCCGCGCGCGCAGCGCAGAAGCGCGGACGCTCGACTGGTTCATCCCGCGGGGTTAGGGCCCGCGAGCGGATGAGTCCGTCGCGCAGCGGCGCTCCCGCTCACCAACCGCCGCTCAGCGCGAAACCGCCGGCGTTCGGCGTGGCCCAGGGTGTAACGGCGGTGTGGATGGGCATGCGCACCAGCGCCTTCTTGGGCAGCACCGCGCCCAGGAACAGCAGCAAACCGCCGGTCAGCTGCGGCACCATTCCGTACACGGTCCAACCGGTCGCGTCCGTGCCCTTGGCTTCACGGCTGATCAGCAGCGGTCCAAGGATGGGGATGAAGCCCTTCGAGTAGTACGACGGTCGCGAGGTCTGGCCCACGAGCTCGCCAGCGGCGATCCCGGCGATGATGCCATACGACGAGCCCAGGACCAGCGCGCCGGCCTTGATCAAGCCCCAGCGCGGCTCCTCAATCGCTTGGTAACCCGGCGGGACGGCCGCGCGGTCCCTGTACACCGGCGCTCGCGCACGGCCATTGACGTTGACGAACGGCTCTGCGAGGCGCGGCGCAGGGCGCGCGGCGGGCTCCAAGCGCCACACGTCGGGCTGCGAGCTCGCCATGCTGAAGCCGATCGGCATCAGCGCGATGCCGCCCGCCAACATGCCGCTCCCCACCCAAAACCAGCGCTCTTGCCTGGGGCTGAGGTGCGACTCGAAGCCATCAGCGCCGATCAGGATGCCGCCGCCAACCAGCGCGATGGGCAAACCCAGTGAGCCAATCAGGACGCCAATCCCCGTGCGACTGCGCGGACGCCCCTCAATCAGGTAATCGCCCTCCTCGTCCACGCTCATGGTGACGGCTCCATCGCGGACGCGAGCCGTCCCCTCCACCACCACGCGATAGCTCCCGGGAGCCAACGACGTGACGCATTTCTCGACGCACGCGACGGCCATGCTGGGCTGGTCCGCGTGCGCGCTCGGCACGAAAGCCGCGCAGGCGGCGAAAGCGACGGCAGAAAGAGACCATGAACCGGCTCGGCGCGGACGCCGAACGCTGTTTGATTGCCACCCGAACATCAACTCGGGACGATAGCATGGCTCTTCTCCCTGCCGCACCATGACCAGACCCGCCCGCTCTTCGCCGTCGATTTTCCTGATTTCAGCCGCTGTTCTCGCGCTCAGCGGCTGCGCGCGCACAGTGGCCGGGCAAGCGGCGCACGCGCGCACGAACGGCGACACTGGCAAGCCACATGTAGGAGAAAAGGCGCTCGACGCGCGCCTCGACAAAGTGGCCGAGCGACTGGACGTGCTCGCCGAAGACGCGCTGCGCTTCTGGCTGCAACACGGGCCCGATCGTGAGTACGGCGGCTTCCACGCTACGCTCGATCGCGCGGGCCGCGCCATCGAGCCGCGCGACAAGGGCATCATCCAACAGGCTCGTCACCTGTTCGCGTTCTCTGCGTGGTACTCGCGCCGCGAGGCATCGCCACGCATCCGGGCCGTGGCCGACGACCTGTTTCGCTTCGTCTCGAGCAAGCTGCTCGATCCCGCCGACGGCGAGTACTTCTACAAAGTGAGCCGCAGCGGCGAGCCGCGCGACCAGAAGAAGCTGCTGTACGCGCAGAGCTTCGCCATCTTCGGCTTGGCCGAATACGCGCGCGCCTTCGACTCGGAGCCCGCGCGCGCGCTCGCGCTACGCTGCTTTCGTTCGATTGATGGCCGCAGCCACGACGCGACGTACCTCGGCTACGACCAGACGCAGGATCCCGGCTGGTTCAGCCCCGGGACGCAGAAGGAGACGAACACTCATATCCACCTGTTGGAGTCGTTCACGTCGCTCTATCGCGCCACGGGCGACCCGCTGGTGCGCGCTCGGCTCGAAGAGCTGGTCCGCGTGCTCGCGACGCGCGTGGTGCAGCCGGAGGGCTATGCGCGCAAGGAGTTTCGCCGTGACTTCACGCCGCTGGGGCCCGCCATCGTCAGCTACGGCCACGACATCGAGACCGCCTGGCTGCTCTTGGACGCGCTGGACGCGCTCGGTATGAGCCAGGACGTGACGCTAGTCGGCAGAGCGATCCGCCTCGGCGCGTACTCGGCGCGGGCAGGCTTCGACGCCGCACACGGCGGTTACTTCGAGGAGGGGCCGCCCGGCGGTGCCGTCAGCAAGACCGAAAAGATCTGGTGGATTCAGGCCGAGGCGCTGACCGGACTGCTGCGGCTCTTTCAGCGCACGCACGACGTCCTCTATCTAGAGCGACTCGAGGCCACCCTGAGCTTCATCGAGCAGCACCAGCGCGATGCGGAGCACGGCGAGTGGTATTGGGGCGTGCTCGCCGGGGGCGGCGTCGGTCCGCGAGGCAGCAACAAGGGTGAGGAGTGGAAGGCGAGCTACCACAACGTGCGCGCGCTGCTCTTCACGAGCGACTGGATTCGCGCAGGGCTCGGGGCGCGTTCCGGCGGCAGCTGAGATTTCAGCGCAGCATGCGCTCGGCGTGCGGGAGGACCCGCTGCGCGACGTCGAAGCGCGGCTCGCCGCACGCGTCGGTGGAACCCTGGCCCAGGGTCGGCCATGCTTGCGGCGTGCCGCCGACCGACGCGACGGAGAGCGTAGCCCTGCTCGGTCCTACCAACACGGGCAAGACACATCGCGCTGTCGAACGCATGCTCGAGCACGACTCGGGCATGATCGGGCTGCCGCTGCGCCTGCTCGCGCGCGAAATCTACGATCGACTGAGCGCGCGCATCGGTGAAGAGCGGCTGGCGCTCGTCACGGGTGAAGAGAAGCGCGTTCCGCGCCGGCCGGACTACTGGATCTGCACCACCGAGGCGATGCCGCTCACGCGCGAGGTGGATTTCCTCGCCGTGGACGAGGTGCAGCTCGCGACACACGACGAGCGCGGCCACGTGTTCACGGATCGGCTGCTCTACGCACGCGGAAAGCGCGAGACCTGGTTCCTCGGCGCCGCGACCATGCGCGACATCTTGCGCGAGCTCGTCCCCGCGGCGCGGCAGCGCGAGTACCCGCGCTTCTCCAAGCTCTCCTTCAGCGGCGCGGCCAAGCTCTCGAGGCTGCCGAAGCGCAGCGCGGTCGTCGCGTTCTCCGTCGCGGAGCTCTACACGCTCGCCGGGCAGCTGCGACAAGTGCACGGCGGCACCGCCGTCGTGCTCGGCGCGCTGTCGCCGCGCGCGCGCAACGCACAGGTCGCGCTGTTCCAATCCGGGGAGGTCGACTACTTAG
>CBINHN010000044.1:0-59252 GCA_966250485.1 uncultured Sorangium sp. | reverse complement strand
CGCCGCTGAGCGCAGCGTCAACAGCACGGACTTGCTGGGCCATGGCCCGCTCGCTCCGTCCGGACAATCGAGGCCTGGCGCGAGCTCTTTCACCTGCGCGTCGTAACCGGCCGCGCGCGCGGCGTTCTGCGCCATACGTCGCAGCGCCGCGCTCGAGATGCGCCGGTGGTTGGTGACGGCGAGCAAGCGCCCCCCCGGAGCCAACACCGCCACCGAGCTCTGCGCCAGCTTCTCGTAGTCACGCTCGATGCTGAGCGCGCGGCCCCTGCCGCTGCTGGAGAAGCTCGGCGGATCGAGCACCACCAAGTCGAAGCGATCGCCGCGCTCGCGGGCTCGCTCTAGGTAGCGCACCGCGTCCTCCTCGATGAAGGCGTGCCCACGCGGATCGAGACCATTGCGCGTGAAGTTCTCTTGCCCGCGACGCAGCGCGCGGCGCGACACGTCCACGCTGGTGACGCGCCGCGCGCCGCCCAGCGCGGCGGCGACGCTGAAGCTCGCCGTGTAACAAAACAAATTCAGCACGCGCGCGTCGCGGGACAGCTCACGCACGCGCTGGCGGTTGTCACGCTGATCGAGGAACAACCCGGTGGAGAGGCCGTCGCCGAGCTCGACGCCGAAGTCGATGCCCCGCTCACGCACCACGAGCGAGTGCGCGGGTTCGCCGCGGACCGGCTCCGGCGGCGCGAGCTCGGCGTGATCGACGCGCCGCAGATCGCTGCGCGCGCGCTGCTTCAGGTACACACCGCGCGCGCCGGCCTCGTGCAGCAGCCGGGCCAGCGCTTCACCGCTGGCCAGCGCCGCGTCGCTGGCCAGCGACAGCACCGCGTAGCCGGCGTAGAAATCGACCTCTACGCCCGGCAAATCATCGCCCGCGCCGTTCACCCAGCGCAGCGCGTTGGCGACGCCGGCGAGCGCGTAGCGCCGGCTCGCCGCGTCGCGCAGCTTCTGCGCGAGCTCGTCCACGTCCCCGAGGCTCGACTCGTCGTGCGCGACCCAGCGCGCGAAGCCCGCGGGCCGCGGCGCCGAGAACGCGCGGCCCAGCGCCGGCAGCGCGAGTTGCTCCGCGTGCAGCAGGAGCCGCGACGCCGGGGCGCCGCCGTAGTCGCGATCGCCAGCGATGGGCGCGCCGACGGCCGCGAGCTGCACGCGCAGCTGGTGCGTGCGCCCCGTCTGCGGCGCGAGCTCGAGCAGCACGCGAGCGCGGTCACGAGTGAGCACGCGACAATGCGCCCGGCACTCTTTCCCGTCGCGTTCGCTCACGCGGCGCAGCTTGCCGTCCGCGCTCAGGCGATGCCGCAGCTCGAGCTCGTCGCGTGAAAACAAAGGCGAGCCGGCGCGCAGCTCGGCCGCCGCGACGTAGCGCTTCCGCGCCCGGCCATTTTCGAAGTCTGCTTGAATGCGCGCGGCGAGCTCGCGCTCGCGGCTGAACAGCAGCACGCCCGAGGTGCCGACGTCGAGCCGTTGGTGAACGCCGAGCTGAGCCGGGCGCCCGCTGCGCTCGAGCCATCGCCGCAAGCGGCTCACCACGTCGCTCGCCAGCGTCTCGTCGCCGCCGTGCGTCGGAACGCCGCTCGGCTTGTCGACGACGAGGACGGCGCTCGAATCGGCGATGATGCGCTCGGGCAACCACGGCGCGAAAGCCGCGGGCAGCTCAGCAACGCCGGCGTCGTCAGGCACCGCAACGCTCCAACGCGCGCTGCGCGCTCAAAATGCACACGCGGCCGCCCGAGAGCCTCGAGGGGCGCCCAGAGCGGCCGCGAAACAACTCACTTCGACTTCGGCTTGCCGCCGTTACGGCGCACGGCGCCGCGCACCATCACGATGCTGTCGCGCGAGCCGGGCACGCCGCCGCGGATCAAGAGCAGGTTCTGCTCCGGCACGATCTTCACGACGCGCTGATTCAAGACGCTGAAGGTCACCGCGCCGTGATGCCCCGGCATCTTCATGCCGAGCTTCACGCGGCCGGGCGTCATGCGCGTGCCGATGGAGCCACCGTGCCGGCGGTACTCATGGGTGCCGTGCGTCTGGACGTTGCCCGCGAAGTTGTGACGACGAACGACGCCGGTGAAGCCGCGGCCGCGCGAGACGCCTTGCACGTCCACGATCTGTCCCTCTTCGAAGATCTGCTCGAGCTTGACCTCTTGCCCGACCTCGAAGCCCGCCGCGAACTCAGCGCTGCAGCGCAGCTCACGCAGCGTTTGCTGCGGCGCCACGTTCGACTTCTTGTAGAAGCCGGCGAGCGGCTTGTTGACGTGCCGCTCGGCGCGCTCTTCGATGCCGAGCACGAGCGCGTCGTAGCCGTCCTTCTCTTTGGTGCGCTTGCCAGCGACCACCGGCTTCGATTCCACGACCGTACACGCGATGACGGTGCCGTCACTCGTGAAGACCTGCGTCATACCGAGCTTTCGCCCGATCACGCCCGGATGCTGATTCATGATGAGGAGTCCTCGTCGTCGCGCCGCAGGGCCGCTCGGCCTCGCGGGAAAGCTTGCGTTTAGGGGCTCGCGGATTAGCCTCAAGGCGAGGCCTAGTCAAGGCCTCCGAAGCGACTTTGAGCGCGGCACACCATGCCCCACCTTGACGGCCGTGTCTGTGGGTGCATAATGCGCGCCCGTTTCGACCGGGGTGAAAGTGCCATGGCCACGCTCTCCAAGATCGCTGCTTTCGAATCTGCGGCCCTCCGCAGTGACCTCCCTGATTTCCGCGTCGGCGACACCGTCGCCGTCCACTACAAGATCGTGGAGGGCGACAAAGAGCGCGTCCAGATCTTCCGTGGCGTGGTGATCAAGCGCCATCGTTCGGGCGCGCGCTCGACGTTCACGGTGCGCAAAGTCAGCTTCAATGTCGGCGTGGAGCGCGTGTTCATGCTCCACTCGCCGCGCCTCGAGCAGATTGAGGTGGTCTCTCGCGGTGTCGTGCGCCGCGCGCGCCTCTTCTACTTGCGCAACCTCTCCGGCAAGGCTGCCCGCGTCCAAGACGAAAAAGATCGCTGAGCGGCGTCGGTCGCCCGAGCCGGCGCGAGCCACCGCTCGCAGCCGTGGCGCCGCCGCCCAACCATTGAACTTCGCTTGCTCTTGAGTGAAAGAGCGGCGATGCTGGCGCTCGAGGAGCTCGCGCAATGATTCAGTGCGCCCGGTGCGCCGCGGCCAATCAGCCTAGTAGCAAGTACTGTTTGACCTGCGGTGCACCGCTGCCGGCTGCATCCGCGGCGCCCACTGGAACGCCTGCTGCCCGGCCGGCACCCGCTCAGCCGTCACCACCGCCACAGGCTGCGCCGTGGGGCCCTCCGGGCTATGGTCCGGCGCCAGATCCGAGCGGCGGTCACGGTCCACAGCCGGGCTATGCGTCCCCTGCAAACCCCGGCGGCTACGGGCCCGCTCCTGGTGCGGCGAATCCATACGGTCCGACGCCAGCGGCGCCGATGCCAGGCTCGCCGTACGGTCCGCCGCCGCCGCCCCTAGCGCCGCCCTACCAACCGCCGGTCGCGCCGCCGCAGCAACACTCTGGAGCTGGCGCAGGTGCCTTTGGTGGGTCAGCTGGGGCTGGCTACGCACCGCCCCCGGTCGCAGCGCCGCCGCCCGTCCCCATCTATCCGGCCCGGCCCTCCGCCGAGCCCTCTCCTTTCGCACCGACCGCACCGCCGCCCAACGTCGAAGCACCCCACGCGGGCTACGGTGCGCAGCCGGGCCACGCCTCGTCGCCTGCCTACCCGGCGCAAGGCGCCCCTTACGTGGCGCCGCCGCAGCCCGGAGCTCCCCCGGCGCGGCACGACCCATCAGCGCCTCGCATTCCGTCGCGGCCGCCGGCCACGGGTCGTGATCCGGACACCGTCGAGGCCAACGCGCCGCGCGTGCTGGCCGGCTTTCTCGTCAGCTACGACGGCCTGGAGCTCGGCGCGTTCTGGCCGGTTTATCAGGGCCAAAATCAGCTCGGCCGGCGCGGCGCCGCGCCGGGCTTGGACATCGAAATCGACCACCCGACGACCTCGTCCCGCCACGCGATGCTGTATGCCTCCGCGCGACCGGGACGGCTCAAAATCGAGGATTCCGGCAGCACTAATGGGACCTTCATCGGCGAGCAGCAGATCGAGCGAGGCCGCCGCGTCGAGGTCAGGGATGGGGATACCATCCGCTTCGGCGGCTTCGCGACTGTCGTCAAGTTGATCTGACGCGGCCCGCGCTCGCGTTGTTAGATAGAGGTGATCATCGCCATGCCATACTCACCGCTTCGCTCGTTGGCGCATGGGGCGCGCCGAGCGGCTTTCGTGCTCTGCGCCATCGTGGCGTTGCTCGTCGTGCGCAGCGCTGTCGCGGCTCCCGCCGCTCGCTTGCTGCGCGTCGATCCGCGAGCCGCACAAGAGAACGGGAACCCAGTCCTCACCACGGTGGTGGATCTGACGCAGAGCAAGCGCGTGAGCGACGCGGTCGCTCCCTGCGCGACGCTCTCCGGCAACCGTCAGCTCGACTGCATGAGCCAGAACCTGGAGAAGCCGCTCGCGCTGTACACGCCGTTCCCGTTCCCGGCGCAGGCGGCGATCTTCACGGTCACCATCGACGGCACCGACATCCCGGCGAAGTACCTCTCTCACCTGTCGTGGGGTGAGAGTCAGCAGACCCCCGGCGTCGGCACGGCATGGCTCATCCTCGTCGACGCGGATCGGCGCATGGGCAAGGGCTTCGATGACGCGAAGCAGGTCGCCAACCAGTTCATCACCAGCCTCGGGCCGAACGACATCGTCAACGTGATGTTCTTCAACGACCGTCAGGTCGTCAAAGACTCACGCTGGATGCCGTCATCGCAACGGGCGCGCGCGCAAGCCTTCGTCCAGAGCGTGGGGGACAGCTTCGCCAGCGCGGGCCGCAATCGCTCGCTGCTCACCATCATCAAGACCGCGGCGACCGATGGCTTCAAGGCGCTCGGCAACGTCGGCGAAGACGTCAAGGTGCCTTTGCACCAGGCCATGGTCGTGCTCTCGAGCGGCTTCGGCGGCACCGACCCCTCGACCACCGGTCCCGGCGCCCTGCAGCTGCAGCAGTACCTCTCGAACGGCCGCTTCCCGGAGGACAACACGGCGCTACCCAAGGCGCCCGTGCCGGTCATCAGCATCTACTTCCCGCACCAGACGTACCAGGAGTTCGCGCTGAACAGCCTGGAGTTCATGCAGAACCTGGCGAACACGGAGCTTGGCGGCTTCTTCACCGTGGTGCAGCCGGGCGGCGGCTCGCGCGCCGGACAGATCGTGAACGCCGTGCGCCAGCGCTTCTCGAAGATGTTCGTCGTGAAGTGGCGAGTGTCGTGCGTCGCGCCCTCGGTGACGCAGAGCTTCAAGCTGATCTTCAACAACGTGAACCCGCCGGTCCTCGGGGACAACAGCTTCAAAGACGTCCCCATCGGCATCGATCCTTCGACCTGGCCGCTCGACATCAACACCGACTACACGATCGACGCGGCCAAGCGCCAGGGCGGCGTCTATCCAGGCGGCACCTTCAAGGTCTTCGGGGACTTCTGCTGGGGAGGCGACAAGAGCCGAGCGGAGGTCTACTTCATCCCCGCCGGGCAACAGCTGCCCGCGGCGCTGGCCGGCAACGATCTCGACAAGGCGAAGCGCACGCAGCAACAGCTCATCAGCATGGGCATGAAGGGCACGACCGTAGAAGCGAGTGACACGTTCGTCACCTTCCAAGCGCCCGAGAAGGACAAGATTCTGCACGGCTCGGGCGACCAGGCGCAGGTCCAGCTCGTCATCTACGACAACCGCGCCCACCGCACGAGCGCCGCCACCGAAGACTCCAGCCTCAAGCTCAAGGGCACCACGGCGCCGCTGCCGCTCTTGCCGATCCTGGGCAGCCTATTCGGCGTCGTCGTGATCGCGCTCCTGCTCGTGGTCGTGTTCAAGAGCGGCGGCAAGAAGCGCGGCGCCGCGAACCCGCCACCGGCGCCGATCGTGGCCGGCATTCCTCAGCCAGCGCCGTTCGCCGCTCCGCCCGCGTATGGCGCGCCGAACCCCGCGCCGTATGCGCCTCCTCCCGCGCCTGCTCCTGCTGCGGGGGCCGGTTACGCGCCGGCCCCAGTCCCGTACGGCCCAGCGGCAGGCGCGGCCAGCTGCGCCGTGCTGCAGGGCGCGCCCGGTACGTACACCATCTTGAACGGTCAAGAGCTGCGGGCGGGTCGCGACCCGAACCATTGCGGCATCGTCTTCAACGAACCACGCGTATCGGGTGTTCACGCCACGCTGAAATTCGAGAATGGTCAGCTGCTGGTGCGCGACGAAAATAGCAACAACGGCACGCTGGTAAACAACGTGCGCCTCACCCCCGCGGTGTGGTCCCCGGTTCCGTCGGGGTCCCTGCTGCGACTCGGCCCCATCGAGCTCAGCGTCCGGATTTCCTGAGCGAGGGCGAGCGTGCTGCGTTCGGCTGAGGGGGTTGTCGTCGATTGCGCCACGCTCAGTGACGCTGGGCGGGATCCCAGCAAACAGACGAACGAAGACGCGGTGGCCATCGCGGAGATGCCGTTCGGCGTCGCCGCGGTCGTGTGCGACGGCATGGGCGGGCACGAAGCCGGTGAGGTCGCGAGCCGCACGGCCGTGCAGCGCATCTTGGAGACGCTCACGACGGGGCAACAGGCGCTCGAGCGCTTGCTCTCGACGGCCATTGAGCGCGCGCACGCGGAGGTCTACGCGCTCGGCGGGGACGCCCCCATCGACGTGCGTCCCGGCTCGACCGCGGTGATCCTCGCCCTCTCGGGCGGCGAAGCGCTGCTCGCGCACGTGGGCGACTCGCGCGCGTATCGCTTGCGCGCGCGCCGCGCAGAGCGCTTGACGCGCGACCACTCCGTCGTCGAGGCCCTGCTGCGCGCGGGCGCCATCAGCGACGAAGCTGCGCGCCAACACCCGGACGCCAATCGCATCACGCGCGCGCTCGGCATCGCCGCGGAGATTGAGCCGGAGGTACAAGCGCCGCTGCACGTCGAGGTCGGCGACGCTTTCTTGCTGTGCTCCGACGGCCTCAGCGACCTGGTCGAAGACCACGAAATCGGGGAGCTCGCCAGCGACGCCGCGACGCCCGAGGCAGCGTGTCAAGCGCTGGTGGCGCTGGCGAACAATCGCGGCGGACACGACAACATCTCTGTCGCGCTGCTCAGGGTGCTGAAGGTGAGCGCCGCGCAACGTCCGCGGGAAACCCGTGAGATGGCGCCCGCGGCCCAGGCGACGCCCCCCACCGTGGTGGGTGGTCCCACCTTCACTGTGGCAATGACGCACGAGCCCGGCATGAAGACGCCGGAGCTGACGGAAGATACGACCCGCAGCACCGTGCCCACTCTCGTGGACGCGATGATCGCGCAGGGTCGCGTCGCGGCGCCGCCCGCGCGACGCACCGAGCCCGAGCTGCCCCCCGCGCCGCCTCGACCGCTACCCAGCGCCCCGCCAACTCCTGCGACCCGCACCGCGCCGCTCTTGTTCTGGGCGAGCCTCGGCCTCTCCGCCCTGATCCTGCTGGCTATCGCGATCTGGTCGGCGCTGCGCTGACGTTGTCGTCCGGTCGTGACAAAAAAACAAAGGGCAGCCGCCCTGGCTAACTGGGGCGACTGCCCTTGCTCGGACCAGGCCGACGCGCGCTGCGCGTGGCGGGTCCGATTGGGTTACTCAACGGACGTGGCGATTCGGTCATGTTTCGCCGAGAGCAAAGACGCCGCGGAGCCGACAGCACACCCGAGACCGGCCTGTGAGTGGTGCCTCCTTCATCGGTTGAGAAACGCGGCTGTCAGAGCTTTGGTTTGCTACCCTAACGAACTCTGACAGCGATACCATCCGCCGACGACGGGTAAGCTCCATCGGTTGCGAAAACGCCTGGCTCGCTTTTCAAAGAACGCGAAACTCGAACGCCAGCCGGTGAGGAGCCGCCCTTTGGGAGCTGCGCTCATTCACCGCAAGAACTGTGCACGACGGGCTTTTGGAGGAAATGCCGACAGACGAGCGGCGCGCCATGCGCACGCTGCGTACCCAATCGACATAAATCTCGAATGCGCAGCTGTCAACGGTGCAGCTCGAACTTGGTGACGGGCTGACGCGCGCGGCATACGGCAACTCGAGCTCGACAGCATTGCTACGACAGTCGTAATTGCCACGCTCGCCACGCAGGCAGCGACAAGGGTCAAGGGGCCGAGCGCTCGCTGAAACATGCCGCGCTGGAAGCGCGCCGGGATGCGAATGCGAGCTGCCGTGCGGGCGCGCGCTGCCGCTACGGGACGGGCTCGCGAGTAGCCAAAAGTGTGCCGCGGGGGAAGCCTGCTCGGCGCTTGGGCTCGCGAGCGCATTGCGGTTATATGATGATTGGTCCGCGCACCACTCGCGAGCATCATGCCCGAGCGAAGCTCAGCCCCACTACCTCTTGCAGGCGCTCCCGCGCTGTCGTGGGACGATTGCCGCCTGCTGGTCGAAAGCGTAGCGGATTACGCAATTTTCATGCTCGACCGTGATGGTCGGGTCGCGACCTGGAACGTCGGCGCGGAGCGAATCAAGGGCTACGCGGCGAGCGAGATCATCGGCCAGCACTTCTCGACTTTCTATCCGCCCGAGAGCGTCGCGAGCGGAGCGCCGCAGCGCGCTCTCGACGTCGCCGCGCGCGTCGGGCGCTTCGAAGACGAGGGCTTGAGGGTTCGCAAAGACGGCACTCGCTTCTGGGCGAGCTGCGTGCTCACCGCGCTGCGCGACTCGCACGGCGAGCTGCGCGGCTTCGGCAAGGTCACGCGGGATCTCACCCTGCGCCGCGCCGCGGACGATGCGTTGCGCCACGCCGAGCAACGCTTTCATCATCTCGTCGACGCCGTCGTCGACTACGCCATTTACCTGCTGGATGACAGCGGCCACGTGACGAGCTGGAACTCGGGCGCGCGACGGCTGAAGGGCTACCGCGACGAGGAGGTGCTCGGCCAGCACTTCTCGATTTTCTACACTGCCGAGGATCGCGCAGCGGACAAGCCTCGCCGCGTGCTCGAGACCGTGCGGCGGGAGGGACGCTACGAAGAAGAAGGCTGGCGCGTTCGCAAGGACGGCTCTCGCTTCTGGGCCAACGTGGTGATCACGGCGCTACGTGACCAGCAGGGGGCGGTGACCGGTTTCGCCAAGGTGACGCGTGATCTCACCGCGCGCCGCGACGCCGAGGAGAAGCACCGCTCGCTGATTCGCGAACAGACCGCGCGAGAGGTGGCCGAGCAGAGCGAACAGCGCTTGCTGGAGAGCGAGGAGCGCTATCGCGCCCTGAGCCAGCGGCTCGAGATCATCCTCGAGGGTGTGGCCGACGGCATCACCGTGCAGGACGCCGAGGGGCGCTTGGTGTTCGCCAACCGCTCGGCCGCGCGAATGTTCGGCTTCGGCGGCCGGCGAGAGCTGCTCGACACCCCGCGCGCGGCGCTCGCGGCTCGCTTCGACGTGCGCGACGCCGAGGGCCGAGCGCTGGCGCTCGATGAGCTACCCGCGCGCCGCGTGCTCGCGGGAGAGGAGGCCAGCGCGACGACGCTGCACGTGCGGGAGCGCGCCACGCGCCGCGAGTGGTGGGTGCTGCTGCGCGCCAGCGCCGTGCTCGACGCTAGCGGCGCGCCAGAGCTCGCGATCAGCATCTGGCACGACGTCACCATCGAGCGCCGCCACGAGCAGGAAACCCTCACGCTGATGCGAGCCACGACCGCCATCGCCAGCTCGCTGGTGGCGAGCGACATGCTGCCCGCGCTGGGTCGCGCGCTGCTCCCGAATCTCGGAGATTGGTGCTCCATCTACCTGCGCGAGGGCAAGGAGCTCCGCGTCGTCACGGTCAACCACACGGACGCGGAGAAGGTCGACGCTGCGCGCGAGTATCGTCGCCGCTACCCTCCCGACGTGACGCACACCGGCGGCGTCTGGCAGGTCATGGACACAGGCCGCTCGCTGGTCGACAATCAGGTCGATGAAGCGTCGCTGGCGCGCTCCATCGCTGACACGGAGGCGCGGCGCTTGCTGCTCTCGATCGGGATGAAAGCGGTGGTCCTGGCGCCGATCCGCGCCAACGAGCGCGTCCTCGGGGTGATCGCGCTGGTCTCGGCGGCGACGGATCGCAGGTACGATGACAGCGACGTGGCGCTGGTCGAGGAGATCGGTCGCCGCGCGGGCGTCGCGCTCGACAACGCGCAGCTCTACAGCGCCGCGCAACAAGCCGCCAACAGGGCGGAGGAAGCCAGCCGCGCGAAGGACGAGTTCCTCGCGACTGTCTCTCACGAGCTGCGCACCCCTCTCAACGCCATCCTGGGCTGGTCGAGCTTGCTCAAGGAACGCTTCGCCGAGGGCGGTCTCGTCAAGCCCATCGAGGTCATTCATCGCAACGCGCAGGCGCAGGTCAAGATCGTCGACGACATCTTGGACGTCTCGCGCGTCATCAACGGCAAGTTTCGCCTGTCGTTACGGCCGAGCGACGTCGTCGCCATCGTGCGCAGCGGCATCGAGGTGGTGCGCCCATCCGCAGAGGCGAAGCAGATCGCCATCAATTTCCAGCCGCCCGAGCAGCTGGACCCGCTCTTGGCCGATCCGGAGCGCCTGCAGCAGGTCGTCTGGAACCTGCTCTCGAACGCCGTGAAGTTCAGCGATCCGGGCGCGAAGGTGGACGTCTCGCTGAGACAAGACGGCGCGCAGCTGCAACTCACCGTGGCGGACACGGGGCGCGGCATCGAGCCAGGGTTTTTGCCTTTCGTGTTCGATCGCTTCAAGCAGGCGGACTCATCGACCACGCGCCGCGTGGGCGGGCTCGGGCTCGGGCTCGCGCTGGTGCGTCACATCGTCGAGCTCCATGGCGGTCGAGTCGCCGCGAGCAGCTCCGGCGTCGGTCAGGGCGCTGCGTTTACGGTGACCTTACCCCTGCGCCCGGCGCGGCCGCACGGCGCGGCTGCGACCGTCGTCGCGAACGCCAGCCCGAGCGTCGATGCGAACGGCAACGCGGCGCTGCACGGCGCGCGCGTACTGGTCATCGACGACGAGCCGGATGCGAGGGAGCTCTTGGCGGCGGTGCTCACCGAAGCGGGCGCCGATGTGCGGCTCGCGAGCTCGGCCGCGGAGGGGTTCGAGCTGTTCAAGCGCTTCCAGCCGAGCGTGCTGGTGAGCGACATCGGCATGCCAGAGGAAGACGGGCTGTCGTTGATGCGCCGTATCCGCGCCCTGCCGGCGTCGGAGGGCAGCCGGGTGCCGTCGCTGGCGCTGACGGCGTTCGCGGCCGACGCGGATCGACGCCGCGCGCTCGCGGCAGGCTTCAGCGCGCACATCGGTAAGCCCGTCAACCCAGAGGCGCTGGTCGCGACGCTGGCCCAACTCTCGACCAGCTAGCGCTAGCGGGGCGCAGCGTCCAACACCTCACGCACCTTCAACGCCAGCGTGTCGGGCGTGACGGGCTTCTGCAAAAACGAAGCGTCGGAGTCCAGGATGCCGTGGTGCACGATGGCGTTCTCCGTGTAGCCGGAGATGTAGAGCACCTTCATGCCGGCCCTCATGGGCGACAGCCGCTGCGCGAGCTCGCGCCCGCTCATGCGCGGCATGACGACGTCGGTGATCAGCAAATGAATCTGCGCGGGGTGTTTCTCGCAAATCAAGAACGCCTCGCCGCCGTTTTGGGCCTCGAGCACGTGGTAGCCCTGGCGCCGCAAGATCACGCGCATGGCCGCGCGCACCTGCTCCTCGTCCTCGACGAGCAGGATCGTCTCGCTGCCGCGCAGCGTGCTCGGGGCCGGCGCCGCGCTGCTCGCGGTGTCCGCGGCGTCGGTGCGCGGCAGGTAGACCCTGAACGTGCTGCCGCGGCCGACCTCGCTGTAGACCGAAACGTGACCGCCGCTCTGCTTCACGATACCGAACACCGTCGACAGACCGAGCCCGGTGCCTTTGCCCTTCTCCTTGGTCGTAAAGAAGGGCTCGAAGATGCGTTGCCGGGTGGCCGCGTCCATGCCCGTTCCGGTGTCGCTGACGGCGAGCATGACGTAGCGCCCGGCTGTCACGCCGTGGTGGGCGCTCGCGTAGTCCTCGTCGAGCTCGCAGTTGCTGGTCTCGATCGTGACCTGACCCCCGTCCGGCATCGCGTCCCGTGCGTTCACCACCAAATTCATCACGATTTGCTCGACCTGCCCGGGATCCGCGAAGGCCTTGGCCAGGCTCGGCGCCGGCAGCAGCGAGAGCTGGATGTCTTCACCGAGCAGGCGACGCAGCATCTTCTCCATCCCCGCGAGCACCTGATTCAGCTCGACGGGGCGCGCCGCGATGAATTGCCGGCGGCTGAAGGCCAGGAGCTGGCGCGTGAGATCCGCGGCCCGCTCCCCCGCCCTCTTGATCTCCTCCATGTCTCCGCGCAGCGGATCACCGGGGCTCAAGTTGGCGAGCGCCAGGCCCGCGTAGCTCAGAACGACCGACAGCAAATTGTTGAAATCGTGAGCCACGCCGCCCGCGAGGCTACCCACCGCCTCCATCTTCTGCGAGTGCCGCAGCTGTTCTTCCACGCGCTTGTACTGCGTGATGTCCATCACCATCAACAGCGCCCCCGCCTCTTGTCCGAGCGCCGCGCTGGTCGGCGTAGAGTCCACCAGCGCCCAGGAATCAGAGCCGTCTCGGCCGCGAAAGCGCAGCTCTACTTGCGTGGAGATCGCGGCGCGTTCCCACAGCCCGCGCGTGCTCGCTACCGAGTCGGGGTGCACGAACTCCAATAAGGAGCGGCCGAGCAACTCCTCCACGGGGACGCACAACAGGCTGGCCATGCGCCGGTTCGCGAAGCTGATGTTGCCTTCGCTCGCCACGATGGCGATGCCCTCGTTCGCGGTCTCTACGATTTGGCGATAGCGCTCCTCCGTCTCGCGCAGCGCGCGCTCGGCCGAGCGCCGCGCCGCGCGCTCGGCGCCCTCGCGCAGCTCACGTTCGATCGCCGGGATCAGGCGCGCCAGCCTGCCTTTCACGACGAAGTCATTGGCGCCCGCGCGCAGCGCGGTGACCGCGGTCTCCTCGCCGATGGTGCCGGAGACGATGATGAAGGGGATATCGAGTCCGCTGCTCTTGAACACCTCCAGCGCCATCAGCCCGCTGAACGCGGGCAAGCGGTAGTCAGAGAGCACGAGGTCGAAGGAGCGCCGCGCCAGCGCCTCGCGCATCCCCTCGGCGGTCTCAACGCGTTCGTAGTCGACCTTCAGCCCGCCTCGCTCGAGCTCCATCAAGATCAGCTCGGCGTCGCGCTCCGAATCTTCGATCATGAGTAACGAGAGTTCCCCGCTCATGGCTGCCATCCTCGCGCCGCGCTCGGCGCCCAGGTCCTGAGTCGCACCAAGGTGCCACCGCCCAGCGTCGACTTGATCTCGAACTCGTCGACGAGCCGCCGCGCGCTGGCCAGCCCCAGGCCGAGCCCGGCAGCCGTGGAGTAGCCGTCGACCATGGCCAGCTCGAGGTCGGCGATGCCAGGCCCCTCGTCGCGCGCGAGCACCTCGATGCCGCAGAGCGCGCCGCTGCGAAGCTCGTGCAACGCGAGCTCGCCGTGCTCGGCGTGGAGCACGACGTTGCGCGTGACCTCGCTCACCGCGAGCACGAGCGCCTCCGCGCGCGCTGGCGCCACTCCCAGCGCCAACGCGAAATTTCGCGCGGCCTTGCGCGCCATCACGACGTCCGATTCTTCTCGGATCGCGAGGCGAGCCAGCAGACGCTCGGTCGGGCTCATGGTCAGAGCTGCCCTCCGCCCAACGTAAAGTAGAACGTCGCGCCGCGATCCACCGCCGCCTCGGCCCAGACCTTGCCGCCGTGCCGATGAACGATGCGTTGCACGGTGGCCAGTCCGATGCCGCTGCCCTCGAACTCCTTGGCGGCGTGGAGGCGCTGGAACGGAGCGAACAGATGCTCGGACAAGGCCATGTCGAAGCCGGCGCCGTTGTCGCGCACGAAGAAGACCCGCTCGTCGTTGCGCCGCAGCGAGCCGAGCTCGATGCGCGCCGGTGAGCGGCCCGCGCTGTACTTCCAGGCGTTGCCGAGCAGGTTCTCGAGCAGCGTCGTGAGCAGCCGCGGATCTCCCTCTGCCGCCAAGCCAGGCTCGATCACGAACTCTACGGCGCGCTGGGGCTCGGTCTCGCGCAGCCGGTCCGCGATCTTCTCGGCCAGCGCGGCGAGCTCTACCGGCGCGCGCTCGAGCTCGTGGCGCGTGACGCGCGATAGGTCCAAGAGGCCTTGGATCAGCCCGTTCATCTCGCGTGCCGCGTCGTGCACGTAGGTGAGATACTTGTGGTACCGGCCCTCGAGTTTGTCTGCGCAGCCCTCGAGCAGGGCCTGGCTGAAGCCGGAGATGCTGCGCAGCGGCGCCATCAAGTCGTGCGAAACGGTGTAGCTGAATGACTCGAGCTCGCGGTTGACCAGCTCCAGCTCTTCCTTTTGGTGACGCAGCACTCCGTTCAGACGCTTGAGCTCCTGATTGGCCGCGCGGTAGCCGCGCAGCGACATTTCGAAGGGCGAGAGCAGCTGGTGGAAAAATAGCGCGCAGCTGGCGGCGTCAGCGGCCTCCTCGGCGAGCGTCGCCAGCGCGCCGTCGTGCAGCGCGGCCATGTCCAGGACGCCCATACCTTGCGCCAACGCGCGGCGGCCGAGCTCGTACGCGGAGCTCAACATCTCTTCGTCGTGGTGCGCCAGATATGCCCTCAGCTTGCCGATGTACTCGGCCTGCAGCTCGGCCGTCTCGTTCATGGCCGGGCCCCCAGGTAGCGCGCCACGACGACGAGGGCGTCGTCGCTGCCCTTCTCGTATCGTTGCAGCAGCGTCGCGGCGAGCTCGTCGGGGTCAGCGCCGCGCGCGTCGACCTCCGCGAAGCCGCTGTGCAGGCCATCGGTAGCCATCACCAGCGTGTCACCCGCTTGCAGCGGCAGCGTCGAGGACCTTAGCGGCGGCAGCTGAAAGCCGACCACTCCGCCCCGCGGCAGCAAGACGTCGCGCAGGCGGGCTCCGGACGCGTCGATTCGCATCAGCACGGCTTCCACGTTGCCGACGCCGGCCCAGGTCAGCGAGTCGTCGCTCGAGTCGAAACGCGCGACGCTCATCACGACGCCGCGCGTTTTCTGCAGGCCGGCGTGACAGGCGCGGATGATGTCCAGCACGGAGTGCTCGGCGTGCTCCCGCACCAGCGCCGCCGCCTCGAGCGCCGCGACCCGCGCCTCGCGGCCGTGACCGAGGCCGTCGATGGTGCCGACCACTGCGTGCGCGTCGGCGCAGATCACCACCTCCAGATCACCGGATTCACCGGGCTCGAGCGGCGTGCACGCCGAGCTCCAGAGCAGAATGCCCTGCGCTGCCGCCGCGGAGCTCATACCACCCACTTCCGCATGATCACGGTGGTGCCCTTACCCACCGCGCTGATGAGCTCGAACTCGTCCATCAAGCGCTTCGCGCCAGGCAAGCCGACGCCCAGGCTGTTGCGCGTGGAATAGCCGTCTTGCATGGCGAGCTCTGGCGAGGCGATGCCAGGCCCCTCGTCACGCGCCGTCACCTCGATGCCTTGGCGACCGCGCAACGTGACCGCCTTGATGACGACCTCGCCGTGCCCGGCGTAGCTGATGATATTGCGCGCGATCTCGGAGATCGCGGTCGCGATCAGCGTCTGGTCGGTGGGGCGGAACCCGGTCGCGGCCGCGAGCTGCCGACCCTTCTGGCGGGCAGTGACGATGTCCGCTTCCTGTCCAATGGGCACCCGAGCTTCAGCTGGCACGCAAGCCACCACCCCGCAACGATTGAAGCAACTCCAGGCCCTCTTCCAAATCCAGCGCGGTGCGCACCTCGTCGAGCGTCAAGCCGAGCTGCACCATGGACATCGCGACCTCCGGCTGAATGCCGGCGACCACGGTGTCGGCGCCGCGCAGCTTCGCCGCGATGGCGATGCCGCGCACCACTCGACAGGCGAAGGAGTCCATCACGTCCAGCGCGCTGACGTCCAACACCAGGCCGCGAATGCGTTGCTCCCCGATACGCCGCGCCAGGTCATCGCGCAGCTGCACGAGCTCACGGTCCGAGAGCGCCGCCTGAATCGAGCCGACCAAGAACGGACCTTGCTTCAAAATGGGAACGGACACGACACCTCCTCCCTCGTCACTCCGCCTGCTGCAGCTTTGGTGGCTCGCCCTGTTGTACGCGATAGCCGAGCAGCCGCTCAGCCTCCTCCACGCCGCCCTGCAGGTCCCCCACCGTGTTCAGCTTGTGAAGCTCGATCCCGAGCGCGACCAACGACTGCGCCACCTCCGCCGAGAGGCCGCTGACGATGACGAGCGCGCCCATCAGCCGCGCCGCGCTGACCGTTTGCAGGATGTGATTGGCCACCTTCGAGTCGATGGTGGCCACGCCGGTAACGTCCATGACCACGACCTTCGCGCGGTTCGCGCGGATGGAGCGCAGCAAGCCGTCGGTGATGAGCCGCGCGCGATGCGTGTCGATGACGCCGATGATGGGCAACAGCAACAGCCGCTCGCGGATCTGGAGCACCGGCGTAGACAGCTCGCGAATCGCCTCTTGCTGCTGACGAATGACGCGCTCGCGCTCGAACACCAACACGTCCACGATGATGCCGACATCGAGAAACGCGACCTTGCTCAGCGAGGAGAAGTTCGCGAAGGCTTCGCGCGGCCGCGCTTCGCCGCGCCGCATCACCTCGTCCCCGATCGTCCGCAGCAAGTGCTGGAAGGCGCCGAGGAAAGCCCGCGCCTCCAGGCCCGCTCGGCCGTAGGCGGCGCCGAGCTCCACGCGTTGCTCCACGTACTCGTGGCCATACTCGGCGCGGGCCAGCGTCAGCAAATGCTCGCGCTTGAGCTGCCGCGCACGCTCGAAGAGCACCCGGTTGGAGAGCAGCCCGCGTGCCTCCTCGAATGGCGCCAGATAGTCGAAGAAGGCCGCCACGTACTCGTCGGTCTTGCTCAGGATCACCTCTCGGATCGCAGCGATGCGCTGCAAATCCGCGGGCTCCAGCCCTACGATGCGCTTGCGTCCCTCTATGCTGGCTTCAGTAAAGCCCATCTCTTGCATCAATGCCTGCGCGGGCGTCGGTTGCGCGAATTCGGCCACCATCATCCTCCAGAGTCCGAATCGGATACTCAACAGCGACGATACTCCGATGCATTTCGAAGGCAACGCGAGACCGCCGCGGCGACGCTGTCCATCTTCGCGCGGCGGACGGATGCCGTCAGCTCGCTGACACTCTACGCGCTGCGCGCTCAATCACAGCGCATTCGTCGGCCGCGGTGATAACCCGCGGCGCAGGCGGGGCGCTTTGCCTCAGGACGCCGCTGTTGCGTCCCGGCGCCCAGCGCCGCTCACGTCGCACGCCGCTACGCCGTCCGCGCGGGCGCAGGATCCGTCATTCGCGCGGACCCTTGGCCGCGAGCAGCGTGCTGATGGTCGACGTGAGACGCACCAGGTCGAGCGGCTTGGGCAGATGCGCATCGAAGCCGGAGCTGAGCGCCAGGTCGCGATCCACGTCGCGCACGTAGGCGGTGAGCGCGATGGCCGGGATGCTACGCGCCGCGTCCGGTCGCTCGCGCACCGCGCGGATCAGCGCGTAGCCGTCGCGCCCGGGCAGCCCGATGTCACTCACGAGCACATCGAAGCGCTCCTCATCCAGGGCGCGCAGCGCTTCGTCCGCGGACGCAGTGGACTCGATCAGCGCGCCGTCTTCGCTCAGCAGCGTCTCCAACATGGCGCGCGCGTCCGGCTCGTCTTCCACGATCAACACGCGCAGACCTGTCATGCTGCGCCGCGCGGCGGCGACTGGGAACTTCGAGCTCGGCCGCGGCGGCTCCTCGGAGGTGACCGCCGGAGCTTCTTGCCGGGGTAGCTCGACCGTGAACAGCGAGCCGTGCCCGAGGCCGTCGCTCTGCGCCGATACGCGGCCGCCGTGCAGCTCGACCAAGTGACGCACGATGGCCAAGCCCAGTCCCAGCCCGCCGAAGCGGCGCGCCGCGGAGCTGTCCACCTGCCGGAAGCGCTCGAAAATGCGCGGCAAGTACTCCGCGGCCAGGCCGCAGCCGGAGTCCTCCACCTTGATCGAGGCGGTGGTCGCGTCACCTTCGACGCGCACGCTGATGCTGCCCCCCGCGTCGGTGAATTTCACAGCGTTCGACAGCAAGTTCCAGACGACCTGCTGCATACGGTCCGGGTCACACAGGATCGGCGCGGGCTCGTGCGGCGTGACGAGCTCGAGCGTCACCTTCTTCTTGTCCGCGCTCGGCCGAATGACGTCGATAGCGTCTTGGATGACGCTGCGCAAATCGACCTCGCGCAAGTCCAGCTTCAGCTTGCCCGTGATGATGCGCGATACGTCGAGGATGTCCTCGATGATCTTCGCCTGCGCCCGCGCGTTGCGATAAATGACCTCGACGCCCTTCTGGAACAGCGCAGCATCACCCTGTTTTTCCGCTAAAATACTGGTCCAGCCCAAGATGGCGTTGAGCGGCGTGCGCAGCTCGTGGCTGACCGTGGCCAAGAATTGATCCTTCACGCGGTTGGCGAGCTCCGCGTCGGCGCGCGCGACGCGCTCTCGCTCGAGCAGCTCGTCACGCGCGGCCTGCGCGGCCCGCAGCTCGGTGTCGTCGGCCAGCGTACCGACGATGCGCGCGACCTGACCGCCCTCGACCAGCACCTTGCCGCGCGCGCTGAGCCAGCGCACGGCGCCGTCCGACGCGCGATGGATGCGATAGTCTAGGCTCAGCTCACACGCCTGACCGGCGGCGAGCGCGCGCTGCCAGTCGACCAACACGGCTGCGCGATCCTGCGGGTGCGTCAAGGCGAAGACGGAGTCGCGGTCGACCTGGGCCGTGAGCGGCAAGCCGTACATTTCCCGGCAACGCGCGTCCCAGAGCAGCGCGCCGCTGCGAGGATCCAGGTCCCAGATGCCGACTTTGGCAGCGTCGAGCGCGAGCCGCAAACGTTGCTCGGCGTGGGTCAGGGCCTGGCGCGCCGCCTCCAGCGCCTCCCGCGCTCGCACGCGCTCGGTGACCTCGAGCGAGATCGACATCAGCCACTCGACGCGGCCGAGCTCGTCGCGCAGCGGCACCAGCGAGAGATGAAAGAACACCTCCTGCACGCCCGAGCCGCGCTCGATGAAGCCGCGCAGCTCGGGGAAGATTCGCGGCTGGCCGGAGGCGAAGACCTCATCGAACAGCGGGCGCAACGCGCCCTGCGCTTCTGGGAAGATCTCGGCGTGCGTCTGGCCGAGCACGCTCTCGCTGCGCGCCGCCACGCGCAGGAACGTGGGGTTGGCAAACTCCAGACGATACTCCGCGCCGCGATAGATCGCGATCGACATGGGCGCTTCGCTGAAGAGGTAGCGCATGCGCGCGTGCGCGCGCTCGAGCTCGCGGTGCATCCGCGCGTTGGCGATCGCCGTGCCCGCGCGCCGCCCGAGCTCCTCGGCCAGCGCCAGATCTTGCTCGTTGTACTCGCGGCCCGAGTCGGAGGTCGTGAGCGACAGCACGCCGATGCAGTCGCGCCCCGCCTTGAGCGGCACCAGGATCGCCGAGATGATCCCTTCGTTGACGAACGCAGCACGCTCCTCCTCATCGCGAGCGGCCGCGAGCAGCGCGTCGAGCGGCACGCGCCGGTAGAAGCGGGCGAGCCCGTCCGCTATCAGCGAGGCGATGGCGCCGCCGTCGCCGAGCGCGATGGGGTGCCGCGCCGCGATGGCGCAGGCGTGCTCCACCTTCGCGGCGTCCTGATGCTCGACGACAACGCGACGAATGGCGTTGCCCTCCACCAAATCGACGATGCACCAGTCCGCGAAGCTCGGCACCACCAGCTTCGCCACGGCCCGCAGCGTGTCCTCGATCACGAGCGAGGACGCGAAGGTCTCGCCCGCGCGAGCGAGCAGCTGTAGCCTGAAGTTCGAGCGCCGTTCGGCATCGAGCAAGCGCGCGCGCTCGAGCGCCTGCGAGCAATGCTGCGCCAGGCTGGCGTAAAACGCGCGATCCGCGGCGTCATAGACACGCTCGCTCGCGTGAGCGAAGACGATGACGCCCGTGGCTCGGCCCTCGCCCGCGATCGGCAGCGCGCCGAACGCCGAGAGCCGCCCCGCGGCCAGCGCCTTCTCGAAATAGCTCGGCGAGACGCGCTGATAGTCTTGCGCCGTCTCGACCCAAATCGCGGCGTTGTCGCGCATCACGGCCAGCGCCGGCGCGTCGCTCGCGTCGGCGGGAATGTGCCGAAACTGCTCGATGAAGCTCGCGGGGATGCCCCAGCTGCCGGCTAGGCGCAGCGAAGCGTCCGGCTGCTGCAGCCACAGCGCGCCCGAGTGCCCACCCGTCGCCTCCGTCCCGATGCGACAGGCGACCTCGGCCACGTCCTCAGCGGTGGAGGCGCGCGAGAAGGCAGCCGTCACCTCTTGTAGCCTGGTCACACGAGCGTGCGCCCGGCGCTCCGCATCGAACAGGCGCGCGTTCTCGATCGCCGCCGCTGCAGAGCGCGCCAGCTGCTCGCCCACCCAGGCGTCGCGCGGCGAGTAGTTTCGGTCACAACGCACCAGCGACAACGCACCGATGCCCTTGTCGCGCACGAACATGGGCGCGATGATCGCGGAGCGCACCTTCATTTCGCGCGCGACGCGCAGGTGCTCCTCGTCCTGAGCGATGGCCAAGAGCTCCGCCTCGCCGATGTCGTGCATCACGCGCGTGCGCCGCTCGACGAGCACGCGCGCCGCCCCCTCGGCGTCAGCCGCGGGTAGCGAATACCGCCGGCGCAGCGCCTGTGCCAATGAGCCGGTCTCGTCCGAGCGCACGTGACCCACCGCCACCCGTTCGAAATGCGAGCCGTCCTCGCGCAGCAAGTCCACGAAGCACCAATCGGCGAAGCGCGGGATCGGCAGCTGCGCGGCGCGCTCGATGGTCTCGTTGTAGTCGAGAGACTCGGCGAGGATACGCGTTGCCTCCGCTATGAAAAGCTCCGCGTCCTCGAGAGCCGTGGGCTCCAGATCGCGGTCATCGCGAGGATGGTGCGCTACCAAAGAGCGCTCCACTCTACAGGATATGGGCGAGAGTCTGGGAGCAGGTGCTTGCGCAATTTCGCCACACTGCACCAACCACATCGGAAGGTGCGCTCGAGCCTCTCCCGAGCAATGCCTATCTCGTCATCCGCCAAACCGGACAGGATCGTGACGTGCCCCTCGCTGGGCTCGAGCACGAGCGGCGCCCAAGCGCGTACCACTGGCGACAGCCGCTCGAGCGCGCAGCTTCGTCAACGAACGTTGGTGCTTACGCTACCGAGGAGGACTCCGCTTCAGCGGCGCTGGTCGCGGCCTCCGGCGCGCACGTCGCCGGCAGCACCAAACGTCCGAAGGCGTACGCTGCAACCGCCGCGGCGCCCGAGCCGAGCAGGATCGCGAACTTCGCGGTTTCCAGCCATGCTCCGGCCGGGAACGCGAGCCCAGCGATGAAGATCGACATAGTAAATCCGATGCCGGCAACCACGGCGACGACGCTGACCTCACGCCAGCCGACGCCTCTGGGCAGCGCCGCGATCCCGACGCGCGTAGCCAGCCATGAGAAGGACAGCACGCCGATCGGCTTGCCGAACACCAAGCCCGCCGCGACACCGAGGAAGATGAGCAGCGCTTCACCGTCCAAGGAGGCTTGGCCGAGCGAGACCCCGGCGTTGGCGAAGGCGAACAACGGCATCGCGCCGTAGGCCACCCAGCCGTGCAGCGCGTGCTGAATGCGCTCGACGGGCGCGACCGCCTCACGCCTGGCGTCGTTCACGCGGTCGAGCTCGCTCAACATGGCCCGCTCGTCGGGCTCCTCATTCTCGCGCAAGGCAGCGACGCTCGCCTCCGCGTGGGCGATGAACCCTTCGCGTCCGTACCAAGCCCGTACCGGCGTCAGCAATCCGATCGCCACCCCCGCGAGCGTCGGGTGTATCCCTGCGATGTAGGCCCCGGCCCAAGCCACGATACCAGCCGGGGCGTAAGCCCACGGGCTGCGGATGCCGATGAGCTGCTGCACGAGGATCCCACCTATCCCCAGCGCGATGACGAGGAAGCCGAGCGGCGCCAAATCAGCCGAGTAAAACAGCGCGATGACCAGGATGGCGCCCAGGTCATCGATGACGGCGAGCGCGAGCAGCAGCACACGCAGCGCCGGCGGAACTCGGCTACCGAGCAACGCCAGCACACCGACGGCGAACGCGATGTCGGTCGCCATGGGGATGCCCCAGCCTTTCAGCGACTCGTGACCGAGGTTCAGAGCGGCGAAAATCCCCGCTGGAATCAGCATGCCGCCGATGGCGGCGGCCAGCGGCAGCGCGGCGCGGCGCAGCTCGCTCAGCTCGCCGCAGTGAATCTCGCGCCGGATCTCCAGCCCGACGACGAAGAAGAAGATCGTCATCACGCCATCGTTGATCCAAAAGTGAAGATCGCGCTGGAACGAGAACGGCCCGAGCGTCAGCCCGAACGGCGCATGCCAGATCGCCGCATAGCTCTCGCGCCACGGAGAGTTAGCCCACAGCAGGGCCAGCGCGGCAGCCACGAGGAGCAATATTCCGCTCGCCGCCTCGACGGCTAGGAAGCGCTCGACGGGCGCGACGGCGCGGTGCACCAGCCGTCGTACGGGCGGCCATGCACCTGGCGGCGCGCTATGATTGGAGATTTCGGTGGTTGGATTGGCCATGGCAGCACGCGTTACGTTGCAACGTACGGTGGCTGGCGGCCCGACCAAGCCTGATAACCTGCGGCGCGAGCACCGCACCCGACTGGATGTAGGTGGAAGCTAGCGGATCCTCGCTGCCCTGGCTAGCCCTCGCCCGCGGCGTTCTACCGTAGGAGCTCTGCCGACGCCCACAGCACGGGCGCTTGACCGTGCCCGTCGCCAGTCAACCGCGTGAGCGCCATGTACTCTTGCGCGGACGCCTTGTACCAGGTGCCCACGCAGATATCACTGACGTCGCCCTGCGCGGAGATCTTCTTCCGCAATCCCGCCCAGGCCGCTTCGATCGCGGGCACGTAGGTCGCAGCGTCCAATATGCCCCGCCGCACACCGGCGATCATCGCATAGGTAAACATCGCCGACCCCGAGCTCTCTTCCCAGTTGCTCGGGTTGTCCGGCATGTCGATGACTTGGTACCAAAGGCCGTTCTTGCTCTGATACTTGAGCAAGCCGCTCATCATCTTTTTGTAACCGGCTTCAATGGTGGCGTACTGACTCGCGCTCGGGGCCAGATCTCGCATCATCTCCGCCATGCCCGCCGCGAACCAGCCGTTGCCGCGGGCCCAATGCACCCTGGCTTCGTCCACGTTGTGGAAGAAGAGCCCGTTGGGCTGCTGCGCCTTCAAGTAGTTGACCATCGTAGTGGCCATGAAATCGATGTACTTGGCCTCCTTGGTCGCGCGGTAGGCCTCGAGCTGGAGCCCCGTCATCATGAACATGTCATCGATGGCGTTACGCGTCTGATTCGTGGTCTGCTGCTTGTCCGCGACCTGCGTGCCGAGCGGCAGGTAGCTCTGCTGGCCCGTCTGCAGGTAGATCTCGAGCGGGACCATGCCGAAGATGTAGCGATCCACGTGGGCGTCACCGCCGGTCATGGCGCTCACGAAATTGTTCTTGAGCGGCTCGAACTTGCTCACCAAGGCGGTGAGCAAGTCCTCACTCGCCGTGAGCTTTGCGACGCCGAGCGCGCCGTACCACTCACACGCTGTCTTGTAGCCGTCACCGGGGAGGTTCGCGACGGAGTTGAACGCGAGCTGCTGTTGACTGAAGCGTTTGGCCAACAACAGCCCGACCTCCTTGGCCGCCGGTACGAGGCGCACTAGCGGATTCGTCTGCGGCCCGGCGCCGCCGCCAGCGCCACCGCCCGCCGTGCCACCGCCCGCCGTGCCACCGCTTGCGCTGCCGCCAGCACCGGCCGCCGGCGCACCGCTACCGCCCGCATTGCCGCCGGCCGCACTGCCCCCAGCCGCACCTGCCCCTGCCTCGCCGCCACTCGCGCCCGCGCTACCGCCAGCGGCCACGCCTCCGCTGCCGACCACTGCACCGGCGGCGCTGCCGGCGACTCCAGCGCTCCCACCGCTCGTCGCGGCGCCGCCCGCTGCGGGTGCTCCACCGCTGCTAGGCCCGGCGCCGCCGCTCTGCGTGACGAGGACGCTGCCGCCCTGCGCGCTGGCGCCAGCTTGGGAGCTGCCACCGCTGCCCGCCGGAGTCGTGGCCGAACCGGCCGCGCCGCCCGCCGCTGCGCGCGTCTCCGGTCCGCTCGAGCTACATCCGAGCGCAAACCAAACCAAGCTCAGGCGGGCCAAGCACCCAACCAGCTTGGGCATCCGAACCTGATTGAAGCGAGCGCGAGCGCCTTTAAGGGACCCCATCTAACAAGACCTTTCCGCGGGCGCACGGGCCCGGCTCAGCCTAATTCCCGCTCACGGTCCCAACGTCCGAGGTTATCGGCACTCGGCGAAATATTTCACCTGCCTGTAGTTTTACAGGACGCCCTCCAAGAACTCCCGCTCAAAAGGGAGGCGCGCCGCCCAGCTACGGCAGCGAGCTGATGCTGTTGCGGTCGCGCGTGATGCTGCCGGGCGGCGGTTCATTGATGACGGCCCAAAACAGGCCGAGCTCCTTGAGCGCCTTGATGAAGTCCGGAAACGCCACCGGCTTCACGACATAAGCATTGACGCCGAGCCCGTAGCTGCGCGCGAGATCGCTCTCTTCGCGGCTGGAAGTGAGCATCACGACAGGCAGCGTTTGCAGGCTCGCCTCGCTGCGGATCCGTGACAAGACCTGCAGACCGTCGAGCTTCGGCAGCTTGAGATCCAGGAACACGACCGCGGGGTTGCCATCCTGGCGTTCCGCGAAGTTGCCCTCTTTGCGCAGATAGTCGAGCGCTTCCTGACCGTCGCGGACCACGACGACGTCGTTCGCCAGGTTCGCTTCCTCGAAGGCGTGCAGCGCGAGCTGCACGTCATTGGGGCTGTCCTCTACCAGCAAAACTCGCTTCAACTCACCCATGATGTTCTCCAAGCCGCTTGCCAGCGCGGGGTAGCGTGAAATGGAAGGAGGCGCCTTCGCCCGGCGTCGCGTGCGCCCAGATCGTGCCGCCGTGTCGCTCGATGATGCGCCGAACATTGGCCAGGCCGATGCCCGTGCCCTCGAACTCCTCCGCCGAGTGCAGCCGCTGAAAGACACCAAACAGCTTGTCGGCGTACTGCATCTCGAAGCCGACGCCGTTGTCGCTGACGGTAACCTCCACCGCCTCGCGACTCTCCTGCGCGCTCACCGTGATCTGCGCCTCGCTGCGGCGCCGCGTGTACTTGACGGCGTTCGAGAATAGGTTCCTGAACACGAGCCGCATCATCGCCGCGTCCGCCTCGACCTCGGGCAGCGCGCCGATGTGCCACGTGACGGAGCGCCCCTGCGCCTCGGGGGCGACGTCACTGCGCGCCTGTTCGACGAGCGTCCCGAGCTGCACGCGCACCTTCTTCAGATCGGTGCGGCCCATGCGCGAGAACGCGAGCAGGTCGTCGACGAGCTTGCCGCCTTGCTGCGCTGCCTCCGTGATGGTGCGCAGGAAGCCCTGAGCGCTCTCGTCGAGCTGATCGTGCGCGCGCTTCTCGAGGAGCAGCGCGAACCCCGCGATGTGCCGCAAGGGAGCGCGCAAATCGTGGCTGACGGAGTAGCTGAACGCCTCGAGCTCGCGGTTCGCCTCCTGGAGCTCACGAGTGCGCTCCGTCACGCGTTGTTCGAGCGTCGCGTTGAGCTGCGTCACCTCGCGAAACAGGCGCGCTCGCTCCAAGCCGTCCGCACACATTTTTGCGATGGCGACCAGAAACGCCCTTTCGTCTTCGTCGAACTGCTTGTCGTGGTCGTACGCAATTTCGAGCGCGCCCAAAACGGCGCCGCGCGAAAGTAACGGCAAGGCCACGCACGCGCCGCGAAGGGACGCCGCGCGCCCGCCGCCTCGCGCCGACTCGAGCTCGCTGCGGCTGCTCAAAAATACGGCTTCCCGGGACCGAACGGCGTTCGCGAGCGGATGTTGCTCGGTCAGCGCGATGACGGCGTCCGCGCCGGACCTCGCTTCGCGATAGCCGACCGCGAGCTCGACGTTCAACGCCTCGACCTCGGCGCTCATCAGCGCCAGCAGACCAGCGCTGGCCTTCGTGGCCGAGAGCGTCGCGTCGAGCACCACCCGGCCGATTTCCGTGGGCGTGCTCGCCTCCGCCACTGCGCTGCTGACGTCTCGCAGGCGCGCGATGTATTTGGCGGCGAGCTGCGCCGCGTTGCGCGCTGTCTGTTCGAGCCGTTCGAGCGTCGCCGCCCGCCGCTCCACGTCCTTGCGCGCCAGGAACAAGTCGACCAGCACGCGCGTCTTGGAGCTCACCGCCTCCGGCGAAAACGGCTTCAAGAGATAATCGACGGCGCCCGCCGCGTAGCCGCGCAAGGCATTGTTCATTTCGGCGTCTTCCGCCGTCAAAAAGATGACCGGCGTGCCGCGGTTGGGTCCGCCCTTGATGTATTGCACGGTCTCGAAGCCGTCCATTTCCGGCATCCGCACATCCATCAAGATCACGGCGAACTCTTGGCGCGCCGCGTACGCGACGGCTTCCATTCCGCTGCTGGCTCGCACCAGACGATGTCCGAGCGGCTCCAGGACGGCCTCGAGCACGTCGAGGTTGCGCGGGTGATCATCGACCAGGAGCAGCGCGACGTCTTGAGGTTGAAGGGCTTCGCTGGTCCTGGCGATCATGAGTGCTGCCGACCCGCTCGTCGCTTCGGCGTACGAGAAAACTACTCGCAGCCGCTCGGGCACGGGTTTTTACGCGCAATGGCAGCGCGGCGCAATCGAGCCGCGGGCGAACGACAACGCCTCGCCGCGCAAGAACGCCACAAGCGCGTTGAAACCGAGCTCGGCGTCGAGCTCATTTATCTCTCAGCCTGGGAGTGTGAAAAAGACCGACATCGAAGCGCGAACGAAATGGGGACCGCCATGCTCCAGCGCCGCTCGCAGCCCCGCTCTGAGCGCGGCTCTAAACGGGACCGGCCTCCTGCCGTAGCTCGAATGCGCAGCCCTCGCGGAGCTGCGCGCTGAACGGACCGAGCTTTTGCAACCAACGCGCGTCTTTTCGACCCGGCAGCGCCAATTGGCCTGGACTCTGTCGCTCGGCCTGGTCGCCGCGCTCGGAAGCAGCTTGCTCGTATCGGACCGCAGAGACACGGGGGCGCGCGAGGCCGTGCACGAGACGATCGCGATTAGAGCTGCGATCGCCCACACGCTGTCGCTGTTCAAAGACGCCGAGACCGGCCAGCGCGGTTTCGTGCTCACCGGCGCCGACGACTTTCTCGTCCCTTACTCGCAGGCGATGAGCGCGCTGCCGCAGCAGCTCGAAGAGCTGCGTCGCTTGGCGAGCGGCGACGCTCTGCAAGCGAGCAGCGTCCGTGCGCTCGAGCGGCTGGCGCGGGAGAAGCAAGCTGAGCTCGTGCAGACCATCGAGCTCCAGCGGCGGGGCCGATCCGCCGAAGCTTTGGCCATCGTGCGCGGAGGGCGCGGCCAGCGCTTGATGGAAATGATCCGGGAAGAGATCGCTCGGATGCAGCAGCGCGAAGCGACTCGGCTGGCAGAGCGGGAGCGCGAGGCGGACAGCGCGCGGCGGCGACTCACGACGACCCTGGCCGGCGTGTGGGGCTTCTTCCTGTGCGTCGTGGCCGCTGGCATCTGGTCCGCCAGTCGCGGTATTCGCGAGGCCCAGCTGGCCAATGCCCGACTCGAGGAGAGCGAGAAGGAGTTTCGCCGGCTGGCCGACAACGCGACGGACCTCGTCCGCGTCTTGGACGAACACTCGACTACGCTGTACGTGAGCCCGTCGTGCGAGCGAATTTTGGGCTTCAGCGAGGCGGAGGTGCTGGCGCTGCCGGCGCGAGCGCTGGTGCACGACGACCAGCTCGACGCGAAGAGCGAGCTCATCGAGCGAATCAAGCGCGGTGATGACGATGGCGCTCCTTTCGTGCACCGGCTGCGGCGCAAAGACGGGAGCTATCACTGGTTCGAGACCAGCTATCGCGTCTTGCACGGCAACGGCGGAGAAAAGCACATCTATCTGACCTCGCGCGACATCGAGGAGCGCAAAATCCTCGCCGATCAGCTGCGCCAGCAGAGCAATTGGCTCGAGTCGATTTTGGCCAGCATGGGAGACGGCGTCGTCGTGCTCGACGAGGACGGTCACGTCATCATCGTGAACCCGGCCGCTCAGGAGTACATCACGCGCGGCGCCGAGCAGCGCGCATCGGCAAACTGGCCCTCACAGCGCCGCTACTCGCTCGACACGGCGCCGCTGCCGCCGAGCGACCGAGACCCGCTGCGGCGTGCGCTCGCCGGCGAAGCTTGCGACGGCAGCGAGCTCACGCTCGTGGATCGCAGCGGAAGGACGCGCACCTTCAGCGTCTCGGCGCGTCCCATCGTCGATGGCGGAGCGCCCGCGGGGTGCGTGGCCGTCTATCGCGACGTCACCGAGCAGCACCGGGCCGAGCTGGAGCTGCAAGCCAGCGAGGAGCGGCTGCGCGTGCTGTCCGCCGCGAGCTTCGAGGGCGTGGCCATCACCAAGGGCGGCACCGTCGTCGACAGCAACGAGAGCTTCGCGGCGTTACTGGGCCGAGCGTCACACGAGCTCCTCGGTGAGCCGTATCTCTCCCTCTTCGCGCCGGAGGACCAGGCGCTGGTTGCGGAGAACGGCAGCCAGCCCGGCGCGCACTACGAAGCCAGCATGGTGCGCCACGATGGCGCGCGTTTACCCGTAGAAGTGCGGGATCGCGAGCTCACCTTCCGACAGGAGGTGATGCGCATCAGCGTGGTCCGCGACGTCACCGACAAGCGCCAGCGCGAAGCGGAGCTCAAGGAGCGCGCGGAGCTTCTGCGCGCGATCTCTCTGCGCGATGAGCTCACCGGGCTGTACAACCGGCGCGGCTTTCTCGAGCACGCCCAGCAGGGGCTGCGCCACGCGCGCCGCTCGCGGCGCAGCGCGTGCGTGTTCTTCGCCGACCTCAACAGGATGAAGGCCATCAACGACACCTTCGGTCACGAGGCTGGTGATCGCGCTATCGTGATGATGGCCCGCTTGCTCGAGCAGTCATTCCGCGAAGCAGACATCATCGGGCGCCTGGGCGGCGACGAGTTCGCGATCTTCGCTCCGGAGTGCAGCGCCAACGACGTAGCCGCCGTGCGCCAGCGGCTTCGGCAGAAGCTCGAGGAGGCGAAGCGCGCGAGCAACGAGCCGTTCCAGCTGGCGACGAGCGTCGGCTGCAGCGAATTTTCTCCAGAGTCCAAGGCCAGCCTGGACGCGCTGATGGAAGCTGCGGATCGCGCCATGTACGAGGAGAAGCGCGCTGGCTCGCGGGCGGAGCCGGCAGCCGCGCAGGCTGTCATCGCGCTGGCTAGCGGCCCGCGAGCGCAACGCGTCAGCGAACGCTGAAGCGCTGTCGGCGCCGGCCAAGCGCCGTGCCGAGGCTCACGCGGGAGCGAACAGGCGCTCGATCGTCGCGCGTCGCTCGGAGTACGCAGCGGCCAGTAGCTGCACGTCCTCGTGAAAGTCGCTGGAGCGCGGCGCATATTGAAAACGCGCGCCGTCGCTGCCGACGTAGGCGACGAGCTCCGCATCGACCAACGCCACGAGCGCTGCGGTGACGATGCGCGTGTCCGCGATGCCCAACTCGGCCGCCAGCTCCTTCGGCGTCACGACAGCGCCGGGCTCTCCGGCCAGCCAGAGCAACGCCCGCAGCTGTTCGAGATTCGCGACCCGGTGACGCAGGAGGGTCGCGAGCCGCGCCGGCAAGACCTCCCACCCCTCGTCTCCAAATCCCGATTGGCTCACCCCTCTGGTGTAGCAAAGCCGGCCGGCCTTGTGGGCAATGACCTTCTCGCGGGCAGTTGCGCTAGAATTTCCGCTTGCTCGCGCTCGCTTTCAGCGCGCGCACGCCGCGCTCTACCCACTCGCGAAGAAGCCGGTCGACGAGCTGTTACCCGCGCGCCAGTGAGCTCGCGTGATGAGCGGGGCGGTAACGTCGGGTGTGGCGTTTACGTGTGCAGGCGTGACAGCCAACAGCAGTGTTAGTGAAGTGAAGCAGTCCGTTCGTTGCATCGCGCGCCGGGCGCGGCGGCGAACATGCTAGAGTCGCTGGATGTCTGTCGTGAGCTCCCTCGAGGACGCGTGGCTCTGCAAGCGCCGGTGATGTTCATCACGAAATGCCGGTCTCGCCTGTAACCCGAGGCAGCCAGCGTTGACGACCTCGACCATTAGCCATGAACAGCGCGGCGTTGACGTCCAGCGGCGCCACGGCAAGCACCTCGCCCAATTCTACGAACAGGAGAGCTTTCTCTACGAGACAGTAGGCCGCTTCGTGGCCGCGGGTCTCGGCGGCGGTGAAACCGTCATCATCATCGCGACTCCGGAGCGCCTCGACGGCTTCCGCAAGCGACTGCTGGAGAGCTCGTTCGACGTGAGCCGCGCCAGCGAGCACGGTCAGCTGCAGCTCATCGACGCCATCGCGACGCTGTCGCAAATCGTCGTCGACGAGCGCGTGGACGCGCAGCGCTTCAGCAGCGTGATTCGCCCGCTCATCGAGAGGGCCGCGCGCACGGGCGTCAATGGCATGCGCGCCTACGGTGAGATGGTCGACGTGTTGTGTCAGCAGGGCCGCCATCGCTCGGCGGCGGAGCTCGAAGAGCTATGGAATGTCGTCCTCGCCGAATACCCGTTGACGCTCTTGTGCGGCTACTCTTTGGCCAGCTTCCCCAACGCGGCGCACGCCGAGTCATTCCTCAATATCTGCGCGGCACACAGCTCGGTGGGTCCCGCTGAGGGCTTCGCCGCGCTGAAGACGGAGGACGAGCGCCTGCGCGAGGTCAGCCTGCTGCAGCAACGCGCCCGCGCTCTGGAAGCCGAGCTCGAGCGCCGCAACGTGACCGAGCGGGCCCTGCGCGAGCGGGAAGAGCAGCTGCACGCGACGGCAGGGCGCCTGGAGGCCGTGCTGCGGCAGATGCCCTCCGCGGTGGCCATCGTAGAAGCTCCGTCGGGCAAGCTGCTGCTCGCGAACGAGCACATCGCGCGTATCTTCGGGGAAGCTCCCGTTGCCCAGGACGAGTGGAAGCTGCCGCAGGGCAGCCAGGGACGCAACGCAAACGGCGAGCCGCTCGCGAGCGAAGACTGGCCGCTGTCGCGATCCATCGGCACGGGCGAGGTGGTTCGCGGAGAAGAGCTGCGCATCGAGCGCGCCGACGGCACGCCGCGCTACGTTCGCGTCAGCTCCTCACCGATTCGGGATGCGACCGGACAGATCATCGCGGGCGTGGCCACCTGTGAAGACATCACCGAGCAGTCCGAGCAGCGCCGCATCACCGAGACCCTGCTGCGCGTCTCGATCAGCCTCAGCACCGAGCTCGATCGGGACGTGCTGATGCAGAAGCTGACGGACGAGGCCACCGCGCTCTGCCGCGCGGAGTTCGGCTCCTTCTTTTACAACGTCGTCGACAGCGCGGGCGAGAGCTACATGCTCTACACGCTGAGCGGCGTCCCGCGTGAGGCCTTCTCCCGCTTCCCGATGCCGCGCAACACGGCGGTGTTCGCGCCGACGTTCAGCGGCAGAGCCGTAGTGCGCATCCACGACGTGAAGAAGGATCCGCGCTACGGCAAGAACCCGCCGTACAACGGCATGCCGGAGGGCCACCTGCCCGTCGCGAGCTACCTCGCGGTGCCAGTCAAGACCCGCGGCGGTGAGGTGCTCGGCGGGCTGTTCTTCGGCCACTCGCAGCCCGGCGTGTTCAGCGAGGCCGACGAACGCCTGATCGTCGCGATCAGCGCGCAGGCCGCGGTCGCGCTGGAGAACGCGCGGGCTTACGAGTCCCTGCGCGCCGCCGAGCAGAAGGCGCAGCTCGAGCGCCAGCGCTTGCACGACCTCTTCATGCAGGCGCCCGCTGCCATCTGCATCTTCCGCGGGCCCGAGCACGTGCTCGAGTTCGCCAACGCGGCCGCGCTGGCGCTGTTTCCCACGCGAGACGTGCTCGGCCGGCCGCTCGCGGCGCTGCTCGACGAGCGGGCTCGCTCGAGCGCGCAGGTGCTCGAGGACGTGCTGCGCACCGGAGAGCGCCAAGTGCAGCGCGAGACACCCGCGTTCGTCGCTCCGAACAGCGGCCGCGATGGTCCGTTCTTCGACGTCACGTATGAGCCGCTGCGCGACGAGGGCGGCGCCGTCGTCGGCGTGATGACGTTCGGCTTCGACGTGACGGAGCAGGTCCTCGCGCGGCGAAAGGTCGAAGCCGTCGTAGGTGAGCTGGAAACGGCGAACCGGATGAAGGACGAGTTCTTGGCGACCGTCTCGCACGAGCTGCGAACGCCGCTCAATGCCATCCTGGGCTGGGTGCGCATGCTGCGCGCCGGCTCGCTGGCGGACGACCGCCGAGAGAAGGCGCTGGAGACCATCGAGCGGAACGCCAACGCTCAGACGCAGCTGATCGAAGATCTGCTCGACGTGAGCCGCATCATTTCCGGGAAGCTGCGCCTCAACGTGGCGGTCGTGGATCTGCCGCAGGTGGTTACCAACGCCATCGAAGCGGTGAGGCCCGCCGCCAGCGCAAAGGGCGTGGAGCTCTCGCAGCGGCTGCAGGCACCCGCGAGCGCGATCTCCGGCGACGCCGATCGTCTGCAGCAAGTCGTCTGGAATTTGCTCAGTAACGCCGTGAAGTTCACGCCCCAGGGCGGACACGTCCACGTCGACCTGGAGACGCGCGAAGCCTTCGTCGAAATTGCGGTCAGCGACGACGGTCAAGGCATCGACCCCGAGTTCCTGCCTTACGTGTTCGAGCGCTTCCGCCAGGCCGACGCGACCACGGCGCGCCAGCACATGGGGCTCGGGCTCGGGCTCGCCATCGTGCGCCACCTGGTGGAGCTGCACGGTGGCAACGTGAGGGTCGAGAGCGAAGGCCTCGGCAGAGGAGCGCGCTTTCTGGCCTGCTTGCCGGTCGCGCCGCATCGCACGGGCGCGGTCGAACAACCCCCGCCGCTACGTCAACCCGCCGCCGGCAGGGGCGTCAGCTGTCCTGCGGAGCTCGCGGACGTCGCTGTGCTCGTCGTCGAGGATGACGAGGACTCGCGAGAGCTATTGACGGACGTGCTTCGTCCCTGCGGGATGCGCGTCAGCACCGCCAGCAACGTGCCGGAGGCGCTCAGCGCGCTCGAAGAGGCGACGCCGGACGTGATCGTCTCCGACATCGGCCTTCCCGGGGAGGACGGCTACGCTTTGATCCGCAAGCTGCGCGCCCGCGCGCCCGCTGAAGGCGGGAAGATCCCGGCCATCGCGCTGACGGCCTACACCCGCGTGGAGGACCGCATGAAAGCGCTCGCCGCCGGCTTCAACATGCACATCGCCAAGCCCGTCGAGCCCGGTGAGCTGCTCAGCGCCTTGGTGAGCCTCGCCCCGCTCTTCGCGGCCGCTCGCCGCCGAAACCCTTGACCACTGCGCTACTCCGAGTCGAGGCAGTCGTAGAGCACCTTCCACGCGAGCAGCGTCGGCGACGCTAGGCCGTCGCTGCTCGGGTTCAGCGTGATGCTGATGCGCAGCACGTCCCGGGAGATCACCGGCGGCTCTGCTGCGTCGAAGGGCGTGCCGCTGCCGCGGCCCGTGTCGATCAGGGCGATGTCGTAGTTGTCCGAGTTGGGGCCGCGATCAGTCGTGGTCGTCACCGTCGCCAACGGGACGGGCATGGCCGGCAGCAAGCTGTCCACCGCCGCGCCGCTTTGAGCCCCAATTTCGACGCTGGTGCCGTCCGGGACGTTGCTCTGGAACGCAAACTCCCGCCACTTGGGGGACTTGCCGTCCTCACAGCTCGCTCGGTAGTCCTGCACGAAGGTCGCCTTGCTGAAGGAGGCGGTGGTGATGACGGAGGGTGGCGGCTTGCTGTCCGGCGACACGCAGGCGGTCAGATCGAACAGCATGAACTCGAGCGCCTTCTCTTGCGCGGAGAGCTCGCCCTGCCGACAGGCACCGGGGAACTCACCCGGCGTGTAGTCGGAGCAGGATCCGTAGTTGAACCAAGGAATCCCGGTGCACGTCGCGGTGTAGGTATTGTCGTGGCAATCCGACGAGCTGGTGCAACCGCCGCACTTGCCCTTGATGCAGCGGTCCGGGCTGCAGTCCGCGTCACTGCTGCAATCCTTCTGGCAGGCGCCCTTCACGACGCCCTTGCACGTCTGTGAGCCGCCGCACTCCTCGGTGCTCGCGCAGCCACAGGTGCCATTGTTGCAAACGCCGCTCGCGCAATCGCTGTTCAACACACATGCGGCGGCCTCGCACGTGCCACCACAAAAGCTGCCGCTACCGCAATCCGAGTCCGAGCTGCAGGCGCTGGCGCTGCACTTCGCGTTGCTGCACCTACCGCCGGTGCCGCAGTCCGCGTTCGAGCCGCACGAGGCCGGCGGGGCGCACTTCGCGCCGCTGCAATAGCCGAGCGGACACTCGCTGTCTTCGCTACAGATAGAGGTGCTGCACTTGGCGCCATTGCAGAGGTTGCTGACGCCGCAGCTCGCGTCGCCCGCGCAGGTCTTCTTGCTGCACTTCGCGCCATTGCACAGACGGCTGTTGGGGCACGAGTTGTCCGACGTGCACGCGGCCACGGCGCTGCACTTGGCGCCGTCGCAGAGGTTGCTGACGCCGCAGCTGGCGTCACCCGCGCAGCTCTTCACGCTGCACTTGGCGCCGTCGCAGAGGTGGCTGTTCGGGCAGGCGCTGTCGGACCTACACGCCGCCACGGTGCTGCACTTCGCGCCGTTGCAGAGGTTGCTGACGCCGCAGCTGGCGTCGCTGGTGCAGCTCTTCACGCTGCACTTCGCACCGCTGCATACGCCCGAGCTGCCGCACGCCGCGTCGCTGGCGCAGCTACCGCTGACGCACTTGCCGCCCACGCAGCTGCCGCCCGAACCGCACTGCGAATTAGAGGTGCAGCTCCCCGCGGTGCACGTGCCGGTGGACGCGCCGGTGCCGCTGCCGCACGAGCCGCTATCGCAATCGGAGTTCTTGTGGCAGGTCGCGCTGCTGGTCGAGCACGTCCCAGCTGACGCTCCGGTACCGCTGCCGCACGAGCCGCTGTCGCAGTCCGCATTCTTGTGACAAATCGTGCCGGCCGCCCACGCGCAGGTGCCCGTCGACGCGCCGGTGCCGCTGCCGCACGAGCCGCTGTCGCAGTCGGCGTTTTTGTGGCAAATCGCGCTACCGGTAGAGCAGCTGCCCAACGCGGAGCTGGTCCCGCTCCCGCACGAGCCGCTGTCGCAGTCGGAGTTCTTGTGGCAAATCGTGCCGGCTGCCCAGGCACAGGTTCCCGTCGACGCGCCGGTGCCGCTGCCGCACGAGCCGCTATCGCAATCGGAGTTCTTGTGGCAGGTCGCGCTGCTGGTCGAGCAGCTGCCCGCCGTGGAGCTAGTGCCGCTGCCGCACGTGCCGCTCGGACCGCAGTCACTGTCCTCGTGGCAAGTTGCGCCCGCCGTGCACGAGCCATACTTGCCGGGGCCGCCACAGCTACCCAAGCCGCAATCACTGTCCTGATGACAGCCGACCACGGTGCAGCTGCCGCCTCCGCAGGTCCCGTTGCCGCAGGCCGCGCTCGAAGTGCAGGAAATGGGCGAGCAGGTCTTGTCCGCGCAGGCGCCTCCATCACAGTCCGAGTCGCCGCCGCAGGCGCATTTTCCACCACGGCACGCGCGTCCCGAACCGCAGTCGCTGTTGCTGCTACAAGATATGGCCTGACAGCTGCCCACCACGCCGCCCGCGCAGGTGAACGTGTCCTGCGGGCAATCGCTGGTCTTGACGCACGGCTCGTTGCATTGACCGACCGCGCCCTGGATCGCGTTCTGACAGCGCTCGCCGTAACCGCAGTCGTAGTCGTTCAAGCACTGGCTGCTGCCGCTGACCAGCGCGTTGGCGGAGACGTGAAAGTCGCTGAACACCACGCGCCCGTACTGCTCCTCGGGGTCCGCCCCATACGGAGTGTTGAACGTGAACAGCGTGGTGTAGTTCGGGTACTTCGGGTAGTTGATGTCGCGCGCGGTCATCCAGGCTTGGGTGCCCGCGCCGATCGACGTGAGATCCTGGCGTCCCTGGTGAATCGCGAGCTTCGACCGCGTCCCGCTGGCGCCGGTGTTGAACAGCCAATCGGCGTACACGCCGCCCTTCGGAAACGCGGTGTTCACCGTGCCGGTCAGCGGATCCTGCGTGTTCACGCTGGACGTCATGCCGCTGCCGGTCGGTGACCAGTTCGCGACGGAGCTCCAGTTGTCCGGCGCGGACACGTAGCCCTTCCCCGCCGGGTAGGACAGCCAGACGTAGCCGAAATGCGTGATGAACGCGCGCCCGCCGGCGTTCGCGTAGTTGATGAGGTTCTTGTACGGGGTGTTCGTGCTCCAGAACGACTGTTTGTCGATGGCGGCGCCCTCGCACGGCAACAGGATGACGTCGTACGACATCATGTTCGGCGCGCTACCGTTGAGGTTATTCCACAGCGTGCTGCCCTTGACGACGCTGCCGTAGCTCGCGCTCAGCGAGTTACCGGGCTTGCTGTCGCTCTGGTAGTAATGGATGCGCTTGGAGGAGCTCCTGTCGCCGAACTCCGCGGGATCCACGCCGGCCTTGAGCAACAGACAATCGAACGGATCCGCGTCGCCGCTGACGATCGCCATCTTCGGCAGGTCGGCCTTGCTGTACGTGCGGGCGACCGGATCGTAGCCGTCTCTTTGGTTGCGCGGCAGGCGGAACATGCAATCCGCCGCCTTGGACGACGTGCAGTTGTTCTTGATGCCGTTGTTGGTGCAGGCAGCGACGCTGGTCAGCAGCACTTCGCGCCGCCATTTGCCCAGCTGAACGACGATGGGAATGTCGTTGCCGATGGGGACGTCGGCGAGCACGAAGTTGCCGCTGGCGTCGGTCTGCGTGACGCGCAGCGCCTTGAGGCTATCCGCGCCACCACAGGTGTCCTGCGTCACGCCCTCCTCGAAGGGCGGCAGCGGCTCGTCCGGCTGGTTCGGGATGTAGACGTACGCGTTGTAGAGCGGGTTCTTGCCAGCGGGATCGTAGACGGTGCCGGAGATGGTGGTCGTGGCCATGCCACCGCACGTCGTCAGCGCGCATTGCAGCCCGCTGCACTCGCCGGTGGTGGTCGTGGTGCCGCCGGCTGGGTTTTGCCACAGCGTCACGCCGCCTGGTCCGCCGACGAGCCCAGTCCCCATCACGTCCGACGGGTCCAACAGCGCGGTTCGGCAGTCCGGATCGCAGACATTGGTACAGGGCACGTTGGTCTGCGCCGCCACGCGCAAGCCCGCTCCGCCGAGCCGCTGACTGGGCAAGCTCTGCGCGACGAGGTGGTCGCCCTTGCAGGCGCTCCAAAAGCCGTCGATACACGTGGAGTGCCCGACCGAGCAGGTCACGTAGTTGCCGCTCATGTGGTGCACTTGCCCACATTCCTTGACGGCGCCCTCCGAGCTGCATGGCGTGACCGTGTCGTCGATGGCGTTGCCATCGGACTGGCTACCGGCCATGAGCGGCGCGCGGTCGTCGCTCTGGCAAGCCGAGAGCGTGAACGCGCTCGCTATCGTGAGCACACCCGCCCAGGCCCTCAAACGCTGCAAAGCCCCTTGCAGCGTGCGCATCGTTCGCGATGCGCGGTCGATTGTGGTGCTCATGGCCGGGCGGCGCCGAACCTCTAACCAGACTATATAGCCCGCTTTTTCAGCGCCGGCCCGCGCTCGTTCGCATTTTGGTGAGCGCGCGCACCACTCACGCCTACGGCTGCGCCGGCTCTGCGCTCGACCGATCGCCAGTCAGCGGACCCGCGCTCGAGCTCCAACACTGGACCACGACAGCGCTTGCGGCCTTCGGTCCTGGACCGCGCAATCAGCGTACAGCTGGCGCTTTCCTGCGCGCGTTGTTCCATCGCGCTCTCGCGTTTGTTATCAGCGGAACCGAGGCTCTGAATGGCCGAACTCGGCAAACAACGCATCGTCATTGGTAGCGCGCCCCACTGCGACATCGTCATTGCGGCACCGGGCGTAGCGCCCGAACACGCCGCCATCATTCACCAGGGCGGAGGCAACCTCGTCTTCGTCGACGCGGGCTCGGGCATGAGCTCCGCCGGCGGCCGACCACTGCCCAAAGGCGGCAGCGCGCCGTTCGATTTTCGAACCGAGTTTCGGGTCGGCGACGCTATCGTACCGCTGCTGCACCCCGCGGTCGCCACGATGTTGATGGCGAGGGGTCAGGCGCCCGCGACGCCCGGCTCGGTGCTCATCGGACGTGATCCGGCGCGCTCCCAGCTCACGTTGCAGCATCCCAACGTCTCCGGGCTGCACGCGCGCTTCTCCTTGAATCCGCTGTCGATCAGCGATCTCGGCTCGACCAGCGGAACTTGGCTCGGGCAAGAGCGCCTGTCGCCCGAGGCGCCGCGCCCGCTCGATCCGAGCGGCGTCATCCTGTTCGGGCCAGTGCCGGTGCCGGTAGCGGTGTTGTTGTCCGTCGCCGCGAGCTTGAACGTCCCCGCTGGCGGCGGGCACGCGCCAGCGCCAGCCGCGCCGCAGCCCTTCGCTCAGCCGCCTGGCGCGCCGGGCAGCGGCGCGGTCCCCGCCGCCGATGCGGGCTCGAAGCCCAAACACAAGACGGTGATTGGGCAAATTCAGCTCGGCGCGGCCGGCCCGAAGCCGTTCAAGACGATCGGCCGCACGCCGGACAACGACATCGTGCTGCCGCAGCCGCAGGTGTCGAGCCGGCACGCGATCCTGCACGTGCAAGGCACTCAGCTGGCGCTCGAAGATCGTGGCAGCGCGAACGGCACGTTCGTGCGCGGTCAGCGGCTGAGCCCCGGGCAGCGCGTGCCGGTGCAAAACGGCGAGAAGGTCTTCATCGGCCCGATGCCGTTGTTGATCCAAGTCTTCGACAACGAGGTCGCCGTGGTCGTGGAGGACCAGGCGCAGTGGGAAGGGCGCCCCCTCTACGAGATCGAAGCCTGGGATCTCGTGATGCAAGTGCCGGATCGCGACAACCCCGGCGAGCTCAAGACGCTGCTCGATCACGTGAGCTTCAAGGCCTTGCCGGGTGATCTGATCGCGCTCATGGGACCGAGCGGCGCCGGCAAGACCACGCTGCTGCTGACGCTGAACGGTTACCTGCCGCCCACGGCGGGCCAGGTGCGCATCAACGGCGAAGATCTGTACGCGATCTACGACGCGCTGCGCGGCTCGATCGGCTACGTCCCCCAAGACGACATCGTGCACCCAGAGCTGACGGTGTTCGAGGCCGTACGCTACAGCGCGCGCTTTCGCCTGCCTCCGGACTACTCCGACGACGAGATCGATCGTCGCGTACAGCTCACCTTGGCGCAGCTCGGACTGGAGAACGTCGCGCACCTGCAGATCGGCAAGCCCGAGCGCAAGATCTTGTCCGGCGGGCAGCGCAAGCGCGTGAACATCGCCATGGAGCTGGTCACCGATCCGGTGATCATGTTCCTCGACGAGCCCACCAGCGGGCTCGCCGCCGACGACACCGCTGCCCTGATCCAGCTGCTCGCGGATTTGGCGCGTCAAACCGGCAAGACCATCATTACGACGATCCACCAGCCGGCGAAGGACGAGTTCGAGAAGTTCAACCTCGCGCTGATCCTCGGCCCTGGCGGCCTGACCACCTTCTTCGGACCGCCCAGGGACGGCTACCGCTTCTTCGGCAGCTGGCTGGAGCGCCAGGGCAAGCCCAACAGCGTCGACAACCCGCGCGACATGTTCGACATGCTGAACCAGCGCGAGCGGCCCATCTACGACGCCATGCGCGCGCAGAACCCGTCCACGCCGCGCTACCTCGCGCGCGCGCAGGCCGCGCGCGAGTGGAACGCGGAGTATTTCAACCCGCAAAACCCGATCTTCCAGCGCATGTTCTCGGGCAAGCGCGCGGTCGGCACCGGCACCACGCAAAACCAGGTGCCGCACGCGCGCAGCACCAGCAAGGGCCAATTCAGCCTGATGTTCAGCCGCTACTTCAAGGTGAAGGCGCGCGACGTGGGCGGTACGGCCATCATGTTGCTGCAGGCGCCCATCATCGGCGTGCTGCTCGCGCTGGTGTTCGGCGGCCAGAAGAACGCGATCCCGTATTGGTGCCTCGGAGCGCTGCAGGAGCTCGCCCGCCGCTCGGGCAGCCTGGGTGAGGGCACCGACAAGCTGCTGCAAAACATGGCGGTGACCTCCGATCACTCCGGCGCCATCTTCTTCTTGGTGGTGGCCGCGGTGTGGTTCGGCACCAGCAACGCAGCCCGCGAGGTGGTCAGCGAGCGCGCCATCTACATGCGCGAGCGCATGGTCAACCTGAAGCTGTTCAACTACATCTTCTCGAAGTTCCTGCTGCTCAGCCTATTTTGCCTGATCCAGTGCACGGTCCTGCTCGCGATCGTGTTCTTCGCGCTCGGCTTCAACGGCGGCCCGCGCGCCTTCGCCGTCTCGCTCTTGACGCTGATCGTCACCGCGATGAACTCCGTCGCGGTGGGGCTACTGCTCAGCACGCTCGTGACGAGCGCGGAGGCGGCCATGGCGCTCACGCCCATCGCGCTGATTCCGCAAGTGGTGCTCGGCGGTCTGATGGTCCCGATGACGACCAACCCGCTGCTCGAGTGGCCGATGCTGCTGATGCCCGCGCGCTGGGGCTTTCAGGGTGTGGTGGCGCAAGAGCGCGCGGCCATCGCGACTGACAGCGCTTGGATCCTCGACCTGCACCGCCCGGATCTGACGAGCGCAGAGAATTTCGTGTTCTCCGGCAAGTTCCACTGCGCCGAAGCGCAAATCGCGAGCACGGACTTCAGCGGCGCCTGGGGCTTCACGGACTACCAGCTGTGGTGGCTGCCGCCGACGGTGCTGCTGGGCATGTCGCTAGTCGCCTTCATCGCCATCCTGATCATCCTCAAGCGCCGCGACGCTATTTAGCCCGCGAAAGCTCGCGGGGCGCGAGCTCGATGCTACGCAGCGCGGCGAGCACCTGCCCGCGCTCCGCGTCGTTGAGCCAGGGCGAGAGCGCGTCCAGCTCGCTGAAGGACAGCGACTGCAACGCGTCCTGCGCGCGCGCCTCGCTCAGCGCGGCCAAGATGCGCTGACCGAGCTCGTTCAGCGCGGGGCGGATCTGCTCGCGCAAGTCGAGCTGGGACGGCTCGCTCTTCCTGCGCTGCACGTCCTTGCTGAGCTCGATCAAGGTGCGGAACAGCGCCAGCACGGACTCACCCGCCAAGCCCGCGCGCTGGGCGCTCTGCGCGGTCGCGGCGAGGAGCTCCCGCTCGCGCGGCACGTCCTCGATCGGCAAATGGCGCTCGGCCTTGATGGCCGCGACCAGCGGCATGAACGCGAAGCGGCGCGCGAGCAGATCGACGAGGTGCGCGGCCGGGTCGAGGCGCTGGTGCTCACCGAACCAACGCTGCTGCAGCTCGCGGATCCGCGGGGCGTTCACGCGCAGCCACTCGTCGATGCGCGGGCCGAGCTCGGCCGCGCGTCGCGGCGCGACCCAGTACACCTTTTGAGACAGCGCAGGCTCACATTTCGCCGTCCAGCCCGGCCGCGCGAACGCGCGGCGCTCGAAGCTATCCGTCACGATGGCGCCCACGCGCTGTTCGCTCAGCAGCGTCGGCAGGCTCTGGTTATCGTCGACGACGACGAGCTCACGGCCGGGCAGGCTCGCGCGCGCCCACGCTTCCAACGCGCCGCCGCGGTTGACGGCGACGCGCTGGCTCTCGACGTCCCCGAGCAGACACGGCCCTCCGCGCGCAACGCTGCGTGTCATGTAGCCGCTGACCGCGCGCGCCGGCTGCCACGTCACGCCGCTCATCGCGACGTCGAAGTCACCGTCTCGTACGTTCTGGGCCAGCTCGGGCCAACGAAAAGTCACCCAGCGCGGCTTCATGCCGAGCTCGCCGGCCATGGCTCGCGCCAGCTCCGCGTCGAAGCCGTGCAGCGAGCCGTCCGCTCGCTGCAGCGAAAATGGCGCGTAGTCGCCGCTCACCCCCACCCGCAGCTCGCGCAGCCCCGCTGACGTCGCAGCGACGGACCCGCGCGCCGAAGGAGGCGGCGCGGCGGCCTGGCGCGACGGCTCCGTCACCGGCCGACAGCCAAAGAGCACGAAGAGAATGCCGCTCAGCCAGCGCGCCGGGAGACCCATGAGCGGGCTTGTTAGCGGCGCCCGCCGCGGATCGCAAGCCGCGCTCAGCGTCGAAACCCCGGCGGGATCAGCTCGCACGGCAGCTGGGCGCCGGGCGGTCGCGGTAGCTCGTTGGGGCGCTCGAGACAGGGGGCCAGCGCCGCGGCGCCGCCGTTCCCGGAGTGCCCGCCGCTCGTATCCGAGGCGTTCGTCGGCTCCGCCTTGGAGCAGGACGACAGCGCAGCGAGCGAGAACGCGATGACGGCGGCGCTCCGCGACATCAATACTTGACCCATAGCTCGTCACCAGCGCGCACGGAGCTGAGCAATGTCACGCCCGATGTTGCGGTGATCAGCTCGGCTGTCGTGGGATTGACGCTGTACGCAGCGTCGCCGCTCCAAACGATGAGCGCGTCTGAAAAGAACTCGGCCAGGTCGTCGATAGCGCGCGGGGCGCTGTACTTGTTCCAACCTGGAAAACGTGGAGGGACGATCTTGAGCGCGGGGGCGGCCTCAGCGTCGTTCGACTCCTCCGCGGTGGCGGTCCAGTCCACCGTGATGACATTGCCGTCGCTGTCTTGGCACACCTGCTGGGTGGGGAAATACAACGTCGTAAACGGCTGATTCGGCACCTTCACGCGCAGCGAGAGCTCGTAGTAGCCGGTGTCGAACGGAAGCAGGCTCTCGACCGGCTTCTCCCAGGTCACCGCGCTCACCAGGCCAGCGTCGTTGGTTTCGACGCTGACCGGGCCGAGCTCGCTGTTCTCGGCGCGCAGCGACAGCACGGCTTGCGGAATCTCTACGCGCACCCGCAGCGTATCTGCGCCGTCACAACCATGGCCGACTCCGAAGGTCACCCTTTGCGTGGCGTTGGCCTGCGCCGGGCCGGAGACGATCGAGACGTGAGCCAGGCTCGGTGCCGAGACCAAGCTGAGCGCTGCGCCGAGCAGCGCTCCAGACCATTTGCTTGCAGTGTTCGTGCTCATGAGCAGGCTGCTTTACGCAGCGCCGCGCGCGGCGGCAACGCGGCAAGGTGTCGCACTGAGACGTTTGACCGGCGCTCGGTGGGCGCTACCGTCTCCGTCATGAGCGCTCTCTTCCGTGACCGACTATTCTGGCCCGCGTGCGTCGCCGCCGCGTTGCTCGCCGGCGGTTGCAGCGGCAGCACGGATGGAGACGGGTCGCGGTCACTGGGCGGAGCTGCATCGGAGTCGAGTTGCGTGCCGCGCGGTGGCGCAGGCGGCGGCGCTGGAACGTCGGCCAGCGCGCCCGCAAGCTGCGCGGTCGTGGCGCCGACCCAATGTCCAGAGCCCGCTCCCGTGTATCGCGACGTCGCGCCGATCTTCGAGAACCGCTGCGTGGCGTGCCACGCCGAGAGCACGACCGGACCATGGCCGCTCACCGACTACGCTCACATCGCCTCCTGGCAAGACCCCATCCGTGCGCAGCTGCTGACTTGCTCGATGCCGCCGCCGGAGAGCGGCTGTTCCGTCTCCACGGAAGAGAGTGAGCGAATCCTCACCTGGATTCGCTGCGGACTGCCGCAGTGATGGCCAAAAGCGCCACTGCAGCTGACGAAATCCGCTGCACATTAGAAACATCTTTCAGGCAACGTTCGATATGTTTTGCGAGTTGCGACTCAAGGCCCCCTTAACCCCCGGGTGAGATGACCGTTCTTTGGCGCGGATCTCTTCATCGCCCCTCGGAGTGCCAGGTCAGCATGCGTCCGAATTCGCCGGTCCGCGTCGACTCCTCGCCAGATCCTCGTCATGGTCCGTCAGCGCTCACCAAATTCGGTGACGACAACGGTTGCGTGCACGTCGGCTGGGTCGCCAAGCAAGTGCTGTTCGCTCGCTTCATCGGCGGACTGACGAGCGAGGTGGGCGGCGCCTACACACATTTTTTGAAGACCGCGCTGGAGGCCGTCGATTCACTCAGCTTCTTCGGCGACGCGCGTCAGCTCACCCACTACGACCTACTCGCGCGCAGCTCCTTCGTGCGCGTCGTGCTCGCCAACCGCAAGAAGTTCTCGTCTCTGGTGCTGCTGACTTGGCCGACCGAGGTCAGCTCCACGACGCGCGCCTTTCACGCCGCGCTGGGTGAGCCGAGCGAGCTCTTGAGCGAGCCCAGCGAGTTTCAACAGCGGCTGCGCGCTGCAGCGCCGCTAGCACGCTCGCTCGAGCTATAACGGCGCCCGTGGCGGCGCTACCAGCCGCCGCGCACTCTCCTACCGTCCTCTGCCTCGTCCTCGTCGTCCTGGTCGCTGGCTTTGTCGTCGGCGCGCTCGTCGTCCTGGGCCGCGCGGGTCGCGCTGCTCGCCGACGCCGCGGGTTGCAGAGAGGCGCCGCCGTCCCGCTGCTTGGGGCAAGCGCTGGTGAACAGGCCGCAGGCGACGAACAGGAAGCCGGCGAAGAGCCGAGAGGTCGAGCGACGCATCGTCATCGGGCGCGAGCTTAGAGCCCGCGAACAGCTAAGTCATGCTGCGCCCGCCGATCCGCTCGACTAGCCTCTTTTCGGCCGGCCCAAAGGCGCGTCAGAATTTCCCCGCGACGCCCCCACTCACCCGAAGGTACGCAGCTGCCATGACCCCAGCGACCCTAGCCCGGCGAGCGAGCCTCTGCGCCGCCCTCCTGGCCCTGCTCACGGCCTATGCCTGCTCGACCGACGTCCAGGTGGGGTACGACAACGCAGCCCCAGGCGCCGGCGGCAGCGCGGCGGGCGCTGGTGAGAGCTCGGCGGGCTCGAGCACGGGAGGAGCTGGCGGCGCGGCGCCGTGCGTGCCGACGAAGTGTCGAGATATGGTGTTCCAATGCGGCAACTGCCAGGACGACGACCAAGACGGCCGGATTGACGCGCTCGATCCGGATTGTCTGGGCCCCTGCGACGACAGCGAGGACACGTTCTTCCGCCCCACCCAAGGCGACGATGGCTGTCCACAGGATTGCTACTTCGACAAGAACGCGGGCTTCGGCAATGATCGCTGCCTGTGGAGCCACGCCTGCGATCCGGAGTCTGTGGCGCCAGATTACCCACCGAGCGGCGACGCCGCGTGTGTGTACAACGCAGATACGAAGGTCCAAAACAAGTCGTGCGCTGATCTTCGCGCGACGCAGGCCGCGACGTGCCTCGAGTCTTGCCTCCCGCTCACGCCCAATGGTTGTGATTGCTTCGGCTGCTGTGAGCTGCCAGCGCATAAGAACGAGTTCGTCTGGCTCGGCACGCATGCCAGCGGTTCGAGCGTCGGGACCTGTAACAGTGACTCCGTCGCGAGCGGTGTTGGCTGCGCTTCGTGCACGCCGGTGCTCTCCTGCTTCAACCCTTGTGAAGGCTGCGAGGTGTGCGTCGGCGAGGTGGCTCCCAGGCCGGGCTGCGACGAGGACCTCTGCGACGCGGACTCCGAGCCGTGCGGCCCGAACGCCGAATGTCCGGCGACCTTCTATTGCATCACTGGGTGCTGCGTCCCCGCACCAAGATAATTAAACATTTCATCCACTTACGTGCGGATCGATTTTTTTAGGGGTCGTGTCGATCTCGCGCTGGGTGGTTCGTCGCTGAGGTGAGCCCCGATCGGGCTCGGAAAGAGAGCGACCCCATGACCACCAGCGACGCCGTCCTCAGCACCAACATCGAAGCCACACTCCGCGCCCCGCGCGCGCTGCGTTACGCTCCCGTCGTCGCACGCTTCGTGCTCGGCGGGCTGTTCTTCGTGTGCGGTCTGAACGGGTTCTTGAACTTCCTCCCGCCGCCCGCAGATCCGCAGCCCGCCGGCGCCATGGCCTTCGGCGGAGCCCTGATGCAGACGGGCTACATGTTCCAGCTGATCGGCGGCAGCGAAGCGCTGGTCGGTGCCTTGCTGCTCGCGAACCGCTTCGTCCCGCTAGCTCTGACCATTCTCGCCCCAGTGGTGATCAACATCTTCGCCTTCCACCTCTTCCTGGCTCGCGCCGGCATGGGCATGGCCGTGCTGGTGCTCCTGCTCGAGGTGTATCTCGCTTGGTGCTACCGCGCCGCGTTTCGTCCCATGCTAATGCCGCGAGCCAAAGCCAGCTGATAGAGCGAGACTCGCCGAGACAGAGGAGAGATCACGATGCGCTTCATAGTCATGCACAAGGTGGACGCCAACATGGAAGCCGGCGGTCCGCCGAACCAGGAGATCATCCAAGCCATGGGCACGTTGGTTCAGGAGTCGCTAAAGTCCGGCGTTTTCCAGAACGGCGCCGGGCTGCATCGCAGCGCGCAGCGCGTGCGGCTCACTTACCAGAACGGCAAGCGCACGCTGATTAAGGGCCCATACAGCGGGCAAAACGAGCTCGTCGCGGCCGTCTACATGATCAAAACGACCTCGCTGGACGCGGCGATTGAGACCGCCAATCGCTTCGCCGTGATCTTGGGAGACGTCGAGTTCGAGATCGGGCCCATCGTGGAGCCGTGGGATCTGGGGCTCATCCCAAAGCCGGAAGGACCGCGCGACGAGCGCTTCTTGCTGCTGCAAAAAGGCGACGCCAAGAGCGAAGCCGGCGACGAGGATCCGGCAGTGCTCGGCGCGCTCGCCAAGCTGCTCAAGACGCTGAGCGGAGAAGGCGTCTTGCTCGCGGCCGAGCGCATCGCGCCGAGCTCGCGCGGCGCTCGCTCGACGGGCGGCTCGAAGGGCAAGCGCACATGGACGGACGGCCCCTTCGCGGAGTCGAAGGAGCTCATCGCGGGCTTCTCTATCTTGGCATTGCCCAGCAAGAAAGAGGCGCTGGAGTGGGCCGACCGCTACGCAGCGATCTTGGAGGGCAACGAGGTGGACGTTCGCGAGCTGCTCGACCCCATCGTCGAGTAGCGGCCTAGGCCGAGCTGCGCGCGCTCGAGGGCGGCCCTCCGTCGAGGACGAGCCGCCCGGCTGCCGCTCAGTTGATGGCCTCGGGCTCGAGGCCCAGCGCGCCATCGGGCAGCGGCGGCAAGAGCGACGGATCCGTCCCGGGACCGACCCAGATCACCTCCGGCACCGGGTAATATTTGCTCTTGTAGCGCCGCCGCGCGACGCTGCCGTCGCGGCCCACCGAGCTGACGACGCTGACGATGTCGTAGCCGTAGGTGCCCTTCTGCTTGAGCTCGAAGCTGCCCGCGTCCAAATCGGGCTTCTCCACGACTCGTCGGTAGAACGGGTGGCGCTCCACCACGCGATAGGCGTGCTCGACCTTGGCAGCCGGCGCGCGGCCCAGAATTTCGACTTTGACGCTGCTCGTAGCGGTCACGAAGGCATGGATCATCACGGCCGTGTCGAAGCCGTTGCGGAGCCGCAGATCCACCTTGCCATCGATCACGGTGGCGTCCAGCCCGAGCGGCGCATAACCGCTCGCGCGGCTGTGACTGCGGCGCTCGGTGACCTCCAGGCCAGCGAAGAGCGCCGCCGCGTGCAGCGTCGTGGCCACCTGACACACGCCGCCGCCCAGCCCAGGTTCGGTTTCGTCGTGTACGATCACCGGCGCCTTCACGAACCCGCGCTCTTCTACGCGCGGCCCGACGCTACGGTTGAAGCTGAACGGCGCGCCAGGGGCGACGACGATGCCGTCGAGCAGCTTGGCGGCGCGGCGAATGTTGACCTCTCGCGGGCCCGCTCGACCGCGAAAGCTCGTCTCATAGCTGCCCAGGATCTGAGAGACATCTACGGCAGGCAGCGCGTCGTCTGCGATCTTCGGCGCGGAGCGCGTGAACGACAGCGTGAACACCGCGCTCGGCCGAGCGCTCGCGGCGATGGCGTCGAGGCTCGCGCTCACGTCCAGGGCACGCCCGTCCCTCGCCCAAATGCGTCGATGCTGGGCCAGATCCAGGCGCGCATTTTCGGGGCTGCGCTTCAAAGTCGGAGCCAGCCTGTCCAAAGTTTGCGCTGCGCGTTCGCGCTCGAACGCGATCACCGCTTGCACCTCGCGCAAGACCAGCGGCGGCCCCGCCCAGACGCGGCGCCAACGGCTCAGCGCGTCGGTGGCAACCGGGAGCGCACGGACGCGCGCCGCGGTGGCCGCGATGTCGAGGCTGAAGCCGAGCTCCGCGAACGTCACCAGCACGTCTTCGGAGTCCGCGCGAAGCTCGACCTCTTGCTCTGCGAAGCGGGCAGCGCGCAGCGCGAGCCACCGCTCGAGCTCGGGCGTCGACGGAATCTCTGCGCCGCCCAGCGACGCGTCGAGCGGCGGGCGCGAAAAGAGCGCAAACGCGCGCTGCGCCGGAGCGACGGCGAGGGCCAGCGCCAAGCCGGTCGCCAAGAGAAGCACAGCAATGGAGACGGTGCGCAGCAAAGCCCTCGATCGCACAGCTTATACTGATCCCGCAGTGAGGCGAAGGCCACGTCGCGGCGACAGGCTGAGCCTCGCTGCGCCCCACGCCGGCTATAATAGCCGCCGATGACCGAAGACGAGGCGAGACAACGACTGTCGCGAGTGGGGCTATGCCTGCGCTGCAGCTGGGCTCGCAGCGTGGTTTCCGCCCGCGGCAGCGAATTCTGGCTTTGTCAGCGCGCGAGCGAGGACGCGCGCTGGCCGAAGTACCCGCGGCTTCCGGTGCTTCGTTGCGCGGGCTTCGCGCGACAAGACCCAGAAAACACCCAGTAAAACGCCGGTTTTTAGCGCACCAGAGGCTCATCGGAGCGGAAATTGCCCTCGACGAACGCGATCGGAGAAGATAACCTGCCGGCCCTTCGAGCCGGGCCGGAAACGTGAGCACGATCAGCGACGAGAAACCAGACGACGCCCCACAGCCAGCTCTGGAGCAACCGTTGCCGCAGCCCGACCCGCCCGCCGCTCCCTCTGTGAAGCGTCGCGGCGCGCTGGCGCGCGCGCTCGATTGGTTTTGGTGCGGCAGCGCCTTTCGCGCGCTACGCGACGCGCGGCAGCTGCCCTCGGCGCGCACGCTCGAGCTCAGCCGGCGCGCGCACGCCGCCCTGGAGCTGGCCCGCGTCGCGCAGGAGCCGACGCGAGCGGTGGAGCATGGCCCGCACCACGCGCTGGCCTGCGACCTGTGCGCACAATCCGTATATTGGTCGTTGCTCGCGCGCGAGTCGCTGGCGACGCCCAGCGAACCCAGAGAGCGAGAGACGCTGCAGAGCTTGTGGGAGCGCACCGCGCCTGCAGAGCTCGCGCGCGCGGCAGGCGACGCGGAGTCCGCGACGCGCATCCGCGACGGCATCGTGGCGCGTAGCTTCGTCGACCACGCCGCGGCGCCCGTGGACGAGCAAGCGCGTCTGGCGCGCGAGCTGCGCCCCTTCGCGGAGGCGCTGCTGCAAAGCGTAGACGGCGCGGAGCGAGCGCTGGAGCGCCTGTGGTTCCGCCGCCTGGTGCGCCTGTCTTTGCCAGTCGTGCTCCTGGCGCTGGTGCTCGCCGGCGTCTTCTACGGTGTGGAACGCATCGAGCAAGCGCGAGACGTGGCGCGCGGACGCCCCTGGACGGCGAGCTCCCGCTGGCCCGAGGGCGGCTGTCTCTCGCCCGCGCAGGAGTGCCCCGGCAGTCCCTCGTTCTTCTTCTCGACCAACGAGGAAGATAGCCCATGGGTGGAGTTCGATCTGGGCTCAGTCCAGGACGTCTCCGGCTTCAGCATCAGCAATCGCAAAGACTGCTGTCAGGACCGCGCGATTCCGCTGGTCGTCGAGGTCAGCACGGATCACGCCAAGTGGCGGGAAGTGGCGCGTCGCAGCGAGAGCTTCACGACCTGGAAGGCCTCTTTTTCTACGACGAAGGCGCGCTGGGTCCGCTTCCGTGTGGCGCGGCGCAGCTTCCTCCACCTGAGCAGCGTTCGCGTGTTCCGCTGAGCGCGGAGTCAGCGCCGAGCTCTGGGCGGCGGGGACAGCCCCAGCTCGCGCAGCGCGGCCTCCGTCGCTGCGTTCGGCCGCCCCTTCTTGAACAGGAAGAAATCACCGGCGCGGCGGACCAGTCGGTACGGCACGCGCTTGAGCTGCGCGGAAAGCACGTTGCGCGGCTCACCGCTCACCTCACGGCGCGCGATCAGCAGATAGTCGACCGGGCCGAAGTCGTAGCGCATCGTGTACGCGTCGAGCCGCGTCGAGATGTGCGGGTTGAGCGCCTCGGTGGCGGCTACGCTCGCCTCTCGCGGGATCAGCCCCACCAGGTCCATCAGCTCCTGGTACTGCTTGCGGGCCTCCGGGGTCATCTCGAAGGAGATGCGCGAGAACCCGCCACGAAAGTTCTGGCGCTGCAGCACGGCGCCGAAGTTGTAGCTATGGCTGACGACGCCGATGGTGAGGGCGATCAGCGCGGCCGCGCGCTTGCTGCGGCTCGACTTCTCGTAGGTCATCGCCGTGAGACCGAGCACGCAGGTCAGGAATAGATACGGAATCCAGTGCGTGGTGTACTGAAATGATATTTGCGTCGTCGGCCAATAGCCGGTGGTCATCAGCGTGAACGCCGCGCCGGGCAGCAGCAGCAGCAGGAACGGCAGCCGCCGCAGCGGCAAGAACGCAAGCGGCGCCACCATGTGCAGCCCGTAGCTGAGCTTCACCGCGCGGACGAAGCTCGACACCGCGTAGACGGGGTTCGAGAGCAGCGTCGAGAACACGCTCGCGTAGCTGGCCTTACCGTCGGCGAACAGCCCGGAGTACATGTTCTCGAACCACCAGGCGCCCATCCGCTGCATCAGCACGAACTTGTCGAACACGAACCAGAGCGCCGCGAACACCGCGAGCCCGAGGCCGAGCCGCAGGCGCAGGCCGGTCAAAAACAAGAACACGCCGAGCAAGGACAAGCCCACCGCGACGTCCTCGCGAATGGCGCACAGCACCAAGATGCACAGCAGCGTGAGCCAGTTCTTGCGCGTGACGATCGCGAAGTAGAGCCAGAAATGGAAGAAGATCGCGAGCGGCAGCCAGTGAAAGTCGTAAAAATGGGGGCCGTGCAGCGGCGCGAACAGCAGGTAGCCGAGGCTGAGCAGCAGCGCCGCGAAGCGCGGCAGCAAGCGCTCGGCGAACAGATAGAGCGGCAGCGCGGCCAGGCCGAGCACCACCGACTGGATGATGAGCATCGTCTCGGCGCCAGGGCGAATCGCGTAGAACGGCACGAACAGCACCATCGCGAGCTCCGCGTGCCCGGCGAGGTAGTTGCGATCCCCCGGCCCGAACAGCACGGGCGAGTGGAAGAAGCGCCCGTGCAGGGCGTTGTACATCAGGTTGTCATAAATCCCGAGGTCGAACGCCATCGTGCCCAGTTGCCGATGGTTCAAGATGGTGAAATACGCTGTGTACGCAGTATAGGCCGCGGCCGCGAGCAGCACGGTGACGAGCGCCACCGCGCGCGGGAGACGCAGCTTCGGCAGCGTGAGCGGCGCCGCGTCGGGGCGCCCGCTGCGGTACGCTTCCAGCGCGCGCGTGATGAGCGCTCGCTCGGAGAGCACGAACAGCGAGAGCATCACCAGGTACATGAGCGCGTTCCGCTGCGCGCCCTCCCCCTCGAACAGCGCCGGCAACCAGAACGCCAGACCGAGCGGCGCGATCATGGCGGCGAAGCGGTGCAGCTTGAAATCGAAGCCGGAGCCGCGGCGCAAGCGCAGCAGCAGCGCGATGAAGGCCGGCAACGCGGCGCCCACTACCAAGCTCGCGAGCAGCCAGCGGCGCAGCTCGACCCCGAGCTGATTGTCGAGCAGGAAGCGGCTGCGCAACGCGCTCTCCATGCTCAGCTCCCACAGCAGCAGCACGAGTGAGAAACCGACGCCGGCGAGCGTTGCGAGCGCGAGGGCGAGGCGCGGACCGCGCGGGAGCGGCGCCTCCACCACCAGCGGCGCGGATTGGCTCATCGTGCAGGCGAGTTCAGCGCTCGTCGTTCAGCGCTTGTAAGGAGCTGCCACCGTGATCACGGTATTCCAACAGAAGCGGCCCAGGCGCGGCATCATGCGCAGCACGCGCTGATCGATGGCGTGCAGCGGCTTGAACATGCGTTCCAGGCGCGAGGCGTCCGTATAGATCTTCTTCCAGTAACGCTCGTGATTCGGGTTTACCCGATCCCACAGGTAGAAGCGCAAGAACACCGCGAGCGTGGTGAGCCAGAACTCCTCGTGCCCGACGCTGCCGAAGCTGCGCTGGAGCCCCTCGATCTGCTCGAACGAGAGCGGCTGCTCGTCTTCGGTGCGCACGTCTTTGGCGATGCGCCGGTAGACGTTGATCAGCGGGTTATAGGGCAGCGGCTCGATGAAGCAGCCCTTGCCGTCCGCCTTGAGCACGCGCGCGAGCTCGGGCGCGGCGGTGTCCAGCGGGACGTGGTGAAGCACGCCGTTGCCGTAGATCAGGTCGAACTCGTCCTTGTCGGCGGGCACCGTGTCGCCGGAGACAACGCGCGTCTCGATTTCGACGCCGTGCTGGCGCGCCAGCCGCTGGGCGGCCTCCAGCATGCCGGCGGAGACGTCCATGGCCACGACTCGCGCGCCGCGCTTGGCGAAGTAGATGCCGCCCTCGGCGACGCCGCAGCCGTAGTCCAAGAGGCGCTTGCCGCTCACGTCACCGAATTGAGCGACGATGTGCTGGTTTTCGATGGCCGTAATGGAGGTGAACGTCTCGTCCACCAGGGTTTTGCTGACGTCGAGGGACGCAGCCACGGAGTCGTGAAAGTCGGCCTCTTTCTTGAGCCGCTCCGCATTGACGGCCGGAAACATGGCGGTCTTCTAAGCTATGCCCGGTTGGCCTGCAACCACCGCATCCCGAATCGAGCGCGGCGCGCGCGCTGATGGCAGCGCGTCAGGCCAGCACGGGAAAGGGCAGACGAAGACGCGCGAAGAGCTTTCTGAGTCGGCGCATGAGAAACCTCCGCCTTGGTGTGGGCTCCCCTCCTACATTCCGTGCCAGAGAAACGCAAGTTTTCAGTGAGCCGCGAGTCGAAGCCCCGGTTCTTGCGCGGGATTTTTCTTGGGAATGGCGAGGCTTGCGGCATTATCCCGCGCGCTTGAGCGGCGTCTCCGATTTCGTCCGCGCTCGAATCGGCTGGCGCGAGGCACGGCTCGGCCTCGCGCTGCTCGCCCTGTTCGCGCTGTGGAGTTGGCAGCTCTGGCTGGTCTCCGATTTTCGAATCGACGACGCTTACATCACCTTCTCCTTCTCGAAGAACCTGGCAGAAGGCAACGGCCCGGTCTTCAGCAACGGCGAGCGCGTCGAGGGCTACTCGAACTTCTTGTGGATGGTGCTCAACGCGCTGACGCGCGTCGTGTTGCCTGCGGTCGATCCGTACATACCAGGGCGCGTGCTGAGCTTCGCCGCGCTGTTCGCGACCGCGCTCGCGGTGTACCGCCTCGCGCGGCGCAGCAGCGGCGTGCTCAGCGCGCTGATGGCGCTGTGCCTGATGGCCGCGTGCACGGATCTGACGCGCGCGGCGATGTCGGCGCTGGAGACCATCCCCTTCACCGCGGCCATCACCTGGGGCTGGTACTTGCACTTGCAGGGAACCCCCGAAGCGCGCGCGCGCTCGCGCTGGGTGTGGCTCAGCGTGCTGCTCCTGCGCATCGACGGCTTCGTGCCGTTCTTGGCCCTGCTCGGCTTCGACGTGCTGGAGAGCTGCGCGGCGCGCCGCTTCTCGCTGCAGCGGCTCGTGCGCTGGCTGTGGCCGATTCTGCTGCTCTACGCGCTCTACTTCACGTGGCGCTACACGTACTACGGCCTGCCGCTACCCACGACGTACTACGCCAAATCGATGGTGCGCGTCGAAGAGCCCTTGCTCGGCTACGACCAGCTGTGGTTTTTCGCTCGCGACTACGGCGCGATCGCGCTGCTGCCGTTCATGGTGCTCCCGGTCTTGCGCGGTCCGCGGCGCGTGGCGCTCGGCGCGTGGACCGCGCTGCTCTCGCAGCTCGCCTACTTCGCGATGGTGGGCGGTGACTGGATGCCCTTCGAGCGCTTCTTCCAGCCCATCGTGCCGCTCGGCGCGCTGCTCGCGGGCGCCGGCTTCGAGCGCGCCTACCAGGAGCTCCGCGCGCTACCCGCGGCGCTGCGGGTGCTGACCCGCCTGGCGCTGTTGGCGCCGCTGTCGTTCTCGGCGGTGCACATGCACGGGCGGCACAGCGAGACGCGGGAAGAGAAAGAGAAGCTTACCATGGCCGCGCACACGGCGCGGCACACCCGCGAGAACCTGCTCGGCGCCGTAGATTTGATGCGCTTCATGCTGCGCGAGCCGGGCGAGCGCCTCGCCACCGACTACGCCGGCGTCTTCGCCGTCCATACCGACGCCACGATCATCGACATGTGGGGCCTGTGCAACGAGGACATCGCGCTGCATGGCGGCATCGAGGGCATTCACGCCATCTACGGCAAGCAGTGTCCGAGCTGCGTGCTGCGCGCCGATCCCGATTATTTTCACGTGTACACCCCGATCGTGCGCGACGCCCACGCGTTCAATGACGAGAAGTCCGTGAAGGAATCGATCTTTCTCTGGCAACAGCTCGACCCGGTGCTGAACCTGCGTGACAACTTCGCCGTGGGTCGCGTCCTGGACGACCGCGGGCGCGCGCTGTGGTTCCTTGAGCGGCGACGTCCGGGACGCTCGCTGGCGCGCCGGCACCCCGCGCTGAACATCACCGTCGACTATCCCTTCGAGCGCCGCCGACGTTGAGCGCACGCCGGCGGCGTCGTGTCTGTCGCGGTCGTCGACCGCGGTCGCGCTAGCGGATGATAAAGACGCCCTTCAGGTCTTCGGTGGCTGAGATGTACGTGCGACCAGGGCCCGTCTTCGTGACTCGGTAGGAGACAGCGCGGAACTGATAGTACCCGGCGTCCAAGGCCGGGCCGCTGTAGGGCGCGGCGGCGTCAGCGGAGCCCGTCACCCGGGCGACGTCCTCCCGGTGCACCAGGTTCCCGAAGGTGTCGTACACGCTCAGCTCGTAGCCATCCTCCGAAGAGTCGTCCGCCCACTTGAAGGTCGGCGTGCCGCTCACGAGCTCCGCGCCGTTGGCTCCGGGCGCACGCACCGCCAGAGCGCCGGTAATTTTGAAGCCGGGCACGCTGACCGGCGAGGCCGCGACGGTCACGCGCTGGATCGCCGTACCTCCGATCGAGGTGTCGGGATCGCGCACCAAGTCGTCGTTCTCGAAGGCCGCGAGCACGACGTATTCACCGGCCGGGACATTCTCGAAGCGGTACTGACCGCTCACCGGGAATTGCCGCAGCCCGATGGGCGTCTCTCCGCGCGCGAGCGCAGCGTTGAACGTCGAAGCGACCACCAGCACGACGCTCGTCTGTTGGCTGCCGGCGTTGACGAAGCTGACGTCGCCGCTCACGGTCGCCATCGCGCCGGCTTCAGCCGAGAGCACCACGTCGGAGAGCGCTTCGCCAGCGCTGGCCGTCACCGTCGCGGGGCTCAGCTGCAGCGCCGCCTTGTAGCCGCGCACCTCGACCGTCCCGGGCGGCACGTTGAAAATGGTGAAGCTGCCGTCGCTGGAGGCGACAGCGCTGACCGGTCCGGCCACGACCAGCGTGCCGCCGGGATTGTCCGCCTGCACGCTGCCGTGAATCGTCGCGAGTCCGCCCGAGCTCGGCAACGCATCGAGCGCGACGTCGGTCGAGTCGTTCTCGATCAGCCATTGGTCGCCGCTCTTGACGGGCGCGTCGCCGTCAACGGGCAGCGCCACCCGCAAGCCGCTCGGAAACGTCGCGTATCCTGCGGCGTCGGCGCGCAGCGTCGCCTGTGGCGCCAGCGGCCGGCCCTCGGCGTCGCGCGTCGCGCTGATGCTCAGCTCGTAGCTGCCGTCCGCGCCGCTGGTCGCGGTGCCGCGCGAGACCAGCGCGCCGTTCACGTCTCGCGCGACGACGATCGCGCCGGCGATGCCCTGCTCGACGTTCGCCGACTCCAGCACACGTCCGCGCACGACCAGCGGCGCAAAGCACGCCGGAGCGCCGCCTTGCACCGGCTCACAGACGCTGCCGCTGTCGCAGCCCGTCTGCTGCTCGGGCGAGCAAGGCTCTTTTTCCTTCTTCTGCGAGTCAGAGCCGCACGCCGGAGTCAGCGCGGTGACAATGACAGCGAGCACAACTTTGCACGAAATTCCCATGACCGAATCAGTGGCTGTCGTACTTCCCGTTTTACGACGTGCCGCAGCGATTCAAAATTTCGAAGCCGCTCGTCCACACACCGCGTGGAGAACATGGACGTGCGATTGAAAGCAACAAGCCTCGGTGTATTGATATTGGCCCTGTCCGCCGCGACGACCGCGCTCAACGCCTGCTCGTCCGGGGGGCAGTCGAACGGCGCGAGCGCAGCGGGCGCGAGCAGCGGAAGTGGCAGCACGTCGGCTCGCGGAGGTGCAGGTGCGAGCGCGAGCGTGGGCGGCGCTCACTCGGACGCCGGTGACGGGCAAGCCGCCGGCAGCGCGAACGAGGCCGGCGACAGCAATGGCGACGGCGGCAGTGGCGACGCTGGCGGCAGCGACGCTGGCGGCAGCGACGGCGGCAGCGTCAACGCGACCGGCTCCACGAGTAGTGGCTCCACCAGCAGCGGCTCCACCGCGGGCACTGGCGGCTCCATAGCGACGGGGGACACCGCCTGCAACAACGGCATCGACGATGATGGGGACGGTCTGATCGACGGCTTCGACCCGGAGTGCACGGGGCCGCTCGACAGCGACGAAGGCTCCTTCGCGACCGGCATCCCCGGCGACAACCGCGATCCGAAGTGGCAAGACTGCTTCTTCGACGGCAACTCGGGCGCCGGCGACGATCAGTGTCGCTACGCGACCGGGTGCTTGTATGGCGATCTGCCCGCCGACGATCCGGACTGCACGGTGAGCCAAGCCTGCATCGACTTTTGCTCGAAGCTGACTCAGAACGGCTGCGATTGCTTCGGCTGTTGCACGGTGATGACCGAAGACGGAACGTCCGTCGACATCCTCGAGAACCCAGGCTGCTCGCTGGCCAACATCGACGATACGTCCGCTTGCCAGCGCTGCACGAAGAGCACTCAATGCGGCAACACCTGCGGTGAGTGCGAGCTCTGCGCCGGCAAGACGATCGAGGATCTTCCGGAGAGCTGCACGCCCTCTTCGGGCAGCGGCGGCAGCTCGGGTAGCGGCGGCGACACCGGGAGCTCGGGGAGCACGGGGACTGCTGGCAGCTCGGGCAGCACCGCTGCGGGTGGCAGCACCGGGACGGGCGCCGGCGGCTCGACGAGCGACGGCGGGAGCTCCAGCACGGGCGGCGCCACGGGCAGCGGCGGCGGCCCTGCTTATACCTGCGACGGCGGCGCCCAGGTGTGCGGCCCCGATCTGCCGCCCTGTGGCGCGACGCAGTACTGCTCGCTCGGCTGCTGCCTCGACTCGGTGCGCTGAGAGTGATGAACGGCGCGCGTGCGCTCAGCGCGCGCGCCGTTTCCGCGAATGCGCTCAGCGTGCGCGCCGTTCGCGAATGCGGCTGACGCCGTTACGCAGCTGCCACAGCAACCAAAACGCCCCAGCGCTGCCCGTTCGAACTGAAGCGCGGCCTCTGGCCGTAAGGCCGAAGCTTTTGTTCGACAAATTGGCTCGCAACGGCTCACGGCCCCGCTCGGCGTGAGCCAGGCGTCGAACATCCGGCTTGGCCCTCATGTAGGTGCATCCCCAGGCGCGAAAGCACGGCGAGTGGGCCGCCAATGACGCGCCTTGCCTGCGGGCCACAGCCAGAGTCATCGTAGCCTGAACGCGCGGATTGCTCCGCGCGATCACCGGCAACGTCGACGCCAAACTCGCGTCGAGCCGGCGAGCACAGGAGCGTCACCATGACCGATACGAGCGAGCAAACGGCGTCGACCTCTAGCCTTCTCGATGCGAACCCCACGCTCCTCACGCCGGAATCAGCGAGCGACAGTAAAGAGCAGCGCTTCGGCAACGGCAATGGCGCACCAACCGAGGCGTTCGAGCGCGACCTGCTCAGCGTGATGCGGCGCTTTCAAGCGGGTGACTTCAGCGCGCGCATGCCGTCGGATCTCTTGGGCATCCAAGGCAAAATCTCGGACGTGCTGAACGACATCCTGGCGGTCACCGAGCGCCGCGCGGCGGAGACCGCGCGCGTCTGCCGCGTGGTGGGCAAAGAAGGCAAGCTGAAAGAGCGCATGCGCGTGCCGGGCGCGACGGGCGGCTGGTCCGATGAGATCGACTCGCTCAACACGCTGATAGGCGATCTGGTGTGGCCGACGACCGAAGTGACACGCGCGGTCGGCGCTGTCGGCAAGGGCGACCTGAGCCAATCCATGGCCCTAGAAGTCGACGGCCGCGCGCTCGAAGGCGAGTTTCTCCGTTCAGCGCAGCTCGTCAACAAGATGATCGACCAGCTCTCCGTCTTCACGTCGGAGGTGACGCGCGTCGCGCGTGAAGTCGGCACCGAAGGCAAGCTCGGCGGGCAAGCGCAAGTAAAAGGCGTCTCCGGCGTGTGGAAGGATCTCACGGATTCCGTGAACCAGATGGCGGGCAATTTGACCGCGCAGGTCCGCAACATCGCGGAGGTGACCATCGCCGTCGCCTCCGGCGATCTCTCGAAGAAGATCACCGTGGACGTGCGCGGCGAGATTTTGCAGTTGAAGGAAGCCATCAACACGATGGTGGAGCAGCTGCGCTCCTTCGCCTCCGAGGTGACGCGCGTCGCGCGTGAAGTCGGCACCGAAGGCAAGCTCGGTGGTCAGGCCGTGGTGCCCGGTGTGGCCGGCACCTGGAAAGACCTCACCGACAACGTCAACGCCATGGCCTCGAACCTCACCGGCCAGGTGCGCAACATCGCGGAAGTCACGACCGCCGTCGCGCGCGGCGATTTGAGCCGCAAGATCACCGTCGACGTCCAAGGCGAGATCCTCGAGCTGAAGAACACCATCAACACCATGGTCGATCAGCTCAACGGCTTCGCCAGCGAGGTCAGCCGCGTCGCCCGTGAAGTGGGCACCGAGGGCAAGCTCGGCGGCCAGGCGCAGGTGCCCGGCGTCGCCGGCACCTGGAAGGATCTCACCGACAACGTCAACTCGATGGCCTCCAACCTCACCGGTCAGGTGCGCAACATCGCCGAGGTGACGACGGCCGTCGCGCGCGGCGACCTGAGCCGCAAAATCACCGTCGACGTGCGAGGAGAAATCCTGGAGCTGAAGAACACCATCAACACCATGGTCGATCAGCTCAACGGCTTCGCCAGCG
>CBINHN010000043.1:0-60955 GCA_966250485.1 uncultured Sorangium sp. | reverse complement strand
GAGCGACGTACTTGAACGCCGGGATGGGCTAACCTCCAGCCGTGGTCAAAGACAACCCAGCGCGTCAGCGGTTCGAGCTCGAGCACGACGGCCAGGTGGCATTTTCCGCCTACCGGCGGGCGCCCGGCACGATCACCATCACGCACACGGAGGTCCCCGACGCGTTTCGGGGGCAAGGCGTGGGCTCGAAGCTGGCCCGAGGCGTGCTCGAGCTCATCGCGCAGGGTAACGACAAACTCGTCGCTCGCTGCCCCTTCATCGCGGGGTACATCGAGAAACACCCTGAATTTCGGCCCTTGCTCGAGCGCTGAGCGGCGCGGCCAGGGGCGCCGCAGGGCAGACGAACCCTCGCGCTTTGCGGGCGATGAGGGTAAAGGGACGGCTACTTAGCCGAGGAGCCCAACTTTGCCATTCGATCAGGAACACGACCTCGTCGTCATCGGGAGCGGACCAGCAGGAGAAGGGGCAACCATGCGCGCGGCCAAGGGCGGAGCGCGCGTCGTCATGGTGGAGCGGCACTCGGCCGTGGGCGGCGGCTGCACTCATTGGGCGACCATCCCCAGCAAGACGCTGCGGCACGCGGTGAACCAGGCGCTGGCGTTCCGCAAGAACCCGCTGTTCGCCGAGTGCGCGTCCGAAGTCGGGGTGACGTTTCCGGACCTGCTGCGCGCCGCGGAGGGCGTGATCAGAAAACAGGTCGATATGCGCGGCGACTTCTACGCCAGAAACCACGTCGCGGTGGTGCATGGCCAGGCTCGCTTCGAAGACGAGCGCACGGTGACCGTCGAACGCGACGGCACCACACGCCGGATTCACGCCAAGAAGTTCGTGATCGCCGTCGGCTCACGGCCCTATCGCCCCAGCGACGTCGACTTCAGCCACCCGCGCGTGCGCGACAGCGACACCGTGCTGCGCCTGGATCACACGCCCGACACCGTCACCATCTACGGCGCCGGCGTCGTCGGTTGCGAGTACGCTTCCATCTTCAGGAACCTGGGCGTCAAGGTGAACCTGATCAACAGCCGTGAGAAGCTGTTGTCCTTCCTCGACGACGAGATCATCGACGCGCTCTCCTACCACCTGCGCGATCAAGGCGTGTTGATCCGTCACAACGAAGAGTACGAGCGCGTCGAAGCGCGCGACGACAGCGTCGTGCTGTATCTGAAGAGCGGCAAGCGGCTGAAGAGCGATCTCTTGCTGTGGGCGCAGGGCCGCAGCGGCAACACCTACGACTTGGGCTTGGACGCGCTGGGGCTGGTGCCCGATAGCCGCGGCTTGCTCAGCGTCGACGAATTTTACCGCACCGCGCGCGAGCACGTTTACGCGGTCGGCGACGTGGTCGGCTACCCGAGCCTGGCCAGCGCCAGCTACGACCAGGGGCGCTTCGCCGCGGGGCACGCCGTCGCCGGCCGCAGCGACGAGCGACTCGTGCGCGATATTCCGAGCGGCATCTACACCTCGCCGGAGATCTCGAGCCTGGGACGCACCGAGCGCGAGCTCACCGCGCAAGGCGTGCCCTACGAAGTCGGACACTCACTGTTTCGCTCGCTCGCGCGTGCGCAAATCACCGGCAACACGGTGGGCATGCTGAAGATCCTGTTTCACCGCGAGACGCTGCAGATCCTCGGCATCCACTGCTTCGGCGATCAAGCTGCGGAGATCTTGCACATCGGGCAGGCGATCATGGCCCAGAGCGGCCCCGCGAACTCGCTGATGTATTTCGTCAACACCACGTTCAACTACCCGACCATGGCCGAGGCGTACCGCGTCGCGGCGCTAAACGGACTAAACCGCCTCTTTTGAGCGAGTCGCGGGAGAGCGCGCGCTCGCGCCGGCGCTTTGCCGCTGCGGGCGCGAAACGCTACGCTGCGGCGTGCAGCTCCCCGTCAATCCACCCGTTCTGCCGATGCTCGCCAAGCGCACGAGCGCGCTCCCGGCCGCGGGCGAGTTCATCTTCGAGCCGAAGTGGGACGGCTTTCGCGCGCTCGTGTTCCGCGACGGCGACGAGCTGTTCCTTCAGAGCCGTGATGAGAAGCCGCTGAATCGCTATTACCCGGAGCTCGTCGCAGCGCTCAAGGCGGCGTTGCCGCAGCGCGTGGTGCTGGACGGCGAAATCGTGATCGCGCAAGGCGGCCGGCTGGATTTCGACGCGCTGCAGCTACGGCTGCATCCGGCGGCCTCGCGCGTAGAGATGCTCTCCCGCCAAACGCCGGCCTCGGTCGTGTTCTTCGACATCTTGTGCGATGGCGATGAAGATTTGCGCGAGACGCCCTTCGCGGCTCGCCGCCAAAGGCTGGAGGCGCTGCTGGCCGGCGCGCAGCCGCCCCTTCACATCACGCCCGCCACGCGCGACCGCGAGCTGGCCGCGGATTGGTTCAGTCGCTTCGAAGGCGCCGGGCTCGACGGCGTCATGGCCAAGCCCGTCCAGGGTACGTACCAGCCCAATCAGCGCGTGATGCTGAAGATAAAGCACGAGCGCGAGTGCGACTGCGTGGTGGCTGGCTTTCGCTGGCACAAAAAGGGCAATCGCGACCGCGTCGGCTCGCTTTTGCTCGGCCTGTACAACGCTCGCCAAGAGCTGCAGCACGTCGGAGTGTGCGCCAGCTTCAGCGATGCCAAGCGCGTCGAGCTCGTGAAGCTGCTCGAGCCGTATCGCGAGGACGCGCTGGCGACGCACCCCTGGCGCGCGTGGGCCGAGCACGGCGGGGACGCCGCCGGCCAACGCATGCCGGGCGGTCACAGCCGCTGGAGCCAGGGCAAGGACCTATCGTGGGAGCCGCTGCGCCCCGAGCTCGTGGTGGAGGTCGCGTACGATCACATGCAGGGCGAGCGCTTTCGGCACACCGCGCAGTTCCGGCGCTGGCGCAGCGACAAGAAGTCCAGCGACTGCGACTACGCCCAGCTCGAGGTGGTCCCGCCGCACGAGCTGGCCGCCATTTTTCGAGAAGCGCCGCGGTGAGCTCGGCCGCGACGCGGCGCGGGTAGCGCGTCACAGCGCCGGCGCCGCACAGCACCTAGCGCTTCGGCTCCTCATTGGGATCCGGCTCTTCCGGTGCTGGTCGCAGCGCCTCCGGCACGTGACGCAAGTTGATGCGGACGCGGGTCCACTGCGTGAAGCGTCCGCGCATGGCGTCGACGAGGACGTCATCGACGGCGAGGTGCGCCGCAGCCTCGGGGTGGCGTTGCTTCCAGCGCTCGAGCCCGGCCAAGGCGCTGGCCTTCTCTTGCGCCTTCGCCACGACGATGAGCGGCATCTTGGAGCGCCGTCGCGGCGCCGCGCTGCCGCCGCCCGGGGCTGGCTCGCCGCGGCGGCGAGCGCGTGACGGCGCCACGCGCGGCGCTTCCCCGGGCATTTTGCGATAGTGCGGCGGCCAGGGTGCGTCCCCGAGGCCCGTCGCCTCATCTTCACGCGCGAGTTCGAGCAGCTGCTCGAGCGAGCCGGCGTGCTCGTCGATCGCCGCGTGAGGATCGCCCAGCTCGCGGAAGCGCTCGGGCGCGCTGAGCACCGTGAACTCCCCGGGCTCACAGCTGGCGACCTCTTCCCAACGCAGCGGCATCGAGACCCGCGCGTCCGGGACCGGCCGCACGGAGTAGGCGGAGCAGGTGGTGCGATCCTTGGCGTTCTGGTTGTAGTCGATGAAGACGCCGTGCCGCTCTTCCTTCCACCACTTGGACGTCGCGAGCTTCGGGACGCGCCGCTCGATGGCGCGCGACAGCGCCAGCGCTGCGCGCCGCACCTCCGAGAACGTCCAGCGCGGCTCGATGCGAACATTGACGTGCATGCCGCGCGAGCCGCTCGTCTTCGGAAAGCCTTGCAGCCCCACGTCGTCGAGCAGCGCGCGCACCTCCAGCGCGACGCGGCGCACGTCGTCCCAGCTCACGCCCGGGCCAGGATCCAGGTCGACCCTGAGCTCATCCGGGTGCTCGAGATCTGCCGAGCGCACCGGGTGCGGGTGGAGCTCGATGCAGCCGAGGTTCACGACGTACGCGAGCCCCGCGGCGTCGTCGACCACGATTTCATTGGCGGTCCTGCCGGAGGGAAAGCTGAGCGTCACAGTGCGTAGGAAGCTCGGCAGCTTCTCGGGCGCGCGCTTTTGATAAAACGCCTCGTGCTCGGCGCCGTTGACGAAGCGCTTCAACACCAGCGGGCGATCGCGGATGCCGCGTAGCGCGCCCTCGGCCACGCTCAGGTAGTAGCGTACGACGTCGAGCTTGCTGAGCCGCACGCCGCTGGAGAAATACGGCTTGCTGGGGTGCGTGACGTGGACCTCGTGACCGTCGATGGACAGCACCTCGTCCGCTTCGTCCTTGCTGGCTCGCACCCGGCTACCTTAGCGCACGTCGCGGTGGGCATGAAATTGCCGCGCGTCCCTTGACGAACGAGTCGCCGCATCTACACCGATGGCGTGAAGCTCTGCGAGCTCGAGGTCTTGATCGTCGACTGCCAGAGCACGGGCGCGAGCCCGGCGCACGGCTCGGTGCTCGAGCTCGGCTGGGCGCTGGCCGGCCCCGGCCAGGCCCTGCGCGGCGTCGAAGCGCACTGGATCACGCTGCCCGCCGGGCATTCGGTGAGCGCGCAGGTGCGCAAGCTCACCGGCTACGATGAAGCCGCGGCCGCGCTGGCCATCACGCCCGAGGACGCCTGGGCGCGGCTGCGCAGCGCGAGCGGCCGCGACGGCGCGCCGACGGCGATCCACTTCGCGCGCTTCGAGCTGGCCTTCTTGCGCGATTGGTCGCAGCGCTTCGAGCCCGAGCGGGTGTTTCCTTTCGACGCTGTCTGCGTGCACGCCATCGCCTGCCGCTTATTCCCCGACCTGCCGCGACGCTCGCTGCGCGCGCTGGCGGGCTACTTGGGTCACGGCGTGACGCAGGCTCGTCAATCACTGGCCCACGTGGAGGCCACGGCGTTCATCTGGCAGAAGCTGGTGAGCGAGCTCGCCAACAACGGTGTCGTCACCTGGGCTGAGCTCGCGGCTTGGCTGCGAGCAGCGCCCTCCAGCCGCCCGCGCAGCAAGAGACGCAGCTATCCCCTACCCAAGGCGACGTACCGTGCGCTGCCAGACGGGCCCGGCGTCTACCGCATGCTGCGCTCGAACGGGGACGTGCTCTACGTCGGCAAGGCGACCAGCCTGAAGAAGCGCGTGGCGACTCACTTCAGCTCGTCCTTCGCCCGTCACGAGCGAGCGCTCGAGATGCTGACGCAGGTTCATGATTTGCGCGTCACCTCGACGGCGAGCGCGCTGGAGGCGGCGCTGCTCGAGAACGAGGAGATCAAGGCGCTGGCCCCACCCTACAACGTGCAGCTCGTGGTGCTCGACGCGCGCACTTGGTTCGCGAGCTCGACCCTGGACTCGCTCGCCCATCGGCCGGACGCGCAGCATCGCCTCGGCCCGCTGCCGTCTACGCATTCAGTGCGCGCGCTCGGCGCGCTCCGCTCGCTGCTGCGCGGCGCGGCGCCGGAGAGCCTCCTTCGCGCAAGGGCCGCCGGAGCGAGCGAGCGTTGGGCGCCGGACGAAGCCGTCTTCGCCGAGGGCTTCGCGGCTTTCAGCGCTCGCCACGCGCTGCAGGTGGCGCCGGAGGCTGTGCCCCGTGCGCTGGCGCACGCGGCGCGCCGGCTGCTCGCGACGAAGAGCGAGGCGTCCAATGACGGCGAGGACGGCGCTGCTGCGCCCGAGCTGTGGGATCCCGAGCGCGTGCTGCGCCATTTGGAGCGCGCCGTGGCGCACGGCTACCAGCTCTTGCAGCGCGCTCGCTGGCTGTGCCTGCTGCACGACTCCGTGGTCGTCTTCCGCGAGCCGGGCAGCGGCGTAAAGCGCGTCATTTTCGTCAACGACGGGCAGCTCGGCGAGGGTCGCGAGCTTCGCGCGGGCGAGTCGCTCAGCGGCCCGCAGCGCCTGCCTGCGCTGCTCGAGCGCCAGGCGAGCTTCGATCGCGCGAAATACGATCGCCTGCGCACGCTGAGCAGCGAGCTCAAGCGCGTGCTGCGTGACGGGGGTGAATTCGCGGTCGCGCTCCGCCGCGCGCGCTGGCTCAGCGGCGCCGCGCTGGCCGCGTTGCTGCGTTGGATCTAGCGAGCGCGCTCAGGCGCGCAGCTGCACTTCGGGCAAGCGCTTGGCGCCCAGCTCGACCCAGATCTCGTTGCGGCGCAGGACGGGCAGCGTACTCGGCGGATCGTAGCCCGCGAACTCGGGCTCACCGCGAGTCTGCAAGCCCGCGCGCTCCAGCGCGGCGCGGAGCTGATGCGACTTCTCCGCAGCGCGCTCGAAGGTGTGACGACCGCTGTAGCGCAGCACCGCGACGCGGCGCGCCGGCACCGAGCGCAAGTGCACCCGGCGATCTTCCGGCACCGGCAGCGGCTTGGCCGCGCGCCGCTTCGGGATCGCGAACGACACCGTGTAATTCTGTGGGCCCGCGACGTCGGCTTCGACGGCCTCCACGCGCGCTGTCACTGGCGTTGCCATGTGGATGCGCTCGCCAGTGCTGCGACGCGGCGCGAGCTCCCGGCCGTGGGAGGCATGAGCGAGCTCGACCTCCCCGAGCGCGGCGAGTTGGCGCGGGTGATTCGCGCCCAAGATATACGCCGCCAGGCGCTCGAAACCTTCGTTCAAGGCGGCCTGCCACGACTCCGCGCGGACGGTCGTCTCCACCCGCACGCTGCGTGAGTAGCGCCTAATTTCGACGCCCCCAACGTGGCGCTCCACTTCATAGTCGGGCTGATCCGAAAACCAGCGAGCCAGCTGCCAACGCGCCAGCAGCGCGGCGGCGGCGGCCACTCCCGAGGCGACCCAGACGACTCGATCAGGCTTCATGCCCGACAGCCTGCATGTGTGATGCCAGGCGCGGCGCGGCCGATATCGCCGCTCTAGGCGCGGCTGCCCAATCAAATCCGACGCAGCGAGGCAGCCCGGCGCACCCCAGCGCGCGCGCAAAAGGAGGGCGCCGACGGCGCATTTCGAAGAGTGCTGCGCCGACGCTGCGGCGGAGCTCGCCGCGCGCAGCGCCGAGGTCCGCCATGTCGAACATCGATATTGGATTCAGACACTCACAAGAGCCCACAGAACACTCGCATGCTCATGAATCGAGCGTCGACTTGAATCGAGAACACGTGTACTACTGGCGATTCCGCAATTTCAGAGGAGAACAACCATGGACCCGTTCATCGGTCAAATCATCATGTTCGCCGGCAACTTCGCGCCCCGCGGCTGGGCGTTCTGCAATGGACAGCTGCTGTCCATCGCGCAAAATACGGCCCTGTTCTCCATCCTCGGCACCACGTATGGCGGAGATGGGAAGACGACGTTCGCGTTGCCCGACCTGCGAAGTCGCGTGCCGATGCATCCGGGTCAGGGTCAAGGGCTGAGCGCCTACGAGCTCGGCCAGGTCGGCGGCGTCGAGACGGTGACGCTCACGATGCAGCAGATGCCGATCCACGGCCATGCCTTCGCCCCCGGCTGCTCCATCGACCCGCCGAGCGCTCAGAGCCCCGCCAACAGCGTACCGGCGCAGCTGGATACCCAGGCCTACGGCACCGAGGCGAACGCCAGCATGCGACCGGGCAACTCGACGAACGCGGGCGGCTCGCAGGCGCACGACAACCTCCAGCCCTTCGCCTGCGTGAACTTCATCATCGCGCTCGAAGGGGTGTTCCCAAGCCGCAGCTGAGCGGCGCTCGCGGCCCGAGCTTCGCGGCCAGCTCGCGAAGCTCAGGGCCCGCGCCGCGGCGCTAGTTGACGCGCGCTCAGCGGCGTAGAGCGCGCGCGATCACTGAGGAACCGTGTAGATCGAGTTGCCGTGACAGATGCGGCACTCCATCGCGCCGGACGGCGCGTCCGCGCCGTTGCCGTAAATGGGCGCCTCCGCGGTGCCCACGTTGCTCGACAAACAACGCTGTCCCGGGCCGTAGCAGAGGTAGGTCCAGGCGTTGCCGGCGCTGCCGGGCGCCGTCTTCAGCGCGGCAGCCACGCCCACGAGCTCGCCACTGTCAGGGTCGAACAGCTCCTTGACCGCCATGCTCCATTGGTCGGGATACTCGCTCGTAGTGCGGCCATCGCGGCCCGCCTTCAACGACGTGACGAGCGTCGGGTTCTCCCAAACGCGCACCTTGCCGCCGTGTTGCGAGCCGGGAGTGCCCTCACGCGGCTCCGGCACGTCCGAGATCCAGGGCGACGTCTTGTAGCTGCCGGCCATGATGAACGCGAGCAGAGCCTCCTTGCTCGCGCTCTGCGGGATCTCCGGCGGCAGCGTGCCGCCGCCGGCGCCGCCTCCGCCCATCGTGGACGCGCCGCCCAGACCCGCGGTGCCGCCCATGGTTGCGGCGCCGCCGCTCGTCGCTGCGCCGCCGCTGCTCGTTGCACCGCCAGTGGTGCCCGTCGCACCGCCGCTGGCGGCGCCATCACCCGATGACGAGCTGCACGCGGCGGCGAGCGCACACGCCGGCCACACCATGATTCCGAGCCAATGCTTCAAGCCGGTAGTCATGCGGGGAAGGTTTACACCCGCGCCCGGCCATCACCAAGTCGCCGCCAAAAATCGCGGGCAGGCCCGCGCCGTGCCCCCCGCTCGGCGGCCTAGCGGAAGCCGTCGAAGTGAATATTCATGAACATGCCAGCCTCCAGGCTGCGCCGCTCCTGACTCGGATCGGCGAGCTCGTCCACGACGGGCCGGTCCACGCCCAAGCGCGCGTAAACATAGCGCAGCGCACACATGCGCGTCTCCAATGACAGCCACGGCTGGATGGGCAGGTCGAAGCTCACCATCGGCCCCCCACGCAAGCCGTGGGGCAGCGCGCTCTCCAGCTTCTCGTTCCAACGCCAGGCGAGGCGCCAGGCGAACGCCGTCCGCAACGGACCCACGTACAAGGGCTCGTTGTCCCGCGTGACAGCGCCGATGCCCAGCAGCTTGCGCGCGATCTTACGCACCTTGACGACCTTGAAGGGCAGCTCCAGATCACGTGCATCCACCGGCGCAGCCGCGTGAGCGCGCCCGGTCCAGCAGATCACGAAGAGGAACAGGGCGAAGGCGGCGATTTCACCGCACCAGTGCGCGCGCATCGGAGCTGATGAGCATAGCGGTGCTCGCGCTCATAGACACTACTCGTGAAAGCGAGGAGCGTTGTTTAGTGAGCAGATGTGCCACACGCGAGCTCACTCGAACGCTGAGTCTCGCATTGACGCAGAGCAGCTCTGCGGTGCCCACTGCCGTTCGTCTGAAAAAACTCGCGTGCCGCCGAAACGCGACGCTGAAGGGATAGCGCGCCGCGGCGTTCCAGCGCAATTTTGGTTGCCGCGCGGCGAGGCGTGGCGCTCTGGCCCGCTGTGGGCGGCGCACGCCAAAAGCCGCAGCTTTCTCGACTCGCGCGCCTCCAGCGGCGCAATAGGGCTCAGCCATTCGCGGGCTTTGAGCCCCTACGCGGCGCCCGACGCGCGTCGAGTCGCAGCTTCAGCTGCCGAGACGAGCGGGAGAAGGTGATGCCGCGCGCGCTCGCCGTCTTTGCGTGTAAGAGCCGCGTCATTTGCTGGAGCGCGTCGCGGTGGGCGCGCGGCTCGATCGCCGCGCAGCCGTCGCTGACGAGCACCAGGGAGTAGCCGCGCAAGAAGGCGTCGTTGGCCGTGAACATGACGCAGTTGTCGGTAGCCAGCCCCGCGAGCAGCAGCGTGCGCACGCCGAGGTGAGGCAACAACAGGTCGAGGCAGGTCTGGTAAAATGCGGAGTGCTTCGGCTTGAGCACGAAGTAATCCTCCGGCTCCGGGCTGAGCGCGCGCGCCAAGAACTCGCCGCGCACGCCGTCGTTCAGGCAGTGGCGTACTTGAGCGGAGAAGTCCGAGCGCCATTTGCCGAAGTTGTCGTTGGCGTAGATGCACGGAACCCCCGCCGCGCGCGCTCGCGCCTTGAGCGCGGCGAGCTCCGGCGCGACCCGCCGCGCGTTGCGCTGTAGGCGATCTCCGCCCGGAAATTCCAAATCGTTGATGACGTCGATGAGCAGCAGCGCGACCTCGCACTCGTCCGGCGCGTTGCCGTGGAGATCGGCTTCACCGTGGCCCTTCTTGCGAGATGCCATGCTCGTCACGGCGTTGCACGAGCCGTGCCCTCTGCAGAGCGCGGGAGCGCGCGCTCAGCGCGCGGCCCAGCGCGCCAGGATGACGCGATGGCGCTCCACGTAATCACGACGCGCGAACAGCTTGATCAACAGCACGCCCGCCACGAAGCCGCCGATGTGCGCAAAGATCGCCACGCCGGAGGAGACGTCGCGATCGACGGCGAGCACCTGCGGCAAGCCGAGCACGACCTGATATCCAATCCACCAGAGCAGCACCAGGTACGCCGGAATGCGGATCACCTGAATGAAGATCAACCAGATGAACAGGATCTTCACGTGCACGCGCGGATACAGCACCAAATAACCGCCCAGCACGCCCGAGATTGCGCCGGAGGCGCCGACCATGGGCACGGGAGACGCCGGATTGATCATCACCTGCGCGGCCGCGGCGGCGAGGCCGCACAGCAGGTAAAAGACGATGAAGCGCAAGCGGCCCATGCTGTCTTCGACGTTGTTACCGAACACCCACAGGAACACCGCGTTGCCGAGCAGGTGACCCCAGCCGCCGTGCAGAAACATCGACGTGAGCGGCGTCAGCTTGTTGATGGGGTCGCGGTCGACGACGCAGGCGAGCCCCTCCGCGATGGGGACACCGCTGCCGACCGGCGCTCGGCCGGTGATCTCGCCCGGCACCAACCCCAAATTGCACACCGTGGCCGCGACGACCTCCACGTTGAAGCCGCCGCCCTGCACGAACATCCAGACGAGGAACAGGCTGAGGAGCAGCAGATAGGTGACGAAGGGCGTGCGCAGCGTGGGATTTTCGTCACCGATCGGGATCATGGCGTCTCGCTCCCTGCACAGAGCGCGCCACTCCCCTAACCGCTGGTGCCGCCCGCCGCTGGCTCTTCGCCCAGAGCGGCGAGGCCGGCGTTGAGCACGCTGACGATCCGCTCCACGTCATAGACGCAGCCACCCCAGGTTCCGCCGCTGGCTTGCTGCAACGCGGCCCAGAGCCGCGTATCGGCGGGCAGCTCCTGATTCGGCGCGAGCGCGGGGTGTAACGGGCGCCCCGCGAGCAACGCCTCGGCCTGCGCGCCGTCCAGCGGACGGCCATCTGCTTCGACGAGGTCGACGCGCCCCTCTAGGCGGCGGCGATCGATCACGATTTCGATCACGTCGCCGTCTACTAGTTTGCCGATCGCGCCCCCGGCGAGCGCCTCGGGCCCGACGTGACCGATGCACGCTCCAGTGGACACCCCGGAGAAGCGCGCGTCGGTCACGACCGCCACGCTGTGTCCCCAAGGCAGATACTTGAGCGCGGCGGTGAGCTGATAAGTCTCCTCCATGCCGGTGCCGAGCGGGCCGGCGCCGATCAGCACGATCACGTCGTTGGGACGTACCGGCGGCGTGGTCAAACCCTTGATCGCCGCGATGGCCGCGCGCTCGGAGACGAACACACGCGCCGGACCGCGGTGCCGGTACACGTCGTCCGGTCCCACCGCAGCCGGATCGATGGCCGTCGCTTTCACCACCGAGCCTTGCTTGGCGATGTTGCCGGTCGGAAACACTACCGTGCTGGTCAGCCCCGCGGCGCGCGCAGAATCGATGTCGAAGATGACCTGATCAGGGTCCACGCCATCGGCGTCCTTCAGCCGCGCGCGAGAGGCGCGCCGACGCTCGCTGTCCTGCCACCAGTCCAGCACCGTGGAGAGTTTCTCTCCGCTGACGGTGAGCACATCCAAGTTCAAGAGCCCGGCGTCGCGCAGCCGCAACATCACCTCGGGCACGGCTCCGGCCAGGAACACCTGCACGGTCGGATGATTTCGCGGGCCGTTGGGCAGCGCGTCGACCAGGCGCGGCGTGCGGCGGTTCACGTGCGTCCAATCCGCGAGCGTCGGGCGTGACAAGCCCGCGGCGTGGGCGATGGCCGGGATGTGCAGCAAGAGGTTGGTCGAGCCGCCGAAGGCCGCGTGGATCATCATGGCGTTCTCCAGCGCTGCCGGCGTGAGGATCTTGGAGAGCGGGATGCCACTCGCTACCAGACGCATCAGCGCGCGCGCCGAGCGCCGCGCCATGTCGAGCCATACGGGCTCACCGGACGGGCTGAGCGCGCTGTGCGGCAAGGACAGCCCGAAGCCCTCGGCGACGACCTGTGACGTGGCCGCGGTGCCTAGAAATTGGCAGCCGCCGCCGGGCGTCCCGCACGCGCGACAGCCCTGCGTGGCAGCTTCCTGCACCGTGATCAAGCCGTGCGCGTAGCGCGCGCCGATCGATTGCACCTTGCCGGCGTCTTCGGCGCCCACGGCGGGCAACGTGACGCCGCCCGGGACGATGATGCCGGGCAACGTCGCCGAGCCGGCCAGCGCGAGCAGCGTGGCGGGCAGCCCTTTATCGCAGGTGGCGACGCCCATCACCCCCACGCGGCGCGGCAACGAGCGGATCAGCCGGCGCATGGTGATCGCCGCGTCGTTGCGGTACGGCAAGCTGTCGAACATGCCGGTGGTGCCCTGCGTACGCCCATCGCAGGGGTCGCTGCAGTACGCCGCGAAGGGCACGGCGCCCTCGGCTCGCAGCGTCTCTGCCGCGGCGCGCACCAAGAGCCCGATCTCCCAGTGCCCCGTGTGATAGCCGAGCGCGATCGGCTTGCCGTCGGGGTCGCGCAGCCCGCCGTGCGTGCTCACGATGAGGTACTGCGCGCGCGTGACGTCGGCCGGGCTGAGGCCCATGCCGACGTCTTGCGTCATCCCGAAGAGGTTCCCGCTCGGCTCGTGCAGCAGCATCTCCGCGGTGAGCGGCAGCTCCCCCGCAGGGCCGGACGCTTTGCTGCGCGTGCTGGTCAGCAGCTCGGCGCCGCCGAGGATCGAGGCTACGGGCTCAGCGAGCGACACGCTGTCCCTCAACCGCGCGCTTCGGCGACGACGTCACGCTGCGTCCAAGCGCCGTCGATGGAGCGCCACAGCGAGCCCGTCGGGTTCTTGTCGCGCAGCTCTGGCGGCAGCCGCTCGGGGCGCACGTTGTCGTAAGAGTGCAGCGCCGTGAAGCGCAACAGCGCCGCCGGGATGCCCACGGCGGTGAAGCCCGGGTGCCCAGTGGCGGGATAGGGCCCGCCGTGGTTCATGGCGGCGGAGACGGCGACGCCGGTCGGCATTTTGTCGTTGATGAGCCGGCCCACCTTCTCGCGCAAGCGCGGCGCGACCTCCGCGTAGAGCGCGTCGTCGCTGCCGTTCTTGGCGCTGTAGATGCTGCCCGTCAGGTTGCCGTCCAGCTGCTCGACCAGGCGGCAGAGCTCCGCGCTGTCTTTGGCCAGCACGCACAGGTGCAGCGTGCCGAAGCTCTCGCGATTCAACCCTTCGGGGTTAGCAAGATACTCCGCGCCGGTGACCTCCAGCAACGTCGGCTCGAACGCGAAGCGCTCCGCGTCTTGCGCGTGACCGCCGGCGAGCACGCGCGCGCCGTCGCGCGTCAGCGCGGCGACGTTGCTGCTGAGCGCGCTCACCACGCTGGCGGCGAGCAGCGTGCCCGGCGTGGCGCGGCGAAACGCCGCGGTCAGCTCCGCCACGAACGCGCGCCCGCGCTCGTCAGCGATGAGGAAGCTGAGCCCGGGGCGCGTGCAGAACTGACCGGCGCCGAGCGAGCAGCTCTCGAACAGCTCGTTCACGAGCGCCGAGCCGCGCTCTTGCAGCGCACCCGGCAACAACACCAGCGGGTTGACGCTCGACATCTCCAGGTAGATCGGCTTGCCCGCGCGATCTGCCGCGGCCTTCAAGAGCAGCCCCGCGCTGCGGCTGCCGGTGAACGCGGTCGCCCCGACGCGCGCGTCGGCGACCATGGCCAGGCCGAGCTCGTTCGGCACTTGGTAGATGAGCTGCACGATGGCGGCCGGCACGCCGGCGGCGCGCGCCGCTTCCAGCGCGCACTCCGCCAAAATTCGCGTCGTGCCCGGGTGCGCGGGGTGTCCCTTGGCGATCACCGGGTTGCCGGCGGCGATGGCGGCGGCGAAATCACCGCCCGCGACCGCGTTGAAGGCGAACGGGAAGTTGTTGGGCCCGAACACCAGCACCGGCCCCGCGAGCGGCGCGTGCAGCGAGCGCAAGTTCGCCTTGCTGTCGATGGTGGGCCGCGCCCAGGAGCGATCCCGAGCCGCCGCGGCCGCTTGCCGCAGCTGGCTCACCGTGCGCGGCAGCTCCACGGAGCGCAGCCGCGGCTCGGCGGGCAGCGCCGTCTCGCGCGCGGCGGTCTCGACCAGCGCGGCGCTGCGCGCTTCGATGCGCGCCGCGAGCTGCTCGAGAAAATCGCCGAGCGCCGCGCTGGGCAGCGCTCGCAGCTCGAGCACCGCGCGGCGCGCCGCCTCGAACGCGGCGGCGACGTCCGCCGCGCTCGAGATCGGATAGCGCTCGGGCAACGCGGCCTTCGTCTTGGGGTCGAACGCCGAAAAGTCTCCCGCCGGTTCGACGGAAGCGCGCCATTCTCCAGCTATCAGGACGGGTGCGAGTGACAAGGCAATCCTCCAATGCTGCCGCGCCGCCACAGGCTGCGCGCTACCGTGCTCAGTTTGCGGCGACGTCGTTCTCCAGCGTGAGCGCGCCGATGCGAATCGTCACGCGGTCACCGGGCGACAGCGAAAAATCCGTGCCCGGCACGATGCCGGTGCCGGTGAGCAAGAACGCGCCGCGCGGGAACTCCAGCTCTTGTGTGAGATAGTCGGACAGCTCCTCGAGCCCGCGCTTCATGCGCGTGAGCTGCGTCTCGCCCTCGAACGCGGGCTTGCCGCCGCGCACGATGGTGAGCTGAATCGCCAGCTCGCGCAGCGCGGCCGGCTCCGCCAAGACGATGCCCGGGCCGAGCGCGCAGGAGCCGTCGTACACCTTCGCCTGCGGCAAATAGAGCGGATTTTCGCCTTCGATGTCGCGCGACGAGACGTCGTCACCGACGCTGTAGCCCACGATCTCGCGATGGGCGTTGATCACCAGCGCGAGCTCCGGTTCGGGCACGTTCCAGGCGCTGTCCTTGCGCACGCGAATCGGCATCTGGTGACCGGCGACGCGCCAGCCCACGCCCTTGAAGAACAGCTCCGGGCGCTTCGACTCGTACACGCGCGTGTAGACGTCCTTGAGCGCCGACTCCGCTTCCCTCGCCTCGCGGCTGCGCAGGTACGTCACCCCCGCGGCCCACACCTCGTGCTCCGGCTCCAGCGGCGCGAGCAGGCTGCCGCTGACCGGCTGCGTGCCGCGCAGCGCGCTCAGAAAGCTGGTCAGCGACGCGCGCGGCAGCGCGAGCAGCGTGCCGAGATCGAGGCCGAGCGGTAAGAACCGATCATCGAGCGCCCAGCGCGGGCCTTGGGTGGTTTGGTGTCGGCTCAAATACATGTCGATCATCCTCTCGTTGCGCGAAGCTCAGCGGGCAGAGAGCTTTAGCACCCGCGCTCGCGCGAGCACTACGAGCTTGCGCTCAGCGCGCGGGAAAGCCTTGGCCCGAGACGTTCAAGCGGATGCGCGCGAGCATGTCCTGGCTGGTGAGGTAAAGAGTGTTACCGTCGTCACCGAACTTGCAGTTCGAAATCGGCTTGCCCGTGCTGATGCGTCCGAGGCGCTGGCCAGTCGGCGAAAAGACGAGCACACCGCCGGGCCCCGTCGCGAAGACGACGCCGTTGGCGGCGACCGTGAGGCCGTCGGGCGCGCCGAAAGTATGTTCGTGGATCAGATCCTTCACGTCCGCGAAGACGCGCTTCTCCGTGACCTTGCCGGCGGCGTCGAGCGCATAGGCCATCCAGATCGGCCGCTCGGGATCGCAATTGGAGACGTACAGCGTGCGCTGGTCGGGCGTCAGCCCGACGCCGTTCGGGTAGCTCAGCTGGTCGTCGACGAGGTCGACCTTGCCGCCCTTGCTCACGCGATAGACGCCGTTGAAGCGCAGCTCCTTCGCCTTGGAGTCATTTAGCCCCTCGAGGCCGTACGGGGGATCGCTGAAGAAGATCGTACCGTCATCGCGACGGCAGACATCGTTCGGGCTGTTGAAGCGGTGGCCCTGATACTTCGTGGCGAGCGGCGTCTTCTTCTTGGTCGCAAGCTCCAAGCGCACCACCATGCGGTTGCCGGAGTCCGCCGCGATCACGCTGCCCTCTTTCTCGTAGGCCATGCCGTTGATGCCGGCCTCGCGCGTGATCTTGGGATCTGGATTGGCGAGCCCCGACGGCTTGAGGAACAGCTCCAAGCCGCCGCTCTGCGACCATTTGTGGACGGCGTTGCCGGGGACGTCCGAGAGCAACACGTAGCCACTCGCGTCGGGGATCCAGAGCGGCCCCTCCGCCCAGGCGAAGCCTTCCGCCAGCTTCTCGATCTTCCAGTCCGCGGGTACGATGGCGTCGAGCGCGGGATCGAAGCGCTCGACGTTGCCGAAGCGCGGCGGGGTCGCGGGCGCTGCGCTGGACGCGGCGCTCGCCGAAGGCGCGGGCAGTGGCGCGACGACCGGGGCGGGCGCGGCCGCGACGGAGCTCGCGGGCGAGTCGTGCGCGCTGCTCGCGACGGGCGCCGGCTGGCAGGCAACCAGCAGCGCAAACAGACCCACAGCCGAGAGACCACTCCGACGCTTCGCATCCATGCGTCAGCCACTACCAAACTTCAGCGCGGTGCCGGGCTCAAAAGACGAACACCGCATTTGTAAAGAAGCGTTCGCAGCGCTCGCTTCACAATCTTCCGCTGCCTTCGAAAGCGGCGCTTTGCCGTTCAGTCTTCGCCAGTGACGAGCAGCCGGCGAGCGTCACCTGCCGCCGCAACCCTCCTTTGCAAGCGGGCTGCGGCGGGGCAGCCCCATCAATAATAGAGATGGAAACGGCCGCTGACGTGGAGGAACGCCAACATGTACAGCATGCCGTCGTAATAGCGATACTGCCCGGTCGGGATCTCCATGTCCCACAGCGCCTTCACGAAGGGGGTCGCTTTGTCGGCGGCCAAGCCGAAGCCGACCATGGCGTTTTGCGCCTGCAACCCCTTGGACGGCTGCGCGTTCTCATGCGTCGTGGTGCCGTCGATGTTGAACTCGTCCGGATACGGCGCCGAAGCCCACACCTTCTCGAAGAAGGCGGCGTAGCGAGCGGCGAAGGTGGTCTGCCACGGATCGGCGCCGAAGAAGTGATGATCCATCATGATGTTGCCGACCACGCGCCAAGCATCCGAGCGGAAGGTGGTGCCCTTGTCTTGGCTGCCGTTGGGGCTGCCGTCGAAGCTGGCCAGATACGGCGCGAGGCCAGTGGTCGGGTGCGTGGTCTTCTGGAAGAAGTTGCGCGCCGCGCCGATCGTGGATTTCCAGAAGGACTGGTTCTTCGTGTCGAAGCAGGACCACACCTCGTAGAAGGCCGGCAGCATGTAGGAAGGATCGGTGTAGCCAGAGTTCTGTAAGAACAGGACCAAGTTGTTCGAGCGGTTGAACAGGCCCTTGTTCGCGAGCGCGTCGAGCACGGTCTTCGCCTCGTTCGAGTAGGCGTAGATCCCGGAGCCGTCGCCCCAGCGCTTGGAGGCGAAGATGAGCGCCGTCGCGAAGTACTCTTCACCGTCGGGCGCCGAGCCGTTGCCGGTGACGGCGCCGGACTCATTCGTTCGCCAATTGAACATGCCGGCGTTGTTGCCCGACATCGCCATGTGCTGCTTCGCGAACTTCCACAGGCGGTTGAACTCATCCTTCTTGTCGAGCTCGACCGCGATCGTCATCCCGTACGAGATGCCCTCCGAGCGCACGTCGTTGGAGGCGATGTCTTTGATGTAGGCCTCGTCCCCGCCGGACGCGTAGTAGACGGTCTCGTTGGCTCCGCCGTTGAACAGGGAGTCCCAGCCCGCGGCGAGCTTCGCGTCGACGTCAGCGTCGGTCTTGCCCAAGAACTCCGCGAAGAGGTTGCGATACGAGGTCGGTGGTGTGCAGGGCGGTCGGGGCCCAGTGCCGCCGCCGCCTCCGGTGGTCGCGCCGCCGCTACCGCCCATGACCCCGCCGCCGCTGCCGCCCATGGCGTTGGTGCCCCCCTGCGCGCTCCCGCCATTCGCCGAGGTGCCGCCGCCGCCCGCGCCGCCGCTGGTTGCGCCCGCCGAGCCACCGCTCGTCGCGCCACCGCCGGCTCCGGAGCCACCGTTGCCCGCGGCCGCGCCGCCGGAGCCGCTCTGGGTGAAGCCGCCCGAACCGCCGCCGGTGATGCCACCGCTGCCGTTCGCCGTACCGCCCTGAGAGAAGGTTCCGCCGCTGGTGTTCGCTGGTGTTCCGCCGGTCGCGACGGAACCGCCGCTGCCACCGTGGGCAGCATTGCTCGAGCCACCGCTACCTGCGCCTGTGCCGCCATCGCTCGCGGAACACGCGCTTAGAATGATTAAGGCAGATAGGACGGAAAAATACGGAATTACGGAACGCATCGGGACCTAGGCACTTTTACACCCGATTCCGAAACGCGCCATCGACACCGCTATTTTTTGCGGAAATGAGAGACGATAGTCGCGCGCGCGAACAATGCGAACAACTCCGCAGAGTGCCTATTCGATGACGAAAATCAGCTCGTCAATCGCGAGCACGCGCGCGCTGAGCTGCAGAGTCGCGTCAATGCGTGACGACCGCGAGGCTCTGCGCGCCGGCGCCGCGCGCGATGTCCATCAAATGGATCACGTCGCCGTACGACGCCTCATCCTCGGCCTTGAAGAACACGACCTTCTGACGCGCTGAGCGCAAGCGCTCGGCGATTTTTTCGCCGAGCGCTTCGGGCGCGACCGGCTCGAGGTTCACGCTGAGCTCGCGGTTGGCGGTGTACTCCACGACGATCGCCGACTCGCTCACCTGCTCGGTGCGCTCCTCCGACTTCTTCGGCACCAGGGCGGTCAGGTGCTTCAGCATGGTGGGCGTGAGCACCATGAAGATGATGAGCAGCACGAGCACGACGTCGATCAGCGGCGTGACGTTGATATCGCCCTTTACGCCGCCCTTACTGCCGCCGACATCCATCGCCATGATCGCGTTCCTTCACTTCGTCTTGGTGGCTTCTTCAGTGCCGAGCGTGATGTCCTCGATGTCGGACTCGCGCAGCGCTTCCATGGCCTCGCGCACGGCGCCGTAGGGCGCCCGCGCATCACCCTTGAGGAATATCGTCTTGTGCGGCGCCTTCTGCTTCTCCGTGCGCACCGCGCGACCGAGCTCCTCGACACGGTTGACGCGGCTGGAGCCGACGAAGATGCGCTTGTCTTGAGTCACCGAGATGATGATGTCCCGGCCTTCGTCCGGGCGCCGCGCGTGGTGCACCGTGCGCGGCAAGTCCACCGCCACGCCGCTCGCAATCAGAGGCGTCACCACCATGAAGATGATGAGCAGCACGAGCACAACGTCCACCAGCGGCGTGACGTTGATGTCCGACTTGACGGGCGGGAGCTCCTTGCGCTTCGTCGTTTGGACGAGCTCGCGGACCGCCTTCAGGCGCTCTTCTCTGGTGCGAGGGGGTCGATTCACGCGGGCACCGGGTGAGCAGGCGCTTGAGCCACCATACCGTCCTGCCTGCGGCGGCTGCCGTGCAGCAGACGATCGCGCAGCTCGCCGGAGGCGTCATCGATGAGATGACCGATGTCCTCGAGCCGCGTCGTGAAGAAGTTGTAGAACCACACCGAAGCGATGGCCACGGCGAGACCGACGGCCGTCGTCAACAAGGCCTCGGAGATACCGGCAGACACCGTGGCCAGACCGCCACCGCCACCCTTGGTCGGGTCGGCCATCTGCTGGAACGCCGTGATGATGCCGAACACCGTGCCGAACAGTCCGACGAACGGCGCCGAGGAGGCGATGGTGGCGAGCACGGGCAGGCCCTTTTGCAGACCAGCGACCTCGCGCTTGCTGGCGCGCTCCATCGAGCGACCCACGCTGTGAATCAGGAGCTCGAGCTCGACGGCGTCGCCCGCGGCGGCGCCGAGCTCATGCAAGCCCTGACGAAACTCTTTGATGCCGGCGCCCAGCACGCGCGCGACGGGCGCATCCTTCCAGCGCTGCTCGAGGGTCGCGGCATCCTCGATACGACCCTGGCCACTCAGGATCGGTTGCAGGGCGCCCAAGTACTCGAGCGACATGCGCTTGCCGCGCCGGAATGTGATGAACCGCTCGAGCGCGATGCCGATCGCGTACATCGACATGCCGACGAGGATGATGACGACGGTCTTCGCGACCGTCCCCATCTGGTTCCAGAGGCCGAGGAGAGAAAAGTCCATCTGCTTTCGCTTCCGTGCTGATGCGCCCAGTTAGCGCTGATTGATTTGGTAGGTGGCTGGATAACAGAAGGCCTGGGCTTGGCCGTCGACCACCATGGGTTTGTAGCGCCAGCGGCGCACGAAGGAGGGGATCTGGGAGTCGAGGCCGCCGCCGGCGCCTTGGAGCACGCGCACGTCGTAAACGCGACCGGACGCGGTCACGCAGATGCGCAGCCGAGCGGTGATCGTGCCCATGCGCTCGAGCGCGCGCGGGATGGTCGGGCAGCAATAAGGAGGCACTCCAGGATTAATCAGAAGTTGCCGGGTGCCTTCTGCGACCGAGACCGCCTTTGGCCCGGTCGGCTTCGGCGGCGGAGGCGGCTGCGAGCCGACGACGCCGCCCACTACGCCACCCACCACGCCCCCTTCGACGCCGCCAACGACGCCGCCGGGCTGGCCCTGGTCCTCTTCTTCCTCTTTCTCCTCGTGCTTCTCTTCCTTGGTTTCCTTCGGCTGCACGATCTCTTTGGGTTGCGCGCGAACCTTGGGCTTGTTCGTGGATTTCTTGCCACCTGCTGGAGGAGGTGGTGGAGGAGGCGGAGGAGGGGCCTCGGCCAAGGTCACTTGGATGGCGGGCAGCGGCATCTCAGCGACGGACCAGACCGATTTCACGAGGCCGATGGCCAGCGCGACGCCGTGGATCAAGAGCGAGATGCCGATCATTACCCGGCGCCAGCGGCGGGGTTTACGGTCGGGTTGCTCGAGAAGCGCTTCGAAAGCCATTGCTACGTCAGTGCCCCGCGCCGTGCTTCGAGGGGTCCGCGGCGATCGCCTTCTGTTGCCACTGGTTGGCCTCCGCTACGGCGGCTTTCCAGTCATCCGGACGATCCAAGAACGCAATGGACTTCTGACGATACAGAAGGTTCAGGTAGGTCATCGCTTCGCGATAGGTCGGCCGGATGGCGAGCGCCCGCTGGAGGAATTGAATACCGAGATCGGCGAGCTGGACGCGCTTGTCTCCAACGATGTCTCCCGCGCCGAACGGGGGCGGCGGCTGCTTCGGCTCGACCAGCGGACTGTAGGTGGCTTTGTCTCCGCTACCACCCTTTTGGAATAGCCGACTCCAGATGAAGACGCCGACTCCGTACTGCGCTTCAGCGTCGTGGCTCGCGACCTCTGCGCGGCGAGTCACCCATTTGAGGGCGTCCTCCCAGCGCTCGGCGCGGGTGTAGACCTGCACCAGACCGTTGATGGCGGCGAGGCTCTTGGGGTGCTCGCGCAGCTCACTCTGGTAACGGGTCGCGAGCTCATCGAAGCGCTCGCCGTCGAACAGCGTCTGCACGTAGAGCTGCTGCCCGCGACCGTCATCGGGCGCGAGCTCGGTCATGCGCTTGAAGGCGTTGAGCGCGCAGTCGACGTGGCTCTGGTTGGCGGGCGTCTTGGCTCCAGGCACCATCAATTGCCGGCACGCCAAGCCCTTGTTCAGGACCACCGGTAATAGGTTCGGGACCAGCTTCTCGGCGATTTCGTACTCCCGCACGGCGCCGGCGTAATCACCGTCGAGGTAAAGCTGGTTTCCATCACGTGCATGGCTACGGCCGCGCAGTTCGCTGCAACCCGACAGCGCAACGAGCGCGAGGAACATTGCGGTAACCCGCAAGCGAGAAGATGAATTCATCTTTATCTGGCCGAGCCAGAACGGGAGAGGCAAAGCTCCTGCTCGCCGTGGTTGGCCAGCGGAGGCGTCAGGAAACAAGGGAGCGGGCGCCGTGATCGAGCACCGCGCCCGGGGCTGCCCGAGCGCGGTCCTTCATACACAAACCCCAGTCTCGCTTGCAAGGGTGAGACTGAGCAGCGAAGCGAGCCGGCGCGACGCGTAATCATGACGTTCTGCGTCGCGCTCGCTTCGGGCGCAGCTGACGCTCTGCGATGAGGCGACCTGGCTCGAAATTGCGCTGTCGCCTCATCGCTCATCAATCGAAATGCACGCCGGAGCGCTTAGCTACCGCTGCCGCCGTTGCCGCCGCCGGCCGTGGCCTCACCGCCGCCGCCAGCCGTGTTGGCCTCACCACCGCCGCCAGCGGCTGCACCGCCGGCGCCGCCGCCAGCAGCAACACCGCCGCTCGCGGCGCCAGCATTACCACCCTCACCGCCGGTGCCACCCGTGCCGCCAGTACCGTCGCCTTCGTTCTCGTCCGGCTCCTCGGGCAGCTTCAGAGTGACCTCCGCGGTGGTCGCCTCGTTGTCGCGAATGTCCGTGTGCGTGGTCTGGGGATCGAGGTACGGGCTGCCCGCCTCATCGAAGGCTTGGACATCGATCTTCGCGTCCCCATCGCTGAAGGAATCAGGGAGCGTGATACGTCGAACGACGCTGTCGAACACTGTCGCCTTGGACGTCATACCAGCCTGCCCGACGTCAATTTCCTTGGTGGGCAGCATCTCTAAGTCCTGATCCAGGGCCTGCGAACCCTGGGTGATCTTGACATGCACCTTGCTCACGAGGCCAACGCCATCCGAGGTGTTGACCCGGAGCGCCAGAATCGTGTCGGATTTTCCGCACGCCACGAGCGCGAGAGCGCCCGCGATAAGCCCGAACATCACGCTGCGAGACGAGTTCATGCGCGGCATCTTAGTCGTCCACCTTTGCTCATATCAACCGCTCTCGTACGCGTCGCTGCGCGTTTTGTTTTTTTTCGCAGCTCGACGCACGCACGCGCACGACGCGCACAGCACGACGCGCGTGCGCGCGTCGTGCGAGATGCCCGACTCGGCTCAACGCAGCTGCAAGAATCCGGCGTAAGCCGAGTCACGCACTGCGTAAAGCAGGACGCTTTCGCTCGCGTGCGATTGTGGAGAAGCTGCAGATTGGAGCGCGTCTGCAGCACAGCACGAGCGCGCGGCCTGCAGCGGTGGCGACGACGAGGCTCTGCCTCGCTGCTGCCACCGGGATCGAGCGAGCCCCGTTGCACGGCCGGCGCGCTGACGCAACCGTGAGCTGCGCTCGGGCCGCGACGAAGCGGAAAAATGGCCGCGAGCGCGCGGCCTGCGGGGTGCTCGGCGTGGTCCGCCATTCCACATATCAATGTCCGGACCACGCTCGGACGATCCGCGCGACGGTCTTCGCGCTTGGAGCCACACGTTTGCGAATCACGCAGCCTGCGGACGCGCCATCGCGACGCGCGCGGCACGAACCAGCGCTGCGCTTCGGCAGCGGCGCGGCGATTCGATCATAGGAGGAAGCGCAACAGAGAGCCCTCTGCCCCGGCCAATGCGCGCAACGTCGTACGCAGCTCGCCGATTGCCGCGCTCGCAGCACACGCTCTCTCGAGCGAGCCCCGCGCCCGAGAGCTGAGAGCCGGGCTCGTCGAAGGCCCAGCGCGTGTCGTCCGCGCAGCGTCTTTTCTGCCCGATCCGCGCCGTCGGCGGGCGCCGCTCACGACTTCGGTGGTTGAGGCGCTGCTTCAGCTTTGTGGGCCAAGTTACCTGCAGTGCTGCGAATATCGCTGCTCGGAGAGTAGGAGTTGGATAAGCGCCCTTCCGAAGTGTTATCGGCGTCAGCGCGAGCCGATGAGCATCGGCGCGGGCGACGAGAAGCCGCGTGAGCGCCGCCGCGGCCGTCAGACGTCGAGCGCATCTCCTCCTCTCAGCAGCGCGCTGAAAGCCGAGCGCTATCTACCGCGGGTAGAAGTTTACGGCGCAAGAGGCTGCGCATAGAGATGGAGTGATCGCAGCACCCATAACGCAGCGCGGGAGAGCGCGGCACGGCGCGACGGACAGGCCAGCCGGTTTCCGCTGATTTACCGCGAAAAAGCCTTGCGAAATGCGTTACGCGCAAAGACACGCAGTGAGGAGTGGTCACCGAGTTACGCGCTCTCGGCCGTCACTCACGCGGACCGCGAGCGCGCTGCTCATCGGCGCTGAGCTGGGGATGCTCGCTCTGCGAACAGCCCGTCTCACGTCATCGCGCGTCGCGGGCCGCGCCGCACGACTCCTTCGTTTGGAGCCATTTCCGGAGCCGCGCGCCAATCGATTTGCGAGAACGTCATGCAGGGGCTTCACACAGCACGAGCAACAATTGTATACGTTCGCGGCGTGCTGCGCTTAGAGGCGTAGCTTCAGGAGGCCCATATGTCGCTACGGTCAGCTTTTACAGCTCGAAACACCATCTTGCTTTCCGCATTCTTCCTCGGTCTCCTCTCATTCGACCGAGACGCGGAAGCCAAGGCAGCGACGTCGCGGCGACCCAATGCCAAGCCACCGGCAACCAAGAGCACCGCTGGCGCCGCGCCGATCGCGCAAGCTGCTCCCGCGCCGGCGGCACCGCCGCCCGCCGCTGGAGCGCCCGCACCCGCCGCACCGCCTGCAGCGGCACCGGCGCCGGCAGCACCGCCCGCCGAGGCTCCGCCTGCGGCCGCTGCGCCCGACGCTCCGCCAGCAGCTCCGCCGAGCGCGGCCGAGCCGGCGGCACCCGAGGCCGCGCCGGCTCCGCCCGCCAATGACCTTCCCCCGCCCCCCGCGGAGGATGAGTTGCCCCCTCCGCCGCCCGAAGGCGCAGAGCCGCCAGATACCGCTCCCATCGAGCAGGGTGACGCTGACGTCATCAAAGTCACGGTGGACCGCCGCACGAAGACCGTGCAGGAGTACGCGGGCTCGGTGACCGCGTTCCGCCAGGACGACCTCGATCGCACCGGCATCAACAACGTGCGGCAGCTCGCGAGCGCCACGCCCTTCGCAGAAATCGGGCAACAAGAGAACAACGTCGAGGTTTACGTTCGCGGCATCGGCTCGAACAACAACACCGAGCTCGGTGATCCCGCCGCAGCCACGCACATCGACGGCGTGTACATCCCGCGTCCGCGCGGCGTCGGCGCGATGATGTTCGATCTCGAGCGCGTCGAGCTGAACCGCGGCCCGCAGGGCACCCTGCGCGGCCGCAACGCGACCGCCGGCTCGCTGAACATCGTCACCGCCAAGCCGGTGCTCGGAGAGTGGGACGGCAACGCTTCGCTCCAGCTCGGCAACTACTCGCAGCGCGAGGCCCGCGCGATGATCAACATCCCGATGGGTGATCGCGTGGCCCTGCGCTTGGCAGCCTTCGGTGAGACCCACTCGCCGTTCTACAAGAACGCCGGTCCCATCAAGCAGCTGCGCGGCTCGGAGAGCGTGGACACCCTCGCCTATCGCGCGACCCTCAGCTGGGTACCGGTGGACATGCTGCACATCACCCTGCGCCACGACTACATGCAGGAGGGCGGGACCGGCTCGAGCGGCAGCAACTTCAACCCCGCGCTCACCGCCGGCTTGCTCCCGGAAGAGGTTCCGGATCCGCGCGCCGTGGTGTACCGCAACCCGCAAGGCTACGAGGACTCGAAGCACTGGGGCGCGTCGGGCAACATCCAGGCTGATTTCGGCCCGGTCTCGCTCGAGTACCTCGGCAGCTACCGCGACATCGACTTTTACCAGACGAACAGCAGCAACGCCGGCATCGACTACCCCGGTCGCACCAGCTACCAGCTCGACGACGCCAGCACGACGTACTGGCACCAGCGCTCGAAGTCGGTCGTGCAAGAGCTGCGCTTCTTCTCGCCCGACACCTCGCGCTTCCGTTGGACCGCTGGCGGCTTCTTCTTCAACGAGGAGCAGAAGACGCACTTCGCGACCACCGCGGATAATCAGCAGGGCTTCGCGGGCGTCGAGTTCACCATGCCCGAGATGCACACGCGCTCCTACGCCGGCTTCGCGGACGGTACGTTCGACATCGCGAAGTGGCTGCGCGCCACCGCCGGTGTGCGCGTTTCGACCGAATACAAGAAGCGCACCGGTATCGGTAACGTGTACTCCTTCAACGGGATCAGCTCGCCGTTCCGCTTCGGTACGGACGGCTTCGCCTACGCGGACCAGGGCCGCAGCGTCTACGGCGTGGACGCGGCATGCGACCCGCAGCCCGAGTGCGACCCCAACAAGGCCCAGGCGAACAACTTCCCGATCTTCACGAACGGCATCGAGCGCTTCGGTTTTCGGGACACGATCCAGGACGCCATCCGGCAGCCGGGCGTGACGCTGGGCGGTAGCCAGAACGAGCAGTACGGCACCAACCGCAACACGTTCGTCGACTTCCGCTTCGGCGTGGACGGCAACATCACGCCGAGCAACATGGTCTACGCGATGTTCTCGACCGGCCACAAGTCGGGCGGCTTCAACGACAACTTCGTGTTCCCGCGCACCCCCGGTGACACCTCGCCGCCCTCCAGCGTCGCCCGCACCTACAAGCCCGAGGTGATTTACTCGACCGAAATCGGTACCAAGAACGAGTTCTTCGACCGGGCGCTCACCGCCAACGTCTCGGCCTTCTGGTACAACTACCGCGACCTGCAGCTGCAGACCGTGCAGCAGCTGATCGATCCGAACCAGGCTGGCTCCGCGATGCCGGTCACCGCGGCCGCCGCCGTCCGCTACAACGCAGCGAACTCACGCGTGCTCGGTATCGAGGCCGAGGGCATCGGCCGCTTGCCGGCCGGCTTCGTCGCCAAGGCGGCGGCGCTGTTGCTCGACGCGAAGTTCGTGGATGGTGACCTGGTCGACACCCGCGCCACCTTCGGCACGGACAAGACGGCCAGCATCAACGGCAAGTTCCTGCCGCGCGCGCCCGTGTTCTCGATCAACTACTCGCTCGGTCAGACGATCCAGACCGGCATCGGCTACTTCGACTGGATCGTCTCGGCTCAGACCAAGACGAAGCAGTACATGACGCCGTTCAACGGTGAGGGCCGTGACCCCAACGGCGTCATCGATCCGAACCTCAGCGACGTGGTCCCGGGTTACACGCGCCTCGACATCGGCGTGGGTTACACGCAAGCGAACGGCAAGCTGCGCCTGGACGGCTTCATCAACAACGTCACGGACGAAGCGCACATGACCTCGCTCATCAACACGCCCGGGCTGAACCTGCGGTTCTTCAACCCGCCGCGCCAGATGGGTGTTCGTCTCTCCGTCTTCATGTGAGACACGCCTGACGCTGGGCTCGCGACAGCGAGCCCAGCGCGGCCGAGCGCCATCACGAGCCATCGTGGTGGCGCTTGGCTTTTGTGGCTACGCGACGGCCGTAACTCTGGGGAGTCGGCCGTGTGGCTGCTCACGCGCCGCGGCGTGATAAATTGCCGCGCCATGTCCGACAACTTGCTCGAGCTCGAAGCGCACCGCCGCGCCCTCACCGGCCATTGCTACCGCATGCTGGGCTCGGCGGTGGACGCAGAGGACGCGGTGCAGGAATGCATGGTGCGCGCCTGGCGCAACCTGGAGCGCTTCGACGGGCGCTCCTCGCTGCGAACTTGGCTCTATCGCATCGCCACCAACGTGTGTCTCGACGCGCTGTCGGACGCCTCCCGCAAGATGCGCCCGCTCGAGGGGCCCGAAGGCACGATTCACGACACCCTGGAGAGCAAGCCACGCAGTCACTGGCTCGAGCCGATCGCGGATGCCCGCGCCATCCCGGACGACGTCGATCCCGCGACGCAGACCATCTTGAAGGAGAGCACGCGCCTGGCGTTCGTCGCGGCGCTGCAACACCTTCCGCCGAAGCAGCGGGCCGCGCTGCTGCTCACCGAGGTCCTCGGTTGCGCCGCCGCCGAAGCAGCGGAGATCCTGGACATGTCACTGCCGGCCCTGAACAGCGCCCTGCAGCGCGCGCGCGCCACGCTGGCCAGCCGCGATCTCGGCGAGGCGCACGCGAACCTCTCCGAGCAACAAGCGGCGCTCGTCGAGCGCTACATGGCCGCGTTCGAGCGCTACGACGTCGACGCGCTCACGACGTTGTTGCGCGAGGACGCGGTGCTCTCGATGCCGCCCTTTACGCTGTGGCTGCGCGGCCCCGAGACCATCCGTGCTTGGCTGCTCGGCCGCGGCAGGGACTGCGAGGGCTCACGCTTGCTCGCGACCCGCGCTTGCGGCGCCCCCGCATTCGCACAGTATCGCCGCAAGCCGGACGGCAGCGGTCACGCCGCGTGGGCCCTGCTCACGCTCGAGCTCGCCGGCGATCGCATCGCCGCGATCACCTCCTTTCTCGACACGGAGACGCTGTTTCCCCTATTCGGCTGCCCTCTGGAGCTGCCCGCACAACCCTAGAAGCGGCGTAATTTCGCGCGTTTGAATTCCCGTCGGCACAGCGCTCGGTCTGCGTCGCGGCGCTCGAGCGATTTTTTTGTGCCGTCACCGATGATTCTTCGGGTCAGTAGGAGTCTACCCATCGACCTCACCAAACGGAGAACCTCGCGATGACGACGACCTCAGCCCAGCGCTCTGCCGATGTTCAGGATTCTGCTTCGTCCGCCAGCGCGCCATCGCGCGCGGCGGTGCGTACCGGCCGCATTTTGAGCGGCATTGCGCTCGCGTTCCTGATCTTCGACGCCAGCCTGAAGCTCTCGCTGACTGAAGCGGCGACGCAAAGCACCGTCGAGCTCGGATATCCGGCGAGCTCCGTGCTGACCATCGGGATCATCGAGCTCGCGTGCTTGATCGTAGCCCTGGTGCCGCGCACGGCCGTGCTCGGCGCGGTGCTGTGGACGGGCTATCTGGGCGGCGCGGTAGCGACCCATTTGCGCGTCGGTAACCCGCTCTTCAGCCACATCCTGTTTCCGACGTACATCGCCGCGCTGCTGTGGGGAGGCTTGTGGCTACGCGACCTTCGCGTCCGCGCCCTGCTGGCACGCCATTGATGCCCTGCACGCTCGAGCCCCTATCGACCCCACGAGGACACGACCATGACCACCGTCAATACCCGCAAGCTGTTCGTCAACCTGGCCGTCCGCGATCTGAACCGCACCATGGAGTTTTTCAAGAAGCTCGGCTTCGAGTTCAACGCCCGCTTCACCGATGACAAAGCGGCCTGCATGGTGCTCAGCGAGGAGGCCTTCGTGATGTTCCTCACCGAGCCCTTCTTCAAGACCTTCACCAAGCGGGCGATTTGCAACACCGAGACGCACTCGGAGGGCTTGTTCGCGTTATCCTGCAGCAGCCGCGCGGAGGTGGACGAGCTCGTGAAGAAGGCGCTGGCGGCCGGCGGCAGCCCGGCGATGCCGCCCGTGGATCACGGCTTCATGTACGGCTCTAGCTTCTATGATCCCGAGGGCCACCATTGGGAGGTGCTATGGATGGACCCGGCCGCCGTGGCGGGTTGAGCGAAGCGTCCACCTGGCGCTGGCGCGCGTAGGCGCTGGCGATGGCTCCTTCGCTGATGATCCCGACAAAGCGGCCTTCGTCGTCGATGACCGGCACCTCGCGGATGCCGTGCGACAGCATGGCGTCGAAGGCCGCACGCAGCGACTCGTGGCGCCGCACCGTCACGGGCAGGCGCATCAAATCCAGCGCGTTGGCGAGCGGTAGGAGCTCCGGCTCGCTGCGTAAGATCTCGAGCTCGTCGGGCGTGATGATGCCGAGCACGCGCCGCTCGGAGTCCACCACCGGATAGACGTGTTGGCGCGGGTTGCTCTGCGCCAGCAGCGTGATCTGGCTGGCGCGCTCCCCGGGTGTCACGGCGCTCCACTGGCTCGAGAAATCCGTGCCCTGCTCCACGCGGCTGCGCTCCAGGACGTCGCGCTGCTCGACGGGGCCGAGGTGAACGCCGTCTTGCTCCAGCAGCGCCTCGTAAATGGGGTTCGGCCGCAGACGGCGCGCGATCACGTAAGCCGTCATGTTCGCGATCATGAGCGGCAGGATCAGCGAATAGCCGCGCGTCATCTCTACGATGATCAACACGGACGTGATCGGCGCGCGAATGACGCCGGCGAAGACCGCGCCCATGCCCACCAGCGCGAACGCGCCGATCGGATCCTCGTGATGCAGCAACGTGTGGTCCAGCGTGCCGATGGCGCCACCCAGCGTGCCGCCGATGAACAACGAGGGAGCAAAGATGCCGCCGGCGCCGCCGCTCGAGTACGAAAACACCGTCGCGCCGATCTTCAGCACGCTCAGCGCTAGCATCACGCGCCAGGCAAGCTGGCCGCTGAGCGCCTCTCCCAGCGTCGGGTAGCCGCCGCCGGTGATGCCCTTGGCGCCCAGGAACTCGAACGCGACCACCGCTAGCGCGCCCGTCACCAGCCCGCCGATGGCCGGTCGTGCCCACTGCGGGGGGCGGCGTAGCCGCCGGAACCAAGCGCGCAGTCGCAGGAGTGATTCGCTGAACAGCCACGAAGCCAGCGCCGCGCCCAAGCCGATCAAGGCATAAATCAGGAGCGAGGACGGATGCCGCATGCCGTACGAGGTCGGCACCTCGAAGATAGAGTTCTCGCCCAGGATGCTGCGTTCGATCACCGCGGCCAGCGCAGCCGCGACGATCACGCCGGAGAGCACCGCCTGATCCAGGTTGCCGACGACCTCTTCGATCGTGAACGTCACCGCCGCGATGGGCGCGTTGAACGCCGCGGCGATGCCCGCCGCGACTCCTACCGGCAGCAGCCGGCGCTGGCTCTTCGGCGAGAGCCGCAGGAGCTTGCCCAAGCGACTGGCGATCCCAGCGCAGATCTGCACGGTGGGCCCCTCACGACCGAGCGACGCGCCGGAGCCGATCTGCAACGAGCCGATGAGGAACTTCCCCACCGCGTCCCGTAGCCGTATGCCGCCGCCTTCACGAGCGAAGGCGATCTTGACCTGCGGGATGCCGCTGCCACGCGCGTTGGGCACCACCTTCTCGAGCAGCGCGCCGCACAGCAGGCCGCCGAGCGTGGGCACCAGCAGCGTCCAAGCGATCCAAGATTTGCCGGGCGCGGCCAGCGCCGGGTCGATCAAGTGATGCTCCACCGCCTCGATGCTGAGGTGGAACGCGACCGCCGCGAACCCGCACGCGACGCCGATCCCGACGGTGAGCGCGAATAGCAGCTGTGCTTCGGTGGGCGCGAAGCGGAGCGCCGCGCGCAGCACGTACAAGCGGCGCAAGCGCAGCAGGAGACGCAGGCGCCGTACGAGGGCGCGAAACATGCGGTCCCAGACGGAGCGCGCGGGTTGCGAGATCGGCAGCGGCGTTGGCAGACGATTGGAGGGCATCGGGCGGCGCGCGCCGCCCGGATCTCCTAGCAGTCGACGCAGCTAAGGCGAAGCGATCATTGATACATTGTGCGAATTAGTTGCAACACCAATGGAACCGGACCGCCACGCTCGGAGGACCGACGCCGGCCTACAGCGGTTGACCGCGGCGCACGAAATGCTGAAACTCCGGCGCTTCCGTGAAGTCCTCGCAGCGGCGCGCCGCCGAAAAGACCGTGACGAACCTGGGCGCTGTCCTGGATTTCATGCGCCTGTTGTGGCGGCTCGATCACGCCTTGAACCGCACCTCCAAGCGCATGAAACCGACGCTGGGCGTCACCGCGCCGCAGCGCTTGGTGCTGCGCATCGTCGGCCGCTTCCCCGATCTGCCGGCCGGCGAGCTCGCGCTGCTCCTGCATTTGCACCCCAGCACCCTGACCGGCGTGCTGAAGCGCCTGGAGAGCGCGCGCCTGCTGGCGCGCCGCGCCGATCCGCGCGACCGCCGTCGCTCACTGCTGCGCTTGACGGTGAAGGGCAAGCAGCTCGACGTGCTCAGCGCGGCCAGCGTGGAAGCGGCTGTCAAGCAAGCTCTGGAAACGATTCCAGCCGCGCCGCTCTCCAGCGCGCGCGCGGTGCTCGAGACCGTGACCGCCACGCTCGAGGCCAACCTGGAGGCGCCGCGCCAGCGCCGTAAGCGCTCGCGCCCGCAGCGAAAGGCCGGCGCGGCCGTAGTGCTATAGACCGCGCCGCGCATGCCGAGCCACGCTTCGAAACCAGGGCCGCCTTGGCTCTCCGTGCGCCTTTCGTTGATGTTCTTCATCGACCTGGCGGTCGCCGGCGCTTACTTCCCGCTGCTCTCGCTGCATCTGTCGAAGACGCTCGGCCTCTCCGCCGGCGAGATCGCGTTGGTGTACGCTACCGGACCGCTCAGCGCGCTGATCGCGCCGCCGATCATCGGCTCGGTGGCGGATCGTCTGTTCCCCGCGGAGCGCTCGTTCGCGGCCGTCGGCCTACTGCGCGGCGTCGCGTTGCTGCTCGCGGGGCGCGCCAGCTCGTTCAGCGAGATGTTGCTGGCCATGGCCATCGTCGGCTTGTCCGCTGCGCCCGCCAGCGTGCTGTCGTTCTCCATCGCCTTCCATCATCTGCGCGACTCGCGCGGTATCGGCCGCACCCGCGTGTGGGGCACCGTCTCTTGGATCCTCGCGCTGTGGGCCACGAGCGCTTATATGCAGCGCTTCGGCGGCGCGCTGGAGCAGCTCGCGCACACGCGCAGCACGTTCCACGCCGCGGCGCTGGTCTCCGGGCTCGGCGCGCTGTACGCGCTCACGTTGCCGCACACCCCGCCCCTGCCCGCACCGCGCCGCGCCTTCGCGTTCCTCGACGCGATCTCGTTGCTCCGCGATCGTAGCTACCGAGCGCTGGTGCTCGGCGCGGGGCTGGCCTCGGCGTGCCTGCAGTTTCACTTCATGCTGTGGCCGCTGTTCTACACGGACGAGAAGACGGGGCTCGGCTTCACCCTCGCCAGCGCGAGCCGCTGGTCCTCGATCTCACAGCTGCTCGAGCTGCTGTTGTTCCCGCTGCTCGCGCTTCTGATTGGGCGCTTCGGGCTGCGCCGAGTGTTCGTCGTCGGGATCTTGGCCTGGCCGCTGCGCTTCGTGGCCTACGCGCTCGGCACGCCGGCCGCGCTCGTGCTCGGCGTGCAGGCGCTGCACGGCGTGAACGTGGTGTGCGGCTCCATCGTGGCGCAGGTGGCCATCGATCGCGTCGCGCCGGCCGGAGCGCGCGCCAGCTCGCAGGCGTTGCTGATCGCCGCGACGGTCGGCGCCGGCAACTTGCTCGGGCAGCTGAGCTGCGGCGCGGCGCTCACGCGCGCACAGCTCGCGAGCGGCGGCGTGGCGTGGCCGGCCGTATTCTCGATCCCGGTGGCCCTCGGCGCGCTCGCGACCTGGATCGTCTATAGCGGTTTTCACCCGCAAGCGCTGCCCGAGCCGGTCGCGCCCCGCGTCCTCGGCGAGCCTCCCCCGGCGTCGGGCGGTGAGCTGCTGGGCTGAGAGCCGGAGAAGCTGTAGGGCGCGCCCGAGTGGTGCTAGGCCTGCTTGCCCGGCGAAGCCATGGCCGACCCTCTCGAAGATCATCCAGGCCGCATCCTGTCCGGACGTTACGAGCTCGTAGAGCCGCTCGGAAAGGGCGGCATGGCCGTGGTCTGGCGCGGCTTCTTGCACGGCGCGGACGGCTTTCGGCGCCCGGTCGCCATCAAGCGCATCGATCCTTCGTGCCGCGGCTTCCTCGAAGTCTTGGAGATGTTCGTGGAAGAAGCGCGCGTCGGCGGCTTGCTCCAGCACCCCAACATCGTCCAAGTCTATGACTTTGGCTCGGACGAGAACGGGGAGCGCTACCTCGTCTCCGAGCTCGTGCGCGGACCTCACCTCGGTCAGTGGCTGGAGACCTTTCACGCGCGAGGTGAGACGGCCCCGTGGGAGCTCGTCAGCGCCATCGGGATCGAGGTGCTGCGCGCGCTCGACGCCGCGCACTTTCACATGAACGAGCACGGCCGGCCCTCACCGATCCTGCATCGCGACGTGACACCCGGAAATATTTTGTTGGACGTCAGCGGCGTGACCAAGCTCGCTGACTTCGGTCTGGCCCGCGCCAGCGACCGCCGGCAAATCACCCGGCCCAACGTGGTGAAGGGCAAGCTCAGCTATCTCTCGCCAGAGCTGCTCACCGGCGTGCCACCCAGCGTGGCCACGGACATCTTCAGCCTGGGCGTGGTGCTGTGGGAAGCGCTGGCCGGCAAGCGGCTGTTCCAGGGCGAAACCGATCTGGACGTCGTCACCAAGGTGAAGGAGTGCCGCATCCCGCTGCTCAGCCGGGAACGACCGTCGCTGCCGCTCGGGCTGTGCAGCGTGGTGCACCGCGCGCTCGAGCGCGATCCGTTGCGACGCTTCTCCTCCGCTCGCAACATGCTCGAGGGTCTCACGGAGGTGCTGCGCGTTCTGCCGCGCTCGGTCGACGCGGCCGCCCTTGCGGCCGCCATCCGTAACGCGGGCTTTTCCCGGCCGAAGGGCTTCGGCTGAGAGCCTCACGCTTGAATTTGATAGTCGTTTTCAAAAAGGCTAGCATACGACGATGAACTTGGCCGAGCTGGCTGTCGGCGCCGTGGCGACCGTGATCCGCGTTGGCGGGTGCGGCTCGTTTCGACGGCGCTTGATGGAGCTCGGCATCTTGCCCGGCACGCGCGTGGAGCTCGTGGGCGTCGCGCCGCTCGGCGATCCCCTCGAGCTCTTGGTGCGCGGCGCGAGCCTCTCGATTCGCCGCAACGAGGCGCTCGAGGTGGAGGTCGCCGCGACGCGCGACGCGCTCAGCGTGCCGGCCCGCGATGACACGCGCGCCGCTACCACGGGGCCGAAGCTCGTCGCGGACTCGGCGCGAGGCACCCCGTGAGCATCGCGACCAGCAGCGACCCGAGCCCTGCGCGCCCCGCGCGCGAGCTCCGCGTGGAGGCCAGCTCGCGCCTGGTGCTGCTCGTCGGCAATCCGAACGTCGGCAAGACGACGTTGTTCAACGCCATGACCGGGCAAAACGCGCGCATCGGAAACTACCCCGGCGTCACCGTCGAGCGCCGGACCGGGCTCGTTCGGCCCGAGCACGGCGATCCGTTCGAGCTCGCCGACGTGCCCGGAACCTACTCGCTCGCCGCGCGCTCCGCGGAGGAGCAGCTCGCCATTTCCGCGATCCTCGGCGCGTTCGGCAACGCCACGCCAGCGCTGTGCGTCGTGGTGGTGGACGCCGGGCAGCTCGCGCGCAACCTGTATTTGGCGCTGCAGCTGGTGGAGCTGCGCGTACCGCTGCTGCTCGCGGTGAACATGATCGACGAGGTGGGCGACAATCCACCGAGCCTGGCCGCGCTGTCCGCCTGGCTGGGCGTGCCCTGCGTCGCCACCAACGCGCGCCAAGGCGCGGGCGTCGCCGAGCTGAAGCAAGCCATCGTGGACGCCTTGGCGACGCCGCCCAGCGGCCGCGCCGAGGTGCGCTATCCGCCGGCGCTGCTCGCGGACGTCGATCGCGTCGCGGACGTACTGCCGAGCTTCCTCTCCGGCAGCGTCGAGCGAAAGCGCGCGCTCGCGCTGTGGGCGCTGTCCAGCATCGACGACGATGACGAGCTGGAGGGTATTCCCAACGAGCTGCGCGAGCGTTGCCGCGAGGTGCGCGAGAAGAGCGGCCGCGACCTCGATCTCGAGATCATCGGCAGCCGCTACGCCGTCATCGACGGCCAGCTGCCCGCGCTCTACGCGCGGCTCGACGTGCACCCGCCGAAGCGCAAGCTCTCCGAGCGGGTGGACCGCGTGCTGTTGCACCCCGTGCTCGGCTTTCTGAGCTTCGTGGCGGTGATGCTCGTGGTGTTCCAGGCGCTCTTCTCCTGGTCGGACCCGGCCATCTCGCTGATCGAGGACGCCTTCGGCTGGCTCTCGAACGGCGTCGTGGCGCTGCTGCCCGCCAGCGTACTGCGTGACCTCATCACGCAAGGAGTGATCGGCGGCGTCGGCAACGTCGTGGTGTTCTTGCCGCAAATCCTGCTGCTGTTCTTCTTCATCGGCATCCTGGAGGACACCGGCTACATGGCGCGCGTCGCCTACCTCATGGATCGCGTGATGAAGGCGCTCGGACTGCACGGGCGGGCCTTCATCCCCATGCTGTCCGGGTTCGCCTGCGCCGTGCCCGCGATCCTGGCGACGCGCACCATGGAACGGCAGCGCGACCGTCTGCTCACGATGTTGGTCGTGCCGTTGATGACCTGCTCGGCGCGCCTGCCCGTCTACAGCTTGATCATCGCCGCGCTGTTTCCGCCGGACATGAAGCTCGGCTTCTTCTCGCTGCAGAGCGCGCTGCTCGTGGCGATGTACGTGTTCTCGCTCACGACCACGCTGGTCGCGGCCGGCATCCTGGGGCGCACGGTGGTGCGCGCGCGACGCATGCCGCTCCTGCTCGAGCTGCCGCCCTACCGCGTGCCCAGCCTGCGCGGCACCTTGAAGCTGATGTGGGAGCGCGCGACGGTGTTCCTGAAAGAGGCGGGCACGGTGATTTTGGGCCTCACCATCGTGCTCTGGGCGCTGCTCTCTTTTCCCAAACCGGACCCACGCAGCGACGCGCCGTCAGCGCCCGCGGTCGCGGCAGCGGCGAACGCGCGCCCGGTGGCGGCGTCCGCGCGCGCGGACGGCAGCGAGCCGAACCCACACGCGGCGATCGAGCAGAGCTTGGGCGGTCAGCTGGGCAAGGCCATCGAGCCCGTCATTCGACCGCTGGGCTTCGACTGGAAGCTCGGCGTCGGCATCATCGGAGCGTTCGCGGCGCGTGAGGTGTTCGTCTCGACCCTGGGCCTCGTGTATGGCCTCGGCGACCTCGACAACGAAGCCGCGCCGCTGCGTGAAAAAATGCGCGACGAGCGGCGCGCGGATGGACGGCCCACGTACACTCCGCTTGTCGGGCTGTCCTTGATGGTGTTCTTCGCGCTGTCCTGCCAGTGCATGAGCACGCTGGCCGTGGTGCGGCGGGAGACGCGCAGCTGGCGCTGGCCGGCCTTCATGTTCGCGTACATGACGGGCCTCGCGTATCTCGCGAGCCTGGTCGTGTATCAGGGTGGGCGCTGGCTCGGGTTCTGACTGCGCTGACGCCGTTGCCGCGTGAGTTCTACGCGCGCCCCGTGCTGCGCGTCGCGCGCGACTGCATTGGCGCCATCCTGGTGCACGACTCCCCGTACGGGCGGCTCAGCGGGCGCATCGTGGAAGCGGAGGCGTACCGCGGCCCGTTGGACCGAGCGGCACACTCGTATGGTGGCCGGCGCACCGCGCGCACGGAGGTGATGTTCGGACCTCCCGGGCACGCCTACGTCTTCTTCGTTTACGGCATGCATTGGCACTTCAACCTCGTCACGACGCGCGAAGGCGCTCCGGAGGCGGTGCTCATCCGCGCGGTGGAGCCGCTCGAGGGCGTGGAGCTGATGGCCGAACGGCGCGGCCTAGCCGCGGACCGCCGGGAGCTGACCAACGGGCCCGGAAAGCTGTGCCAGGCGTTCGGCATCGCGCGCGAGCTGTACGGCGCGGATCTCACGCGCGGGCCGCTATTTCTCGCGCAGGGAGCGCGCTGCAAGGTGCTTCGCTCGGCGCGGGTCGGCGTCGACTACGCCGGGGATTGGGCGGAAAAACCCTGGCGCTTCTACGATCCGTCGAGTCGCTACGTCTCCCCTCACCCGAGAAGCCGGCGTTCTGTGTAAAGTCGCGCTCGATGAGCTCGATCAAGCCCGCGTCCGAGCCCCCCGTGCCCTCGCTCGCTGATCCTCGCCCCAGCTCGCACCCGCCCGAGCCGCGAGTCCGCCGGCGCTTGGTCGGCAAGCGCATCACGCTGTGCGTCACCGGCAGCATCGCGGCGTACAAAGCCGTCATCGTGCTGCGGCTACTGCAGCGTGAGGGCGCCGAGGTCGAGGTGGTGATGAGCCGCGGCGCTGCCGAGTTCGTCGGAGCGGCGACCTTCGCGGGGCTGTGCGGGCGACCGCCGCACAGCGACATGTTCGCGCCGGCGCAAGGTGGCGAGCTGCACGTCGATCTCGCGCGCCGTTCGGATTTGATTCTGGTGGTGCCGGCCACGGCAGACGTGCTCGCGCGGCTCGCCGCGGGCCGAGCGGACGATCTGGTCGCGGCCCTGGCGCTGTGCGCGAGGTGCCCCGTGTTGGTCGCCCCCGCGATGCACCCCAACATGTGGGAGCATCGCGCCACGCAGCGCAACGTCGAGCTGCTGGCGCAAGATCAGCGGGTCGGCTTCGTCGGCCCAGTGCGGGGCGAGGTCGCGTCGGGAGAGAGCGGCCTCGGCCGTATGGCGGAGCCGGAGCTGATTTTGGGCTTCGTCGTCGCGCGGCTGACGCAGCCCACGCTGCGGCGCCGGCACCTGGTGATCAGCGCCGGACCCACGGCGGAAGACCTCGATCCGGTGCGCACGCTGAGTAACCGCTCCTCCGGAAAAATGGGCTTCGCGATCGCCGAGCGCGCGGCCATGCACGGCGCGCGCGTCACGCTGATCAGCGGCCCCGTGGCCCTGCCCACGCCCACCGGCGTCACGCGCGTGGATGTGCGCAGCGCGCTCGCTATGCGCGGCGCGCTGTGGCAAGCGCTGCACCCCGATCTCTCGGCGGCGGACGCGCTGATCATGGCCGCGGCCGTGGCCGACTATCGCCCGCTCGAGACGCACGCCACCAAGCTGAAACGCGGCAAAGGCCCGCTCACGCTAGAGCTCGAGCCCAATCCAGATCTAATCGCGGAGATCGGTGAGGCGCGCGCGGGGCAGCTGCCGGTGCTGGTCGGCTTCGCGCTGGAGACCGACGACGACGACGGCGTCGTGGCGCGAGCCCGCGAGAAGCTGCAAAAAAAGAAGCTCGACCTCGTGGTCGCGAATCGCGCCGATGAATCGATCGAGCGCGACGACGTGCGCGCGGTGCTGGTGTCGGAGAAGGAGCACACCGATCTGGGCACGTTGAACAAGGAGGACGCCGCGGATCAGTTGCTGGAGTGGGTGGCGGCGCGGCTGCGGGAGCTCGGCCGATGAAGCGAGTCGCGCTCAGCGTTCTGCTCTTGACCCTGGCGCATGGCCTCGCCTTCCGCGAGACCTTCGCGGGTACCCCTTGGTTCTTCGTGATCCTCGCGGTGCCCTACGCGCTGCTCGGCGCCCTCGCGCTGCATCATTTTTGGGAGCAGGGCACCTTGCTCGACAGGCTGGCGCCGCGCTGGGGGGATCTCTCGATCGGCGCGCTCGCGGCCATGCTGCTCTTGATGGCGTCCTGGCTCGGGCGCAGCGCGCTCGCGCCCAGCGGAACGCCGCGCCAGGCCTGGCTCTACCGCATCTACATCCAGCTCGGCGATCCCGACGTGGTTCAGCACAGCATCGCGCTCAGCGCCGCGGTGCTGTTGATCCCCGTGGCCGAAGAGCTGGTCTGGCGCGGTATGGTGCTCGACCTCGTCACGGATCGAGTGGGCACGCGGCGCGGCTGGCTGCTCGCGACGCTGCTCTACACCCTCACGATTTCTCCGACGCTGTTCGCGCTGCGCGACCCGGTGGCTGGGCTCAATCCGCTGCTGCCCACCGCGGCGTTCGGGGCCGGACTGGTATGGAGCTTCCTCGCGGGACGGCTCGGGCGCCTGCCGCCCGTCGCCGTCTCGCACATGGCGTTCACCTACTTCACGGCCGTGCAGTTTCGCTGGCCGTCGCTGTAGGCGGGAGCAGCGGGCGGCGTCAGCTGCTCGCTGCGATGCGCGACAGCTCTTCGTCGCTGATGTCGAAGTCGGCGAAGACGTTCTGCACGTCGTCGTGATCGTCGAGCGCGTCGACCAGGTTCAAGCACACCTCTGCTTCGCGCCCGCTGACCGGCTTCTTGTTCTTCGGCACGTAGGCGACCTTGCTCGATTGCATGACGAGCTTGGCCGCTTCGAACGCCGCGCTCACCCGATCCAGGTCGTTGGGAGGCGTGTAGACCGTCCACAGCTCGCCTTCATCCCGGTAGTCTTCCGCGCCGGCGCCGACCGCGGTCTCCATCACCTGGTCCTCGCTCACGCTGCTCTTTTCGAGCGTGATGACGCCCATGCGGTCGAACGCCCAGCCCGCGGTGCCCGAGCCGCCCATCAAGCCGCTGTGCTTCTCGAAGATCTTGCGGATCTCGGCGGCGGTGCGGTTGCGGTTGTCGGTCATGCCCTCCACGAGGAACAACGTCCCGCCCGGGCCGGTCCCCTCGTAAAGGACCTCTTCGAACGCGGCGCCCTCGATTTCACCAGTGCCACGCTGGATCGCGCGCTTGATGTTGTCGCCGGGCATCTGCTGCTGCCGCGCGTCCGCGACGGCCTTGCGCAGGCGGGAGTTGCCGGTGAGGTCACCACCGCCAATACGCGCGGCGGTCACGATTTCGCGCGTCAGCTTGGTGAACACCTTGCCGCGCGCGGCATCAGTGGCTCCCTTTTTCCTCTTTATTGTCGCCCACTTGGAATGGCCGCTCATGAGTTTCTCGCTGCAGGAGCGCCCTGTTTAGCATCGACCCCGAACGAGGGGAAGGCCAGGATCAGCGGGCGGTGCGCGCAGCGGAGCGTAAACGCATGAGCCTCACGCGCAGCGCCGCGGGGCTTTGCCGCCGGCCGTTCGACAGCTCACGAGCGTTCTCGCCCAGGACGTAGCGACGGACGAGCAGCTCCCGCGCGTCGTCGCCCAAGCGATCGACGGCGCGCGCGAGGGCTTCGCGCGCGTCCACCAGACCCTCGGGATCGCTGAGCGGATCGAGCGGCTCCTCTTCGAGCGGCAGCTCGCCGTCCGGCAGGAAGTAGCTGGCGGCGATTTCGAGCGCTGTGCGCCGCGCCAGCTCGACGAAGCCCGGCAGGTCTTCCGGAGCCTCGGGCATGCTGAGGAGCTTGAGCAGCACCTCCTGGAACACGTCGGAAGCGAGCTCCCGATCATCGAAGGCCTCGCGCACATAGGCGCGAAGCATAGGAACGCAGCGAACGATCAACTCTGAGCGACGTCGGCGATGGGCTTTGGTCATCCGGCCCTCCCTCGGGCGTAGGCGGCCTTTCGCGAAACAACAAAAGCAAAATGCCAAGCAGCAACGGGCCTCGACACCCGCTGCGGGACAATCTGCGCGACCGAGGTCGCGCCCCTTCTCCCAGGAGAATAGCGCACTCAGCGGCGAGTGGTGACTTCGAAATCAACGATCCTCGGATGTGCAGCGGTCGCGAACAGCGCAGCACAACCCCTCGGGATCCGAGGGCAAAAACCAGCGTCGGCGGCGAAGAAGGCGGCGCGCACGCGCTCGGAAAGATCCGCGCCGCTCGCGTACGGGAGCGCACGGGACATATCGGACGCCATCCCACATGAGTCGCCCAACGCGGCGGCGCGCGCCCGCAGCGCACCTGCCCGACCGGGCGATCCCGGGCCAGCTCTGCGGTGCGCTATAGACAGCTTCGTTGTCGCTGCCCGGCTCGTCCGCTTCGGGGATCAACCCGGGTTTTACGAAGGTTTTTTCGTATTGGCGGCGCGCGTTCGAGCTCGTGTGGGCGACCAGCCGGGGCCTCAGCGTGGCGCTAGCGTTACTCGCGCTCGCGGCCGGCGCGCTGCCCGCTGGCATCGCCTATGTCGGCGCGCTGATCGTGGACGCGGTCGTCGCGGGCGTCGCGCGGGTGGCGGCGGGCGCGACGCCGGAGCTCGGCCGGGTGCTGTGGCTCGTGGCGTCCGAGGGAGCGCTGGTAGCCGTAGCCGCCGCCGTCCAGCGCGGAACGGGGCTCTGCCAGTCCTTGCTGCGCGCCGAGCTCGGCCAGCGCGTGAACGCGATGATCCTGGAGAAGGCCCTGACGCTGGAGCTGGTCCAGTTCGAAGACTCCGAGTTTTACGACAAGCTCACGCGCGCGCGACGCGAGGCCTCTTCACGGCCGCTCTCGCTGGTGATGCGCTCCTTCGGTTTGGTGCAGAACCTGATCTTGCTGCTGAGCTACAGCACCTTACTGCTGCGCTTCTCGCCGCTCGCGGTGCTGTGCCTAGTGCTCGCGGGCGTGCCCGCCTTCGTGGCCGAGGCGAAATTCTCCGGTGATGCCTTCCGCCTGTTTCGCTTCCGCGCCCCCGAGAGCCGCCAGCAGCTCTACCTCGAGAGCGTGCTCGCGCGCGAAGATCACGCCAAAGAGGTGAAGCTGTTCGAGCTGGGGCCACGGCTGCTGGCTCGCTATCGCGATATCTTCGCGCGCCTGTACGCCGAGGACCGCGCGCTCACCCTGCGCCGCGACGGCTGGGGCTTCGCCCTCGGGCTGCTCGGTACTCTCACCCTCTATGGTGCCTACGCCTGGATCGCGGCCAACGCCGTGTACGGCCGCATCACCCTGGGCCAAATGACGATGTACCTGTCGCTGTTTCGCAGCGGACAGAGCGCCGTCTCCAGCAGCTTGAGCTCCATCGGCGGCATGTACGAGGACAACCTGTACCTCTCGACGCTCTATGACTACCTGGAGACGCCGGCGCCGCGCCGCGAGCGCGGGCTCTTGCAGGGGCCGGATCCCAGCGCGGGCATTCGCTTCGAGAAGGTGAGCTTCACGTACCCCGGCGCGAGCTCGCCCGCGCTGAGTGACATCGAGCTCGAGCTGAAGCCCGGGCAGTCGCTGGCGCTGGTGGGCGAGAACGGCTCCGGCAAGACCACGCTGATCAAGCTGCTCACGCGCCTGTACAGCCCGACCTCCGGCCGCATCACCCTCGACGGGCTGGATCTCGAGGCCTGGGACGAGAGCGCGCTACGCCGGCGCGTCGGCGTCATTTTTCAGGACTTCGCGCGCTACCAGTTCATCGTCGGGGAGAACGTCGGCGCGGGCGACGTGCGCCACTTCGACGACGAAGCGCGCTGGCACAAGGCGGCCGAGGAGGGCATGGCCGACGCGATGATCGCCGAGCTCCCAGCCGGCTACCACACCCAGCTCGGCAAGTGGTTCAAAGACGGACGCGAGCTCTCGGGCGGGCAATGGCAGAAGATCGCCCTGGCGCGCGCCTTCATGCGCAGCGAAGCCGACATCTTGGTGCTCGATGAGCCCACCGCGGCCATGGACGCCGCCGCGGAAGCGCTGGTGTTCGAGCATTTTCGCAAGTTGACGCAGGGCCGCATCGCGATCCTCATCTCACACCGCTTTTCGACCGTGCGCATGGCCGATCAGATCGCGCTCATCGACGCAGGCCGCGTCGTCGAGCTGGGCAGCCACGAGCAGCTCATGGCCAAGGACGGCCACTACGCGCGGCTGTTCTCCCTGCAAGCGCGCGGCTACCGCTGAGCGCGCTCAGCGCGCTTACGGCGCTCACGGCTCACGGCGCGGCTTTGACGAGCGCGGGCGTCAGCGCCCGCACGATGGCGGAGACGGCCGGACCATAGCCATAAGCGGGATCGGCCTCGTCGAGCGCCAGCGCCTTGGGACAAATCGAGGCCGCGATGGCGGTGTCGCCGAGCCGCGACAGCTCGGCCAAGAGCCGCAGCGGACGCACGCTGGGGTAGGCCTTGGCGTAGCGCTGAGTGGTGCCGTCGCAAATGGGCCGGTTGTAGTCGAGCTCGTCCGCGCGGCAGTCACAGCCGGCGCTCGTGCAGTCGCGTCGCGGCTGAGCGAGCTCGAAGATGCAGGCGTATTGCAGATCTGCGAAATCATGGTTGTTGATTTCGTGGCCGTTGATCACGTTCGAGCGCACCCTGCTGGTCGCGGGCGCGAGCGCGGCGGCGCTGCCGAGCAGCGGGTGCGGCGCCGCCCCGAAGAGCTGCGTGCGGTCATACGGCGTCTCGAACATGAGCTTGTCCGCGGGCGGAGCGGGAGGCCTGCTGGCATCTCCCGGATCGCCCAGCAGCAACGCCCAACGATCTTGCGCCACCAACTCCGCGCCGCTCAGGTACTCGAGCGGCGCGTCCGGCGCGAGGCTCTCCGCTGTCGCCAAATCTTGCCAGGGCACGCCGACGATGCCGGCCAAGAAGACTTGCTCGCGGCGGCGACCGCCCGGCGGGAAGATGGGATTTCTCACCTGCTGCGGCTGCCCGCGCGCGTCCAGGCGCCGCGATGGCACGCGCTCTCGAGTCAGCCCATCGAGATAGCGCGAGAGCGGATACAACAGATCGAAGCCGAAGCGTCGGCGCTGATCGAAGCAGCGCAGGTTGCTGTTGTCACCCTCCGCCGGCTTGGGCGCGGCGCAGGCGAGATCGCTCGCCGGCTCGGGACAGCCGGGCGCCGGGGCCGCCAAGCACGAGCTGCAGCACGGCGCGTTGGGGTTCTCGGCGCAAGCGGAGGTGCTCGGCGGCAACGAGAACGGCTCCCCGGCGATGCGCCGCTTCCCGACGAGCCAGCCCTGAGCCTCGTCGACGATAGAGCAGTCGTTCTCGTCCGTGAGCATCACGATCACGAGCGCCGAGTCGTCGCGCAGAAAGCGCGCGCGCTGCGCGAGGATGGGGTTCTGTGCCGGATCTTCCGGGAACATGGCCTGCGTGAAGCCAGCGAGATCCGCGACGGTCGGGATCGACGTCGGCGGATCCGGATCGATCAGGAAGCGGTACCAAGCCTCCAGCGTGCCTTCGAAGCCGCAGCCATTCTCACCCGCGCTCGCCAGCTGGTTGACGAAGTTGCTGCTGAGACGCTGCAACTTTCCTTCGCCCGGCGGTGAGTGGTGTCCGGCGCCGAGACCCGGATCCCACACCAAGAAGCCACTGTCGTCCCATGTCTCGTAGGGGAAGAGCGGGTTTGGCGCGCGCACCCAGGGCAACAACTGCGCGTGATCGTCTTCGTAGGTGTTCAAGCACGTGTCGCTGCCGTGGGCGCCCAGGCTCGTCGTGATGATGCCGGCGTGAAGGTCCTCGACCGGCGCGAACTCCGGAGCACCGCGCGTGCAGCGTTCACCCGCGAATACGACTTCTCCGGTGGCGGCGCCGCTGGCATCGAGACAACGCGGCGCAACCAAGCGTGAGAGCAAGGCCGTGATGGCCGAGCCGAACAGCCCCTGCTTGTCGAGCATCGAGCTCGAGTTATCGACGACGAGCAGCAAATCGACGCGGCTGAGCGGCGCGGCCGCCGTCGCGCCCGCGCCGCCACCGCTGCTCGCGGCCACGCCGCCGCCCGCCGCGCCCCCGCCCCCCGTCGAGCCTGGGCCGGAGAGCGACTCCAACACACTACGCGAGCCACAACCCAGCACCGTCAACCCCAGCGCCAGGCCCCACGCGCTCGCTCTTCGTGCTCGACTCAAGCTGCCTCCAGGGCTCCGAGATTAGTCGCGGAACCCTGGAGCGCGAAAGCTCAAAGCGTGCCGACGCCGCCGCTGCCCACGTCGCTGAACGTGTTCGTGCTCTCGTAGTCGCGCGTGTCAGCGCTGGCCTTCAGAATGCCGTAGCCTTCACACGCAGCAAACGTCGAGTGCGTGACCGGGATCGAGGAGCGCAAGGTGAGGCAAGCGTCCTTGCCATTGCGCACCTCGACGTAGTCGAGCTTGGAAGCGCTGAGCACCTTGGTGCCGAAGGTGAGCCCACCCCAGAACCCCGCCGTGTCCTCGCCGCCGATGAAGCGGATGGGCTCGGCCGCGGTCCCCACGGCGACGAACGTGGCCTGGTTCGTATTCCAGCCAACCTCGAGCAAACTGTCCGCCGGCATGATGAACTCGCTACCAGCGCTGAGCGTCAGGCTCGAGTCCAGCGTGCGCAGCCCAGCGAGCAGCCGAAACGGGACTCCAGGATTTATCACGGTGCCCGTCTGGTCGTAGCTACCGCCCTCGATCGCAATCTCGTCGACGGCGTTGCCGGTGAACGAGCTGCTCGCCGGCAAGCTGACCAGCGCGTTGGGCTGGATGGTGAGCGGGCGCTGCTCGCCCTTGGTGATGGTCACGTTCTTCGAGTCCGCGTCCAGGCCTTGCGCGGCGATGTAGGCGCCGGCGTCATTGTCGGACAAGGTTAGGTCCGCGATCGTGATTGGTGCGTACACTTCCAGCGCGTACGCACCATTGCCACCCGCGTGTCGGATCTCCACGTGGGAGAGCAGCGAGTTGCTGGTCACCTTGTTTTGGATCTTGATCCCTTGCCAGTAGCCGGACTCCTTCATGACCCCGTCGAACACGATGGGCGCATCCTTCGTGCCCTCGGCGGTCACGGTCGCGGCGTTGCCGTTCCAACCGATTTCCATGCTGCCGTCGGGCCCGAACAAGTAACTTACGCCAGGCTCGAACACGACCTCCACCGCCCTGATCTGCAGGTCGCCCGCCTGCTGGTACGGCACGCCGAGATCATGGAAGGTGGTGGGCGCGTCGACGGCTCGAAAATCGATGGCCGCGACGTTCTTGCCATTGTTCTCGAAGCGACCTCCGAGCGGGAAGTGCTCGATCGCGTTGGAGTGCGCCAGCACGAGCGCGGTACCCCCGACACCTTCGACGCTGAGCCCGCTACTGCCCGCCTTGAAGTCCTCCGCGCGCACGCCGTCATTTTGGGCGTTACGCACCTGGACGTTTTGCACGTCGATGTCCGCGATGAGATTGAGCGCCTGCTCCGTAGCTCCCGCGTCGGAGATCAGGACGTGGTGAAATTGGCTATTCGACGTCACGTTGCGCTCGACGATGATGCCGCGCCAAAACCCGGCGTCCGGCTGCTCACCGCAGAAGCGAATGGGCTTCGCCTCGGTTCCGGCGGCCATGACCGTTGCAGCGCCGGTGTTCCAACCGATGTCGAGCGACGCGTCAGGTCCCATGACCACGTTCGTGCCTGGTTCGATCGTGAGCGTCACGCCATCCCGAATTTCGACGACATTCTTCAGGTACACGGTGCCCGACCAGGTGGTGTCGACGTCGATCACGCGCGGCGCGACGGTCGCCCCCGAGGCCGCTCGCGTCGTGCAGTCGAGCAGCGTCACGCTGGGCGTGCTCGGTCCACCGCCGCTTCCCGCAGCGCCACCCTGCGCAGCGCCGCCGCTGCCGGCCTCGGAATCATCGCCGCCGCTTCCAGCTTCGCCGCCGCCGGTGCCGGTCGCGCCGCTACCGGCGCCGCCCTCGCCCGCGGACGTGCCGCCGCTGCCAGCGTCCGCGCCGCTGTTTCCAGCTTCGCTGCCGCCGGTCGCGCCGCTGCCACCGTTGGCCCCGCCACCACGCGCTGCGTCGCCGCCGCTGCTGCCGCCCTCGTTATCGCCCTTGTCTTTCGTCTCGATCGTGCAGGCGCCCGCTAAGGCGCCCAGCGCGAGCAAGCCCCAAATCCAACTCGAACCCTGTATTTTTCTCATTGTTTGTCTCGTCTGCTCGATCGAGCGTCAAAGCGGTCGGCCCCACGTACCGGTGTTCCGGTCACCTTTCACCGACCCACGCGCCTCGCAGGAGGAGGCCTCCGCGACCCATATCGCATACGGTAGCTTGGAGGGAAGCTTCCCTCCTTCTCAGCGCTTCGAGACTCGGGCGCTTCGCGCGAGGGCCGCTGGCCTTGAATGCCGGAAGCGCGATGATCAGGATGAATTAAGCGCCCCAAGTGCGCCCTCTCCCGCGCGACGAAAGGAGGCCTCCATGTATCAGGCTTTGATTTTCGGGTCGACGCTGGCGGCCGGCCTGGCCTTGTTCGGTATGGCGGCCTGGATCCAGGCAGACCGCAGCGCATTCACCAGTCGAACCGCCCAAACCAGCGAACCCGTCGTTCGCACCCACATCGCTTCACTGAAACCGGAAAGCACTGAGCCGACGCCGACGTATACGGTGGTCGACCTGGCGCCCATCGAAATCACCGCAAAACCGCGCGCGACGCCGCGCAAGGTCCACAGCGCGCCAACTGCCGTCGAGCCGGCGTTGGCCACGACCCCCTGTTCGCCGTGGCAAGAAATCGGGCCCCAGCACGTCGACGACGGCGCCGCGATTGGCGTGCGCCGCGTGCGGACGCTGTGTCCCAGTCCGAGCGTCGCAGGACCGTAAGACCCGCGAACGCTGAATGAAAAGGCGGGTGCCGCGCGCTGCGGCATCCGCCTTCTCTTTACGTGGCGGGACCGTTACGCGCCGTTGCGAACTTGGTTCGATGGCATGCTCGCGCTCAGGCCGTTGGGGTTGTTGCGCGTGCCGGAGCCCGAGTGGCCACCGTCGTGCTCTTCTTCGCGACCGAGCAAGCGCTCGCCGACCTCCTGCACGAAGCCCTTCTTCGCCTTGAGCCTGTTGTGTACATCCCGCACGCCGTGCACGGCATCGGCGATGTCTTCCGCGCGGTGCTTGCTGTATCGATCCGTAACCGTGCCCTCCAGGGTCACCTCGCCGTCTTTGACGTTCACGGTGATATCGCTGGCGTCGACCTCATCGTCGTAGCTCAGACGATCGCAGACGTCTTCACGGATGCGATCGTCTGAGCGCGTGTAACCCTTCGGTCCACGCCCGTAGTGGCCCGAACCCCGCTCGAATCCGCGAGCGCGGTTTTCCGCGCCATACGTGCCGTAGGAAGCTCGCGCGCTGCCGTTCGGGCCGTACCAGCTCGGCTCCGAGCCGTAGCCGCGGCCGCCATAGCTCGGCCCCGAGTCGCCGCGCTGATTCCAGCCGGCGCCGCTCGAGACCACGCCAGCGCCCATGCCGCTGCCGCCGAACTGGCCGTAGCTGGGGTGTTCACCGCCGTACTGCGCGCGCTCCCAGCTCCACTGGCCGCGGCCGCCGTACTCCCGCTCGGCCCGGCCGGGTTGATCCCAGCCGCGCTCCCATTCCCGCCCAGCAGCGCTGGCCCCATATTCACGCGGGTCGCGCGAGCGCTGCCAGTCTCTCTCGTAACCTTGGTGCTGATGCCCACCGGCGCGCTGACGATAGCGGTCTTCATCGCGCTCTTCGGAGAAGCGATGCTCGTGCTCCGCGCGGCCGATGTACTGATCCTCATAGGCGCGGCGATCGTCGTCATGCTGCCAGCGAGGACGATCGTTGTAATTGGAGCGCCAATCTCTTTCCCTGCGATCGTTCATGGCTAATACCCTCGATTGGGATGTTTTGGACGATATTCCCTCATGGCTGCGACGGCGTGTCGCAGACACGAGCAAGAAACATCGTGCAACGCATATGCCAGGCGAATCTGGGCAGCCTCTGCGCGGAGCCGCGCGGCGCAGCCGAATTTCGCTACAGCGAGGCGAAAGCGTAGGCCGCGCGCAGCCGCGCTATGCTCGCAGGATGACGTCCAGCTACGAACGCATCCGCGCCGTGGTCATGAAGATCCCGCGGGGCCGCGTCATGACCTACGGAGACGTCGCGCTCGCCGCCGGCATGCCGGGCGCAGCGCGCCAGGTGGGCTACGCGATGCATAGCCTCGGCAACCGCGTGCCCTGGCAACGAGTGCTCGGCCGGCGCAATGCCCGCAGCGCGCACATCACCATTCGAGACCCGCAGAACAGCGCTCGCCAGCGCAGGCTGCTCGAGTCCGAAGGCGTGCGCTTCTCGCCGAATGGCGCCGTCGATCTGGCCCGCTTCGGATGGCAGCCCGGCGCGCGTTCGAAGCGCTCCAGCGCGCGCCGCATCGCAGGGCAGCGACGCTCCAGCGCCGCTCGGCGACGGCCCGCGGCTTGAGCGACGTTCAGAGCACCGCCAGGTCCCGCTTCGTTCTTCTTGCATGAGCGCCGCGTCTGCCCTTCCACACATGAGGCGCTACGCGCCGGGCAGACGATCAGCATGGACGCTGGCGAGCAGGAGCGTGTTGCGCGGCGTTACGCGCGGCTCGAACAGCGCCGCCAAGCGCACGTGGTGACCGCGTTCTTCGAGCGCCGCGGCGCGGTCGAGCACCACGCTGAGCTCCACCGCGCGCGCGAGCATGAAGCGCGGCAGCGACAAACGACGCACGATGGCGTAGTCCGCGCGCGCCTTGTCCCGATGAAAGCGCAGCTCGCTGTCGCTCGCCGGAGCGAGGGCGCGCGCGGCCAGCGCGACCCGCGCGAGCTCGGCCAGCCCAGCCTGTGCGCGCCGGCGGTTGATACCGCGCATCTCCTCGCCCGCCCTGAGCGCGACGCCGCGCGCCGCCAGCAGCTGACGCAACGCGAGCCGCGCTTCGCGGGCGGCGAGGTTTTCGGCGAGCGTCGCCTCCACGCCACGCTCGCCCGCGCTGAGGTTGGCGAGCCCGAGCGCGGCTCGCGTCAGCGTGAAGCCGCCTGCACGACGCGAGAGCCAAGTCCTGCGCGGCGCGCCGATCTTCTGCGGACAGCAAGAGACCAGCGCCACGTCACAGCGCGCGACGGCAGCGGCAAGCACCAAGCGGTCGCCGAGCTCGCCGCAAGCGTGAAGGCCCACGGCGAGATCCGAGCTCAGCAGCGACAGCGCCTCCGCTCCGAGCTCCACCGTTCGCACGCTGACGTCACGGGCGTCGGCGCGCAGGGCGCGCGCGCTGGCGTTCGCGCTCAGGCGCGCGTCGCGATCCAGCGCCAAGACGGGCCGTCGGAAGAGTCCCGCCGCTAGGCGCGAGAAATGGCCGCTGCCGGCGCCGACGTCGACGATGCGCGACGCTTCGTGAGCCAGCGGCGTGAGCGCGGCGAGCAGCGCCTGCAGCTGCTCGCGCTTTCGCGCCCGCACTCCGCGCAGGGCCTCGCGCGGAAACCGCGCGGCCGCTGTCTCGAGGCGCGCCAAGCGCGTGCAGGCTCGCACGGCTCGAGCCAGCGCGAGCAGCGTCGGCGGCGCCGCGTGCGCCTGCAGCAAGAGCGCATCGAAGCCGCTGCTCTCGCTGAACGCGAGCGCTTCATCGCTGAGCGAGAGCAGAAAGCCGCTCCAGTCGCGCTCCCGGCACCACGACGGCGGCTCGGCAGCTTCGACCGCGCCTTCGATGACGTCGAGATGGGGGCTCAATAGCTCGAGCACCCGGGCGAGCTCGTCGCCCAGCGCAGCCGAACGCCGCTCGCCCGCTGAGTCCATGCGACGCGCAGCCTACGGCCCGGGATGAGCGTGGTCCACGACGCCGGGCGGCCTAGCGCTGGCTGGCCTCAGCCCGACACGTGCCCGCAACATGCTGATTTCATTACAGAACAAGACTAACTTGGTGGCGGCGCGAAGTGGCGGCAGACTGCGCCGCCCGCATGGCCCTCGAGTTCGCGCTGCGCCCGCGCATCAACCTGGAGCGACCGCCTCCCCGACGGCGGCTCGCTGGGTTGCGCCTGCCGCCGCTGGCGCTCCCGATCGCCGCCTATTGGCTGGCCATCGTGGGGGTGACGCACGCGCTGCTGCGAGTCGAAAGCGAGGCTCAGCCGGCGAGCGCTGCCGAGCTCGCGAGCCCAGCGCTGCGCGATGAGGTTCCGGAAGAACCCGAGAGGGTGACTGCGCCCGCCGCGACGCCGCTGGCGAGCGTCACGGCCGCGCCCGAGGCGGCTCCGTTGCAGGACACGCCTCCTCCGGCCAGCGACGCGACGGAGCCAGCAATGCTGGCGGCGCAGGAGCTGGCGCGGCACGAGCCTTCGCGACAAGTGAGCGCGTCGTGGGCGGACGCTCCCGCGCCGGCCCCACGAGCACCGCCGGCGGTGGCCCGACGAAGCTCCGCGCCGCGCCCAGAGCCGCCCACCTCGCGCGTCGCGCAAGCCGAGCCGCGAGCGCCGGCGCCAGAGCCATTTCTGTCCTTCGACGACGCCCCGCTGCGGCTGCGCGATGTTCCGAGCGCGCGGCTGAGCCAAGCGCCGCTGCGCGACGAAGCCCCGGCGCGCGAAGAGACGCCCAGAGACGAGACGCCGGTGCGCGACGAGGCGCCCAGCGTCGCCTTGCCGAGCTGCGAGAGCGCGGCCGCGTCCAACAACGAGAGCATGGATTTGCGCGCCGCGCGCGGCGCGCCGGACCTCACGCGCGGCGCCTTCGCGGCGGTGCTCGAGAACGGCGCCTACCTCAGCCGTTGCGCCATCCCCGAGCGCACCGCGCTGGAAATCTGCGCCGCCGTACGGGATGGCAAGGTCGTCGGCGTGAGCGCCACCAGCTCGCCGCGCAGCCCTGCGATCAACGCCTGTGTGCGCCGCGCGGTCGCCGGGCTGCGCTTTCCGCGGAGCTCCCGCCTCGATGTCACGCGCACGCGCTTCGAGCCCGCTCGTTGAGTCGTTCGCCGCTCGGAACCTGATAAGCTCGGCGCGATGCGGACGGTTCAGGCAGCGCGATACGTCGTCCCACTGCGTGAAGGCAGCTCGGTGCCGGCCTTGGTGGAGTGCGACGATCTGGGCCTCTACGTGGTCAAGCTGCGAGCGGCGGGGCAAGGCGTCAAAGCGCTGATCGCCGAGCTCGTGGCGGGCGAGCTCGCGCGTCACCTTGGGCTCACGGTCCCGGAAATCGTGCTGGTCGAGCTGGATGCCCGGCTCGCTGAGAGCGAGCCGGATCCGGAGCTGTCGCTTCCGCTCGAGGGCAGCGCCGGCTTGAACCTGGGCATCGACTACTTACCCGGCAGCATCACGTACGATCCCGTAGTGGGTCCCGCGCCCGACGCCGCGACAGCGTCGAGCATCGTGCTGTTCGATGCTTTCGTCATGAACGTCGATCGTTCACCGCGCAATCCGAACCTGCTCGTGTGGCACGGACGTCCCTGGCTGATCGATCACGGCGCGGCGCTCTACTTTCATCATGGATGGAAACCCAGCAACAGCCTGAGCAGCAGCCGCGACCCCTTCGAGGAGATTCGCGACCACGTGCTCTTGCCGTGGGCGAGCGACCTCGCGGCGGCAGCGGCGCGCATGTCCGCGCGGCTCACGGACGCCTGGCTCGCGGCTCTCGCGCAGCAAATCCCGCCGACGTGGCTCGCGCAGGATCGCTCCTGGGGCGATGCTCCAGCGCTGCTTTCGGCGTACGCGGGCTGGCTCACGGCGCGCCTCGCGGCGCTGCCGATAGTCCTGGCGGAGGCGGAGCGCGCCCATGCTCTACGCGTTTGAATACGCTGCCATCCGCGTCGTTCCCAACCTGGAACGCGAAGAGTTCGTCAACGCGGGCGTCATCGTGTTCTGCCCTGCGCTCGATTTCCTCGCTGCGCGCGTGGAGCTCGCGGAGGCGCGCTTGCTGTCGCTGGCGCCCGAGGTGGATTTGAGCTTCGTGCGCGCTCACCTGCAGGCCATCGTGCAGATCTGCGCCGGCGGCGCTGCCAGCGGCGAAATCGGCAGCTTGCCTGTGCGCGAGCGCTTCCGCTGGTTGGTCGCGCCGCGCAGCACCGTGCTGCAAACCTCAGCCGCGCACGGTGGCTTGTGCGCAGATCCCGAGGCGCTGCTGGAGCGCTTGCTCGTGCGGCTAGTACGGCCCCCCGCAGCAACGACCTACGAAGCGAAAGCGGGGCCTTGACGCGCGTGCTCAGCGACGGCGCTCGATGGGACGCGCGCCGTGACGACGCGCGAACCAGGTCGACTTGAGGTGGCGCGGCAACATCGAGGCGTACAGCACGTCGCGCAGCGCGTTGGTCTCCCAGGTCACGTACGAGTGAGCGGTCCCGGTGCGCACGAAGACGGCGTCGGCGTGCGAGAGCTCCTTGCGAGAGAGCTCGCCTTCGCGCTGCTCCTCGGCGACCAGCACGCCAGCGCGTTCTAGCTCCACGCGCAGCAAATGGTTGAGCGGCTCCGTGGGAGCGCCGACGGTGAAATAGCTCACCAGCTTGTGACGGCTGGCGGGAGGTGCGCCACGGCGCGCCAGCGTCCAGTCGCGGAACACCTCTCGTTCGGCATACAAAGCGTCGAATAGATAGGTCTCCGAGATGTCGACCTCCCCCTCGCGCAAGCTGCACGCGGCAGCGTGAAAGCCGCCCGAATGCGCGGACAAGCACACGCGGCCGAGCTTCGCGCTCTCTGGGAAGCGAGAGTCGCGCAGCGTCGAGCGACCCCAGCGCGCGGCCGCCGACAGCGCGCTGCCCAGCAAGCGCGCGAGGCCGCCGGGCGACGCCAAGCGCCCACAGGAGGAGTCCGCAGCGAGCCACGCGAGCTGCGGCACGACGAGCACGGCGTTCTGCCGGCTATCGACGAGCTGCTCGCGCAGCGCGTGGGCGCCGAGCGCACGCTCGGCGGTGCTGTTGTGCCCGTGGAAATGCACCAGCGCCGCGACGCCTTCTTCGGCCACGTAGCGGTAGCGATCCGGCACGAACACGATGACCGTATCATCACCGCGCCCTGCGAACGGCGCCTCGGGCAGCGCGAGGTAGAAGGTGGTGCCCCGTTCGTCCCGCACCACGGACTTGAGGCGCCCGGTGACCTGCGCTTCGGCAGGACGCGCGGGCAGGGCGAGGGACAACAACGGAACTTGCGCCAACGCGGCGAGGACCGTACGGCGATGCATACGGCTCGGCATGCCCGAAGCCGCCGAGTCGGGCCAAGTTCGAGGCAGCACCGCGCTGGCTGAGCCAGCGGACTCGCCTACTGCGGGCGCAGACCGCTCATCACCACGTTGACGAGCCGCCGCACCGCCGCCTTGCTGGACAAATCAGCCGCGGCCGCGAGCGCGCGCAGGCAATAGGCAGCGAGCTCTTCCGCCGGCACGTCGTCGCGGAAGAGCCCCGCTGCGACGCCCTGCGCGATGAGCTCACGCAAGAAGCGCGTGAGCCGCTGCTGAGCGCGCGCCACGTGCTCACCGCGATGCAGCGCCGTGGCAAGCTCCGAGGCGGGCTGTTCGTGGCTGATCAGCCCGTAGGCCTCGAGCACCGCGCTGAGCCGCTCGTCCGGCTCACCCGCTTGCGCGCCGATCGCGGCCAGCTGCTCGAGGTGACCCTTGAGGTGTCGCTCGTGCCAGGCGCGAAGGACCGCCTCGACATCCGAGAAGTATTTGTAGAGGGTCGCGCGACCGATGCCGGTGTCTTCCGCGATCTGAGACATGGTCACGCCGCGAAGGCCGTGCTTGGCGACCAGCGACGCGGCGGTGGCGAGGATGGCGTCGTGAACCTCGCGGCGATGCGCTTCGATGGTCTCGGTCCACAGCTTCGGCACCCCGAGAGATTACACCGGGGCGACCGAGACAGCATGGCTCAAATACGAACGCGCTGTCTCACAAACGCGCCGGCGAGCCTGGCGGCGCCGGTCACCGCTAGCTGGCCTTGGCCGCGCTCGCGCTGAGCTCGTCGTTCGCCGGCTCCAGCGCGGGCCCTGCGCCGTCACTGGCGGGGACCTTCACCCAGAAACAGGTGCCGCTCGCGCGCGAGCTCTCCACGGCCAGCGTGCCGGAGTGAGCCTCGACGATGCGCCGGGCGACCGCGAGCCCGAGCCCGACGCCACCCGTGGCGCGGGCGCGGCTGCGATCACCGCGAAAAAACGGCTCGAAGATGCGCTCGAGATCCTCCGCGGCGATGCCGATGCCGCGGTCGCGAACGCTGATCACCAGCGTCGGCGGGTTCGGCTCGAATTTGCCGCCGAGCTCGATCGGCTCTGGTTTTTCAGAAAACTTCGCGGCGTTGTCGAGCAGGTTGTCGAGCACGCGGCGCAACAACACGGGATCGGCCAAGAGCTCTGGCACGTCGTCAGCGATGTTGCAGCGCAGCACGCGCTCGGGATGGCGGATCGCGAAGCGCGCGGCGGCAGCCTCGAGCAGGCCCCTGCCCTCGAGCTCGACGGGGTGCAGCGGCGGCAGCGCGTCCGCCGAGCTCGGCGCCAGGTCGAGCCGCGCCGCGGTCATGATGCCGTCGAGCAGCTGCTCCAGCTCTGCCAGATCTTCTTCGATGTCCGCCAGATAGCTGCTCGCGCGCGCTGCGTCTCCGCTGCGCACGAGCTCGAGCGCCAAGCGGATGCGAGCGAGCGGCGTGCGCAGCTCGTGCGAGACGTTGGCGAGGAGCTCCTTCTCCGAGCGGCGCAGCGCGGCGATGCGGTTCGCCATTTCATCGAAAGCGCGGGCTAAATCGCCGATTTCGTCGTTGCGATCGCTGCCCGCGCGCGTCTTCCACTCACCCTTGCCGAACGCGCGCGTCAGCGCCGCCAGGCGCTCGACCGGCGCGGTGATGGAGCGCGCGAGCGGGATCGACAACAGCGCCAGCACGAGCAACGCGACCGCGAGCTGCGCCGCCGCGACCCCGACAGGCAGCGCTGGCATGGGATAGCGAATGCGCGCATAGCGCTGGACTTTTCCGGCCTTCAGCGCCGCGACCACGCCCACGCCGTCGGCGAAGCGGGTCGGCTCCAACGGCAGGCGCGCGAGCTCGCCGGCTGACAGCGGCTGAAACGGCTGGCGCGCGTTGCTGGCGAGCAGGCGTCCGCTGCTGTCGAACAAGGACATCTCGATGCGCGAGCGGTGCCACAGGTCCGTGAGCTGCGCCGAGACCGCCCGCGAGTCGTCCGCGTTCTCCATCAGGTGCCAGGCGATCCAGGCCGTGCTCGGGCGCGTCGGGACGTCCACCGCCGGGCGCAGCACGTAGTCCCCGACCACGAAGCTTGCGCCCGTCGCGAGCGCCAGCATCAGCACGCCGTACAGGTAGACGCGCAGCGCGAGCCGCGGCCACACCCGGCGCGTCATCGCTCGTCACCAGCGGTGAGCACGTAGCCCGAGCCGCGGATGGTCTTGAGCAGCACGGGATGGCGCGAGTCATCACCGAGCTTCTGGCGCAGGCGCGAGACGCGCACGTCGATGGAGCGGTCGAAGGCGTCGTCAGCGTTGCCCTTGGCGAGCTCGAGCAGCCGCTCGCGCGCGAGCACGCGGCCGGGATGTTCGGCGAACACGCGCAGCAACGCGAACTCGTACGAGGTCAACGAGAGCGGCTGACCGTCGAGCGTCGCGGACATCCCCTGCAAATCGAGCACGAGCCGCCCCACGCGCAGCTTTTGCGCTGGCGGACCGGCTCGGCCCTGCGCCCGGCGCGTGACCGCGTGAATGCGCGCGAGCAGCTCACGGGCGACGAACGGCTTGGTCACGTAGTCGTCGGCGCCGAGCTCCAAACCGAGCACGCGATCAGCGACGTCGACGCGCGCCGTGACGGCGATGATGGGCACGTGCGACTCGCGCCGCAGCGCGCGACACACCTCGAAGCCGTCGACGCTGGGCAACATCAAATCCAGCACCACCACGTCGATGTCGGGCGCGAGCCCAGCGCGGATCGCCGTTTGTCCGTCCGCCACGTGCGTGACGCGCAAGCCCTGCTGCTCGAGGTAGTCGCGCGTCAGGCGGGCGAGCTTTGCGTCGTCTTCGACGAGCAGCACGTGGAGCTCGGGGCGGTCCGTCTCCGGCACCGCGGGATCGTACACTATCCCTCCGTCCGAGCCCGGCCCGGACACATTCCTACACAATTCAGCAAGATAGGTGAAAGCTTCCGGTTTTAGGCTCCACGCCGTGAAGTCTTGCTCGCGTCCTTCCCCGCTCTTCTTCGCCCGAAAACTGGAGCTGGCCCAGCGCTGGCTCGCCTTGGCCGCGCTCGGGCTCGCGGTCGCCTGTCGCGGTCAATCCGAGGCCGCGCACCAGCGCCCGAAGCCCGTGCCCGTGAGCGTCGCGCAGGTGGAACAACGCGACGTGCCGCTGGAGATCCCAGCCTTCGGAACGGTCGAAGCCAGCAGCACGGTCGACCTGGTATCGCAAGTGACGGGGCTGGTGACGCAGGTTCACTTCAAGGAGGGCGATTTCGTCAAGAAGGGTGACCTGCTGTTCAGCGTCGATACGCGACCTTATCGCGCTTCGATGGCGGTGGCGCAGGCCGAGCTCGAGCGCAGCCGAGCGCTCGCGGAGCAAGCCCGCGTGGAAGCCGAGCGCGCCGAGCGCTTGGCCAAGGAGGGCTTGGCGACCGAGCAGCAGCTCGAAAAGGCGCGCGCCGACGAGCGCTCGAGCATGGCCAACGTGAAGCTTGGCATGGCCAGCGTGCGGAGCGCCGGCTTGAACGTGTCCTTCGCGCGCATCGTCTCGCCGATGGACGGTCGCACCGGCAGCTTGCTCGTTCACGCGGGCAACGTGGTGCGCGCAGGCGATCCGCAGCCGCTCGTGGTGATCCGCAACTTGTCCCCGGTGCAGGTGAGGTTCGCGGTGCCCGAGCAGTATGCCGACCGCATCCGGCAGCGCGCGAAGGAGGGGCCGCTGACCGTGAAAATAACCCCCAAGAGTGAGGGCGCGAAGCCGGTCGAGGCCCCGCTCACCTTCTTCGAAAACACCGTAGACCCTGCGACGGGGACGCTGACGCTGAAGGCGACCTATCAAAACGCGGGGCTCGAGCTGTGGCCCGGCGCGGCGGTGTCGGTCGCGCTGGTGCTCGACATGGATCAAAAGGCGATCGTAGTACCCGAGGCCGCCGTTCAAGCCGGGCAGGATGGTTCCTATGTGTTCGTGGTCGAGAGCGGCAAAGCCAAGCTGCGCCAGGTGGTGGTCTCGCGCAGCGACTCCAAGGTGGCGCTGATCCGCGAGGGCCTGAAGCCAGGAGAAAGCGTGGTCACCGAGGGACAGGTGCGGCTGCGCGACGGCAGCGAGGTCTCCGCGGCACCGCGAGCGTCAGCAGAGCGAGCCGAGCTCGACGCGGGAGGAGGAGCCGCGCGATGAGCGTCTCCGAGCCCTTCATCCGCCGGCCGGTGGCGACCGCGCTGGTGATGATCGCGATCCTGCTGTTCGGCGTGATGGCATACCTCAAGCTGCCGGTAGCCGCGCTGCCAGACGTCGACTTCCCGACCATCCAGGTCAGCGCGGAGCTACCCGGCGCCAGCGCGGAGACCATGGCGGCCTCGGTCGCCACCCCGCTGGAACGCGAATTTTCGGCCATCGACGGGCTCTCGTCGATGAGCTCGCAGAGCTCGCTCGGCGCAACCAGCGTGACGCTGCAGTTCGATCTCCGGCGCGACCTCGATTCAGCCGCGCAGGACGTGCAGGCGGCCATCGCGCGCGCCAACCGGCGCTTGCCGACCAACATGCCGTCGACGCCGAGCTACCGTAAAGTAAACCCCTCGCAGCAGTCGATCGTCCTGCTCGCGTTGTCCTCCAAGAACCTGCCGCTCTACGCGGTGGACGAGTTCGCGGAGACGCGGCTAGCCCAAACCATCTCGCAGGTGCGCGGCGTAGCGCAGGTCCAGGTGTACGGGGCCCAGAAATACGCCGTGCGCGTGCAGGCGGATCCGCAACGCTTGGCCGCGCTGCAGCTCGGCCTAGACGACATCTCGGCGGCGATCCAAGGCTCCAACGTCAACCTGCCGACCGGCACGCTGTTCGGCCCCAGCAAGGCCTTCGCCATCGAAGCCGACGGCCAGCTACAAAACGCCGCGGCGTACTCCAAAATGATCGTCGCGTACCGCAACGGCGCGCCGATCCGGCTCGAGAACATCGGGCGCGCGCTGGACAGTGTCGAGAACGATAAGACCGCCGCCTGGTTCGCGAGCCACGAGAGCAACGATCGCGCGGTGATCCTCGGCGTACAGAAGCAGCCCGGCGCGAACACCGTGGAGGTGGCGAGCGAAGTGATCAAGCTGCTGCCGCGCTTCCGTGAAGAGATCCCCGCGGCGGTCTCGCTCGACGTGTTGTTCGACCGCTCGCAGACGGTGAAGGAATCCGTCCGCGACGTGCAGCTGACGCTGCTGTTCACCCTGGCCTTGGTCGTGAGCGTCATCTTCTTGTTCTTGCGCCGCGCGATGGCCACCGTGATCCCGAGCTTGTCGATGCCGCTCGCGATCCTGGCGACCTTCGCGGTGATGTACCTGCTCGGCTACTCACTCAACAACCTGTCACTGATGGCGATCACGCTCAGCGTCGGCTTCGTGGTGGACGACGCGATCGTGGTGCTCGAAAATATCGTGCGCCACGTGGAGATGGGCAAATCACCGCTGCAGGCGGCGCTCGACGCCAGCCGCGAGATTGGCTTCACCATCGTATCGATGACGCTGTCCTTGGTCGCGGTGTTCGTGCCGTTTTTGTTCATGGGCGGCATCCTCGGCAGCCTGTTCAAGGAGTTCGCCGTCACCATCGCGATATCGATCCTGGTGTCGGGCTTCGTGTCGCTGACGCTGACACCCATGATGTCGGCGCGCCTGCTGAAGCCCGGCGCGCACGCGTCCAGTGGCCGCTTCTACCGCGCAACCGAGCGCGTCTTCGACGCATCGCTCGCGCTCTACGATCGCATGCTGGTCTGGGTGTTGCGGCATCAACGCGCCACGCTGGTGTTCTCGGCCCTGGTGCTGGCCGCGACCGCGGCCCTGTTCGTGGTGATGCCCAAAGGCTTTCTACCGACGGAGGACACGGATCAGCTGCAAGTGACGACCGAGGCAGCGCAGGGCGTCTCCTTCGAGACCGTGAAGGAGAGCCAGGAGCGCGTCACGGAAATCGTGCGCCAGCACCCCGACGTGCAAGCGTTGATGTCCAGCGTCGGGTCGCGCCAGGGTCGCGGCAGCGCCAACCAGGGCACGCTGTTCATCCGCCTCACCCCGAGGAGTGAGCGCCAGCGTGACGTGCAAGCGGTGGCGCAAGACTTGTCCGCGCAGCTCGCCAAGGTCCGCGGAGTGCGGGCGTTCGTGCAGGTGCCGCCCGCGATCCGCCTGGGCGGGCGCGTCACGAAGAGCGAATACCAGCTCACGCTGCAGGCCACCGACACGGACGTGCTGTACGAGCAGGCGCCGCGCCTGGCTCAGGAGCTCTCCCGCTCCCCCGTGCTCAGCGACGTGACCACCGACGTCCAGCTCAGCAACCCCGAGCTGCAGCTGCACATCGACCGCGACCGCGCTGCCGCGCTGGGAGTCTCCGTGCAGCGCATCGAAGAGGCGCTCTATAGCGCTTACGGCTCGCGCCAGGTGTCGAACATTTACACCAGCAACAACAGCTACTTCGTCGTGCTCGAGCTCGATCCGCGGACGCAGCGCGATCCTGCTGCGCTGGCGGCGCTCTACGTGCGCTCGGACAGCGGCGCGCTGGTGCCGCTCGTTTCGGTGGCCGAGGTCAAGCAGGGGGTCGGCCCGCTCTCGGTCAATCATTCCGGCCAGCTCCCCTCAGCCACCGTCTCCTTCAACCTGAGGCCCGGCCACGCGCTGAGCGAAGCGGTCGCGGCCGTGGAAGAGGCTTCGCGGCGCGTGCTGCCAGCCAGCATCAGCACCAGCTTCCAGGGTTCGGCGGAGGCGTTCCAGTCCTCACTAGAAGGGCTCGGGACCTTGCTGCTGATCGCGATCTTCGTGATCTACCTGGTGCTCGGCATCCTCTACGAGAGCCTGCTGCACCCGCTCACGATCTTGTCTGCGCTCCCGTTCGCCGGCTTCGGCGCCTTGATCACGCTGCTCGCGTTCGGCGTCGACTTGAACGTGTACGCCTTCGTCGGCGTGATCTTGCTGGTCGGCCTGGTCAAGAAGAACGGCATCATGATGATCGACTTCGCGATCGA
>CBINHN010000042.1:0-61643 GCA_966250485.1 uncultured Sorangium sp. | reverse complement strand
ACCAGCCGCTTGTTGACGCGCCTCGGTCCCGGCCTTGGTCGCGTGCCGCCGCCGTGTGATACCCCGGTTTCAGGCGCCTCGGCCGAACACGCAAGCACCGCGCGTGACGTCGAGCGCGCGGTGCGTCGCGCCGGACGTCTCGTCCCGGCGCACACGTGCTTGTCGCGCGCGTTGACCGCGTTCGTGATGTTGCGGCGCCGGCGCCAGAGCGCCGAGCTTCGCCTGGGCGCTGCACGCTCGGACGCGGGGACGCTGCAGGTGCACGCCTGGGTAGAAGCCGACGGTCGGACGCTGCTCGACGCACCCGGAGCCGAGCGCATGAGCCCCTTTCGCGAAGCGCGATGAGCGTGCTCGGCGTATGGGCGCCGTCGCCCGAACAGGCTCGCCGCGCGGTGTCCGGCATGCGCGCGCGCGCCGCGCAGATCTGCGACGAGCAGCTCGTCTCCGCGGACGAAGGACGGCTGCTGTGCGCGCGGCTCTCGCGCGCGCCTGCGCTCTTCGACAGTGACTGGGTCTACGCTGAGGACGCGCGGGGCATCACCGTGTGCGGTGAGGCGCGCATCGACGAAGGCGCGGAGCGCGGCACGAGGGGCAGCGACCGCGGCTTGCTCGTCGCTTACGAGCGCTGGGCAGCAGAGCTGGGGCGCCACGTGCTCGGCGATTTCGCGCTCTGCATTTGGGACGCGCCGAAACGACAGCTCCACCTGTTGCGCGACGCGATGGGCGTCAAGCCGCTCTATTATGCGGTGACGCGGGGAGGCCTCGCTTGGTCGACGGACTTCGATTTGCTGCGCGGCCACGGCGGCGTCTCATCCGAGCTCGATCCGCGCATGGTCATCGACTATCTGGGCGAGTTTCCCGAGGACGACGAGCGGACGCTGCTGCGCGACGTTCGCCGTCTGCGCGCCGGGCACGTCCTCTCCGCGTCGCGACCAGAGACGACGAGTGTTCGGCCCTACTACTCATTCGCCGATGTGCGCGAGTCAGCGCTCGACGACGCACAGGCCGAAGAGGCGCTGCGCAGCGCGCTGTGCGCCGCGACCGCGTCGCGCTTGCGCGGCGCGGCGCGCTATGGAGTCTTGCTGAGCGGTGGCCTGGACTCGAGCATGGTCGCCGGGCTCGCCGCGCAGCGGTTGTCCAGCAACGGGGCGCAGCCGCTAGTGAGCGCCTCGGCCGTCTTCCCCGATGCGAGCGCGAATGAGCAGCGCTATCAGCTGGCTGTCGCGCGTCACATCAGCAGTGAGCACGTCGAGTATCGTCCGGCAGACGAAGACGAGGTCGCGGATCCCAGCGCGCTACTGCCGGCCTTGGCCCAGCCGCGTTGGGTGGGGCCGCATTGGTTGGTATGGCCGGGACTCGAGCGGCTCCGCGAACGCGGCGTGGGCGTGGTGCTCAGTGGCATCGACGGCGATCGGGTCGTCTCGCACGGGGTGGCGCTGTTGCGCGAGCGTGCTCGCGCCGGCGACCTCTTCGCTCTGTTGCGTGAATGCTGGGGCTACGATCAACGGTCGAGCGCCGGCCGTATTCGGCTCTTCGCCCTGCAGGCGTGCCTCGGTCGCGTGCCGCTCGAGTGGCTGAGAGAGCTCGATTTTCAGCGCGCGTGGCGCGCGGGCGAGGTACGAACCGCGCGTCAGTTTCTGCGGCCGAATGCGCTGCGCGACAGCGGCTTGCGCACGCGGGTTCGCGACCGGGTCGGCCGCCAGGACACCGTGCGTGCGGAGCACCTGGGGGGCCTGCTGCGCGGGGATCGCACCGCCGACACAGAGTTGTTGGCTGCCGCGGGCACCTCGCTGGGATTGAGCTTCGTTCATCCTTTCCTGGATCGCAGGGTGGTCGAGCTCTGTCTGTCCCTGCCAGCGGCGCAGAAGCGGCGAGGGAACCAGGCCCGTTACGTGCTCCGCAACGCGATGCGGGGTGTCCTGCCCGAGCCCGTGCGGCTGCGACGGGACAAAGCCTCCTTTGACGTGCCATTTCGGCGCTGGCTCGTGGACGCGCTCCGGAGCCACACCAAAGTAAACTTTGATTTCCGTCCCTTGTCCGAGTACGTGGACACGCGTGAGCTCGACCGAGCGCTCCGCCGCGTGCACACGAAGGTGCCCGCGGCCGCCCTTGGGCCCAGGCTGGATTTTTTGTGGCGGAGCGTGATACTGTGCAAATGGCTCGCAGATTGATGGAAACCGTCGGCCACTTTGAATGTTTGGCGGTTACCGCGCTCCTGATTGTGTGAGGTGATTTGCCCCATGGATGACCCAGGTCAATCCGTCGAAAATGCGCAAACCGGCGATAGCCGGCGCCGTTACGTGAAACCGGAGCTCACCGTTCATGGCACCGTCAACGAGTTGACCCAGAGCGGCGGGAATCGTGTGCGCGACGGCATCTTCACCCGGGCGCCCTCCTGAACGACGCAGGGGGTCGCCGCGCTGAACCCGGTCCCAGGTACTGAGAGCGCCGATGCAGAGTCGCGCTCTCCGCGAGCTCGCGAGTACACCGCTTACGCACTGGGCATTCGGTCGCAACTGCCGCTCTGGGTTGGTTTTGAAACGACCGCCCGTTCGATTGACATAGAGGTTCGCTTCGCGCACGGAGCGGCGCCGATGAGCGGAGGCTTCGAGTTACTGAGCGGCGCGGCGGTGTATCGCACGGCAGCCTATGGGGAGATGCGCGTCGAAGCGGGCCGCCTCATCGAATGGGCGCCCGCCGACACGGCGGATGAGCGCTCGCTGGCGCTGCTGACGGCGGGGCCCGGCTTGGCGATGGCGCTGTCGCAGCGAGAATATCTGGTGCTGCACGGGGCGTGCGTCGCGGACGAACGAGGGCAGGCGTTGTGCCTTGCCGGGCCGAGCGGCGCTGGCAAGTCGAGCCTCGCCGCGGCGCTGCTCGCGAGCGGGTGGCACTTGCTTTCGGATGGCATGACGGTCATCCGCTTCGACGCGGAGGGGCGCGCCTGGGCTCAGCTCGGACCGCGCCAGCTCAAGCTCTGGCCGGATGCAGCGCAGCGTTTGGGCCGCGACGCCAGCGAGCTCGAACGAGTGCTGCCCGGCTTCGAAAAGCGTCTCGTCGCGCTCTCCGCGCCAGCGCTCGCGGAGCCCGTGCCGCTCGCTGCGGTGCTCCTCGTGGAGCCCGGAGCGGACGTCGAGCTCGCGCCGATTCGAGGCGCGGCGGCGCTAATGGGCTTGGTCGCCGTTCACTTCCTGAGCGAGTACGTCGGCACGCCGAGCGCGGCGAAGTTGTTGAAAGACTGCGCTCGCTTGGGAACGCGCGTCGTGATCGCGCGCCTTCGTCGCGGCCAGCTCGAAGCACAGATCCCTGAAGCGCTCGACGCCGTGCGCCGCTTCGCGGCGCAGCGCGCGGGCAGTCAGCGCCCGTAGCGGCGCTCGAGGACGGCGCGGTCTTGCTCGAGCGCCCGACGGTACGACTGGTAGTGCCGGTCGAACGGAGTCTGCGCGTGCAGGGCCACGAAATCTTCGCAGAAGGCGCTGACCAATACGCCGCGAGCACGGGTGAAGAAGTCGGCGTGGTCCAAGCGCTTCAGCTCGGGCGTCCAGCCCACCGTGCGCAGCCGGTCAGTGCGAGCGAGGTAAAAATTGGGGACTTTGTCGCGCACCTCGCAGCCGCCGAGCTTCGTCCCGGGCTCGATGACGGGCTGCGCCGACGTCGGGAAGATCGCGTGAGGATCGCCGCGCCGCTTGCGCAGGAACGGCAAATAGATCAGCGGGCCAGCGAGGAGGTCGATTTGCGGGTTCTGCTCTAGCGTCCGCAGCGCCACGTCGAGCCGCGTGCCGCCGAAGACGACGAAGTCATCGTCGAGCAGCCACGTATACGGCGTGCGCACGCGCTCGAGCGCCGCTTGTCGTCCCGCGGAGACGCCCACGTCGAAGGGCAGGGGGATCACGGTAACGCCCGGGATGCTCAGCGGCTCGCGGCTGTCGTCCGCCACGATGACGCTCAGGGCCGGAAAGTGCGCCCGCAGACTGGCGACGAGTCGGATCAGCGCGGGCTTGCGCTCGAAGGTCTTCACGACTGCCGTGATGAGCTCGGTGCGGAGCGCTGCACGCGGGGCATTCCCGGCCGTGAGCTCGTCCCAGGCGCGGACCGTCGCCAGCTCGAGCTCCGTGGCGGTCTCGTACAGCGGACGCGCCAGGTGCCGCAACGGCGTCTCCACGGCGAGCTGTCGCGCTAGCGCTTTCAGCAGGAAGAGCATCGACTCGGCGCAATCAGATCAGCGGGGCAGGGCTGCGCCGCGACGAGTCGAAATGGTACTCGCGCCGAAGCGCGAAGAGCCGTCGAACGGCTCGGTGTTCTAGTGCTAGTAGCTCGTCGCTTGCGCGATGTTCGTGGCGTCTCGGTCACGGCTCAGCTAGACGAGGCTAACATGGAAGTTCCGTTCTTTCGCCCCGCCGTCGGTGCTGCCGAGATTGAAGCAGTGACCGAGTGCATGCGTTCGGGCTGGCTCACCACCGGGCGGTTGACCAGAGAGTTCGAGAAGCGATTCGCGGCGAGCATCGGAGTGCCGCACGCGCTGGCGCTCAACTCGTGCACGGCGGCGCTGCACCTGGCGCTGGAGGCGATCGGCCTAGAGCGCGGTGAGGTCGTCGTGGTGCCGACGATGACCTTCGCCGCCACCGCCGAGGTGGTTCGCTATTTCGACGCCGTGCCGGTGTTCGTGGACGCCGATCCGCGCACGCTGTGCATGGACCTCGACAAGCTCGAGGCGACGCTCACGGCGCTCGCGGAGGGGCGCCCATTTCCGGGAGTCACCGGCAAAGCGCGCGTGCGCGCGATGATCCCGATGCACTACGGCGGTCAGATGCTGGACATGGACCGCGTGAGCGAGCTCGGGCGGCGCTTCGGGCTACGCGTCATCGAGGACGCGGCGCACGCGCTGCCGGCCTCTTATCAATCGCGGAGCGACGGCAGCTGGCACTCCGTCGGCAGTAAGAGCGACGTGGCTTGCTTCTCGTTCTACGCGAACAAATGCATCACCACGGGCGAGGGCGGCATGGCCGTCACGCGCGACGAAGCGCTCGCGCAGCGCATGCAAATCATGTCGCTGCACGGCATGAGCAAGGACGCCTGGAATCGCTTCACCGCGAGCGGCTCCTGGTACTACGAGATCGTCGCGCCCGGCTTCAAATACAACCTGACCGACATCGCGTCCGCGATCGGCCTCGTGCAGCTCGAGCGCGCGGACGCGCTCTGGCAGGAGCGGCGGCGGGTGGCGCAGCGCTACGTGAGCGCGCTCGCCGACGCGGATTTCCTCGAGCTGCCAGTCGAGCTCGACGGGCGACGCCATTCTTTCCACCTGTTCCAGATCCAACTGCGCTTGGATCGGCTCGACATCGACCGCGCTGCCTTCATCGCGGAGCTCAAAGCGCGCGGCATCTCCGTCAGCGTGCATTGGATGCCGCTGCACTTGCATCCGTATTACGTGAAGACGCTCGGCTACCAGCCGGACGCGTTCCCGGCGGCGCGCGCCGCTTGGGAGCGCCTCATCTCGCTGCCGATTTATCCGTACATGAGCGAAGCCGAACAAGAGCACGTGATCGCGTCGCTGCGCGCGATCGGCGCGGCACATCGACGGCGCTGAGCCGCCGCGCGGGCGCGCTTTACTTCGAGGTCTGCGGGCTCAGGATCGCGCGCAGCGTGCCGAGCAGCACCGCGATGTCGCTCTTGAACGAGGCCGACTCCAAGTACTGCCGGTACATCGCGAGCTTCGCCGGCAGCACCTCCTCGACGTAAGCGCGCTCGGGATCGGCCGAGCGCGCGAGCAGCTCCTCCTCGTTCAGATAGCGCACCGCCGCGGGATCGGTGATGCCCGGCCGGAACTGCTGCAAGAAGGCGCGGTCGGCTTCGGGATACAGCGCGACGTATTTCGCCACTTCCGGCCGCGGCCCGACCAACGACAGGTCGCCGCGCAGCACGTTGACGAGCCCCGGCAGCTCGTCGATTTTCGTCCGTCGCAACCAACGCCCGACGCGCGTGATGCGAGGATCATTGCCGGCGGTGACCTGCGGTCCAGCCGCGCCGCTTCGCATCGTGCGGAACTTGAGCAGCTCGAACTTCTTGCCGCGGCGCCCGACCCGCGCGTGGCGAAACAAGATCGGCCCGGGTGATGACAGTCGTACGGCAATGCCAGTCGCGATCAGCATCGGCGAAAGCACCGCGAGGCCGGCAGACGAGGCGATTATGTCAAACGAACGCTTGAGTACAGCGTCTCTCCGCGTATACACGGGTCGAACATCAAGCGCAGTGTTGCCCCAAACGCAACTTGATTCCTAAGCGGGGTAGACAACGCGAACGGGCGACCGGTCTAGGGTGGAAATAAAGGGTGCAGGAAGGCGACGAAGAAAGTTGCAGTGGCGGGGCACTGCTGATCAGATAGGCCCCTCGCCGCAACTAGAAGGTACGGCTCGTCCTTTTCGACGATCTCTCCTCAGCGAACTCGCATGGCCAGAAACCTCTCTACGTTCACGCGACACCTGATCGATCTCGTGGTGTTGTCGGGCGCCTACTTCGGCGCGTTCTGCGTGCGCTTCGACGGCTTCCCGCCGTTTCAAGAATTCAAGCTCTTGATGTTCAGCTGGCCGTACGTGGTCGGGCTGGAGCTCTTGGTGCTGTACGCGTTTTCGATCCCGTACTTCGCGTGGCGCTACATCAGCCTACGCGAGACGCAGCGCGTGTTCGTGGCGGTGCTGGTGAGCACGGCCTTGTTGCTCGTGGCGCGTTTCGCTGCGGTGCCGCTGCGACACGCGTTCGATCATTTCGCGTACGCGATGGTCCCAGTCGGGGTCATCCTCGCGAACGCGATCCTCGCCTTCCTAGGCGTCACGGGCGTGCGCGTATTGCGGCGGCTCACCACCGAGCGGCGACGCAGCAGCACGCTGCGTCCGCCGGAGAGCCGCGTGCCCACGCTGTTGCTCGGCGCGGGTCAAGCCGGCGTGCTGATCGCGAAGGAGATCGCGTCGCGGCCGGATCTACCCATCCGCGCCGTCGGCTTCCTCGACGACGACAAGGCCAAGCTCGGCACCATCGTGCACGGCGTGCACGTGCTGGGCGCCACCGCCGACGTAGCTGACATCGCGCGCACGACCGGCGCCAAGCAGGCGATCATCACCATCGCCAACGCCTCGGGCGCAGAGATCCGCGACATTCAGCAGCGCTGCCGCAGCGCCGGCATCCCCGTCAAGATCATCCCCGGCCTGTACGAGATCCTGCACGGTAAGGTGAACCTGACGCGCATCCGCGATGTCTCCATCGAGGATCTACTCGGTCGCGACGCGGTGGTCTTGGATCTCGAGCAGATCCGCGAGTTCATCCAGGGCCGACGCGTGCTCGTCACGGGCGCAGGCGGCTCCATCGGCTCGGAGCTGTGCCGTCAAATCTCGCGCTTCGAGCCAGCGCGGCTGGTCCTGTTCGAGCAGGCCGAGTTCAACCTGTTCAGCATCCATCAAGAGCTCGAGCGCATGCAGCCGTCGCACGAGCTGCGGCCGCTGATCGGGGACGTCTGCGACGGCGACCGCGTCGAGGCCGTGTTCGCGCGCGAGAAGCCGGACGTGGTGTTCCACGCGGCCGCGCACAAGCACGTGCCGATGATGGAGTGGAACCCCGGCGAGGCCATCAAGAACAACGTGTTCGGCACGAAGCAGGTCGCGGACGCGGCCGCTCGGCACGGCGCCGGCACGTTCGTGTTGATCAGCACGGACAAGGCCGTGAACCCGACCTCGATCATGGGCGCGACCAAGCGCGCCGCCGAGATCTACATTCAGGCGCTGTCACAGAGCACCAAGACCAAGTTCGTGGCCGTGCGCTTCGGCAATGTGCTCGGCTCTGCCGGCTCCGTGGTGCCGATCTTCAAGGCGCAGATCGCGGCGGGCGGCCCGGTGACGCTCACGCACCCGGAAATGAAGCGGTACTTCATGACCATCCCGGAGGCGAGCCAGCTCGTGATGCAGGCGGCGGCGATGGGCGACGGCGGCGAGATCTTCGTGCTCGACATGGGCGAGCCAGTGAAGATCTCCGATCTCGCCGAGGAGCTGATCCGCTTGAGCGGCCTGGAGCCCGGCGTCGACATCGAGATCGTGCACACGGGCGTGCGGCCCGGTGAGAAGATGTTCGAGGAGCTGGCGTTCGACTGCGAGAAGATGTCGCGCACGCGGCACGAGAAGATCTTCATCGGCAACCTGAACCCCAGCGACCCCGCGTTCGTCGCCGCGAAGCTCGAGCACCTCAGCCGCTTTGCGGGCACCACGTCGCGCGAGCAAGCGCGGCAAGCGCTGCGTCAGCTGGTCGTCGAAATGCGCGAGCCGGTCGACGAGAAGCGCGTGGCGGCGCCGCAGCCGCAAGAGGCCGCGATCGAGCGCGCGGAGCCGGTCTTCAGGCCCGCTACGGCGATCTGAGCGCGCCGCCGGGCTCGCGGACGTGGCGAGCTCCGGCGCGCAGCTCCGCGATGCGTCCATGCTCGAGCACGAGCACGCGGTCGACCAACGCCGTGAGCTCCGGGCGGTGTGAGACGACGAGCGCGAGCCGCCCGCTCAGCAGCGCGCTGAGCCGCTCTCCGATGAGCGCCTCGCTCTGCGCGTCGAGGCTCGAGGTGGGCTCGTCGAGCACGATGAAATCGGCGTCGCGGCGCATGAACAAGCGCGCCAGCGCCACGCGCTGCCACTCACCGAGCGAGAGATCTTGGCCGGCTTCGAACCAGCGACCGAGCTGGGTGCGATAACCCGCAGGCAAGCGCTCCAAAATTTCTGAGGCCGAGGCCTGGCGAGCGGCGGCCGCCCAGCGCGCCTCGTCGTCGAAGGCGCTCACGTCTCCTACGCCGATGTTCTCGCCGGCGAGCAGCTGATAACGGACGAAGTCCTGAAATATGACGCCCACGCGCCGATAAAACGCCGCGCGCTGCCAATCACGGAGCTCGACGCCGTCGAACGTCACACGGCCGCGCATGGGCGTGAGCAGGCCCAGCGCGAGCTTGAGTAGCGTGGTTTTTCCGGCGCCATTCTGCCCGACCAGGCCCAGGCTCGCGCCGCGCGGCAAGTGAAAGCTGACGCCGCAGATGGCGGGCGCCTCCGCGTCCGGATAGGTGAACCACACGTCTTCGAAGCGCAGACCGTCGCCTGGCCGCGTCCCAATGGTCGCGCTGCCGTCGGGCGTGCGCGGCTCACGTCTCAGAAAATCCTCTAGATCCGCCAGATAGAGGTGATCTTCATGCAAGCCAGAGAGGAGCAGCGCCGACTCGGTCGCCGCGACCTGCACTTGCCGTAGGGCGATGAAGAGCATGGCCACGCTGCCAATCGAGATTGCGCCGCCGACGCCGGCCCAAATCACGGCGACGTAGCCGAAGGCGAGCGCGGCCGCGCCGAACAAGCCCGCGCCGAGACCGAGCCAGGCGCGGCGCAGCGTGAGCGCGCGCTCCTTGGCGTACACTCTGTCGAAGATGGCGCGGTGGCGCGCGACGAGCAGCGGTCCGAGCCCAAAGAGGTGCGACTCCTTGGCGTGATCGTTGCGGGTGAGGACGGTCTCGATGTACGCCTGACGCCGGCTCTCCGGCGAGCGAAAGCGAAACAAGCGGAACGCATCGGTGTTGTAGCGCAGCTCGACGAGCACCGCAGGAGCCGCCGCGAGCAGCAGCAAGAGCGGCAGCCACAGCGAGAACGAGGCGAGCAGCACGCTGAAGCCCACGGTCGCCACGCTGCGCTCCAGCGTGGCGAGCGAGCGGCGCACCAGGCTGAGCGGGCGCTCGGCGGCGTGCTGCTGAATGCGCACCAGGCGATCGTTCAGCTCCGGATCGTCGAAATCCTCGACGGAGAGCGACAGCGCTTTGTTCAGAATGAGCTCGGTCACGCGCTGCGCGAGCTGAACGCGCAGCAGCGCGTCCGCCAGCGCCAAGCCACGCTGCACGGCGATCGCCGCGGCGCCGAGCGCGAACAACGCGAGCACGAGCAGCAGCGCCGGGCGCAGCGCGTGTTCTCCCTGAGCGCCGGAGCGCACCAGCACGTCGATGACGCGCTTGCCCAGGTACGTCATCGCCGCCGGCAGCACGCCGCTGAGCAACGCCAGCAGCAACAGGGCGGTCGCTAGGACGCGGTTCGTCTCGTAGACGAGTCGATAGGCGGCGCGCGCGAAATGCGGCACCAGCAGCAGGCGCCGCAGCCCGCGCCGCGCGCGCCCTGGATCCGCTTCAGCAGCCATGGCTCCGCGTCATGCGTCGAGGCCGCATCGCCGAGCCCCTCATGGCTGTTCGGATTCCGTCAGAAAGTGCCGACGTTGCCGACGTACCACTCGTAGAAGCGGCGCACGCCGTCTTCGACGCTGACGCGCGGCTCATAGGCGAGCAGCTTGCGAGCCTTGGAAATATCCGCGTAGGTGTAGGCGACGTCCGCGTCCATCATCGGCGCCGACACGAGCCGCGCCTTGCGTCCGGCCAGCGTCTCCAGCGACTTCACGAAGTCCGCGAGCAGCACCGGCTCTCCGCGACCCAGGTTGATGATCTCGAAGCCCAAGCGCCGCTCGCTGGCCGCGGTGATGCCGGCCACGATGTCGGTCACGAAGGTCCAGTCGCGGTGCATCTGCCCGCCGTTGTAAAGCGGGATTTCATGGCCCAGGCGCATGGTGTCGAACACCTTGTAGGCCATCATGTCCGGGCGTCCGCGCGGACCGTAGACGGTGAAGAAGCGCAGCGCCGTAAAGTCGATGCCGTGCAGGTGGTGATAGGAGAAGCCGAGCAGCTCCGCCGAGCGCTTGCTCGCGGGGTAGGGCGCCAGCGGGCGATCGCTGGGATCCGATTCGACGAAGGGCACCACCTTCGTCGCTCCGTACGCGGAAGACGTCGACGCGAACACGAAGTTGGGCTTGCCGCCCTCGCGCGCCGCGTCGAGCAGGTTCATGGTGCCCATCAGGTTCACGTTGTAATAGAGCCACGGATCTTCGACGGAGATGCGCACGCCGGCCATGGCCGCCAGGTGAATGATCGCGTCGAACCCGCTGCCGACGAGTCGCCGCACGAGCTCGCGATCGCGCACGTCGCCTTCGACGAACTCGAACGCGGACGGCTCGCGCGCGGCTTGGCGCGCCTCCTCCAAGTTCTTCCGCTTGCGGTTGGGATCATAGTAATCGTTCAGATTATCGAGACCCACGACGTGATCACCCCGCGCGAGCAAGGCCTCCGTGGTGTGGCTCCCGATGAATCCAGCTGCCCCAGTTACGAGAATTCGACGCGTCACGGGGCCCTACTTAGCACGGCTACGCCTTGCGATGACGTTCCTCGAGCAGCCGGTCCGCGGCGATGCCGCTGGCGTCGAGAAAGCGCTTCACGAGCTCCTGGTTTTCGTGAACCAGCCGGTCGGGGCGACCGGACACCACTAAGCGGCCCTTGGCCAGCAAATGGATCTCGTCGGCGATGCGCAGCGCGCCGGCCATGTCGTGTGAGATGACCACGCTGGTGACGCCGAAGCGGTCGCGCGTCTCCAGGATCATGTCGTCTACCATGCGGCTCGTGATCGGGTCGAGGCCGCTCGTGGGCTCGTCGTAGAGCAGCACCTGCGGCTCCAGCATCAGCGCGCGCGCGAGCCCCACGCGCTTGCGCATACCGCCCGAGAGCTCGCTCGGGAAGCGACGCTCCACGTTGTCGAGCCCGAGCGCCGACAGCTTCTCGATGACGCGCTGGCGAATTTCTTTGTCTTTGAGCTTGGTGTGCTCGCGCAGCGGAAACGCCACGTTGTCGAGCACGTTCATCGAGTCCAAGAGCGCCGAGTACTGAAACACCATGCCGAGCTTGCCGCGCGCGCGGTTCAGCTCGCGGTCGTTCAGCTTGGTGAGATCGACGTCGTCGAGCATCACCGAGCCAGAGGTCGGGCGATCCAGGCCGATCAAAATCTTGAGCAGCGTCGTCTTGCCCGCGCCGGATCCGCCGATGATCACGGCGATGTGGCTCGGCGCGATATCCATGTTGATGTCGGCGAGCGCGACGAAGTCGCCGAAGCGGCGCTCCAGGCCGCTGACGACCAGGTGGCCGCCCTTTTTCGCGGGCTCGCCGGCAGCGCCCGAGGCGCGGTCGCTGGCGGCCCGGGCTTCCGGCGTCGACATCCCGGCGAGCATTGCGCTGCCCCTCGCCGCTGGCAACTTTCGGCGGCCCTTGACACTCGCGGCGGAGCCAGCATGCTCTCCGCCCATGACCGAGGAGCATTTCACGGCATTGTTGACGGCGGCCGAGGCCAAGAAGGACGACCAGGGCTTCATGGTGCCGACGCACGGCAAGACCTGGTCGCTCTACGTCGCCTCCGGCTCCGTGGGGCTCACGGTGAGCCGGGTCGAAGCGCTCAAGGTCGAAAAGAGCTTGCTTCGCGCGCGCACCGTCAAAGGCGAGCTCTACATCCTCGCGCTGGAAGACGTCTTCGCCGGCGCCATCGACTCCGCCGGTGGCGGAAGCTCCCGCAGAGCCGGCTTCGCCTGATCTCGGCCTGCGAGGCCCGAGCGACGGCGGCGATTGCGGCCGGGCGCCGCTGGATAAGTGGTATATACCCCGCCGCATGAGTGACGAGGATCTGCTCCGCATCGGGTCACACGAGTTTCGCTCGCGGCTGTTCGTCGGCACCGGCAAATACGCTAGCGTCGAGCAAACACGCGCAGCGCTGGAGGCCTCTGGGGCGGAGGTCGTCACCGTCGCTCTGCGCCGCGTGGACCTGAAGGATCGCGGCAGCGGCTCGTTGATGCAGCTGCTGCTCAGTCGGCGCTGGACCTTGTTGCCGAACACCGCAGGTTGCTACACGGCGGATGAAGCCGTGCGCACGCTGCGGCTCGCGCGCGAGCTCGGCATGGCCGATCTCGTCAAGCTGGAGGTGATCGGTGACGAGCGCACGCTGTACCCTGACAACGAGCAGACGCTTGAAGCCGCGAAGACGCTCGTCAAAGAGGGCTTTACGGTGCTGCCGTACTGCATCGACGATCCCATCGTGTGCAGGAAGCTGGAGGATATCGGCTGCGCGGCCGTGATGCCGCTGGCCGCTCCGATTGGCTCCGGGCTCGGGATCCGCAACCCGTACAACCTGCGCATCATCCTGGAGCAAGCGAAGGTGCCGGTCATCGTCGACGCCGGCGTGGGCACGGCCAGCGACGCGGCCGTGGCGATGGAGCTCGGCTGCCACGGCGTGCTGATGAACACGGCCATCGCGCTCGCAAAGGAGCCGCTGCTGATGGCCACCGCGATGAAGGAGGCGGTGAGCGCCGGGCGCAAGGCCTTCCTCGCTGGGCGCATGCCGCGCCGGCTGTACGCCTCGGCGTCGAGCCCGACCAGCGGGATCATCGAGTAGCGCGGCATGGCGAGCTCGGGATCGGGGGTGCCGGTGGGCGCGGCGCGCGACTTTACGCCCTATCAGAAGCGGCTGTTCATCTTCTTGAGCGTCGCGTGCTTCTTCGAAGGTTACGACTTCTTCGGGCTGAGCCAGCTGCTGCCCAATTTGCGAGCCTACTTCGGCCTCAGCGAGAGCGAGGGCGGCTTGATGGTCAGCGTCGTCAACGTGGGCACGGTGGTCGCCTACGTGATGGTGCGGCAGGCCGATCGCTGGGGCCGTCGCCGTACGCTGACGGTCACGATCCTCGGCTACACGCTGTTCTCTCTGCTTTCGGGCCTGGCCTGGAGCGCCGTTGCCTTCACCGCGTTTCAATTCATCGCGCGCATATTCCTGATCGGCGAGTGGGCGACCAGCATGGTGATCGCCGCGGAAGAGTACCCGGCTGAGCGTCGCGGGCTCGTGATCGGCGTGATCAGCGCTGCCGCCGGCCTGGGCTCGATCTTCTGTGCCGGCCTCGTGCCGGTGTTGTTGAAGTCTGCGCTCGGCTGGCGCGCCGTGTACCTGGTCGGAGTGATCCCGCTGCTGCTGCTGGCCTACGCGCGCCGTTCGCTGCGAGAGACAGAGCGGTACAGCGCCCAGCGCCCGGCCGCCGCCGAGCTGTTCGCGATTTGGAAGACGCCCTCCGCGCGCCGCGTGCTCGAGCTCGGGGCCATTTGGTTCCTTTGCTACATCTGCTCGCAAACGGGCGTCACCTTCTGGAAGGAGTTTGCGCTCAAGGAGCGTGGCTTCAGTGACGCGCAGGTTGGCAGCACTATCGCGATCGCCGCGCTGGTGGCGATGCCCATCGCCTTCGCCGCGGGCTACATGCTCGACAGCGTCGGCCGCAAAGTGGGCGGGACGATCATCTTGGTGCTGCTCGCCGCGGGCGTGTTCCTCGGTTACACGGCGCACAGCCCGGTGTTGCTCACCATCGTGCTGTGCGCGGCGACGGTGGGCACCAACACGATGCTCACGGTGCTCAACACCTTCACGACGGAGCTGTTTCCGACCGAGCAGCGCGGCTCCGCGTTCGCCTGGTCGAACAATTTACTCGGTCGCATCGGCTACTGTATCGCCCCGGTGATCGTCGCGTCACTGGCGGAGAGCCATGGCTGGGGTCCCGTGGTGCGGCTCACGGCGTTGTTTCCGCTGCTCGCTTGCGTGCTCATGTGGCTGCTGTTGCCGGAGACGCGCGGCCGCGAGCTCGAGGACATCGCGAGGTCGCGGACGTGAGCCAGAGCCCGCGGCACCGCTCGTTGAGACTCGCGCTCGCCTTTGCTTATGCCGTCGCGGTGTTCTGGGGCGGGGTCATGGACGTCGGTCCGCTGCCGCAGCTGCCCGAGGTCCCCACCGACAAGGTGCTGCACGGCTTCGTCTTCCTCGGCCTCGAGCTGGTGCTGGAGCTAGCGCTGATCGACTATTCAGCTCGGCGTCGGCGGCTGGCCGCGGTGAGCGGTAGCGTCGCCATCGGAGGGCTGCTCGAGCTCGTGCAGTCGGCGTTGCCTTATCGCTCGGCGGATTGGTTGGACTGGCTCGCTGACGCGGTGGGCGCCGCCGCCGGCGCGCTGCTCAGCGTGCTCGCGTCGCGCTGGCTCTCGCGGCGCGCCAGCGTGACGACCGCGGGCGCCCCGTGACGCTGGGCAGCGAGCTGCGGCTGATCGCGATCACGGATTTCGAGCGCTTCGGGGAAGCCGCCTCGCTCGCTGCGTGGCAGACGCTGGCGGCGCTGGCGCGGCCCGGCACGGTGGCCGTGGACCTACGCGATCGAGAGCGGCCGAGCCGGCGCTTACTCGCGCTCGGCGAAGCGCTGGCCGCCACGGCGCGCGCCTGCGGACAAGCGCTAATCGTCAATGACCGGCTGGATCTCGCGCTGTTGTTGGGCGCGGACGGGCTGCACCTCGGTGCGCACAGCGTCGACAGCGCGCGCGCGCGGGCGCTGGTTCAGCGCCCGCTGCTGCGCGCCTGTCACGCGCTCAGCGCGCTGCCCGCGGTGGACGCGGAGCTCGTGCTGCTCTCGCCAGTCGTGGCGCCGCGCAAAGGCAACCCCGCGCTCGGCGTCGCTGCTTTGGGCCAGGCGCGCGCCGCGCTCGGGCGCGGCGCGCCGCGCCGCTTGTTCGCGCTCGGCGGCGTGGACGAAGCGACGGCGCACGCCTGCATCGCCGTGGGCGCGGACGGTGTTGCTGCAATCGGGGCTGCGTTCACGCCCGGCCGAGCGCGGCCGCTGCTCGCCGCGCTCGGCATTCTGCGCTGAACGACGGAGTTTTGCGGCGCAGGCGCGCCCGGCGCGGCGGCCGCGGTCGCTGCGGGCGGCACGTGGTATATCGGCCCGGTCCATGAGCGATACGCCCTTCGAAGCAGTCCCGACCGAGCTCGACTTCCCCAAGTATGAGCGAAAAATCCTCGAGTTTTGGAAGGAGCAGCGCATCATCCAGCGCGCGCTGGAGTCGAACGGCAAGGCCGGTCGGGATTTCGTCTTCTATGAAGGGCCGCCCACGGCCAACGGCCTGCCGCACAACGGACACGTGCTCACGCGCGTGATGAAGGACCTGTTCCCGCGCTACCGCTCGATGCAGGGCGATCGCGTGTTGCGCAAGGGCGGCTGGGACACGCACGGTCTCCCGGTAGAGGTCGAGGTCGAGAAGGAGCTCAAAATCCACGGCAAGGCCGCGATCGAAGAGTTCGGCGTGCGGCCCTTCGTCGAGCGCTGCATCGAGAGCGTGTTCCGCTACACCTCGGAGTGGGAGCGGCTCACCGAGCGCATCGGATTCTGGGTCAGCCTCCAAGACGCCTACGTCACGTATCACAAGAGCTACGTCGAGAGCGTTTGGTGGGCGCTGTCCGAGCTGTTCCGCAAGGGCCTTTTATACCAGGGTCACAAAGTGGTCTGGTGGTGGGCGCAGGGCGGCACCGCGCTGTCCAGCGGCGAGGTCGGGCTCGGCTACCGCACGGTGGACGACCCCAGCGTTTACGTCGAGTTCCCGCTCGTTGACGAGCCGAACACCGCGCTCGTGGTGTGGACGACCACGCCCTGGACGCTGCCGTCCAACAGCTACGCGGCGGTCAAGAGCGACTGTCAGTACGACGTCGTGCGCGTGGGCGCGCCGCTCGACGGCGCGAAGAAGCGGGCGGCGCCGTCCCTGCGCTGCGAGCGCCTGATCGTCGCCTCCGCGCTGCGCGCGGCGCTCGAGCAAAAGCTGGGTCACCAGCTCGAGATCGAGCGCAGCATGCGCGGGCAAGAGCTCGCGGGCCGCCGCTACACGCCGCCCTTCGACTTTTACGCGGCTCGCGCCGAGCAGCAGGTGGAGCTGCGCTCCGGCGGCCGCGAGTACGCCTACTTCCGCGTCATCGCCGAGAGCTTCGTCACCTTGGACAGCGGCACCGGCATCGTGCACGTGGCGCCCGCCTTCGGTGAGGACGATCACGAAGCGCACAAGCGCGAGCTCGCTCGCTACACGAACCCGGAGAGCGTGGAGCTGTTGTGCGCGGTGCGCCCCGACGGCACCTTCAAGCCAGAGTTCGGAGCCTTCGCGGGCCGCTGGGTGAAAGACGTGGATCGCGACGCGATCCGCGAGCTGCAGGCGCGCCAATTGCTGGTCCACGAAGAGCTCTACCGCCACGATTATCCGTTTTGCTGGCGCGCGGACGAAGATCCGCTGATCCAGATGGCGCGGCCCGCCTGGTTCATCCGCACCACGGCGCGCCTCGACGCGGCGATGGCCAACAACCAGATGGTGAATTGGCTACCGGAGCACATCAAAGAAGGCCGCTTCGGCGACTTCTTGCGCAACAACGTGGACTGGGCGCTCAGCCGCGAGCGCTATTGGGGCACGCCGCTCAACGTGTGGGTGTGTACGCAGGATCCCGAGCACAAGTACGCGCCCGCCAGCGTGGCCGAGATCGAGCAGCTGAACCCCGAGGCGTTCGCGCATTTCCGGGCCGCGCTGGGCGAAAATCCCAAGCTCAACCCGCACCTCGTCGTGCACAAGCCCTGGATCGACGAGGTCACGTTTCCGTGCCCCACCTGCGGCGCGAGCATGCGCCGCGTGAGCGAGGTGATCGACTGCTGGTTCGACTCCGGCTGCATGCCCTTCGCGCAGTGGGGCTTCCCGCACACGCCGGGCTCGCTGCAGCGCTTCGACGCCGCGTTCCCCGCGGACTTCATCAGCGAGGCGATCGATCAGACGCGCGGTTGGTTCTATTCGCTGCTGATGATCTCGTCGCTGCTGTTCGACGCGGAGACGCAGAGCCGCCTCGGCCTATCGCGCGCGCGCACCTTCCCGTTACCGTTCAAGACCTGCATCGTGCTCGGCCACGTGGGGGATCGCGAAGGTAAGAAAGAGAGCAAGAGCCGCGGCAACTACACGCCCCCAGAGATCATCCTGGATCGCGTGCGCATGGACTTCGGTGTGCTGGGTGAAGTGTCCGGAGTCGAGGCGCGCTCGGGCGCGGTTTTGATCGCGCGCGAGGATCTGGAGGGCATGGATCTCGAGGAGGGCGCCGAGGTGCTGGCCTACCGACCCGGCGCCGAGCCAGAGCCGCTCCGCTTGCGGGTCAGCGGGCACAAGAAGCTGCCCCGTCGTGTGGCGCTGCTGGCCACCGAAGATCGCGCTCGGCTCGGCCTCACGCCGGCCAAATCCGGCCTGGAGACGCGCGTCGTCGACGTGCCGCGCTTGCCCGCCGCTGAACGCGTCACGTTGGAAGATCCCAGCACGCCCGCGCCGGGTGCCGACGCCTTTCGCTGGTTCTTCTACGCCTCGTCGCCGCCCTGGAACAACACGCGGCACAGCCTCAGCAACGTGCGCCTGCTGCAGAAGGATTTTCTGATCAAGCTGCGCAACGTCTACTCGTTCTTCACGATCTACGCGAACATCGACGGCTTCCGCCCCAGCGAGGCCGCGCAGCGCGCCCGCCCGGTGGAGCAGCGCGCGCTGCTCGATCGCTGGATGCTGAGCGAGCTGAACCTGGCGGTCGACAAGACGCGCAGCGCGCTCGACGGCTACCTCGCTTACGACGCGGCCATGAGCCTCGTCGAGCTCGTGGAGAGCCTTTCGAACTGGTACGTGCGCCGAAGCCGCGAGCGCTTCTGGGCGCCGGGCTTGGACGCGGACAAGCTCGATGCGTACGCCACACTGTACGAGGTGCTGGTCACGCTCTCGCGGCTGCTCGCGCCGTTTACACCCTTTTTCGCGGAGGAGCTGCACCAAAACTTGGTCGTTCGCGCGCAAATCCCCGGCGCTCAGCCGAGCGTGCACTTCGAGCCGTTTCCGCAGACGAACCGCGCTTGGATCGACGAGCAGCTCTCGGCCGACACCCGCGCTGTGCGCGAGGTCGTGAGCCTCGGGCTCAGCGTGCGCACGGCCAGCAAGCTGAAGGTGCGCCAGCCGCTCTCACGCGTGGACGTGGTCTTCAACGACGCGACGGTGAAGGAGCGGCTCACCAGCTACATCCCGCTGATTCAAGAAGAGCTCAACGTCCATGAGGTGCGCTTCATGGTCCAGGGCCACGCCGAAGGCGCCGTCGCGTTCCGGCTCAAGCCCAATTTCCGTACCCTCGGACCGCGCCTCGGCAAGGGCGTTCAGGCCGTCAAAAAGGCGCTGGAGAAGGCGGACGGCGCGCGTCTCTACGGTGAGCTCGGCCAGCGCGGTCGCGCCGAGCTCGAGGTCGACGGACAGAAGCTCTCTTTCAGTCCCGAGGAGCTCGAGGTGGTCGTGGAGGCGGCGCCCGGGTTCGCCGCCGAGACGGGGCGCATCGGCGTGGTGGTGCTGCACACGAGCCTGACCGAAGCGCTCGTCGATGAAGGCATCCTGCGCGAGGTCTTGAGCCGGATCCAAGCCGCGCGGAAGGATCGCGGCCTCGGCTTCGCCGATCGCATCGCGCTGTCGCTCGACGGCAGCGAGCGCGTGATGCGAGTGATCAAGAGTAACGAGCAGCAAATCCGTAAGGCTTGCCTGGCCACGAGCATCGCGTTTCAGAGCGCGGCAGCGGACACGCGCGAGCACGAGGTGGGCGAGGAGCGGCTGAAGCTCGCCCTACAACCGGTCTCGGAATGAGCGCGCAACACGCTGGCGTCTTCATTCACGCCTCGGCCTGCGTCGAGCCGGGCGCGGTGATCGGCGCCGGCAGCAAAATCTGGCATTTTTGCCATGTCATGGCCGGCGCCCAGCTCGGCGAGCGGGTCATGCTCGGGCAGGGCTGCTTCGTCTCGAGCGGCGCGCGCGTAGGCAACGGCGCGCGCATTCAGAACAACGTCAGCCTCTTCGACGGCGTCGAGTTGGAGCAAGACGTATTCGTCGGACCCTGCGCCGTGTTCACCAACGTGCTCAATCCGCGCGCTCACGTGTCACGCCGCAACGAGTTTCGCAGTACGCGCGTGGGCCGCGGCGCGACGATCGGCGCGAACGCGACGCTGCTGCCCGGCATCAGCGTCGGCGCGTACGCGTTCGTGGCTGCCGGCGCCGTGGTGACGCGCGACGTGCCGGATCACGCGCTCGTCGCAGGCGTCCCCGCGCGCGGCAACGGCTGGGTGAGCCGCCACGGCGAACGCCTCACCTTCAGCGACGGCGAGGCGCGCTGCCCGATGACTGGCGAGCTCTACTTGCTCAGTGACGGCGTCGTCTCGCTCGCGCTGTTGGCCTAGGCTTAGAGCACAGGGCCCGCGCGAGGATCGGTGAGTCGCGGGGCCCTTGGGTCCTTTACGGGCGGGGGAGCGACACGGGGCGTTTGAGCTTTTTTTCGAGCAGCTCGGCGAGTGTCGTCCACAGCTCGTCGCCGGTCTTTTGCGCCACCCAGCGCTGCTCGGCGGGCAGCCAATCGAAGTGCCAAGCCGAGCGCTCGGCGGCCATCCAAATCTGGCGCGCGGCGCGATGCGAGTTGATGACGTACTTGGTGCCGTCGGCAAATTCCAGCGACAAGATATCGCTTGCGAGCTCTGCTTCGAGCTCGTCGATGTCATCCAGCGCCGCGACGAGCGCGCGCAGCTCCGGCAGGGCGCGCTCGTCGTAAGCTCGTTCGTCTAGCGTTGCGGTCATTGGCCGGGAATACACGCTGGAGCTTGGCAGCGGTTACCCGGATTGCAGTCCGCGTCCGATTGACAAGGCCAAGCGCATTTACCAAACGCGGTGTTGCAGCGATGGGTGATGCATTGCGCGTCGTTGCTGCACGGGAACGCCATCGGCGAAGGCTGCGACATTTGTCCCGCTGTCGGAGCAGCCGCGGGGGTGGTCGGCGCCGGCGCGGGAGCTGGAGCCGCGGGGGTGGTCGGCGCGGGCGCGGGCTGAGCCGGATACTGCTGCTGCGGGTACTGCTGTTGTGGATATTGCTGTTGTGGATACTGCTGCTGCGGCGGGTATTGCTGCGGATATCCGCCTTGCTGTGGCGGCGGTTGCTCTTCGCTCTTACAGGCTGAAAGCAAGGCACAAGTGACTAGGGTGGAGAGGAAAACACGCATCGACCAATCCTCCGTGGACGCGCCGTGGGGCGCGAGGGACCGCGGCTCTTTCACTGATACGGGGGGATTTCACCACGCCTTCGCCGTCCGAGAAAGCCCTTTTCCGACGGGTACTTTCGGCCCCAGGCACGTGAAAATCATTGCTACGCAAGCTGGAGCGGCACCCGCCTTGCCCGAGCGCTCGCCCAAGTGAACACGAAATCAGAGCCGGGGACTCTTCCCCCGGGGGAGGCGGCAGAGTATCGTCGAGAGCCTGCCCTCATGACGCTCGCGGCGCATGCGGCGGACGCGCTGGACGGCGAAGCGCAGTCGCGCCTGCAATCGGATGTGCAATCCGCGCTGCGGCGGCGACCGGCTCATGAAGCGCGCTTAGCGGGCGTCGTCCGCGCGCTCGCGCCGCTCTCTCCCGCGCTGCGCAACGCGCTGCTCGTCGCGCTCGCGACCATGGTGCGGCGCGGCTCCTTCGAGCGCCCGCTGTACTCCGCGTTGGTGCGCGCTCTGGCCACGAGCGACGAGGCGCAGGTGGGTGAGGTCATCGCGCGCGCGCTGTCCGCCGAAGACGGCGGCGGGCTCGCCTCGCTCTCAGCGGCCTGCTTTTGCCGGCATCGAGCCTTGGGCGAGCCGCTTGCCCGCGCCGCCATCAGCCGTCACGCGCACGTGGCGTTCGCCGCCGAGGTGGCGCGCTTGGCGCGCGGCGAGTCCAGTAGCGGCGCCGTGGCGTCGCTCGCGCCGAAGATCAAGGAGAGCCATCGCATCGCGCTTTGCGTGGAGCTGCTGGCGCCGCTCGTCGCCGCGCGCCCGCTCGCTGCCAGCATCGCACCCGCGCTGCGCGTGCTGCGCGACGCCGAGCGCCACCTCGGACGCTGGCTCGTGCTCGCGGAGGTCGCCGCGCGGGCCGGTGATCGCAGCTGCCAAGCGGAGGCCGAGCAACGAGCGCAGCGCGGTCCGCAGAGCGCGCGCTCGGCGTGGGCGCTCGTGGCCTGGGCGCTGGACCCGGGCCGCGGCGCGCCCAACGTGCGGCCGACGCTGGAGCTCGTCGCGCGCCTCAGCGATCGGCCCAGCGCGGACAAGGACACCACATTCTTGTTCCGCCTCGCCGCGGCGCGTGCGCCGAGCGCGCGCGCTTTATTGGAGTCGCTGGCGCGCAGCGCGCCGCTCGGCGACGAGTGCGCCGTGCGCGCGATGCTGCACCTGTGTCGGGACTACGGTGAAGAGCGCTACCGGCAGTCGCTGCTGGCGATCACGCGCACGCCGCGCAAAGATCCGCTGCGCGCGTTGGCCGCTGCCGCGCTGTATGATCTCGGCGAGCACGCGCCCGCGCAGAGCGCGCTGCGAGAGCTCGAGAAGAGCCGGCATCTCGCGGCGCTCGCGTGGGCAGCTCTGGTGCGCGGGCAGGCCCAGCTTCCGCCGGGCCATTTCGTCGTAAATGAGCTCAGTTTCCGGCGGGTGCAGCTCGGCTGGGTAGAATAGACCGATGCTGCGTAGCGCGAGCTCGCGAAACCAGCGCCTGTGCCTGAGCGCCCTGCTCGCGCTGTGCAGCGCGTCCGCCGCGCTCGTCGCCGCCGCCGCTGAGCCGGCGACGCGCATCTTGTTGTTCGCGGACGTGGACGACGACAATGACAACGGCGTCGCGGACGGCGCGGAGACGCGCGTGAGCGGCGCCGCGGCGGAGGGCGTGCGCTGGTTCTCGCCGCGTGAGCTGGTGCGACCTCTCAGCCACGCGCCGATCCTGAGCCCGATCGTCCGCTTCGTCGCGGACGGCCAGGGTGTGCCGAGCGGCGTAGGATTGCCGGCTGGGGCGCGGCGCGTCGGCCTGCAGGGGCTCGCGCCAGGGCGCACCAGCGTGCTGATGAACGGCCGTGCGTTCGACGTCTCCGTCGTCGAGCTGGCGGCGGTGGATGCGCACGGCACGCGCGTCGATCTCGTCACCTCGCACGCCTCGATTTCGCGCGTTTTGCCGTCATTTCTCAGCAACGACGACGCCGGCGCGAGCGATCAAGACGCGCTGCGCTGGCTCGCTATCGGCGAAGACGACACGCTCCCCGAGCACGTCGACGTGGTCTCCTTCGGCCTCGAAGGCGAGAAGCTCGACGCGCTGAGCAACGTGGAGTTGTGGGAGCTGCCGTGTCCGCAAGCCATCCCCAGCGAGCTCGCTTGTCGCGCCACGCCGCTGATCCGCGCAACGGCCGACCGCATCGATCGCGGCCACCCCGAGTCCGCAGGGCGCTCGCTGCGGGCAGAGGTCGGGGGTAAGCTCGCGGTGCAGGTCGCCGGGCGCAGCGTGGCCACCATTCGCGTCGGCGGACCGCGCGTGACAGCGCTCGGTCCCATCGATCGGCTGCGCGCGCGGCTCAACGTGCACGTCTTGCGCGCGTACCCGGGCGGAGCACCCGCGGTGGGCGCCGATGAGGCGAGCGCGATTTCCATCGTGCGCAACGAGGTGGCCACCGCGAGCTTGCTCTGGGGCCAGTGCGGAGTGCACTTCGGCGGCGTCAAGGAGCTACAAATCGCCTTGGTCGAGCCTCCGCCGCCGTATTTGCTCTCGCTCGGCTGCGCGCTGGGCCTGCCCGCGAGCGGCGGCGAGGTGCGCTTTCGCGTGGGCGCTCACGCGCTGCGCGTCCCGACGCGCAGCGGTGAGTCGCCGGCGCAGGTGGCCGAGCACGTCGCCGCCGCGCTGCGTGACGTGGGGCTCAGCGCCGCGCTCAGCCACAATCCGCGCATCGAGTCGGGCGCGCTGGGCTCGAGCGACGTGCTCGTCAGGGACGGAGCCAAGCTCGCCAGCCTGGAGCCGGACGGCGACGCGCCGCTCTCGACCGATGCGTCGCTTTCGGTGTGTATCGGCTCCGTCGAGCTCGGCGATGGTTTGTCGCACTTCAACGACAGCGACGCATTGGCAGGGACGCTCGAAGAGCGCACGTTGCTGCTGGCGCACCTGGATCGCGATCCGTCCACCATCGACGTGTTCGTGGTGCCCGCTTTTTCCGGCAGCGGCCGCGTCGGAGAGTCGTTTCTCGATGGACCGGGCAGCGTCATCCAAAACGCGGTGATCGTGGATCGCGCCGCGATCTTGGCCGGCGCGCGCAGCCACGTGCTGGCGCACGAAATCGGTCACGTGCTGCTCGACATGCCGGGTCACCCCGACGACTACGGCGTCGATCAGCCGACCGCGCTCATGGACTCGGACGCCACCGATCCCAGCATCTTCGGCCCGCGGCGGCTCTCGATCGAGGAGTGCGAGCGCGCGCTGCGCGAGCGCGGGCCCAACTCGCCGGCGCCGCTCTTGGAGCCGTGGCCGCTCATCACTGGGGCACGATGAACTCGAGCTCGGTGCCGGCCGCGTAGGCGTAGCTCACATAGGCGTCAAAGCCGTCGACCAAGACCCCGACGGGCGTGTTCGCGGTGAGGCGGTGCACGCCGTCGTTTTGGAGCCCCGGGCTCAGGCTCTCGGCTTCGGGCAAATCCGGGTCGATGCTGGGAAAGCTCAGCTGACAGGTGTGCACGACCCAGGAGCCCGCGAGCTCGAGCACGGAGCCGGGCGTCGCCGGCGCGTCGCTGGCTCGGCGAATCGGCGCCGTCGCGCAACCCTCCAGCGTCTCGAGCGCCTCACCGTCGAACACGATCTTCGCGTTGGGCGGCGCGATGATGCGCACGAAATCGAAGCTGTACTTGTCCGGCGTCAAAAACACGTAGTTGCTGCGAAACTGCTCGACTGGCGGCAGCACCAGCAGGCTGGGATCGCCGCCCGGCAGGCCGCGCGGGATGTTCGCGGCTTCTTGGCTGGGCGAGACGCTCGTCAGCATCACCGGCTGATCGCTCTGCAACGCGAAATGTTCGCTCGTCGGCAGGTCCACATAGCTCGCTTCATCGCTCAGCTCGAAGCGCGCGAGCTCGCCGCGCAAGGTCGTGGTGACGCGCGCTCCCGCCCGCGTCGCCGCGATCACGCGGTAGTACTCCGGCTGCGGCAGCACATCGAGCTTGGCTCCCGCGGCGACCACGGCCTGCACGCGGTTCGGCGATACGCTGGCGATGAACGAGCGACCCGCGGTACGAATCGGATCGAGCTGCTCCTCGAGATGATCGGCGCAGCACTGCCGCTCGGACAGGCTGGAGAAGAATGGCGCATCACTCGCCTCGCTGCCGCTGAAGACCACCACCGGGCCGTCCGCGGCCACGATCGACCCCGAGAAATCCGCGTTGAAATCGCCGGTCTCCAGGTTCAATACGTCGAACGGATCGAGCGTCGCTTCGATCACTCCGCCCGCGGCCGTCGCGCTGACGTCGCCGCCTGGCACCACCGCGGTGGTGGTCGTCACGCGCACGCGCGTGCCCGGCCGGGTGCCCACCAACGTGAGGAACGCCCGCAAATTCGAGGGGTCTTCGCTGCTGAAATTGGTGCGCGGATCGTCGGTGATGGCGATGGTTTGTGGCCAACCGGACACCACGTAGGCGTTCGCGAAATCATTGGTCGTGGGCGTCAGCGCCTCGACCGGCTTGAGCAAGGAGGCGTCGTTCGAGAACACGTTCACGTTCTCGAGTGGGTTGAATTGATACGCCACGATCGGCACGTTCGAACGGATGCGGTAAGCGTTGCGCGTCAAGGCGGTGCCGCTGCCGGTATCGAACGTGCCCGGCTCGGAGCCGTCCACCTCGCGCGGCCCCAGCTTGTACACGCGGAGCGAAAAGGGCGGCACCACGTCGTGCGCCAGCTCCGCGACGCGGCTCGGCTCGCCCGGCGCCGCGTCGTCTTGCTCGATGGTGACCGTCGCCGGTACGTCGGGCTGAGGGTTGCTCAGCACGACCGCGAACTGCTGCGCCGCGGCGTTGAGGGCCTCACTCACGCGCGCGTTGTCCAAATCCACGGCCCAGTACTCGCAGCCCACGTTGCTGCGGTGCTGCGCGGCCGCGAGGCACAGGTTCGTGCAGGCGCCGTCGCGGCACGCGAGACCGCTCTCTGCGTCACAGCTCTCGCCCGCGTCGAAGGCCGAGCCGTCGTCGTTGCAGCGGAGCACGGTCTGCCCGTCGCAGCTCGTCGCGCCGGGAATGCAGGTGGTGCAGACGAACAGGCCGGGAGCGCAGACCTTGTCGTCGTCGCCGCAACGGCTGTCCACGGTCCAGCTCGTCTCGCGCCCTTTCGTGACCTCGCAGCGCTCGATAGTCGTGCCATTGCAGCGGCGAGCGCCCAGCTGGCAGCTGGTGCTGGCTTGCTCGGAGATGTAATAGCGATCGCCGCGCTCGACGCAGGCGGCGGGCAGCCAACCGCCGACGAGCAGCGATAGCCACGCAGGCGCTAGCAAGGTCAGGGCAGGGCGGCGGTGACGGCGCGGCATCGGCATACCGTCTGGCAGCTCAGAAGTTTGCGAAGAAGGCGTCCATGGCATACGCCGTCCAAGCATTCGATTTGAAGCTGCGGTAGCGCAGATCGCCGTAGTCGAAGCCATCGACGACGGCGAGCGCGATGGCGATGGTTTGTTCACCGCGCGGCCAGGCGATGCGCTCGTCGATGGCGGCCAAATCCGGCAAGCGCAGCGAGCGGGTCGCGCCCGGCGCGATGATGCGCCAGTCATAGAGCCCTTCGGCGACGCTGATGTCGACGATCGCGAGATCCGTAGCCAGCCCGCCCGCGGCCGAGGTCCACTCCAGATCGCGCGCGTTCCAGGGGTCGTTGCGGCTTGGCGTCAGCAGCCTCGGCACCTGCACGAACGGCCCCACCGGCAAGGGCGAGTCGGTGGACGTGGTGCTCAGCAAGCCCAGCACCGAGCGCGGTAACCCGCCGGCCTTGCCCGTCACCGCGCTCACGGCGGCGACGTAGCTCAGGCCCTTCAAGCTGCCGCTCAGCGCCGGGACGCCCACGAAAGAGAGGCTCGGCGTGCCGAGCAGCGTGCCCTGCGCGCCGCCGGGCAAGAGCGCGTACCCGTCGTTGCCGACGCGGATGGCGAGGTGCGCCGAAATGCGGTCCGGCCCGCTCTTGGTCGGCTCTGGGCCGCTGATCTCCAGCGTCAGCGCGTGATCGAGCTGCGCGTCGACGTTGATGAACACGTTATTGCTGGTGCCGCCCGAGGGTACCGAGACGCCGCGGGTCACGCCCATGGCGTAAGCGGTGAACTCGTAGGGCGAACGCGCGCGGTTCTCGATGCCGGCGAGCGCGTACAGCGTGTACGTGCCGGGCGTCGTCGACATGCTGAATTTGTAGCCCGTGGTGCCGTCGCTGCTAGGGGTCACGGCGCGGACGACGCTCGGCAGGCGAAACCGCTCGGTGGGTGTGGGCGAGAGCTGAAAGACGTACGCGACCTTGACCTCGTCCTCCGAGACGGGCTCGGGGATGTTGCTCCAGCTATCGCGCCGGAACTCCTCGGTCTCCGGCCACACGAGCTCGCCGTCGATCCACGCGCCTTCGCCCGGCGTTCCTCCGCCCACCTCGAGATCCCCCTCCGGGTCGAAGCAGGTCACGGACAGCACGGGATCCAAGAACGCCGTTACAGTGTCGACGCTGACATCCACGAACGTGGTGGGCTGAAAACAGCGTCGCGCCACGGTGACGGTCGCGCTGGAGCCGAGTCGCTCGTCCGTGATCACGGCGAGGCCGTTGCTATTGGTGCGCGCGACGAGCGGGTCGTCCGCGCCGACGATGGCGAACGTGTCCGGCAAGGCGTTACCGGTCACGCTGTCGAACGCCAGCACCTTCAGCGTGCCGCCGAGCTTCTGTCCGTTCAGACCGCCGCGAAAGCCGTTGTCGCTGTTTTGATAGCTGAAGGCATCGAGCACATCGATGCTCTCTCCGCTGGCGTCCACCACCCGGATCGGCTTCGCGCCGGGGCTGCCCGCGGGGGCGCGACAGACGAGCTCGTTCTTCGAGCGCACCTCCACGACCTCACAGGGCTCGCGATCGATGCTCACGCGGGTATCGGCGTCGAAGCGCGTACCCTGACCGTTGATGGTGACCAGCGTGCCGCCCGAGGTCGGACCCATCGCCGGGTCCGCGTAGAAGGCGTCGTAGGCGTAGCCGCCCGTGAGCGCGACGCGCGTCGACTCATCGTCGCCGTTTTGAACGACGACATCCGCGAGCCCGGCGGCGCCCGGCGGCACCGTCACCTGCAATCGATGCGGATCGATGGGCAGCACGCGGTCGGACTCGAGCTCAGTCGAGCCAAACCAGACCCGCGCGTCGCTGCCGAAGCCGTTACCGCGCAGCAGCACCAAGGTGCCGCCCGAGAAGGGACCATGGGCGGGCTGCACCGCCAGCAAGGCGTGCGGCGACGTTTGAGGCGCGTCGCCGTTGGGCGCCGGCTTGCCCCCGTCGATGATGAGGCCGGGGCTGCCGCCTTCGTCCGTCGCGCGCATCGACGGGCGAGTGCCGGTCGGCCGGCAACCCGCCAGCGAAGCGAGCGACACGAGCAGCACTACCGAACCCAGCCGAGGCGAAGCCGTCATCCGCACGAGCAAGTTAGCATGCCGGTCCGAGCAGGCCCCGCTGAACAGTGGGCCGGTAAGCCTTTCGTCAAAGATTAACCAGCCTCGACCGCGGGTAGCGCAGGAGTCGCGTCACGCAGCCCGAGCGCGCTGAGGATGCGCAGGACTCGCCGCTTGCGCGCGTCACCCTCGCTCGGCCCGATACAGGCGGGACAGCCGCCGCCGCAGGGACAACGCTCGATGAGCGCGCGGGCCCGCTCGAACAGCTCATCGGCGCGTTCGAAGATGCGCGGCGCCAGGCCGACGCCACCGGCGTGCGCATCGAAGAGAAATACGGTCGGGTCAAAACGCCCCGTTTTGCCGCTGAAAGGGTCGCGCCCGGCGCCTGCCCCGGCCGCGCCGCTCGGATCTGCGCCGTCGCCCAGGGTTTGGCCGAGGTCGCGCGGATCGCACATCAACGCCAGCGTGGACACCGTTTCCAGCGCGGCGCCGAGGCCGCGCAGCGCGTCGATCACCTCCGCGCGCGGGTCGCCTAGCTCGGCGACGAGCGCCTCCGGGATCGTGAACCAGAAGCTCGTGGTGTGCATTTGCAGCTCCGGCAAGTGCACGTCGCCGTAGCCGGCGTTTTCGTGCGTGAAGAACTTGATCTTCTTGTAGCCGGTGACGCGCTCCAAAATCTTCACGTCGCCATGGCCGATCTGCGCGCGACCGAGCGGCGCCAGCGCGGCCTCCTCGAGCACGCTCACCGTGCGGTACGTGAGCGCGGTCGTGAAGTAGTCGGGCGCCACCTTGCGCACGAAGGCTTTGTGGTTGTCGTAGTCGAGCCGCTCGACCTGGTACTGCTCGGCGTCGTGCTGATAAATCGCTTGTTCGTGCAGCATGGTGTGCGCGGCGCGGAAATCCAGCTCGGCGATAGAACGCTCGCTCTCCACGTCGATGATCACGAAGTTGTCCCAGCCGATGTTGCGCAGCGAGACGCTGCTCGCGGGGAACGCCTCGCCGGCCCAGTGATAGCGACCATCCGAGGCGTGCACCAGCCCGTGCTGCGCCAAGTAGTCGAGCGCGTCGCGCGTGGATTCGCGGTCGAGGCCGAGGTGATGCTCGCCCAGGGCCGCCAGCGGGCTGCTCGGCTTCGGGCCCCGCACGCTGAGCTCGAAGGGCGCCTCGAACACGGCGCACTTCAGGTGCTGAATCGAGATCTCCACGTTTCCAGGATCGATGCGCGCCTCTTCCGCCCGCGCGTCGAACAAGTAATCGGGGTCGCGCGTCAGGTACTGATCGAGCGCAGAGCTGCCGCACACCAGCACGGCGATGCTGCGCTCGCCGCGCCGCCCGGCGCGGCCGAAGCGCTGCCAGGTTGCGGCGACGGAGCCCGGATAACCCGCGCAGATCACGGCGTCCAAATCCCCAATGTCGATGCCCAGCTCGAGCGCGTTGGTGGCGACCACGCACAAGATTTCACCGTTGCGCAGGCCGGCCTCGATGCGCCGCCGCGTCTCCGGCAGGTAGCCGCCGCGGTAGCCCATGATCGCCTCGGCGCCGGCCACATCGCCCGCCTTGGCGCGCAGGTACTTCAGCATGATCTCGACCGAGTTTCGCGAGGGGCCGAACACGATGGTCGGCACGCGCGCTCGCACCAGATCCGCGGCCAGCGAGACGGCGTGCTTCAACGCGCTGCCGCGCACGCCGAGCTCGGGATTTACGACCGGCGGATTATAGAGGTACGCCTCGCGCGCGGCGCTGGGCGCGCCGGAGCGATCGACCAGCGTGATCTCGTCGGGGGCGACGCCGAGCAGCCGCGCCGCGTGCTCGCGCGGGTTGCCGATCGTCGCGCTGGCGGCGAGGAACGTGGGCGAGCTGCCGTGAAACGCGGCGACGCGCCGTAGCCGGCCGAGCACGTGCGCCATGTGCGAGCCGAACACGCCACGGTAAGTGTGCAGCTCATCCAGGACGACGTACTTCAAGCCTTGAAACAAGCTCGCCCAACGCGCATGGCTAGGCAGGATCCCGGAGTGCAACATGTCGGGGTTGCTGAGGATCAGGCGCGCGCGTTCCCGCGCCACGCGGCGAGCGTCCCCCGGCGTGTCGCCATCGTAGACCATCGCTCCCGAGCCGAGCCCTGCGGCGTTCAGCAGGCCGAGCAGGCTGTGTTCTTGATCGCGGGACAGCGCCTTCGTGGGGTAGAGAAAGAGCGCCGTCGCTGCCGGGTCGCGCGCGAGGGCGTCGAGCACCGGGACGTTGAAGCACAGGCTCTTTCCGCTAGCGGTGGGGGTCGCCACGATGACATGACGCCCGGCCAAGCCGGCGGCGATGGCCTCGGCTTGGTGAGAGTACAGCGCCGAAATGCCGCACGCGCCGAGCGCCTCCTTCACGGGCGCGCTGAGTCCCTCGGGAATCGGAGCGAAGCTCGGCGCTTTGGCGCTGAGCGCTCGCTCGGCCGCCAAGCAGCGCTTCACGCTGCCCTCCGCTTGCCAGGCATCTACGACGGCCGCGAGGCCGTGAGCGCGCTTCCAGGGCGGGTCGGACATCGGCGCATGCTAAACGCATGTACCGTAGTCTACAAGCGTTCACTGGGCGTGCTAGAGTCCGGAGCTCGGGACCTTCGCGCGTCCGGACATCTCCGGGAATAGCCATGACCCTGGCGCGTTCGCCGCCGTACGGGGCAGGTGGCTAGGTTGGCCTCGGTATCGTAGGAAAGTCGAACATGAGTGAGAGCACGCCCGGCGAACTCGCCACCGAGGCCCCAGCGGAGCTGGGCACCCCATCACCCGAACCGCAGCTGTCCGGTCCGCCGAGCGCCTCACCGAAGCGTCGCTCGAGCTTCTTGTTTTTTGGGGTGGTCGCGGCGGTGACGTTGCTGCTCGACATCGGCAGCAAAGCCTGGGCGGAGGTGGTGCTCACGGCGCGTCCGGCGCACGACCCGTCCATCCTGCTGATCAAAGATCATCTCACGCTGACGCTCGCCTACAACAAGGGTGGCGCGTGGGGTCTCTTGCAGGACTCCAGCGAGATGATTCGCCTGCCGTTCTTCCTCGCGGTCAGCGTGCTGGCGGTGCTCTTCATCGTCTCGCTGTACGGAAAGCTCGGCCAAAACCAGCACGCGCTGCGCTGGGGTTTACCGCTCGTGCTGGGCGGCGCGCTCGGCAACCTCTCGGATCGCATCACGCGCTCCAGCGTGATCGACTTCATCGATTATCGAGCGGACTGGGTGCTCAGCATGAATCACCTCGTCGCCAAGCTCGCGCGCGGCTGGACGCTGACCGATCACTGGCCGACCTTCAACGTCGCTGACATCGCGATTTGCGTCGGCGTGGGGTTGATGGCGGTCGACATGTTCACGTCGCGCCGCGGCCAGGTCCCGGCGGCGCCTGCGCCGCTCAGCAGCGTCAGCCCGCAGTAGCACCGCGCGAAGTTAGGCCGATGCACGGACGGCTCTTCGAATTCCAGATCCCGTGGTTCGGCGGCTCGTACACGATGCCGTTTCCGAGCTACTTCGTGCTGCTGTTGACGGGCTTCGTGCTCGCCACCGTAATGGGCGCCATCTGGGCCAAGCGCGTGGGGCAGAACCCGGACGTGATCGTGGATTTGGGGTTGGCGATGCTGCTCAGCGGCATCGCGGGCAGCCGCCTATTGCACGTGTTCGCGGACGGCTACTTCTGGGACTACGTGCACCTGTGCACGGATCCTTCCAAGGTGGAGTGGCACGTCACGCGCCTGCAGTGCGTGGGGGAGTACCACGGCAATTGGGACATGCTGAGCAACGTCTGCCGTCCCAAGGCCAGCGATTGCTTCGCCTGGGCGCGCTTCTACGCCGGCGGTCTCACGTACTACGGCGGCTTCGTCGCGGCGTCCGCGACGGCCCTCTATCTACTGCGCAGTGATCGCTTTCCGTTCTGGAAAGCAGCGGACATGGCGGGGATGGTGGTGCCCGTCGGGCTCGGCATGGGCCGGCTGGGGTGCTTGCTCGCGGGCTGCTGCTTCGGAACGCCCAGCGACGCGAGCTGGGCGCTCAGCTTTCCGGGCGGTAGCCCCGCCAGCGAAGCGCAGCACAAGGCCGGGCTATTGCTGTCGGTGGGTGAGCCGTCGCTGCCGGTCCATCCCACGCAGATCTACGAGTCGTTCGCCTGCTTCGCGATCGCGGCCGCGCTGATCCTCTGGCTGCATGGCAGAAAGCGCTACGACGGACACGTATTTTTGGCCTTCGTGGCGCTGTATGCGACAACGCGCTTCGTGCTGGAGTTCTTGCGCAACGACGATCGGGGAGGGCTGCTCGGCCTCAGCACCTCGCAGCTGATCGGCCTCGTGCTGCTGGGCGTTGCCTTCTGGGCCCACCGCCGGCTCAGCCAGGGCCGTCCGGTGCTGGAACCGCCGGCGGCGGCGCCTCCCGCGGCGAGCGCGGCATGAGCGCGCTCGCTCGCCAGGGCGCGCTCGTCGCGTTGCTCGTGCTGCTGGGCTGCGCCGAGAAGAAAGATCACCCGCCTCTGGTGGGCGGCTGCGCGCCGGGACAGCGCTGCCCGACCATGTTCGGGAACGGCAGCCTCGGGGACTCGCCGGACGAGCAGGGCGCGGCGGGAGCGGGCGGGGAGAGCACCGCCGGCGAGCTGACGGGCAAGGTGCTCGACATCGTCGACGACACCTTCGTCGCGGTTCAGCCCTACACCGATCGCGCGATCGTCGAGGGACGGGGCAGCGGCGGTGGGCTCGTCAGCGCCGAGTGGAACGGCACGGATCCGTTCGTCCTGAAAGACCTCGAAGCAGAGCCCACCTCCTGGCTCAGCGTGCGACCCGAGCGCGGTCAGCTCGGCCTGCGCACGCTGCACGCCGTGGCCACGAACATCTCGCGGCGCAGCGATCTCGGCATCGTGCGGCGGGACACCTTCGACGTGCTCTTCGGCTTGCTCAGCACGCCCACGTTGGTCGCCGCGGGCACCGCGCAAGTCGTGCTGATTTTCACCGATGCTAGCGGAACCCGCGCGGGCGTCGCCGGCGTGCGGGTCGTCGCCACGGACGCGGCGCTGGTCGCTTATCGCAGCGGCGCGAGCTGGAGCACGGACAGCGTGGCGACCGACGGCTCTGGCCTCGTGGTGCTCGGAAACGTCTATGCCCAGCCATTCCCCGGCGGCAGTGAGCGCATTCGTCTGAGCGGCAGCGCGAGCGGCTACGTGGACATCCAGATCGCGACCGACGCCGTGACCCTGGTAGAGGTTCAGCTTTCGCCCTGACATGGACTGAGCCAGGCGGCTCTGCTATTCGCCGCCCGTGGCAACCATCATCGAAGGCAAGGCCGTCGCGGCCAAGGTTCGAGCCGAGGTCCAGCAGGGCATCCGTGAATTTGCCGCCCGTCACGGCCGCGCTCCGGGGCTGCACGTCGTGCTGGTCGGTGAAGATCCGGCTTCGATCGTGTACGTGCGCAACAAAGAAAAAGCGGCCGCGGAGGCGGGCATGGGCGGCACCGTGCATCGCTTGCCGGCGGACACCAGCGAGTCGAAGCTGCTCGGCCTGGTTCGCGAGCTGAACGCCGCTGCCGACGTGGACGGCATCCTCGTCCAGTTCCCGGTGCCGAACGGCATTCGCCAGAGCGAGGTGGTGCGCACCATCGATCCTCGCAAAGACGTGGACGGGCTGCACGCGGCGAACATCGGCGCGCTCTGGGGCGGCCACCCGACGCTCGTGCCGTGCACGCCGCGCGGCTGCATGCGGCTCCTCGCCGAAGCGGGCGTGCAGCTCGCTTCGGCGCAGGCCGTGGTCGTCGGGCGCAGCAACCTCGTCGGCAAGCCGGTCGCCGGGCTGCTGCTGGCCGAGAACGCCACCGTGACCATCGCCCACTCCAAGACGCGAGATTTGGCCGCGGTTTGTCGCGGCGCGGACGTGCTCGTCGCGGCGGTGGGCCGCGCCAAGATGATCCCCGGCGACTGGATCAAGCCGGGCGCCGCCGTGATCGACGTCGGCATGAACCGAGATGAAGCCGGCAAGCTGTGCGGTGACGTCGACTTCGCTTCCGCCGTCAACATCGCCGGCGCCATCACGCCGGTCCCCGGCGGCGTCGGCCCGATGACGATCGCGATGTTGCTCGAGAACACGCTGCTCGCCGCCAAGGCGCGCGTCGCTGGCTGAGCGCCACGCGCGCCTCAGCGGCGCGCATAGCGCGTGGCATCGAGCCCGAGCTTCGCGCAGAGCTCGGCCAGCACCGCGCCCGCGCGTTGGTCCGTCACGGCGAGCGGCCCCGAGTTGTCGATCACGTAGTCCGCGCGTCGGGCCTTCTCTTCCAGCGGCAGCTGCGCAGCGATGCGCGCGCGGACCGCGTCCGGTGAAGCGCCGTCTCGGCGGCTCGCGCGTTCGACCTGTTGTTCGGGCGTCGCGCTCACCACGACCACCGGCCGATACACGGCGTCGAGCCCCGCCTCGAAGAGCAGGGGAACGTCGTAGCAGGCGAGCGGCTCACCCGCGGCTTCGAGCTCGCTGAAGCGCCGCGCCGCGAGCTCGCGCACCCTGGGGTGTGTGATGCGCTCGAGCTCGGCGCGGGCGGCCGGGTCAGCGAACACGTGCTTGGCCAGCTCTGCGCGATCGAGCTCGCCGTCAGGGCGCAGCACCTGCGCGCCAAATCGCTGCGCGATTTGCCGGAGCGCCGGTTGCCCTCGGCCGACGACCTCGCGAGCGAGCGCATCCGCGTCGACGACGGGCAGACCGCGCTCGCGAAAGAGCCGCGCCACGCTGCTCTTTCCGGAGCCGATGCCGCCCGTCAATCCAAAAACGCGAAGCACCACGCCTCACGCTAGCACGCGGCCCTTGCACACCCGCGGAGTTGAGGAAAAGCTCCGCGCGTGCCATCGCGGTTCCTTACCTGTGCGCTCGCCCTCGCCACCGCGCTCACCGCCAACGCGAGCGCCGCGGCCCTGGCGCGTACCGAAGTTGGCTTATGTGAGAAGCTGCCGCCGGTGCCGGTGGCGTTCCACTTCGGCACGGGTTCTCGGCCCCTGCCGCCCGCCGTCGCCCCCAATGGCGACGTCTACATCGCGGCCACCGAAGGTTACCTCCACGCGCTCGACCCGAGCGGCGCCTATCGCTGGAGCTACACGCTGCGCGGGCCGGTCACCGGCCGCCCCGTGGTGGCGCCATCGGGCACGGTGCTGGTCCCGACGCGCCGTGGGGTCTACGCGATTCGACCCAACGGAACCCTGCAGTGGGCGTTCACCAGCCCGGTCGCCGTGCTCGGCGATCTCATCCGCGACAAGCTGGGTCGCTACAATTTCGTGAGCGACGATGGCCGTCTCTTCTCGCTCTCGGGCGGCGGCGCGCTCGTCGACCACGTGCCGCTGCGAGGCTTACCGACCGCGCTGCCCGTCGCCGTGGGCACCGGCTTGGCGGTGGGCTACGAGAGCGGCACCGTTGCGCTGAGCCGCCCAGGAAAGACGCAAAAGTTTCAGCTGGGGAGCGCGGTGCGCGCGCTCCTGCCGTGCCCGGGCGCGGAGCTCTGCGCGGTGGTGGGCGGCCAGCTGCGGCCCGTCGGCGGAGCTGCGAGCTGGCAAGTACCGGCCCTGCGTGCGTTCGGCACCGCGCACCAGGTCGCGGTGATGAGCGATGATCGGCACCTCAGCGTGCTGGGGCCCGGCGGTGTCGCTGTCTTCTCGCTGACGCTGCCGGAGCCGGCGAGCTCGGCGCCGCTGCTCGACGAGCGCGGCCGGGTATTCTTGCCGCTCAAGAGCGGCGGCCTGGTCTGGATCTCCGAGCGCGGCGAGCTCGTGGCCTGCGCGGAGCTGGCGAGCTCGCCGCTCGGGACCCCCGTCGCCGATGCCGCGCACCATCGCGTGCTCGCCAGCGCAAGCGAAGGAGTCGTTGGCGCAATCGAGGTAGAGTAGGCGGCCTGGTATGGAGCTCCGCCAAAAACTCGCGCTGCTGCCGGCGCTGCGCCCGCCGCCGGGCAGCGCTCCGGAGCACCCGAGCCCGTCGCTGGAGCCGGACGCGGCCGCCGACCCGCAGCCGCAAGCGGCGAGCGACTCACGCCAAGAGATCCTGAGCGAGCTGCGCCGGAAAATGGCGGAGGTGCTCGGCCGCCCCGTCGCGCCGCGGCCGCTCGCCGATCCGAGCGCGACGCGGCTGCCGTTCGCGCCCATGGAGACCCGCTCCGGCCTCGTGTATCGGCGGCTCGAGCGGCTGGCTCCGTCGCATCACGTCGGGCGAATCCCCGTGGACGCCGCGGCGGCCGCCAGCGCCGAGTTGCTCGCGCTGCTCGCGCTGGATCCGTCGCTCGCGGGCGTTCGCTTCGAGCGCGCGCTGTTTCTCGACACCGAGACCACCGGGCTCGGTGGCGCCGGCGTTTTGCCGTTCTTGGTCGGCCTCGCGTGGTTCGACGACGGCAGACTAGTGCTCGAGCAGCTGCTGCTGCGCCGTCCCGTCGACGAGCCGGGTTTGCTCGAGCACTTGCGCGGTGTCGTCGAGCGCGCCCAGGTGCTCGTCACTTACAACGGTAAGGCCTTCGATTTGCCGATGCTCGCCGGGCGCTACGTGATGAATCGGCTGCCGGCGCTGCCCGCGCGGGCGCACCTCGATCTGTTGCACCTGGGCCGCCGCCTGCACAAAAAGCGCATCGGCGCGTGCCGGCTCATCACGCTGGAGAGCCGCGTGCTCGGCTTCGAGCGCGGGCCGGACATCGAAGGCGTAGACGTCGCCGCGCGCTACGGCCATTTCCTGCGCAGCGGAGATGAAGCGTCGCTGGAAGCCGTGGTGGCGCACAACGCCTGGGACGTGCTCAGCATGGCCGCGCTGCTCGGCCTCTACGGCGAGCCGCTCGAGCTCTTACCGGCGGAGGATCTCGTCGGCCTGGCGCGCACGCTTCATCGCGCCGGCGCCCTAGAGGCGGCCGCGGAGGCCGCCGACGTCGCCGTGCTGCGCGACTCATCGGTGGGCGCGCGGCGCGTGCGCGGGGAGATCGCCAAAGCGCGCGGCGACCGCCGAGCGGCCCTGGCCGACTTTGAATCGCTGTTGGCGGAAGTGGACGAGCCCTCGCTGCGCCTCGAGCTCGCGAAGCTCTACGAGCACTACGTGAAGTCCCCCGAGCGCGCCCTAGCAGTGCTGGAGCGCGGCACGGGCGAGGGGGAAACGGCGGAGCTACGCCGCAAGGCTCGGCTCGAGCGCAAAGCGCAGCGCATTGCCACGGGCAAGCGCCGACTCCACCGCTGATCGCGGAACCGACCATGAGCTCGCGCGGCCCGACGAGGCGCAGCGAGTTACAGGATCGACTTCTTGGGTGTAATATCGGTGTATGGCTTATGACCACCTGAGCATCGAGGCGCGCTGGCAAGCGTACTGGCGCGAGCATCAGACCTTTCGTGCCGTGCGCAGGCCCGGTCGTCCCAAATATTACGTGCTCGACATGTTCCCGTATCCGTCCGGCTCGGGGCTCCACGTCGGCCATCCTGAAGGCTACACCGCGACGGATATCGTGGCGCGCTTCAAGCGCGCCCGCGGCTTCGACGTGCTGCATCCGATGGGCTGGGACGCCTTCGGCTTGCCCGCCGAGCAGCACGCGATCCGCACGGGGACGCACCCGCGCGCGACCACCGCGGCCAACATCCAGACCTTTCGCCGCCAGCTCCAGGCGCTCGGCTTTGCTTACGATTGGTCGCGCGAGATCGACTCGACCGACCCCAAGTACGTGCGCTGGACGCAGTGGATTTTCCTGAAGCTGTTCGAGCGCGGGTTGGCCTTCCAGTCGGAAATCCCCGTCAATTGGTGCCAAGAGCTGGGCACGGTGCTCGCGAACGAAGAGGTCGTGGACGGCAAGAGTGAGCGCGGCGGCTACCCCGTCGTCCGTTTGCCGTTGCGACAGTGGCAGCTGCGCATCACCGCCTATGCGGATCGCCTGGCGAGCGAGTTCGACGGCCTGGACTGGCCGGAAACCCGCGAAAAGCAGCGTGATTGGATCGGTCGCAGCGAAGGCGCCGAGGTCGAGTTCAAGGTCGTTGGTCGCTCCGAGGTGGTCACGGTGTACACGACGCGGCCCGACACGCTGTTCGGCGCGACGTACATGGTCATCGCGCCCGATCACCGCCTCACGCTCACCATCGTCGGCCCCGAGCAGCGCCGGGAGGTCGAGGCTTACGTCGAGGCCACGCGCCGCAAGAGCGATCTCGAGCGCACCGCGCTCGGCCGAGAAAAGACCGGAGTGTTCACTGGCGCCTTCGCGGAGAACCCGCTCAACGGCCAGAAGATCCCGATCTACACGGCCGATTACGTGCTGGGCGCCTACGGCACCGGCGCGATCATGGCCGTGCCCGCGCACGACGAGCGCGATTTCGAGTTCGCGCAGGCCTTCAAGCTGCCCATCGTCGAGGTGGTGAGCCCCGACGGCGCGCTGCACGAGAAGCTCGAGGCAGCGTACAGCGGCGACGGCATCGCCGTACGTTCGGGCCCCTTCGACGGCCAGCGGACGCCCGAGATGAAGCGCAACATCACGCAATATCTCGAGGAAAAAGGCATCGGCCGGCGCAAGGTGAACTACAAGCTCCGGGATTGGGTGTTCTCGCGCCAGCGCTACTGGGGCGAGCCGATCCCGATCTATTTCCCGGTGAAGACCGAGGGCGATCCGCGCGCCGGCGCCCCGTTCGAGATCGACTACGATTCTCCGATTCCGGTTCCGGAGAGCGAGCTGCCGCTGCTCTTGCCCGAGCTCGACGACTATTTGCCGGGCGATCCGCAGGGGCCCCTGGCTCGCGCGCTGGACTGGCGCTTCTTTCAAAAGGACGGCCAGTGGTACGCGCGCGAGACGAACACGATGCCGCAATGGGCCGGCTCGTGCTGGTACTACCTGCGCTACCTCGATCCGCACAACGAGGAGCAACTCGTCAGCGCGCGCGCTTACGACGACTGGATGCCCGTCGACCTCTATATCGGCGGCTCCGAGCACGCCGTGCTGCACCTGCTGTACGCGCGCTTCTGGCACAAAGTGCTGTTCGACGCGGGCGTCGTGCGCCACGAGGAGCCGTTCACGAAGCTGGTCCACCAGGGCATGATCTTGGGCATGGCGTACCGCTTTTACGTCGTCGTCGACGACGAGAAGAGGGAGCTCCGCGCCGTGGACGGGGACATCGCCGGCGTCACGCGTCACGAGGACGCGGCCGGAGTCACCCTGCGCTTGGCGAGCGGTGAGCGCGTCGAAGAGCGCTGGGTCAACGAGGCCGGCGTGGAGTTCCGCGAGGGCAAGCCGTACCACCGCGAGCTCGGCGTGCGGCTGCACGCGGCCGCCGAGAAAATGAGCAAATCGCGAGGCAACGTCGTCAACCCGGATGGCGTCATCACGGAGTTCGGCGCGGACAGCCTGCGCGTCTACGAGATGTTCATGGGCCCGCTGGAGCAGACCAAGCCCTGGCAAACGGCTGGCATCCACGGAGTTCGGCGCTTTCTCGACCGCGTGCACGCCGTCGCCACGCGCGAGCTCGACAGCGCACCGCCAGAGCTGGAGACGAAGAAGCTGGTGCACCGCACGATCAAGAAGGTGGGCGACGACATTGAGGCGCTGCGTCTGAACACGGCGGTGAGCGCGATGATGATCCTGTCCAACCACTTGAACGGGCTCGAGCGGCCGCCGCGAGCGGCGGTCGAGGCGCTGCTGCAGTGTCTGGCGCCGTTCGCGCCCCACCTAGCCGAGGAGCTGTGGAGCGGCCTCGGCCACGCGCCGAGCATCGCCGACGTGCCCTGGCCGGAGTTCGATCCGGCGCTCATCATCGACGACGAGGTCGAGATCGGCGTGCAGGTGAACGGCAAGGTGAGGGGGCGGGTACGACTCTCACGCACCGCAACAGAAGAAGAGGCTCGCGCGTGCGCTCACGCCGATGAGAACGTGGTGAAGTTCCTGGCCGGCAAGACGGAGAAGAAGCTCGTCTACGTGCCCGGCCGGATTCTCAACTTCATCGTGGCCTGAGCCCGCGCTGAACTTCGCTTTGGAAATCAGGTCGTTGCGCCGCGCGCTCGTCAGAAACTTGCCTTGGCGCAGCGATCCCGCTTACCGTGCGCCCAGCATCGGATCTCCTGAACGTTTTGCTCCGGCACGCCCGTACCGTGCTGAACGAGCGAAGCGATGTGGACATTTTGTTGTTTCCCGTGAAACGGGCGTCCGATTCGGCCGTGCGCTGCTGGTGACGGGGGCGCTAGTGAGCGCGGCGTGCGGCTATCGCCCGGTGGCGAGCGCGCCCGCGGAACAACGGCTGTGCGTGCGCGCCGACGGTGCCCGCGTCGCGTATCCAAGAGCCGTCGAGGCAGCTCTCAACGGCGCACGCCAGGAGCTCGCCCGACACGGCGCCCTCGATGACACGCGCTCGGGGCCCTGCCTGGTCGTCTCACTGCTGCGCGTCGACGAGGGCGCGATCGGCATCGCCGGTACTGAAGCGCTGGGCGCCGAGCAACCGCTCGCGCGCGGAACCGCCGTGAGCGTGCTCGGTGACGGCTGGGTCGAGTCGCAGCCCGGCGCGCCCCCGGAGAGCGAGAGCGGAGACGTGCGCCGCGCGGTTCACGTGGAAACGACGAGCGGTGTCGCCGACGCGCTTCGTCACGACCAAGCCGTAGCGGCCGCGGCAGAGCAGGTCGGCGCGGCCATCGCGCGCTCCGTGCTCGGTCTGCCCGTCGCGCGCGATATTCCGCCGTGAATTGCGAAGCGCTCTGAGGCGGCGTGCGGATCTTCAGAGCGACATGGCGCGCTTGAAGCGCTTGGCGTCGGCGAACATGTCCACATTGGTGAACACGTACGTCGCGTCTTGCTCCAAGCCACCCTGCGCCACCTCCGCGAGCCGCTCGATCGCGGGATCTTCGTAGCGCGACTTGTGACCAGCGGGCCCTGGCAGCCGGTAGTAAGCGACCTTGCGCTTGGAGAGGCCTTGGTGCAGGGGATCGCGCGCGGCCAAGGTCTTGGTGTCCTCGGCGAGATCATCGGCTTCGTCCGCTTTCCAGGCCGGACCCGCTTCCCAGACGACCGTGTTGAATTGAGTCCGCACGCTCTTCAGGAAGTCCTTCAACGCGCTCTTGTTGGACCGGCTGTTCGGAAAATCAGGCGGGGCAACGAACACCGCCGTGCGGGCGTCGAGCTCGGCCGCGACCTCGCTGAGCGTGCGGAGCGCGGTCTCCACGACCTTGCCGTCACGGAACCCTTCCTGACCAATCTCTCGGGGACCGAGCAGCGCGAACTCGAAGCCCTTCGGCGCTTCGCGGCGCCAGCGCCGCAAAGTGCCGGGACCCGGCACCGCCAAATGAGTCTCCTGAACCTCAACGAACAGGTACTCCTTGAAGTACCGCGTGGCAGGCACGGCAAAGCCCGCACAACCGACGACCAGCATGGCGGGCCAACCGTAACACACGCGCTAGGGCCGCGCCCGGCCAGGGCCCTCAAAAAGGCGCTCAGGAGTCGCGCGAACCGCACGCCGCAGCAGCGTGTCAGGAGCGTCTCTGTGCGAGGCCAGGCGGCCCTTCGTTCGCGTCGCGTCGGCGGCGCGAGCAGAGCGAGCGTCGCCGTGTCCCGACGCTGCGCGCCAACGCTCGCCGTCTGAAGAAATGCAAACCGCGAGGGTGAGCGCGCTCACGCTTGGGTGCGCGGGCGCGCTCGCGGTGGGGGTTGGCTGCAGCCCGCTCAGCGCATCACTGCGGGAAGCACTCGTCCTCGCAGTTATCGTGCATGCAGGTTATGACGTCGTTGGTCGCGTCCGCCGGGATCCCGCACTCCGGGCTGCAATCGAAGGCGCACATGTCCTGATCGTCGTTCGTGTACGTGCCGTTCTCCATGATCTTATCCAGGATGCAGTCCTGGAAGCAGAGATACTCGGTCTGCCCCAGATCCATGCCGCCATAGCCGCATTGATTGTCGGGGCCCGTCGCGTAGCACTTCTTCAGCGCGTCACAGCACGAGTCATTTTCTTTCAGACACTTGAGGCACGCGATGTTCTCATCGGTGCCGACCTCGGGTACATCGCAGCTCGTCGCGGGGAAGCCCGGATTGTCCGCGTTGTCGCACATAGGGTTGAAGGTGTCTCCGCCGGTCGCGCTGCCCCCGGTCGCGCTGCCGCCCGTCGCGCTGCCGCCCGTTTCGCTGCCGCCGGTCGTGCTGCCGCCCGTTTCGCTACCGCCGGTCGTGCTGCCGCCGCTGGCTCCGCCCGTTGACGTTCCTCCGCTGGCACTGCCGCCGGTGCTAGCGCCGGTCCCGCCGCTGCTCCGACCGCCCTCGTCGTCGATTCCTCCGGCACCACCTGTCGTGACCTCACACGCGCTCGTCGCGAGGACACCCGCAAATCCAAAAGCCAAGAGACCCAGCCAGGCAATCTTCATCGTTCACTCCGTAGACGTCGGCTCCCTCGAGCCAAGCAAGAAGCAGATTATCACCGTGCGTATCGGCTGCTCTGTTTTACGAAGCGAGCCGCAGAATTATTCGTCGTGGCGTGTTTCAATAGCACGGTTCTTGATCAAAAATTGGTGCGAAACGCGGAGAAAATCGCTGGATCCTTCGCTTCGCCGAGGCGGAATGGAGGGCGGCGGTGAGCTCGCCATGTCGGGAGTTGCCCCACCTTTCACGTGCTTTCGGCGTGGCAGAAACGCGAGCGCCAACGACGCGAAGCTGAGCAGCCACCAGGGAGCGTCGCCCCAGAGCTCGTACGGCGTGGTTGCGTGCAGCCAGGCGACGTCTGCGCGTAAGGCGGTCTCTCGAAACGTCTCCGTGTGCGCGACGACCCGTCCGACGGGATCGATGACGGCGCTCACGCCGCTGTTCGTGGAGCGCAGGAAATAGCGGCGATGCTCCACCGCTCGGAATTTCGACAGCGCGAGGTGAATCCAAGGCTCCGTGGTGTCGCCGAACCAAGCGTCGTTGGTCAGGTTCACCAGCATGTCGGTGTCGCCGGAGCGCACGATGTCACGCACGAACGCGGGGATGATGTCCTCGTAGCAAATGAAGGCCGCGACCGTGTGCTCACCGAGTGACAGCGTTTGCGGCTGCGAGCCGGCCGCGAAGCGCCCGGAGTTGGGCGACCACTCGTACAGGATCGGGAACGTATCGCCGAAGGGCAGAAACTCCCCGAACGGCAAGCGATAGCGCTTGTCGTAGCGGCCGATCACGGCGCCGCGAGCGTCGGTCATCAGCGCCGAATTGAAGAAGACGTTGCCGCGCACGTCCGCGACGGGCTTCGCGAGCACCGCGCCGAAGACGGCCGGTACGCCCAGGCGTCGGCCGACGATGCGCGGGATGAGCCTGGCGACGTCGTCTTCCCAGATCGGCGCCATCACGCTCGTCTCGCTCCACACGAGCAAGTCCAGCGGGCCCTGTCGGCGCGCCGCAGCGCTGAGCTCCAGGTGGCGATGCAAGCCCTCTTGGAGCTGCTCCCGCTTGCCGAACAGGCTCATGTTCGCCTGGATCAACGCCACGGACGCGCGCTCGGCGTGCTGCGTCGCCGCGTCGATTTGCGGGATGCGAAGCGCGCCGTAAGCGGCGGACACGAGCGGCGCCAGCAGTCCGGCCAGCGCGAGCCGCTTCGGCCGCCGGCGCGCCCGGCGCGCCAGCACGAGCTCAGCCAGCGCGAGGTTCGTGAGCACGAGCGGCACCGCCACCGCGATGGGACCGCCGAGCTCTGCGAGCTGCACCAGGGCCGGCACCTGGTGCACCGTGCCCGCGTACGTCCACGGAAACACCAACGGGTAGGCGAGCTCACTGGCGACGAAGGCGAGCGCGAATACCAACCCTCGCGGGTAACCGCGCGCCGCTCCGCGCGCGGAGAGCCAGGCCATGACCCCGATGCGGCCGCCCTGATAGGCGCAGAGCAGCACCAGAAACACCGCGCAGAGCGGCGCCGGAAAGCCGCTGAAGGTCTGCAGCATGTTGAGCAGCCAGTAAAAGCCGCACATCGTCATGGTGAGACCCGCGACCCAGCCGAGCAGCAGCGCGCGCCGCGGGCTCTGGCCTTCGAGCGCCACGAGCAGCGGCACCCAGGCGACGAGGGCGAGCGGCCAGCAATCTACGCCCGGAAAAGCGAGGAAGTAGAGCAGCCCCGAGAGCAGCGCAGCGGCGAGCGCTGGCCGGAGCGCGAGGGCCCGGGCGGGCGCTGGCTCGGGGATGGCGGCAATCGCGACGGATGGGGAGGTCTCGGAGGCGGCGCTCACTCGCCGATGGTCTTTTTCACCTTCGAGAGGACCTCGTCAATCGAGAACGGCTTCTGGATGTAGTGGCGAGCGCCGGTGTTGATCCCGCGGATGATGTCGGTCGGGGCCGTGCGCGCCGTCAGAAAGATGATCGGCACCTGTTTTAGCTGGGCGATGGCGCGAATTCCCTGCGCGACGCCGAAGCCATCGATGTCGGGCATCATCACGTCCAGCAAAAACAGGTGAGGGGGCGGCGGCTGGCCGGCGCGCGCCAAGGCGGCGCCGCCGGTGGCCACGGCGGTCACGTCGTAGTGGCGCCCGAGCACGCGCGTGAGCATCTCTGAGATGGCACGGTCATCCTCGGCCAAGACGATGCGCTTGCGCGCCGACTCCTGAGGTTTCGGGGCAGACACGGCGAAGGAAATAGCTAGCACGGATCCCCACGCATCGCCGGAGCGCAGCTTCTGCTCTCCAGCTCGTGGAAAGCAGACGACAGCGGTAGTAAGAAGGAAGACTAGATGCCTAAAGTCCTCCACATCGAGGATGACCCCGCCAACCGGCTACTCGTCCGCAAGCTGTTGACGCCCGCCGGGTTCGAGGTGGTGGATGCCCCCGACGGCGTTGAAGGAGTGCGTAAAGCGCTCGCAGAACGGCCTGATCTCGTGCTGGTGGACATCGCCATCCCCGGCCTGGACGGCTACGAAGTGACGCTTCGCTTGCGAGCTGACCCTGCCATGCGTGGCATTCCCATCGTGGCGATCACCGCCGAGGGCAACCGCGACGCGAGCCTCGCCGTCGGTTGCGACGGCTACCTCCAGAAGCCCATCGACGCGCGCTCCTTTGCCGACACCGTGCGCGGTTATCTGCAAGGCAAGAAGGAGAGCGCGTCGCCCGACGCTACCGGGCAGCACCTGCGCCTGCAGAGCCAGCGCATCGTCTCCCACCTGGAAGAGAAGATCGCGCAGCTCTCCTCGGCCAACCGCCGGCTGGTGGAGGCCGATCAGGCGAAGAAGGAGTTTTATCGCAACATCTCGCACGAGCTCGCGACGCCGATGACGCCGATCGTCGGCTACATCAAGCTGCTCGTCGACGGTGAGCTCGGGGAGCTATCGACGCCCCAGACCAAGGCGCTGCGCGCCATGAACGACTGCGTTCAGCGCCTGCGGCGGCTGATCGACAACTTGCTGGACGTGACGGCGCTCGAGACTGGTCGTATGCGCTTCGCGCCCCGCGAGTACGATCTCTCGGACGTGGTGCGCGCCGCGATCGCGCGCCAGCCCGCGTTCGACAACGGACAGCTGCGGCTCGTAGCCGACCTGCCCAAGCGCGGCGCCCAGCGCGGCACCGGCGACACCGATCGCATCGGCCGCGCGCTGGATCAGCTGTTCGACAACGCCGCCAAGTTCGTACCGCCGGGCGGTTCCGTCGGCGTACGCGCGCGCCGCCTCTCATCGGGCCAGTTCGAGATCTGCATCACCGACAACGGGCCCGGTATCCAGCACGAAAAGACCGTGCGGCTGTTCGAGCCTTTCTACCAGGTCGACGGCTCACCGACGCGCATGCACGGCGGCACCGGAGTCGGGCTCTCCATCGTGCGCGGTGTCGCTCACGGGCACGGCGGAGACGTGCGCATGGTCTCGCCCGCGGACGAGGAGATTCTGGGAGTGCGCTTCAATGGCGCGGCCTTTTACTTCGTCATTTCGGACGTCTCCATCGGACCGACGAGCGAGCTCCCGTCGCGACCCATCGGCTAGAGAAGCGCGATGGCGAGCGGCTTCGAGCCCGGGATCTATCTCGACTGGAACGCCACCACGCCGCCTCACCCCGAGGTGATAGCGGCCATGGCCGAGACGGCTCGGCAAGCGTGGGGCAACCCGTCCAGCGTTCACGCCGTCGGGCGGCGCGCCCGCGCGATCGTCGAGGAGCTGCGTGAAGCCCTCGCGTCGCTGCTGAGCGTGGACGCGCGCGACGTGATCCTCACCTCGGGCGGTACCGAGGCGAACAATCTCGCATTGGCGCGCGCGCCGGCGCTCGTGACGAGCCGGCTCGAGCACCCTTCTGTGGTGCGCGTCGCGGAGTCGCTCGCCGCCAGCGGCCGGAGCGTGCATTGGCTGCCAGTGCCGGCCGCCGGTCGTCTGCGAGCGCAGGACTTCGAAGCGCTAGCCTCGACATTGCCGGCTGGTGCCGTGCTCGCGGTGCAGGCCGCGAACCATGAAACGGGTGTGCTGCACCCGCTGGAACAGCTCGTGGATGCGGCGCACGCGCGCGGGCTGCGCGTCCACGTGGATGCCGTGCAGACCTTTGGCAAGCTGACGGTGCCCGGCCTGGAGCGAGCGGACTCCATCAGCGTGGCGGCGCACAAGGTTCGCGGACCGAAGGGCATCGGAGCGCTCGCGTTCCGCGGCCGCGCGCCGGAGCCGCTGCTGCTCGGCGGCGCTCAAGAGCGCGGGCTTCGGCCGGGGACCGTGGACGCGGTCGCGGCGGCGGGCTTTCACGCGGCCTTGCGCTGCCTCTCGCCGGCCGCCGAGTGGGCACGACTGGGAGCGTTGCGTGACCGCTTCGAGGCCGCGCTGCTGCCCGCGGGCGCCGTTCGCAACGGGGACGCGCTACGCCTCGCGCACGTGAGCAACCTCTCGTTCCCCGGCTTGCTGGCGGACGAGCTGGTCGCCGCGTTGGACCTTCATGGCGTGCGCGTGTCGAGCGGCAGCGCCTGCGCCGCCGGGACGGCCGAACCGTCGCCCGTGATCAGCGCGATGGTGGGCATCGAGCGCGCGCGCTCCGCGCTGCGCGTCAGCTTGGGCCCGAGCATCGGTACTGAACACTTGGAGCAAGCGATTGGCTTGTTCTTTCAGGTGCTTAGCCTCGGAGCGCCCGAAGGCTCGCGTAACGCCTGATCCGCTCGGGCTCTCCTTCGCCCAGCGGCTGATTCAGGGGACGCCAACTGATCGGAAGGACTTGGGATTCCCGCTCGGGTGCCGCAGTGCGCGGGCCGTCCATTGAATAGAAGCGGCGACGCCCGCCACCGTGCGCCCGTTCAGTCTTCGCTGGGTGACGGAGAAAGAACTTTAGCTATTGATGGCTAAGTAGCTGATATCGCTCGCTGTCGTGTGGCCTCATAGAGCGCGACGGCGGCGGCTACGGAGGCGTTGAGCGACTCGATCGGCCCCGGAGCGACGAGGCGCGCCAAAGCGGTGCAGCTCCGGCGCACGGCGGGTGTCATGCCGCTCTGTTCGCTGCCGATGACGAGCAACGTCGGCCCGCGCAGATCGATCTGGGAGAGCGGCTGCTCGGCGCTGGCGTCGAGGCCGACGATGGCCACGCTCGCTTCGGCGGCGCTGGCCAGCAGCTTGGGCAGCGACGAGGCGCGGCACAGCCGCGCGAACTCGGCTGCGCCCGCGGCCGCGCGCAGCGTCGCTGGGCCGAGCGGCGCGGACGAGTGCTCACCCCAGACCACGGTGCCCGCGCCCAAGCCGACGGCGCTGCGCAGCACGGCTCCGAAGTTCTGCGGGTCTTGGATGCGATCGAGGACGACGCCGAGCAGCCCGGCGTCGCTGAGGAGCTCGCCAGGATCGGCGAGCGTCAGCTCTGGCGCCCAAGCGGCGACCCCTTGGTGCAGAACGCCGCCGGCCAAGCGATCCAGCGCCGCGCGGCCGGCGACGTCGATCTTGGTGATGCCCTGGTCGCGGGCGAAGCGCTCGAGCGCTGAGAGCCGCGGATTGTCCTTCGATTCGAGGTAAATCTGGCCGACGCGCGCGCCCTGCGCGCGGATCAAGGCGCGCACGGGCTGCAAGCCGAGCACGAGCCGGGGGCAGCCGGGCGCTGGGGGCAGCACGGGTGCAGCCTCCGGCCAGCGCGCCTCACGCGTTCGCGGAGCCACTGGCCTCGGCGATTTCTTGCACGATGGCTCGCGCGACCGCGCCCGGATCCGCGGCGTCCCGGATGGGACGGCCGACGACGAGGACGCTGGCTCCGGCACGGATGGCATCGCTCGGCGTGCCGACGCGCTTCTGATCGTCGCTTCGCGCTGCGGTCGTGCTCGGGCGGATGCCGGGCGTGACGAGCGTCATCTCCGAGCCGAGCTCGCTGCGCAGCACGCTCACTTCGGCGGGTGAGCAGACCAAGCCGCGCACGCCCGCCTGGCGCGCGAGACGGCCGAGCCGCAGCGCCTGCTCCGCGGGCGAGCTCGCCACGCCGAGCGCGGCCAGGTCTTGTGCGTCGAGCGACGTGAGCAGCGTGACGGCCACCAGGACCAAATCCGGACTCTCTCGTTCGGCGCGGCGCGCCGCTGCCTCCAGCATGCGGGGCCCGCCCGAGGCGTGAAGGGTGAGGTAGCGCACGCCCAGCGCCGCCGCCGACGCCACGGCCCGCTCCACCGTCTCCGGGATGTCGTGGAGCTTCAGATCCAAGAAGACGTCCGCGCCGAGCTCGCGCGCGAGCTGCACGCTTCCTGCCCCCTCGCGCACGAAGAGCTCCAAACCCACCTTCAGCACGCCAGCGTACGGGCTTACGAGCGCAGCGCCGCGCCGCGCGTCCGCCAGGGTGGGGTAGTCGAGCGCAAACGCCAGGCGTGACCGCGCGGTGCTCATCAATGAGCGCTCACAGACACGAGCACAGCGGGTCGCCGGGCGGGCAATTGCAGGGCTTGGAGCTGCCGCCGGACGGCTTGGAAGCGCCACCGGACGGACGCGAAGTGACCACTTTGCGGCCAGCCGCCTCGGTGTTCTCTTTCGCCTTGGCGAGCTCGGAGGCGAGCTTGGCGCGGGTGGCCTCGTCTTTGGCGGTCTCCAGCGAGCGGCGCAGCTCTTCTTCCTTCTTCTGCGCCGACTCGAACTCGGCCTTCAAACTGGCGAGCTCGGCCGCCGCGCGCTGCTGCTCGGCGAGCAGCGCTTGCCGCTGCCGCTCGTGTTCTGCTTGACCTTTGGAATACATCACGCCGCCGCCGACGGCGCCGAGCACGAGCACGGCGCTGACGACGCCGACGATCAGCTTCAGGCGCTTCTTCGTCTGATCCGAGCGCAGCGCGGCGAGCTGAGCTTCGTGGGATTGCTGTGCGGCCATCGCTTCCATGCGCGAGCGGTGCTCGGCCTCGGCTCTGGCCTTCTCGATCTCGGCCTGGCGAATGGCTTCCAGACGGGCGGCTTCTTCGCGCTGGCGTTGCTCTTCTGCGCGGCGCCGCTCCTCTTCCTCGCGCAGACGGCGCTCCTCAGCCTCACGTGCGGCTCGCTCCGCGGCGGCGCGGGCGTCAGCCTCAGCGCGGGCGCGGCGCTCCTTTTCCGCCTCTTCTTCTTTGATGCGGTTCTCTTCCAAGCTCATCAGTTCTTTGAGCGAGAAGAGAACCGAGCTTTCCTTCTGTTCGGCCATTGGAGACTTTTCCTCGATCGGGCGGCGGGCTGAATGCACCCCGCGCGCCGGATCACGCGGGTAGCATTCGAGTGTTGGTGTAGTCAAGGAGTGGGCGGGGCTCTGCAACGAACGCCCCGAGGAAGCACGCTGTCGGCCTTGAGCGGGGCGACCTGGCGCTGAACCGTACCCGATGTTGTCGTTCATGCCCAGCATGGACACGCCACCTATGGTGCGCTTGGCTCAACGCGGTTTCCGCCGCGACGCGCCAAGCGAGTAGTATGCGCCCATGGTGGTCGACATCAGCGCTCACATCACCGGGACCGTGTGGAAGGTCGAAGTCCAAGTTGGCGATAACGTCGCAGAAGGACAGGTGCTGGTCATCCTGGAGTCCATGAAGATGGAGATGCCACTCGAGGCTCCAGAAGCCGGAAGCGTTACGGAGGTCTTGGTTGCGCCAGGCCAAGCCGTCGAAGAAGGGGACACGCTGCTCCGACTCACCACGCGGTAGGTGAACCTGCCGAATCGGCTGGAAATGAGGGCTGCGGAGCGTGCGTTGCAGGGCTTGATCTTTACGCGCGATCACGTAGCGTCTTAATTCTCCATGCGAGGCTACTTTGCAGCTGGCGGCGCGCTCTGGCTCGCTGGGCTCGTCGCGTGCGGGGGTCCGGAGCGCATCGGTGATGCCGGCGCGACCTGCTTTCGTGATGACGACTGCGGCTACGGTTTGGTGTGCGCGGTGCCGAGCGGCGCGAGTGAGCGAGTCTGTACAGCGGACGTGAGCGGCTTGATCTCGACGCTCGATCCCGAGCTGAGCCCGGCAGGGGGCACTGCCGGCTCAGTGGCCGGCGGTGGCGCCGCTGGAGCGAACACGGGAGTGGGCGGTCGAGCTGGCGGCGGAGCTGCCAGCTCGACGACGAGCGGCGGCGCAGCGAACGGGGCTGGGCGCGAAGGTAGCGGCGGTGCGACGGCGGGTGCCGGAGGCAGCCGCGCCGGTGCCGGGGGTAGCAGCGGTGCGGCCGCTGCTCGGGGCGGCACAGCTGCCATGACAGAAGCGGGAGCCGGGGGCGCCGCGGCGGGCGCCAGCTCCGACGGGTGAGCGCCACTCGATCACTGCCGCCAAAACAACTTCCAGGGGTTGTGCTTCAGATCGCGGAGCAGCTCCTGAACGTCGTCGTAGAGCGCGTCTTCCATGACGAGCGCGCCGATGGTGCCCTTGCCTTGCTGCACGTGAGCGACCAATGACTGAGCGTCGCGCGTGAGCCGCTTGGCTTGGCCCGCCGCTTCGCCCAAATCGCGAGTCAGGGCGCGATATTGGGCGAGCTGCTCGTCGCTCGCCAGCGCGTCGGTCAGCTTCCTGCCGCGGGCGAGGAACTCGCGGCTATCGGCCAGCAGAGGTCCGAGGTTCTGGCTCAAGGCCGTGCTGCTGCGCTCCACGTCGTTCAGGATGCGGGTCACTTGGGGTCCGTCCACGTAACGCTGGCGAGCGGCCGCGAGTGTCTCACGCGCGTCGCTCGAGAGCCCTTCGACGTTGTCGACGATCTTGTCGAGCTTGGACTCGTTGCGCTCCAGGAAATGGCCGGTGGCGCGCAGCGTTCGGTGCAGGCCGTCGAAGGTCTCGGCGAGCTTCTGCTCGTTGTTCGTGATGCCGAGGTACGCGCGGTGCAAAAGCTCGTAGCTCTCGCTCAGGAGCAGGTCGAGGCGGGGCGGGCTGATGCCCTGCACGACCGCGCCATCGGCTAGCATCGGCTTGTCGTAGGTGCCGGGCTCTACGGCGAGGAAGAGCTCGCCCAGCACACCTTGGCTCGTCACGAACCAGCGCGAGTTTTGGCGGATGGCGTCCTGATAGCGCCGCTCCAGCTTGGCCACGGCGCGGATCACGGGCTCCGGCTGGTGGGTGCTGGGATCCAGCTTGCCGCCGCGAAACTCGATGCTGCTGACGCGGCCGACCTTCACGCCCGAGATGCGCACCGGCGCGCCCGCTTGCAGCCCTCCAGGGTTCTGAAAATTGACGTACACCGTGAAGCTCGGCTCGAAGCTGAGCCCGCCCATCACGACGACGAACGCGCCGAGCAACCCCAGCGCCACCATGATGAGCGCACCGACCTTGACCTCGACCGAACGCTGGCTCATCGCCCGTCGCCTCGCGCTTGCGTCATGTCGATTGCCGTAGGCGGCTTCACCTCAAAACTCCATGGGACCTTCGGCGCGGCCACGCACGAACTGCTGTACGACGGCGTCTTCGCTGTTCTCGAAATCGCTGGCGGTGCCGATCAAGCGCACTCTTCCCTTGTACAGCATCACAATGCGGTCCGCGACGGTGAAGATCGACGTCAAATCATGGGAAACGACCAGGCTCGTGACGCCGCGGCGGTCGCACAGCTCGCGGATCAGCGCGTCGACGCGCCGCGCGCTCACCGGGTCGAGACCCGTCGTTGGCTCATCGAAGAGGATGTAACTAGGGGACAGCGCGAGCGCGCGCGCGATGGCGACGCGCTTACGCATGCCGTCGCCGAGCTCGTTCGGAAAGCGATCCCCGTAGGCGGACATGTGCACCGCGTCGAGCAGCTCGCCGGCTTTGCTGAGCGCCACGTCGCGCGTCACGCGCTCGTGCTTGCGCAGCGGCAGCGCGACGTTCTCGGCGCAGGTCATGGAATCGAACAGCGTGGAGTGCTGGAACACCATGGCGCAGCGCTTGCGCACGGGGAAAAATTCGCTCTCGCTGAGCGCCGTGAGCTCTCGCCCCTCGAGCCATATTTCGCCGCGATCCGGCTGGATCAGGCCGATCAGGTGCTTGATGAGCACGCTCTTGCCGACGCCCGAGGCGCCGATGATGAAGAACACTTGCCCCGGCGCGACGTCGAAGCTCACGTCCATGAGGACCTGCTTCGGACCGAAAGCCTTACACACGTTGCGAAAGGAGATCATGCCGCGACGGATCGAAGCGGGCGGGCGAGAGCTGCCGCGGGACCGGCCAGGCCATGGCGAGCTGTCTCGCTCCGAGTTACGCAAGCATGGACGGGTCTGGCCTTTGACAAAGCGCTCGTGTCCGGTATACCGGGGAAAGCGGCGAAAGCCATAGCTCGCCGGCGTGTGTGGGAGAGTCGTTGGGTGGTTTTCGGATGAAGCTCGCTAGAAATCTCGGCCATCGATCGCCTGCTGCCAGGGTCGCCGGCTGCGCGCCGAATCTTAGCCTACGGCGACGAGATAATGCGGCAGCTTCTGTGTCGCCGAGCCGACGGCGAGGGCGCTGACGCGATGCGGGGCATCCTGAGTCTGGCGTTGCTCGGGATTGCCGTCGTCGTGGCTGCCGGCTGCAGCAGCACTGAGCCACGCCAGCGCTCACCGAAGCAGGATGACCTGAGCCCGCTCACGTGCCTGCGCGATCAGGTTCGTGAGTACTACTGCGACGGCTTGTTGCCGATGAGCACCGCGCGTGGCGCTCCGGCGCCGTATGAGTCGTGCCCCGCTGGTATCGAGCCGCCGCCCGGAGACTATCCCCGCAAGGAGAACGTGGCGCGCTTCGACGCGATCTATACCGAGTGGGACCGCAAGCGCGCGCAGCCCGGCCACACCTGCTGTTACAGCTGGTGCGCCGAGGTCGCGGTGGCGAAGTCCACGGATGTTTTGCCGTACGCGGGCTGCGACGAGCCCGGCGCGATGCGCGAAAACTATTGCATGCCGGAGCTCGAGAGCGGCACGTCGGAGCCCGCCCCCGAGCCGCTCGGGCGCTGTCCCGTCGCCATCCGTCCGCCGGAGACCAAGTCGTTCTCGGTGCCCAAGGGCGCGCCCTTGGATCTGCAGGAGACCAACGCGCGACGACAGCGCGGCGACACGAGCGCCTGCTGCTACGGCTGGTGTTCGAAAATGCCGGCGAGCGGACGCTGACGGTTCGTCGCGACGGCTCGGCGTTCTACGAGGTCGGGAACAGCAGGTAACCCGCGCCGCTGATCAGAAAATCGAGCGCGATCACGGCCAAGGAAGAGTTCACCACCGCGCGCGTGGTGGCGCTGCCCACTCCTGCGGAGCCGCCGTACGCGGTGAGGCCAGCGTGAGCGCTGACGATGGGGATCGCGGCGCCATAAGCGACGCACTTGGCGACGCCCACGACCACGTCTCCGCGATCGACGAGGCTCAGATTGACGAAGGTGCGAGGATTGATGCCAAAGAAGGTGTAGCCCGCGGCCATGCCGGTCAGGTACGCGACCACGCCGGCGATGACGACGAGCGCCAGCGTCATGCACAGCGACGCCAGAAAGCGCGGTTTTACCAGGTAATCGATGGGATCGGCGGCGCACATGCGCAGCGCGTCGATCTGCTCGGTGACGACCATCGAGCCAATCTCGGCTGCGATGCCGGCGCCCACGCGCGTGGCCAGCATTAGCGCGCAAATGGAGGCGGACAGATCCCGCACCAAGAGCTCCAGGAACGCCGCCCCTAGGCCGGAGAGATCCGGCACTACCCGCTGCGTTTGCAGGCCTCCCTGAAACACCAAAATCATGCCGATGAAGCCCATCACCACGCAGACGAAGACGAGCGAACGGTTACCGATCTCGTACATCTGCTGGACGACGGCGGCAGGTTCACGGCGGCCGCGGACTACGCAGTACAGCGTCTGGGCGAAGGTGCGGTACAGGCCGCGCGCCGAGTCGAGCAGGGAAGGCGCGCTCATCGCAACGCGAACGAGAGCAGGTAATCGAGCCCGAAAATGCCCGCCGCGCTCACGACGACGGTCGCGTTCACGGCGCGGCCGACGCCCGGCGCGCCGCCCGCCGTGGTGATGCCGAAGTGACAACTGGAGACGCCGATCACGAGGCCGAAAATGGCGCTCTTCGTGAGGCCGTGCGCGACGTCGCCGAAGCCGAGCAGCTCACCGGTGAGCCCCCGATAGAAAATCGCGGGCTCGACGCCGAGCAGCACCCAGCCGCATTGCGCGGCGCCGAGCAGCGCCAGGGCGTCCGCGAACAGCGTCGAGAGAAACAGCGTTATTACGATGGCGCATAGGCGCGGTGCGATCAGAAAATCCATCGGCGCGATGGCGAGCGCGCGCAGCGCATCGATTTGCTCGGTCACGGCCATGGTGCCGAGCTCGGCCGTGTTGTTGGCGCCGACGCGGCCGGAGATCATGAGCGCCGTGAGCAACGGGCCGATCTCGCGCAGCGTGCCGAAGCCGGCGCCCCAGCCGAGCAACCCCTGGGCGCCGTAGCGCTCGACGATGGGGCCGGCCTGAATCACCATGATGCCACCCGTAAAGAGGGCGGTCACAGCGACCACGGGCAAGCTCTTAACCCCCATGCGGTACAAGCAAGCGATCAGCTCGCTGCGGTCCATTCGGCCCTTGAAGAGCGAGCGGCCGACGCTAAACAGCATCAGCGCCAGCGTCCCGACCAGGCGCGCTTGCTCGGCCACGCTCAGAGCGGCGCGGTCGAGCGGTGCCACCGGCGGCGGCAGCGAGGGGTCGAGCTCGGCCATCCGGAGCGCAGCTTACTCGCTCGCCCGCGGGTTTCGCCTACCTTTTGGCCGCGACCCGCGGTAGCTTCCGCCCTCTTTTGGCGGAATCGTCAGTCGGCGTCGCGGTTTTTGGTCTCGGTGCGGCCGGCTGCCGTCACGCTACGGCGCTCGCGAGCGGGATGGTCCCTGGCGCGCACCTGGTCGCCGTGGCGGATAGCGAGCCCGAGCGCTGCGCCAAGTTCGCGGTGCCCGGCTTCGCCGACGCCCGCCGCCTGCTCGCCGCTGCCGACGCAGAGGCCGTCGTCATCGCCACGCCGCATCCGAGCCATACGGAGCTGAGCGCGCTCGCGCTCAGGGCCGGGCGGCACGTGCTCGTCGAGAAACCGCTCGGCGTCCACAAGGCCGAGTGTTTGCGCGTGTTGGCGCTGCACGAGAGCTTGGGCCCGCGAGCGCCGCGCTTCGCCGTGGTGCACGACTATCGCGCGGACGCGCGCGTGGCCTGGCTCAAAGCGACGCTCGCGAGCGGCGCGCTCGGCCGCCCGGAGCGCGCCGTCTGGCAAGCGACGGATTTTTACCGCACCGACGCTTACTACGGCGCGAGCTCGTGGCGCGGCACCTTCGCCGGAGAAGGCGGCGGGCTGCTCGTCAATCAGGCGCCGCACCTCATCGACACGTTGATTTGGTTGTTCGGCATGCCGCTGCGCGTCTCCGGTTTCTGCCGCTTCGGCCGCTTTCACGACATCGAGGTGGAGGACGACGTCACGGCGCTATTCGAGTTCAAATCGGGACAAAGCGCTGTCCTGATCGCCAGCACCGGTGAAGCGCCGGGCAGCAATCGCCTGGACGTCTCCTGTGACCGTGGCCGCGTCGTGCTGGAGAAATCGAACATCACGCTGCAGCGCAACCGCGAAGCCACCAGCGCTCACCGCCAGCGTGAGCTCTCCGGTCGACCGCTCTCGGACTGTGAAGAGCTGCGCTTCTCTCCCGGGCTGCCCACGGGCGTCGCGCTGCTTCAAAATTTCATCGCCGCGATCCGCGGCCATGAGCCGCTGCTCGCGCCGGCTGCAGAGGCGGCGCGCGCCGTCGAAGTCGCAAATGCCATCCTGTGGTCGAGCCTGCTCGGACAACCCGTCGATCTGCCGATCGACGGCTCGCGCTTCGCGCTGGTGTTGCAGGAGCTCATGCGCGGCGAACGCGGCTTGCGCCGCGCCGCCCGTATTTGAACGCGCTAAAGCGGCCCTTCGAGCAGGCCGCGCAGGAACTGCCGCACCAGCGGGTGCTCGCTGTCGCGCGCGGCCTGCGTCTCGCCGTCGAAGACCAGCTCACCATCGTGCAGCAGCCCAACGCGATCCGTAACGGTCAGCAGGCGCTCGATGTCGCTGGAGACCATGATCACGGTGCTGCCGCTAGCGCGCTGCTCGGCGCGCAGCAGCTCGAAGATGCGCAAGCTGGTCACCGGGTCGAGGCCCGCCGCGGGTTCGTCGTAGAGCAGGACGGGGGCGTTGGTGATGGTGGCGCGCGCGATGCCGATGCGCTTCTTCTGCCCTCCGCTGAGTCCGCTGGGCAGGCGCTGCTCGAAGCCGGGCAGGGCGACGCGCGCGAGGCGCTCGCCGACGCGCGCCGCGATTTCTTCCTCACTCAATTGAAAGAGCCGCCGCAGCGGGAAGGCGATATTTTCGGCGACGGTCATGAAGTCGAACAACGCGTTGTTCTGAAACTGCATGCCGATGCCGCGGCGGTGACGCTCGAGCTCCACCGGGCTGAGCTGCGAGAGATCCACGCCGTCGACGATCACCCGACCGGCGTCCGGCTCGAGCAGCCCCGACACCAGCTTCAACACGACGGTCTTCCCGGCCGCGCCCGGACCGATCAGCCCGTACAAGCAGCCGCTCGGGATCTCGAGGTCGATGCCGCGCAGCGCGGGCCGGCCGCCGAACGCCTTCGTAACGCCGTGCAGCGCGATCACTTGCGGGCGTGCGCGCCGTCGGCCTCGCTGGCCGCTCGCGCCTCGGTGAGCTGCAGCTCGGTGCGGCGCAGCCGAGCCCAGAGCACTCCGAGGGCCGCGATGAGCAGCAAATTGAAGAACACCGCCGCGCCCAGCAGCTGACGCAATACCGGCGCGGAGTGGCGCGACACCGTGAGCGGACCGAGGTGCAGCAGCTCCGGCGTCGCAGCGTGGGCGCCCGGCGTGCTCGTGAGCACCACGTTGACTTGCTCGGCGCGCAGGCCCGGAACCGCGCCGGCGACCAGGCGCTGAATCTCTACGGCGGCGATGGGCGGCGCCAGCCCACGATGGCGCAGCAGCACCGAGGCGGTCGCTGGCTCCTCGGGCGCGTCCGGCCTGAGCGCGTCGCGCTCAGGCACCGCGAGGTGCACGCGCGCCGAGAGCACGCCGTCGAGCGAGCGCAGCGAGCGCTCCAAATCACCTGCGACGCCGGATAGCCAGCGCGCGTGCTCCGCCAAGCGGCTCGGCACCACGCCGCCCTGGCCCAGCGTCTCCAGCACGCCGGGGCTGGATTTCGGGGGCAGGTTCTCTTGCGCCAAGAGCGCGATCGCGGCGGTGCTCTCGGCCTGCGGCACGCGCACTCGGAACCGCCCTTCGTGCTCGGCGTCGCGCTCCTTCTCGGGGCCTAGACCGGCGCGATCAAGCAACGCGACCGCTTGGTTGGCGTCCGACTCGTCCAAGTTCGCGGCCACCGGGGTGCTGCAGGCGACGAGCGAGAGGCCGAGCGCCGCGAGCGGGCCGCGCACTTTCAACCACAGCGCCGACCGTTGCATCCCGCCCAACCGGCTACCCAGCAAAGTTACGCCGCTCCCCACGTCGGTTCCTCGCTACCTCAGAACTGGGTGCGCGTCACGTCGAGTTTGGGATGGCTTGGGAAGCTGAGGCCGCGAACCGCGCTCGCGACGCAAGACTCCACGCGGCGATCGCGCGGCTTGGAGACGATGGTGACGCCGACGGCTCGCCCGTTTTGAACGGCCGCGCAGATGCTCAGGCCCATCGAGTCGGGCACGCCGCAGTGACTGAAGTACGAGCCGCGGTTCAGGATCGCGCCGTACTGTCCGGCGGTGATATCCGCCTGGCCGCGCGGTCCGCCGACGTTCATCTCCTCCACGTAGGCGGCCTGCGCCGACTCACAACTCATGCCGCCGCCCAGAATCGGGATGCCGCCGCTCTTGCCGATGACGCGCGAGCCGGTGCCGCCGCCCTTGCGCCGCGTGCCGGAGAGCCCGCCGTCGACCTCGACGTTGGACACCGTTTCGTTCTGGACTGCCACTTCGTCGTTGCGCTTGCCGCGCGCGGTGAGAAACCAAATCCCCGCAGCGAGCAGCACGCTGCCGACCAGCACGATGCCCAAAAATGCCTTGCTGCGCGTGCTGCGCGCTTCCTGGCCGACGACGCGCTCGATGGCCGCCTTCTCCGCCTTGATCTCGCGGTGCAGCTTGGCGTGCTCCGCGAACGGAGCGAACTCGTCCCAGTCCTTGATCGCGCGCTCGTCTTTGCTGAGCGCGTCGCGCACGACGTCTGCCTCGAAGAAGGTATGGTTCGCGATCTGCTGGAGCAGCTCCACGGCGTTGAACGGGCCGTGGTCCATGCCGTCCTTGATCACGACATAGCGCGGTCGCGGATCGCTCTCGAGCCGCGCCTTGAGGTTCGCGAGCTCGCTGGTCGCGTCCGGAGCCCGGCCCGCGGAGCGGGGCGGCTCGGCCGCTCCGGGTGGCTGCGCCGCGTACTGGGGCTCTGGCGGCAACATCGACATGGACACGTCCACGTCGAAGTTCTCGTCGTGATCGAGATGGGACGTATCGGCGGGCGGCGGCGGCGCCAGCGAACCGGGCGGAGCGAATTGATGTAACGCCTGGGCCAGCGCCAGCAGGTCATCGGGACGGTGCGCCGGGTCGGAGACCAGCGCTTTGGCGAGCACCCCCTCGAAGTTCGGATCGAGACCGCTCACGAGCTCGCTCGGTCGGCGCATGCCGGGACCCACGGATTGTCCGGTGATGAGCTCGTACAAGATCGCGCCAATCGCGAAGACCGTCGCGCGCGCGCTGCCCGGGTTGCCGCCGCGCTCCTCGGGAGCGAGGCAAGCTTTGTCGCGCGGCAGGATCGGCGCGCGGCGGGCGAGATCCGGCGAAATTCCGAAGAAGCCGTTGCTGTCCTCGACCAGGCTCGAGGGGTGGACGAACAGCATCGCCCCGCGCCGATGCAGCTCCGCTGCTTGGACGCAGAGCGGGACGCAGACGCCGACCGCTTGCTTGACGTTCAAGAGGGCGCCGCGTGCGCGAAGCTCCTCGATCCGCGAGCGTAGCGTGCCGGGGAGCACGGCCGTACCAACGGGAATGGGAGTCACCAGGTGTTGCTGCGAGCTCGTCATCCGGGGGGCGGATGTTAGCAAAAGACGACGCGCGGCGAGAGGCGCATATCCAGTCCGAGTAGAATGTGGGCCAAACAGCGCTAGCCGCCGCGCACCTTCAGCCAATCATGCGGCTGGCGGTGCCGCGGTCGAACGGCCGCAAGTGGCTGAGTCATAAGGCGGTCTGATCGGGTCGCGGGTTGTGGAACCGGTGTCGGCGCGTGGCGTACTTTCCGCGCAAGAATGCGTCCAGTACCGGCGCGATGTTCTCCGGAATGTCGGCGTCCCATTCTCCGCCGTGCACGTAATCACGCGGACGCAGGCTCTCGCCGAGCAGCGCGAAGCCGGGCAAGGCCTCGATCGGGATGCCTAGCGCCACCAGCTCGGCGCCGAACACCGCCGCGTCGACTCGCACCAAGCGGACGCCGGCCAGCGCGGCTTGCAGACGCGCGTCGGGCAGGCCGAGCATGAAGCCGTTGCAGGGCAGGCAATTGGGCGCGACCACGTAGACCAAGAGCCGCTCGTGCTCGGCTTCGGCGAGCCGCTTCTGGTTCTCGAGCGTGCGGCGCAAGCTGACGGAGTCGCTGCCCAGATCCACGACTCGCACCTTGCCGACGACGGTCTCGCGCGGCTCGCTCTGGCGAGCTGCAGCTCGCGAACCTGCGCTCGGCGCCGGGGCGGCGCTCGCCGCCAGAGGTGGGGCAGGGAGCGCGCGCGCTCGCGAGGCTGGCGCTGACGGACGCAGCGCGAGCGTGACGGCGATCGTCACCGCGAGGACGCACGCCGCGATGTTGACGCCGCCGAGCACGATCGCGACGGTCGCGAGCCCGGCGCCGCTCTCACGCCCCTCGCTGCGCGCAATCTGAGCGCGCGCCGCCAGGCCGAGCGCCAGCGCGACCACGCCGCCGATGCCCCAAAAGCAAAAGCCCAGAGCGGCTGCCAGAGCGGCTGCGACGGCGGTGCCGTTGGTGCGGGGTTCGGACGCCGTCACTCACGCGGAGTATAACGCGCCGTTCGCTGCTGAGCCGCGCCGCCCTTTCTCGTTGCCCTTCGCTGAGCGCGCGGGCAAGAATCGCCGCGTTTGAAGCGAGCTCTCACGACGACGATCGCTGCCGGGCGCCAGCTCGCCCGCGGCTTCGCTTTTTCACGGCGTGCGCTCGCGCCGGCCGTGTTCGCGCTGGCGTTTACCGTCAGCGCTCCTTGCCGCGCCGCAGGTCCGGACCCATCCGAAGAGCCGCGAACGCCGCGCTCGGACGCTGAACGCCACTTCGAGCTGTCGCTGACGCACTATCGCGAGGGCCACTATCGCGCCGCCATCGCGGAGCTCGAAGCGGCGCTGACGCTGGATCCCGCGAGCAAGGATCTGCTCTTCAATTTGGCGATGGTCCATGAAAAGCTCGGCCAGCTCGAGCAGGCCATCAGCGCGCTGGAGCGCTACGCGGAGCTGGAAACAGATCCTGCCGAGCTCAAGTGGGCTCGCGCCGCGATCGCTCGCATGCGCGGCGCGCTCGCGGAGTTCGGGCCGCCCAAGATCGCCGCTCGCGTGCCGATGCCGCCGCCCGGCGTGGTGCCGCGCGAGGTCCCAGAGCGACGAAATACTGCGCTGTTGGTGACGGGCAGCGTCGCGGCGGTGGCCGCCGTCGTCGGCGTGATCTTCGGCGTGCGCGCCTTGATCTTGTCACCCGGCGCGGACCCGAAGACGGGCCCCGGCCTGAGCATCGAACAGCTCAGATCGCGGCAAGAACGCGCCCATAGCTCCGCGCTGATCGCGGATATTTCTTTCGCTGTCGGTATCGTATCCGGCGCGGCCAGCGCGGTCTTGTGGACGCGAGACGCGTGCCCGCGCGCGGTGAGCGCATCACCCTCGGGTCTGACATTGCGCGGGGTATTTTGACGCGCTCGGGCGGCTGGTCGCTGCTGCTCGGCGCGCTGGCGCTGCAGCTCACCGGCTGCTCGCTGCTGATCTCGGACGAGCCGGCGCGGGTGCGCTGCTCGCTAGAGGGTCAGATTGGCTCGCCGAGCTGCGACGCCGGTGAGCTCTGCGCCTCGGGACGTTGTCGCGCTTGCTTGGATCAGGAAGTCTGCTGGGACGGAATCGACAACGACTGCAACCAGCAAATAGACGATCGCTGCACGGACGCCAGCGGTGGCACGAGCGGCGTCGGTGGCACGAGCGGCGTCGGTGGCACGAGCGGCGCCGAGTCCGGCGGCTAA
>CBINHN010000041.1:0-62597 GCA_966250485.1 uncultured Sorangium sp. | reverse complement strand
GCAGCTCGCGCCCTTCGCTCAGGCGCAGGCGTGCGCTGGCCGACGGCAGCTCCAGCATTCTGACGAGCTCGCGGCGTTGCGCGCGGCCGAGACCTTCCGGCGAGCCGGGCGCGACGCTCTGGCGTGCTGCAACCAGAGTTTCGTCGGCGAGCGCGGTGAGCTTGTCCACCGCGCCCGGCGCCAGCTCCTCGAGCAGCGGCAGCAGCTCCGCCCGCACCCGATTGCGCAAGAAGCGCGGATTTTTGTTGGAGGGATCTTCGCTGTGCGGCACGCCATGCCGCTCGGCGTGCAGCGCCAGGTCACGGCGCCGAGCGCGAATCAACGGTCGCACCAGGTCGTCGCTGCGCGCTGGCAACACGCCGAGACCGCGCGGGCTGGTGCCGCGCAGCAAGCGCAACAGCACGGTCTCCGCGCGATCGTCCGCGTGGTGCGCCGTGGCGATGAGCGCGGCGGAGAGCTCGCGGGCCCGCTCGCGCAGCGCCGCGTAGCGCGCGCTGCGCGCCCGCGCCTGCAAATTACCGCCGGGCGGCAGCGCGAGCTCACTGCGCGAGAACGGGACGTCGAGCGACGCGGCGAAGCGCTCGGCGAGCGTCAGCTCTGCCGCGGCTTCGGCGCGGAGCCCGTGATCCACGCCGTGACCAAACAGCTCGAGCCCGAGCGGCTCCCGCAAGCGCGCGAGCGCGTGGAGCAGCACCATCGAGTCCAGCCCACCGGACACGGCGACGAGCACACGGCTGCCCGCTGGCGCGCGCACTTCTTCACGCCAGGTGCGCTTTAGCAACGTGAGCGCCGTCGGCGGGTGCGAACGGGTCATCGCGAGCAACGCCTTGGCTAAGCGTCCGCGAGCAGCGCGCTGGGGACGAGGGACGTGAGCTCCGCCGGCGCATCACGCAGCGCGCCCGCTCGCGCGACAAAGATGTCCATGAAGTGCGCCAGCGCTCGCGCGGCGACCTCGCGCAGCGCCGGCCGCGCGCCGCTCAGCTCGAGCACGCTGCTCACCCCGTGCTCTCGGATGCCACAGGGCACGATGTAATCGAAGAGCGAGAGATCGGGCGCCAAGTTCAGGGCGAAGCCGTGCATGGTGACCCAGCGCGAGATCCTGACGCCGATGGCGCCGATCTTCACCGGATCCAACGCGAGCTCGGCGCCCGGCCAATAACCAGGGCTCTCGCGATCGACCCACAGCCCGATGTATTTGTCGATGGTGCCCGCCGCCACGCCGTATTCGGCGACCACGCGGCGCATCACCTCCGCTAGATCGCGCACGTAGCGCCGCACGTCGGCGCGATCGGGCGCCAAATCCAAGATGGGGTAACACACGAGCTGCCCCGGGGCATGCACGGTGACGTCGCCGCCGCGGCCCGTGTGCGCCACGAACACCCCGGCCGCGGCCAGCTGCGGCTCGGGCACGAGCACGTGCTCGGCCTTACCGCCGCGGCCGTATGTCACCACCGGCTCGTGCTCGACGAACAACAGCGTATCTCCGATTGCTCGCGAGCGGCGCGCGGCGTGCAGCCGCTCCTGCAGCTCGAGCACCGGTTCGTAGGCGCGGCGGCCCAACCAGACAGCGTCGAGCTCACGGGTCATGCTCACCCGCTATAGTCGCCGTCGCGGCTCGCGGCTACTCGGGCACGACTTTTCCGGACGCGCGCTGCTCTTCGCGGTGCCCTTCGATGTGCTCGACGAAGGTGTTGGCGACGTCGGGATCGAACTGGCTGCCCGCGCAGCGCTCGATCTCGCCGAGCGTCACCTCGTGCGGCAGCGCGCGGCGGTAGGCGCGATCGCTGGTCATGGCATCGTACGTATCCGCCACCGAGATGATGCGCGCGATGAGCGGGATCTCGTTGCCAGCGAGGCGCAGCGGATAGCCCCGTCCGTCCCAGCGCTCGTGGTGCAGGTACACACCGGGCAGCACCGGCGCCAAGAACTTGATCGGATCCAGGATGTCCCGACCGTAGACCGGGTGGTGCTTGAAGACCTCGTACTCTTCGTGCGTGAGCTTGCCCGGCTTGTTGAGGTTCATCACGCAGCCGACCTTGCCGATGTCGTGCATCAGCGCGGAGTGCCGCACGATCTCCACCGTTTCTTCGGGCAAGCCGAGCCAGCGCGCGAGCGCGACGGCGTACGCGGCGACGCGCTCGGAGTGCCCCGCGGTGTAGCGATCCATCTTGTCGATGGTGCGCGCCAGGCCCTGAATCGTCTGCTGAAACGTGGCTTGCAGATCCTGATACAGGCGCGCGTTTTCTATCGCGGCGGCGGCGCGCGAAGCGACGATGCTGAGCAGCTTGCGCTGCCCCTCGTCGAAGCGGCGGCTTGGCGTGAGCGAAACGACCGCGATGAAGCCGAGCAGGCGCCCGCGCATCCTGAGCGGCACCACGCACAGGCTCGTCACTTGCCGCTCTGGATGGCGCAGGAACAGCTCCCGCGCGCGCCCACCGTGCTCGAGCAGCGGCGCACCGCTGGTCAGACGTTCACGCACCGCGGCGAGCTCGAGCTCGCCCAGATCTTCGCCCTCCGCCATTTCCAGGTGGGGCGCCACGCGCGCGAAGCGTTGACACATGCCGCCTTCGCCGTCAGCGAGGTAGATGCACACGAAGTCGGCCGGCACTTCCGTGAACGCGCTGTCACCTAGCGTGGTCACCACCTCGTCGAGCGAGAGGCTCGCCGCGATGGCCTCCGTCACTTTGTAGAGCGAGAGCGCCTCGCGCAGGCGCAGGTTCTCGGCCGCCAAGCGCCGCTTTTCCAGCCCGCGCTGCACGATGTGAACCACCTCCTCCACCTTGAAGGGCTTCAGGATGTAGTCGTACGCGCCGCGCTTCATGGCGTCGATCGCGGTCTCGACGGTGCCGAAGCCCGTCATGATCACCGTCAGCGTGTCCGGGTGCGTGCGCGTGACCTCACGCAACAGGTCGAGGCCGCCCATCTTCGGCATCTTCAGATCGCTGATCACGATGTCGTAGCGGGCGCGCTCCAGCTCGTTGACGGCGCTGGTGCCGTCCTCGGCGGTGCGCACGATGTAGCCTTCCATGCCGAGGAAGTCCGCGATGATGTCGCGTATGAACTTCTCGTCATCGACCACCAGCACGCGTGGTTTGTCTTCCGGGTAACCCGATTCGAGCACTGACATGAGGTTCAGCGGGGAGAGAGCGACGGCGTCATGCAGCGCAACTAGAATAGCAGAAACCGATTCCAACCTCGTGGGCTGACACACGAAAGCGTCGAGGCGCACGACGTAGGTCGATACGCGCCACTGTGGGCGCGGACACTACGCTCCGCTGCGATGGCCGAACAAGCCGCCCAGGCCTCGGCGCGAGAAGTCCGGGTCGTGGTTTTGCAGGTAATTGAGGTTGAAGCCGTTGATGAGCGCGTGCGCCGCGATAGGCCCGAGGAGTGAACCGGTGCTGGCGAATACCGCTCCGAACATCACCCCCACGACTGACGCCCACGCGACCCACGCCCAGCGGCTTGGTCCACGCATTTGATGAAGGACCCCGAACAGCGCCGCCTGCAGCCACAACCCGAGCCACGGCTGCAACAAGCCGCGGAACAAAAACTCTTCGCCGATGCTGCTGAGCAGCGCGACGCTGATGATGCCCACGCCGCTCAGACCGCGCGCGAACGGACGCAGCGCGCTCGCCAGCTCACGCGCCCAGGTGAAGCGCCCGACCAAGCGCCGGGTGACCACCACCACGAGCGCGCCGAGCGCGACGCCGAACGCGAGACTGTACGCATGCGCAACCAGCGCCGGCAGATGCAACCAGGGAGTCGGGTGCAGCCAGGGCGCGCGCTGGAGCAACAGCAAGGACGCAGCGACAGCGAGCGCCGCCATGGTGGCGTACGCGGCCGCAAGCAAGCTCCAGCGCAACATGCCGACCCAATATGGCACAGCCTGCCGGCTTCGGCAGCGCCCCTCACTGCGTCGCGCGCTGAGCCCGGCGCGCGTCGCCGTCAACGCGCCGACGGCGACGAGCCGCTGAACTAGCGAGAATAACCGCTTGAAAATGCGTCAATGACGCGGGCGGCTCGGTTGAGTTAGATTCCGGGCCGTGCCGGAGGCGCTGGAGGAAGCCGAAATACTGCGTCGCTTCGAGGAGTCCTTGGAGCTCGTGGACGTCCTCGCGCGTCAGATCAAGCGGGCGGTGGGCGGCTCGGTCGAGCTGGATGAGCTGCTCAGCTTCGGGCGCGAGGGCTTGCTCGACGCCGCGCGTCGCTTCGATCCGACGCGCGGCGTGCCCTTTCGTGGCTACGCCAACTACCGTGTGCGCGGCGCCATCATCGACGGCATCCGGCAGCTCTCGCGCTTACCGCGACGCGCTTATGAGCGTCTCAACGGTCTCGCCGCGGCCACGCTCACCTCCGAGGGTGCCCATGAAGACGTGAGCGCCGGAGCGCCGCCCGGTGCTACGACGCGCCACGCGGACGCCGCGCTCGCCGAGCACTTGGCGGGCATGGCAACCGCCATGGCCATCGGTTTGGTGGCATCGCCGACGCGCGGGGAAGAAGGCGAACGCACCGCGCTGGACACGTCGCGAACGCCGGAGGAGGCGCTGGCGCGAGAAGAGCTCCTGCTGCTAGTGCGCGAGACGATCCAAGAACTGCCGTTTCAAGAAGCGGAGCTCGTGCGGCGCCACTATCTCGAGGGCGAACGTTTCGACTACGTGGCGGCCGAGCTCGGCCTCAGTAAGTCCTGGGCCAGCCGATTGCACACACGCGCGATAGGGCGCCTCTCGAAGCGCCTGCGTGGCGCGAGCTGAGCGTTCGACATTTTAGGAAACCGCAGCGAGGCGCGACCGAGGGGGGGCATGGCGCTTCGTCTTGAGCCGCTCCGAACCAACCCCGTCGCCCACCCCGCCGCAGCCTCCCCCACCGCAAACGCGCAACGACTCGCTGCGCCACCCCCAGCGGAAACGGGCGGGGCGCCCTTCCCGGAGGTATTGCGGCGCTTCGCGCACAAAGTCGACAGCGGCGAACGCCTGGTACGAGGCGCCGTCCACGGTAACCTCGGGGCCCTGGACGCAGGCGCGCTGATCGCGGTTCAGGCCGGCATCTACCACTATACCGAGGCGATCGAGCTCGCGGGCAAGCTCGTGGATCGCGCGACCGGCGCCGTGCGGCAGGTGCTGCAGCCCAATCATTGAGATTACCGGGGGCCGAGCCACCCGAACGCCCTTCGACGACGCGCCGGGGAGCGACTATAACGAGCCGGCAATGCCCTCTCGCGTGCTCGTAGCGATGAGCGGCGGCGTCGACTCCTCGCTCGCGGCCGCGCTCCTGCTCTCACAAGGTCATGACGTCGTGGGGGCGACGCTGCATCTCTGGGATTACCCCGAGGACGGCGCGCCAAAGAGCCGCTGCTGCGCGCCGGAAGACGTGCACGACGCCCGCCGCGTCGCGGATCAGCTCGGCTTCCCTCACTATGCGTTCGACCGTCGCGAGCTGTTTCGCGAACGCGTCGTCGCGCCGTTCGTCGAGAGTTACCTGACGGGTGAGACGCCGAGCCCGTGTGTTCGTTGCAACCGTGGCGTCAAGCTGAAGGAGCTGTTCCGTCTCGCGGATCGCCTGCAGGCAGAGCGAATCGCCACGGGTCACTACGCCCGCGTGGTGACCGACGGCGGCCGCGCGGAGCTTTGGCGCGGCAAAGATCGTGGCAAGGATCAGAGCTACTTTCTGCACACGCTGAAGGATCACGAGCTCGCTCGGCTGTGCTTTCCGCTCGGCGAGCTCACCAAGGCCGAGGTGCGACAACGCGCGCTCGATGCCAGGCTCCCCGGAGCGCAAAAGGGCGAAAGCCAGGAGCTCTGCTTCGTGCCGAGCGGTCGCTATGACAGCTTCGTCGCGGAGCGCGCCGCAGGGCGGCTGCGGCCAGGGCCGATCGTGGACGAAAGCGGTCGCGTCGTCGGCGAGCACGCGGGGATTCATGGCTTCACCGTGGGCCAGCGCCGTAACCTCGGCGTGGCGCTGGGGCAGCGCGCCTACGTCACCGAAATCGAGCCGAACACGGCCACGGTGCGCCTGGGTCCGCTGGAGGCGCTGGGCGCGCAAGGACTCAGCGTCGGCGAGCTGTCGCTGTTCGACGGCGTCACGCTGCCGCGCCGCTGCGAAGTCCAGGTCCGTTACCGCGCGACGCCGGTGAAGGCTGAGGTGCGCGCTGGCGGCGACGGGGCGCTGGTGCGCTTCGACTCGCCCATCGCGGCGGTGTCCAAGGGCCAATACGCGGTCTTCTATGACGGCGAGCGCGTGCTCGGCGGCGGCGTGATCCGCGAGGCGCTGCGCGAGCCGCCCTGGGAGCAGGCGGCGTGAGCGCGAGGGACGCCAGCGTCGCGCGAAGCGGCTTGGCCGCGGCGGCGCTGCTCTGCTTCGCCTGTACCGTCGGCGAGGGCGAAGGCTCGATCACGAGCGAGCGCTTGTTCGTCGAGAACTGCTGGGACGGCCGCTTCGATTTGCGGCCTGACTTCTTCGCCGCGCGTCCCAACGAGACCGGCTCTTTGATGATGCGCATCCAGCGCGGCGACAACCCGGAAGATCAATCCGACGGCTTGAACGTCTTGGTGAACGATCTGGCCGCCGTGCGCATGAGCCTCGGCCAACAACTCGAGGTCGGGTTACCGCGCGGCGTCACACCGCCGGGCGTGCCGATCACCTTCGATCCCGATCCGCCGAAGGTGAGCCTCGCGATTTATCTCAACAACACCTGCCGCGGGCGCCCGGCGACGGTGTACTCGACGTCCGGGCAGATCACGTTTCGCTCGATTTTTAGCGGCAACGTGGCGGAATCGAGCGCCGAGAACCGCCTGACCGACGCAGAGTTCACGGCCGTGTTCGCCGATCCGCGCAAGACCCAGGGCGTCACCGCCGTCGATCCGATGGTCGAGAGCACGGTCAGCGGGCGCTTTCATTTCTACTATCAGCGCGGACAACCGGCGCAGCCGTTCCAATGAAGACGCGCGTCGACGACGCGCTGCGCGATGAAGCTAGGCAGTTTCGGCTCCGCTTCCGTTGCGAAGCGTGCGCGCACTTCGCGCCCGAGGCCGGAACTTGCGCCAACGAATACCCCAACGCCGCGCATCGCGACGTCGAGCTCGACCACTGCACAGAGCTCGAGTTCTGCAAAGAGTTCGAGCTCGCGTAGCCCGCGAACCCGGAACTCTTGTTCCGGGCTCGGTGGGTTTTGGGATTGGACCAGAAACCTGGGTGGCTGAGGGCGTGGACTAATACGCGCCGGTGAGGCCGACGAAGCCGGGGCGCGCGACGAAACCAACCTTGGTGCCGTTGGCGCTGGTCGGCTTCTCTTTGTTTTCGCTCGGTCCGGACAGCGTCACGTACAGCGCGACGCCCGCGGTGGCGATGGCTAGGCCGCCCAGCACGTCACCCACGGTGAGCAGCGTGCGCGCGCGGCGCGACGAAGAGTCGAGCTCGCCGCGGCTGGCGTTCGGGCTCGAACGCAAATCGTCGAGCTCATTGGCGGCTTTTACGCCGAGACCGGCGGTGACGCCGGCGCCGATGGCGAGCGCGCCCGTCGCCGCCCAGGACGCCCAGACCCAGGTCTTGCGATCACTCTGCTGCGGCGCCACCTTCTCCACGATCACGCGCTGGCCGGTGACGACTGGCACCTTCTCGAGATCGAGCTCGACGTGCCCTTCATCGCGCCCCGCGAGCGTGAGCTGCGAAGAGCGCGATTGGAAGCCCGCCTTCTGCACCGTGACGCTATGCTCACCTGCGTCGACGAGCAACGGCTCGGAGAGCGGCGCTTGGCCGACGGGGGTGCCGTCCAACAAGATGTCGGCGCCGATCGCGTTGGTCTTGATTTCGAGGGTGGCCGTGCGAGCGGCCAGCATTTCCAAATCGCTCTCGACGGAGGCTCGGCGCTCCGGCGTCACGTTGCTGCCCGCGTCCTTGAGGTACTGCTCCAGCGCGCGGCGGGCGCGCGCGTAGTTGCCGAGCTGAATTCGCACTTGGCCGATGTTGTAGAGCACGCGGTAATCGGGAACGAGCGAGTACGCGCGCTCGAACTCAATCACGGCCAGCGCATACTCGCCGTCCTGGTACATGCGCAGGCCGCGATCGTAGCGCTGGCTCGCCTCCTTCAGGGCATCTTTGCTGGGACCGGCTTGCGCCTCCGCCGGCTTCGCGTCTTCGGCGAAGGCGGGCAGCGCCGCCAATTGGACGCTCGTCGCGACCGCGAACGCCGTGAGCCACGCCGAGCAACTTGCAGAGCCAACGAGCCGAACTGACATGCTTTCCTCGAAGAGCGGCGCGCTGGAACCGAACCGAGCGGCGCGCACAGCCTTAGACGATAAACCATGCGGACGAAATCCGCACCGGGATCTTCGTCGCGCGAGCAGCGCGCGAGGTGGGGAAACGCGCGCGGAGGTGCGCGCGGCGGGCTCTAAGCCGACTCGCTTGGCGCAATGGAGCGCGCTTCGGCGCTGCTCGATGAAGCGCCGGTGTGCGTCGCGACGAGGAAGAAATTGGCGAGCACGGCGTGCGCCGCGGGCGGCGTGATGCGCACGCGGCAGCCCAAGCGCTCGAGCCGCGCGCGGAGCTCTGCGGCGCTGCGAAATCCGAGCTCCGCGCGCGCGCGATTGTAGCCGAGCGCCGTCGCTGCGCGCTCCAGCGCTCGCGTCAGAGCGGCGCGCGCGCCGGCGCTGGCGTCGGCTTCGCGCACCATGAGCCTGCCACCCGGTCGCAGCGCCGCGAGCGCGCTAGCCAGCAAATGATCCTGTTGCTCCGCGGTGAGATAGTGCAGCACATCGATCAACAGCACGGTGTCCGCGCTGGCAGCGGCCGCCACGGTGGCGTCGCCGACGCTGTACACCGCGTCGCCCGCCGCGGCTCGCTCGGCGACCTCGATCTTGCGTGCGTCGAAATCGAATCCGGCGAGCGACCTGGTGCGGCCGAGGTCGTGCACGAAGAGGCCGAGCTGTCCGCGCCCGCAACCCACATCGAGCACGTCACCCAGCTCGCCTTCGTTGGCGAGCTGAGCGGCGACAGGATCGAGCCACAGCTTGCAGCGTACGTACCAGCGGTCGGCGACGGGCGCGGCGCGATAGCGGCGGCGCGTGCGGCGCGCGGCGCGGGCGAGCTCACTCGTGCTGCGTCGAGCCACGGCGGCCGCGCAGACGCCGCCGACGAGCCCGAGCGCCGCGCCCAGCACCAGCCCGCCGAGCAGCACCTGCAGCGCGAAGCCAGCGGCTCCGGTGCGCCGCGCCGTCTCGAGATTGAAAGCGACCCAGTGACCGCTCAGCAGCCAGGAGCCGAGCTCGACCTCGATGAAGATCAAGAGCGGCGCGAGCAGTGGGTTGGAGATGTTGGCGGCCAGGTACGCGAGCACGCTGTCGAGCCCGAACGGCAAGCACAACGCCAAGCAGAGCGGCAGGTGCAGACCGTAGAGCGGCAGGCAGCCGATGAACAACCCGATGCCCACGCTGAGGCCGGCGCGCGCCGGAGAAGGACTGCCGCGCAGCGAGCGCCACAATTTGCGCAGCCACGCGCGCGGCGCGCTGCGCATCGAGGAGGCCCCGCTCGAGCTGGGTGACGTGGGGACCACCGAACGAGAGTCCACGGCGCCCGGCTCAGGCCGGGCTCGACGAACGCTGACGCTCGCGCTGCGCGTCGGCGAGCCGCAGGTACATCTGCGCGCTGCGATTCTCCGGATCCGCAGCCAGCGCGCTGTCGAACTCGCGCACGGCGGCCTCGACCTCTCCAGCCGTGAGCAGCAGCACCCCCAGCATGACGCGCGCAGGGGCGAAGCGATCGTTGTATTCGAGCGCGACGTGCAGCTGGTCGCGCGCGCGCTCGGGGCTGCCGGTGTCGCGGTACAGCGTCGCGAGCCGCACGCGCAGGTCACAGAAATGCGGACACAGCGCGACGGCGTGCTCGAGCTCGTGAATGGCCTCCGGCATCATGCCGGCGTCGAGGTAGGCCTGCGCGATCTCGGCGTGCATGTTCGCGATCTTGCCCTTGGCGAAGGGATCCGAGAGCACCGCGCCGCCTTGGCCGCGATGGCGAATCTGAGCGTAGAGCTCGCGCGCTTTGTCGTACTTGCCGAGGTCATTGTAGGTGACCATCAGGTTGAGCTGCGCCTCGGTGTAGTTTGGGTTCAGGCCGACCGCTTTTTCGAAGTGACGCTCGGCGAGCACGAAGTCGCCGCGGCTATGCGCGATCACGCCCAGCATGTCGAACACGTCCGCCAAGCGATCGCTCTCCGTCACCACTTGCCGCAGCAGGTACTCGGCCTTGTCGAACTCTCGCTTTTGGTAGTGCTCGCGCCCGAGTAGCAGCAGCTGTTTGACGTGGTCGTCCATGGCGAAGGCTCGATCTTTTCTTGTGACCGTGCTGGATGGGAAGAGCAAAGCGCCGCGCGCCCTCGCTACACGGTATTTTCTCGGATTTTTTCGGGCTCACGCCACGGTCACGGCCAACCCCGGGTTGCGGCGCTGAGCGGAGGCTGCTAGCCACCGGCCGTGGCGTCCACACCGCTGCCCGGGGGCTCGCGCCATGTCGGCCGGGTGATCGATCCCTCGGTCCGCGACGACGGTGAGCCCGAGCCCGCAGTCGAGCTCGAAGCCGAGAGCCCTGGCGAGAGCAGTGAAGTAGTGTCGGAACCCGTCGGGCGCGCCGCTCTGCCGCGCGGCGGCCGCGCGCGCGAGCTCTTGTTGGAGCGCGCGGCCGCGCAACGCGAGCAGCACGCTCGCGAGCCGAGCGGCGCCGCAGAGCCGTTCAGCAGCCTGGACGAGGTAGGCCGCGACGAGGGCGAGCCACACATCGAGGCCGAGCTCGAGGGGCTGCCTGGGAGAGCCCCCGCGGCGCCGCTCGGCGCCGCGCGCGGTCGCTTGTCGCCGAACGAGGTGGCGCTGTTCGCGACGCTGCTCGGCGTAGCCACGGTCGCGTCGCTCATCGCGCTGGTCATGAACTTCGACGCGCGCCCTTCTTCGACGCACGCAGCACCGCCCGCGGCCGCTCCATCCGCGGCCGTCGTAGCGCCCGCGCCCGTCGCCAAGCCCAAGCGCGTCCGGCACAAAATCCCTGGACCGTGGCGCGTCGCGGACGGGCGCGGCGACCCGAAGCTACGTTTCATCGAAGGTACGGTGGGCAGGGACGCGTTTTTGACGGCGCTGGAGAAGGCGGGCGTCCCGACACGCGAGACGTACCGCGTGCTCACGGCCATGAAAGGCGTGCGTGATTTCGATCACTGCAAATCCCGCGATCGCTTCGCGGTCCTGATCGAGCGCGGCACCTCGAAGCTCAAGGCGTTCGAGTACATCGTGAGCGCCGAAGAAGTGTACCAGGCGCGCGAAGGCGCGGACGGTTTGCTGAAGGGCGCGAAGCTCGATTTGGCCGTCGAGCGCAACCCCGTGAACGGAGCGTTGGTCTACGACGGCCAGAGCTTCGACGCCTCGGCAGAGTTCGCCGGGCTCGAGCGCGGACTCGGCAAGGTGGTGGCCAAAGCGCTGGACGGGCACATGAGGCTCAGCGAGCTCGAGCGCGGCGCGCGGCTGCGCGTGATCGCCGAGGAGGTGGTCGTGCTCGGAGAGTTCGCGCGTTACTCGGGGGTCGAGGCGCTGGAGGTCAACGCCCCGGACACGAGTAAACCCCCGCTGCGCGTGTACTACTTCGCCGCCGGCTCGGAGCGCGGCTACTTCGACGCCGAGGGACGCTCGCCGTCCGATGGTGGCTGGAAGAAGCCGATCCCCGACGCGCGCGTGACGTCACCGTTCAATTTGACTCGCATGCATCCCATCTTGAAGAAGGTGATGCCGCACGTGGGCATCGACTTCGGCGCGCCCACGGGGACGCCGGTCGGCGCCGCCAACTCCGGCACGGTGACGTTCGCGAACAATGTCGGTCCCACGGGGAACCTCGTGCGCGTCGATCACGGCAACGGCATCGAGACCGGCTACGCGCACCTCTCGCGCTTCGCGGAGGGCCTCAAGGTCGGGGACAAAGTGAAGCGGCAGCAGCTCATCGGCTACGTCGGCTCCACCGGGCGCTCGACGGGTCCGCACCTGCATTTCAGCGCGCGCCGCAACGGTGAGTTCATCGACCCCGCGACGCTCAACCTGGACGCGATGCGAACGGTGTCCAAAGAGAACCGCGCGGCGTTCGCGGAGGTGAAGGCGCGCTATGACGCCAAGCTCGACGCCATCGCGTTGCCGGCGCCCCTACCCGCTCAGGCGCCGGAGGTGCCCACCGCGGTCGCCTCCGGCGCGGCTCCGCCGAGCGCGCCCACGAACAGCGCGGCCGACGACGAGGAAGAGGACGACGCGGCCCCCGTGGCGAGCGCTGCCGCGAACGGACCAGCGCCCGCCCCAGGCGCGCCGGCCAAGCCGAAGGGCAAGGCGGTGTACCTGACGGATCAAGAGCTCTTGCAGCTGCAAGGCGCGACGGACGAGGGCGAAGTCTCGGAATAGCCGCACATGGGGCGCTATCGGGCTGGGGACCTGCTGCTGCTTCCGAACCTGGTGAGCCTGCTGCGCTTACCGCTCGCGATCACGTTCGTGTTCGTGTGGCATCGCTCGTTGCTCGCGCTCAGCGTGCTCGCCGCGTCCGCGCTGACCGACATCGTGGATGGCTTTCTCGCGCGGCGGCTGGGCCAGGCGACCGCGACGGGCGCGGTCGTGGACGGCGCGCTGGACAAGGTGTTCGCGGCCACCGTGCTGGGAACGCTGCTGTGCGCAGAGCGGCTCGAGCCGCTGGAAGCGGTGCTGCTCGGCACGCGTGAGCTCGGCGAGCTGCCGCTCGTGCTCTGGTGGGTGTTCCACCACGAGAAGCGCCGCGCGCGCGCGGAGGACCCGCGCGCCAATTGGCTCGGCAAGCTCGTCACCGTGCTTCAGTTTCTGACCATCGCGGCGGTGTTGTCGGGCTCACCGCTGCGGAGCGCGCTGCTGCTGTTGGCCGCCGTCGCCGGTGCGGTCTCCGCGATCGTGTACTGGCGGCGAGAAGCCGCCGCGACGCCGTAGTCAAGCGCTCGCGCGCTTGGCGAGCGAGACGCTGAACACGAAGGTGCTGCCCTTCGGCACGGCGTCTTGCACTTGTACGCTGCCGCCGTGCGCCTCCGCGATGTGCTTGACCAAGGCGAGCCCGATGCCGCTGCCGCGCACCTGGCGGCCGGCGGCCGTCTTGCCGCGCACGAACCGCTCGAAGATCCGCTTGCGATCTTCCGGCAAGATACCCGGGCCTTGATCGCTGACGCGCACCTCGAGCGCCGCGCCGTTGCGCAGCACCGAAATCGACACCTGCTTGCCGTCGGCGGCGTATTTCAGCGCGTTGTCCACCAGGTTGATGACCGCGATCTCGATCGCGCGCTCGTCCACCTGCACGCTGGGTAGCTCCGACGTAGCCTCCAGCGTTAGCGCGATGCCCTCGCGCTCGGCGCGTACACGGCACGCCTCCACCGCGCGCGAGACCACGTCCTCCAGCTGATGCTCGCTGAACTCGTAGGCCGCTTGCCCGCGCTCCACCTTGGCGAAATCGAGCACGTTCTCGATCAAGGCGGCCAGGCGATCGCTCTCCGAGACGATGATCTGCAGGTACTGCTTGCGCTTCTCTTCGCTGTCGGCGCGCCCGGATTGCAACAGCTCGCCGAACATGCGCACGAGCGCGAGCGGCGTCTTCAGCTCGTGCGAAACGTTGGCCACGAAATCACTCTTCAGGTTGGAGAGCTTCCGCTCGCGCTCGGCCGCCACCAAGATGACGATGATACCCGCTACGACTACGATGCCTGAGAGCGCGACCAGCACCATCTCCAACAGCCGCCGGCGCGCGACGGCCGCCGCGAGCTCGGCCGCGGAGTTCATGGTCACGTTGAGCGTCCACTTGTAGAGCGTCGTCTCGAATTGACGACCGAGGGTCAGCCCGCCGCTGCGCAGCGGCGGCCCGAACACGATGCGGCCTTCCGAGTCGACGACGTTGACGCGACTCTGCTGCGCGTCGGAGTAGAGCTCCGGGAAGACCTCGTGTACGATGCGAGCGAGGTCGTGCCACACCACGACGAGGTAGTGCCGGCCGTGCTCGTCGAGCTCCCAGTGGCTGACCAGGTAGTTCTGCCCACGGTAGGACTTGTGCAGGTGCCGCAGCTCGTCGATGGGCGGCCGATCGAGCCTCATGTCCGCGAGCATGGAGTGCACCAGCAAGCGGCGAAACCGCTCGTTCTCCGGCCCCGGCGCGCGCGACGCGGCCGCGACCACCGGCCGCTCCGGCGCGCCCAAATCCACCAGCAACACCGAGAGCACCGTAGGCGTCTGCAGCGCGGCGGACTCCAGCCACTTGGCGCCGAACTCCTCGCGCTCATTGGGGTCGATGACGCTGCGAACCGCGTTGTCCTGCTCGATGATGCGCTTGTCGAGGCGGTCTGCCTTTTCGTTGGCCAGCAGCAGCGTGGCCTCGATCACCGATTGCTCACGCAGCTTCTCCAGCTGAAAGCTGGAGCGGAACATCACGCTGGCGAGCACCAGCACGCCGACCACGATGGCGGGCAGGAGCAGGAACGTGAGCATTCGCTCGCGCCGCGGGCGGTCGGGCATTGCCGCGCGAGGATAGCAAACGCCGTCCGCGGCGCGCGACTCAGCGGCCTAGGATGACGTCGGCTTCCAGGACGATGGGACGACTAGCCACGAAATCCGCGAATTGCGCGCAGATGTAGTCGAGGGCGTTGACCTCTGTCTCGTGAAACGGCGCGCCGCCGAGCGGAGTCGCGAGCTCGATCAGCCCCAAGTAGCGGCCGCCCTGCCGCACGGGCCCGCACAGCACCTCGCCTTCAGGGCGCGGCTCAGCGAAGCTCCAGCGGCCAGCGCTGAAGCGCGGGTCCTTGTCGGCGCGGTACACGCGCGAGCGCGCGCCGCGCATCAGCTCCACGACGAGCGAGTCCTTGTCCGGCGTGCGCTGCAGGATCGCGCGCTCGAGCCCGCTGCCGCGCGCGCGCACCACGACGAAGCTGCGCTTGTTGATGTCGAACACTTGAATCATGCGAACGGCGCACGGAATCATCTCGTCGAGCACGCCCATGACGAAGTCGGCGCCCGCGGCGATGTCGCGCGCGAAGTGCACCTCGTGCATGATCTCGAACAGCTCGCTGATCAGATCCTCACCCGCGCGGCGACGAGGCACTGCAATGCGCGAGCGCGACGAGCGGCCAGGATCCGACTTCATCGACGGTCGTCGCAACAGTACGGGCTCTTCCGCGTCGTCCGCACCGTTCGCCGCCGCCGCACCGTTCGACGCCGCCGCGCCGTTCGACGCCGCCGCGCCGTTCGACGCGGGGGCGGCGCTGAGCGTTGCCGCGCCGTTCGACGCGGGGGCGGCGCTGAGCGCTGCCGCGCCGTTCGACGGGGGGGCGGCGCTCAGCGCTGCCGCGCCGTTCGCCCCTAGTCCAGCGCTGGGCGCTGCCGCGCCGTTCGGCGCGGCGCCGGGTGCGGGTGGTGGCGGCAAGCTGCCGGTCTGAATCGGCAGCGGTTCGCCAAACGCAAGGACGGCGTCGCCGCGCCAGTCTTTCCACGTCAGCGTCGCGAGCGGCGCGCGCTCCGGGCGCTGCTCGAATTTGTGATCGAAGATCGCGACCTGAATGAGCTTGCCCGGCGGTCGCGCGGCGAGCTCTTGCTTCAGCGCTGCCCAACGCCCGCGCAACAAACTATCGAGCTGCTCGCGCGATAGACCCGGCGCGACCACGCAAGCCAGCTCACGATAGGTGATCGGCGCGTCCGGCGTCGGCTCTTGAAGCCGCGAGATCAGCACTTCGAAAGGAGGCTCGCTCGCCGCAGGCGGCGCAGCCGGGGTGAGCGGCGCGGGTGGTGGCGGCAGCGGTGCGGCTGCGCCATCGGCGACGACCGCGATGCTCGGCGCCGGCGCGAGCGGCGCGCCGACGGGCGCCGCGCTGGGTGATGCCGGCGTCGACGCGGCGCTGGGCGCCACACTAGGTCCAGGCGGCGTCGGCGCGGCGCTGGGCGCCACACTGGGTCCAGGTGGCGTCGGCGCGGCGCTGATCGCAGCGACCGGAGCGGCGACGATCGGCGTCACGGGCTCTGAAGAGCCGCCAGCCGGCGGCGGAGCGGCGACGCGCGGCTTCGCATGCACCAGCGCGATCGGCTCCGCGGGCATCGGCGTGGGCGTGATCGGCGCAACGGGCGGCAGAGCCGCGACGGGGCCGGGATCGGGTGTGACCACCGAGTCCAGCGGCAACGAAGCGGCCGCCAAGATGACGTCGCTCGCGTCCTCCGGCGCTTGCTTCGACGCGGCGGCTGGCTTCGACTCCCCGGCTCGGCCCGGAGTCTTCGAGCGCCGCGCGCTGGGTCGGGGAGCGGCGGGCATGCTGCTGCGGTGCGACGGGGTGTCCGACCGGGTGGTCACGTGCGCCGCTGTGGGCGGCGCGACCGAGCTCAACGGTGAACGCCCCGCCGGCGCCTCGGATGGCGTGTGTCGCAGCGAACCATTGAGCTGCGGCGTGACGATCGGCGCGTCGTTCGGCGCCTGATTCACGCGGTAGCGGATTTTGTGCACGGGGTCCACGGCGCGGTAGCCGTCGTCGAGCAGCTCGATCGAGAATTTGGAGAGCGGACCGGAATCCCCGCGCAGCTTGCGAGTCTCCTGGAGCGCGGCCTGCCAAGCCTTCGCGTCGATGCAGTAGCGCTCGGCCGACGAGCTATCGCCCACGCGAGCTACCTCGACGAACCAACGCATCTAGACTCCTGGATCCGGGGTCGGGCTGACGGCTCGGCGCCGCGCCCGGTCGAGTGCCGGGAGACCGGGTTTCGAGCCGCTGTCAGCGCTGGAGGAGACGGCGAGGAGCTCGGCATGCATCGGGCTAGGGACAACTAGTAGAGCTCCGATTTCGAGCATCGGCAAGGGCACGCGGCACGACGCGCGACTGGCGTTCGACGATGGGCGTGGAGAGAGCACCTGCCTGGTGAATGGTCGCGGGAGGTACTTTTTATGATGACGTGTGCGACTTCTGTTCGTTCACGCCACAGCGCGATCGGTGATAAATCGGGCGGCGATGACGTCCACGCCTGCAGAGGGCCCGCGCCCCTCGAGGGACCGAGAAGCCCCGCTTTTTTCTGCCTGGACGCGCCTTCGTGAAACACTCGCGCGCTGGTCCGCGGCGCCGGACACGTCACTTTCTAGCTCCATCGAAGCGACGCTCTACGCGCTCGCCGCGGGCGTCATCACTCTGGTGGTTGCGACGCGCTTCTACGGCTCGCTCCGACTACAAACACTCTATGCGGAGCACTGGAGCCACGCCGCGGCGTTCGACCGCTTGGCCTCCGAAGGGCGCGGGCCCTGGTCCGCGCCACTCGACGACGTCTTCATTCATTTCGATTTCGCGCGCGCCACGGCGCGCGGTTACCCATTTCAGTGGAGCGAAGGCAACGGCTACTCGAGCGGCGGCACCAGCTTGCTCTACCCATTCACGCTGGCCATCGGATACTGGATAGGCTTTCGCGACCTGGATTTGATGGAGTGGGCGGGCATCATCGCGGCCGTCAGCTGCTTCGCGTTTCTCCTCGGCGCGCGCCGCCTCGCCGCCGGGCTCCCGCGCGCGGCGAGCTATCTCATCCCGATCTGGGTGCTCGCGGTCGGTACGCTAGACTGGGCGTTGTTCAGCGGCATGGAAGTGGCGCTGTTCCTCGCGCTGTGGGTCGGCGCCTATTTGTGCGCCGACACGCTCGCTGAGCGCATCACGACGACACCCCTGCGCGAGCTCTGGCCGTCCATCGCCGGCTTTGGTTTGTTCTCCGCGCTCGTCACCGCGACGCGCCCAGAGGGGATCACCTCGGTGCTGGTGCTCGCGGCGACGCTGGTGTACGCGGGCCGCGCGTTGCCGCGACAGCGAGCGCTGCTCGTTGCCGCCGTCGGCGTCGCGCCGGCCTTCGCGGTGCTCGCCGCGCACGCGCTCGCGAATCGCTGGTTGACCGGGGAGAGCTCGGCGGCGGGCGCGCTGGTCAAGCTCGAAATCAAGCACCCTTACCTGAACGCTCGCCAGGTGTTCGAGAGCTGGCTGTTCTTCGTCAAATATCAGATCTTACGCGTCACCCAATATCACTTCACGGATCGACCGCTGTACGGCTGGCTCGCCTGGCTGCTCGCCGCGCTGGCGCCGATTTATCCGCGCACGCGCCGCGCTGGGCTGATTCTACTCCCGAGCGCGCTGTGCTGGATCCTGCTCGTGGCCATGAACGGGCAGGTCCGCTGGCAGAACGAGCGCTACACCATGCCTGCCGTGGCGTGGCTGCTCGCCGCCTCCGCGCTCGGCAGCGGCGCAGCGCTGATGTACGCCTTCGAGCTACGACACAAGCTGCGCGCGCCGCTGATCGTCGCAGCGGTGATCGGGGCGAGCGGGCTGTTCTTCTGGCATCAGGCGCCACGCTTCCGCGAGCAGCTCTGGTTCTTCGGTCGCGCGTCACGCAACATCTATGACCAGCACGTGCGCGTCGGTCGCCTCTTGCGCTCGGACATAACGCCCACGCCGGCGCGCGTGCTGGTCGGCGACGCCGGCGCGATTCCCTACGTCAGTGACCTGCCAGCGCTCGATATCATCGGGCTCGGCGGCTATCACCAGCTACCGTTCGCGCGCGCGACGCGCCTCGGCATCGGCGCGGGTATCGAGCTGCTCGAGCGCATGAGCCCCGAGCAGCGCCCGGATCTGCTCGCCCTCTATCCCAGCTGGTGGGGCGATTTCCCGCTCTGGTTCGGCACCGAAATCGCCAGGGTGCCGGTGCGCGGCAACGTCATCTGTGGCGGCGCCAGCAAGGTGCTGTATCGGCCCGACTGGTCACCGCTCGAGGCGAGCGGCGCGCCGTTTTCATTGCGCCCCGGCGAGCGCGTGGTGGACGCGTTGGACGCGGCGGACGTCCTCAGCGAACGCGAACACGGCTACCGCGTCGACGGCGCGCCAGGCTACGTGACAATGAAGCTCCTCGCCAGCCCACAGGACGGACGCCCGCTGTGGGACGCTGGGCGCACGGTGCCGCCCTCGGCCACGGAGTCCTTCGAGCTGTCGGGGCTGAAGGTGGGCAACCCGCTGCGCTTCGTCGCGCGCACGGCGCCAACCGAGCCGCTGCGCGTCCCGGTCAGCATCGACGGAGCGCCGGCGGGAGAGCTCGTCTTCGAAAACCGCGGCGGCTGGTCGGAGGCGACGCTGCCCGAGGTGCGACCGCAGAAATCTCGCGTCAGCGTGCGGCTCGGGCCGCCCACTCACGAGTGGGTGAACTACCATTTGTTCGTCATCGCGCCCAATTGAGCTCGCTGCGCACGCGCGCGAGACATTGAGATACGCTCCGGCGGCCGACGCAGCGTCATGTGGGCCAGCGCCAATCCATACTTGAAGCTCGGGCTCGCGGCAGAGCCCGTGGCCTGGGTAGCGCTCGGGCTCTCCGGCGCCGCGCTCGCGCTCGGCTGCTCCCAGCGCGCGCGGGTCGCCGTGCGGCGCGCGCCCACCGCGACGTTGCTCGCGCTGATGAGCTCCAGCGCGGCGCTGCTGTCCTGGGGCTACATCGTCTACTATTTGCGCGGCGGGCCGCGCATCGTGGACGCCGCGCACTACGCCTTGCAGGCGCGCGCGCTGGCGCACGGCTTCTTCACCTTCCCCACGCCGGAGCCGCTCGCGTCGTTCAATGGGCGCTTTTTGCTCGCGGACGCCAGCGGGCACCGGCTCGCGGTGCTCTTCCCTCCGGGTTATCCGGCGGCGCTCGCGCTGGCGACGCTCAGCGGCGCGCCGCTCGCGCTCGGCCCCCTGCTCGCAGCGGCGCTCGTGCTGCTCTCGTACTTGCTCGCGCGCGAGCTCGGCGCGACGCGCGACGTGTGTCTCGGCGCGGCGCTGCTCTCCGTGCTGTCCGCCGCGCTCCGCTATCATACGGCGGACACGATGTCGCACGGCTTCGCAGCGACGCTCGTGGCCGCCGCCAGCGTCGCGCTGCTGCGCGGCTCACCCGGCGCGTTGCTCGCGTCCGGGCTGGCCACGGGTTGGCTGTGCGCGACGCGACCCGTAACCGGCGTCGTCGTGCTCGCGTGCTCACTCGGCTTCGCGCTGCTCGGCGCTCGCCGCGCGCACAGCGTCTGGCTCTTGCTCGGGTTGCTGCCTGGCCTAGCGTTCTTCGCGTTCGAGCAAAGCGCGGTGAGCGGGCGTTGGCTCGGCTCGAGCCAGCTCAGCTATTATGCGCGCGCCGACGGTCCCCCGGGTTGCTTTCGCTACGGCTTCGGAGCTGGCATCGGCTGCTTGTTCGAGCATGGTGACTACGTGCGCGCGCGCTTGCCGGCGGGTTACGGCCTGTGGCAAGCCGCGGCCACGACGGTGCGGCGCGCGCTCGTGCACAGCATCGACATCGCCAACGCCGCGCCGCTCGCGCTGGGCGTACCGCTCGGAGCATGGCTCGCGCGCCGCGAGCGCGGCTACGCGCTCATCGCGCTGATCACGCTCGGCATCGCGGTCGGCTACGCGCCGTTCTACTTCGAAGCCAGCTATCCGGGCGGCGGGGCGCGCTTGCTATGCGACGCGCTACCGCTCGAGCACGTGCTGCTCGCCAGCGCGCTGGTCGCGCTCCATAAGCTGCGCTTCGCGTGGCCCGCCGCGCTCTTGGGCTTCGCCGTGCACGCGCACAACCAGCACGCGGCGCTGCGCGACCGCGAAGGCGGCCGTCCCATGTTCGAACGCGAGCTCCTCGAACGACGAGGCGTTCGGCGCGGCTTGGTCTTCGTAAACACCGATCACGGCTTCGCGCTGGGGCACCAGCCCGGAGTGCTCTCGGCGCGTGAAGGGCTCGTCGTCGCGCGGCAGCGCTTCGACGCACTGGACCGGCTGCTTTGGGAAAAACTCGGACGACCCGCGAGCTACCGCTACGCGTATGACCCCTCGAACCCGCACGGCCCGGCGACGCTGAGTCCATGGTCACCGCCCAACAGCGCTGCCAAGCAGCGCGTCGAGGCGGAGTCCCTATGGCCGCCGCTGTCCGTCGTCGGAGGCTGGGCTCACCCCGATTTCGTGCCACACGGCTGCAGCTCACGGAGCCGAGGCCTGCGCGCAGAGCCGACCACCCGCACGCTCGAGCTGCGACTTCTCGTGCCAGCCCCCGAGCCGAACAGCGCGTTCGTCATGGGCGCGGTGGGAGTTCCGCCAACAGTAGAAGTCGAGCGCCGCCAGGGAACCAACCATAAGGAGTGGGTCCGCCTGGACTGGAAAACACAGGCTGACGGCTGCGCTCGCTCGGTTCCCGTGGTCCTCGGAGACCACATGGACGACCCGTGGCTCACACTCAGAACGAGCGCAGGGCTGATTGACTACCTCGAGTACACACTGGCCTCGACCGAGAAAGGCGTTGACAATTGAGAGCTTAGGCACGAGCATCGAAGTTGTCTGAAGGGTCAGCAGCGAATGGCCGTCGCGTCGAAGGACTATCCAGAGTCGCGCGAGGCTCGGCGACGAGCTTGCGCGTTCGAACGCGTTCCCGAGGCGTGGTGCTTTCGGAATGCCGCGGGCGCTGGACGCAACGTGCGGAGCCGACGCACGCCCAGACGCTCGAGCCCAGCCGCGCGCGAGGTCTCATGCGCGGCTCGAGGCTCGAGTTACCGGGACGGGAGTGAGCGTTACCTTTAGGGTTTCTGGAGGGAGGCCAATCAGCCGATGACCAAGAGTGAGCTCATCGAGGCTATCGCGGCCCGCGGCGAATTGACGAAAGCCCGGGCCGAAATGGTCGTCAACTGCGTCTTCGAGACGATGACCGAAGCGCTACGCCGCGGCGAAGGCATTGAAATCCGCGGGTATGGCAGCTTCACGGTGCGTCCTTACAAGCCTTACGCGGGGCGAAACCCCCGCACGGGTCAGCCCGTGCCCGTTCCCGCAAAGCGCTTGCCGTTCTTCAAAGTCGGCAAGGAGCTGAAAGAGCTCGTCAACGACAGCCGCCACACGCCGATTACCGGTGGCAACGACGACGAAGACTGAGCGGCGCTTCGGCAGATTATCGCTCGTTGCACTGCTCGCGGCCGCTTGTGCCTCGCGACCAGCCGCGCCCGCGCCATCGCCTCCAGCGCCTCCGTTACATCACGGGCCCGTCACGGACTACGTGCCCGCTGCAGGCCTGCGCTGGATGATCAGCGGCAGCCCGCGTCGCATCGCCGCCGATGGCCGGCTGCGTGACGCGCTGGCAGTATTGCTGCCCGACGAGCGACTGGACGCTTTTGCGCGCGGCACGGGCGTCGACATTCGACGCGTCGACGCCGCGCTGGCGGCGGGCTTCGATCTGGGCACCCTTTACGCCTGGAAACCGCTGCCAGGCAGCATGCCGACGGTCGCCGCGCGCTTTCGCGAGCGCATCGTTAGCGGGGAGCGACACGTACAGCCACACCCCGCCATCGAACGGACCAGCGGCATCATCGGCGCGACTCCGGAGGCGTTGCTGCGCGTGGACGACACGTTCGCCGCGGTCGCCGTCGGTGACGTGGTCTTGACGCGCATCGCGGAGGCCTTCGCTCGCGGTCAGCTGCGCGCGTCACCCTCGGCTCTGCACGGTGCCGCGCTCACGACGCTCGAGCCTGCGCCGGCTTCCAGCGTCGCGACGTTCTATGCGCCAGGTCCCTTCACCGGCGAATGGGCGCGCGGCGCGCGCGGATTGATGGCGAACGCGCTGGCCATGAGCGTAGCGCTGACACCCACTGAGGCAGGCAGGGCGCGCATCGAAGTGCAGGTGTCAGGCGACTTCGCTGCGTCCGGCGGTGATGAATTGAAACTTGCTTTCGAGGATCTCGCCGGCAGCCCACTCGGCAAATTATTGGCGCTCGACCAGAGCACTGACACGCCGCATATCCGCGAGCAGGAGCAGCGCCTGTACCTCGATATCGACGTCGATCTCGCGCCCATCGCGCGCGGACTCCACGCCGCCGTCGCCGCCGATATTTGGGAGATCATGGACATGAAGCGCCCTGAGTGATCACCGCATTTCCAGCGCTGAAAGTGTGGCGCATTGTCACACATGAGCCACCAGCGACTTACCCGTGCGCGGATTTCTGGAACGATTTCGAGCTGGTATCTTGCGGGAACGGACCCGCTATTCAATTGACCGCTACGGGTGGCAAGTGATAAGACCGCGACGTGCTGCGGTTCGGCGCATTCAAATGAAGGAATCACCTTCGCCGCGCCGGCTCGAGAGGGCGGTCGCCGTGCCGGGAAAGAACATGAGTTCTCCTGGTGCGACATTGGCTACACGCGTCGGTCGAATGACACCGGAGCCACAGAGTCCAGGAGGCGGAATGCAATCGTCGGTCAACATCGAAACGGCTCGCTATTCGTTCAAGGTCGGTGAGATGGCGGTCCATCCCAATCACGGGGTAGGTGAAGTCGTCCAGGTCGAGGAACGAGATCTCGGTGGCCGGAAAACCTCTTGCTACGTCATCAAGATCCGCGACACGGGTTTGAAAGTGATGGTGCCCACGGAAGCCGCTTCACGCGTCGGACTGCGTCCGGTCATGAAGAAAAAAGAGGCGCAAAAGATATTGGATATTCTGAAGGCGCCAGAGGTCGCGGTGGATTTGCAGCCATGGAATCGACGCTTCCGCGCCTACACCGAGATGTTGAAGAGCGGGCTCCCGTCCGAGATCGCGAAGGTGCTGCGCGATATGTACCGTCTCAAATTCGATAAAGATCTCTCGTTCGGAGAGCGCCGCCTGCTCGATCAGGCGCGCAGCCTGCTGATTCAAGAGCTGGCCCTCGCCAAGAAAGTGCCGCCCGCCACCATGGAAGGCGAAATCCATCAAATCTTCTCTGCCTGAATCTGCTTGAGAGGTTGCTGAGGGGAGCAGCGCCCCGCTGGAACGCCGAGCCCCGGTAGCCACGGTCGGCGTTCCAGGTTTCGCTTTCCGACCCGCTGTTCTTCGTGTCGCAAATCGAGCCCTAAGGATGACCCCCTGCCGGCCGTTGCCAGCTGACGTATGCCCCTGCGTGCGTTGCTGCTGTTCGGCGAGTTCCGGCGAGAAGATCTAGCCAGAATTGAAGAGTGTGCGGGTCAGGCCGCGTGTACGCTCACGCACGCGGAGACGCTCGAGAGCGCGCTCGTGTGGTTGGATGAGCACGAGGCACACGGGATCATATGTCACTCGCTCGACGCCGAGCAGCTGGCGGTGCAGACACGCAGCCGCGCGCGTCTCTCCAAGTTACCCGTCCTGACACTGTCGGACACCATCACGGACTTGGATTTTGCCTCCGCCTTCAGCTGGGGCGCCGATGACGTCGTGCCGCTCGGCGCACAACGACCGCTGCTCAGCCGGCTGCGCGCGCTGCCCAAGGAGCTGCCGACGCCGCCAGAAGAGAAGCGCGGCGCGGCGCTGATCGCCGAGCATGATCAAACGCGCAGAACGACGCTCGCGCGTGTCTTGCGCAATGCCGGGTTCAGCGTTCGCTTCGCCGTCAGCAGTGAGGACGCGCAGCGCTTCGCCGCAGATCCGCAGCTCGCGCTGGTGGTGAGCAGCCAAGAATTGCTGCCCGAGACGCGCCGCACCATCGAGAGCGCACGCGCCGCGGGCAGCCGCGCGAATTTCATCGTGTGCTCGCCGCCTCGCGAAATGCGCGCCGAGCGCGCGGCGGTGGCCGGGCTGAGCGGAGTCACGGTGACGGACAGCTTCGCCGCGCCGGAGAACGTCTTGTTCGTCGCCAACGAGCTCGGCTCCGGCCGCACCAACAACCGCACCAGCCCGCGCATCCCGTACGGCTCGCGCGTCGCTTTCCGCGCTGCCGGTCGCGAGGTGGACGATCACGGCTTCTCTTACAACGTCAGCGAGAACGGCTTGTACGTGCGCACGCTGGCGCTGCCCGAGGGCGACGAGGTGTGGCTCGAGCTGTGCGCTCCGCGCGTCGAGCGCTACGTGCGCTTCGTCGGGAAGATCGCCTGGAAGCGCCCCTTCAACTACAACGAGAGCGCGACGGTACCGCCCGGCTTCGGCGTCGCCATCATCGACGGCGCGCAGCGCGACCGTGAGCTCTGGGTGCAAGGCTATCGCCAGCTCGCGGACGCGCTCGGCTAGCGCGTCATCGCGCCAGAACGCGAGCGCGCGGTCAGCGCCAGGCGACCTCGAGCAGCGCGAAGCCGCCAGCAAATAGCGGGCCCCAAGCGGCGGCTTCCTTGCCGGCGAAGCGCACGTGTACCTGCTGGACGCTGGCGCCGAGCAGCGCGCGTCCGCCGGCGCGCAACCACGGCGTCACCTCTACGCCGAAATCACCGCGAACGTACGCGGCGCCGGTGCTCACGCTCTCACTGCTCGCGAGCAGCGGAGAATCGGCCTCACCGCGGACCGCGAGGTGAAGCACCGCGGCGCCGACGCCGAGGGTGCCGAAGCTGCGGCTGCCGGGGCTCGTCAGCGTGGCGAGCGCTCCGACGCCGACGAAATACGGTGCCACGCGCGCCGACGCTTCGCCCTGCGAGACGCTCGCGCCGCGCAGGGGCACCCCGACATCGAGCAGCAGGCCCCAACGCCGCGTGAGGGAATGATGCAGCGAGAGCCCGAGCTCGAGAGCGAAGCTCGCGCCGCCAGGGCTATACAGCGCTCCGAGCGCCGCTTGCGCTGCGCCGTTCAGCGGCCGCGGCGCGACGGGCTGGCTCGGCTCGGCCGGCGACGGCGCTGCAGCGGGGCGTGCGGGCTCGGCCGGCTTCGACGCCGCAGGCGTTGCTTCCGTCGTCACCTGCGTCTGCAAGCTCGTGCGCAAGAGCTCGGCGGCCTGGAGCGCGATCAAGCGCTCGTCAGGGCCGCCTTCACTCTCGTCCACGATCACTTGCCGCAGCAGTGAGCGGCCGGACGTCGCGTCCGACATCCACACCTCCACGCCCTTGCGCGAGGGCAGCACGCGAATCGCCGCGACGGCCTGCTCGCTGCGCGCCGCCCCCTCGAGGCTGCGCGTGTTGGCGCTGCGCACGAGCGCGAAGCCGAGTCCGGCGATTTCCGCGCCGACGCGCTCGAGGAACGGATCGCGGCCCTGCTCGACGAGCACGACGCGCCTCGTCTCTTCGTCTGCCGCGAACGCGAACGGCGCGCGGCACAACAAGGGCAATGTGAACGCAACGAGCGCTGCGGATTTCGCGAGCAGGCGCGCGCCACGCTGCGGGATGGCCGCGCACCATGAGCTCTCGGGCTCGCGAGCTCGCGCCGGGTCTCGGCCGCGTTGGCGCATGCGCCCCACTCTAGTCGAGAATCCGCCGGGCCTGCGCAGCGTAGGGACCTTCTGGGAAGCGCTTCAGGTAACGCTCGGCCTCGGAGCGCGCACCCGAGCGGTCGCCGCCGCGAGCGCGGGCTTCCATCAAGCGCCCGAGCGCGTCCCCGACCAACGCTCCGCGCGGTGCTTCATCGAGATAGGCCTTGAACCAATTGGCGGCGGCCGCGTAGTCGCCGCGCTGATCGAACGCGATGCGCCCGAGCGCGAACGCGGCCGTCGCGGCGTCCGCCGACCCGGGGAAGCGGCGGCGCAGCGCGAGCAGCGCGCTCATCGCGCTGTTCGTGCGCCGGGACAGCCGCGCCGCGTCGGCGAAGTCGAGCAGCTCACTGCGCGTGGCGAGCTGGCACGCGGCGTCGAAGCCGGCGCGCTCCGCGGCGCTGAGCGCCTCCAGTCCGCGTCCGGCGCGCAACGACTCGCGCCAGCTCGCAGCTTCGCCGCTGACGCCGGAAGCGGCGCGCGCGGCCGGCGGAGCCACTGAGTCGGCCGCGACGGCGGGCAGCGGCGGCGCTGGCGCGGCCGGAACCTCGGCGCCAGCGTCGGCCGCCGATGGGGCCTCGGCTCTCGCGCTCGCCGCGCGCGGACACTCGAGCTCGAGCTTCGCGCCGGCTCCGCTCACCGTTCTGGTTTGGCCGAGGCACGAACCCGCGACGACCACCGAGCCCGCCTTCATGTTCAAGACGAGCTTTTGCGTGGCCGGCTCATAGCCGACCACGAAGCGCGTGCCCGTCACCAGCACGCGGAACGGGCCAGCGTCGAAGCTCCAATGCGTGGCGCGCAGGACGCGGTGCTCGATGCTCACGTCGAGCTCGCCGTGCTCGAGCAGCACACGCGCGCCGCCGGCGTCGGCGGCGAGGACGCGCGCGCGCCCGCCGTCGTGGAGCACGACGGAGCTGCCGTCCGAAAACGCGAGCGGCAGCGAGCTGCCGCTCGTTTGCACGACATCGCCGAGGCGGCCGCTGAGCGCCGCTGCCCCCACTTGGAACGAGAGCGGCCGCGCGAACCAAGCCCACGCCGCGAGCCCGGACAGCGCGACGAAGACGAGCGGAGCGGCCCACGCGCGTGCACCGACGGCGAGCCGGCTGCGCAGCGTCGAACGCTCACGCTTCATCGAGCGCTCGAGCAGGCGCGCTCGGCCTGCGGCGAGGTCTGCTTCGAGGTGCGTCTCGCGCTCGAGCGCGCTTTGAATGGCTCGTCCGACCTCGCTCAGCCCTGTTTCGCGAGGTTCCATCTCGTTCCCCTTTCCGACCAAGAAACGAGCATGGGCCGCTCTTGTGCGGCTTGCACGAAGAGCTTCTCCGCGCGCGAGAGCCGGCGCTTGAAAGTAGCGAGCGACACGCCGCACGCCGCGGCGGCGTCCGGCAGGGTCTGACCATCGATCACGCGCAGCACGAAGGCCATGCGCTCGACGACGGGCATCTGATCCAACACACCGTAGATCTCGCGCAGCGCCTGGCGCGCGTCGGAGCAGGGCGGCTCTTGCTCGCGCTCCTCCACCGTCTGCGGTGAGAAGATGTTCAGCCAGCGCCGCCGCGCTCGGCGACGGATGTAAGCGCGGGCAGTGTAGATAGCGATCGTGGTCAACCAACCCTTCAGCCGAGCAGGGTCATCGAGCTCACCAATATTGTCGAGAGCCCGGATGAAGACCTCTTGCAAAAGGTCGGGCAGATCGGGGTTCGGGCCCAGGGCCGAACGCAGCGTGCGGTGCACGTGGATGGCGTGACGGTCGTACAGGGCGGCGACGGCGCCGGGATGTCCATTCCGGAGTGCCTCCAGCAGCGCGGGATCGTCGCCAATGAATCTCAGAGATGCTGCCATGGGCGGCCGACCCGACCGCTAACGTCGCGCCTAGCCTCGCCAGTATTCCCGTAACCCGCGCTTCGTTTGCCGGTTCGCGTCCCGAGCTGCCGATTTCGCGATTTATCGCCTTAAATTGGGGAAAATTCCGCTGCCAGCGCTGGTTCGAGCCGTTGTCGCGGCGCTGAGCCGGCTCGACCTGCTGGTGTACACTCTCGCAAGTCTTGGTCCGCATCGGCCGTCCGCGGTGTCTCGTTTCGAGCGCCATCGCCACTTTCGCGGTGCTGGGCTGCAGCGCCGAGGTGGAGCCGGTGCGGGTTGCCCCCGGCTGCCCCGACCAACCTGAGCTGAGCGCCGGCGACGGCGAGCGTGATGCGCTCCTCGTCGACGATTTCGAGGACGGCGCGGCGGAGCTGCCGGCGATCGCGGGTCGCGATGGCTCGTGGATTTTGGGCTGGGATATGGCGGCCACGGTGCCCGATCCGAAGGTCGAATTTTCGGAGCGCTGCGCCGCGCGCGGCAGGGGCGCGGGTCACTTCAGCGGCTTTAGCTCCAGCGACTGGGGAGCGAACTGGACGGCCGTGCTGCGCAAAGACGTGAACAGCCGCGCACTGGGCTTTGACGCCTCGGCCTATCGCGGCATCTCGTTCTGGGCGGCGCTGGGCGGTGAAGCGGCGCGCAGCGCAGAGGTTCCAGTCGGCGTCACCACCATGGACGTGGCTTGGAATGGCGGCGTGTGCAGCACGTGCATGGACTATTACCGCACGACGATAGCGCTGACCCACTCCTGGCGTCGCTTCTCGATCCAATTCGATGCTCTGGCCCAGGCCGGAACTGGAGATCCGCTCGTGCCGTTGCGCCGCGAGGCTCTGGTCGGATTCATTATTTGGCCAACGCAAGATTTCGATATTTGGATCGACGACGTGCGCTTCGAGCCCTGAGCGGCGCGCGCGCCGAGCGCGAACGTGGGTGGGACGAACGAACACTTTGCCCTTCAAAGCGCACGACGGCGGTGACGACAGCGTTCTCCGCGTGATCAACAAAATGCCTGTCTCCGAGGGCGAGCCGATGCGCGCGCTCGCTTGCGCACAACGTGCACATAGGCTAGCGGTGAATGACGTCGAGGAGCGTTGCCTCGATCTATTTTATCCGTGGCTTCGCCGCAGCAGCTGCCCACCGCCCCACCGGATACGGAACCTGCTGATTCCGGAGCGGATTCCGCGCGCCTTGGCGACGCCGAGCTAGCGCTGGCGCTGATGGCTCGCGATCCTCAGGCAGCGTCGCTGGCCTGGCGCCGCTTCGCGCCGCTGGTGCGCCGCATCCTACGCCGTTCGCTGGGGCCGGAACGCGACGTGGAGGACGCCGTCCAAGAGGTGTTCCTGTGCCTGTTCGAGAAAGCGCCCACGCTGCGCAATCCGTCGGCGCTGCGAGCGTTCATCGTCTCTGTAACGATTCGTACGCTGCGCTACGAAATCCGCAAACGGAAGGTGCGCAGCTGGTTGCGCCTCGACGGGAGCAGCGAAACACCTGATCTCAGAACCGTCCAACTCGACACTGACTCAAGTGAAGCCCTGACGCGCTTCTACAGCATCCTCGACCGCATCAACACCAGAGACCGGACGGCATTCGTGTTGCACTTCATCGATGGCATGGACGTTACCGAAGTCGCGGAAGCGCTGAACGTCTCTGTGCCGACGGTGCGCCGCTGTCTGGCGCGTTCACGACAGCGCATCGTGCTGCTCGCGGAGCGCGACCCCTTGCTCGTCGAATATGTCTCGAAGCTCGAGGCTCGGGAGGCGCCGTGATGCAAGAGTCGCCCGGCGAAATCGCGTTGAAGCGCCTGCTGGTGTTGGCCCAGCAGCAGCGCGGCGAAGCCCCGGCTCGTGAGCGCTGGTTCTCCGAACAGATTGAGCGCCGCGTCGCCGAGCGCGCCGCGCGCCGCCGCTCCCGGCGTTTGGCGCTGACCGTCAGCGCCGCTGCGACCTGCCTTTGCCTGGCGCTGCTCTCGGTGCGCTGGCTCAGGCCGGCGCCGCTCGCCTACCAGGTGAGCGACGGCGCGCAGAGCAACGGCTTCATCGAGAGCGCCGGCAACGCGCGCGTGCTCTTTTCGGACGGCTCCGCGGTGTCCCTCGGCAAAGCCGCGCGCGCGCGCATCGAGGCCGTGTCCGCGCACGGCGCGCGCGTCGAGCTCGAGCGCGGACAGGTCACGCTCGACATCGTCAAGCACGACCAGAACGCCTGGTTCGTGCACGCGGGGCCATATCGCGTCCACGTGACCGGCACTGTCTTCGACGTGCGTTGGTCGAAAGACGAGCGCCGCTTCGAGCTCGACTTGAAGCGCGGCTCGGTGGTCATCACCGGGCCGAGCATCGTCGGCTCGCTGCGGCTGCGCGCCGGCCAAAGAGTGACCAGCACCCCCGGCGCGCCGCCGCGCGTAGATGGCCCCGTCACGGCGCACACCAACACGCCTGCGCCCACCTCGGCCGTACCGCGCGCGGCGAATGACTCAGCGTCGCTCAATCCGCCCCCGGCGGGCGAGCTGCCCGCGGAGCGGCGCAGCGAACCCGCGACGTCGGGCTGGTCGCAGCTGGTCGCGCGCGGACAATTCCAGGAAGTGCTGGACGCCGCCCGTCGCCGCGGCGTCGAGGAGGTGCTCGCCAGCGGTAGCTTGGCGGAGCTCGCGGCGCTCGGCGACGCCGCTCGCTATGCGCGCAGCACGGACCTGGCGCGCAAGGTGCTGCTCACCGAGCGCAAGCGTTTTCCGCGCTCCGCCGCGGCTCGCGACGCCGCGTTCTTCCTCGGCGGCTTGGAAGAAGACGGCAGCAGCGCCTCCCTCGTATGGTATGAACGGTACCTCGCTGAGAGCCCGCGCGGAACTTACACGTCGCAAGCGCTCGGCCGCCGCATGATGATCCTGTACCGACAGCAGGGGCTCGAAAAAGGGAAGGCGCTCGCCACGGAGTACCTGGCCCGCTTCCCGAAGGGTGCGTACGCGTCCGCGGCGCGCAAGCTGCTCGACCGGTCCCAGCCATGAAGGGTCGGCATCGGCGAGCGCTGTACATCGCGCTCGCCTGTTGGGCGCTGAAAAGCGAGGCCGCGCACGCTGAGTCGCGACATCGCGTCGTGCTGTTGGCCAGCCCCAGCGAGCAAGAAGAGAGCGGTCGCGAGCTCATTTCGCGGCTGCGTGGCGAGCTCACTGCGTCGGGCCTCGACGTCGTGGTGGTCCCCGCGACCGAGGGCGTCGACGTGCGTGACGCAGTCGAGACCAGCGCGCGCGAGCTGAGCCCCGCGGCGGTCATCGGGGTGCGCTACGTACCGGACGCGACGCCGGGGCAGCTCACCGCCGAAGTGTGGATCTCCGATCGACTCTCGAACCGCACCCTCGTGCAGCGCGGGACGCTCACGACCGCGAACTCCGCGCAGGCGGCGCGGCTCGCGGTGCAGATCTCGGAGCTCTTCAAGGCTCGGCTCGCGCTGTTTTGGGTGGAGCCCTCACCGGCAAAGCCCGTGGCCACGGCGCCGTGTCCGCCACCCCCGCCGCCACCGCCGCCGCCCGCGCCGGAGGTCAGCGCGCCGCGACGGCTGCTGCTCGGCGCGGGGCTGGGCATGATCCACCATTTCTCGGGCTCGCTGTCGGGCTGGTTCCCGACGCTGAGCGTCGCCGTGGAGTCCGCCACCTCTCGCTGGGTCGCGCTGTCCGTGCGCGTCAATGCCGCGTGGACCCCCGCCGATACGGAGCTCGAGCGCGATGGCGGCGCGGCGCGCATCAGCCAGGGCTGGGGCTTACTGCACGGCGTGCTGCGCTTCGCGCCCAACGCCGTGGTGCAGCCGATGTTCTCACTCGGCGCTGGCGCCTACGGCGTGCGCGTCAAGGGACGCGCAGTGGCGCCCGAGCTCGCGCGCACTGAGCGAAGTTGGTCCGTGGCGAGCACGCTCGGAGTGGGGCTTTGGCTGGAGCCGCACCGCGGCCTGGCATGGACGCTCGAGGGCCAGGCCTTCGCGCCGTGGTCGAACATCGTCGTCGACATCCGCGGCGCCGAGGTCGCGACGCTCGGCTTTCCGGCAGCCGTGATCAGCACCAGCTTGCTCGGCCGCTACTGAGCCGTTTCCTCAGCGGCGCGCGCGAACGAGCGAGGACAGCAGCACTCCGCCGTGTTCGCACGGCGCGAGCCGCGGTCGCACACGGCTCGGTTCGCGTTATTCGGTCGCGCGGCGCGTTGCTCGTAGCCAGCGCCGGGCAGGCGCGGCTGCAGTGGGACGCGGCGCCGCACGCATTTGCCCGCTGTCGCGCGCTGCGCGTGGCGCGCCCTTTACGAGGTGGCCCCCAATCATGCTCCCAATATTGGCGCGCGCGTTGCGCGAAGGCGTGCTGAGGGCTTCGCTCGCGCACCGTTGTCGTCAATATGTAGTACCGACTCCTCGCCGCGCGTCTCGGAAGCCGGACGTTCCGGATCGCCTCTGCCGAATCCCAGCGCAGCGCTCGCTGGCCTTCGGTGTGTGGGCCCGGACAAAAGCTTCCGCCCCGGGGCGGAAGTTGCGTCAGCTGCTGCGCCGTCGATCAGCGAAAGTCTGCTCGCACACGAACGCCGCGTGCCTGAAGCGACGGCAGCGCCGCTGATTGCGTCACAACGACGCGTCTGCGCCGGCGGCGTAGCTGGCCAGGATTTGCTCGGCGGTGAGCGCTCGGTCGTAGATTCGGAACTCGGTCATGCTGCCGCCGAAGCCGGCGTCGGCGCGGAATAGGGAGCGGCCGAGCCAGGCGTTCACGTCGTAGATGTCGGTGAGGCTGCCGGTGAAGCGGTTCGAGCCCTCCTCGCGTCCATTGACGAAGATGGCGAGGCGTTGGTTTTGCTCGTCGACGACGACTGCCAGGTGCGTCAATACGCCGACCGGCATCGGCATGCTCGCGTCCGCGACGGTCTCCGAGCTGCGCGCCGGCGGCTTCAGGAAAGCGACGCGCGGCTGCGGCCGCAGCGCCAAGAAGAGGTAGCTGCGCGGTACGCCGCTGCGGCTGTCTTTCACGCCGGTGTCGTCCTCACCGAAATCGAAGATGCGCTGCCACGGATCTCCGCCCTGCCACGTCGCCCAGCTCTCGAAGGTGGCGTTGCGCAAGCCGGAGAGCAGATGGCTCGGTAGCTCGACGTACTGATCGCTGGTCTGACCCGCCAAGACTACGGTGCCGCCGCCCGCGTCGGTGCCGAACTCGCCGCGCACGAGCTTCGCGTTGCGAGCTCCGACGGAGTCCGTGATCTCGCCCGATTCGGTGGCGTCGAAGCTGTAGCGGTGAACCGGCCGAACCATCGCGCGCGCGCCGCCCTCGCCCTGCATGCCGCCTTCACCCGCGCTGCCGCTCTCGCAACCCTTGGTGGTGCACGCTTCGACGGCTTCGACGACGTGAGACGAGCACGCGCTCGTCGCGCTCGCGACGGCGAGCGCAGCGCCGCACCAGCGTCCGTGAGCAGCGGTGCTCAGTACGCGAGCTGTGAGAGAACGCTTACTTTGGTTCACCATCGCTCTCGCTCGTCGTTCGTAGCTGCCGTCCGCCTGGCCTCGGGGGACGCACGCCGGGTGGCGTGCTCTACCTTCGCGATTTCACGCGTTCAGGCAAGCGTATTTACGCGACTCGCCCGGACGCAATTTTGCGACGATAACAGATGCGCACGCGAATGGCCGGCTGCAATTGAGTCGCGAACCCCGCACTCGAAAAAAGGTGATTCAGCAGCATCGGGCGACGTCACTATCAAAAGAGCGCCTTGGAGCGCAAAAGATGCGAAGTCACTCTCCCCTCTCTATTACATGCTTCGCGACGGCGCTCGCTGCCTGCTCTGGCACCACCACCAGCGACGAAGCCGCGATGTTATCCGGCGGTCAATCCAACGGCACCGGCGGCTCGGTCGCCTCGGGTGGGAGTAGCGGCGCCGTACTCAGCGCCGGCGGCAGCGGCGCCGTGAGCGGCGGCGCTGCGAACGGCGCCACGAATGGCGACGCGGGTAGCACGAGCGGCGGCGCGGGCAGCACGAGCAGCGGCGGCGACAGCGCGAACAGCGACGCGGGCAGCGCGAACAGCGGCGCGGGTAGCGCGAGCAGCGGCGCGGGCAGCACGAGCAGCGGCGGCGACAGCGCGAACGGCGGCGGCAACGCGAAGGGCGGCGCGGCGGGCGCGGACGGCGGTGCGTCCGGAACGCCCGCGATACCGCCGCTCGATTGCGGCGAGGAAGGTTGGGCCGTCGAGAACCATGGGCCGCCGAAGAACCGCGTAAACTACCTGATCCTCGCGGACGGTTATGACGCGACGACGGTAAATACGACGTTGGTCGAGCACATCGAAACGATGTTGCAGCGCCGCTTCGAGCACGAGAGCGGCCAGCCCTACGCGCGGTACCGAAACTTCGTGAACATCTGCGTCATGAAGGCGGTGAGCGAAAATGACGGCATCGGCAACGGGCCCACCATCTTTGGCGGAGGGAACGGCGGCGATCGCCTGGCCGCGGTGGATAACGCCAAAGTCAACGCTTACATCAAGTCCCACGTGCCCGCGAGCTTCGAGATCGATTGGAAGGCCGTGGTCTTGAACCAGAATCGCTGGGAAAATACCGGCGCGGCGTTGATGCTGTGGTCCGGCGCACACCCCGACGCCGCGGGCGCAGCGCTGCACGAGGGCGGGCATGGTTTCCATCAGCTCGCGGACGAATATTGCGCGACGGCCACGGGCGCGAGCTGCGGCGCGGACAGCAAGGGCAGCGGCAGCAGCGGCATGGAATATCAAGAGGTCAACTCGACCGGCGATCCAGCGACGACCGGCGGCAAATGGGATCTCTGGCTGGGCAGCACGCAGAAGGGTTTGAACGTCCCCGACCGCGGCGCGACCGGCGTGCAAGGCACGTTCGTCGGCAGTCGCTACGTCGACACGGGCCAATACCGGCCGTCTGCGAACTCGATGATGAACAGCTTGTTCGGTTTGGACGTGAACACCAGCTTCAACTCGGTGTCGCGCGAGCAGATTGTGTTTAGCATCTGGCGCGCGGTGGTCCCCATCGACTCTACGGATCCGCCCGCCGGTGAGGTGATGAACCCCAGCACGCTCCGCGTAAATGTCATTGATCCTGCGGTGATCAACGTGGATTGGACGGTGGACGGCGCGGTCAGCGACAACGGCGGGACCAGCTTCGATACCGCGTCGCTCGCCAGCGGGACGCACACGATCAGCGCCCGAGCCTACGACAACGCGAGCATGGATCTGGTGCGAAACCGCAGCGGGAAGTGCCCGCCCAGCGCCACGGGAGGCTATTGCCATGGCAGCGCATGGCCGCGCTCGCAACAGACCGTCACCTGGACCGTCATCAAGCCGTGAACCGGCTCCTGAACGGCGCCGGCGCTGGCTGCTGCCCGCCGCCAGCAGCGCGCTGCTCGTGCTCGCGGCGATAGCGTGGCGCGCAGCGCATGACACGCCGGCTCCGCGCAGCGAGGCCGCGGCAGTGAGCGCCGCGCGCGCCAGCGCCGGCAGCGCGCCGCTCGAGACGACGCCGAACAGTGGCTCGGAACGCGCCGCCGACGGTCTGCCCATCATGCCGGCGGGCTCCGCTCCCGCTCCGCCGGGTCCGCATCACCCGCACCCGATCACGCCGCAACATCTGCGCATCTATCGCGAGAACAACCTGCTCGCCGCGCTGAACGGCGCGGTGGATGTCAGAGACGCCGCCGGCATTCGCCGGCTGCTGGCCGAGTACCGCGAGGAGTTCCCCGAGGACGAGCACACCGTGCAAGCAGGCTACGCCGTCATCGCGGATTGCCTGGACCAGCCCAGCGCCGCCGTGCGCGCTCGAGCGCAGCGCTACTACGACGAAGAGCTGGCCTCCAACATTCGCCGTTACGTGCGCCGTCACTGTCTAGAGTAAGCGGCGCGCGCCGCTCAGGCGTCGGCGCGCGGAAACTCGAGCGTCACGCTGGTGCCCAGCCCAACCTCGCTCTCCATGGAAATTCGGCCGTGGCTCTCGGCGACGAAGCGCTGCACGGAGGCGAGGCCGAGCCCGGTGCCGCCGCTGCGGCCGCGCGTCGTGAAGAACTCTTCGAACGCGCGTGAGCGCACCTCCTCGCTCATGCCCATGCCCGTGTCGCGAATGCTGATCGCGACCGACTGCGCCAGCTGCGTCTCGCTGGCTACGCCGCTGCGCTTCTGATTGGCGGTGGAGATGGTGAGACGCCCGCCGTACGGCATCGCGCTGCGGGCGTTGGCGACCAGGTTGAGCAGCGCGTGCTCGAGCTTCGCTCCGTCCACGCGCACCAGCCACGGTCCGGACTGCAGCTGCAGCACCAGCTCGACGTCGCCGCCGAGCAGCAGCTGGAGCAGCGGGCGCAGATTGGAGATCACCGCGTTCACGTTGAGCAAATCGAGCAGCGCCGCGCGCGGCCGCGAGAAGGCCAGCACGTCCCGCACGAGCAGCGCGGCCCGCTGCGCCGCCGTCTCGATCTCGCCCGCGAGGGCGACACCGGCGCTGCCGCTCTCGAGCTGCGCGCTGAGATCGCGGCTGGCGTACAAAATCGGCGTCAACAGGTTGTTCAGGTCGTGGATCACGCGAGTCGTGAGCAGGCCGATCCATTCGACGCGACGCAGCTCGCGCAGCTCGTTCTCGAGCACTTCAGCGTGGGAAATGTCTCGCGTCGTGATCAGCAAGCAACGCTCGACGCGCTGACCATGCACCAGCGCGTAGCCAGTGGTGCCGCCGGGTCGCACGCGGCGGATCTCGGTCGAGGCACGGCCGCGGGCGCGCAGCTCGTCGATGAAGCCCTGCAATGTCGCGTCGGCGCCGCTCGGCCGAAATAGGTTCAGCAGGTCGGCGTGCTCGCTGGCGTGTGAGGCGCGGTTTCGGTCCAGTAGGTTCCCCTCCAGGTCGAGCACGAACACTGGATCTGGGAAGCCTTCCAAGACGAAGCGGGAGAGAATAGTGGGAGCGTCATAAGGGAGCTTGGCGTCGCTTGGCACCATGATGGAGATGTAGGTCCAGGCATCGCTGTCCGGCGTCGGCGCACCGCCAATTCCAATGTAAGACCTGGAGGCGCGCGGCGTCGGACAATGAGGTCTGCGCGTAGCCGGCGGCGCAGTCTGTAGCCCGCGCCAGCGCCGGCGAGCGCTCAGCCGTTCGCCGCGCCGGCCGAGAGCTGCTTCACGATTTCGACCACACGCTCGAAGCTGCGCGACTTGTCGAAGAAGAAGTCAGCGCCTAGATTCAGGCATTCTCGCCGCAGCGTGTCGTTCGCGTCGTTGCTCAAGACAAGCACGACGCACGTCGGGTGATGCAGCTTCAACGCGCGGATGAACGCGAGACTATTGCCATTTCCAAGGTGCACGTCGACCAGCGCGCAGTGGGGCGGGCCGTCGCGCAAGAGCTCCCGAGCGCGCTCGACCCCGTCGGCGGCCAGCGTCTCGACCGTCACTACCTCGCTCAGCAAAGCGAGCAAGCGAGCCCGAACCAGCTCGGAATCTTCGACGACCAAGACGCGCACGGCAGGAGGCTACGCGCCGTCGCAAAGCGGAGACATCGGCGCGCCGGCAGAAGCGCGGTAGGACGATCGCCCGTGCGCGATAGGAGTTCGTCCTACGTGACGAGGCCGTTACGCAGGGCGTAGTGCGTGAGCTCGGCGTTCGTCTTCATGCCCATTTTCTGCAAAATCCGGCTGCGGTGCGTGCTGATCGTCTTCACGCTGAGCGACAGCTCTTCCGCCACCTGCGACACCGTCTTGCCGGAGGCCAGCAGCTTCAAAATTTCGAACTCGCGATCCGAGAGCCGCTCGTGCGGCGGACCCTGGGACTCCCCGGCGAGCAACGACGCCAGCGTCTCCGCGAGCTGCGGGCTGACGTAGCGCCCGCCGGACGCGATTTTGCGGATCGCTTCGGTCAATTTCTCTGGCGCGCTCTCCTTGTTCAGGAACCCGGCCGCGCCGGCCCTGATGGCGCGGACGGCGTATTGCTCCTCGGAGTGCACCGTTAGGATCAAGACGCGCGTCTCGGGCCGTTCACGGCGGATTTCCGCGATGAGCTCGATGCCGTTGCCGCCTGGCAAGCTGATGTCGAGCACGACCACGTCCCAGCGCCGCTCCCGAACGGCGTCCCGCACCTCTTCCGCGGAGCCCACCTCCGCGCCGAGCTCGATGTCAGCGCTCTCGGCGAGGATTTGGCGCAAACCGAGGCGCACGACGGGATGATCATCGGCGATCAGCACGCGGATCACGTCGCCGCTCCCATCGCTAGCGGGATCTGCACGCGCACGAGCGTGCCTTTGGGTTCGGCCGCCTGAACCTCGAGCGTGCCTTGGAAGCGGCGGACCCGCTCCTGCATGCCCAACAGGCCGAGCGAGCGCTTGCGCCGCGACGCCTCGGCCGAGATGCCGACGCCGTCGTCCCTAACCTCCAGCGTGAGCTGCCCGTGCTCATGCGCCAGGCGGACCTCCACGTGCGCGGCTTGCGCGTGGCGTGCCACGTTCGTGAGCGCCTCTTGCAAGATGCGGAACAACGCCGTGGACAGCTCGCGGTTCAGCGCCGCGCTGTGAATGTCGCCATCCATGGCGCACGCGATGCCCGTGCGACCCTCGAACTCTTGCATTTGCCACTCGATGGCCGCCGCCAAGCCCAAATCATCGAGCACGCCAGGCCGCATCGCGGCCGAGATGCGGCGCACCTGCTCGATGATGCCGTCCGTGAGCTCGGACATCGCGTCGAGCTTGTCGGCGATGGCGACGCGATTGCCGAGCTTGTCTTCGCTGTTGCGCCGCTTCAGCCAAAAGATGTCCATCTTCAGCGCGGTCAACACCTGGCCGAGCTCGTCATGGATTTCACGCGCGATGGCGGTGCGCTCCTCTTCGCGCACGTTCTCGATGTGCGCCGACAGCGCGCGCAGCTGATCATCGAGCTCGCGGCGTTCGATGGCGATGCCGGCGACGTGCGTGGCCCGCGCGATGAGCTCGAGCTCCTCTGCGCTCGGGGTGCGCGGCTCGCGGTAGTAGAGCGCGAAGGTGCCGAGCACGCGGCCGTCCCTGGAGAAGATCGGCGTCGACCAGCAAGCGCGCAGGCCAAACGGCAACGCCAGGTGACGATAGCCGTCCCACAGCGGGTCATGCTCGATGTCGCTCACGAGCACCTGCCGTTTGTGAAACGCCGCCGTCCCACAAGAGCCGGCTCGAGGCCCGATGGGCAGGCCATCGATGGCGCGATTATAGGCCTCGGGCAGCCCCGGCGCGGCGCCATGGCGGACGCGTGCTTGCTCCCGATCGAGGAACAGCACCGAGCCGATGGTCGGCGGCGCTTGCTCTTCGATGGCCAAGATCAGGCGCGTCAGCACCTCCTCCAGCTGAACGCCCGTCGCGATCATCTCCAGGATGCGCTGCTCGGCCGCCTGAAGCTTCGCGTAGCGGTGAATGGTCTCATCCCGGCGGCGCTCGTCGGTTACGTCGCGGCAACTGCCGAGCAGCCCGATCACCTCGCCGGACTCGTTGCGGAGCACATCCCCGACGGTGTCCAGATGACGCACGCTGCCGTCGGGACGCACGATGCGCTCTTCGTACGCGAAGGGCTCCCCGCGCTCGAGCGCGCGGCCGACCTCGCGGCGAATCCGCCCGCGATCGTCGGGATGGAGCCGCGATAGAAAGCCCTCCAGGTTGATCTCTCGAGACTGCGGCTCCAGCCCGTAAATGCGATAGAGCTCATCAGACCAGGTCACCGCGTTCGTGGCGAGCTCCCACTCCCAACTTCCCGTATGCGTAATCTGCTGAGCGGCCACGAGCTGTTGCCGCAACCGCTCCTCACGACCCTGGCCGAGCGCGCGCCTCGACACTGACCCTCTCTCGGTTCCATTGCTCACGGGAGCACCTGGCGCGGAGGTTACCACCAGCTCCCGGAAGGGGCGCCCCCCACCTTCAAGTCGGTGTTTTCCCGCCCTTTACGGACACTAAAGCCCAGCTCGACGCGGCGGCTCGGCGTTCTCGCCCTGGCTCGTCGGGGCGGCAGCGGGGCGCGACAGAGGCGGGCGTCAGCGCGCGCAGAAGCTTGCGCGCACATACCCTGTAACGCCCCCACGCGCTCGCACACGGTGCCTCCCGCACGACCCGTCGCGTGAGCACGTTTATTACTCCTCGAGGTGAGCATAGCGCACATCGAAGTGCGCTATGCTGAGCGCCGGCGAATGGATAAGTCAGTCGCGAGCCGGCCGACGGTGTGTTCGCTCAGCGTCACTTTGTGCGCCGCCATGCTCGCGTGCTCGTCCAGCGACGAGCCGAGCCACCCCGCGCCGGAGACCTCGCTCACGGTGGTGTTCAGCCCGAGCGGGGGTACGTTCGTCGGCAGCGAGAGCGTCAGCCTCAGCGTCAAGGCGCCGGCCGAGATTCACTATACGCTGGACGGCACGCTGCCGACGGCGAGCTCACCACTTTACACGGCGCCGCTCGTGCTCGACGAATCCACGCGCATCCGCGCCTTCGCGCTGGCCAAGAGCGCCGCGAGCGTCGCGGCGGTCACGCCCAGCGCCGGCGCGGGCGGAAGCGCCGACGACGCAGAGCTCCGCGGCGCGGTAGCGAGCGAGAGCTACTTGCGCGTAAGTAGCAACGCCCAAGCCTTTAGCAGCCATCTGCCGATCCTGGTGCTCCACACCTTCGAAGCCGGCAAGCTGGACCCGAAGGGCAGCGAGTTCGTGTCCGCCAACCTGGAGGTGCTGGAGCCGAGCGCCGGCAAGACCCAGCTGGTCGGGCGCGCCACGCTGGATGCGCGCGTGGGCATTCACGTGCGCGGGGCGACGTCGCGCAATTTCGAAAAGAAGCAGTACGCGCTCGAGCTGCGCGGAGACGAGTCCGACGATGACTCCGGCCAAGCGCTGCTCGGCCTGCCGCGAGAGTCGGACTTCGTGCTCTCGGATCCCATCTCCATGGATCGCACGCTGATCCGCAACGCGCTGGCCTACGCCATCAGCAATCGTATCGGCCGCTACGCGCCGCGCACACGCTTTGCGGAGGTGTTCTTGGTCGACGACGGCGGCGACGTGCGCAGCGAGAGCTTCCTCGGCTTTTACACGGTGATCGAGAAGGTCAAGCGCGACGCCGAGCGCGTGAACGTGAGCAAGCTGCCGGCAAGCGCCAGCGCGCTGCCGGAGATCAGCGGCGGCTTCGTCTTGAAGATCGACAAGGGCCAGAACGACTTTCAGGCGGCGGGCAAGGAGCTTCAGTTCGTCTACCCCAAGCCCGAGGAGATGAAGCTTACGACGCGCAAGCCGCAGCTCGACTACATAAAGAGCTTCCTCGACGGCTTCGGACAAGCGCTGAACGCCACGGACTTCCGCAACCCCAGCACTGGGCAACACTACTCCGAGTACATCGACGTGGACGCCTTCATCGACCATGACATCATCAACGCGCTGACCAAGAACGTGGACGCGCTGCGCATCAGCACCTTCTTCAGCAAAGAACGCGACGAGCCGCTCGCGGCGGGACCGGTGTGGGATTTCGATCGCAGCCTGGGCACGCCCTACGAAGAGCGCGCCCGCGCGCCGGAGGAATGGAAGAAGGCGGGCAGCGACGGCACCGACTACCTCAAAGAGGGCTGGTGGGGCGGGCTGTTCCGCGACCCGCAGTTCAAGGCGCGTTACCGCGACCGCTTCAAGGCGCTGCTCCATAACGAGCTCTCGGCCGACAACCTCGACGCCATGGTCGACTCGCTGGTCGCAGAGGTGGGCGCGGCCGCAGCGCGGAATTTCGAGCGCTGGTCCAATTCGCAGCCCAAGGACGGCTCGCACGCCGCTGAGGTGGCCATCCTGAAGGATTTCCTGAGACGCCGCGTACGCTGGCTCGAAACACAGCTGGACACCGCTTTTTAGCGCGCAGAAACGCGCGCTGTCCGGCCATTCCGCCCCGGAGCGACGCTAGCGTGCGCCGGCTCCAGCGTGCTAGGTAGCCTCCCGATGAGTTGGCTCGCGGTGCTTGCGCTCGGCTTGGTGCTCGGCATGCGCCACGCCACGGACGCGGACCACGTGGTCGCCGTGAGCACCATCGTGAGCCGCGCTCGCTCCACGCGCAGCGCGCTGCGCATCGGCGCCTTGTGGGGGCTCGGTCACACGGTGACGCTCCTCGCGGTCGGCGGCGCCATCATCTTGTTCGGAGTCGTGATCCCGCCGCGACTCGGGCTGTCTCTGGAGCTCACCGTCGCCGTCATGCTGATCGCGCTCGGCGTGTTCAACATGCGTCATGGCGGCCATGACGCAGCCGCTGAAAGCGGCTCCAGCGCGCCGCTGCCGGCGCGGCCGCTGCTCGTCGGCCTGGTGCACGGCCTGGCGGGCTCCGCGGCGATGGCGCTGCTCGTGCTCACGACGATTCGCGAGCCGCGTCAGGCCATGCTCTACCTCGCGGTGCTCGCCGCCGGCACCGTGCTCGGCATGGTCGGCTTGACCGGCACCTTGGCGATTCCGCTGCTGGCGGCCACCACGCGCTTTCAACTCCTGGATCGCTCGCTCGGTCGCATCATGGGCACGGTGAGCATCGTGTTCGGGCTCTTTCTCGTCTACCGCATCGGCTTCGTCGACGGCTTGTTCTTGAGCTCGGCGCACAACGTGGTCCGCTGAGCGGCGCGCACGCAACTCGCCGCCGCCGCGCCCGATTCGGGCGCCATGAAGCTCCAGCGCTGCCGCGGCCGAACGGTGCCTGCTCTGCTCGCGTTGCGGGCCGAGCGCCGCGCTCGTGAAGCGGGTGATCGACGGTGATACCGTGGAGCTCACGAACGGCGACCGCGTCCGCTATTTGCTAGTGAACACTCCCGAGAGCACGAACGGTCACGACGAGTGCTACGGCGCCGAGGCGCGCGAGTTCAACCGCAGCCTCGTGGAAGGCCGAGAGGTCATTTTGCGCTATGACGAGCCTTGTCGCGATCGCTTCGGGCGCCGGCTCGCCTACGTCGAGCTCGACGGCGTGGACGTGAATGCGCTGCTGATCGCGCGCGGCTACGGCTGCGTACTGCACGTCCCGCCTTCGGGAGCCGACCGCGTCGAGCAGTTTCGCGCGCTGGAGCGCCAGGCGAAGAGCGCCGGGGCGGGGCTATGGGGCGCCTGTGCCGCGCCCGCGTGTGAGTAACGCGCTTGCGCGCCGCGACGAGCGGCGAAACAATCGCGTGCGTGAGCGATTTGCAGCGCTTCCTCGAGGCACAAGCGCAGCCGCACGCTGGCTTCGCCACCGCGCTCGCGGAGCTGCGCGCTGGGCAGAAGCGCGGGCATTGGATCTGGTACTCGTTCCCGCAGCTCGCGGGTCTCGGGCAATCGGCGATGTCCATCGCGTACGCGCTGCGCGACCTGGCGGAAGCCAAGGAGTACCTGACGCATCCGACGTTGCGCTCACGCCTCTTGCAGCTCAGTGAAGCAGTCGCAACATCGCTGCGCGCCGGCGCCCGGGTGGACACGCTGATGGGCTCCAGCATCGACGCGACGAAGCTGGTCTCTTCGCTGACGCTGTTCCGCCACGCGGCGAGCGAGCTGAACACCGCCGCGGCCGAGCCGGAGTTCCAGCGGCTCAGCGAGCTCGCCAGCGAGATCCTGTCGCTCGCCGAAAGGCAAGGCTACCCGGCCTGCCGCTTCACGCTGGCGGCGGTCGGTGCGCCATCGCGCGGCGGCGCACGCTGAGCGGCTGCGGCCGCGCTTCGCGCTGACGCAGCGCGCGGCTTGATCCGCCCGTAGACCCTGGATAGAGCAGCCCCATGTTTGAGCGCGCGCTGTGGCTTGGCTGTGTGCTGGTGTTGCTCGCGACAGGCTCTGCGCGAGCCAACGGGCGCTTCCCGCGCGCGCAGCGAGTGATCGAAGATCCGCGCGACGCTCGGCACCTGCTGCTGGCGGCCACTTATGGCTTGCTCGGCAGCAGTGATCGCGGCGAAAATTGGAACTACACCTGTGAGCGCTCGTTCGCTCTGCAGAGCAACTACACGGGCGATCCCTTGCTCGAGCTGAGCGATGATGGCAGCCAGCTGGTCGGCGTTCAGAACGCGCTGAATCGCTCGGACGACGGCGGCTGCAGCTGGCACACGGCGCTCGGCGGCGACAACCAGGTCGTGCCGGACTACACGCTGACTCGCGACGCGAAGGGCGACAGAAACGCGGTCGTTGCGCTGCTCGCCCGGCTCGAAGGCGCGGAGATCGTCACGCGCGTCGTGCGCTCCGAAGACGCCGGCCGCAGTTTCCAGGGACCGGGACCTGCGCTGCCCCTCTCCGCCGCCTTCACGATCGACGCGGCAGAGAGCGACCCGAACCTCATTTACGTGAGCGGGCTCACCGCCGACGGAGAAGGTGTGCTGTTGGTGTCGAACGACGCCGGCGAGAGCTACGAGGCGCGCCCGATTCCGGGCAGCGGACCGCGGGAGGTGCCCTACATCGCCGCGTTGGATCCGCAGGACGCGCGCACCTTATACGTGCGCACCGACAGCAAGATCCAGGTCGACGGCCTCGAACGCGCAAACGACGCGCTGCTCGTCACCCATGATGGGGGTGAGACCTGGACGGAGCTGTACCGCGCGCACGCCAAGCTGCTCGGCTTCGCGCTGGCTCCCGACGGCTCAGAGCTCGTCATCGGCTACGGCAACCCGAGCGATCCGCTGGTCGCCTCCGACGAGCAAGCCCTGGGCGTGCTGCGCAGCCGCACCGACTCGTACGATTTCGACCGGGTATTCAGCGGAATGGTGACGTGCCTGACCTGGAGCGAGCGCGGGCTGTACGCCTGCACCTCGCAGCTAGATGAGGGGTATTCCATCGGTTTTTCCGCGACGAGCGAGCTGATGCAGAGCGGCGAGCTCACCTTCGCGCCGCTGCTCGACGTACGCCGCGTCCACGGGCCGAGCTGCTGTGACAGCCCGAACGGCGGCTCGTGCGATGCGGCCTGGCTGGCCACGTGTTTTCAACTGGAAGCTTGTTACACCAGCGCGGATGATAACGCGCCGTTCACCTGTGCTGGCGCTGAAGGCGGCAGCGCCGGCAGCGGCGACCCCACGCCGAGCAACCCGAACGCAAGCGACGACGAGGGCTGCAGCTGCCGAGCCGCCGGCAGCACGCCCTGGAACGGCGCGCCCGCGCTGTTCTCGACGCTGACGCTCACCGTCGCGCTCTGGCGCCGGCGGTGCGGCGTTGGGCCGCGGGCTCAGCGTGAACGCGGGTTGCGCCGCAGCTTACGCTGCAACGAGCGCCGATGAATACCGAGGAGCTCGGCGGCGCGCGTCACGTTGCCGCCGCAAGCCTGTAGCACGCGCTGAATGTGCTCCCACTCCACGCGCTCGAGCGACGGCACGACGACGGGCACCTCTCCGCTCCTGGTGTGCCCGAACGCCGCCAGAATGTCGGTCACGTCAGCGGGCTTCGTCAAATAGTGAACCGCGCCGGCGCGCATGGACTCCACGGCGGTCGCGATGCTGCCGAAGCCGGTGAGGAGCACGATTTTCGTGGCCGCGTCGAGCGCCATCAGCTTGCGCACGACCTCGATGCCGTCACCGTCCGCCATCTTCAGGTCGACGACGGCGTGCTCAGGGCTCTCTTCCTGCGCGAGCGCGAGCGCGGTCTGCGCGCCGTCCGCTTCGCGCACGTCCCAGCCGCGCCGCTCGAAGGCGCGCGCCAGCGTTCTGCGAAATGAATCGTCATCATCGACGATCAGCACCGAGTGCGCGGTCTCACGATCAGTGGACATGATGATCGACGTGCTCGAGCGCGTCCGTCTTGATGCTCAAAGTGGCGACGGCGCCGCCGTCCGGTCGCGCTTGGATACTAAATTGTCCGCCCATCTGTCGGGCAAAGGCGCCGACCAAATGCAAGCCCAAGCCCATGCCGCGCCCCGGCGCTTTGGTCGTGAAGAACGGCTCGCCTGCGCGGGCCGCTACTGCTGGCGCTAGGCCGACGCCGCGGTCGAGCACCAGAAATTCCGAGCGCGTTGGCTCGATGGCTATCTTGAGCTCCACCGGCGGTGACTCCGGGCCGTCCGACGCCTCCAGCGCGTTTCGAATCAAGTTGACGAGCGATTGAATGAGACCGCGCGGCGGGCAGCGTAGGCGCGCTTCGGAGCCGAGCACTTCCACACGCAGCCGCCGCGCCGCGTCGGCGCCGAGCTCCGAGTTCAGCCGCTCGAGCAAGGCCTTTGCGCTGAGCCAAGCGACGGCTTCGCCCGATTGCGCGCCGGCGCCCGCCGCCAGGCGATCCAAAATCTCGCGGCAGCGCGCGACTTCGCGGCGGATGTGGCGCGCCTCCTCGGCGACGTCGTTGAGCCCGCGCGCCGCGAGCTCGTCGGCCACGTCCGTCGCTGACACAGCGATCGTGGAGAGCGGTGTACCGAGCTCATGCGCGGCGCCCGCCGCCATAGTGGACAAACTGGCGAGACGCTCGCCGGCTGCCGCCAGCCGCTCGAGCTCGCGGATGCGCCGCTCGCGCGAGGCCAGCGCCCCCGCGATCTTCCACACGAAATACGCGACGAAGCCGGCGGAGAGCACGTACGCCATCCACATGCCCTGCAGGTGCATGGCCGAAGCGAGGTGCGCGGCGTGCGGCCCAGCCCAGCGAGCCGGGATGAAGAACAGCGCGGCGAAGCTGGCAGACGTGAGCACGACCAGCGCAAAGGCGAGCGCGCCCCCCAACACCAGCGCGGCGATCGCGACGTACACGATGTAAAAGACGCTGAACGGATTGGCGGCGCCGCCCGATGCTGAGAGCAAGGCGGTGAGCACGCAGATATCGACGAACAGCAGGCCCGCGATGCCGCGTCGGCGCAAGCCGCGGCCGGACGAGTAACGGGCCAGCAGCAGGTTCGAGAACGCCACCAGCGTGAGCGCGGCGCCGAGCCAGGTCCAGGGCAGGCGAATATCGAGCAGCCAACGAGCGACCAGCAGCGCGGCGATCTGACCGCCGGCGACGCCCCATCTCAGCTTCCCAATCCACTCGAGCTCGGGTCGTACTTTGAGCTCCCAGTCGGCATCCTGCGTCGACAACATGGGGTGGACTGCGGCTCGATGTAGCATCGCAGAGGCGGTGCGCGCCGCGGCTTTTTGACGCGGCCTTGACTCGGCGAGCGAACCTGCAAAGCTCCCGAGACCCGATGGTCGGGGAAAGCGAGGATTTAAGAATGAACGCCCAATTCGCCGCCGCCGTTCGTTTCTCCTCGCGGAACACCCGCTGATTCAGCCGCGCTGGCGCCCACTCTGGGCCGCCGCCACACGCTGAGCCGGTTCGCGAGGACGTCGTCATCGTTCACGCGTGAGCCTTACGGCTTGCGCGTTGGGCCCGCTGCGACGACCGAGTCGCGAGCCCGGCCCGACCGCAGCGCGAGCTTGCCGCTGCCGTTTTGTCCGCGTCCATCGACCCGAACAGTGGGTTCCGAGATGAATTCTAGCGCGAGTTTTGCGAGCCTCGAGCGCTGGGGCTTCGCGTCACATTTTCAATCACAGTTTCTTGGTCTGTTGGCAGAGGCGCCGCAGCTCAGCGGCTGCGAGCCCGCGCGCGTCGTCACCGTACGTCGCGGCGAGCTCAGCCTGGTGCTCGGCTCGGGCGCGCTGCGCAGCGCGGTCCTCGGCGGCCGCTTCAGTCATCACGCGCAGCGCGCGCCGTGCGTGGGCGACTTCGTCGTGGCTCGGCCGAGCCCCGGGGACGGCCCGCTCCGCGTCGAAGCGCTGCTCTCACCGGCGAGCCTGCTCCAGCGCAAAGCTGCCGGTCCCAGCAGTGAAGCGCAGCCCATCGCCGCCAACGTCGACGTTGCCATCGTCGTCTGCGCGCTGTCTAGCGATGGCGGCGAGCGGAGCGTCGAGCGCGGCCTCAACGCGCGCCGCATCGAGCGTTACTTGGTGGCCATTCGCGAAGCGCACGTGCGTCCCTTGATCGCCGTCAACAAGGCGGATTTGCGGGCGGACGCCGGTGAGCTGGTGCAGGCGCTGCAGGACGAGCTCGGCGACGTGCAGATCCTGCTGCTGAGCGCGGAGCTCGGCACGGGCGTTACGGCGCTGGAAGCCGAGCTCAGCCCCGGCTCGACCGCGGTGCTCATCGGCAGCTCGGGCGTCGGCAAATCGAGCCTCAGCAATCGATTGCTGGGCCGCGAGCAGCAACGCACCCAGGCGGTGCGTGAGGCGGACGCGCGCGGCCGTCACACCACCACCGCGCGCGAGCTGCTCGTCTTGCCATCCGGCGCGCTGCTGATCGACACGCCAGGGACACGCGAGTTCGGCCTGGCCGCGCTCGACGACAGCGCGAGCCGCGAGGCGTTCGACGACATCGCGCGGCTCGCCCAGGCTTGCCGCTTCCGCGATTGTCAGCATCAGGGCGAGCCGGGCTGCGCGGTACGAGCCGCCGTCGAGCGCGGGGCGCTCAGCGGCGAGCGGCTCGACAGCTCGCTGAAGCTCGAGCGCGAGCAGCGCTACCAGCGCGCGCGTCACGACCAAGCGGCGCAACGCAAACAGCGGCAGGAGTCGCGGCAGCTGAGCCGCAACGTGCGCGAGCGCATGCGCGACAAATACCGCGGCTGAGTCAGCGCTTCGGCGCTGGGCGGCGCTTCGCGGCGCGCGAGCTCGTCTTCTTGCGCGCCGCGAGCGGCTTCTTTGCTGACTTGCGCGGCGGCGTCGCTCTCGCGCGCTGCGGCGGAGGGGCGCCTGCTCGGCGTTCCTCGTCCGGCGCCGGCAGCGCGCTCTCCGCTTCCGCGCTGGCCAAGCTGCGCGCGCGCGCCGCCGCCGCGCGCAGGATCGGCGCCAGCGCGTCCGCCGGCGCCGCGCCGGCCGCCCAAGCCGCGGGTGCGCCGAGCTGACGCAGCACGGCTTCCTGCGCGTTCTCCGCCTCGAACGAGAAGCTGAGCGCCGGCATCGGCTCCGGCGCGCGGTCGTAGCTAGCGGGCTCTATGCCGTCGAGCGTGACGCTGAGCGACGGCTCCTCTGGCGTGGGCGCGTCCTCGGCGCCGCTCTCACGGCCGGTGCGCGCGCTGCGCAGCGCGGCCAGCACGCGCTCGCGCGTCCTGCCGCGCAGCTCGAACAGCAGAAACGGATCACGATCGAAGGCCTCGCCCAGCACGTAGTGCGTCGCCGCCACGTGCTTGCACGGGTCACCCCAGTCCGGACACGAGCAGGTCGCCTTCAGCTCGCTGCGGCGGCGCGGAAATAGGCTGCTCTGCGCCTCCTGGAACGCCTCATCGATCGCCTCGGGCATCGTGCCGGCGAGCAGCTCCGCGGCGAATTGGGCCCGGCGCGCCATCGCCGAGAGCGCCTGGCGCCACACCTTGTCGGAGAGCTCCGCGATTTGGATCGCGACGTCGTACGGCCGGGGACGTGAACCGGTGACCTTGGCGTGCACGGCGCCGCCGCGAACCACGAGATCGTGCGTGCGCCCTGCCCGCGCATACGTGCGACCGCGCGCGAGCCGGCCCGCGTCGCCGCTCAGCACCTGCTCGAGCGCGCCGAGCCAGCGCTGCCCCCACCACGTGGTACCCGCCTTCTTCATGCGGATGCCGTGCTCGGGCGGCGGCCGCTTGACGGCGGGCTCGAAGAAACGGCGCCCGCGCGAGGAGCTCATGCTGCGGCGCCTCCGCGCTTGTCCCGCTTCGCGCGCGGAGCCTTGCGCGCGCGCGCGGGCGGCGCTTCGTCGCTCTCATCGGCCGCCACCACGACGTCTTTGGAGAGCGCGAACAACTCACGCAGCGCGCCGTCATCGAGCTCGGTGATCCAGCGCTCCCCGCTGCCCACGATCTTGGCCGCCAGCTCGCGCTTTTGCTCCAAGAGGCGATCCACTTTTTCCTCCACGGTTCCAGCGCACAACAGCTTGTGCACCTGCACCGCGCGCCGCTGTCCGATGCGATAGGCGCGATCGGTGGCCTGATCCTCGACGGCTGGGTTCCACCAGCGATCATAGTGAAACACGTGGCTTGCCGCCGTGAGGTTCAGCCCGGTACCGCCCGCCTTCACGGAGAGGACGAAGACGCGCGGCCCGAGCGGATCTTCTTGGAAGCGCTGCACCATCTGGTCGCGAGCGCGCTTGTCCGTGCCGCCGTGCAAGAACGCGACCTCCACGCCGAGCCGCTCCGCCAAGTAGCGCTGCAGCCGCTCGCCCATCTCGCGAAATTGAGTGAACACCAGCGCGCGATCGCCGGCGAGCATGGCTTCTTCCAGCATCTCCGCGACGCGCGTGAGCTTACCGGAGCGATTGGCGAGCGCGCCGCCATCGCCGAGGTACTGCGCCGGGTGATTGCAGATTTGCTTCAGGAACGTGAGCAACGCGAGCACTCGGCCGCGGCGCTCCATCCCGTCTGTGGCCTCGATGCGCCGCATCTCTTCGTCGACCACCGCCTTGTACAGCGTTGCTTGCTCGCGCGTCAGCGTGCACACCACCTTCATCTCGTTCTTGGCCGGCAGATCGGCGATGATGGCGGGGTCGCTCTTCACGCGGCGCAGCACGAAGGGGCTCACGACGCGGCGCAGCCGCTCGGCGGCTTCCTGGTTGCCATAGCGCTCGATGGGAATGGCGTAGTCGCGACGAAAGGTCGCGAGCGGCCCGAGCAGCCCGGGGTTCGCGAACTCGAGGATGGACCACAGCTCCGCCAGCCGATTCTCGACCGGCGTGCCGCTGAGCGCGAAGCGATGACTCGCGCTCAGCGCGCGCGCCGCCTGCGCGGTGGCCGACGCGGCGTTCTTGATGTTCTGCGCTTCATCCAGCGCCAAGAGCCAGCAATCGAGCGCCGCGAGCAGCTCCCCGTCGCGGCGCAGCAGCCCGTACGTGGTGAGCACGCAGGTGCCCGCTCGCCGCGGAAACTCCGCCACGTTTCGCGAGCGCGTGCTGCCGTAGTGGGGCACGACGTTCAGCGTCGGCGCGAAGCGCGCGAGCTCTCGCTCCCAGTTGCCCACCACTGACGTGGGCGCGACCAAGAGCGCGGGACGCTCGTCATCGGGCTCAGTCTCCAGATGACGCAGCAGGAACGCGATCAGCTGCACCGTCTTGCCGAGCCCCATGTCGTCGGCGAGACACGCGCCGAGACCCAAGGACGCCATGGTCTCGAGCCAAGCTAGCCCGCGCGCTTGATACGGCCGCAAGGTCGCCCGTAGGCTCGCTGGAGCGGGCTGCTCGACGGCGGCGGCGGCGCGCAAGCGGCTCAACATCTCCGCGAAGGAGCCGCTGGCGGCGACGGCCACGGAGTGCCCGCCCGCGCGCGTCTCCCCGGCGAGCGCCGCTTGCACGGCCTCCCGCAGCGCGATGCGAGAGGGGCCAGCAGCGAGCCGGCGCTGAATCTCGCCGAGCTCCGCCGGATCGACCGCCACCCACGCCCCACGATAGCGAACCAAGGGCGCCTTCTGCTGCGCGAGCGCGCGGAGCTCTCTCAGGGAGAGCGCTTCATCACCGATGATCGCCTCCCAGTCGACGGCCAAGAGCTCGTCGAGCGCGAGCCCGGCGCGGCCGCCGACGGCGCCAGCGACCTTCGATTTGCCGCCGACGCGCATGCGCAGCCGCAAGCGACGTTGCCCGGCGGGCGTCAGCTCCGCCGGCACGATCACACCGAAGCCGGCTTCGCTCAGCGCAGCCGCGCCTTGCTGTAAGAAGGACCAGGCGCTCGCCGGATCGAGCTCGATGGCTTCGGGCGCGGCGCCGGCCAGCGCGCGCTCGATCTCTGGAAACAGCCGCGCCGCGCGGCCCAGCGCCGCGAGCAAGGACTCCTGCGGGTCCCGAAACGCGCGTCCGAGCTTCGACAAGCTACGCCCCGTCGTGCTCCACACCTCGGACGCCAAGACCAACAAGCTGGGATCAGCCGGCGACTGCAGCAGAAAACGCAAGGTGAACGGCGCGGCATCGGTGTCGGGCAGCTCCAGTCGAAAACAGGCGCGCAGGCGATCCAGCGCGCCCATCGCGGGCTCACTCCAGCGCTGCAGCTCGTCGAGCAGCGAGCGCTCCGCGAAGCCGTGCGCTTCGAAGGCCGCGCGCGAGCCGGTCAGCGCGGCTTGCCAGCGCTCTTCCCAGCGCGCCGTCCGGCGCGGCGCGCTCAGCGCAGGCGCGCCGGCGCTGGCGCGCACCAGCGCGTCCACGACGCCGTCGATGTAGGCGCGCAGCAAGGCGTCCTTGGCCCACACCGCGCGCGGCCCCGCAGCGACGATGGGCACCGCGTGCGCGGCGGGCGGCGTGCTACGCACGAGCGCGGCGAAGCGCGCCGCGTCGTCGCTGGCGGACAACGCCGCGGCCCAGCGCGCCTCGATGCGCCCGCTGCGGCGAACGACCGTCGGAACGACGTGCTCGCGCGCGACGAGCTCGATGGCAAGCTTGCTGGCCAGCACGTAGCTCGCCAGCGACGCCGGCAGCGCGGACACGCTGGCCGCGGGAGTCAGCGCCAGCTTCGGCGCGGCGGTTTCCAACGCGAAATGCTGCCCCGAAACTTGCGCCGTCCCCTCCGGAAGCAAAAGCTCGGCCTGCGCCGCTTCACCTAGCCCAACGAGCTCGGGTAGCAACCGCTCGGCGCCGGGCTCTCCCCACAGGAACAGTCGTTCTTGATTGGGCAGAAAGACGAGCGGCATCGCTGGCCGCTCATGGCATGTTCAGCGAGCGCCGCAAAGTGCTCGCGCCGCTCCGTCTCGCGTCGTTCGAAAGTTCGCGCGGGAACGCTCGCCAGCGCGCAGCCCGCGCGTAGCGCACATCCCGCGCAGGGGTGCGCAGCGTTGCGCCCGAGGCGCAGCCCTCGCCACCAACCCGTCGGCCGCCGCTGAATTCTCATCGACCGTGTCCGTTGAACCTGCTTGGATAAATAGTACGCGAGGCGCAAAATCCGACGCTCCGGCAAGCGCGCTTCCAACGTCGGCCCTCTCGCAGAGCTCCTCGCGCAGCCGTCGACGATGCTTGTCTTGGTCTCTGGTTAACGGTGCGTAGAATGCGTCCTTTTCGCGAATTGAGCTTCGGTATCGCGGTGTCTTTGGCGGCCTTCGCTGCCTGCGAACCTGACCTCGCCCCTCTTTCGGCGGAGTACTACAACGGCGGACAAGTCGGCACGGGCGGCTTCAGCGGCTCCAATGGCTCTGGCGGGCTCAGCTCTGGCGGCGCCGAGACCGGCGGCTCGGATTCCGGTGGTTCCATGTCGGCCGCTGGCAGCGGCCCCATGGGTGGCAGCGGGCAAGAAGGCGGGACGACCTCCACGGAAGGCGGCAACGACGCGACCGGCGGCGAGGCGCCGCTGCCCGAGTCGTGCACGGATCGCCGCAGGAGCTCCGATGAATCTGACACGGATTGCGGCGGTACCAGCCGCTGCCCGCGCTGCGAAGTGGACGGACGCTGCACGCGTCACAGCGACTGCGTCACCGAGATTTGCCTCAACGCACGCTGCGTGGAGCCGAGCTGCGGTGATGGCATTCTGAATCAGAACGAGACCGGCGTCGATTGCGGCGGCGTGTGCGCCCCGGCTTCGCTGTGTGACAACGACTCCGAGTGCAACATCCACGGGGACTGCAAGAGCGGTTATTGCCTCAATCACGTCTGCGCGGATCATTGCGAGAGCAAGAAGAAAGAAGCTGACGAGACCGGCGTCGATTGTGGCGGCAGCACCTGCGGCCCTTGCGGCGCGGGTATGGGCTGCTTGCGGGTAGCGGACTGCGAGAGCGGCGTCTGCAACAACAACGTTTGTCAGGAGCCCAGCTGCGACGACAAGGTCCTGAACCAAGACGAGAGCGACCTCGATTGCGGCGGTGCCTGCAGCCCGACCGCCGCGTGTCCCGTCGACAAGAAGTGCAATCACGCCTCCGATTGCGCGACGTACATCTGCACCTCGGGCAAGTGCGCGGCGGACATTCCCGCCGACAGCTACTCCATGGTCGACAACTTCGAGGACGGCAATCTCGTGTTGCCGAGCCTCGAGGGCCGCAAGGGCAATTGGTACAGCTTCAGCGACGGCGCTGGCGAGGCGAGCGCGATCCCGGCGTTGATCCCCGGCAAACGACTCGACTCCACCACGGCGATTCGCTTTACGACGACTGGAAATAAGTATTTCTCGGGCTTCGGCTTCGACTTCTACAACCCGGGACAAACCGAGACGACCAAAGAGCCGTGGGACGGCTCCGCCTACCGAGGCGTGACCTTCTGGGCCAGGGCCAGCGAGCTGACCTCGACCGTGCTGCAGCTGCCGGACGCCAACACCCACATCGCCGGTGAGCGCTGCACGGTGTGCGACCATCACTGGGGCAAATTCATGCAGATCGACAGCGAGTGGCGCCGCTACACGGTGCTGTTCGCGGATCTGGATCTCGAAGCAGGCACCGAGCCGGAACCGACTGCGTTCGATGACTCCGGCATCGTGCTGATGCAATTCTTCTTCGGACCCAATGTCACCGTCGAGCTCTGGGTCGACGACGTCGCTTTGCTGAAATGAGCCTTCGTATGAGCCGCTCACGCCATCAACTCGGATTCTTAGCCATCTCGCTCGCGACGACGGTCTATGGCCTCACGGGTCACGCCGGGACCGCCCACGCCCAAGAGCCCCAGCAGGCCCAGGAGCCCCAGCAGGCCCAGGAGCCCCAACAGGTCGCGGAGAAATGCTCCGCCGCCTATGAGGACGCCCAGCGTCAACGCCTGAAGGGCGCGTTCATCGAGGCCGGCCGCGCGGCGCAGATTTGCTCACAAGCAGAGTGCAACAACCTGATCGTCCAGGAGTGCATTCGCTTGTACGAACAGCTGCAGAACGACACCCCTTCGATGGTCTTCTCTGCGCGCAACGGCAAAGGCGAAGAGCTCTTCGACGTGAAGGTGCAGGTGGACGGCCAGGTCGTGAAAGAGCGACTCGATGGGCGGCCGATCGAGCTCAATCCTGGACAGCACACCTTCGTCTTCGAAGCCCCAGGTCTGCCCCCGGTCGAGACCAAGCACACGGCGCGCGTCGGTGATCGCAATCGCTTGCTCGAGATCGTGCTCGGCCCCAAGGAGCCGGCCGCGCCTCCCCCGACCAGCGCGCCGCCGCCGGCGTTACCGAGCCAGCCTCCGCCCGCTCCCAAGAAGACGCCCGGGGTGCCGGTCGCCAGTTGGGTGCTCGGCGGAGTAGGCGTGCTCGGCCTCGGCGCGTTTGGTTACTTTCGACTCAGCGCTACACACGACTACAACGAGCTCGGCCGCACCTGCAGCCCGCGCTGCAATCCGGACGACACGGACAAGATCCACTCCAAATTCCAGCTCTCGTACGTGAGCTTGGGCGTCGGCGCCGCCGCGTTGGGCGGCGCCGCGCTGCTGTTCGTATTGACCCGAGATCGGCAGGGGGCCGCTGAATCTCAAGTTGCGGTCGCGCCAACGTACGATGGCGCGGCCGCACGCTGGCAGACTCGCTTTTGAAGCACGCTCGATGAGCCCAACTTTACGGGTCGCGCTGCTCGGCGCGGCTCTCTCCGCCATCCCCGCGGGCGGCTGCGCCGAACCGCGCTCCGAATCCCGTGAAGGCGCCGCGCACCAAGCGGCAGCGCTCACCGACCCGGTCACCGTTACGATCGACGTGACTCAGCGGGAACAGCGCATCAGCGGCTTCGGCGCCTCGTCGGCGTGGACCACCACGGCCGTCACCGAGCCACAAGCAGACTTCCTATTTTCCGAGCAGGCCGGACTCGGTATCTCGATACTCCGCTTGCACATCAAGCCGGACGGCAAGACCGATGAAGCCTTCACCGCGCGGGCCGCCGCCGAGCGCGGTGTACGCTTGTGGGCCGCGCCGTGGTCACCGCCCGGCGAGTGGAAGACCAACGGCACGGACAACAACGGCGGCTCACTATTACCCGAGTATTATCAGGCCTGGGCCGAGCGCCTAGCGGCGTTCGCCGCACGCGCGCGCGACAACGGCTACCCGCTCTCCGCTATTTCCGCACAAAACGAGCCCAATTGGAGCGCAGACTGGGAGACCTGCCTGTGGACGCCGGAGGAGCTGCGCACGTTCGTCCGCGACTATTTGCGTCCAGCGCTGGACGCGGTGAGCCCAGAGACGGCGATCATCGCGCCGGAGTCCGCGAACTGGAACGAGATCGACAGCTACGCGAACGCGCTGCTCGAGGATCCTGGCGCGCGCGACGCCGTCGCGGTGCTGGCTACGCACGCCTATGGTGGGCTGCCGCACCCCTACCCCGCCGCGGAAGCCGCGGGCAAAGAGTTCTGGGAGACCGAGATCAGCTATGACGACGCGAGCGGCCTCTCCGCCGCGCTCGGCACCGCCAAGCTGATTTACACTCACCTCACCGTCGCGCGCGTCAACGCCTGGCATTACTGGTGGATCAACTCCGACGCGACCACCAGCCTGATTCAAAATGGCGAGGTCCTGCCGCAAGCGTACGGCTTCGGTCACTACAGCAAGTTCGTGCGCCCCGGCGCTCAGCGCGTGAGCGTAGCGCCCGCCCAGCCGAGCAGCGGCGTCTTCATCAGCGCGTTCATCCACGACGCAACGAAGCGCCTCGTGATCGTGGCCATCAACCAAAACACGAGCGAAGTCGCCGAGCACTTCGAGCTCGGCGACTTCGAGCCCGTCAGCATCACGCCCTGGCTCACCTCCGAGGACGAGAACCTCGAGGCACGAGAGTCCATCGCGGGCAGCCACAGCTTCGACTTCACGCTGCCCGCGAGCAGCGTGGTCACGCTCGTCACTGAGCCCGATCCGAGCTCGTTTCCGCCGCAAGGCGGCGCCGGAGGCAGCGGCGCTAGCGAGAGCGCTGGCGCCGGCGGTGACGACAACGCCGCGGGCAGCGGCGGAGACAACGGCGGCGGAGACGGTGGAATGGCGCCGCAAGCGGCTGGCGCCGCCGGAGCGAGCGGCGGCGAAGAAACCAGCGGAGGCGAGGGCTCGGGTGGTCGCGGCTCGGGAGGTCGCGTCACGAGCGAAGGCGGTCGCCTTGACTCGGGCGGCAGCGTCAGCGAGGGCGGCAGTGTCAGCGAGGGCGGCAGCGTCAGCGAGGGCGGCAAGCAGGTGGGCTCCGGGGGACGCAGCAAACCCGTTCCGGAAGCGTCGTTTCTTCCAGGATGCTATTGCTCGAGCGCGCACTCCGCGCAGCACGCGCACGGCGCTTGGCTGTTCGCCACGCTCGCGAGCGCCGCGTTCCTACGCAGGCGACGTGTCACCATCAAAGCGTCGTGCACGCAACCCTGATTTGGAATGGAGCTTTACTGAGCACGCTGTGATCCTACAGCCGAAGCACATAATTATGCGGTTGAAAAATCGCCGCGCGGCGTAACTTGTGCCGACGGAAAGGCGTTCTAAGAAGCACTGCTCAGTGCCGTATCCGCGCCCCCAAAACAGCGTCGGCGCTCCCGCCGCGCGCCGGTCTCATCAGCATCTCGAGTCGCTTTGAGCGTTCGCACTCAATGGGTTCATACCGGTGAGACCACCGTTACCATCTGCGAAGCGCGCACGATGATGGGGCGGCGGGGCGACAAAGCTGATGCGCCGCGCCGCTCGACGGGGCTGATATTTCTTTACGGGCGGAGCCGCTCGCGATGAAGCTCGTAGCGCCGCTCGTTCTCGCGCTCCTCGACGCGACGGAGCATTGGTCGCGCGGTGCGCTGCATGGCTTCGCGGCGTCCGCGCGCGACCGCGGCTGGGAGCTCTTGCATTATCCGTCATCCGTGGATCTCGAATGGCTCGTGAGCCAGTGGAGCCCGGCCGCGGCCGTGTTGGGTCCTGGTGCGCTGTCCTCCGCGCTCGAGCTGCTGTCTTCGACGCCCGCCGTCGTCGTGAACGCCGATCGAACGCTGGGTCGCAGCGCCTCCGTCATTCCGGACGAAGATGAGATCGGGCGGCTCGCGCTCTCACATTTTGCAGCGCGCGGGCTCAAGGACGTGACCACCTTCCGCCTCGATGATTCTTCCGTCGCGGTCGCACGCGAAGCAGCGTTCGTGCGCGCGGCGCGCAACGCCGGCGTGGGTCTCGTGCAAAGCTACCCGTTGAACGGCGCGAGCCAAGCGCGGCCGGAAGATCGCGGCGCGCTCAGCGCTTGGCTGCAAGGGCTACCTAAACCTTGCGGGTTATTCGCGTGCACCGACCGCTGGGCGCGCGTCGCGGCGAGCCACGCGCGCGCCGCCAAGGTGCGCGTGCCCGAGGACCTGGCGCTGATCGGCTGTGACAACGACCTGGTGCAGTGCGAGCTGATCAGCCCGCCCCTGTCGAGCATCGCGGTGCCCTGGGTGGAGCTCGGTCGCGCCGCGGCCGAGCTGGTGCACGACGCGCTGCTCGGCCGAGATATCTCGCTGGCGCGCGTCGTGGTGCCGCCGCTCGAGGTCGTCGCGCGGCGTTCTTCCGACGTGTTCGCCGTCGACGACGAGCTCGTCGCTGAAGCCGTGGCATGGATTTATGCGAACGTCACCGAGCGCGTCACCGTTCCCATGGTGGCGCGCGCGGTCGGTAGCGGGCGTCAGCGTTTGGAGCGCCGCTTTCGCGCGTGCCTTGGCCGAACCATTCACGACGAGGTGCGCCGCGCGCGCATCGAGGTCGCCAAGCGCGCGCTGTCCACCACGAGCCTGGATCTTCGCGACGTGGCGAGACAAGCCGGGTTCTCGAGCGCCGCATTGCTGAGTGTGGCGTTTCAGAAAGAGCTCGGCATGCCGCCCGGCGCTTATCGGCGTCGCGCGCGAGCGAGTCGCCACGATGAGAAGCTCGCGGAACTTTCTCACATCGATCCGGTCGCGCCGGCAACGGACGCGAACGGCTTGCTCGAGCAGGGAGGCTAGCGCAGTGCCGGTTCCCGTGTTGGCGCGCGCTCCGCGAATTTCGAAATGGTCCTTAGAAAATTGCAATTTGCGTCAAAAATCGCGTCTTGCCGCGAACGCTCCCCAAAAATCGTACGAGCGCTCCCAAGTTTTAACCACCGGAGTGACAACACCCTGCTTGCAAAAACGCAGCGATGCGCGCGTTAACCCGCTCCGATTGCACAGTTTCCACGGTATTTTTGCGACAAATTTACTTGAACCGGAAATGTTCATCGCTCCGTACGAAATCCGAAAAACCAAGAGTGGTGGCGAGCCATTTTCTTTCTTGATTTCGCGGTTATGCTTCGAACCGCGCGCGATCACTACCGACAGGCACGGGAATGGAAGTCGAGCGTGAACGGCCTCTATTCCCAGAGTCGCGCAACCCTAGCCACGCTAGCGAAGTCCACCAGCGCCCAGAGCGGCTGAAGCCCGAGTGAGCCCGGAGGTTACCCTGATGCGATCTATATTCGTTGCGCGCGCAGCTCTCGGACGAAAAGTCCAGATCGGCGCCGTGCTTTCACTGGTCCTGGGATGTTCGACGACCATCCAGGATCCCGACCAGATGGGAACGGGAGGCTTCGGCCCCGGCGGAGGCCAAGGCTCCAGCGCTAACGCTGGAGCACAACCGGGCACATCCGGGTCCACCGGCATACCCGGTGCGTCGGGCTCCACGGGCACGAACGGCGGTTCTGGCCCCAACACCGGCTCCGGCGGCGGCTCCATCATCGTCGGCAGCGGCGGCAGCAGCTCGGAGCCGACCATGCCCGGGCAGCCCAGCCCGATGGATCTCCAGGGCGACCCGGCCTACCTGCGCTTCATGCGGCTCACGAACGAGCAGTGGGAGCACGCCGTTCAGGATCTGCTGAAGCTCAGCGCGCCGTCCGGGCTCTCGTCGAGCTTCGAGCAGCCGGTGCAAGGCTCGACGGACTTCGACAACAACGAGCACGCGCTCACCATCAACCAGAACATGGTCGACGCCTACCAGGTCGCCGCCGAGACGCTGGCGACGCAGGTAGCGTCCGAGGCCGCGCTCGGCAAGATCGTGAGCGGCACCGACCCGGCGACGTTCATCAAGACCTTCGGCCGCCGCGCATATCGCCGCCCGCTCACCACGGACGAAGTCTCGAAGTACCAAGCCCTGTACACCACGGGCTCGACCATGGAGGGTGGCACGGGCTCGGCCTTCGTGAAGGGCGCGACGCTCGTCATCCAGGCCATGCTGCAGTCGGCGAACTTCCTGTACCGAAGTGAGCTGGCGCCGAAGGGCTCAGCGCTGAACGGCTACGAAATCGCATCGAAGTTGTCGTTCATCATCCGCGGCACGACCCCGACGGACGCCGATCTCGACCTCGCGCAAGCTGGCAAGCTCGACTCGCCGGAGGGCGCGGCGGACCTCGCGACGAAGATGTTGGAGGAGCCCGCGGCCGCGGAGGTGTTCGATAACTTCCACGCGGAGATGCTGCACTTCACGCAGTTCAACAACATCGATAAGGTGGGCGTCCCCGAGTACAAGACGTCGCTGAACGCGGACTATACGACCGCCTCGACGATGTTCTTCGATCGCATCTTCAAGAAGAACCTCGGGCTGAAGGAGATCCTCACCTCCACCGTCGGCTTCGTGAGCCCCGCCTTGGCACCGTTCTACGGCGTACAGGCGCCGGCCAGCGGCTTCGCCGAGGTCGACCTCGGCCCCAACCGACCGGGTTTCTTCACTCAGCTGCCGTACCTCACGCTCTACGCGCTGAACAACGATCCCGACTCGATTCTGCGCGGCAAAGACATCAACCTGAACATGCTGTGCATCACGCTCGGCCCGCCCGCGGCGCTGCCGGCGATTCCGGCGCTCAAGCCCAATCAAACCAATCGTGAGCGCATGACGGAGATGACCGCGGGCTGCGGTGGAACGTGTCACAACTCGTTCCTCAACCCGGTCGGCTTCGCCTTCGAGTCCTTCGACGGCATGGGTAGGTTCCGGTCGATGGACAACGGCAAGCCGGTCGACACCAGCGGCGAGTACCCCTTCGCGGAAGGCGTCAAGCAATTCTCTGGCCCCGCCGAGCTCATGCAAGCCATGGCTTCGGGGAGCCAGGCTCACAGCTGCTATTCGAAGAAGCTGGCTAGCTTCATGCTCCAGCGCGACATCGTGGCCTCGGACGTGCCTCTGCTCGAGAGCATGAAGGATGTCAGCATGTCTGGCTCGCTCAAGCAGCTCATCGTCAGTCTCGTGAAACATCCGGCTTTCAGGACGCGTGCCCAATGACAAAGATCGTGAATCCCTTTCAACGCCCGGTCATCAATCGTCGTGCATTCCTCCGCGGCGCCGGCGGGGTCGCAATCGGCTTGCCGTTCCTCGAGGGTCTCCCCGAGCGCTCCGCCTGGGCCCAAGACGCGCAGCCACGTTTCGCCATGTTCATGGTGGCGGCTTGCGGCGTCGTGGGGAACCGCTTCTTCCCGAGCGCGACCGGTGCCCTGTCGGCCTCGTCGCTCGGCTCGGACAAGGCGGTGGGTGCGCTCGCGAACCACGCTTCCAACCTGCTGATCGTCAAGGGCGTCAACTTCCCGCTGTCGAGCCCGACCAACTGCGGTCACGCGCAGGGGTTGGCGCAATCCCTGACGGGTAAGACCCCCAACGGCGGCGGCACCGGCGTCACCTCTTCGGGGCCGTCGGTGGATTGGGAGCTCGCTGCCAAGCTGAACCCGAACAAAGACGAGCCGATGAACCTGTACGCGGGCAACCGCAAGAACGGGTACATCGCCGAGCGCATCTCGTTCAAGGCGGGCGGCTCAGGTCAGGTTCGCAGCGCCGTCGACAACCCGTACACGCTCTACTCCAAGCTGACGAACCTGTCCGCTGGTGGTGGCGGAGGCGGTGGTGGTGGTGGCACGACCCCGCCCCCGAGCGGCGGTATGGCCGACTACCTGATCCTGCGGCGCAAGAGCGTGAACGACCTCATCCGTGAGGAGCTCAACGACCTGCGCAAGCGCCCTGAGCTCAGCGCGGTCGACAAGCAGAATCTCGATCTCCACTTCACGTCGATTCGCCAGATCGAGACCACCATGGATCAGATGGCGTCGGATCCGGCGGTGATCGGCGAAGCCTGTTCCAAGGAGGGCATCGATACCGCGCGCCTCGAGGCCTTCAAGAGCGGCTTCGCCTTCACGACGAACGGCATGATCGAAGAGGTCGCCAAGCTTCACATGCAAGTGGTCGCCGTCGCGTTCGCCTGCAACTTCAACCACGTCGCGGCGATGCAGTGGGGCGACGGTACCGACCAGACCCGCTACAGCGTGGAGTCCAACAAGTCTCTGAACTGGCCGTTCCACCACCTGAGCCATCGCGTGCAATCGGACGCTGCGAGCGGCAGCAACCCGACGGCAGAGGCCGCTCACGCCGAAATCGACAAGCTGCGCATGACCACGCTCGCGGCCGGCCTGGACGCCTTCGCCGCGCGCGGTCTGCAGGACAAGGCGGTCGTCATGTGGACGAACCACGTGGCGGACGGTCCGTCGCACAGCATGCGCGGCGTGCCGCACATCATCTGGGGCAGCCCGGGCGGCTTCCTCAAGAAAGGCCAGTTCGTGGACGCCGGCGGTGCCACGAACAACCGCGTGCTCGCGACGCTCGTCCAGGCCCTCGGTATCTCGAACTCCGGCTTCAGCTCGGCGAGCGGCGACATCATCGCCGCGATGAAGGCCTGAGCCACCGCGCTCCGCGCGCGCCACGTCACGTGGCGCGCGCGCGAGCTGGCGCGGTTGCTCCCGACCTCGGCGCGATACCGGCTGCGCGCCTCGACCCTGTGCCATTGGGCTCCGTCCGCTCGTGTCGAGCGGCGTGCGGTTGCGCACTGCTGCTCGCGGGCTTACTGCTCGCCGCCGGGGCCGCAGTCGCACGCCGTGGAAGGCATGAGACGGCGCGCGGGCGCGCCCGCGTGCCGTCTCGCGTCG
>CBINHN010000040.1:0-62887 GCA_966250485.1 uncultured Sorangium sp. | reverse complement strand
GCAACGTCGCGAAATACGAACCGATCAACTCCCGACACCGCTGCGGAGCAGGTTATACCAGCCGCGCGCTTCGGTCGACAGCGAAGAAAGGCGCGAGGAAGCCGCGGTTTCGAGCGCTGCCAGGATTTCGCCTGGGCGCCGCGTGAACTGGCGACAGGCGGCGCGTTCGCCCCCTACGACGGCAACTCAGCCGAGCATCCGCCGCGTGGGCGCGATGTCGTGTTCGGCGAGCGGCTGCGCAAAGCGCGCCAGCGACGAACCGCTCACGCCAAGAGCGGCCGGGCCGCGCTGAGCTTGGCTTCGAGAGCGGCCTTCACGCCCGGCCACTCGCTTTCGACTATCGAGAACAACGCGTAGTCACCCAAGCTGCCATCCGCACGACGCATGTGGTTGCGTAAAACGCCTTCATATTGAGCACCAATACGCGCGATCGCAGTGCGCGAACGTTCATTGCGGACGTCGGCCTTCAGCTCGACGCGCGCAGCTCCCAGCGTCTCGAAAACAAAGGCCAGCTGAAGCGCCTTGGCTTCGGTGTTCACGCGCGTCCTTTGGTGACGCGGTACGATCCAAGTCGGTCCGACCTCGAAGGAGGGAACGCGCGGATCGACGCTGAGAATGGCCGTGCCACCCACGAGCTCCGACGACTCCCGCAAGGTGATCACATAAAAGATCGCGCGCCCCTCCGCTTGTAAGGCCTGCGCTTGTAGCAGGCTCGCGCGCGCTTCGGCCTCATCGCCCATCGCGAAAGGCATGTACTCCCATATTTCGGGGTGAGCCAAGGCTGCCTCGACCACGCCGTCACTGTATTGCTCGCTGAATGGCACCAACCGCACAGAGGGACCTTCGAGCGGCCGAATTGCGTCCTTCATGCCGCGAGCATGGCCGCACACCGGCGCAACGGAAAGCTGAATGATCTCCGGCGTCGAACGGCCCATTTTCGCTAGGGATTCGCGGGGATGGTCGAGCGATACGCGGCGCCCGCGAAATGCGGGCACCCGTTTTCGCGCGAACCGACACGAGAGGTGTTTGAAGCGATGCGAGCGCGGCGCGCAGGTACGCGCGCCCTCGCTCCCGCCAAGGAAAGCACATGTCGAATAGAAACGGGATCGGACGCCTCGTCGGCTGTATGGGTTATGGACTGCTCGGACTCGCGCTCTCGGCGTGCAGCCAGGGACCGGAACGCGGAGCGGGCGGAGCGGCGAGCGGCAGCGAGTCGAATGAACGGGCAGCGCGGCCGAGCGGACTCGATCAGAATGAGCGCCCTACGAGGCCGGAGCCGGTATCCGCGGAGAAGGAGTGGACACTCGCCGTTTACCTGGCATCCGAGACGCTCAGCGACATTCACGCGATAGAGGACATCAACGCGCTGGAGCGCCGCTACGCGGAGTGGGCGCCGTTCATGGATATCGTCGTGCTCGCCGACGGCGGGTTCGCGTCTGCCGAGCTGAACTGGCCCGAGCGAACGCGCATCCTGCGGATCCGCGCGGACGACAGCGAAAAAGTGGTCTCCGAAATCATCCCGCCGCCCGATACCGAGATCGCGCGCCTATTGGCGCAAAACGAGGACGAGCTCTACCTCTCCTCCCCGGAGGTACTGAAGGCCTTCTTGGACTACGTCGAGCGCGACTATCCCTCGAAGTACCTGGCCGTCAATATTCACGACCACGGAAATGGCTGGGAGGGTGCCGTGCTCGACTATGTCGACGGTGACATCGCCGTCACCCGGGGTCCCATGCCGCCGGCCCAGTTCCGCGACGTGTTCTCGAGCCTCTCGCGGCCGATCGACGTCCTCGGCTTCGACGCATGTCTGATGCAAGAGATGTCCGTGAACACCTTCATGCAAATGACAGGAAAGGTGAAGTATGTCGTCGCGAGCGAGCAGGTGCAGATCGTCCCCGGCTGGGTCTGGGACAACATCGCGCGGCGCTTCAGCGAACGGCACCGAGTCGAGGGCACGCTCACGCCGCTCGCGCACGCGACCGAAATCGTCAACGCCTTCGACGACGAAGGCGATTTCCAGCGCAACGACACCTTGTCCGCCGTCGATCTCGGCGTTTGGCCGGATGTCCTTCGCAGCCTCGATGAGCTGGGCCGGGCGCTGCTCGCGGAAGGCGCGATGAATAGCCCCGCCGTGCGGCGCGTGGTCGATGAGCTCGTGCCGCGTCGCTATGGCATCCAGACGGGCGACCCGAGCGCGTTCAGCAATGAGGATCTCGTGGACGTCGTCGGCTTCTGTCGGCTGCTCGAGGAGGAGTTTGCGCCCAGCAGCTCCGTGAATCAGGCCGCCGCCGAGCTCCGCGCCGCGGTCGAACGCGGCATCGTGCTAAACAAGACGCGAGACTCTGTCAGCCACGGCTTGACGCTGCACCTGCCGAAGACGGGGATAAGGCCAGAGGTCAACCAGGCCGCGTTCGAGAAATTCAGCGGTTCGGTTCTGTCGCTGACGCCGAGCTGGCAGGCCTTCGTGCGCAGCATCTGAGCGCAGCCTCGCCGCTGAAACTCATGGCAGAACGTAAAAGGTCAGAGCCGGGATCTGGACATCGTACCTGAGCCCAAATTGGTCGAAGGAGCAGCGCTTCTCCGGAATCTTGATGGGCTCGTAGTTAGGGAACGGAGTCGATAGCACGTGACCTAAGAGTTGCCCCTGGTCAGGACCACACGACAATAGCGTATAGTAGCTGAAGGGCATCGTACCCACAGGGCACGTCGACTGACACGCATAGAGAGAAACGGTGCCCGGGTGCGGGCCTGCAAAGACTTTCACGGTACTGCCCTCGATACGGACGGGCGTCGTGCAACCAGCAGTAAGCTTGTAATCGCCGTCACCGGCGAGACCGTTGCAATTCGAGTCGAGAGTCGGAGTAATCCCGTCAGCCTGGTAGGGTCCGCAGGCTTCCGTCGTGGGCCCTACGTCTCCACCGCAGGCGCCAAACGTCACTGAAGCGTTGTCGGAAGCGAGCTGACAAGTCTGCGTGCCGGCTCTGCACAGGCCTTTCCCGTCTTCGGGATGAGCATTGCAGCCTCGCGAGACGCCGACCGTACACGCCGTGCATTCTGCCTCTTCATTGTCGGCGATGTTGTTGCAGTTGTTGTCGCTCGCGGAACGGCAGTCCCGGGTCTGCGGGCTCAAGCCAACGCACGGGCTCCAAGCCGAGTGCGCCTTGTCTGCAGCAAACTGGCATTGCTGCATCCCGCTCGCACAAATGCCGACTTTTCCGGTGTTGCAGGCGCGTTGCGCGTTGGGCACGGAGCACCCGCAGTCAGGCTCCTGGTTGTCCGGCGTGCCGCTGCAGTCATTGTCCTCACTCGAGTCGCACTGACGCGCGCCGCAATTGCCGCCGCCACCACCGGCGCCCGCGCCCCCGTCTGGCCGCGACGCACCCGCGCTGCCACCCTGTTCCGACACACCCGCGCTCCCACCTGGCTGCGAGGCACCGTCGCTCGCGCTGGTTCCTCCGCTCGGCTCTCCACTGCCGCCCGCCCCGAAGAGGCCGCCACTCGCCTCTCCCGCGGCTCCCGCTTCTGCGACAGCTCCCCCACCTTGCGCCGATTCTCCAGCGGCTCCGACGATGCCGCCGGACGCGTCGAAAGAGGAACCCGCGCTGCCGCCCTGCGTCGGCAGCGGTTCACTCATGCCAGCCGCGCCTGCGTCTCCAGCGGCCGAGGGCGTGCCGCCGTGGCCGGTGAGCTCTCCGCCGCTCGCGCGTCCGCCCTGCCCCGAGCTGGCTCCGCCGCTCCCCTCCCCGTCATCTGGCAGACCGCCCGAACATTTCACGAGCAACGCGGCTAGCGCCGCGAGCGCAACGCTTTTTTCGAAGCGAACCTTGTGCATGTCCTTACCAAGCCTTTTCGAAGCTCGCACCGAGTAGTGAGGGGCTAAGCCAAGGTGACCACCGGAACGCCGTACGACGTGGGCTCAGTGCGCGTGCGGTCGACGAAGCCGGCGCGCGCGCCGTGAGCGCGAGCACCGCGCCCGTCAACGTCACAGCTCCGCCAACGCCGAGCACGACGTAACCCGCCGTCTTCTGGCTTGCGGAGCTCGATTCGGTTGCGCGCGCGGTGTCCTTGTCCCCTGCCGCCCATTGCTCGAGCGCGTCGCGATGCTTCGCTTGCCCGGTGAGCGCAATGGCCAGCCCGACACCAGCGCCAACCAAGCCGACGCCTCCGACGACGAAGCCAGCGAGTTGCTGCGTCGAGCGGTCGTGCGACGCCCAGTCGCGCGCGGCGGCCGGGGCAGCGACTGCAGGCGGCGGCTGCGGCGCGGGCGGAGCCGTTGCTGGCGCTAGCGGCTCGAGCGTCAGCTGCAGATTCGTTTCGCGTTGGGCAACGACCTCCACCGGGCGCTGCTCGGTGCGATGACCTGCAAGCACTGCGCTCACTCGATGCGGCCCGGCTACGAGGCGCACGCTGGTTGCTGCGCCATCACGAGCGATGACGTTGTCGTCGATGAGTAGCTGCGCGTCCGCTGGCGACACACGAACCGTCAGCTCGCCGATTCGTTGCCGTTGCGCCGCGAGCTCGGCCTCGGCGCGCGCGCGTTGCTCGGGAAAAATTGCGTCTTTACCATCGGCAAGGTACTTCTCGAACGTCTCCACGGCGGCGACCGCGTGCCCGAGCGCAGCGTGAACTTGCGCGATGTTGTAGAGGGTCCCGTACGACGGATAGAGCGCGTAACAACGCTCGAACTCGGCGAGCGCCTCCGGCAGGCGCTGTTGATCCGCGAAGGCGACGCCTTGGAAAAAGTGCTTTCGCGCTTCGACCTGCGCAGCGTTCTCTGCACGAGCACTGGACGCGAGCAGCAACGCGGCGAGCACGACGCTCGCTGCTTCGGGCCGCACGCGGAGGAAATGTGCCCGTTCACGTCGATATTTCATACGAAGAGTGGTCGTGAGAGCGTGGTGGCTCTCATCGGATCGACGGTCGCGCAACGGCACACGAACTGTCAAGAACCCCGGGGGTTACTTCGCGGCCAACCCGCTCGCGATCTCGCGATGCTGCGCCAGCTGCTAAAAGCTCGGCGTTCGCTCGATATCTAGCGCCTTGACGGAACTCGACGGCGCCGGTGTCAACGGCCGGCGAGCTGGCGCCCGCCGTGCGGAAGCTGAAGGACTCGCCGCCGCGTTCGGTCTCACAACTGCAGGGTTAGCGTTGGGACGTAGCGGGTGCGCAGCGCTGCTGGGCCTCGTGGCAGCACGAGCGCTGGCGTCTGGGACGGATACCGCCACCGGCTCGGGAATCGTCGGCACGACGCTGATCGGCGGCGGCGAAGGGCTCGTCAAAGCAGGTGGTTCGGGGTTTCCCGTGCTCAACGATGTCGCCGCGGTCGGCTCGGCCGCGACCACCCCAGGCGACGCGCTGGCAGTAGCGTCACTCGTGGCGCTTAGCGAGCGGGCGCGCAGCGCGCTGATCATGACGATGGCCGCGACAAATAGCCCGGCAACGAGCCCCCACGCGATCGATCGCCGGCTCCGCGGTTTGAGGCCAGCTCCGATGCTCCGCGCCATCGGGCCAGCGCTGGGTGCCTCTTCGGACACTCCGTCTGCCCCGCTGGGGGCAGACGTTTTTGACTGTGCCGCCTGCTGTTCGAACGACGCGCGCGGGAGCGGCGCTGTCCGCTCGCCCGCCGCGGTACCGCGGTCAGCGAACGCGGGAACCGCGGCAACGGCCGCCGCCTGCGCGAACGCCTGCGGCTTCGACGAAGAGGTAACCGAGCGCAGACAGACTCGACGTAGCTCCTCTGCCAGCTCGCGCGCAGTTTGAAAGCGCTGCCCAGGATCTTTGGCGAGCGCCCGCGAAAACCACGCATCGAGCTCGGGTGGCAGCGCCAACGAAGGCTCCAGCGCTGGAACGGGCGCGCTGCAGACCCTCATGCCAATCGAGATTAGGTTGTCTCCCTCGAACGGTCGCACGCCAGTCAGGCACTCGAAGGCGATCACGCCGAGGGCCCACAAATCACTGCGCAGATCTGCCTCGGGCGCGCCGTTCATCTGCTCCGGGCTCATGTAGTACGGCGTCCCCATCACGACGTTCGTGGCGGTTGCCGCGCCGGGCGCGAGTGCTCCCGCTGCTCGCTTCCACTTGGCTAGACCAAAGTCGAGCACCTTCAGGATCTCGTCGTCTTGGTTGTGGACGAGGAACAAGTTGGCTGGCTTCAGGTCGCGATGCACGATCCCCAATTCGTGCGCGAGGGTCACGGCGCGGGCCGCCTGCGTGATGACCTTCGCCGTGTCGACAGCCGAAAGCCGGCCCACCCGAGCCAAGCGCTCGGCGAGGCTCTCACCCTTCATCAGCTCCATTACGATGAAGGGCGTTTGACTCGCTTCGTCTACGCCATGGTCGAAGACCTGAACGACGTGCGGACTACGCAGGTTGGCGGCGGACTGAGCCTCGCGAAGAAACCGCGCAATGGCATCCTGCCGGCGATCGAGCTCGGTCGCGAGCAACTTCACGGCGACCGGCGCGCTCAGGCCGAGGTGCTCCGCTCGCCAGACGGCTCCCATGCCACCGCTTCCGACGATCGACACCAAGCGGTACTTGCCGGCCAGCACGGAACCGGACTTCAGAGCGGTCGCGTTTGAGGGCTCCACGTTGGGTAGCTAACCTACCCGCCCGCTGACGAGCGAGCAAAGAGCTCGCTATGACCATCGAGCCGCTACCGGCTGCCAGCCTCGCCGCCGAGCTCCGCCGGCGATCACGGCGGCTCACTTCGGCAGATAGCCCTTGATGGCCTCGTACCAAACGTTGGCCATGTAAGCGTATCCTTGGTCGTTCGGGTGCACGCCGTCCCCGGCGAGGCCCGAAGTCGGCATCTTGCTCATGTCCACGCCCACCAGGTGCTGGCCCTTCGCGATACGCGCTTGGACGAGACCAGGGATTTTCGCGTTGTAGTTGGTGAGGTCTGCGCTGTTGTAACTCACCGGTGTAATCTGCGCGACCACGATCAGCGCGTCGGGCGCGGCTTGCACGAGCTTGCCGAGGAGGCCGTCGAGGCGGTCGGCGGTGCTCCCGGGGCTGTTGGTGCTGGTGATATCGTTGGTACCGATCATCAGCAGGATGATGTTTGGCGCCGTAGACAATGCGGGGTTCGGAATCAGACTCGAGATCCCGCCTGAACCATATTTGCTGAAGCCGGGATCGACGGTCCAGCCGTCGTGGCCTTCGTGGTTCTTCGGGAAGTCCTTTCCGGAGACTTGGTTTGGTCCGCTGCTCTGTGATCCGGTGAACGTCAGCTTTTGGTTCGCGGCGACCGCCAGCTTGAACAACTGGGAGCGGTAGCCAGCGTTGTCACTCGACTGCAAGCCGTGGGTGATCGAATCGCCGAGCGGCAAGACCTTGCATGGATCGCCGTTCGTCGGACACGGCTGAAAGGAGGCCGCGCCCCCGCTACCGCCCCCGCCATTCGCAGCGCCAGCACCGCCGTTGCTCTGAGCACCGCCGTTACCCGCAGCACCGCCTTTGCCACCCGCGCCCGCTCCAGCAGCCGCACCGCCAGCTCCGCCGCCCGACGCGCCACCCATGGCGTTGGAACCGCCCGTCGCAACAGAACCGCCCGCGTTCGCTGTTCCGCCTGCGCCACTCAGCCCGGCGCTGCCGCCTACTCCGGCGGACCCGCCGCTCGCTGATGAGCTCCCGCCCATGGTCTGCGCACCGCCGCTGCCAGGGCTGCCACCGGAATTGCTACCGCCCGTGCTCTGAGCGCCGCTCGTGCCGGCGTGGCCACCTTCGCCAGTGGTGGTGCCGCCGCTTGCTAGTGTGCCACCCGTGCCGCCACCTGAATCCCCGCTGGACGAACAAGCGATGGCGCCGAACGCGATCAGCGTCGCCGCAGCCGCCGAAGCCGCTCGTCGCCGAGCCCCCTGAGCAGCGGATGACGCCAAGGAGTCACAGCGCCAGTATTCGGAAACAGCGTTTACAAGTTCGGCAACAGAACGGTTTTTCACACTGCGCAGTGGCGGCACGCAGACTGTTCCGTCAAAGCATCGTCCAATCTGCGGTGCGCCGCTGCAATATTGCAAAGATGCCGTCGGGGCCGGCGCCCCGATCCCTGTGGCGCGCCAGCGCGCCGCTTCGCAGCTTCGTCCGCTGCACGAGATGAGTCGCATCACAGTGCTCGCCTGACGATGCTTGGGAACGCTTTCCGCGACGGGCGTCTGCGAGCGCCGCGCTCAGCGCTTGCGCGAGCTCAACGCCATCGCATCGCGAGCGGCACAGCGAGGCTCTTCGCGCTGCGGTGGAGCTCATCGAGATGCGCCGTCGTTCGTCGACTGCGGCTGACGCAAGGAGCCGCGAGTCTCACGACGTCGCCGATGCCGAGGGTTGGAACTGACTGAGCACGAGAGCGTGGTGGCGGCCCTCGATGAGCTCGTCTACCAGCTCGAGGAAGCTCGCGAGCTTCGAGCCCGCGAGCGGCGTGTCGGGCGCGACGAGTCTCTACCGGCGTGCCGGTCGCCGCGACGCGCCTGCGCGCCTTCAAGCCGCAGGCGGCCTTGGCGCGCAGTCTGTCGGTGTTCTTGATGAGCTGCGCTTCGTCGAGCACCGCGGTGCCGAAGGAGAGCTGCTGGAGTCGCTCGGCGTCTTGCTGCAGCAGCGCATAGCTCGTGATGATGACCTGGCCCGGGCCGACCCACGGTGGCTTCGCGGCGCGCATGCGCCAGAGCGGCTGATTGCCAAGGCCCGGTTTCGCAGCGGGTGCATCGAAGGCGGCTGGGGTCGTCTCGTTAGCCGCGCGGGCCTTCAGCGCGCGCGGTGAGCAGAGCAAGCCACGCGCGTCCCCGAGGCCAGCGGACGCGCTGGCGCGCTCCATGAGCAGCTTGAGCACGCGCTTGCTGGAGCGAAACGCAGCGCCCTTACGCGAGCCGGCATTGATCAGCCGCTTCACGAGCTCGGCATCGGGCGGCTTGGCATGCGTGATCAGCACCAGCGCGTTCAAAATTCCGACGATCCCGGCGCCGTGCGGCGCGCTCTTCTTCGGACGCGGGACCAGCGCTGCCGCCTCGACATAGACCCCGGCTCGCAGCGCCGGGGGACACGCAAATCGGCCCGCCTCCTCGTAGATGAACCCCCGCGCCCATCAAGGCGTTGACGAGCAGCGGAACCGTCGTGGTGCTGGGTGCGCGGGTGGCCGTCCCGCGCAGTCCCGCTGCTCGCGCCAGCTCCGTGAGCAGGGTGATGTTGGCGCCCCCGTTCAGCGCGAGCGCGGTGCGCAGCGTCGCTTCATCGGGCGAGAGCTCGCGCAAGTGTTGCTACTTCGCTGGCAGGTAGCTGCTGATCACTTCGAAGAAGGAGTCGCCCAGTACGGCATAGCCGGCGCTGTTCGGGTGCAGGCCGTCGGCCATCAGCGCTGTCTTGTAGTTCGAGTTTTTGGCGAAGGCCTCGTAGTTGTCCACGAAGACCACGTGCTTTCCGGCGGCAGCCGCGGCTTCGGCCTTTTGCTTGATGGCCATGTTGTATTTGCGCACGTTGTTGTTCGTGCCGTCATTGGTCGTGGGAATGATGGCGGAGACGACCAGCAGCGCGTTCGGCGCATCTTTGCATATTTGATCGATCAGGTTCGCCAAGCGCGTGGGAGCGTTCGAAATATTGTCGTTGCCGTTGATGTCGTTGGTGCCGATCTTGAGCAGCACGATGTGCGGCTTGGAGCTGTTGATCGCGTCGTCGATGACACCGGCGATCTGCGAGATCTTCCAGCCTCCGCGTCCCTCGTGGTGTTGCGGGAACGTCTGGTTATCGACCATGCCGGGACCGTTCGTCTGCGTCCCAACGAACGTGATGTTCTTCTCGTTCATCAGCGCTTGGCGGAAGAGCTGGATGCGGTACCCGCCCATCGGCGGCGTGCAGCACCCTTCGGTGATAGAATCGCCGACGGGCATGATGTTGCAGGGCGTACCTGGCGTGGTCGGGCAGTAGCTCGCCCCGGCGCCGTCGCTGCCGCCAGCGCCCGCACCGCCAAGGCCGCCGCCGTTCATGCCGCCCGCTCCTCCGCCTCCATTTGCGCCTTGCGCGCCGGCGGCTCCTCCGCCCCCGCTATTTCCGGCGCCCCCGCCGGCCGTGCCCGCCGTGCCCGCCGTCCCGCCCAGGTTGGCGGCGCCTGAAACGTTCATCGTTCCCCCGCTCGTGCTCGCTCCACTGCTTCCCCCACCGCCGACCGTCGAGCTCCCGCCGATCGCCGCTCCGACCGTCGCGCCACCGGTGGCTGATGGGCTGCCCCCGCTTTGAGACGCACCTCCCGTCGCGAGGCCGGCCGAGCCGCCGCTGTTGCTCACTGTGCCAGCGGTCGCCGCGCCTCCGCTCGCTCGACTGCCGCCCGTAGCGTCTTGCCGAGCGTTGGTATCGCTGGAGCAGCCCTGACCTATCAGAAGCAAGAGGCCAGCGAACGCTGTCAGAAGTTCCGCCCTGGGCCGGATGCGCGATCGACGAGTTTGGGTGGTGGTTGTCATGGGAGCGACCTTCTCTTGCTGCACTCGGGTTTTCCGCCCCGCCGCCGCTCACCGCAAGGAGTATCCTTCCCTTCCGCACTGTCAGTGGCCTGGCTCCGCCCACTCACGGAAGCTCGCACAGCAGGGTGGCTCGAATTTTCCCCACAGACTCTAATCGCACATCGTTTGGCACTCGTCCGTAGACGACAATGAGACCGTGAGGGTCGCGAACAGGTGAGTCAGCGTACCGTGACGGGCTCGGCGCTTCGCGGCGCCTCAGCGCGCGCGACGGCGTCGCAGCGCGGCGAGCGCGAGCACTGCCACGCTCAGCGCGGAGAGATCTCGCTTCGGAGCACCCACGAGAGCGCAACCACCACCGTCGTCGCCCGCGGCCGGCGAGCTATTGCCGGCCGCGCCGCTCGCGCTGCTGCCGGCGCTCGCGCCCCCGCTTCCGCTGCTGCCAGCGTGCACGCCACCCGCGCTCGGCGCGCCACCGCTGCTCACGGGCGAGCCGATCCCGCCGCTCGAAGTCATGCCGCCGCTGCCGATTGGGGCGCCGCCGCTGCCGCTTCCGCCTGCTGGGGCAGTGCCCCCGTTGCCAGCGCCAACGCCGCCGGCGCTCGCACCGCCGTTGCTCGCGCCGCCGTTGCCCGCGGCTCCGCTGGTCGCACCAGCGCCCCCGTTCATTCCCGCGGCTCCGCTGGTGCCGCCCCCGTTGTTCGTTCCTGCGCTGGGCTCAGAGCCTCCCTTCCCGCCGCCGTTCATCCCCGCTGCGCCGCCCATACTGGCTCCGCCGCTGCCCGGCGCTCCGCCGTTCGAGCTGCCGGCTTGTCCATCCGCCGGCGGACTGCCCGTGAAGCCCGTTCCTTGGTCCGACGTCAGCGAGAGGACAGCGACGCCTTGGGTGAAGGTGACGTTTTGCGCGTTGTGGGTCGAGAGATTCTTGGGAGACGCCCAGCTACCGACGGCCCAACCACTCGGCACGCCCCCGCCATTGAACTCTTCGCGCCACTCGAAATTGAAGGCTCCGTCCTTGAACGAGGAGTATTCGACCCAGCTGATGTATTGCCGTACCGGCAGGATCTTGGGATCGAAGTTGCCACCGAAGCTGGCGTCGCCCGGCCACACGTTGAAGTGAATCTGCATGCCTGCCGGCGCGTTGTCCGCGAAGGCCGTCGCCGCAGCGCCCGTCTCACGGCGAATTTCCGTCTTGTCGATGAACCACGCGATGTAAGTGGGCGTCCATTCGAAAACGTAGTCGTGGTACGCATCGCACATGTCGGCGGGCATGGTGTGGACTTGCTCTTTGCCCATCACCGGATTGCCGTACAGCGTGTTCGTCTGCATCCGGCAGTCGGAGTGCATCTTCTCGAAATCGAGCTCGTTCCAATAGGTGCCCGAGACCTCTGAGCCGTCCTTCCACAAGAAGAAGGAGCTGATGACGCCTTCGCCGGCCGCGTAGCGAATGCGCGCGGCGAACCGCCCGTAGCGGTAGGCCTTGGTCATGTAGAGCTCCGAGCTGGCCGTGGCCGAAGCGGCTTCAGTGAGGAGGGTGGCGGCGAGGAAAGCGAGAGCTGTGCTGAGAATTCGTGCCATGGCATCCGTCGGGGCGAGCGCACGTATCTAAGCGCGCGCCGCTGCGGGCGTGTTCGCGTTTTTTGGGAAATGCCAGCGTGAACGCCCACTTCGTCGAGGCCGCGGCCCACCCGGTGGCTCGCTTCCCGCCCCTGCGTTACCTTTGACGCTCCATGGGCGACCGTCAGCCCCGAGCGCTTCATCAGTCTTTTTTGCCCGCCGGCAGCGGCGGTCGAGCCTTCGTTTGGAAGTACTCGCAGCAAATCGGGGGACGCCGCCCGCGCCATTTTCACGCTGAACCCGAGCTGAACCTGGTGGTCCGCGGCTCCGCACTGTTCGGCGTCGGCTGCGGCGTCGTGCGCGTCTCGGCGGGTGAGCTCGTCGCCTTCATGCCGGGGCAGGACCACGTTCTGATCCAGGGTTCGACGGACCTCTATCTCTACGCGATCGGGCTCGACGCGAGCTACTCGAGCGAGGTGCTTCGCGGCCTCGGCAGCGTCATGATGCCGTTGCATGTCAAGCTGCCGGCAGGCGAGCTGCCGGCGGTGCTCGCGCGCTCGGAGTCGATCCTCGAGCGCACCTGCGTGGACGCAAAGGCCGCAGAGCTGTGGGAGCGCGCGCACTGGCTGGGCGCTCGCGCGACGCCGCGGACTGGCCGCGCGATGCACGTGCTCACGCGCAGAACGCTCCAGCTGCTGACGAAGGCGCCGGAGCTTAGCCTGGACTCGCTCGCGCGCGAGCTCCGCGCGCAGTCGAGCGAGGTCAGCCGTCACTTCCATCGCGATGTCGGGATGACGCTCGTGCGCTATCGCACGCGGCTGCGCTTGCTCCAGCTCATGGCCCTCGTCGGTCGCGGCGAGCGAGACTTGATGACATCGGCGAGCGCCGCGGGCTTCGGCTCTTACTCGCAATGTCACCGCGCCTTCCAAGCCGAGCTCGGCTGTGCGCCGCGCCAATTCTTCTCGGGTGTCGGCGAGGAGATGCAGCTCGCTTACAGCCCCTACGGCCTCGACGCTTGACTCGCGAAATCGATTAGCAATTCCCAACGAGTCGAGACTCGCTACCAGCCGCCGGGCGCAAGGCGCTGCTTGTGTGGCAAGGGACGCGCCTTGGAATTGCTTTGCAACGCGGAAGTGCGTCTGATACCGACGATCTCTGTTGGAGGTGTCGCACATGATTCGAGCGTCGCTTGTTTCGCCGTTTTGTGTAATCGCGCTGTTCGTCGCCACGGGCTGCGGGGCCGCAGATTCATCGGAGCAGCCGTCGACCAGCGACGTCGCTTCAGTGCAACAAGCCACCACGATGCCGATCTCGGACCCCGTGGAGCCGGGTCCGTGCGTCAATACGTGCCTGAGATGGGATCCCGACGGCATCGGGCTCGGGCACTGTTGTGTTTGCCAGGACACCCTCGGAACCTTGCAGCGCTCGACGACGAGTCCGTTCTTCGTCGTCTGTCGCTGAGCCGAGGCGCTGAGCCGCGCAGCACGGCGCCATGCCGTGCTGCGCGTTCGTGGCAGCGGTCCGGAGCACGGCGAGGAAACGGCCTCACCGCGCTGGACACCGCGCTGCGCGAAGACGGCGCCGCCAGGAAGCGGTCGGGCTCCGCTCGCTCGAAACGACGCGAGTCTGAGGACGGCGTAATAGCCAGTTTAACGAAGCACGCAACTCCGCTGCTCCGCGCGACTCTGGAGCTCGCGTATTGCTCACGCGCGCAGAGTCACCAACATCGTCCCGACGTCGCGCGCTGAGCGCGCTCGACTTGCCCCTTGCGCACGAAGAGTGACCAGGCGTGGTCAGTGAGGCTGCCGCGGAAGGCTGGAGCGATGACTATTGTGTCGTCCACGCAGCTCAGCTCACCCGGCCGAATTCCGCGCACTTTTGGGGATGTAGCGAAGTTACATCGTTCGCCGACGCCCTCTGCGAGGGACGCAAAAAAAATCATCAGGGAAGAGCCACTGCCATGAGACGAATGAATGCAATCCAAGGGTTACCCAACCTCGTTTCTCTGCTCTGCCTCGTCGCGCTCGGACTCGCGGCAACCGCGTGTTCGGGCGAAGACGGCGCCGTCGGACCACAAGGGCCTCCGGGAGTGGCCGGCCCGCCGGGGCCGCGCGGGCCTGCTGGTGTTGATGGCAAGGACGGCAAGGACGGCAAAGATGGCGCGGACGGCGCACCAGGGGCAGACGGCGTCGACGGCGCTCCGGGCAGAGACGGCGTCGATGGCAAAGATGGCGCGGACGGTCCTCCCGGCAGAGACGGAGTGGCTGGCAAAGACGGCAAAGACGCCAGTCCGAGACCCTTTGGCGTCAGCCTCGATTTCCTGGGTCGCTATTCAACGGGCGTCTTCGACCAGGGCGCCGCCCAAATTCTTTCGTACGACGCGCCGACAGGCCGCTTGTTCGCGTTGAACGCGCAGGGCGCCACCGTTGACGTTCTCGGCATCGAGGACCCCTCCGCGCCCGAGCGAATCGACACTATCGACCTGACACAGGCCGATACCGCTCGAGCCCTCGGGTCCGCCACCAGCCTCGCCACCTCGAACGGCATCCTCGCCGCTGGTATCGCGGCAGATCCAAAGACGGAGGCGGGGCTGGTGGCGTTCTATGACACCGACAGTCTGGCGCTGCTCGGCACGGCGGAGGTCGGACCGCTGCCAGACATGCTCACCTTCACGCCGGACGGCAGCAAGGTCGTGGTCGCCATCGAGGGCGAGCCCAACGACGACTCGGCGGACGACGTCGAGGACGCTTACTCGATCGATCCAGAAGGAGCGGTCGCCATCATCGACGTCCCCACCCAGTTCTCGGGCCCGCTCGTGGTGCGCAGCGCCGGGTTCACCGCCTTCAACGATCGAGCGGATGAGCTGCGGGCCGCGGGCGTCCGCATTTTTGGCCCCGCCGTGCGTGAACAGCCGGGCGACCCGCTGACTCCCTTCGGCGCCACCGTGGCTCAAGATCTGGAACCGGAGTACATCGCCGTCTCGGCGGACAGCAAGACGGCCTGGGTCACGTTGCAAGAAAACAACGCTATCGCGGTGGTAGACATCGACGCCGCGACGGTCACCGAAATCCGTCCGCTCGGCTTCAAGAACCACGCCCTGCTCGGCAACGAGCTCGATGCCAGTGATCGCGACAACGCGGTGAACCTGCGGTCATGGCCGGTGTTCGGCATGTACATGCCAGACGCGATCTCGCGCTTCGAGGTCGCGGGCCAAACCTATCTTCTTACCGTGAACGAAGGCGACGTGCGCGAGTGGGGCGGCTTCGTGGACTCGATTCGACTCGGCAACGCCGGCTATGTCCTCGATCCGACCGCCTTCCCCGACGCGGAGTCTCTCAAGCTCAACCAGAACCTCGGCCGACTCAATGTCAGCCGCTATCTCGGCGACACGGACGGCGACGGCGACTTCGATCGCATCTACGCGTTCGGCGGTCGCTCCTTCAGTATCTGGCGCGCAAAGGATGGTGAGCTCGTCTACGACAGCGGCAATGAGCTCGAGCTGCTCACGGCAAAGCGCGTGGGAGAGCACTTCAACTCCACCAACTCTGCGAGCGGCGGCGACGCGCGCTCCGACGACAAGGGGGCGGAACCCGAAGGCGCTAGGGTGGTCGACATCGAGGGCGGCACCTTCGCGTTCATCGCGCTCGAACGAACCGGAGGGGTGATGGTCTACGACGTCACGTTGCCCGAGAACCCGCGCTTCGTGACCTCGTGAACAGCCGCAACTTCGACCTCGAGTTCGACGAAGATTCCGACACCGCGACGCTCGCGCAGGTGGGCGACCTAGGCCCCGAGAGCATCGTCTACATCCCGTCCGGTACACCGGGAGTGCCGGGACTGCTCGCCGTGGGCAATGAGGTCAGCGGCACGACGGCGTTGTACTCCGTCACGCCCATCTATGGCGTTTTGCCGTAGAGCCGGTCCTAATAAGCTCGGACCGAGTCCGTCAAAGAGGCGCGAGCAGACCAAGTCGCGACGACGAAGGCGTGCTGAAGCACGCCGAGCAGGAGCAACGGCAGGGTGCGAGGGTGCATCTGCTGGCGGGCGACGGGAGAGCTTAGGTTGGGGTCTCGAATGATGGAGCGGCGCGTGTTCCTCGTGGGACGCCCAGTGGAACCGACTCTTCGTTCATGTCGAGCAACGGGCGCGGAGTCCGTCGCGGCCGAGCACTTGGAAAATTGTCGTGCGGCTGTGGACGTTTTCTGCTTCGCGCCCGCTGCTTTCGGTTCACTGCGGTGGTGATCGCCAGCGCTCTCTCGCATAATCCGAGAAGCAAAGTGAACCCGACACACTACTCGTCCATCCTGGTCCTCGCGCTATTCGCCTGTTCTCCCGCCGGAGATGACAAGCCCAGCCCCTCTGGCAGCGGCGGTTCGTCGCAAGCAACGAGCGGAGGAGCCCCCACGAGCGGGGGCTCCTCGACCACGGGCGGCGCTGCAACCAGCGGCGGTGTCACGTCGGCGGGCGGGTCGAGTGCGGCAGGCGCCAGCTCAGGCGGCACCAGCGCGCAGGCGGGCGCGCCGAGCACGGGCGGCGCCTCGACCAACGGCGGAGGTGTGAGCAGCGGCGGCAGCGCGCAAGCCGGCGCCGAGAGCGGCGGCGGCAGCGCTCAGGCCGGCAGCATGAGCAGCAGCGGCGGCTCTGGAGACGGCGGCGCGCGGGCTGTCAAGCCGAGCGCGGGCTGCGCCAAGCAGAGCGCGCAAGTGACGATCCCGAACTCACGGGTGGGGCTTCCTATGGGCTACACCGGCATGACCCCGGTGCCTGCCGTGATCGCGTTCCACGGCGCCGGCAATGACAACAGCTCACAAGAGAACACGTTCAAGAACAGCGATCTCGCGAAAAAGTACCTGATGGTTTATCCGAACTCCACGTCGGCCACGACCTCCAACAAGACCGGCTGGAACATGCAAGCGGACAAGAGTCGCTATCTCGAAGTTCAGGCGGCGCTCTTGAGTGAAGCCTGTGTCGATGAAAACCGCATCTACGCTACGGGACACAGCTCGGGCGCGCAGTTCATCGTGCAGCTCTTGTGCAGCGGCGACGCTGATTTCGACGCCATCGCGCCCGTCGCCTCCTCCGTCTATTGCCAGAAGTGGAAGAACGGCGCGATCCCTTCGCTCATCATCCACGGCGTGCAGGACGAAGAGCGCGAGAAGTACGGTCTGAATGACGGAGACGGCAAGAAGGATTTGCAGCCGTACCTCACGTCCAACATGTGCCAGATGACCTCGACGCCGTTCGAGCCGGACGTCAGCCGTTGCGGCAGCGTCACGAATGGTATCGACGGCAAGCCGTTCAACCACGGTTGCGTGGAGTTCAGCGGCTGCGCCGCGCCCACGCGCTGGTGCAACCATAACGATCCGCAGTACGGCACCTCCAATCACGGCATCCCCTGCTTCGGGGTCCGCGCGATCTACGACTTCTTCGAATCCTTGTGAGCGCGGCGTGACGCGCGAGCTGCGAGCGGCGCGTCGCAGCTTCGGACGCGCTGCCACTCATCACGCCAGCGTAGTGAAGAGTGCGCAGTGCGCGAGGCGCTTCGTTAAGGCGAGAAGCGTCAGCGTTCCCGCCAAAATTTACCCTTGGGTGTTAGCGCTGGTGGCGTGACTTGGGGCCGCTGGCCGCTGGCCCCGAAAGCGCCGTGAGGCGCGTCACGATTTCTGATCACCTCCGTCGCCAGCAGTGTCAACATACCCTCCTGTTTGGTGAATCGCTCGCTCTGCCAAGTGAGCGACAGCGCGCAACGTTTCACGAAAGGTCCCATGAAGAGCGCCTTCCCTTCCCAGCATCGTCTCGGATTCGTCGCGCTGCTCCCTGGTGTGCTCGGCGTCATGCTCGGCTGCACCACGGTCGTGACGGATCCGGCAGACTCCTCGCAAACGACGAGCGGAGCCGCGGATCCCGGCGCAGGTGGGGACACGAGCTCGGGCGGCGCGCAGATCCCCGGCGGTGGCAGCGCAAGCCTCGGCGGAGACGGCAACCTGGGAGTCGGCGCGACGGGCGCAACGAGCACAATGGGCGGGAGCGGCACCACGCCTGGCGGCGCGAACGGCAGCGGCGGCAGCACGATTGGAGTCGCGCAACCGCCGATCGGTGTGCCAGCACCCCGCGCGTGCACCGGCAATAGCCCTGGACCGCGCAAGCTGCGGCGCCTCACCGCCAGCCAATACGAGGCGACGCTGCGAGATCTGTTCAAGGACCCAAGCGTTCCGAAGGTGACCATCTTCGACGATTCACAGGTGCTGGGCTTCACCGCCGACGCCGACGCGCTGGTGGTGCAAGGCCTCACGGGGCAGCAGCTGTTCGACTACGCTGAGCAGGTCGCCAATTGGGCGGTGAAGAACAAGCTGTCCACGCTGAGCTCGTGCACCAGCGCAGACAGCAATTGCCGGCAGTCCTTCATCAAGAGCTTCGGCAAGCGTGCCTTCCGTGAGCCGCTGACCGAAGAGCAGGTGAGCGCCTACGAGGCGCTGATGACCGAAGAGGAGTCGTTCTCCGACGGAGCCGAAGCCGTGCTCACGGCCATGCTGCAGTCGCCGAACCTGCTCTATCGCCGTGAGCTCGGGCCGGTGAACGCTTCCGGGAACACGGTCAATCTGACGCCGTATGAAGTGGCCTCCAGCCTGTCGTATCTGCTGATCGGCAGCATGCCGGACGAGCAGCTGTTCGCGGCAGCGGACAACGGGCAGCTCTCCAACAAGGACCAGCTCGATCAACAGTTCACCCGCCTGCTCCAGGACCCGAAAAGCCAGGACGCCTTGATGGGTTTCTTCAACGGCTGGCTCACGCTCGGGCGCTTCGACACCACCGTCAAAGATGACACGGTGCTGAAGCTGACGGACAGCCTGCGCTCTTCCATGAAGGGCGAGACTCGCTCGTTCATCCTGGAGCTGTTCAAGAGCGGCGGCACCGTCGCGGATCTGTTCAGCGCGAACTACACCTTCTTGAACCAAGAGCTCGCGCAGTTCTACGGCATCAACGCGGCTGGTCTGTCGAATGACCAATTCAGCAAGGTCATGCTGGACGCGAGCAGCCGGCGCGACGTCGGCGTGCTCGCCCACGCGGATGTGCTGACCGGCAACGCGGACTCGGCCATCTCTTCACCGGTGTTCCGAGGCAAGCTGGTGCGCACGCGGCTGCTCTGCGGCATGATCTTGCCGCCACCAGCGAACCTGGACACCAAGCTCAAGCCCTCACAAAAGACAGAGACGACGCGCGAGCATTTCGCGGCGCACTCGCAGGATCCCAACTGCGCCGGCTGCCATCGCTTGATGGACCCCATCGGCTTCGGGTTCGAGCACTACGATGCGTTCGGGCGCTGGCGCGACCAGGAGAACGGCATCGACATCGACACCAGCGGCGTGATCTATGGCACGGCGCAGGGCGACGTGCCGTTCGACGGCCTCAGCGAGCTGGGCACGTTCCTGGCAAACAGTGAGGACGTGAAGGCCTGCGCGGTGCGCTTCTGGGCCTACTACGCCTACGGCAGCGCATCGTGGAACGAAGACGCGTGCACGTACTCCGCGATCCAGAGTGAAGCCGCTAGCGGCGGCACCAAGCTGCGCGACATCCTGGCCGCCATCGTCCACGCCCCGCACTTTACCCAGCGTCTCGCGCAATGAGCCAAGGAAGCCACCGGATGCCTAGCTTCACTCGACGTCAGTTTACGACCAGCCTCGGCGCTGCTCTGGTGCTCGCGCCGTTCCTGAAGACCCTCGAGCGCTCGGCGAAGGCCGACGCCAGCAAGAAGGTCAAGCGCCTGGTGCTGTTTTGTACGATGGGCACCAACCCCTCCATGTGGACGCCCTCCGGGAGTGCCTCCAACATCACCTTCAGTCAGATGACCCAGCCGCTGTCGGCAGCCGCAGAGCACATCGTCATCGTCGACGGCATGCCCAGCGGCAATCCCGGCAACGGGCACGGCTCGCCCGACGGCCTCACCGGCCTCGGCTACGCTGGCGGCAACGCGACCATCTCGGTCGATCAGTTCATCGCCGAGAAGCTCAAGGCTTCGGGTACAAACACGCCAATCGGGGCCTTCTTGGTCGGCGCGCGCACTCAAGAGGGCGGCGGCCGCACCATGTTCTACAATCGTAGCCCGAACTGCCTCAGCACCATCTCCTCACCGCTGAGCGCGTTCACGACAGCGTTCGGCTCCGCGGTCGGCATACCCTCCGATGGCGGCACGATGAACGACGCCGCGATGGCGCGGCTGCTGAAGCGAAGAAGGAGCGTCCTCGATCTGCTCACTGGTGAAGTGAAGACGCTCAGGGGTCGCGTCGGCGCGGAAGAAAAGACGAAGATGGATCTGCACCTCGATGCGCTACGACAAGTCGAGGATCGCCTATCGCAGGCCGTGAACAGCGGCACAGGCGCTGGCGGCGGCAGCAGCGCGACGACGTGCACGAAGCCGGCGACGCCGTCCGATAGCACCACGAACGTGCTCAACGCCAACCTGCTGCACCTCGACGTCCTCGTCAGCGCGCTGGCCTGCGACGTCACGCGCGTAGCGGCCATCGAGTTCGGCTCGGACCAGAGCATGCCGGTGGATTTGCCGGATATCGGCGTACAAACCGATCAACACGGCGGCATGCTGCACAGCGGAGACATGGGCTTCAAGAGCCTGGTCAAGCTGGAACAGTGGCTCTCGCAGCGCTTCGTCGACCTGATCACCAAGCTCAAAGCCATCCCCGAAGCAGATGGCTCGGGCTCCTTGTTCGACAACACCCTCATCGCGTGGTGTCGCGACATGGGCGACGCCGTCAACCACAACCAACAAGACATGCGCTTCGTCCTGGCCGGAGGCGCCGCCGGCTACCTCAAGACCAGCCCGAACGGACGCTACCTGCACGCGTCCGGCATGCGCCACGAGCGCGTCCTTTTGAACTTGATGGAAGCCATGGGCATCACGAACTTCAGCGGCTTCGGAGACGCCACCTTGACCGGAGCCAACAAGACACCCTACGCAGGCCTGACGAGCTAAAGCCCCCGCGCGTATTTCGCTGGCGGGTCGCGCCTGGCAAGGGGGCTGCAAGGCGCTCACGCGTGAGCTATCAAGGGCATCATGCGCGTACTGTTGTCAGTGGTTGGAACACGAGGCGACGTGCAGCCGGTGCTCGCTCTGGCGCTCGAGCTGCGCGAGCTGGGGGCTGCCGTGAGGCTGTGCTTGCCGCCGAACTTCGTCGCATGGGCGCAGAGCCTGGGCTTCGAAGCCTACCCCGTCGGCATCGAGATGCGGGCACCGCGAGCGGGTGCGACGCCGGCTAGCCCGATACCCGACTTGATTACCGATCAGTTCGAAAAAATAGCGGCAGCGGCCCGAGACTGCGCCGTGATCGTCGGCGCCAACGCGCACCAGTATGCGGCGCGCTCGATCGCCGAGCTCTACGGCATTGCCTACCTCAACGCCGTGTACGCGCCGACCGCCTTGCCCAACGACGCCACGAGCCGTACCTGGAACGAGCGCTCGCGCGAGCGCGTCAATGCGAACCGGCAGCGGCTCGGTCTGGCACCCGTGGACGACGTCTTGCGCCACATCGTCACGGAGCATCCCTGCCTAGCGACCGATCCGACGCTCGATCCCGCGCCGGAGCTGCCAGGGCTCACGGTGACGCAGAGCGGAGCCTGGCTCCTCGCGGATTCGAGTCCGCTGCCTCCCGTCCTCGAAGAGTTCCTCGCAGCCGGTGAGCCGCCGGTCTACTGCGGCTTCGGCAGCATGCCGGTCGCCGACGGGACGGGCCGCACGCTCGTCGAGGCGGTGCGACAGCTCGGGAAACGAGCGATCCTGTCGCGCGGCTGGGCAGAGCTCGGTGGCAGCCAGGACGCAGCGGATTCGCTGGTGATCGAGGACGTCAACCACCAGGCGCTGTTCGCGCGCGTGGCGGCGGTCGTGCACCACGGCGGCGCGGGCACCACGGTCGCCGCTGCGCGGGCCGGCGCGCCGCAGGTCGTGATTCCGATGTTCAGCGATCAGCCGTATTGGGCAGAGCGCGTTCGTCAGCTCGGTATCGGCGCGGGCGTGCCGATCGCCGAGCTGAGCGCGGACACACTGGCTGCTGCGCTACGCGTCGCCACGGATCCCGCTACGGTCGCGCGAGCAGGCTCGCTCGCCGAGAAAATCGTGCTCGACGGCGCCGCGGCAGCAGCTCGTTGGGTGCTCGCGCTGGGGCGCGCGCCGTGAGCACGCGCGCTGCGAACTAGCGCAGCTGCTTTCGCACCTTTCTCGTGAAGGTCTGCGTACACTTGCCGTGGCTGCCTTCGTATTCGATGATCTCACGGACCAGGCGCGCCTTGGCGTCGGCGGAGAGCCCAGAGCCGTTCACCTCCGTCGCCAGCGCCGCTCCTTCCGAGGTCGTCGGCCAGGTCGCTTTGACCGGCGCGGCTTTGACGGCGGTAGCGTGATGAGAGGGCTTGGTCTTGGTCACGTCCCGAATCAGCGCCTCTTCGACGCGTCGCCCAGTGCCGTGACACGCGGGGCACGTCTTCGAGCCTCCGCCGAACGAGTTGGCGATGCGTCCATCACCGCCGCAAACACGACAAGATTCCACCCTCCCGTCGTACCCTCGCTACGCGCCGCCCGCTAGCGAGAAGGACCGCGCGAGTCAGCTTGCCCTGAGACAGCGCTCGCCGTCAGCTCCAGGGATAGCTCGACGTTGATGATCGCGGCCGCTTGCAGCGCCGAGGCCGCCGCGGCGAGCGCCGCTTGCATCGGGCTCGCCAGGTCGCCGGCCGCGTAAATGCCGGGCACGGAGGTCTCTCGGCGCATGGGGTCGACCGTCACGAAGCCTTCATCGTCCAGCGCGAGCCCGAGCTGATTCACTAGCTCGGTTTGCCGCTGAGGCGGGTGAACGAAGAGGAGCTCGCACGGCACCCGAGCGCCGTTCGCCAGCTCCAGCGCCTCGAGCTCACCTCCGTTCGCGACCAGACGCGTGATCGCCGCAGTTTCGATGCGCACGCCAGCCGCTTCGAGCTGGAGCCGCGCTGCTTCCGGGACCTCGAAGCGCGCGTCGCTGAAGATGACGACGTCATCGGTCCAGCCACGCAGCTGGCTCGCGAACGGCAGGAAACGCGACGCTTGCTCGGGACGCGCGAGGTATCCCCAGCGGCGACCCCGCGCTTCCCAACCGTGACAATACGGGCACTGCACGATGGCGTGTCCCCAGAGCTCACGGAAGCCCTCTATCGGAAGCGGCTCGTCGACCATGCCAGTGCACAACAAAATTCGCCTCGCTTCCAGCTCGCGGTCCCCGAGCGTCACGCGAAACGCGCCCTTCTCGCCGCTGACCGCGTCGACACGAGCGTCACGCACCTCCACGTTTTGGTAGCTCGCGAGTTGCTCGCGAGCCACACGACGAAACTCCGTTGGCGGAGTGCCGTCACGTGTCACGAAATTGTGCAGCTGCTCGGCCGCCGCATTGCGACGAGGCCCGCCATCACACAGCAGGATGCGCTTGCGCGCTCGACCGAGCGTCAGCGCGGCTTGCAGCCCGCTCGGCCCGCCGCCGATGATGACGACGTCATACGTTGCTTCGCTCCGTTCCGACGTTCGCGTGAGACTCATGTAACTAACGATGTTTCATTAACGCCCGCTTGTCAACGCGGGCCCGCGCCAACAGCGCATTACATAGGCATTTTATTGCGCCTCAGAGAAGCCGCGGGTGGACTGCTCGCGCATCACGAAATACAATAAGTTTCGTGAAACTAGACACCCAGCTGTCGGGCGTGCTTCACGTGCTGCTTCACCTGGCCGAGCAGCGGCAGCCCGTAACGTCCGAATTCCTCGCCAAGGCGATGCAAACGAACCCGGTCGTCGTCCGGCGGGTGCTGGCCGGGCTTCGCGAGCACGGCTACGTTCGCTCCGAGAAGGGGCATGGTGGCGGCTGGACGCTCACCTGCGACCTCTCGACAGTAACGCTTCGCGACATCCACGCCGCGCTCGGCCGGCCCTCCCTGCTCGCCATCGGTCATCGCTCACAGAGGCCGGGCTGCCTGGTAGAGGCTGCCGTCAACGCGACGCTCGAAAAGTCCTTTCAAGACGCGGAGGCCGTGTTGCTCGCGCGCTTCGGCGCCGTGACGCTGGGAATGCTGAAGGCGAACGTGGAGGCTCGCCTGCGCAAAGGCCGCGCCCGATGCCGCTCGGAGCATTGACAGCTTGGCAGAAAGCGTCTCGAACGAGCGCCAATATTTCGGGGAATAGAAGCGCTGGACCGTGAACCGCCGGCAAAATTCCGGGTCGCTGCGTGCGCGCCGAGCCCTTCGCGCTGGCCCGGCGCTTGCGATGTACTGAGCATGACTCAGCGAGCAATCCCCACTCACAAGCGAGACACCGTGGTTCTCTTCGGCGGCAAGGGCGGCTTGGAAGCGCGCTACCGCGAAGCCGTGGAGCGCTCTGGCTATGCTTTCCGCTATTACGAGGCGCACATCCCGGCGAGCAGCGGTCCATTGGCGGACCGTATCGCCATGGTGATCGTCGTCACGAGCATGGTCTCGCACCCGCTGCTCGCGCGAGCGCGCTCGCTAGCAGGAGATGCTGCTCGTATCGTCTATCTGCGGAGCGCTTCCGTCTCGGCGCTGCGGCAACTCGTCGCGAGCAAGCTCGACGACGCTGACTGCCCCGCCCCGCGCGCAGCGTGAGCCTTCGCGGAGCGGCGAGCTCAGCGTGGCTCACCGCCCGTGAGCCACGCGGCTCTAGTGTCCGCCGACGCTCGTCCGATAAAATCGCTGAAAGCCGCCCTGCAGCGGGGCGCTGCAATAGTCACCGCGCGTGTGCGGCGGAAAGCAGCCACAGTCCCGCGCGGCTCCGTCCGCGCGCGGGAGGCACGCGGCCGGCAGCGGCCGACAGGCGAAATTGCTGGGCAAGGCCGGCACGTCCGTGTTGATCGTCTCACAGTACGAGGTCCGTGCGTTGCAAGTGAGCGTGCCACACGCGAACGGCCTGGCCGGCTCGTCGCCGAGCGGATTGGTCGCGGCTGCCGCATCGAGCGCTCGCGCGCTCGATGGCTGCGCCGCCCGCAGCCGCTGCAGCGCGAAGAACGTGCTCGCGAGCGCGACGGCGGCGACGAGCGCCGAACGCGCCCTGCCGTTCTTGCTCACGCCCGTCACCTCCGTCGTGTTCATCTCAGGGCTCCCTCAAAAGCGGGCGATGCAGCGCGCGAGCGTCGTGGTCCAGGCGCACTCCGCGGGGCACGCCGCTTCAGTACCGCCCGTCGCGACGGCGCCTTGGTAGTTGCCGGTTTGCAGCGCCGTGAGTTGCGCGCTGACATCTTGGCCGGCGCCCGCGGCGGCGCGGATCGAGCAGTGTGCCGTCGCGATGGCGCGCACGTTGTCGGAGCTGACGGGATATGTCCCAATACCGGTGTCGAGCCAGCCGACGCCGCTCGCGGCGAACAACGACTGCGTCAAATCAGTCGTCGTGCGCAGACCGAGCTGCAAATACGCGATCACGTACTCGGTGAGGATCTGGGACGGCAACACGTGCGAGTCGACGCTGTCCCAGTTGATCCCGTCCTGCTGCACCAGGGCAAACGCGTCGGTGAACGCCGCGTAGCCGCCATATTGGGTGTAGAGCGTCTCGAACATGCCCACCTCAGGGTCGTAACCCGGCAGGTTGGGCTCAGCGAAGCGCTTGTGGTGCGCTTCGGCCGCAGCGAGGATGGTCGCGTCGCTCTGCTCCGTGCCGACGTCGTGCATCACATAGTAGTCCAGCATGTTCGGGAACGGGCTGCGGTGATCGGCCCACCAATCGCTGGGCCAGCCGGGCGAGACCAGCCCGGTGAAGTCGTTGATGGCTTCATGCAAGGTGAGCAAGTAGCCCCAGAAGCCATGGACCGCTGCGCCCGTCACTGGGTCATCGAAGGTGTTGCCGAAGGCGTCGCCCGTGACCGAGACGCCGAGGCCGAAGTCACTTCCCGTGTGAGCGCCACCCGTCACGTCCAAGACTTGGTAGACGAACTTCTCAGAGGGGTGGAGGTCGAAGATCGATTGTAGCTTCGCGTAGACGGCGTCACCGTACGCGAAGAACCCGCTGATCGCCTGGGGGCTGCCCGGCTGCGACCAGTAGTCGCGATCGACGCACCAGCGCGAGGTGGGCGACTCATAGACCAGCACGTAGTCCACCGACTGCGAGGGGTTCGAGCCTTTCGGCGCGACGCCGCAGTCGCCGAGCGCGCCGTTCGCGGGCCCGATCGAGAACGTCTTCTGGCTCCAGTTCACGGACAAGTCGTACGTTCCCGTGGCCGGGTACTTGACCGGGAAATTGGCGGTCGACAGCACCAGGCTCTCGCCTCCCGGCACGTTCAGGGGCGCCGCCGGGTGCGCGTCCGTGTAGCGGGTCTGCGTAGTTCCCTGCCCGTTCAGCTGATTCGTGAGCAAGAACGAACACTGATCCGGGCTGCTCACCTGCCAGGGCTGGGTGACCTGGTACTCCAGGGTGAAGACGGCGGGATCAGAGGTCGACTTCAGGCGATTGCCCTCGACGGGCGTCCAGCCGGTCGCGTTGCAGGTGAAGTACAAGAACTGGTCGGAGTTCAACAGCGCGCTGCGCGTAGAGCCCAGTGATTCTTCGCCGCTGCTCGAGCAGCCAGCCGTCGCCGCGGCAGCGAGCAACGTGCACCCGACCACCCCAGTCTTCCAATGCTTCATGAATATGCTCCTCTGTGTTCGGGTGCTGAGCGCGGCCGCATTGCGCGCGCACGCCGATGACGTGCGCACGCAACGCGTCGCTCCCAGTACCCGCACCCTTAGAGCCACCCAGCTCGCTGACCTTCAGCGACATCGCGATTTTCCTCAGACCGCGCCGCGGCGCGAAGCCAGCGCCGCGCTGCCCCCACCCTCACGATGCAGCGACGGCCAAGACGCGGGCGTCGTCGCGTTTATGCCACAGCGCTGGCGCGTTGCTCTAACCGACGAGTTGTCGCAGCGTCGTTTCGAGCTCCGTGCTGCCCCGCAAGTGTTCACCCGGCTCGGGGACGAGCCTGCCCTGCGCGAGCGCGCCATACATCTCACGATAGAGACCCGCGACGTTCTCGGACACACCGAACGACTGGAACGTGGGGGCGACGGCGTCGAGCGGCGCCTCCGCCACGCGAACCGGCCTCCCGAGGATGCGCGAGAAGGCGTCCGCCACGTCCTGCGCGCTGACGTCAGTGGGACCGCTCAGCTCGAGCACGCGAACGCCGCGCGGTCCATCGAGCAGCGCCTGCGCGATGGTCCTGCCGACGTCGACGCTGCTCACCGCCGCGATGCGCTGCGATGCCGGTAAAAATGACGGCAGCACGCCGTCGCTCTTCACGGACTGAATGACCGCGCCCCAGTTCTCGACGAAGTAACCCGCGCGCACGAAGGTGGCCGCCAGACCGGCGGCGCGGAGCTGCTGCTCGGCGTGGTGAACGCTGAGGATCGGCCCCGTACCCGACGGCAGCTGCGCGCCGATGGACGACAGCAACACCACGTGCGGCACTTTTTCGGCCGCGAGCGTGCTCACTTGCCGCGCCGTCAGCTGCTTGCGTTCGGCGATGAAGTCCTTGGCGGTCACGTCCGGCGGCGAAATCAGGAACACGCCCTCGGCCGCTCGCACCGCGCGCGCCAACGCCGCTTGGTCGTTGAGGTCCGCCACGAACACCTCCGCGCCGAGTGACCTTAGGCGCTCGGCCTTGGCGGCGTCGCGCACCACGATCCGTACCCGCTTACCCGCGGCGAGCAGCGTCTCCGCCGCGACCGCCCCCGTGTGACCCGTAGCTCCAGTGATGATGAACATGTGTTTTCTCCTGCTGACCCCCAGAGCCTGGCCAACGCTGGCTAATGCGTCCAATGCAATATCGGCACTATAATCATGCACATGCTGCATGATCGCGTCCTGTCCGGCGTCGACCTCAATTTGCTCCTGGTGCTGCGCGCGTTATTGAGCGAGCGGCACGTCACGCGTGCGGCCGCCCGCGTCGGCTTGAGTCAATCGGCCACCAGCCACGCGCTCTCACGCCTGCGCGAGCTGTACGCAGATCCGCTGCTGGTGCGCAGCGGTCGCGCGCTCGTGCTCACGCCGCGCGCCGCGCGCCTATTACCGGCGCTCGAGCGCGGCCTCGCCGCGCTCGAGAGCACCGTGGCCGGCGAGCCCGAGTTCGAGCCCAGCACCACGCGCCGCACGTTCACCGTCAACATGAGCGACTACTTGCAGGCGCTCGTCATGGGACCGCTGCTGCGGCAGCTCGCGACGCGAGCGCCGGGCCTGGACCTCTCGGTGGTCGTCTTTCCGAACGTGCGCGAGCTCGTCGACTCCGGCGCTGTCGACCTCGCCCTCAGCGTTCCGCTCCCGGAGACGCGCGGCCTGAGCGACGAGTGGTTGCTAGAAGATGGCTTCGTGTGCATGGCGCGCCGTGGTCACCCGCACATCAAGCGAGCGCCGAGCCTCGAGCAATACCTGGCACAGCGGCACGTGGTGATCGCGCCCAACGGCACACCGGGGAGCATGGTGGACAGCGCGCTCGCACAGCGCGGGCTCGTCCGTCGCGTCGCGTTGCGCGTCACCAACTTCTTGATCGCGCCGGTGGTCGTCTCGCAGACCGACTTCATCAACACCATGCCCGTGCGCCTCGCGCGCCAGCTCGCCAAGACGTACCCGCTGCGGCTCTTTCCGCCGCCGCTCGAGCTCCCCAAGTTCGACTATCACATGTACTGGCACCCGCGGCTCGAACACGACCCCGCCCAGCGCTGGCTGCGCGAGTTCGTCGCCCGCGTCAGCAAGGCTTGCTAGGGCGACGACCGACCAAGGCTTTCAGGTGCGCCGCGCGCGAAGGCGAGGCGAGCCCTCGCTGGTAAAACCTCGGCCGTTGTCAGTACTGGTAGGCGCCGCTGTCGAAGCGGCCGTCGCGCGAGGTGCCGGCGATATCCGTGGCGACGCCGTAGGTGTCTACGCCAGCGCCGATCAAGGGAGAGCCCGAGCTCGGCGAGAAGTCGCCGAGCTCGAAATCACTGAACCAAGACGTCGAGCTCGCCTCGTCCGAGAAGACGTTGCCGACAGCGATGACGTTGGAAGCATCGAGCTTGTGCACCGGCGTCGCGACGTACGCGATCACGTTGTTCGCTAGGACGAACGGTATCTTGGGAGCGCTCGAGAAGGAGACTGCGCTGTTCGCGTCACCCGCGGAGGCCAGCGTATTGTGGCGGAACCACAGGCGCGAGCGGTCGAGGTCTTCGGCGACCAGCGCGCTCCGGACGTCGAAGACGACGCCTGCCAAGGCGACATTTCTCACGACGTTGTTGAAGACGTCCAGCACGAGGCGGCTGCCGGCGGCCGCTTGCGCGGCGGGCGCGGTGTCGAAGGTGAAGCGCAGGAATTCGTAGCATTGGGACGAGCTGTCGCAGCGCGAGTTTTTGAGCACGATCGAGTCATCGATCACGCCGGCGCCGGGGGTGACGTTGATCTCGAAACCGGGAGAGTTGACCATGACGCGGTCGATGACGAGGTCCAGCTTGCCCCCGGCGTTCTGTGTGATGCGCACGGGATTCGAGCCGGGCGAGCAAACCGCCGTGCGCCAGGTGTTGATCTCGAGCTCCACGAGCGAGAGCCGTACGTTGCCGGTGGCCTCGAGGCCGCCCGCGATCTGCAAGTTGCTGACCGTCGTTCTGCGCTGGGTCGCCGCGTCGGCGTGCACCGTGCCGCAAATCACCGAGGAGACACCCATGCCGCGCACGCTGACGCCCGCGCGCAGCTGCAAATCACCGCGGTAACCACCCGCTTCGATGCAGATGGTGGACGGAACCTCTGCCGCGTCGATCGCGGACTGCAGCGCATCCATCCCGCCGTCGCTCGCAACGATTGCGGCGCAGGATTCGGGCTCGCTTTCGTGACCGCCGCTGCCGCCCTCCGCGTCGCCCGCTGCTCCCGCGAACGCTTCACTGCCTGCGGCGCCGCCACCCGCGTCAGCGCCCCCTTGCACCTCGCTCCCCTGCCCCGCGCCGCCAAGCGCCGACGACGTGCCGGCGTGTGATGCGCCCCCCTGCGCTGCCCCCGCTTGCGAGGTACCGCCCTCTGAAGCGCCCGCAGCAGACGCGCCTGCGCGTGAAGCCGCGCCACCGCGTGACAATGCGCCAGCGTTCGTCGGCGCGCCCCCGCTCTCGCTCCCTCCGCTGCTGCGACCGGCTCCTCCGCTCGCGGCCCCTCCGCCGCCAGTTTCGCTCACCTCGCCGTCACCGTTCGAGCTCACCCGTCCGCAGCCGTAGGCCAGCAGTAGCCCGCAACCAATGCCGATCCATCTCACGCTCGCCATGTCCACCACTCCGCTGCCCGAACGCGCGCGCCGCGCGCACCGCTTCCCGTCGCTGCCGCAGCTTACCGCTAAACGAGAGCGAACATCGGGCTCCCGAAACGAGTTCTAGCGTCACTGTACTTGTTTTTCTGCAGCGCGCGCGACGGAGAGCGGGCAGTGCCGCGTTGAACCTCCCTGAAGGCGACGTGATCGCCGCACGAGGAGAGGCTCAATGAAGAAGTTACAATCGGTCGTAGCAATCTCTTGTCTGATGGCGTTGAGCGGCGCTGCGCTCGCGGAAGAGCACGCCGGAGACCGCGCTGCTCGGCCGGGGCCGGCGCGAATGTTCGAGCGCCAGGACACGAACAAAGACGGAAAGATTACGGTGGCCGAGGCGCTCGCGGCCGGCGCGCAGCGCTTCGACAGCCTCGACAAGAACAAGGATGGCGCGATCACCGCGGACGAAGCGCAGGGTCCTGCACGCTGGCTCCTGAAGTTCGCGGACAGCAACAAAGACGGCAAGCTGACGCGGGCCGAGTCCGAGGCTTCTGTGCGCGCGATGTTCGAGCGCGGCGACAAGAACAAGGACGGCGCCATCACTCGCGACGAGCTCGCCTTCAAAGGCCCGGACGCCGACAAGGACGGCAAGATCACGCAAGCGGAGTGGCTGGCGGCCGCCACGCGACGCTTCGACGCTCACGACAAGAACAAGGACAACGTCCTGAGCGCCGATGAGCTGCGAGGCCGCGGAGGCTTCATGCACGCGCGCGCCGACGCCAACAAGGACGGCAAGGTCACGCGCGAAGAAGCCGCGACGATGGCCCGCGAAGGGTTCGCTCGCCGCGACAAGAACGGAGACGGCGTCGTGAGCGGTGACGAGCTGCGCTTCCACGGTAAGCGCGGCGGCCACGGCAAGTAATGCTCATGGCACACGGCGCTGCCCCGCCCAGGAGCGGGGCAGCGTTTCGCGCTCAGCGTGATGGTTGCACGCTGAGCGGCGCCGTGCCGTCAGAACATCAAGTTGCCCTGGCCGAGCTGGAAGGTGATGTTCGTCCCGAGCTGGGGCCGCCCAGCTTGAACGCTGTCGATGGCAGCGTCGACGAAGCTCTTGCGCTCCGAGAGCGTGGTCGCCTGGCGCGCAGACGCGATCGCCGTGCGGGCTTGGCTGAAGCTCGTCTGCACCGCCGGATACAGCGAGACGAAGCTCATCACCTGCAGCGCGTCCTCGAGCTCTGCGTCCGCCAGCGGCAGCAGATTGCTGACGATGTTCGCGAGCTGCTGCTGCGTCGCGCTCTGCGGGCTCGTGCCGTAGTTCGTCAGCAACGTCTTTACCGCGCTGAGGCGCTGCAACGCCAGGTCCGCGTTGAACGCGGTGTTCAGCACGCGCAAGAAGCGAGCGATGTGAAACGAGTCTTGCGCAAACAGGTTCAGCGGCGTTCCGAAGCGAGCCGTCATGAACGCCTGCGCCGGCGAGAAGTTGAACGGCGCCGAAGCGTAGAACGCGACGGCGTCCTCGATTTCGGGTCCGCGCGCGTTGTTGTGGAAGAACGGCCCGGTGTCCGCCGCCTCGATGAGCGGGGGCGGGTTGAAGGTGCCGTCGCCAAACGCGTCGGGGAAGCCGATGCCATCGCCGTCGATCGGCTGAGTCGAGCCGAAGCCGCCGTCGACGAAGCCGTGACCGTCCATCGTCCCGATCGTCAGGCCCATATCGAGGTTGCCGACGGCGTGACGCGTCCCGGTGTCGAAGTTGCGGTTGAGCCGCGTGTCGATGAAGTTCGCCCCGGCGTTCGAGTGGCAGAAGTTACAGCGCCCGCGCTGCGGGTCCATGAACGCCTGACGCCCGTCCTCGGCGTCCGCGTCCGTGATCCGTACGCTCGCCAGGTCCAGCTCGTTCTGGCGACCCAAGCTGAGCTGGAACTGCGCGGTGAGCTCGAGCTCGAGCGGCAGCGCGGGGCGAAAATCCGTGCCCTCCACCCGCGCCAGCGTGCGGGTGAAGTGTTGCTTGATGGCGCCGTTCAAGAACTGCCGCAGCGAGCCGTCACCTGGTGAGCCGTCTCCACCCCAGCCGGTGCGCTCGACTGGAGGATTCGAGGTGCCGTCGCCGAAATCAGGTAACAAGCTGGTGCGCAATGACAGCACATGGTTGATCGCGCGGGACACGAACTTGTTGGTTGGATCTTCGAAGCCGTCGACGTTCTCGAGCACGGCGGCGGCGTTCAGCAGATCGCCGGTCTCGAGCCCGCTGAGCGCCGGGTCGGTCTCGAAGACGAACAGCGGGTCGTTGGGATTGCTCTGGTGCAGCGCCGTCAGGAACGGCACATCCACGGTCGTGTTGTTCGCCATGGGGTGACAGCTGCCGCAGGTGCGGCCATTGCCGCCGAAGGTCTCGCGAAAGAAGATGTCGGCGCCGGCGCAGACGTCGGGTGACACGAGACCGGCGGTGACCCGCAGATCCTGGCTGCAGGTGGCGAGCCGAGCCTCCGGCGTGATCGTCACGGGGATCAGCGCCTGCGCGTCCGAGCGCGTCGCCTCCGTAGCGGCGTCCTCCGGTGCGCTGGAGCACGCCGCGACCCCGACGGAAATGAAAAGAATACCAAAAGCGGAGAATCCCACTCGCGTTGCCACCATGATTTCCCTCGTCCCGTAGTGAAGCCTGCTACCAGCCAATTCAAGCCAACTCGCAGTTAGAGTCAGGCGCTGCCCGAACCTTCACAGGGCCGAATCTTTTTTCAATCAGCGGTCGCGCGTGAACGCGCGAGCGCGCCGGCGAAGCGCTCGCGCGCTACTCCTCGATGATCGACAGATCGCTAGCGCCGCCGGTCAGCTCGATGGCCCAGCGATCCGACGCCGAGTCCCAGCCCGGGGTCGAGAGCCGGGTGGCGCCGCCAACCGCGCCGAGCTGCTGGGCGTCGAAGACCAGATTGCTGGCGCCGCCGCGCACCGAAACTTGCGCCGCGCTGCCGCGCGGACGTCGGATAAGCAGGCGACTCGCCCCGCCTGAGAGCCGCAGCGTCGAGGTCCCCCGTGGCGCAGGTAGCGCCAGCTCCGATTCGCTCGCGCCCCCACTGATTTCAATCGCTTCGACCTGCAGGTCGCGCAGCTCGGCGACCAGCTGGGAGACCCCGCGGCGGATCTCGATGGACCAGGGCACCGCGCTCGTGAGCGTCAGCTGCGCCGCCACGTCGCCTGCGCCGAACCACGAGAAGCCTTTATATCGAACGTCGACCTCTCCCGGCGCGCCGAGCGTCACGCGCGGCCGCTTGCCTTCGAAGGTCGCCCGGTAAAGATCCTTGATGCGCGCGCCGCGCAGCGTCAGGCGCGCGGCGCCCGACGCGAAGCGCAGCCGGCCGTGCTCGACTCCGGCGAGCGGCGCGCGAGCCATCTCATCGCACTCATCGGCGTTGCGCGCGGCGCGCTCGCCGGCGAGCTCCGCAGCGCCGGCGAGCAGCTGCTGGGTCGCGCCGTCGAGGAGCGCCGCCGTCTCGTGCAGCGCAGTATCATCGAGCTCGGCGAGCGCTTCAGCGAGCAGCCGCTCACGCAACGCCCGGCTGGCGTCGATGAGCTCACGACGCTCGGCCGCCAGCCGCACCACGACTTGACGCCGGTCCACCTCGTGACGCGCGCGCTCGACCCAGCCGCTGCGCTCCAAGCGATCGATGAGGCCAGTGACCGCGCCGCTGGTGATCTGCATGGCTTCGGCGATGCGACCCGCCGGTACCGCGCCGGCTTCAGCCAAGTATTGAACGGCCTCGAAATCCGCCGGGCTGAGGCCCACGTGCTCCGCCGCTGCCGCGCGCAGCACCCCCTCCGCGCGAGCGAGTCGCCCGAGCGCAGCCGCAACCATTGAGACCCCTTGAGTTTTTCGCGAACGTGACACGGCGAGCAAGATCCTCTTGACCAAACTTTCTTAGCAACTAAGATACTTATTAGAACGTATTCATGGTCGATCCGAAACAACGTAGCCCGTTCTCATACAAAGCCAAGGAGCACCTCATGACAATCCAGGAATTGCACGCCGCCGATGCCGTCCGTTCGCCTCGTTGCCGCCAAGCCCACGTGGAGTTCGACGGCCTCTTCCTACCGTATGAAGGGGAGACGCGGATGCGGCTGACGCTGTGCTCGGGCCTGGCCGACGCGCACGTGTACGTCGATCCGCAAGCGACGGACCTGCTCGCCGTCGACTGGGGCGACGGCCCTCCCGCTCGCCTGCGCGTCTCCGCCTCGGAGCTGCGCCTATCCTGGCCGGCTACGCTCGGCTCCTGGTTTGCCGCGGCGTTGGCCGGCGGCTATCGCGACATCGATATCGTGCTCCATCCCGCCGTCGAATGGACACTGCAGATCCGCGGCGGGCTGGCGTGTGTCGAGGCCGACCTCACGTCCGGTAAGCTCACGGGTCTCGACGTCAGCGGGGGCGCCAGCGCGGTACGTCTCGACCTGCCTGCGCCCGCGGGCCTCGTGCCGCTGCGCATCTCGGGCGGCGTGAGCGACCTGGGCCTGCGCCGTCCCGCCGACACCGCGGTAGCGCTCGCGGTGCGCGGCGGGATCTCCGGGCTCAGCCTCGACGAGCAGCGCTTCGACGCGCTCGGCGGCGGCGTCCGGCTGTCGACGGGAGCGGTCCACGGCGACGCGCCAGGCTACGCGCTCGAAATCACTGGCGGCGCGAGCGAGCTGCACATCGTTCCGCGCAGTGACTCGCTGAGCGGTGAAGGGGCCTGAGCCCGCTCGGGCGAGCGGCATGGCGCCGTGCGCGGACGGCTGGCGCGTGCTGGACGTATCACGGCTTCGTACGGCGACGGCTCGCACCCGCCGCTGGTGGCGGACGGAGCGCCGCGCGCGCCGCGTCGATGAAGGCGCGGAGCTTCGCTTGCTGCGCGCTGCGCTGGGGAAAATACAGGAAAAACCCCGGCACCGTGACGGCGTAGTCCTCCAGCGTCAGCTCGAGCGCGCCGCTCTCCAAGTGAGAGGTGAGCGCCGGTTCGTGGATATAGATGAGACCGAGGCCGGCGACGCCAGCGGCGAGCATCGACTGACCGTCGTTCGTGATCAGGCGGCCGCGCACGGCGACTTCTTGCTCCTTGCCGCGCCGCTCGAACTCCCAGGCGTAGACGGCCCCCGTGGAGCGCATGCGGTAATTGATGCATTCGTGGCGCAAGAGGTCGCGCGGCTGCTGCGGCCGCCCGTGTCGCGCGAAGTACGCGGGCGCTCCGGCGACCACTAAACGAAACGGCGGCGTCAGGCGCACCGCCGTCAGATCCGGCTCGATGGCTTCACTCAGCCGGATCCCCGCGTCGAAGCCCTCCGCCACGATGTCGACGAAGCGATCCTCGACCGAGAGCTCCACGGAGAGCTCGGGGTGCCGCGCCAGCAGCGGCTTCAATACCGGCTCCAGGATCACGGACACCGTGAGGTGACCCAACGTCAAACGCAGCGTGCCGCGAACGACGTCGCCCGCACCACGCGCTTCCTCTATGGCCGCGGCGGTCTCTTTCAGCGCGGGAGCCAGCCGCTGATAGAGCCGCTGCCCTGCGTCTGTCAGGCTCACGCTGCGCGTCGTGCGCACGAGCAGCAACAGACCGATGCGCTGCTCGAGCGCGCGAACGGATTGGCTCAACGCCGACGCCGTCACGCCCAGCGCACGACCGGCGTCCGTGAAGCTGCGGTGTTGCGCGACGGTCACGAACGCGAGGGCGCCGCGGAGATCGTGCATCGACCGTCTTTTTAGCAAACCTAAAAAGGTTATGAAGCATTGTGCGCCTTTTATTCATGAGCGTGGGGGCCTAGGTTCAACGCGAGAGGAGACAGAATGCAATGAAACTCCACGATTACGTCACTTTGGGCCGCTCGGGACTGCGCGTCAGCCCCGTCGGTCTGGGGACGATGACCTTCGGAAACGACTCCGGCTGGGGCGCCGAGGAGGGCACCGCCCGCGCCCTCTTCGAGCGCTATCTCGACGCGGGAGGCAACTTCTTCGACAGCGCCGATCTGTACAGCGGCGGCAAGAGCGAGGCGCTGCTCGGGAAATTCGTGAAGGAGCGCGGCGCGCGCGAGCGCGCGGTGATCGCGACCAAGTTCACCTTCAACGCCGAGCCCGGCAACCCGAACGCCGGCGGCAACGGCCGCAAGAACATCTACCGCGCGGTCGAAGGTTCGCTACGGCGGCTCGACACCGACTACATCGATCTCTACTGGCTGCACTGCTGGGATATGCACACGCCGGTCGAGGAGGTCGCGTCGACGTTGAGCGAGCTCGTACGCGCCGGCAAGGTGCGCTACGTCGGGCTGTCAGACGTTCCGGCGTGGTACGTGGCGCGCTACGTCAGCGTGGCCGAGCGCTTCGGATGGGAGCGGCCGATCGCGCTGCAGCTCGAGTACTCCCTCGTCGAGCGCAGCATCGAGCGCGAGCACGTGCCCGCGGCCCGCGAGCTCGGGCTGGGCGTCGTGCCCTGGAGCCCGCTGGCGAGCGGGTTTCTAGCGGGGAAATACCGACGCGGCGAGACGGGCTCGCAGGGCAGCGGGCGCATCGACGTCATGAAGGGCTCGAGCAACCCGGTGTTCCAGCGCTTCGCGCGACCTTCGGAGAGGAGCTGGAACACCCTGGACGCCGTGCGCGCGGTGGCGCAAGAGCTGGGCCGCTCTCCCGCGGAGGTCGCGCTCGCTTGGGTCTTCGGCAAGCCCGGAATCACCTCTACGCTGCTCGGCGCGACCAAGCTCGCGCAGTTCGAGAGCAACCTCGGGGCGCTGGAGCTGGAGCTGCCGGCGGAGCTGGTCGCAAGGCTCGACGAGGCCAGCGCGCTCGAGCGCGTGCACCCGTACCTATACTTCGGCGACGAGTTTCAGAGCATGATTCACGGCGGGGCGCGCGTGCGCAGCTGGCGGGCGTAACCGTTGACGCAAATCCTGATCCATCGAAGTGATTTCATGAATTACGACACCCCACTTCCGAGGCGACGCTTCCTGCACCAGGCTCTCGGCCATGGCTGAATCCCTAGAGAATCGCGTCATGCTCATTACGGGCTCCACGGACGGACTGGGACGAGCGGTCGCCGTCGAGCTCGCGCGGCGCGGCGCGAGCGTCCTGATCCACGGCCGCGACGAGCAGCGCCTGGAGACCACGTTGCAGCTCCTGCAGCGTGAAACGGGCGTCCGCGCCCGTGGCTACCTGGCTGATCTGTCCTCGCTGGCGGAGGTCCGGCGCTTCGCGCGCGAGCTCCGCGACAAGGAGGCGCGCCTCGATGTCCTGATCAACAACGTGGGCATCGGACGCGGGCCCACCGGCAGGCAAGTCCGCGAGCAGAGCCGCGAGGGCTATGAGCTCCGCTTCGCCGTCAACTATCTCGCGCCGTTCCTGCTCACGCACTTGCTGTTGCCGCTGCTGCGAGCGTCCGCGCCGAGCCGCATCGTCAACGTGGCGTCGATTGGCCAGGCGCCGCTCGACTTCGACGACCTCATGCTGGAACGTGAATACGACGCCGGGCGCGCCTACGCGCGCAGTAAACTCGCGCTGATCATGGCAACCTTCGAGCTCGCCTCACGCCTGGAGGGCAGCGCCGTGACGGTCAATGCGCTACATCCGGGGACGCTGATGCCGACGAAGATGGTGGCAGAGGCCTGGGCCAACACGATAGACAGCCTCGAGCAAGGCGTCGCGGCGGTGGTGCGCTTGGCTGTCGACCCCGATTTGGCAGCTGTGAGCGGCCAGTACTATGACGGACAACGCGGGGCGCGCGCTCACGAGCAGGCCTATGACGCAAGCGCCCGCAGGCAGCTCTGGGACGTGAGCATGAATCTGGTCGGCGTCGAATCGGGTGCTTGAGTCTTCATTGAGTCCGCGACCATGGCTGGCTCAACCCTGAAAGGTGTGGCGGACATGGACGGATGACAGTCGCTGAGCGGCTTGCGCTCCAGCGCGGTTTCGGCGCACACTTCCGCCGCTCCCCCTGCCCTTCGCGATCCCATGGCAGCTCGACGCCGTGCGTTTTCCAAATTTCACGTCGTCACGGTTTTGCTCACGGCGCTCGCGTGCAATGGACTGTTGGATAATGATCGGCGCGCGTACATGAGCGCGAGCGGCGGCGCAACGTTCAGCGCGTACGACGCGCGAGGCGGCGCGCGCTCGGTGGGCAGCACGGAGCAACCGCGGGCGGGCGCGAGCGGCGCGGACGGCGCCGGCGCGGTCAGCGGGGCTGATAGCAGTGGAGGCGCAGAGAGCGCTGGAGCCTCGGGCGGCGGCGCGGCTGGACTCGGCGGTGCGGCTGGCGAAGCCGAAGCAGGAGGGCCCGACGCTGGTGCCGGCGGCGCTCGTTTGTCGGGCGGCGCGGCTGGCGACGCAGGCATGTCTAGCGGCGGCGCCTGCCCCACCAGCGCCGAATGCACGCCTGGCAACTCACAGACGGACACCCGAGCTTGCGGCGATTGCATGATGGGCCAGCAGCCGATCGCGAGGACTTGTAGCGCCGATTGCACCTGGGGCGCCTGGAAGGCCGCTGGCGATTGCAAGATCTCCGTCGAGTGCTCGCCCGGCACCCCCGACAGCAAGAGCGTCGACTGCCCCTGCGGCGGCAGCAAGACGCAGACGAGGACGTGCAGCAACGAATGCAAATGGGGCGCCTGGAGCGACCAGAGCAAGTGCGACACGACGTGCTGCACGCGCGTGGTGTTTTGCGATACGCCGAACGACCTCAGCGGCATCCCGGTCAGCCGTGGCACCTGGTGCAAGCGCGACAACGGCGGCTGTACGAATGAGGAAGTGCTGGCTGACTGTTACGTCTCCGTTTCCGCCCTCGACTGTACGGTGCATCAAGAGCTGTACGTGGAGTATTGACGGCGCCCCGTGTGCGTGATGCGCGGCGCGCCGTCGGATGACGAGAGGAAAATGCCTTCAGCGAGAAGTCTCACCGTCGTTGCTCCGAGTCTGAAGGGCGAGCTCTTGCCGCTCTCGTTGGTCGGGCGCGAGGCGCTCAGCGAGCCGTTCGAGTACAAAGTCGAGCTCCTGGCGAGCGAGTCCGTGGACGTCGCGCCGTTGCTCGGTCAACCGCTGCACGTCGAGCTGTCGCTCGCCGAGGGCGCGCGGCGCCAGTTGAACGGCGTGGTGACGCACCTCGCCGCGCAGGGCGACCACGGGCGCTATTTGCGCTACGAGGCGTGGCTGCGGCCCTCCTTGTGGCTGTTGAGCAATACCCACAATTGTCGCATCTTTCAGGGCAAGGACGTGCCGAGCGTCGCGCTGCAGCTGCTCGACGAGCACGGAGTGCGAGATCTGCGCAACGCGCTCACCGCCCAATACGAGGCGCGCGAATACCTCGTTCAGTATCGCGAGTCCGACTTGGCGTTCATGCAGCGCATCCTCGAGGAAGAGGGCATCTACTTTTTCTTCGAGCATCGCGAAGGGAAGCACGTGCTGGTGTTGGCCGACGCCTTGGCCGCGCACTCGGAGGCGCCCGGCTACGAGCAGGTTCCGTACTATCCTGCTCTCGACGGCCGCCGGCGCGAGCGCGACCACATCGACCGCTGGCTCGTGTCGCGGCAGCTCGTCCCCGCGGCGTACGCCGCCAACGGGTTCAACTTCGAGCGCAGCGGCTCGCGACCGTACACCGGCAGCGTCCGCGCAGCCGAAGCGGAGGGCGACGGCAGCGAGGTGTTCGAGTATCCCGGCGTGAGCAGCGGGCAGGAGCAAGCCGACGCGCGCGCCCGGCTACGACTGGAAGCGCTGCAGCTCGACGCGGAGCTGGTCCGCGGCAGCGGTGACGCGCGCGGGCTCGAGGCGGGGGCACTGTTCACCCTCACGGGTTACCCGCGGGACGAGCAAAATCGACGCTACCTGCTGCTCGAGACGCAGTACCGCGTCAGCACCGGCGGCTATGAGTCCGCCGAGCTCGCGCCGACGGAGGAGCAATGCCGCTGTGAGTTCGTGGCGATGGACGCCAAGCGCCCGTTTCGGCCGGCGCGACGCACTCGCAAGCCCTTGGTAGAGGGCCCCCAGACCGCGATCGTGGTTGGCCCGAGCCAACAAGAGATTTGGACCGACGAATACGGCCGCGTGAAGCTGCAGTTTCATTGGGATCGCTACGGTGGCTGCGATCAGAACAGCTCCTGCTGGGTGCGCGTGGCGCAGCTGTGGGCGGGCAGCGGCTTCGGCGGCCTGCATCTGCCGCGCATCGGACAGGAGGTGATCGTCGACTTCTTGGAGGGTGATCCGGATCGACCGCTCGTCGTCGGGCGCGTTTACAACGCCGACAACATGCCGCCGTTCGCGCTGCCCGCCAACGCGACGCAGAGCGGGATCAAGAGCCGCAGCACGAAGGGCGGCCGGCTCGACAACGCCAATGAGATCCGCTTCGAAGATCAGCGCGGGCGCGAGGAGGTCTACGTCCAGGCGGAGCGCGATCTGAACACGGTCGTGAAGAACGACCAGAGCACCAAGGTCGGCGCCCAGCAAAGCGTCTCGGTCGGCACCGCGCAGCTGCTCTCGGTCGGCACCGAGCAGCTCATCTCGGTGGGGACGAACCAGACCGTCTCGATCGGCGCGAACCGGACCACGACCGTGTTGGCGAGCGACGCCTGCAGCGTGCAGGGCTCGCGTAGCGTCGCGGTGTCGGGCAGTGACTCGCTGCACACCCAAGGCCTGCGGACGATGACGCATGACGCGGGCCGTATCGCCACCGTGAAGGCCTTCGACCGCGAGACGATCAAGGGCGACAAGGCGACCAGCGTCGAAGGCGGCGCCTACGGGCTGGACGCGGACGGGCTCGCGCTGGAGTCCCGCGGCGGCTTCCAAATTCACTGCCCGAGCGGCACGATCAGCGCCGGGCCGCCGAGTAACGCGGCGGCGGGTGGGCCAGCGACGCTCGTCAGCATCCAGGCGCAAGACGCCTTGGTGCTGTCGTGCGGGGAGCACAGCATCGTCATCTCGAAATCCGGGATTTCGATTTCGTCTCCCAGCGCGGTGTCGGCGGCGGTCGGGGGCAACGCGCTGGATCTGGGCGCAGACGGCGCGATGTTGTGCGGCAAGACGACGATCGTGACCTCCGACGGCGACACCAACATCATGGGCGAGCGCGTGAATCTGCTGAAGGCGTCCAAACCGTCCAAGGCGGGTCCGGTCTGAGTCGCGATGACGGACGCGCACGCGCCGATCCGTTCACGCCTGGAGCGCTTGGAGCGAGCGCTGCGCGAGTTTCTGGCGGATCCAAGGGCGCGCATCGTGTGCTGGCAGCTCGCGGAGGACGAGCCGCGCATGTTCGAGGCCTTCATTCGCTCGCGGACGGAGGCGGCGGAGCCCTCTTACGTGCTGCTCGAGTGCAACGCGCCATTTACCGCGCGCGCCACGCACGGCATCAGCTTGGTCCAAGCTCTGCTGAACAGCGAGCGCGAGCGCGCCGACGAGCTCGCGGCGGACGGCGTGTACGACGCGCCGTGGCAGGCCCCCGCGGCGCCCGCCCGCAGCGAACGGCAGCGCGGCGAGCCACCGCCGGATCAGCTTCATCTCATCGCGGCGCTCGCCAGCTTGAAGGAGCGCCACTGCTCGCCCGGCCAGCAGCTGCTGATTTCTCTGCTCCCGGAGGACGTAGTGAGCGCCGAGAGCTACGCGCGCTGGCTGTCCGAGCTGGCCTTTCTGCTGAGCGACGCGGACATCCGGGTGAGCGTCACTTGCGCGCTCGAGCGCAGCTTCGGCCCGGTGCTGGCGCGCGCGCACCCCGGGCGAATCTGGCTCGAGCGCGCGGCGTTGGACATGCCCGCCGCCCTGGAGGAGCTCAACCGCGCGAGCACTGACTACGCGGAGCCGCCCGGCCGCTACCGGCAGCATCTGCTGCAAGCCAACCGCTCCATCGCAGAGGGAGAGCTCGCGGCGGCGCGCAGCGGCTGTGAGCAGGCCGCGGGCATCGCTCGCGAACAGGGCTGGTCGCACCTGGAGTTCGCGGCGCACCAAATGCTCGGCGCCGCGGCGCTCGCGTTCGGCGATCTACCGGCGGCTTTTGCCAGCTTCGAAGAGGCGGAGCGCGCGACTCATCACGATATTCGCTTCGGCGCGACCTGGCTCTCGCCGCTGTTGCTACAGGCTCGCTTGAGCAAAGGCGTAGTAGCGATCACCGGCTCGGTGTGGCAGCTGGGCGCCAAGATCTTCATGGATCAAGCGCTGCCCGTGGCGCGCGCCCTCTCGGACGCGAAGAGCGAGCTCGAGTGCCGCCGGCTCGCGGCTCATTGCGAAGAACACGCCAAGAACGAGGGGCGCGCGCGCGAGCACCTCATCGCGGCGCTCGCCGTCGCTGAACGAGTTCCGGCGCTGGAGCGGCGGCAAACGACGCTGCCCTTCGTAGGACGAGCGCTGCTCCACCTGGCGCGCGGCGTCGGCCGGCGCAGCGAGCGCGCGCAGCTGAACCAGAAGATGACGCAGCTGCTCGGGGAGGATTGGGAGGGCTTGCTCGAGCCGCAGAGCCCTTCGGACGCCGACGTCGAGGCGGCGCTGGATACCTGGCTGTACAGCGCGGGTCCCGGCGTCGTGATCGAAGGACCCACGGGCACGCAGGTGCTCGCTGGGCCCGAAGCGCGCGTCGAGACGCTCACCGCGGCGGTCGATCCGGCGCTGGCGCTGGGCCAGCTGATGGCGCCAAACATCGACGCAGAGGCCTTGGCCGAGGTGGTCTCGCGCACGTGGAGTGAACGCGACCAGGCGCCCATCGACTGGGCCGGCGCACGCAGCGCCGCGCAGAGCAGCGAGGAGCCTGCTGACGGAGAAGGCGACGGCAGGGAGTAACTGGCGTCAGAACCTGCCGCGCAGCTGCACCGCTCCAGGTGACAAACCGAGCTGCGCGCTGAAACCTTCGCTGCGCGGGGTGGGCCGCGTGAACCACAGCAGCGTCGCCGCGCCGAGGCCGAGGCCGCCCACGATGAAGCTCACGGTGGAGACATTTCCAGCGCTGCGCGCGCTGTCCATCGCCTCCACACCGCGTGGATCGCTGCAAGAATTGCCTTTGCAGTAGCGATCGGACTCATCGTGCTTGGAGATGGATTGCAGGCCGAAAATCGTGCCGCCGACCACGCCGGCGACGCCGACCGCGCCGCAAGCCAGCGCTGCGATGGTGTTGCCGTCCAGGCTCGATGATGCCTCGCGCGGCGCCGCGTCGGGACGCTGCGGTGGGGAGGTCGGGACTGGTTGCAGCTGCGGAATGCGAACGTCGAACGTGAATCCGGGATCCGGCGCCTCCAGCTGCGCCGTAAAGTCTTGATACCCCGGCGCGCTCACGCGCAGCGCGTGAGCGCCGGGATCGATCGCGAACAGCGCGGTCCGCGGCGAAAGGGGCTGGCCGTCGAGCGCGATGGACAGGTTCGGCGTGGACTGCGCCGGCAGCACGAGCCGAAAGCGGCGGAGCTGCGGAGCCAGCCGCGCGCGCCGCAGCTCTCCCACCTGCACGCGGTCCGAGCGCCGCGTGTTCTTCGCCAGCTCGACCGCCGCAGCGAAGGCATCGTCGGCGGAAGCGGTGCGCCCGAGGTGTTCGTAGCAGTCACCCAGGTTGAGCAAGGTGCCGCTGCTGGGATCCGCCGCTTGGCTCTGCTCGAGCAGCGGGCAAGCCGCGGCGAAGTCGCCGGCGTCCATGCGCTCGATGCCGGCCTGAAATAGGCGATCGGCTTCGGCGACGCGGTCGCCGGCAGGGGCGGGCGCGCCTGCCGGCGCAGACTCTGGCGCCGGCGCCTCTTGGGCCGACGCGGCGTTCGCCGCTAGCAGCGACGCGGCGATCATGAGAGCTTCCGAGAGGCGAGGAACGGTCTTCATCGTCATCGGCGTTTCCAGGTGGAGCTGCGTGCGTCGCGCTCCGCGGCGGGCTTGGTGGTCGTACGCCGCGCCGCGGGGGTCGCCGCTGCAGGTGCTCGCGCGCTCGTGGGCGGCTCAGCGCTGCGCGTCGCGGACGGAGGCTCGACGGGTTGAAGTCTCGGCAGCGGACGAGCCATCGCTGGCTGCTCCTCCTGCGCGCTGGTGCTGAGCGCGGGCGCTGGTAACGGCGACGCGAGCGCCGAATCCGCGAACGGGACGAGCGACTCGTCCGGCGCGACCGGATCGTTGATCGGCCCCGGCGTGATGGTCGTCGCGGCGTTGGCGGACGGCGCCGGCTGCGCGCCGGACGCCTCGCGCTGCACCTTGGGCGCGCGGTACGCGAAGAAAATCGCGACCGCGAGCGCAGTGAGCGTTACGGCGGCCAAGCCCAACAGCAGCGGCCGTCGCCGCGCCGCGACGCCCGCCGCCGTGCGCACCCAGCTCGGCTGCGTGAGGCTGAACGACGCCGCGCGCGGAGCTCCGCGCGCGATCGGCTTCCACAGCGTGAGCTCCTGCACTTTGTCCGCGATGCGCCGTGATGACTCACTGACCTGCTTCTGCGCTTGCGGAGCAAACTCCCGCAGCGCCGCGGCGAGCTCGCTGGCGCTGGCATAGCGCTGCTCGCGGTCCTTCTCGAGGCACTTCAAGATGATGTTTTCGAGCTCGACCGGGAGCTCCGGGCGATGGCTGCGCGGAGGCAGCGGCGGATCCTGCGCCACGCGCAGGCAGATCTCGGGGAAGCTGGCGCCCGGGAACGGCAGCTTCGCGGTGAGGCACTCGTAGAGCACGACGCCGATCGACCAAATATCCGTACGCAAGTCGACGCGGCTCGGCGAGCGCATCTGCTCCGGAGACATGTAGCTCGGAGAGCCGATGAAGTTACCCGTGGCCGTGACCCCGCCGTCGCTGGGCAGCTCGTCCACGACCTTCGAGATCCCGAAGTCGAGCACCTTGATGGTCAGGCCCTGATCGGCGCGCGGCACGCAGAACAAATTGGAGGGCTTGATATCGCGGTGGATGATGCCGGCTTTGTGCGCGTCGGCGATGGCCGCGCAGGTCTGGAGCACGTAGTCGACGGCTTCCGCGATGGGCAGCTGCTCGCCGCTGCGCAGCAGCCGGCCGAGGTCCCCGCCCTCCAGGTACTCCATGACGATGTACGGGACACCGTTCTCGTGGGTGCCCACGTCGAAAACCCGCACCGCGTGTTCGCTGCGCAGCTTGGCGGCCGCGCGAGCTTCGCGTTGAAAGCGCCCGACGGCTTGCGGGCTGGCCAGCGCCTCCCGTGACAAGAACTTCAGCGCAAATTCGCCGTTCAGCTCGGTGTGGCGGGCCGCGAACACGACGCCCATGCCCCCCACGCCGAGCAGCGCGTGCAGACGGTACTTCCCCGCGATCACGTCGCCCACGTCGACGCCGGGGTTCGTCACACCGTTTGCATCTGGAGTCATTGCCTGCGCTGCACTCGTACTCGCTGCGGGCCTTATCCTAATCGATCAGCGAGCGCTCGCCGCTCGTTACCCCGGGTCTTCGGGTGCGGACACCCCAGCGGATGCCGAACCGTGAGCCGAACCGCGGATCCTCGCGTCGTCGTCCGGCTTTTGTCTGCGCGCCACATCGCGTTAGTGTACTCGCTCGGGGCCACGCCGAATGATGCCTGCGGCGAAAACGCTCGATCCCGTGCTCGGGATCGACTTTCACCTGATCCAGCCGCCGGGCGCGCCGCCCGTGCTGCTGCCGCACCCGGCGATCGGCTTCGTGCTCGATCCCTTCGACTTCATCCCGAAGCTCGGCGCAGACGTGTTCGTCAACGGCCTGCCGCGCGCCCGCGCGGGCACCTTCGGGCTGATGGTGCCGCACTTTCCGCTGGGCGGTACCTTCGTAAAGCCGATCGGCAACGAGATGCAGCTCTTCATGGGCAGCAAAATCGTGAGCGCGGATGGCGACGCCTTCAGCTATCTGGGCCTGCCGGCGCTGTCCTGTCAGTGCATCGGCTTGCCGCCCATCCCACGCAAGGCGAAAAAGCCCAGCAAGAAGCTGCGCGGGCTGGTGCTGCCGACGAGCGTCGTGCTGGCGATCCCGTGCGGGGTCTTCGTCGGCGGACCGCCGACGATTTCACTCATGGCGCTGGCGTTTCGCGCCGGGCTCGGGCTCGCCGGCAAGTTCTTGCGCGGCCCCGGCGCGCGGCTGTGGAAGGCGCTGTCGAGCCGGGCGCGGAAGCTCGCGAACAAGCTGTGGGGGCAGACGCTGAAGCTCGGTAACTCGGCGCGCAACGCCGCGCGCCGCGCCGCGTGCGTCGTCACCGGTCACCCCGTCGACGTCGCCAGCGGCAAGCTCTTCACGGATTTCATCGATCTCTCGCTGCCGGGCCCGCTGCCGTTCGAGCTCGAGCGCGTGTGGTACAGCACGAGCACGTACCGTGGCCCGTTCGGGCACGGCTGGCATCACAGCTACGACAGCGCGCTCTATGTGACGAAGGAGATCGCCGTCCAGCGCCTGCCGGACGGGCGCATGCTGGCGTTTCCGCCGCTCGCCGAGGGCGATGAGTACTTCGATCGCCAGGAGCGCGTCACCATCAAGCGCGATGCCAGCGGCTACCTGGTGCAGAGTCACACCGGGTTGACGCAGCGCTTCGCGCCGGCCGCGGCGAGGGCGCCAGAGCTCCCTGCCGATGTCGAGCTGCACGTGTTGCGCGAAGTGGTCAGCCGCGCTGGACACGCCATTCGGCTCGGCTACGACGCCGCCGGACGCCTCAGCGAGCTTCGCGACAGCGCCGGGCGACCCATTCGCCTGGAGTACGACGCTGAGGGCCGCATCGTCGCCCTGCGCGCCCCGAACCCCGAAGACCCAACGCAGCTGTTCACGGTTTGCACTTACGCGTACGACGAGCTCGGCAACCTGGCCACGGTGACCGACGCGCTGGGCGCCTCCATGCACTATCGCTACGAGGGTCATCTGCTGGTGCGGGAGACGGATCGCAGCGGGCTGAGCTTCTACTTCGAGTACGACGGGCGGGACGAGAACGCGCGCTGCACCCGCACCTGGGGCGATGGTGGCCTCTATTATCGCGAGCTGTCGTACGCGCCCGGCGTCACGCGCGTGCGCGACTCGGGCGCCCACGAGACCGTGTACGAGCACGATGGCGCGCGCGTGCTAAGGGTCACGGATCCGCACGGCGCGGTGACCTCGACGCTGTTCGAGAACGGCGATCCGGTGCAGATGACCGACGCGCTCGGCCGCGTCACGCGCTTCACGTACGATGAGCGCGGCAACCTGCTCGAGCGCGTCGGCCCCGATGGCGCGAAGCTGAGCTCGGTCTATGACGAGCGGGATCTCCCCATCGAGCACCATGACGCGCTGGGCGGCAAGTGGCAGCTCCGCTACGACGCGTTCGGTCAGCTCATCGAGCACCGAGATCCGCTCGGCGCCACTACTCGCCTCACCTACGCGCGAGGGCTGCTCGTCGAGGTGCAAGACGCCAACGGCGGGCGCTCGCTGCTCGAGTACGACAGCGGCGGCAACGTCGTGGCGCTCTTTGCGCCGGACGGCAGCGCGCAACGGTGGCGCTACAACGCCCTGGGCTGGCCGCTCGAGGAGGTGGACGCCAACGGCAACACGCGCACACGCCGCTTCGACGCCTGCGGACGCGTGCTGCAAGTGCGCGAGCCCGACGGCAACGTCCGCACGCTCGACTACGACGCCAGCGGCAACCTGCTGCGCTTGCGCGACAGTCAACAAGACATCGCCTTCGCCTACAAAGGCATGGGTTGCGTCAGCGCGCGCACGCAAGCGGGCGTGACCGTCCGCTTCGAGTACGACACCGAAGAGCGGCTCACCGCCGTGATGAACGAGCACGGCGCGGTATACCGCTTCGAGCGCGACGCGCTGGGCTTCGTCAGCGCCGAGCACGGCTTCGACGGCGCGCGCGCGGCGTACGAGTACGACGCGCTCGGCCGGCTGCTGCGCGTCCGGCGCGCGCGCGGCATCGTCAGTGAATACGAGCACGACGCGGCGGATCGCGTCGTCGCCGTTCGCCACTCCGACGGCAGCGAGCAGCGCTTCGCGTACCGCGCAGACGGCGCGCTGCTCTCGGCCCAGAGCGGCGCGCACCGCATAGAGTTCGAGCGCGACGCGCTCGGCCGCGTGCGAAAGGAGCAGTTTGGCGACGACTTCGTGGCGAGCGACTACGATCCGCTCGGTCAGCGTGTCCGCGTCCACAGCTCGCGCGGCCTGGATCAACGCATCGAGCGCGGCCCCGGCGGCGACGTGAGCGCCGTACGGAGCGCGCATTTCGAAGCGAAGTTCACGCGCGACGCGCTGGGCTTGGAGCTCTCGCGCGCCCTGCCCGGCGGCGCCGAGACTCGCTGGCGGCGGGACCAACTCGGCCGCCCGCTGCAGCACGAGATCATTTCGCGCGGCGAGACGCGGCGCGCTCGCGCTTACCACTGGGCGGTCGACAGCCGCTTGCGGCGCCTGATCGACGCCGCGAGCGGCCCCACGGACTTCCACCACGACGGGCTGGGACAGCTCGCGCTGTCCGCGCGCGGCGATGGGGAGGAGCAGCTGCGCGTGCCGGACGCGGTGGGCAATTTGTTCCGCCGCCGTGACCGCAGCGATCGTCGCTATGGCCCCGCGGGGCAGCTGCTGCAATCCGTGTCCGCCAACGGCGACGTGACCTACTACGACTACGACGCCGAGGGGCACCTCATCGAGAAGCGCTCGAGCAACGGCGCGAGCTGGCGTTATCGCTGGAACGCGGCGGGCCACCTCGAGGAAGTGACGCGGCCGGACGCAGCGGTCGTACGCTTCGAGTACGACGCGCTCGGCCGTCGCGTGGCCAAACACTATCGCGGGCAGGTCACGCGCTGGCTCTGGAACGGGGACCTGCCGCTGCACGAATGGGTGGAAGGTGAGCTCGAGCCGAGCCCCGCCGACGCTGGTCCGCCCGCGTGGGCGGCAGATACTGCCACGCTACGGCGTGAAGCGGAGCTCGCCGCGCATTTGATCCGCGGTCCGCCACAGCGGGGCAGCGCAGCTCGCCCGATCACGTGGCTCTTCGAGCCGGACAGCTTCGCGCCCATGGCCAAGCTGCTCGGCGACGACGCGCAGAGCATCGCCTGCGACCATGTCGGCGCGCCCCTCGCGATGCTCGACGCGCACGGCGAGCTCACCTGGAGCGGCGAGCTCGATAGCTGGGGCGAGCTCAGCGTCACGCACGGCGCGCGTCATGACTGCCCGTTTCGCTGGCCGGGACAGTACGAGGACGCCGAGACCGGCCTCTATTACAACCGCTTCCGCTACTACGATCCGGACTCTGGCCAGTATACCAGCCAGGATCCGCTCGGACTGGCGGGCGGCTTCGCGCTCTACGGCTACGTGCGCGATCCCCTCACCTGGGTGGATCCGCTCGGCCTGAGCTACGGAGAGGCGGGCACTCGCGCCGGCGCCGCGGCCCCGCGTATGTTGGGTCCAGCGCGTCGCGCGAAAGAGGTGCGCGCCAGCGCCGGACCGGTCCGCGGTGGCTGGTCCGGGCCGAGCCAGTTCCGCTTCCATGGCAACCAGGACAACGCGGCGCGCATCCCGACCGACATCGCCGCGCGCCTGCGCGGCCGCATTTTCGACACCTTCGACGACTTCAGAAATGCATTCTGGAAAGAGATCGCGGGCTCACCGCACGCGATGCACTTCAAGGCCGATCCGTCCAATATCTATCGCATGAGAGGGGGATACGCGCCGCTGGTGCACCCTTCGCAATCGGTCGGGAAGCTGCGTTCCTACGTGCTGCACCATCAAGTGCCGATCCACGTCGGCGGAGCCGTCTACGATATCGACAATATACTGATCGTCACTCCCCGCTTCCATGCAGAGATCCTCGACCCGGTGTATCACTTCGGGCGCTAGCGGAGACGAACCATGGCAACGCGTGACGAGCTCATCGAGAGCATCAAAGAGCTGCAACGGCGCAAGGACTCCGGCGAAGATGCGGCTGGGCTACTGCAGCAACTCAACGCCGAGGTCAGCTTTCCTCAAATCGCAGATCTGCTGAACGCTGACTATGGCCCGGAGTACATCGCCGATCGCGCTCGCCTGTACCGGCGCCTACAACCGGGCGAGCTGTCCGACGCGGAGCTCGCCTCGCTGATCGTGAAAATACGAACCGTCGCCGGCTCGGAGGCGGAGGTCGACAACGCCATGGACCTCTTGGAGCAGGCGTTGCCGCACCCGCAGCTGCAGGAGCTGATCGGCGATTGGTCGAAACAGCCAGAGCAGGTCATCGAGCTCGCCAAGAATTATCCCGCCGTTCGCCTGTGAGCCCCGGCGCCGGACATGCGGCGGACTGCTCACTCAGGGTCGATCGCGCGGAGCCGCACGACGCCGTCGCCGCGGCACACCCGCGCCTGACACGCGAGCCGAACACGCTGCGGCGATTCGCCGTACATTTCGAGGACGTCGAGCTCGTCGGCAGCGGGCGCCGAGAGCCGCTCGCCGCCCTCCACGACCTCCACCCGACACGTGCCGCAGCTCGCGCTGCGGCAACAAAATGGGATGGGACCGGCGTGCTCGTCGCTGACCTCGAGCAAGCTCACGCCGAGCGCGCTCTCCATCTCGAAGCGACGCCCGTCCGCTGACTCGACCACGACTCTCGCGCGCAGCGCAGGCGCGCCTTGTCCGTGATTTGCCGTCGATGTGCTCATGGATGCTCCTTTTGCGCCGTAAGCGGCGACACTCAGGGGTGCTGAATCAGCAGCAAGCCGCGCGCGCGCCGGCGCGCGCAGGCGAGCACCACCTCCGTGCTCTCCGGATCCAGGGCGGCAGCGCTCTCGTCGAGGATGACCAGCGCCGCGCCCGAAACCAACGCGCGCGCGGCGAACAGCCGGCTCCGCTCGCCGTGGGATAGCTGCCAGCCGGTCTCGCCCACCATTTGCAGCATGCCCGCCGGCATGCGATCGAGCAGAGCGCCCAACCCCAACTCGCGGCACACGGCCTCCGCCTCCGCGAGCTCGGACGCCGACGCGGGCCAGCGGCGACCCAGCAAGACATTGAACGCGAAGCTGCCGCTCAGCACGTGGTTGTCGTTGAACTGCGGGACCAAGGTGACGCGGCGGCTCCAGCCGCTCTGGCCCGCGCTGTGTCGATCGAGGCCGTGCGAGAGCAGCAGTCCACGCTCTGGCGGGTGAAAGCCGGCGAGCACCCGCGCGAGGCTGGATTTTCCGGAGCCAGACCGACCCTGCAGCAGGATCGCGTCACCCTCACGGATTACTAAATGCGCGTCGCTCAGCAGCGGCTCGCTGCGCTCCGGCACCGTGACCATCAAGCCGCGCGCCTCCAGCAGTCGCGTCGAGCCGCGGCTCGGCCGCTGGCTGCTCGAGCCGCCGAGCTCCGCCTCTGGAGCGGCGCTCAGCAGCGAACGTACGTGCTGCCAGGCGATCAGCGCCGAGCAAATTTGGCCGAGCGCGGTCGAGACGCTGGAGAGCGCGCGGCTGGCGATGACCACGCCGCCCAAGGTGATGGCCATCCGGACCTTGGACTCCGCCCCCTGAAGAAACGCGACGCTCAACAGCGCGAAGGCGGCCAGCAACCAAAGCCGAGGAATGCTGGAGAACAAGGTGGTGAGGCGATCGAGACGGTTCGATTGCTCCGAATACTCGACGAGCAGAGCGTCCTCCCCCTCGTGACGGTAGCGCGGCAGCTCTTGCACCATGCGCGTGCGATGGCCGACCATGCGCTCGACGAGCGCGTGCGTCAGCTCCAGCCGCGCCATCGTCCAGCAGCGACGGCGCACGAAGTAGCGCCGCGCAACGAAGCTCACGGCGAGCAACAACAGCGCAAACAGGCAGAGAAGCGCGCCCGGGGCCACACCCGCGGCGAGCAACGAGGCGGCCATGGCCAGATCCACGACCGCGAACAGCGCGAGCAAGCCGCCGCCGAAGCCGAGCGTATCGAGCGAGCCCGCGTCGAGCACGCGGCTGAGCAGCTGGCCCGTGCCGAGCCGGCGAACCGCCGGCGGCGCTTGCCGCAAGATGCCGTCGAGCATGCGCACTCGCAGCCAGCTGCCCGCGTCGAGCAGGAGGCGCGCCGCGCGCCAGGTCAGCGCGGCTTGCAATGGCACCGTGCTGGCCAACGCCAGACACCAGGCGCTCAGCCAACCCAGATCGATGCTGCCGAGCAGGGCGCCGCTCGCGGCGCAGCGCCAAGCCCACGCCATCAACGCGTACTGTGCCGCGTACAGCGCGATCACGCCGGCGAGCGCTTTCGCTGCGCCAACGTAGAGCGCGGCTGAGGGGGCGCGATCGTTCGCCGCCCGCAGCAGCCAGCCGAGCTCCACCTCCGCCTGCGCCAGCCGTTCCCCAAGCAGGGCGCGATAGGCGCGGCCGCTGCGCTTGGTGGAGATTCCGGCGCTCCCCAACAGCGCCGCGAGGTCCGCGGTCAGCGGCGCTTCGGAGGGCGCGACGAGCGCCGCGCAAAGGTGGCCAGCAGAGAGCCGCCGGCGCGCCCCGTTCGGCGCCAGCACGACCAGCGCGCGCGAGCTCGAGCGCAGCACCGCGAGCAGCGCTGGCGCGTCGTCCGCATTGAGCAACACCAGCGCCGGCGCGCAGCGCTCGACGAACTCCGCGACCCCTGAGTACGACTCGCTCACGGCTTGCACGCCGATGCCCAGCGCTTCGGCGGTCGTCTCCACGAAGCGTTCCCGCTCGTCTCGGCTGTCGAGCGCGCCAACCGCCGCGCTGAGGCGCTCGACGGCGCGCGGTGCCAGCCCAGCGGCCCTGGCCAGCGCTTCGAGCGCGTCCGCCGCGCGCTCGAACGGCCAACAGCAGTCAGCCAGCGCGCCGAGCGCGTTCGCGCTTCGCGAGCTCATTCGGCGGCTCCGAGCTCGCAGGCCTGGCCCGTGTGCGACCTCGTCGCGCTGGGCTCGCGCAGCGGCGAAGCTTCCCTGCCCGTCTCGAGGAGACGTCCGTTCTCGATGCGCAGACGGCGCCAAGCGCGCGGCGAGGACAGGCTCGCGCCGAGAGCGCGCTCGCCGCGCAGCAGCGCTGCATAGTGCGAGCTGGGCTCCGCGAGCAGCGCTTGCGGAGCACCATCTTGTACGATCTTACCCGCGGCCATGACCACCACGCGCGGAAACGCGAGCGTCTCCTCGATGTCATGCGTGACGCAGAGCAGCGTCGCCGCTCGCCAGGTCTCGCGCGCCGCCGTCAAGAGCGTCGAGCGCTGCTCGCGATCCAACCCGCGAAAGGGCTCGTCGAGCAGCGCCAGCCGAGGACGTCGCCGCGCGAGCGCGCGAGCGAAGCGCACGCGCTGTCCCTCCCCGCCAGACAACGTACCGCCGCTCTCCCCCAGCCGCGTTTGCAGGCCGCGCGGGAGCTTCGCCACGAGCTCGTGCAGGGCAGCTTTGTGCAGATTGAGCGAGAGCTCGCAGTTCGCGTCCTCCGCTCCGTACTCGAGGTTGGCCAGCAACGAGCGGTTCCAAAGCTCGACGCCGGGCTCCACCCACACCACGCTTTGCCTGAGCGCCTCGAGCTCGCGCTCACCCACCGCGACGCCATCGAGCAACAGCTGCCCCTGGCGCGGGCGATGAAAGCCGAGCAAGAGCCCGAGCAGGCTCGACTTCCCGGCTCCCGAAGCGCCCACTATCGCCAGCTGTTCACCGGCCTCGATGCGCAAGTCGATTCCAGTGAGCACGGCGTTGTCGGCCAGCGCGAGCGTGACGTCGCGAAGCTCGATGGCCACGCCGCGCTCCGAGCTGGCGTCATTCGAGGGCTGCTCCGGGCTCGGGTCGGGGCTCAGCGCGCCCAGCGGCTCGATCAACCGCGATACGATGTTGATGAAGGAAGGCAGCTGGCGCACGAGGTTCGCGAGCTCGCGGCCGAACCCAGGGAACGTGAGCGCCCAGTACAAATACAGCAGCGCGGCCGCCGACTCCGCGTGGTGCTGCACGTAAGCCAGGAACAGCCAGGCGCTGAGCGCCGTCGAGCTGGCCGAGACCGCCAGCTCGAGCGCGGTGACCGCGCGGCCCCAGCCGAGCGACGCAGCGTTCCAGGCGCTGAGCTGGCGCTCGTGCTCGAGGTGCACGTTGCGCTGAGCCGCGTGCGCGCGAATGGCACCCAGGCCGCGCAGGGCGTCGAGGTAGCAGCGCGAGAGCGCCGCCGAGAGCGCGCGGACGCGACCATCCCGCTCAATCAACGCGCGCTGGACGCAGAGGGGGACCGCCACGCAGGCGAGCGCCGCGAGCGCGATGCGCGTCGCGCTCTGTGGGTCCAACCAGATCATACCCAGCGCGGTCACGAGCCAGCTGCACAGCAAGCGCAGCAACGAGAGCAGGAACAGCGGCAGGACGCGCACCACGTGGACCATGTGCGCGCGCTCCGCCATGTCCGACACCGGCCGGCTCTGGAAGTAGCGATCGGGAAGGCTCGGTAGCTTCTGCAAAAACGCGATTCGTAGCCGCGTCTCCAGCCGGCTGCCGAGGCGCAGCACGCGATGCGTGAGCGGTACGTCTCCGAGCGTGGAGAGCGCCATGAAGCACAGCACGGCCAGCGCTGCGGCGAAGCGCTCCACGGGCTGACCGAGGAATTGCTGGAGCTCCAACAGCGCGCTCAGAATCAGCGCCTCCAAGATGCCAGCGCTGCCGACCAGGACGGCTCCCAGTAGGAGCAACGCGGGAGCCAGCGTGCCCTCGGCTTGCAACAGGCGCAGGAGCTCGCGCAGCGGGGAGTCCGCGCTGTCTTGCAACTTCAGCGCGGGCCGTGCGGCGGGCGCGGGGCTCGCCGGGTCCGCGCCCCCCGCCCCGCGCTCGCCGCCCACGGGGGCGGGCGCTGCTCGACGCGTGGTCAGCCCAAGCAGCACCACGCCGGCGAGCGACACGACTCCTCCGCGCTCTGCGTCGGCGTCTCCTTGGCCGCCCCGCGCGTACCAATAGTTCTCCGGGACGGCCAGGGCGCTCGCCGCCGCGTCAGCGCCCAGCTCGAGCCAGCGGCGCACCAGGGCCGCGCGCTCGCGTCGCGCCGGGAGCGCGCCGGAGCGCGCCAACGCGGCGACGGCGCGCGTGGCGGCGTCCAACGCGGCGATGGTCCTGAAGCTCGCATCTTTCAGCGCGAGCGCGAGCAGCTCGGCGCTATCGCGACGCGAGACCAGCGCGCGCAGCCGTCGCTCTAGCGCGCCCGCAAACTCCGCGGAGGCCGCGTGCTCGCGAAAGGCGCTGGCAGGTACGCTTCGGCTCACCAGCAGCAGGCGTCGCTCGAGCTCAGCGCGCGTCAGCCAGCGGCGACCGGCGGCAGGATCCATGATTTGCACGCGACCAGCCAGCGCGGACCACAGCACGACGAAGTGCGTCGTTCCGTCTCTTCCCACCGTAACGGCGATCGCCGGGAGCGCGTGAGTCTCCGGCAGGAACACGTGATCCGCTGGGATCAGCACCTGCTCCGCGTCGAGACCCAGGCGCTGCGCGATGTCCTCCAGTGTATCGATTGACGTTCCGTCGACGTCCGTCTGACAAGCCTCACGCAGACGCCGGTAGCTCACCGCTATGCCGAAGCCGTCGAGCGCGCTCTTGAGCGCCGCCGGACCACAGTCCATGCTCGAGGCCTGCAGCACTTCTCGCGCTAGCCGGCGACGCCTTCCGCGGTGCATCGACGCCATGGCTTCACTCGTGCGGCGACGGCCTCGGCGCTGGAGCGCCCGGCAGCGCGCGGCCCCCCGCGCGAAACAACAGCGCCGCGGGCGCGGCCTGCTCGACATCGATTTCGATGCTGCCGGTGAGGCCATGCTGCAGCAAGACCCCGCGCGGACCGCGACCGGTGATGGCGAGCTCGACGCGCACCAGCCCCTCGCGCACCTCTTCGGCGACTCGCGTCACTCTCGCGCTGACGCTGCCGTATTGGGTCCAGGGGAAGCCGGCCAGGCGCATGCGCGCGGGCTGGCCGGCGCGGATGCGCCCGAACGCCTCCTCCGGCGGCAGCTGGGCCACGATCCGCAGCTGACCGTTCGGTATGATCGTTCCCAGCGTGTCTCCTTGTTGCACGAACGCGCCCGCGGTCAGCGGCGCGAGCTCACCCAAGCTGCCGGCGATGGTCGCGCGCACGCGCCGCTCCTCGCGGCGGTGTTCCACGTCGAGCAGCTCGGTCGCCAGGGTGGTGAGCTTTCCCTCGAGCGAGGCCGCCTCTCGCCGCAGCGCTGCCAGCCTCTCGACGCGCTCGGCGCGGCTCACCCCGTGATCCGCGCGGATGCGCTCCGCGGCCACCGCGCGCGCCTCCGCCTCCGTGCGCTGCTGGGTCGCGTCCGATGCGCTCTGGAGCAAGTCGCTCAGCGCCAGGACTCCGGCGTTGGCGAGGTCGACCTTGCGCAATTGTTGCTGCTCACGGAACGCGGCGAGATCCTCCGCCTCTCGCTGGCGCAGCTCGGCCTCCACCACGGACACGCGCACGGCCTCTCGCTCCGCCGCGAGCGCGCCCTCTACGGCCCGAATTTCTTGTTTTAGCGCGTCGCGCTGCGCGCGCAGCGCGGCTTGCTCTGCTATTTTCTTGCGCTGTTCACGCTCCTCAGGCGAGGCATCGAGCTGAAACACGACGTCGCCGCGCTCCACGCGGGCGCCGAGCTCCTTGAGCACGCCGACCAAGTAACCACTGACCGGCGCCTGCAGCGCGTGCCCGACCTGCGCCGCTTCGATCCTCGCGGTCGGAACGCTCACGGTGACGCGCACGCTGCCGAACAGGAACCACGCGAACCAGGCGCAAGCCAGCGCGGCGACCGCCGCCGCGAAACAGCGCGTCATCCAGCGCGACTCGCTGGCGAGCGCGCGCAGGGATCGAGAAAAAGCTAGCGCCACCTTCAATACCAGGATGAAAAGGAGCGGGGGGACCGAAATCCCCCCGACCCAGCTACGCCAGCTGAACCACCGTGGTCAGCACGGGTCGCACGATGCCGCCGCCCGTGCCGCATCCACGACGAGGATTCACGAGGATCGGGGTAGTCGCTACTGCCGCCTGTGCGGCCGCCAAGCCGCCGCGAACCGTTGTCTTGATCTTCATGGCACTTGTCTCCTGCTTTTTCGTTTCATCGTGTCACGCGACACGACCCTTCCGGAGCAACACGAGCGCTGCTCCAAAAGCCTTCTCAGGGCGACCGCCGCGCAAACCGCGAGCGAGGGCCGCGCCAGCTACGCCAGCAAATCACGGATCTCGATATTTGCCGCCGTGACCGTCACGGCGACCTGCAAGACCTCACGCAGATCCTGCTCCAGATATGGAAACGGCGGATTCGTCGGCAAGAAGTGATTATGAATCGCCAGATCGGCGCCGCAGAGCGCGCGCACCGGCTGGCTGCGCCCGAGCAACGCATTGACGCGCTGTTGCGTGAAGCCGCCGGCGCGCACGATCGCCTGTTCGCGCTTGAAGTAGTCGAACAGGATCGCGCCGAGCATCCTCAGCGACGGCGCCGGCGCTGCGAGCGTGCCCTGCCAGCGCCGGGTCAGGAGCGCCTCCAGCTGGGCGCGCAGCGTCGCATCGGCAGGGTGCAGGCAGGGAGCCAGCAAGGTGGGAAGCGCCCGCGGGTTCGCCACGCCGAGGCCATGCTCCGCCTGGTGGTACATGTGCGCGTAGCGTTCCTCGTAGACCTGCCGCAGATCCGGGCGAGCGAGCATCGTCTGCTGCTTCAGATGAGCGACGCGCGCGGCGACGACGGCGCGAAGCTCCTCGAGCAGCGCGGAGGCAGGCTCGGCGATGGCGGCGAGCGCCGTCTCGAGCTCTACGTAGGTCTTGGCGATGAGACCCCAGAGCGAAGACGAAATGGCGTAAGACTCGAGGCCAAGCAGTCCGTAGTCGAACGCCGCGCGCTGCGAAGCAAGGAACGCTTCGACATCCGCGCCCAAGGGTGTCTCGCGCAGGCCGGGCCGCTCTTTGCCTTCGATGACGAGCGCCAAAAACTCCTCCACCAAATGACGTGGCCCGGCGCACACGCCGAAAGCCGACATGAAGCCCAGCGTCCGCTCGGTATATTCGTATATCTCAGTGGAGCTACGCTTCGCGTAAGGGGACAATGGCAACGTCAGCTCGTCACTCGGAGTCGTCAGGAGCGCCTGCGCCGACAAGCGCAGGCCGTCGGTGACCCGGAACATGGACGAGAGCAGCGGATGCAGCTCACCGTTCTCGACTCGCCCACGCTGCCGCTGAAGGAAGTACGTGGGATAGCCCAAGATCAATGAGCAGAGCTGCTCGACGTGGCCCAGGTTCATGGCCGCAGCCGCCTCGGGGTACCGCTCCAAATATTCGTCTCGCAGGCGCGCGACGAGCAGCATGAGCGGCCGCCAATGGCGGGTCATGGCCTTGAGCGCGCTCACGTTCATGGGGCAAGGATCTTGGAAGCGGCTCCCCGGATACTGGCAGATGCGCCACTCCGTCACGACGTCCAAGCGCAGCGATGGGGGAAAGACGTTCGCCTCACCGACCTGTCGCCCGTCGGCGTCCAACGTCGCGTGCGCCACCCGATAGACGGGGACCAAGAGCTCCAGATAGCCGAGCTCCACTTCGCGACCGCCGAGCTCACGAGTGAGCTCGGCGCACTCCGTCCAGCTGCGCGCCGTGAGATTTCCGCTCCGCGGCAGCAACGCCGGGACTGCCCCTTCGCTGCGTTCGGGCTCGCGACCCTCCGTCGTAGCGCGAACCAGCACCTCCTCCACCACGAGCGCGCTCAGCAGCTTGCAGATGCCGCGCCACGAGTAGCCGGGTCCCCAAGAGACGGCCTCGCCCGCAGCGAAACATCGCCGTTGCACCAGCGCCTGGGCGAAGGGGAACAGCTCCGGCTCATCGAAGATCACCTCCTTGTTCCCGTAATAGATGTGAAACTCGGGCTGACCGGCTGCAGAGCGCACTAGGGCGGAGCTCAAGCGCTTGTGCTTCGCGAACGACAGTTGGTCCGCGGGCGAGAGGCTGATATCCGTACTTTCTTGGGCCTGAAACGGGCAGGACCTCCCGCCCGTTTCGGTGTGTGCAGCTGAGTGAGCAGCAAGGGTATCCATCATTAACCTCGTGACAACGGAGCGTCTCGGAGCGGAGCCTCGGCGAGCCGCGGTTCAGTTCGGACCGAAGCGCTTGCCCGACACGGTCAGCTCGGACATGTCCGCGGCGTGTGGCCGCGGGGCGCGGCGTGGCTTCACGAAGGTGAAGCAGGGTCGGCCCGAACAGCGACGCGCTGGAGCGCCATAAAAACCATCCAGGACCGACTTCCGGAAGGGCAAGAACGTGCACCACAGCGCCGGCGACAAGAACCCATTCTCGTCGATGTGCACGAAGCCACCCGGGCGCGGATCCGGCCACACCGGGCCGCCCGCGCCGTCGAGCGACAGCGCAGCGAGGCTGGTGATTTGATGGCAGCCCGCGCAAGACTGGGTCGTCGCGCGCACCGTGATATCGAACGGTGAGAGATCGGTGCGTCCGATGCGAATCAACTCCGCTTGCACCGCGTCGACCAGCGAGTGCGCGCCGTTGACGTAGCCATTGATGGCCTGAACCAGGTAACCATCCCCGAACCCGGTAGACGTGCTCTGACCGGCGTTGTAGCGCTCATCCAGCTTCATCGATATCAAGTTCACGTCGTCGTTACTGAGGCTCTCGACTTGAGATATGAAATCCGGCTCGAACTCGGCCACCAGCGGATCCGGAAACGACGAGTCGAAGAGCGGCGGGAACGGGTTGTTGTCGACCGCTACCGGGTTGAACTCCAGACTGCACGCATGGCCGCGGCATTCCTTCGAAAGCTTGAATTCCCGCAGCTGCCAGGTGGTCCCGCCGACGAACATGTTGGTGCGGACCTGGCCTCCATTACGACCTTCGGCGCCGCCCCGACCGCTCATACCGAGGTGCGTCGGCTCCAGCACCGGTCCGAAGCCGCGCAACCCTCGATAGAAGAACCACTCCAGGCTGTCCGCCAAGCCGTCACGGCCGGAGCGACGCGTGATGTCGTAGGCGGCCAAGCTCTCCCAAAAGTCCACGATCGGGCGACAAGCTTCGAGCCCACAGCTGGGGTTCGGATTGGGGAGCACGCCCTCTACGATCATCAGATTACGATTGTCCTCAGCGAACGGCGTCATCGCATAAACGATGCGATACTCGCCGCAATTGAGGCCGTCCGCCGGCGCGAGATCGAAGCGGTTGACGAGCGCGACGGGGATGAACGTGGCCGGCTGTGAGTCCTTGAGGCTGACCTCCGGCCGGGGGCACTCGATGGGGAAGCCATTGACGCTCGCTGGCTCCAGGTCGTCGCAGTGCGGCCCGTGCAGCTTGGCGTTCGCGTTCGTATCCATGCTGTCCCACAGCTGCTGATAGAGCTCCGTGCTACTTTGTCGCACGCGCGCCAGGCGCAGCAGATGCGAAAAGACACGCTCGAGAGAGAATCGTTCGAGCACGAACTGGTCCGTATTGACTAGCGTCGTATCGGGGCGCGTGCCGTCCGGAGGCGGGCAAGTCGCGGGCGCGACCGGCGGCTCCGCCGCTGGAATCTCGTTCACGTACTCCGGGGTGCCGGTCTGTGCCAGGACGGGCGTCACGCGCAAAACCAGCGTCGGCACGAGCAGGGCCGGCAGCAAGCTCAGCCTCGCGAACGACCGCAGCCAGCGCCGTAAAAAGGCGCGCGCCTCACGCAGGACCAGCGGCTTGATCAGGTAAAAATCTCGTAAATTTTTCACGGCATCTCCACAGAGTTGCGTCGACGCGACACTCGACCCCAGCCGAGGCGCGCGAGAACACACGCACAGTCGATCCCCTGAAGCGACTGAAGCCGAAGCGCAGGCAAGCCACGCAAGAAAGAGCATCGCCGTGCAGCGCGACAGAGCCACGCAGCGGCGAACAGCTTCGACTCTAGCGCCTCAGCGCTGCCCGTAAATGGTTAATTTCCAACGCACCAACGAAACACAAAGCATCACGACTCACGACTACGATCGATCGACGCAACGAACAACACATCAACCGCACCGCTGAGCACGACACGAGCACCGCTTGCAACCGCTGACGAACGGCTTTCGCGCTCGCGCTTTTTCGACTTTTCAAAGAAATGACGAACAAGCGATCACACAGCGCCGTGGCGAGCACCGTGCTTTACGCAAACAACCTACCAACACATCGCGACATCACAGGGACCAGGAACCAGCCGCACGAACGCGCGTGACTCGGCGCAGCATCTGGAGACCTCACCGCTCGGCCTCGACGCAGACCGGCTGCGGCGGCTGCGTCACAGCGCTCGGGAACGCGCGCGCCGCAGCTCTAAACGAAGGGCATGCCTCGTCGGGACTGCTCTTGCCGAGCCGGTGCCTCGCGGGCGTCGCGCTGGCGCCGCTCGCTGCGCGCGAGCCCCGCCTCACGCCCCCGCCGGAGTTGAGGCCAGCAGCATTTGCGACTAGGATTTCGGAAATGAATAAGCTGGTCGCGACTCGCCACGGCACATCGCTTGCCGGTCCGAGCTGGATGTCGCGCGCCAAGTGCTCTTCGTTGCTGTATGGCCCGTTCGCTATCGGCCTGGCTGTTTTCGCGAGCAGCCTCTCGGGTTGCGGCGGGAAGGTCACTCGCGACGCTGCCGAAACGCAGGTGCCGCCCGACAGCAGCACCGAGCCCGAGCCTCCACTGCCTCCGGCGCCGCCTCCCGCGCCCGACGAGTCGTCCCCGCGTTGCGTCGCGTTACCGCTCGCTTCGGCCCAGCCGGACGACGACGATCAGCACGTGGAATTTGCCTGCGGGCTGCGCTCCGCGGCACAGGAAATTCGCTCACCGTTTCTGGTCGGCGGGCAGAGCTGTGAGAGTCCGCAAGGCGCCAACACGTTCGCCCTGCGCTTGACTCGCCGTCTCGCAGCGGATTATTCGACGGTGGTCCGCTGCGGCTACATCCTCTACGAAAACGGATCCTTCGTCGGCGAACGCTTCGAGGTCGAGGCGCGGGACGGTGAATGGTGCGACGAGCTCGCGCTGCAGCGCCTCGAGCTCCGCGATAGGATGCTGCTCACCGACGTGTCGTTCGCGATCGAAGCCAAAGACGGACGCCTCGTGCCCTGGCAGATAGTGCTTCAAACCTTGACCAGCGCGGGCTGGACGGAGCCCGTTCCAGCAGAGTACAGTCTGTGCCTGTACGTGGCGCATCAGGGAGCCGGCGCGTCGACGTGCTTACAGGTGAAGCCTGCTGATTATTGCGTGTGCCCGTGCCGCAAGGCATGGCGAGACTTCTTGGTCGGTACGAAGTTGTGGCTCGCAGAGCTATGATTGCGCGCGGCCCTTTACCGCAGCGACGCGAGCGCCCGAGGAGCGAGCGCCGCAGCTGCTGAAGTCACTGAGCGAGAGCGAGGAGCACGGCGACGAGGCCGCCTGCGGCTCTAAGAGCACCCTTTGGCGATCCGGATGTCGATCCAGCGTTTACCCAGAATGCGCGCCAGAGCGGCAGTTGTTCAACTTCCCGCCGTTCTCCACCGGTGAGACCAAGCCGCTGCGTGGCCCCGGGCAGTGCAATGTCTACACGCAGGTGGGACTCGCGCTGCGGAACCTCGGCTTTCGCGAGAACGCAATTCGCCAAGCCCTCCACGCCAGCGAGCGGCAGCCTCGGTCCGAGATTATAGGACCGGCTCTAAACTAAGAATCTCGGCCCGCGCCGTATCGCCTCGGCGCGGACCGTGGGCCTCTAGCGGCAGAGACGCTGCCGCCAAGCCGCGTGCTCGAATCAAAGAGCAGCGCCTGCGGCGCCGCCTGCACCGCCCATATCTGGGCCAGGTGGTTCCGCTGGCGCGCCACCAGCGCCGCCAGGGTCGCCCGGCTTGGGATCACCAGGCTTGGGATCACCAGGCTTGGGATCACCAGGCTTGGGATCACCAGGCTTGGGAT
>CBINHN010000039.1:0-63277 GCA_966250485.1 uncultured Sorangium sp. | reverse complement strand
GCCGCCTTCTGCGTTGCTGCCGCCGGCTGCGCCAGCGCCGCCCTCGAAGACGCCGCCCGCGCCGCTCTCACCGCCGATGGCCTCAGAACCCGCGGCGCCAGCGTCACTCGCTCCGCCCGCTCCCGCATCAGCGAGTGTGCCGCTGCTGCCGCCTAGGTTGGTGTCACTTCCGCCCGAGGCTGTCGAACCGCCTAGCGCGCCGCCGCCGCCGCTGCTGCCGCCCGAAGAGACGCTACCGCCGCGCGCGGCGCCGCCGGTGCCCATGGCGCCAGCTCCACCGCTGCCGCCGCTGGTTCTCGGATCTTCCAAGCAGCCGAAGGCAAGAGTGATGGTTCCGAGCGCGAAGGCGGAGAAACGAAAAAGCATGGATGGAAGCTCGCCATAAGGAATAGCAGAGCCCTCGACCGAATGCCGCCTTTACACTCCATATTGGCAATGTAGGAACGCTGAACATTCCAACACAGAGAGACGGACCACGAGTGGATACGTCACTGCCGCGCTCGAATACCAGAGCACCCGCGAACGACGCGGCGCAGCAGCGCACAAAATGAAACAGCGGCGGACGCACCTGCTGCGTCTGCCGCTGTCCACAACCACTACTCCTACGTTTACTGACCCTGAATCCAGCTAACCGCAGAATCAGCGACTTTTCCGAAATCGTTCACGCTTATGCTGTTTGCATTCGCCGTGAACAGATAGGGACCCTGCGGATCGGTAGAGATCCGGATCTCATCGACCTCCAAGTTGACGGGCTGGATGGTGCCGCCGGAACCGACGCCTACTTGAATACCGATCTGGCTGATCTGCGACGCGTCGAAGTCATCTTCCGTAGCAGGAGGATCACTCGGTAGGGTGAGCGTCAACGTCGTCCAGTCCGACCCCGAGCTGAGGCCGGCAAAGTTCGCGTCGTTGGGGCCGAAGAAGTGATACACGGAGTCCGAAGCGAACAATTTCACGTAGCCGTTCGAGGCCGTGAAGTCCCGAGCGCGCACCTTGGCCGTAATCGTCAACCCCTGAAAATCCAGGTTGGAATAGTACATAACGAACATCGTTGACGTGTCTTCGGCCGTGAACGGCACGTAGAGGTTCGCGCAACCGTCCGAACACGTCAGCGGCGGATTGCTGGAACCTCCGGCACCACCTTCGCCTCCGGCGCCGCCCTCGGGATCTGCACCGCCCATAGCTCCAGCGCCGCCTTCGGCGATCGCACCACCTTCGCCTCCGATACCGCCACCGCCGCCTTCGCTGATCGTGCCGCCTTCGCCGCCGAAACCGCCCTCGCCAAGGATGCCGCCCGCTCCGCCTTCCGGCGCCATCCCGCCTTCACCGCCCATGGCTTCCATGCCGCCGGTGCTGTTCATGCCTCCCATCGGGCCGTTGCCGCCGGTGCTCTTCGAGCCGCCGGTGGACGCGTTGCCGCCGTTCGGTTTGGCGCCGCCCGTCGCTTCATTGCCGCCGGAGGACTCGTTGCCGCCGTCGCTGCTCATGGTGCCACCGGTGTTGCCGCTGCCACCCGAACCGGTCGCGCCGCCTTTCACGCCGCCGGCCCCAGCGCTCACGCCGCCAGTGCCGCCCTTATTGGCGCTGCCACCTTTTCCGCCGCTGGCGAAGCTGTCGTCATCGTCGCCACCGCAGCTCGGTGCCACGAACGAGAGTGCCACTGCGCCGAGGAGTACGGCGAGGCTCCCTCGCGATCGGTCAACAACTGTCATGTGCTTTTGCCTCCGTAAGAGTGTCGTGAGAAGCCGGATGTCGCCGGCACGAACGCATGCTCAACGAAGGGCTCCAACGGAACGGAACCCTACCTCATTAAGCTTCGACCGCGCGCGGCGACAAAACAAGTCGGCATCTTCGTCAGGTGCCCGGCTGCGCTGCCCGGACCCGCTGTGCGGCATGGCGCGCGTGAGTCGGTGTTCCGTCTACACGCGCACACGTAGCGCCACTACTTCCCCTTGAACCCGCGGATCAGCTTCACGAGCTCGTCCACGACCTTCGGCTTCGGCTCGAGGTCTGGGTTGCCCGGCATGATGGGGCTCTTGCCGACCGCCGCACCACCGTACACGATGGTTTTGTGGATCTGCTCGTCCGTGACTGAGCTCTGCCACGCTGCATCTGTGTAGTTGCGCGGCTTGGGGTTGAGGGCGGCCGCACCGGGACCGTCGCCCTTGCCGTCGTTGCCGTGACAGACGGCGCAACGAGTTTTGAACAGCGTGCGCGCCTCGGCTGCGGGATCTTCTTGCGGCGCGGCGGCGGGCGCCTCCGCGACCGGCGCGCTCTGCTGTTGCGTCTCGCTCGGTGCGGGTTTCTTCGAGCAGCTCGCGGCGAGCGCGAAGAGGACGCAGAGACCGATACTCGGAATTCCATTGTGCATGTTTTGTCTTTCTTTCGGGGGTCACGGTGAGTCACCGCAGGTGACATGGATACATGAGGAGCGCTCGTCAGGGCGAAAGATCGGAGCGCCGCAGCCGTCGCGCGGCTAGCGTGAGCGCGAGAACCGCCAGGACCAGCGGCCACAGCATGCCGATGCTGCACGTGAGCTTCGGGCCGAGCCCGTTGGCCAGCCAAAAGCCCACCGGGCCCAGCACGGAGAGCTCCGGATCCACGCTGGAGAGCAGCGCCAGGCGCGCGGCCTCCACTGGGTTCAGCGCCGCGAGCGTAAAGACCAGGTGCGGCTCCAAGCGCAGCTCGAGCAGCAGGCCGATCAGCGCAAAATCATGCAGCACGCCGACCCATAGCCAGGCCAAGAGCGCCAGCACCACCGCGCGCTCGCTGGTCCGCGAGTAGGTGGAGAGGCACAACCCGAGCGCTGTAAAGGCGGCGATCAGCGCGAAGCTGACGCCCGCCGTGCGCAGCACGACACTCGCCGTCTGTGGCTCGTCGGAGAGCGCTCCAGCCAGCAGCAGGAGCGCCAGCACTCCACACAACGGGCCGGCGAGGACGAGCAAGCGCGCCGCAGTGACCGCCGTGAACCACTCGCTGACGCGGCAGGGCTGTGACAGCGCGAGCTCGAAGAAGCCGCTGCTGCGCGCGCGCACCACCGCCTGACACGTGGCGACGAGCGCCACGAGCGGCAGCAACACGACGATCGCGTTCGCTGCGTTGAGCACGACGCGCGACAGCCCCGTAAACCCGAGCACGGCTGATTCACGCAGACCGAGCCAGGCGAACGCGCCGAACACGAGCACGTAGGCGAGCAGCACGAAGGAGAGCCAACGCGAGCGCAGGGCGTCGGACAGCTCCAGCCGCAGCAGCGTCGCGCTGCGCGCGAACGAAAACCCGGGCGCGCTGCTGGTCGCGAGCGCGGCGCTCATGATGCCCCTCCGCGCTCGCGCTGCGCCACGCCGGCCCTCACCGCCGTAAAATCCAGCGGGCCGTTCGCGTCGACGATGAAGCCGTAGTCCATCGGCGTCGCGGCGCCGGTGCGGTAGCGTGTCGCGCTCGCCTCCAGCCAGCGCCCGTCAGCCGCGCGAACCCACGCTTTGGCGGCGCGATGCTGAGCCAGATAGCTTGCCATGCAGCCGACGTCGTCGAAGTACGCGCGCTCGCCGTCCGGCGTGAGCAGCTGCGCTGCGTAGCGGGGGTCACCAACGAGCATGCGACAATGGACGCAGGGCTGTTTGCCCCACACCGGCTCGAGCGCTGTCGCTTCACCTCGGCAACCGGAGCCGAACACTAGCAGGCCCATCACGAAAGCTCGTCGGTTCAACATGCGACGACCTCCTTCCGATACGAGCGCGGCTCGCTGTCGCGCGCCGCCACGGCGCGATCACGGACGATGCGCCCTTCTTCCAGCTCGATCACGCGGTCCACGAGGCGGTCGACGTCTTCCGCGCGGTGCGAGCAGAGCAATAAGGCTCGCTCTGCGCGCCGCTCCTCGAGCTGCTCGAAGAAGCTCTGCCGCGCGCGAGCGTCGAGGTTCGCCGTCGGCTCGTCACCGATCAATAGATCGGCGTCGCTCGCCAGCGCGAGCGCTGCCAACAGCTTCTGCTTCATGCCGCCCGACAGATCGCGCAGGCGACGCTCCGCCACGTCCGGCAAGGCGAGCCCGAGCGACAGCGCACGCCGCTCGAACTCGGCCAGCGGCACGTGCCGCAAATCCGCGGCCATGCGCACGACCTCTCGTACGGGTGCCTCCAATGGCGGGGCCACTTGCGGAACATAAGCGACCTTGGCCAGCGCGTGCTCGGGCGCTCGCGCGACGTCGATACCGTCGATGAGCACGCGGCCCTGCACGCGGACGAGGCCGAGGATGGCGCGCAGCAGCGTGGTCTTTCCGGAGCCGTTCGCGCCGACGAGCGCCACGCGCTCGCCGCGCCGCAACGCCAAGCTCACGTCCGAGAGCGCGCGCAGCTCTCCGAAGCTCTTGCTGACTCGCTCGACTACGATCATGGTCCGGCTCCCAGTTGCTGCATCCGTGGCGCTGGATCGCTCAGCAAGCGCTGCGTCGCGAAGACGGGCACCGCGCGCGCCACGACGTCTATCAGGCCCAGCGCCAGCGTGCCGTCGAGCAGCCGCACGGCGGGATGATCCTCGCTGAGCTCGCTGGCCAAGCGCTTCACCTCATAAGCAACGTCGCCCACGGAGTCGCCGTTCAGATCGAAGCCGGCGTAGTCCGACCAGTGATTGCCGCTGAACTCTACGCCCAGCGCGTCACCGCCGCCCTCCACCTGGATCGGCACGTGGTTGCGGCGAAAGTCGTTGTTGCGAAAGGCGACGCCGCGCTCGGAGCTGTGAAAGCTCACCGCGGTTTCATTCAGCGCCAGCACGTTGTCGCGGAGACTAACCGGCTTGTCCGGCGTGCGCGGCGTGCGGTCGAGGTAGACGCCCGTGGTGTTGGCGACGAGCCAATTGCCGCTGACGCTGACGCCGTCGCTCTCTTTGAAGCCGACGCCCATCCCGGCCGCGCCGTGCGCGCCGGCGAGCACGCTGTCTTCCACGCGCAGACCCGAGCTATACATCACGAACACGCCCACGACGTTGTTCACGAAACGACTCTGCTTCACGACCGAGTCGTGCGCGTACATGAAATGGGCGCCGTAGCGGCTGCCCCGCACCCAGTTGGAGATCAGCTGAACACGCCGCGAGTACCACACCACGACGTCGCGCGCGTCTTCCACGACGCAGCCTTCGACACGGCTATCGCTCGCCTCCCATAGCTTGATCGCGTCGCCGCGCAGCTCGTGCTCTGCGGCGCTGCCGCTCACGCTGGCGCGCTCGACCACGCAGCCTCGGCACGGCCCGAGGTAGATGCCGAACAGCGCGTCCGCCACGCGCACGCGACGGATCACGACGCCGGGCGCGCTGGCTTTGATAGCGGCGTCCTCGTGCGTGTGCCGCCGTCCGGAGTGACGCACGATCACGTCTTCCACCAGCGAGCCGGCGCCCTCGAGCGTCAACACGGTGCCGCGACCGCTCCCTACGAGCTCGCTGCCCGGCGCGCCACGCAAGGCCACCTTGCGCGCGACGCGAAAGTCGCCGTGATACGCGCGCGGGAGCAGGCGGATCTCGCTCGGCGCTTGCGGATCCGCGAGCAAGCGCGCGAGCGCCGCTTCATTCTCCGCGACCACACCCGCCGACGACGTCGCCGCGGCGCTCGGCCCCACCCGCGGCGGCGTGAGCTCGGGCGCGGACGACGGACGGCGCGCCTGCACGGCTAGCACGCTGAGCGCGGCGCCGGTGGCGAGCGCGGCGAGTGAGCGAGAGAGCGCGAACATCAGCGCCTTTCGCGCTGCGTCGCGCGCTCGCCCGAACGAGCAGAGCCCGCGAGCAGAACACCGCACGCGACCAACACCGGCGCCAAGAGCGCGAGGATGAAGCCGAGCTGGGGCTGCGCGAAGGTCATGAATTGCCCGATTTCGCCGTTCCCGAACAGCTGCGGGGTGAACGGGCTGAGCTTGATGGGCGCGCGGGGGTCGAGGTCATGCCCGAAGCGCCACAGCCAAAAGCAGCTGTCCAGCAAGAAGCCGACGGGCAGCACCGCGGCGAACAGCACCGCCAAGCGTTGCCAGCGCCCACGCAGCAGCCCGGCAGCGAGCAGCACCAGCCCGGCCAGCACGAACACCGCATAAGGCGCCAGCGCGCGCTCCACGGGCGCGGCGAGCACCAGCGACTTCATGCCGATGTAGTGATTGAGCATGTTCACCTCGCGCACGTCGCCCGCGACGCTGGAGAGACTCACGAGCAGACGCAGACCATGCGGATACTGCGGCGCGTACAGGGTGAAGCTCCACCACGGCAAGAGGTAAGACAGCGGGATCAGCGCGGCGCCCGCGATGCACAGCAGCGCCGCACCCAACCGCCGTGACGAGCCGCTGGGCGCCGCCGGCTTGACCGCGCGCTGGCGCTCTCGTGCCAGGCGCCAGGATGGCGCGGGGATAGAGCTCTGCGACATCAGCCGCCTCCTTGCGCCCTCGGCTTCACCAAGAAGTAGCCCGCCATTTCGAGGTGCAGCGCGGAGCAGAACTCCGTGCAGAACATCGGAAACACACCGGGCACGTCCGCCTTGAACGTCACGTTCTCGTGCTTGCCGGGCTCGAGGCTCAAGTTCACGTTGTGCATGTTCAACGTGAAGCCGTGGGTTTGATCTTCGGCCTGCTCCAAGTTGGTGATGTGGAGGTTCACCGTATCGCCTTCGTTCACTTCGATGCGGTCCGGCGTGAAGTGGCTGCGCACGGCGGTCATGTACACGTCCACGACGTTGCCGTTGCGGACGATGCGCTCCTGACCACCGGTGACGGCGTGAGGATCCGCCTTGTCCGTGTAGAGGTTGTGTCCCGGCGGATAGAGCTTGATGGGCTTGAGTTTGTCAGCCTTGATCATCTGCGAGTAGTGCGGCTCGCCGATGCCGATCGGCATGTCATAGAGCAGCCGCATCTTTTCGCCGGAGATGTCCACCAGCTGGAAATTCTGCGGGTAGAGCGGGCCCACCGGATCGAAGCGGTCGATGGACATCTTGTTCATGGCCACCACGTACTTGCCGTCGGGGCTCACGGTGTCGCCCTCCGCCGACAGGATATGACCGATGTTGTAGTGCGCGGACAGCTTCTCGACCAGCTTCATGTCCTTGAGCGACCATTTGGCGACCTTGCTCTCGATGAACAGCGACGTGTACGCGAAGCCCTTGTCGTCGAACACCGTATGGAGCGGCCCGAGGCCGATCTCTACTTGGCCGCGGATGGTGTCTTTGTAAGAGAGGATCGGCACGCCATAGGCGTCCTTCTCCTCGAACTTCTTCTCGGCGATCAGCCGCTTGATCTTGGCAAAATCGTAGACCGTCGCGTGAGTATCCAGCTTGCCGCCGACCACGATGGACTTGCCGTCGGGCGTGACGTCGCAGCCATGCGGGCTCTTCGGCTCGCCCACCAGCGTGAGCACGCCTTCGTTGGCGCTGACGTCGAGCGGCAGCACCTTGAAGCCCTTCATCTGCTTGGCGCGTCCTTCGGAGACCAGCGCCTCCGCGCGCTTCCAGTCGATGATGTGCAGGTAATCCATGTCGTTCTGCGAGGCGCCGCTCTCGATGGGCGGCAGCCCTTCGAGCGTCCCGCCGACGGCCATCTCCGTGTTGAAGGAGTTGATGAAGGCCCAGCCGTCGCTGTCGAGCTTGCCCGCGTCCGCCAGGTCCTGCGTGTACGGCGGCAGCTCGATGGCGAAGCTCTGCTCTGGCGCGATGCGGCCCTTCTCGCGATCGAAGCGCCAGAACATGGCGAGCCCGCGGTACTTGCTCTTGTACTCAGTGATGGGCGCGTACTCGCGGCCGAGCGGCGCGGGGTACTGGCTGGTCTCGATCACGTAGCGCGTGTTGGGATCCACGAACGCGCCGCCGTGGTCGCTCGCGACCAGTGGATTTGCCACGATCTGCTTGGTCGCGAAGTCCTTCAGGTCGATGACCGCGACGCGCGCGTTGGCCTTGTCGTTGACGAACAGGAACTCGCCGTCGTAGTCGCCCTTCGTCTCGGACAGGTTCGGGTGATGCACGTCCGCCCAGGTGATGGCGCGGCCGGACTGCGCGCCCGCGGCGAGGATGGCGTCACTGAGCCCGCCGAAGCCGTAGCCCTGCCACGGCTCGGGCGTGAAGACGCCGATGACCTTCAGCAGACGCATCGAGGGCACGCCGATGACGAGCACCTGACCCGACTGACCGCCCGACGCGAAGATGATGTAATCGTCCCGCTTACCGCCGGGCACGTAGGTCTTCAGCGCCGCTTCGACGTCGGCCTCACTGAGCCCACGTCTTTGCATCAGCTCGCGCACCGACGCGGACGCCTTCAGACCTGCGCTCGACGATTGATCTTGAAAGCGCTGCTCGGCGCGATTCACACAAGCGCCGACGATGAGCGCCGCGCTGATGGAGCCCGCGGCGATGGCAGCAACACTCGCTATATTTGCTTTCATCTCGACTCCGTTCGACGAATGGCGCCAGTGCAAACTCCATGCGCCGCGCGAAGCGTTTCATCTCGCCGCTATTTTTGGCTGCACCCCGCGAACATTCGGCGGCGACGCGCGCAACCGCTGCGCGTACCCCTGTTCGAGGCGCAAGCGCTTCGCGCTCTATCCGCGGGCTCCCCCATGACCCGGATCAGCTCGCCTGCCCGGAGAGCCCTGCCTCGCCGCGTACGGCGAACGAGCGAACTTCGTACACGGGACGGACGCGGCTTGCGATAGGTGTCGCTCTCGACGACACCGCATCGCGCAACGTGTGCTGAGCGATAGGTTCCATTGACAGAAAAGTGACGAGGACATCAATGAGGAAGCCGGTCTGGGGCGTGCTGATGCTTGGACTGCTCTCGGCAACCACGGCCGAAGCCGAGGAAGAGGTCGCCTACGACCCACTGGAGCAAAAGGCGGTGCTCGCCTACGCTCAAAAGTCCGCGATCGACTCGGGGACGGGCGCGCTCGTGGGTATGGGCAAGCACCTTCTCGGAGCTGTTGCCGATGCCTACGCTCCGGGAGCTGCGGCTCTTCTGGGACTCGGTGGCGAAGATTCTACCCAGAAGGTGCTCGACGCGATCGAGGCTGACGGCACCAGGACTCGAGATCTGATCTTAGACTTTTGGGATTGGGCTCGCGCGCAGCAAGGCGCCGCGATCAACGCCGACTACGCTACCGTCGAGTGGCAAATCAGCTCGTGGAACGCGCTACCCCCAGAGCTCAGACTCCCGAATCGCGGCGCACTGGACGCGATCGTCAGCGACTGCGTCAACGTGATGGCCAGGTTCCAGACCGCGCCGCGACCCATCGATCGCGTCGACCACCTCCACGCGTACGTGACACTCCTCAGCTTGACCATCGCCCTCGAAGCGGAGCGATCGGAGCTGCAGATCCTAGGGGCGGAGTGGGAGTTCTCGGGCGGCGGAGACCCGGCAGATTGGTGGGATAGCCTCGGCGGCGACGAGCAATCCGAGATCATCGACGTGATTCAAGAGACCAAACGAGCGCGAGTCGAGGACCTGCTTCTTCCGGGACTCCAGGTCAGCTTCGCGGATCAGATGGCCGAGATGGATGCCGGTGTGCTGCCGGGAGGCACACCCGGAACTTGGGATTTCGAGTCGGCGCTCACCTGGCAGATCGGTCCCCTGACAGCCGGGTACCCGCCCGACGGAGAAGCCCCCGACGGACAGGCAAGATGGTTCTACTTCGTCGGCCACAACGACCCTCAACCCAACTGCGCGAACAAGACACGCTACTGCAAGGCGTACATGTACGTTCGCGGCGCGTACACCACCGCCTGCGACATGCACAAATACGTGGTGGACTTCAAGGGCGCGTATAACCCACCCTGCTACGCCGACGATTTCCAGCCGTACGTACACCATCAGCAGCTCCTGGCAGAAGATCTGATCGTACGTGGTTACGGCCCAGTGCGCGCGCTCGCTGAGTCTTGGTGGGACGTTTGGGAATTGGGCGATCGCAACCGTCTGGGGATCGATGACTATATCGACACATACCTGGAGATGAGGGACTCCGTGCACGAGCGAACGCTGAGCCTGATAACGAACCAAATGACCAAGAACATCACTCCTGCCCAGAAGAGCCGCTTGTACGGGTTCGCCTTGCAGGAAGGGCTCAACGCCGTGGTGCAGCTCGCGTCGGCGGCGTCGGCAGGCCCCGACTACATGAACGGCACGGTCAGCGGACTTGCCTTGATGCAGTTCCCGTGGTCGGTACACCGTAGCGCGATCAGAGCCTATCCGACCAGCTTCGAACGACTGTCGCAAATCTATCGTGCCGTGCCCGTTGCGAAGCTCGTCGCGGCGAACATCATCTAGCCGCGCCGCAAGAAGGCGGTGCGGCTGGGTGATCGAGTGCTCGGTTCGAGCGGTCGATCACCCTATGAGCGCGCTCCAGTACGTTTTGCGTCGGCCGAAGCAGAGGCGGCTGCGTCGGCACGAGATGTGCTCCGCAGGGGGGTTCGATGGGACACACCGTCACGACCCTACCGACGAGCTCCAAGAGTACGCGCCGCACCGCAGCCATCGCCTTGATCGGCGATGGCAGCTGGGGTGGGGAGCTCGGGCGAGCCGCGCCCGGTGCTTCGCTGCTCGCCTTGCCCTTCGATCCTCCCTGTGACCCCGAAGAGCTAGCCGACAAGACCGTCGTCTTCGTCGACGCACATTGCGACCCGGCGCTCGCCGTCGCCGAATGCGCGCGACTCCGTGCCAGCGGTCTGTCGCGGCCGCTCTTGCTACTCAGCCCCGAGCCCGAGCGGTTGGGGCAGGCTGCCGCCCGCGCGGGCGCGACGCGCGTCTTCGCAATTCCACTTCTTGTCACCGAGATTCGTGAGTTCCTCGACGGGCGCGAAGCCAGTGAAAGCAGCGAAGACGTCCGCACAGTCTTCGACCAACATCGGCGCGGGCTCGATCTTGGCCTGGGCGTCGTATTGGACCGTGCCGCGCGCCGGTTGTCGGTGATGGGCTGCGAGCAGCCGATCAGCGTTCAAAAGTTCGAGCTCCTCTGCTATCTCGCCGACCGTCCCGGACGAGCCATCGAGCCACGCGAGCTCGTGAGGTCAGGTGTGATCCGTCCGACGCAGGTGCAGCGGCTCCGCGCCCTCATCGGCGAGCTCCGTGGTCGGCTGGGACCGGCGGGACGGCTGATCACGACGGTGCCGGGCTTCGGCTATCGTCTCGACCTTCCGCGTGGGATCAACGCCGCCGAGGAATGCGGCCGTACTTCGAGCTCGTCCCAGGACTAGCTACTACGACTAGTTCCTTACCGCCCTGACGCACCGTTCGAGACGCACGCGCAGGGTCGGCGCTCGCTCGCTCCCTCGGAATCGCCAAGTGAGGAAGCGCCGACCCATGGGACGAACGCGAACAGACGAGCGCTACTCGACCAGAAGATGCGTGACCTGCCCGTAGCTGGATTTGCAGCTGCCGTTCCAGTTCACGCGCACCGTTCGGCCCGCGAGAAACGCCGCTGTCGCCAAGCTGGTGAGCGCTCTTACGTGCTCCGGCGTGCCCACCAACACTGCCTGAGAGCCCGTCGCACAAGCCGGCCTGTTGTTCGGCAGCGTGCTGAAACCGATCCACGACGCCGTGCCATTGGCGCCCGCATCCGAGCTCGGATCGATCTCGACCTGAGTGATCTTCACGGTGTTCGTGCTCCAGCCGGCCCAGGCCGCTCCGCTGAGGAGAAATCCCGCCAAACCGAGCTTCACTGCGAGTTTTTTCATAGTGCGTGTCTCCGGTGACATCGTGTCATTCGACACGCTGAGCGAATAACACGCGACGCGTGCTTCACGTGTTTACCAAACGGTAAACAGCGGCTGGGTACTCCAACGCTCAAGCTGGGTGTTCGAGCAACCGCGGCGAGGCGCTCGCAGCGCAATGTGAGCAACGATCGCGCTACGCGGCTATGGCACATCGCTTGCTGTCAATTGCGAGGAGATGTCGCAGATAGGCGTTGCGTACCCGGTAAGCCGCGAACGCGGGGCGGCGTTTCGAGCGAGCCTCGACGTGACTCCGGGAGCGCTCACGTGGGGCGCGCTGCACGTCGATCTCGTGCGCGGCGTCGCGCGCGTCGACGATCACGAGCTCGAGCTACAGACCCTGCAGCTCAGGATCCTTGCTTTTCTCATGCTGCGCCAGGGCGCAATCGTTACCCGTGAAGAGCTGCGCGTGAATGTCTTTCGCGCAGCGCAAGCACCGAGGAGCACGGGCATCGCCCGCCAGGTCAGCGTGCTCCGCGCGCGGCTCGGATGCTTCGCCTTTCTGATCACCACGGAGCGCGGCGGGTACGCTCTCCGCTACCCCAACATCGTGTGAGCCGCCGCCCCACTCTGAGCAGGCCCGAGCCCGCCGCGTTGTTGGGCGACGCTCGCCCGCTCCACAAGAATGACCTCGCAGGCCGCCAAATCACCTCCGCGCCACCGGCATCACCTGGTGCGTGTTGCGCGGCGACTCGATGATCTCGATCCGTGATCGCGCGGGCCATACGGACATTGATCAGACGGACGCCTATGTCCGGCGAGCCTCGCAAGCTGGCAACGTCGGGACGCCGTTCCCTCACCCTTGCGGCGTTGTACCCTGATCCCGTCACCGGCCTTCCGGTCCATTCTACGCGGGATATCGCGCGGGCGCCGAATGACTCTGAGGGTTCTCTAAAGGCTACAGGTGCTTAATTTGTGGAGCCGAGGGGGATCGAACCCCTGACCTCATGACTGCCAGTCATGCGCTCTCCCAGCTGAGCTACGGCCCCGGGAGTTTGGGCCGCGGAAGGTGCCACGGACCCTGGAGCTTGGCGAGCGGAAATGTGACCGCTCGTCGCTTTTTTAGTGGCCCGCGGCGGGCCTGGGCGCAGCCGCCCCGCCGCGAGGCTGCGCGGAATCGCGCAAGGCGGGTCGCAGTGTGGGCAGCAAGCGGCGCGCTGCGTCGACGGCGGAGCCAGCTGGACGCGCCGCGGGAGCCTTCGCCGCCGGTGCTTCGGCCGTGGCCGCCGCGTTGGTCGCGTCGTCCTCGCCCGGCTCGGGCGAGCTCATCACGAGGTAGCCGAGCAGGCCCAGGAGAAAGAGCCCGCCGCCGAGCAATGGCAACCACGCCGGCGAGTCCGGCTCGGGCGGCGGCGGCTCAGCGTGGGCGTGGTCGTCATCGTGCGCGGCGTCGGCGTCGTGCTCGTCGGCGCCATGGGCGTGGGGCGCGTGATCCTGGGCACTCATGGCCGCGGCTTATCCCGCGGTTCTCGAGCCGGATCAAGACCGTTGCCGAGCACGGTTCGAAAGCCCCGCTCGGCTCCTGCGTCCCGCACCGCGGGCCGGTCCCCGCGGGCTGCTGGACGGCCGCACCCGTTGCCCGGCAGAATGCCAGCCTTCGCCCCGCATGGCCCATCAACAGCAGCGCTACAAGGTCATAGAGAAGATCGCGTCCGGCGGCATGGCGGAGGTGTTCCGCGCCGAGAGCGCCGGCCTCGAGGGTTTCAAGAAGACCGTCGCGATCAAGCGCGTGCTGCCGCACCTGGCTGAGAAGAAGCAATTCATCGGCATGTTCCTGGATGAGGCGCGACTCTCGGCGCACCTCTCCCACTCGAACTGCGTTCAGGTGTTCGACATCGGCGTGGGCGACAACACGTACTTCATCGTCATGGAGTACGTGGATGGCTCCGATCTCAAAGGCGTCATCGAGTACCGCAAGCGACTCGGACAAGCGTTTCCCGTCGAGGAGGCGTGCCTCGTCTGCGTGCGCATTTGCGAAGGACTCTCTTACGCCCATGAGGTGACGGACAGTCGCGGTCAGGGCATGCACATCGTGCATCGCGACATGTCACCGCCGAACGTGCTCATCACGCGCCACGGCGAGGTCAAAATCGTGGACTTTGGCCTGGCCAAGGCCAACAGCCAGCTCGAAAAGAGCGAGCCCGGCATCATCAAGGGCAAGTTCAGCTATCTCTCGCCCGAGGCCGCGCAGGGCCTGCCCGTCGACGCCAAGACCGACATCTTCGCGGTCGGCATCATCCTCTGGGAGCTGCTCGCCGGTCGTCGTCTGTTCCTGGGTGAGTCCGACATCGAGACGGTGCGCATGGTGCAGCAAGCGCGCATCCCGTCGATTCGCCAGTACAACCAGCGCGTCCCGGCGGACCTGGAGGCGGTGCTCGCCAAAGCGCTGGCTCAAGATCCGCGCCAGCGTTACCAGACCGCGCGCGATCTCGGACGCGATCTCAATAAGATTCTGTTCCACCTCGGCCGTGAGGTCTCGAGCTTCGACATCGCGCAGATCGTGCTGCCCATTTGGCGCGAGCGCATGGAGAAGAAGCGGCAGCGCGTCGACCGCGGCTCCATCATCGGCTCGCTGATCGACGAGGCGCTGTTCGAGTTCACCTCGCTCGACGAGAACGAGCGCAAATCACAGGTGTCCCTGGTCGGCGCTTCCCCGCTCGCGCTCGGCAGCTTCGAAAACGTCCAGAACTGGGCGGACGATCTCGGCCTGTCTCGCCCACGCGAGCAGCACGCTCCGGAGTCGCTGGAAGTCGGCAACTTGGCCGCGCTGGAAGACGATCCCATTTCCGCGCACGTGCCCAGGCCAAGCTCGAGCCCGCCGACCGCGCAACAATCGCAACCACCGCTGCAGCTCTCGACCAATCCGCCCGCGCCCGCAGCGCAACCCAACCAGCCGCCCTTGGCCGCGCCCGCGCCCGCCAAGGCCAACAGCGGGCTCGGCCTGGTGATCTTCATGGTGCTGGTCGGGCTCATCGCGGCGCTCGCCGCCGCCTATTGGCGCGGTTATTTCGGCTGAGCGGCGACGCGGCTCAGGGCAGGCCTGGCTGTCCCGGCACCCGCACGCTGTAGTAGTCGTATTGACCGGTGTTGTTCGGGCTGCCGACGATGAGATCCCGCGCGCCGCAGCCGAGCCGGCGCTCCTTCGAGATCACTAGGTTTGCCATCCCGGTGGGAAGACTCACTTGTCCGACCGGGGTCTCGACGCCGGTCTGCAGCTTCAGCAGCGTCGTGCGGCACGCTGCCGCGAAGCACTGCAGCGTGTAGACGCTCGCGTCCGGCTCCAAGCGCCATTGGCCGACTTGGTACTGCGGCTCGATGTTCATGGCGACGATGTTGGGCAGCGTGCTGAGCGGCGTGGCCGCTCCGTCCACGACACGCTCGACCAAGGTCGGGCTCTGCTCATTCCTGGCGTGCACGACGTACCAGGCGTCATCTTGCCGGTACGCCTCGAAGCTGGTTACCGGCGAGCCTTTGTAGAGCAGCGTGGGCGGCTCCTCGTCTGCGAAGCGCTTCGCGTAGTATTCGACGTCGATCCCCGCCTCGACTTCGTACACGACATAAACCGGCGTCTCAGCGCCCTCACGCACCACGGCGCGCAGCGTTCCCACGAACGACAGCGAGGCCAGCGTGGCGCCGTCCTCCAAATCGAACCACTGAACCGTGCTGCCAGCATCACCCACGTGGGTTATGAACGCGCGATGTTGATCGGTGATGGACAGGTAGTCCTCGGGAGCCAGCGGCCAGCTCCAATCGCGGCCGGCGCGCCACGTGCTGCCGTCCGAGCTCAACGAAAGATCCGCTAGCACGTGCAAGTTGCCGTTGGTGCGCACCAAGCACCACAGCGGGTCGTCGATGCAATCGACGAGGCCCGGCTCGTGAGCGAGCGTCGAACGCTGGTCGGTCGCGAGCTCGCGAAACACCAACTCCGTCTCGCCCCGCGCGCGCCGGCCCGTCAAATATTCGCGCCCGCGCTCGCGGACGACGTAGAGCCCATCGGTCGAGTGAGCGGGATCCTCGTTCTTGCTCTCGAGCAAGAGCTCGACACGGCTCTCGCCCGCGCAAGCGTCGTCCTTCACGCACTGGCCCGCGTCACAGCGAGAGCCGTCGTCGCAGCCCTCCGACGTGACGCAGCCTGGCATTTCATCCCCGCGCGGCGCCGCGTCGTCAGCACCGCACGCCGTCAACAGCGCGCAAGTCAGCCCGAGTGAGTTGCCAGCGACCGCGAGCGCGCTGCTCCACGCTCGGTCGCGTCGGGCTCTTCGGTCCGTTCGCGGCTGCTGTTCGAGGGCGCGCATTGCGATGTCTTGTCCGTGCCTCGGCGTCTCACAGGGCGCCGACGCTTTGATGAGTAACACAACGTACGCGCGTCGTCGTTACGGTGTTCGACACGGCACGACGAAGAGAGCGAACAGCACTGGTTTTTTCAAGCTGAGCTGCTCCGGGACCCGTTGCCACCCCGAGCAACGCAACACTTCACTTGCCGACCGTCGCTGCCAGCGAGCTCTGCTCAGCCAGCCTCGCGAAGCGCCGGAAGGCGTGGGGCTCAGCGCTGGACGGCGCGATGAACACGAGCTCGGCTTCACCGCGCGGGCAATATACGGCGACGCGAGGGAACTGCGGCTGCCGCTCGGGCGCGGGTCTGCCGAGCGAAGCCGCGATGATGCTGCGCGCGACGAAGCCGCGCTGCGCGCGATCCGGCAAGATGCTCGGCGGCGGCGCGCCGCGCACGTCCAGCACGGCACCACCGTGAAACTCACGCCGAAAGGCCTCCCGCAGCGCTTGCGCTCCGAGCCGCTCGCCCTCACACGACGCGCGCGATTCCCCGAAAGGCTCGAGCGCCAAGACCGCCCGGCACGCTGCCGCCGCGTCATAGGGGCCGCTCAGTCGCAATACTTCGAGACAACCTGCGCTGGCAGCGAGGAGACGTCGGCGCAGCGTGTCGTCCGCGGGCTCGCTGGGCAGAAACCAGACGATGCCGCGGCGACCGACTCTGCTCACGCGCGCTCGCTCACCGAGTACGCCAGTGACGGCCTGCAGCACCGCGCTCGCGCGCGCGCCGGCGCGCGCGTCGATCAGCGCGTAGCCCACGTCGAGCGGCGCTCGTTCACGCTGTAACAGATCGAGCCAGCGTAAGACGCCGAGCACGCCGCCGGCCTCCGCGCGCGGCTCCGGCCGGCGTCGATTCTGTAGATAGAACCATATTGCGGCCAGCGCGAGCGCGGCGACCAGCGCCGCGACCTGCCCGCGCTCATCGCGCAGCCCGAGCCGCGCACCGAGCGCGCTGAGCACGATCACCGCTGTACCTTGCGCCAGCTCGCGGTAGCGCCGCGCCGTAAACGCGAGCAGCTGCTCGATGGCCAGCAGCGAGCGAGCCAGCACGTAACCTGCCAGGAGCGCGAGATCGAGCCAATATTGGCCGCGGAATAGCAGCCAGTGCAAGAGCGCCGCGAGCGCGATGGCGATGGCCGCGATCAGCACGGCGAAGCGCTTCACGATGCGCGTAAAGCGGCGCGTCAACAGGGGACTTTGCCCCAGCTCCAAGCGTTGAAAGTCGAAATAAAACAGCCGCGCGTAGCCGCTCACCGCGGAGAACAGGGGCCGACCGGCGTGAAGCAGCACGACGAAGGGCAACCCGCCGCTGAGCGAGCGGCTCAGGATCAACACGGCGAAGGCGTCGATGTGTCCCGACAGGTTCGCCAACGCGTGAGTGAGGAGCGCCCCGTAGTCGCGGCGCTGGAGCACGCGCCGCGCGCGCCCGAGCCGTGCGAAGCGCGGCCGAAACGTGCCCTGCTCTTCGTAGGCGCGGCGGCTGTAGTGGATCGTCAGCGCTGCGCCGAGCGCGCCCCCGAACAGCGTGGCGAGCGAGAAGCCCCACGGGCCCAGCGAGCTCCACAAAGCCAGCGCGACGCCCAGCTCGAGCACGTCGGGCGAGAGCAAGCTCCACACGGGCCGGTACACTCGCCGCGTGGCGAAGATGCCCGCGTGGTACGTCCGCGCCAGCGTCTCGAGCAGAAAGCGAACACTGCACGCCAGCGCGTAGGCGTCGAAGATGTCGAAGCCTTCGCCCAAGGACGAGGGGTAGAGCTCGACATACGCGACGGCGAGCAGCGCGCCCGCGACGCCAACGTCCACGCTCAGCGCGAGGAAGCTGCGCACGGCGAGCTCCGCGCGCCCCCACTCGCCGCGCTCCTTCGCCGCGCGGACCCGCTCCCGCAGCGCTTCCAGCGCGCCCCACCACAGCGCGCTCGCCACCGCCGGTAGGCTGCGGATCGCGAGCATCGGACCGATCAGGTCGAGCTCGTAGAGCGCGGAGAACGCGACGATCTCGGCCGCGTGTAGCGCCATACCGAACGGGATGCGCAGAAACAAGAAGCGCGCGCGATACCAGGCGTAGGCGAAGCCGCGCTGGCTGAACAAAGCCTCTTCGAGCGACACACTGCGCGCCGCACGACGCGCGAGCTTCGCTAGCACAGCGTCCAAGCGCGTCACCGTTGGTTTCTCGACGCGACCAGCGACGGCAGCCCTGCACGCCGCAAGCTTCGGTAAGACACGCTGCGAAAGGCGCGCACGCCGCGACGGCCGCTGAGCGCTTCACTCGCTTGTCGCGCCACGAGATAGTCCAAGTGCCGCAGCTGGGCGCGATCGTCGACGGCGTGCAGCGCGAACGCGGCCAGCGGCAACACCAACGCGCTTCGCACCTCGAGGCTCTCTCGCGCGCTCGCGCAGAGCAGCTGCAGGGCTTGCTCCTGGCCCAGCTCCGTCGCGAGGCGCAGCTCGTTCTCCATCCGGCGAGTGAGCTCCCGCAGCAAGCTGCGCGCCTTCGCCGCAGGTAGGCCGAGCGCGCCCGCAAAATTCAATCGCAGCCCGAGATAGTCGAGAAACGCGCTCCCCCGCCAGCTCGGCGCGCTGCGCCCTGCGGCGTTGAAGCACAGATCCGTGCTCTTCTCTGCCTTGAAGCCGAGCGCGAGAGCGTCGACGAGCTGCGCGGCCGCCGCGCGCGCGCGCGCGGCCACGGCCGCGTCCGGGTGCGCGAACAAGATGTCGTCACCGAACCGTGAATAGAAGCCACCTGCGACGCTGGCCAGCGCGCGATCCAGCGGCCCCAGATACAAATTGCAAATGACCGGCTGAATCGCCGAACCGGTGGGCACCCCCAGCTCCATGCGTTGCTCGCCGCCGTCAGCGGCGATGAGCGGGCGCACGGCTTCGCGAACCAACGTCACGATAGGCTCGCTCGCGGCGATGCTCCAGCGCGCGAACACCTCGTCGAGCTGCGCCCACAGCGGCGACGCCTCGTGGACGGGGATCGATTCACCGTAGCGCGCGACGTCGCGGCGGACGACGTAGAGACCGCGCGTGCGCGGGTCCGGCCGCGCCCGCCGATGCGCGCGAACGTAGGCCGCGAAGTCGCGCGCGGCTTGCAGCGCGGAGCGCCCTGGCCGGTAGGAGTAGACGCGCTCGCTGACCAGCGGCTCCGCCAGCCGCCGCAGCACCTTCGCCAACACGCTGACGACGACGGTGTCCGTGATGCTGCCGCGGTAGATCACGCGCGTCTTCCCGCCGAGCCGTGCTACGCGCGGTTCGCTCGGCGAAAAGCGATACGCGCCGCTGGCGACGCTCTTCGCGAGCTCCTTCGCGAGCGCCGAGCGGACGCGGGGGCCGAGTTCTCCCAGCGCGACGCCGCCCTGCTCCCAAGGCCGCCGCGCTCGCGAGTGCCGCTCGTACAAGGCTGCCAGCTCCTGCGCGTAGGCCGCGGGCTTTGCCAGCACACTCACGATCGAACGCGGATCCCGGGGTTGCATCGAGGGGGCGAACCGCGGCGGCGGGATGTTGAATACCCTCTCAGCGGGGGTAGGCGATTGGCGCCCGTGAAGACCGCAGTCTCTCACGAGCAGAGGAGATACGGTGGAGCCGTAGTGCCGTGCCGCCGCGGCTCGCAGCGCGGAGTCTGGCACGAACGAGCGTGCCAGGGAACTGCTAGCGCGCGCCGCGGAGGCGCACCGGCTGCGTCGCTCAGAAGTACGAGAACTGCGCTCGGTCGGGCAGGAAGATCATGTTCGGGACGCCGCTGTTGCAGAGCGCGGTCGTGCACTTTGGCATGAAGTGGATGTATCCTCCGCTCGACGCGCGCCGGTCCAGCAGCTTGCGCCAGAAGAAGTTGTCCGCGCCCGTCGAGTAGCCCGTGCCGCGAACGTACGCGTGAGTCGTGCGGCGCTGCACGCCGCCGCTGCCATCGACATAGAGGCAAACGCCGGCGCCCAGCTTGTTGAACACCACCGCGTCGCAAGGGTCGTAAAAGAAGCGGTCGTGGTTGACCTCGTGCAGCGGGAGCAAGGAGTTATCGTGCGTGCGCACGTCGATCGCGTCGCACGTGCCCGAGCGCGTCGAAGCGTAGTTCCTCGTCATCAGGATCAGCTGATCGTCCGCTGAGCGCACGAAGCGGCGCCGCAAGGACATCAGCTTGATCATCCCGTCGCTCGCCCCCACCTCGAACACGCTGCTCTGGGTCGGCTTGAAGCCGAGCTGAATGAACGGGCTGCGCAGCACGGCCGTGTTACCGAAGGTCCCGGCCCTGACGACGACGTCGTCGCCCGCCGCGAAGAACGCCGCATCCGTCGCCCGCTGCGTGCAGCGCGTGGCGTTGTGCATGCTGCCGTGCATGTAATACGTAAATGAGATGAAGTCGCTGGTCTTGCCGTTCGGATATAGGGCGCGTGCCTGGGTCGTCCACAAGCCGTCCTTCGACGGATCCTGAGACTCCGTCAGCGTCCGCGGCATGATGCGCGTGTTGGCGCCGCTCGGACAATCCGTCCACGCGACCTGATCCGCCACCGCCGGACCGCGCGCGCTGCGGCACTGGAACTTGAAGCCAGTGGTCGGCAGCGCGTTCACCGTGATCATGACGTCCTTGCCCGCCGCGGCGCCGTTCAGATCCGGGAACGTCCCGGTCACGGTGAGACAGTCGATGTTGCCGTTGCAGTCGTTGTCCTTGCCGTCGTTGCAAATCTCAGCGCCCGTCGGGACACAGGCGCTACCGCTGCCGCCGGTCGCGACGCTGCCGCCGGAGCTCATCGTACCGCCGCTCCCAATGCTACCCCCGCTGCTCTTGACGCCGCCGGTGCTCACGCTGCCGCTGGCGCCGCCGCTGTTCGCAGCACCACCGGTGTGTGGTGCGCCGCCGGTTCCCTGAGCGCCACCGCTGCTCACGCCGCCGGTTCCCTGAGCGCCGCCGCTGCTCACGCCGCCGTCGCCCTGCGTCCCGCCGTCGCCCGCGCTGCCCGCAGCGCCCGGCACGCCACCCTCGCCCGCCGCGCCAACTTCGCCGCCCGCGCCGACTTCACCCGCCGCACCGCCCTCCCCGGCGTCCGCGGCGCCGGAGGTGCCCTCATGTACGGAGACGTCGCCAGCCTCGCCGGCGTTGCTCGTTCCGCCGCGATCACCCTGCCCACCGCGGTTGCCGCTACCGGCTTCGTTGCTGCCCTTGCCGCCCGTCTCGTCAGCCTCGAAGCTGCGCACCGGTGACGAGCAGGCGAAGGCGTGCACCAATGGAAAGCCGAGCAGCAAGGCGAGCGTCGCAGCGCGCGTCGTGACGAAGGGCGTTGCCATAAGCCACTAAACGTAGCGCCGCGGGGTTCTCCTTATCCCTCCACGATGCGAGCCGACCCCAGAATTGGGTCAGGTTTCAGAACAGCCGACTACACTGTGCGGCGCCGAATTCTCGCCACACGCGAGCAAAGGATACGGCGATATCGCGAGCGGGAGCAGCGTTGCTCAGCTCCGCGCACAAAAACAGAAGCGCCGCTGAGGGTGCTCAGCGGCGCTTCTTGTAAGCTCCCGCGCCAGCGCGGAGCGCGAGAGAACGAACCGGTCGACGCTAAACGAGGAGGGCCTCAGCTCTCTTCGCCTTCGCCCTCGTCTTCGTCCTCATCGTCGTCGTCATCCTCGTCCTCCAGCTCTTCGTCGAGCTCCTCTTCCTCCGCGGGATGGGGCACGCCCGCGCGCTCGCGCTCTTCACGCTGCCGCTCACGCTCGCGCTGCAGCACCGTGAGGCGCTGAAACACGATGGGCTTCGGCGCGACGACGAGCGCCATGGTGCGCGCTTCCATCGTCGGACGCTGCTCGACGTTCGCGAGATCGTCGATCTTGGACAGGATGAAGGTGAGCTGCATCTGCGCGCGCTCGGGGTGCGTGATCTCGCGGCCTCGGAAGCGGCAGGTGACCTTCACCTTGTTGCCGGCTTCGATGAACTTGCGGATCGCGCGCACCTTCACGTCGAGATCGTGATCGTCCGTCTTGGGGCGGATCTTGATCTCCTTCACCTCGACGACGGTCTGCTTCTTCTTGGCTTCGCGCTGCTTCTTTTTCTCTTCGTACTTGAACTTGCCGAAGTCGAGAATCTTGCAAACAGGCGGCACACCTTTGGGGTTCACCTCGACCAAATCCAGCCCGGCTTCCTGCGCGCGGCGCAGGGCCTGCTCGGTCGAGAGCACACCCAAGTTGCTTCCGTCTTCAGCCACCACGCGCACCTCGGGCACGCGGATGCGGTGATTCACGCGGATCTGCGGGCCGCGTGTGTCGCGGTTGCCGAAGCGTCGGCCTCCTCCACTCATTGCCATGTACTGTTTACTTGCTCCCTTTGTTGATCATAGCGCGGACGTTCTCGGCAACTTCGCCTCTTCCAGCAAGCGCGCGGCGAACGCCTCCACGCTCAACTTTCCGAGCTCCCCCTCGTCGCGCGAGCGCACGCTGAGCATGCCGCTCGCGCTCTCCTCATCCCCTATCACGACGATGTAGGGGTGGCGCATCATGCGCGCCGCGCGGATCTTCGCGCCCAGCTTGTCCGCGCTGGTGTCGGCTAAGACACGCAGGCCGCGCGCGACGAGGTCACTGCGCACCTTCTCGGCGTACTCCGCCTGGCGCTCGCTCACGGTGACCAGGATCGCTTGCTCCGGCGCGAGCCAGACCGGGAACTTGCCGGCCACGTGCTCCAGATAGATCGCGTAAAAGCGCTCGAGCGAGCCGAGGATCGCGCGGTGCAACATGACCGGGCGGTGCCCTGCTCCATCAGCGCCGATGAACTCCAGCTCGAAGCGTTCGGGCAAGCCGTAATCGAGCTGGATGGTGCCCAGCTGCCAGCTGCGCTTGAGCGCGTCGGTGACGTGAAACTCTAGCTTCGGGCCGTAGAACGCGCCCTCACCGGGCAGCTTCTCGAAGGGCACGCCGGCGCGCACGAGCACGCGCTCGAGCGCCGCCTCCGAGCGATCCCACAGCTCGTCGCTGCCTAGGCGCTTGTCCGGGCGCAGCGCCAGCTTCACCGTGACGTCGTTGAAGCCGAAGGCGCGGTACACGCCGAACAGCAGCTGGTTGAAGCTCTCGATCTCGCTCTCGATCTGCTCTGGCGCGCAGAAGATGTGCGCGTCGTCCTGGCAGAAGCTGCGCACGCGCGCCAAGCCGTGCACCACGCCAGCGCGCTCATAGCGGTGCAGACGCCCGAAATCCGCGACGCGCCAGGGCAGCTCGCGATAGCTGCGGCGCCGGCCCGCGAAGATCAGGCAATGGCTGGGGCAGTTCATCGGCTTCTGCGCCAGCCACTCCACCTCTTTGCTCTCGCCGCGCTTCACCTTCTCGATTTCGTCGGCGGTGGTCGGCAGGTACATGTTCTCGAGGAAGTTCTCGAGGTGCCCGCTGGTCGCGAACAGTCGCTTGTCGAAGATCTGCGGCGTGATCACCTCTTCGTAGCCGCGATCGCTGTAGAGCGAGCGGATGTAGTCGATCAGACGCCGGTACACGCCCGCGCCGCGCGGCAAGAAGAACGGCATCGCCGGCGCGTACTCGTGGAACATGAACAGCTCGAGCTCTTTGCCGAGCTTGCGATGATCACGCTGGCGCGCCTCCTCGAGCAGCCTGAGGTGCTCTGCCAGCTCCGCCTCCGTCGGGAACGCGGTGCCGTACACGCGCTGCAACATCGGGTTGCGCTCGTCGCCGCGCCAATACGCCCCGGCCACGCTGGTGAGCTTCACCGCGCCGATGAAGCCGGTGTTCGGCACGTGCGGGCCACGGCAGAGGTCCACCCAGCTGCCCTCCGGGCGACCGGGGCTGCCATGCCGATAAATCGAAATCGGCTCGCTGACGCCGGCGAGCAGCTCGAGCTTGTACTTCTCGCCCATCGATTCGAAGAGCTGGTTCGCCGCGGCGCGCGACAACTCCTCGCGAAAGAAGGGCTTCTTGGCCTTGATGATGCGACGCATCTCGGCCTCGATCGCCTGCAGGTCCTTGTCCGTGAAGGGACCGTCAGGGCGATCGAAATCGTAGTAAAACCCCGAGTCGATGGCGGGCCCGATGGTGACCTGCGTGCCGGGGAACAAGCGCTGCACGGCATCCGCCATCACGTGCGCCGCGGAGTGACGGATCACTTCCAGCGCGGCGGGTTCGCCCACGCGCACCGGCGTGAGCTCCGCGTCGCTCGGCACCGGCGTGTGCAAATCCAAAATTTGGCCGGAGCAGCGCACGGCCACGACGTCGTCGGACCATTGGCCACGCTCGCGGAGCAACTCGCCCGGCGTGCGACGCACCGGCTCGGTCGCACTCATGAAGGAATCGTGGTGACCTTGCCCAGGGGTCGGTTTGTTCGTCCCGGAGTGCCCGCTTCCTCGCCGAGCCAGCTGAGCTGGGCGAGGGTCGCAGTAGGCGCGGTCAGGATTGAACTGACGACCCCTACCGTGTCAAGGTAGTGCTCTACCACTGAGCTACGCGCCTTCGGTTGGGCGGTGATGCCGCCGCTGAGCTTCCCGGGGTGGGACGACAGGGCCGCTTCACTACAACCCAGCCGGTGGGCTGTCAAGCGCGGGTCGTCCGCTTCCCTTGCGCGCCCGAGGCTTTGTGGCTATAGCCCGAGCCCTCTCGCGGACGGGTCGAAGGGCCTGTCAAGGAGTCGCTTCGCGTGTCCCTTGCAGCATTCTCCCCGAGCACAGGGGAGTCCGCCGCCGGCTCGTCCCATGCCGGCCTAATCTTATTCGCCTACCAAAGTGTGCCGCCCGCCCCCGGGCGCGAAACCTCTGTTTCGCAGCCGGCACCCGCAGCACCGTCGAGCGCACCACCGAGCGGCGCCGCCCCGAGCGGCGGCCTCGGCTCGAGCTTGCCGCTGCTGATCATGATCGTGCCGATGATCTTGCTCTTGTTCTTCTCCAGCCGCTCGCAGTCGAAGCAGGCGAAGAAACAAGCCGAGCTCATCGCCTCCATGAAGAAGGGCGACAAGGTGCTGACCGATAGCGGCATTTCCGGCCGCCTCGTGGAGATGGGCGATCGCTTCGCCAAGATCGAGATCGCGCCAGGGGTGAAGATCGACGTGCTGAAGGCGCGCCTCTCCGGCCTCGACACGCCCGAAACTCAGACGCAGACCGCAACTTCAGCCGCGAGCGACAAAAAGTGAACCCGCACCTGGTCCTGACCGTGGCGTTCGGAGCCCTGGCAGCCGCGCTGCTCCTGCTCGGGCTCTTGCAGCGCTCGAAGCGCGCGCTCCACCTGGGCGCCGGTATCTTGTTCGCGGGTGCCGCTGGCGCCGCTTGGGTCGACGGCTTCTGGCCGATGGTCGCGCTCGGTCTGCTCGGCGCGTGGATGACCCTGCTCTCGACCGAGCTCGTCGACGCCGGCTGGCGGCTCCGCGCCGGGCTCGCGCTGTCGGTGGTGGCCCTGGCGTTCATCGTCCTGTGGCCGACGTTGGCGGACGCCACGGGGGGCAAGTTCCCCTGCCCGGCGTTCGTGAAGGAGCGCGTCGGCTCGCGGCTGGTCGCCGGTCTCGATCTGCGCGGCGGCCTGCGCCTCGTCTACACGGTAGACGTCGACGAGGCCATCAAGGACAAGCGCGACCACTACTACGAGGACATGCGCATCGAGCTCGCGAAGATCCTCGGCCTGCACAAAGGTGACGAGCTCCCGAGCGAAGAGGTCTACCAAAAGCTGCGCGAAAAGGTGGAGCTCGACGCGCCGCGGCGGCCCGCCAACACCATCCGGATGAAGCTCAAAGAGGGCCTGGATCCGGCGAAGGTCGACGAGCGCTTCCTGGAGCGCTTCCGCTCGGAGCTCTCGTACGTGAGGAGCTCGGACGCCCGCAGCTACGAGTTTACGATCCGCTCCAGCGTGGAGAGCCAGATCCGCGAGCGCGCCGTGGGCCAGGCGCGCGAGATCATCCACCGCCGCGTCGACGAGCTCGGCCTGCGCGAAGCGGCGATCTCGACGCGCGACGAGGACATCATCATCGAGGTCCCCGGCTCGGACGAGAAGAGCTTCGCGAACATCCGCGAGATCATCAGCCAGACCGCGCGCTTGGAGTTCAAGCTGCTCGACGACGAGACGGACTTCTTCGGCCCCGTGCGCGCCAGCGTCAAGGAAGAGACGCTGCCCGATGGCCTGGAGTTCCTGGGCGAGTCAGTGCCGATCGGCAAAGATCCGCAGACCGGTGAGCTGCGCTCGCACCAAATCACCTACGCCTTCTTGAAGAAGCTGCCGAAGGAGACCAACCAGCAGACGCTGGAGCGCTTCAAGAGCTGGGTCGCCACCCTCTCCGTGCCGCCGGATCGTGAGATCGGCTACGAGCTCGTGTACCGCACGGTGGACGAGGTCTCGATGAAGCAGGAAGAAGACGGCTGGCGCACGTTCTTCCTGAAGAGCCGCGCGGAGGTCACCGGTGACATGATCCGAGACGCGGCGTCGCAGCCCGATCAGTCGCAAGGCGGCATGGGCGGCTGGCACGTCGCGCTCACCTTCACGGATCAGGGCGGCAAGCTCTTCGAGCGCATCACGGCGGCCAACATCAAGCGCCGCTTCGCCATCATCCTCGACGGCCGCGTGGAGAGCGCGCCGGTGATCCAGACGCGCATCCCCGGCGGCCACGCGCAGATCACGATGGGCGGCAGCGACCCGGACGTTCAGCTGCGCGAGGCGCGCAAGCTCGAGCTAGTGCTGCGCTCCGGCGCGCTCCCGGCGCCCATCTCCCCCTCGAACGAGCAGCGCATCGGCCCCACGCTGGGCCGCGACGCGATCGAGCTCGCGATTCAGGGCGCCGTGGGCGGCAGCGTGCTGGTGTTGCTCTTCATGCTCATCTACTACCAGCGCGCCGGCCTCATCGCGGACTTCGCGGTGCTCGTGAACCTGTTCCTGCAGCTCGCGATTCTGGCCTCCTTCGGCGCGTCCATGACGCTGCCCGGCATCGCAGGCTTGGCGCTCACTGTCGGTATGGCCGTGGACAGTAACGTGCTCATCAACGAGCGCATCCGCGAGGAGATGGCGCTCGGCAAGAGCGCTCGCGCGTCGGTGGACATCGGCTACCGGCGCGCGTTCAGCGCCATCGTGGACGGACACATCACCACCGTCATCGCCGGTGTCGTGCTCGCGCAGTACGGCACCGGGCCTTTGCGCGGCTTCGCCGTCACGCTGATCGTCGGCATCATCTGCAACATCTTCACCGGGGTCGTCGTGACCCGCCTCTTCTTCGAGGCCTGGATCCGAGTGCTCGGCCGCCACGGCCGGCTGGACATGGGCTGAGCCGCGCGCGCACAGCCGAGAGCGAACCATGCATCTCTTCGCGAATCACAAAGTCTACGACTTCATGAAGGTGCGCGGGTTTTTCATAGCCCTCAGCATCTTCCTGACGATCTTCTCGCTCTTCCTCGTGCTCGGCAAAGTGCCGGGGATCAAGCCGAAATTCGGCACTGATTTCAAAGGCGGCACTGAAATCGAGATCGCCTTCCGCGGCCCGGTGGAGGCGAGCGAGGTGCGCCAAGCGGTGCAGCGCGCTGGCTTCTCGACCCCCGACGTCGTCAAGGTCGAGGACGGCAAGCAGAAGAACCACTACCTCATCCGCGTGCAAGAGGTCTCGACGCTCTCGACCGAGACGCAGATGGAGGTCGAGCGCGCGTTGTGCATGACGCCTGGTCAAGCCGACTGCAGCGACGAGCACCACGCGAACGAGGTCAAGTTTAGCCCCGGCGGTGACAAGATCACGGCGCGCTTTCGCGGCGCTCCGGATCTCGAATGGATCCGCTCGCGCGTGCAGGCGGTCAAGGGCCTGAAGCTGCGCCCGGGTGCCAACAACCCGTACGTCCAGAGCGCCCGCGATCAAAAGGTAGAGATTCAGCTGATGAGCAAGGGCGATCAGCTGGTGCAGGGCTTGAAGGCGTCGCTCGGCGCCAAGGTGCCGGATCAGCCGCTGCGCTCGGAGTGGATCGGGCCGCGCGCTGGCGCACAGCTGCGCGACAGCGCCGTGAAGAGCATCGCGATCTCGATCGTCTTCATCATGGCCTACGTCGCCTTCCGCTTCGATCTGCGCTTCGCGCCGGGCGGCGTGCTGGCGTTGGTGCACGACGCGATGGGCATGGTCGGCATCCTGATTTTGCTCGGGCGCGAGATCAACCTCGGCACCGTCGCGTCGGCGCTCACCATCGTCGGCTACTCCGTCAACGACACGGTCGTCATCTTCGACCGCGTGCGCGAGAACCTCGGCAAGCTCCGCGGCGCGTCGTTCCGCCACCTGATCAACGTCAGCACCTCCGAGATGCTCGGTCGTACGCTGCTCACCAACGTCACCGTACAAATCAGCGTGCTCGCGTTCTTCATCTGGGGCACCGGGACGCTGAAGGACTTCGCGCTCTCGCTGACCATCGGTATGGTGCTCGGAACGTACTCCTCCATCTATGTGGCGCTTCCGCTCACCGAATGGCTGGATCGCGTTGTATTTCAGAAGGTTGCGGCGCAGAACAAAGCGCGACGGCGGAGGCAATCTGGCGCGGCCGCTGCGGTCTGAGCGTCTCACGCTGGGCGCAGGGACAGCACATGTCCCTACGTCCGGCCTGGCGATTGACACTGGATTCTTGGTGCTTAGGTTCGCCCTATGCACCCCACTCAATTGAACGACTCGGACACCTTGCGTCGCTTGCCGCTCACGCTGCCGCGCGAGCTGTGGGCGAAGTTGAGCCCGGCGGAGCAAGCTGTCTATCGGCGAGCGGAAGCGCTGCTCGACTCCTTCACGCTGGAGCAAACTGTCCCGCTCGCGCGGTTGCTGCAGCAGGGGCCACGCGCGGAAGTGCTGCGCGCGCTGCAGGTGCTCGGCACCATGGAGCTCGTCGAGGTCGAGCCGGAGGACAGCGGTCCTACCGTCACGCTCAAGGCCTTGCCTGATGAGCACGTGCGCGTGGTGGGCCCGGACGGGCAGGAGCGCTGGCTGTTCGTCGCTCGGCCGCTCGAAGCGCCTGAGATCGATCCGGCCCTGCTAAACTGAGCGCGTCGCTCGGCTGTCGGTGGGTCATGATTTCGCGTACCCGCTGCGAGCACGAAAGAGCGCCAGGTGTTTTTGGTGTCGCACTGCCCGGGACGTGCGGATCCTAAAAACGCTTGGCGCTCGTGCTTTGTGCGGGCAGGCCGAGGTCGGCGGGTATCAGCGACAGCGCCCTCCGACATACGACCCGTTGCGCCCACCCGGCCGCGACGGATTGCCGCCGCAATTCGCGCTAAGCTTCCGAGCATGGCGAAGGTGCCGTCTCTCGGGATTCGTCGCCTGGAAGCGCTGCACTACTACGTGCGTGACCTCGAGCGCAGCCGGCGATTTTACACGGAGCGACTGGATTTCGCGGAGGTCGCGGAGAGCGGTGAGCAGCTCGTGGAGGGCGGCCATCAGCGCGCGCTGATCTTCGAAGCCGGCGGCTGTCGCGTGGTGTGCTCGACGCCGGTGGGCGCCGGCGGCAGAGCCGCTCGCTATCTCGCCAAGCATCCGGACGGCGTCGGCAGCCTGGTGTTCGAGGTCGCGGACATCGAGCGCACCTTCTCGCTGCTCGAAGGTCGCGGCGGCACGCCCGTGAACGAAGTGCAGACGACCGAGCGCCCCGGCGGCAGGTTCAGGAGCTTCGTCATCACCACCCCGTTCGGCGATACCACGTTCCGCTTCGTCGAGCGCTCCGGCAACTTCGAGCTTTATCCCGGCTTCGAACGTCACGCGGCGCCCAAGGGCGGCAACAACCAATTCCAGTTCGAAGATTTCGATCACGTCACCAGCAACTTCGAGACGATGGCGCCGGCGCTGCTGTGGCTCGAGCACGTGCTCGGCTTCGAGCGCTTCTGGCACGTGCAGTTTCACACCGACGACGTCGCGCGCCGATTGGACGAGCAGGGCTCGGGGCTGCGCTCGGTGGTGATGTGGGATCCGGAGAGCGGCGTGAAGTTCGCCAACAACGAGCCGTATCGGCCGAACTTCAAGGCTTCGCAGATCAACGTGTTCCACGAGGAGCACCGCGGCGACGGCGTGCAGCACGTGGCGCTCACGCTGCCGAACGTGGTCGCCGCAGTGCGCGGGCTGCGCGCGCGCGGCTTGGAGTTCATGAAGACGCCGCGGACCTACTACGACGCGCTGCCCGAGCGCCTGCGCCAGCTCGGCGTCGGCAGCATCGCCGAGAACATCGAGGAGCTGGCCGAGCTCGAGATCCTCGTCGATGGCGACGGGCCCGGCCGCTACCTCTTGCAGATCTTCCTCAAAGACTCCGCTGGGCTCTACAACGCGCCCGAGGCCGGTCCGTTCTTTTACGAGCTCATCCAGCGCCACGGTGACAAGGGCTTCGGCGCCGGCAACTTCCGCGCGCTGTTCGAGAGCATCGAGCGTCAGCAACGCGCGGGAGAGCAGGGCTAATGTTGGATCGCGTGGCGGTCGGAGCGCTGCCGCCGAAGCCGCACCTGGCGTTCAAGGCGGCGAGCGGCGCGCTCTATTACGAAGAGTGCATCACGCGCGCGGGCTTCGAGGGCGCGTTCTCCATCGTCTATCACCAGCACCGGCCGCACGAGGCGGTGCCGGTGGCGCCCAGCGTGAGCTTCGCCGTGCCGCGCGCCACCGAGAGCAGCACGCTGCGGCGCCGCCATTTTCGCGCGCTGGAGCTGGCGCCCGGCGCGGGCCCCGCGAGCAGCTGCCGAGTGCCGCTCTTGTTCAACCGCGACGTGGTGCTCGGCTTCGCGCGGCCGGACCGCGACGATCCCGTATACTTCGCGAACGCCGACGCGGACGAGCTGTTCTTCGTCGTCTCGGGTGCCGGCACGCTGCGCTCCATCTTCGGCGACCTGGACTTTTCGGCGGGAGACTACGTCTGCATCCCCAAGGGCGTGCTGTATCGCTTCATCCTGAGCGGCGAGAGTGAGCAGGCCTGGCTCACGCTGGAGCTCAAAGGCGGCGTCGGGCTGCCGCAACGCTATCGCAATGCCGTCGGCCAGCTGCGCATGGATGCGCCCTACTCGCATCGCGACTTTCGCAGACCGCGCTTCGTGGGACCCATCGCCGAAGACGTCGAAGAGCTGGTCGTAAAGCGGGGCGAGCGCTTCTTCGGTTTCCAGAGCCCGCGCTCACCGCTCGACGTCGTGGGCTGGGACGGCACCGTCTATCCCTTCGCGTTCCCGATCCTCGCGTTTCAGCCGCGCGTCGGGCAGGTGCATTTGCCGCCGCCGGTGCACACGACCTTCGAAGCGCGCGGCGTCGACATCTGCAGCTTCGTGCCCCGTCCCCTCGACTTTCATCCGCAAGCGAACCCCTGTCCGTATCCGCACTCTTCCGTGGATGTCGACGAGGTCATTTTGTACGTGAACGGAAACTTCAGCTCGCGCCGCGGCGTGGGGCGCGGCAGCCTATCGCTGCACCCAGCGGGCATCGCACATGGTCCACACCCGGGCGCGTACGAGGGCGCCGTCGGTCAGACGCGGACCGATGAGCTCGCGGTCATGCTCGATTGCAGCAGCGCCCTCGAGCCGACTCCCGAAGCCGTACGAATCGAGGACGCGGGCTATCACGCGAGTTTTCGCGGCTCTAGCGACGCTGGCTCGCGGGCCTGAACGCCACGCCGCGCGGCGCAGTCCCGAGCCGAGACGCGACCGCTCGAACTGCGTTGCACTTATGAGGAAGGGCCGCGGGCCGTACCCTGCTGAACCTGCCCTTGAGGTCGAATGTGAGTTTCGCGTCCGTCCAGAAACTTTGGGATGAGCCCAAATACGAAGCGGTAGAGTCGATTTCCGCCGGATGCTTGGGCCAGCTCACGTTGGGACGCGCCGAAGGCCTGCGCAACGCAAGCCGCGCCGTCACGTTGCGAGCGCTCCCCGCGGCCGCCGAGCAGCAACTCGCCAAGGCGGTAGATGTGGCGACGAGCATCGGCCATCCGCGCTTGATCACGACGCTCGGCCTCGCGCGGCTGGAGAGCGAGGTCTACCTCGCGTCCGAGTATATCGAGGGCATCCCGCTGCAGGAGCTCACCGCGCTGTTCGAGGCGGCAGAAGCGTCACTGACGGCGGACGTCGCCGTGCGGCTGACGCTGGAGGCGCTGCGCATCGTCACCGGAGTTCGCAAAGAGCTGGAGCGCAGCGGCGAGCAATATGGCGGTCGCTGCCTGTATCCCGATACGGTCTGGATCAGCTCCGCGGCGGAGCTGATGCTGGCGGAGGTCCCGCTCGCGGCGACGCTCGCGCGGCTGCTGCCGCCCGCGCCGCGCGACTGGTCGGCGCCGGAGGAGCGCGAGGGGCGCTCTGACGAGCGCAGCGACGTGTTCGCGGCCGGGGCGATGCTCTACGAGCTGCTCAGCGGTCGCGCAGGGCAGCTCACCGCGAACGCTGTACCCGACAGAGCCGGCGGCGCGCCGTTCGCCAAGCCGCTGATGGACATCATCACGCGGGCGACGAAGAGCGACCCCGCGCAACGCTTTGCGAACGCGCAAGCCATGACAGAAGCGCTGTTGGCCTTGCCCGAGCACTGCATCGCGACCAGCGCCGACGTGCGCATCGCCGTAGCGCCGCTGACCCGCTCGGCGGTGAACTTGGACGCCGCGCTGTTCCCCGAATCCGGCGAGCACGTCATCGATCCGTGGGAAATGCCCACGCGCTCGTTGCGCCAGCGGCACTGAGCGCGAGTCCCCTCGCGCTCGTACTAGTCACCGCCGCCGAGCGTCACGGTGAAGCCGTTGGCGTTGAGCGCCGGCTCCAGGCACTCGCGACAGAATACAGGCGTGGTGTCGTCTCGGCGCGGCGTCAAGGAATGTGCGGAGCCGCAGGACGCGCAACAGTCGAAGCCCCGGCGGCCAGGCAGGTAGCCACGGTTTCGCAGATCACGGCGCGTGACGACGCCGACGATGTAGCCGTCGTTGGCAAATACCGGCAATAGGCCGACGCCCCAGCGCTGCATCAGCTCGACAGCTTCCGACGCCGAGGCTTGCTCTTCGATGAAGACGAAGTGACGCTTCATGCAGCTCGCGACGACGTCGTCCGTGCGCGCGGCGTCGAGATCGCAACGACACACGACGCCAGAGACGCGGCCGAGCTCCACCACCAGCGCGTGATGCACCTTCTCGACCTTGAGTTGTGCCAGCGCGCTTGGCACCGAAATGTGCTCGTTCAGCGTCACTAGCCGCTCGGACATCACGTCTCGAATTCGAGTCATTGGGTCCTCCTTTTCGAACACCGATCGATGTCCGTTCCCTCGAGATCCCGTTTGTGCGAACGGCACGCGCCGCCCGTAGTTCCTGCGACGCTTCGCGCAGCAGGGTCTTCTGCAATTCACGACACCTTGAAGACGTTCTTCCCTCTGGACGCAGCGAAACCGTGCTTCGGCGATAGAGCGAAGACCCAAAGCAAAGCTTCACACGCCGAACCAACCGGCGTGCCTCCCCTAAAACGATGATGAACGCGCTGCTCGCCGCGGGCCGCGCAACTTCAACGCGCGAACCTCGACGCGACAATCGTTCTTACCTCATGCGTTCGATACTGTCGAGTTTGAACTCACGATCACGTGCACAAAAATAAATCGCGCGCGCGTCGTTACGGCGGCGCCTTCGAGCCACAGCGTGGCGAATGCGGGCAGCGCTCACGCAGCCGCAGCGCGCGCTGCACCGCTCTCGCGCGCCGGCGCTCGTCACTCGCGCGAGGCGCTCGCGCGCCACGCTGCACTGTGTGGCGGAGCCATCACTCGCCGGCGCAGCAGCCGCCCCATGGCGGCGCGACATCTCAGCGTCAGCCGGCGCGCAGACCCCGTACATCCCGGCACGTGCGCGCAGAGTGTGCCACCTGAACGCGCGCTTGCTTGACGACGGTGGCGCTCGCCGCGCGTCGCTCGCGAGCAGCGCCGCGCTTCAATCGCTGAAGTTCTGCACCCAAATCCGGCGCAGCTCGGCGTCGGGATCATCGTAATGACCGACGCCCAGGTGAGCATAGGCGCCGGACAGAATGTTCGCGCAATGGCCTTCGCTCTTCATCCAATCCGCGACCACTTGCTCGGGAGTGAACTGACCGTAGGCGATGTTTTCGCCCGCCGTGCACGCGGCGAAGCCGGCTGCCGCGAGCCTCTCCGACAGCGTCGTTCCATCGGGCGCGACATGGGAGAAGAAGTTCCGCTCTGCCATGTCGCGCGCGTGACGCCGGGCCGCCACTACCAGGTTTGGGTTCGTGCCGAGCGCCGGGCTCGGCTGAAAGCAGCCCCGCGATCCACAGCAACCGCCCTGCTGGCGCTCGGCATTCGTGAGCTCGAGCACGCGAGCCTCGAGCTCGGCGGCGCGAGCGCTCCAGGGGCCGAGCTGCGGCGCCGCGCTCACCTCGCCGCAGCTGCCGAACCCCTCCTCGATGGCGCTGCACGCGCACGCGCAGAGCACGATCACGAGCCGCGAAGCGTCGACCATCCTGGCCATTGCTTAGAGTGTGGCATACGCGCCCTGCGCTGCGGCCCGACGCAGCGCAGGAGCCGCGCTGCGCGCTCGCCGGCGCTATGGCGCTGAGCAGGCCTGCGCGAGCCCCTGGCTTGCGACCGCGACGCAGCGCCCCTCTTGGCAGACCGTGCCCGGAATGCAGAGCACGTTCTCGGCCCCGCACGCCGCGCCTTCGTCACGGCGCTCGACGCAAGTACCAGTCAGACAGTCCGCGTCGCTGCAGTGACACAGTCCCTCCAGACAATTGCCGACGGTGAAGTCCCGCTCGAACGGCTTGCAGGATTCGCCGAGCTTGCGCCGCGGTGCGCAGAGCTTCTCGCCGCTGCTCGAGTCACAAAAGGCGCCCTCTGCGCAGCTCTCGTTCATAGCGCAGCTGCTCCCCACGGGCAGGGGCGCTTGGCACACGCCGTCGCTGTTGCAAAAGCCGGCCTTGCAACGCGCAATATCGGTGGGACAAGGCTGGCCGACGATCGGCAAGGCCTGACACGTAGCGCTCGCTTGCCCAGGCAACGTAACGCAAAAGAGCGGCGGAGCGCACTGCCCATATCGCTGGCAGGGCGCGCCCGGCGCGAGCCCGAATTCTGGCAGGCGCTGGCACTTGATGCCGTTGCACTCCAAGCCGGAAGCGCAGCTCTGGGCACCGCCGCAAGCCTCGCCTTCAGTGACGACCGCGGCGCACTGTCCGCAGCCGGGGTGTTCCGGATCGGCTGCCCACGTGGCGCAAGTTCGCGAATCGCACTGTGAGCCGAAGCGGCACGACGAGCCCGGAGGACGGGTGCCGCTCGGCAGCCCGCAAACGGGGAAGACATTCCGAATGACGTCCTCGCAGGAAGCGCTCACCCAGCGATCGCCGCACAGCACGACGCCAGCTGGGTCGAGCCGCGAGCCGTCCGAGAACAAGAAATCAGGACATTGATGATCGACGTCCGGACAAGGCTCCGCGACGTTGTCCGCGCCTTCGCACTCGAAGAAACGCTTGTTGCATTGCGCGCGGAGGTAATAGATGCAGGCGTCGAACGGCGTCGCGGTCGCCGGATCTGGACGAGGGTTGACGTCCGTAGCGCTTGCGCCGGCGCTCGTAGCACCACCCGCCGACGCGCCGCCAGCGCCGCCGCTCGTACCAACGCCGCCACTGCCGCCGCTGCCGCCGGCGACGCCGCCCGTCCCTGCAGCGCCGACGCCGGCAGCTCCGCCGCTGACGTCGCCGGCGCCCGCAGCGCTGCTGCTCCCCGAGGCTGCAGTGGCTCCGCCCGCCTGCGCCGTGCTGCCGCCGCTCGTCGCACCGCTGCCAGCGCCGCCGCTACTTCCATTTCCGCCGCTCTGCCCACAGCCCAGCACCAGCGCCAGCGAGAGGCCCAGTGATCCACGCCACAGCCCTGCCATCATCCCTCGATAATGCCCGAAACGGCGCCGGGCTGCGAGCAGCTCTAAGAGCCGGACGGCGGCGGTGGCCTGCGCGCTATAGCCGACCGCGGGCTGCGCGCCATTCGAGCATACGGAATCCCCGCTCGCCGCCTGCGGCGGCTACGACGCCCGAGAGCCAGCCGCTATCCTCTGGCGTCAACCAAGCGCTGCGCTTTGCGCGCCGCGCGTCGTACGGATTCATCCTCCGTCACACTCGCCATCTCGGCCAGGTTCGCCCAGCGCGCTCCGGCGACCTCGTCGCTCTTCGTGAAGCTCGCTGACTCGGCTACGAATAGAAACCGCACGTCGAAATGACAGTGTGCGGCGTCGTTCTTCCAAGCCGGGATGCGATGCACGTCGATGTCGAAGATGCCCGGAATCATCGCCGAGAGCGCCTCGATGCCGACTTCTTCACGCACCTCGCGCCGGCACGCGCTCTCGAGCGCGCTGTCCGCGGGCTCCAAGTGACCGCCGGGCTGCAGCCACAGGCCGAGCTTCTTGTGATGGATCAGCAGCAAGCGCTGTCGCTCCGGGCTCAACACGAACGCGCTCACGGTGAAGTGCCCGGGCGTGAAGTGCGCGCGCGAGAACGGCTCGGGCGCCGTGAGCAACTGCAGCATCTGCTCGCGATAGCGGGCTTCCTCCGCGTTCAGCGGCTCGTACCCGTCAATCAAAGCCCGGACCTCGGCGCGCTCCATCGCGTCTGGTTAGCGCGCGCGACGGCAGCAGCAACGCTCGCGAATGGAAAAAGCGCACCGGCGGCCGGGCGGCTTCGGCTATGCGCGGCAGGCCAATTTTCCCTATTTCGCCGCGGCCGGCCGCTCGAGGCTCTGCGCATCCTGTGGGCGGCTTGTTCACAGCTTGGGCAGCTAGGACAATAGCGATCCGACCCGTTGACACTGCCGGTGCACAATGCTCGAAGACCCTCGTGAGCGAAGCGGCCGTCGAAGAACTCCCAAGCCCGTGCCCTCCCCAGCCGGAGCTCCCCGCGCGCGGCGGCGCAGACGCGCAGCGCCTGGCTGAGACGCTGAAGGTCAGCCGCACGCTCGGTGATTGGCTGCTGCAACGCGGACACACCGACCTCGGCAGCACCGAGCGTTTTTTGAATCCGCGCCTGGCCGAGCTCAGCGCGCCCGACAACATGGCGGACCGAGCCGCCGCCGCTGAACGGCTCGCCAGCGCCGTGCGACGCTCGGAGCGCATCGTGGTGTTCGGCGACTACGACTGCGACGGCATGACCGCCGCCGCGATCCTGACGGAGGTGCTGCGCGCGCTGGGTGGAGACGTGGTGCCGCTCATCGCGACGCGCTTCGATGGCGGCTACGGCTTGTCGCAGGCAGCGCTCAACCGCGTCATCGCGTGCAATCCGGCGCTGGTCGTGACCTGTGACTGCGGCTCGTCCGATCATGAGCGGCTCGCAGCGCTGGCCACGCGCGGCATCGACACCATCGTCATCGATCACCATCTGGTGCCAGACGAGCCGCTGCCCACGCGGGCGTTCCTGAATCCGCACCGCGGCGACTGCGGCTTCGCCTACAAGGGCTTGGCTTCCTGCGGCTTGGTGCTCTCGCTCGCTGCTGCGCTGCGCACCGCCCTGGATAAGAAGCTCGATCTTCGCGCGTGGCTGGACTTGGTGGCCATCGGCACGGTCGCCGACGTCGCGCCGCTCGACGGAGACAACCGCTCGTTGGTGCGCGCTGGCCTGCGCCGGCTGAGCGAGGGGCATCGCCCAGGGCTCCGCGCGCTGCTGCAAGCCGCGCGTTTGCTGGGCGGGCCGTTCGTCTCTGCCGAAGACATCGCGTTCCGGCTGGCGCCGCGCTTGAACGCGCCGGGCCGCCTCGGTGCGCCGGATCCAGCGCTCGAGCTGCTACTGGCGCGCGACAGCGACAGCGCGGAGCTGCTCGCCGCGCAGCTGGAGCAAGCGTCCACGGAGCGGCGCGCCCAGCAAGCACGCATCATCGCGGAGGCGATCGAGGAGATTCGCCGGGAGCGCTATGACGAGCGCGCCGCCATCGTCGTCGGCCGCGAAGGGTGGAACCACGGCATCGTCGGCATCGTCGCGGGGCGGCTCGCGGAGGACTACCAACGCCCCACGGTCGTGTTCGGCTTTTGCGACGGCATCGGGCGCGGCTCGGTGCGCGGCCCCGCCGGCTCACGGCTACACGACGCGCTCAGCGCCTGCCAGAGCCTCGTCCTTCGCTTCGGCGGGCACCAGGCCGCCGCTGGCGTAGAGCTGGAGATTGGACAGCTGCCGGCCTTCCGCGAAGCCTTCGAAGCGGCCGTCGCCGGGGCCTCGCCGCAGGCCGAGCGCAGCAGCGCGCCGCCGCCGCTCGTGTGGTTGGATCGCGCGGACGATCCCGGGCGCGTGCTGAAGGATTTTGCGCTGCTCGAGCCGTGCGGACCGCAAAATCCGCTGCCCTGCCTGCTGATCGAAGGCGACGTGCTGGTGGCGCGGGAAGTCACCGGCGGTCATTTGAAGCTCGAGCTCGAGCTCGGCTCCGGGCGGCGCCTCGGCGCCTTCGGAGTCAACATGGCCGAGCGCGCGACGAGCCTGGGCCAGAGCGTCACGGTGCAAGGCCGCCTGCGGCCCGACCGCTATCGTGGCGGCGACGCGGTCGAGCTCTTCGTCGAGCGCATCCTGTAACGAGCTCAGGCGACGAGCTCGGGCGCGCGCTCGCGCAAGAACGCGAGGATCTCGAGCTGCTCATCGCGCTTCAAGCCGAACAGCTCGAACACGCTGTCGTCGAGGGCACGCCGCAGCTCCGGCGTCGCGGCCTCGGCGGTGGCGCGCCGCGCGAACGCAGCGATTTGCTGCCACGCCGCACCCAGCGGCGGGCGCGGCAGCGAGCGCAAATGCGCGACCTTCACCTGCGGAAACACGTTCTGTCGACCATCGCGTTGACGCGCGAGGTGCAGCGCCCGGTACAAGCTGCTGTTCAACAGCCCGACCACGAGCTCGGCCACGAACTCGTCGGCCTCGAAGCCCGCGAGCAGGCTGTTGCGGAAGGGCGTTCCGCGGTGCAGCGCCGCGATGGGAGCGCGCGCTGTCTGCCTCACCACGAAGCGCACGCGCTCGTACTCGCGCGAGTCTCGCAAGCGACAGCCGGTGGCGCGCAGCAGCTGCGCGTCGGGCCGCAAGAACAAGCGCGGCGGTCCTACGCGAAATTCGCGCACGTCCCGGCCTTCCAGCAGCGGATACGCGAACTCGCCCTGCGGCGCCTCCCCGCGAAATAGCAGCGACTCGCTGACGCGGCGATTCGATTGGAAGCCGAGCTCGCCGAACAGCGCCGCGGGAAACGGCTCGCGCTCGAACAGCCGCACCAGCGCGGCCGGCGGCAACACCGTACGCGCTGGCGCGCCCAGCCGCGGCCGTTCGCACAGCACGAAGCGCCGCGTGGCAGCGTCGGCCGGCGGTGCACCCGAGGCGCGCGCGCGCGCGAGCAACGCGAAGCACGGCTGCGTTACCGAAGAGAAGGCGTCTTGTCCGAACTCGAGCAGCGGCTCGCACGGCTCGTGCGTGGCGTACAAGCGCCGCCGCGCCGCGCGATAACCATCGAGATCCGCGAGCGCGCTCGGGACGAGCAGCGCGATGACGCCCGTCGGAGCGAGCTCCAAGGCGCGCTCGACGAACATGGCTTGCAGCGTGGGATAGCCGCGAAAGCTCTGGTATTCCCGCGAAAAATAGGCCCGCCGCGCGCTCGTCAGCGGCTGCGCGGCGCGCCCGGCGAAGGCGACCCACGGCGGGTTACCGATCACGAGTCCGAAGGTTTCATTGGCGTCAGGGGAACGCAGCAGCGCGTCCGCGACGCGCAGCCCCGCGATGTGCGACGCCGGCAGCTGCGCATCCGCGACGAACGCCCACAGCGCGAGCTCGGCGACCGCCACCGCGAGCGGGCTCGAATCCGTACCGCTCAGCAGCCGGCACGCCACCTGGCGGCGCAGCGCGCACGCCTCGTCAGCGTCGTCAGCGCTCACGCGGCGCAGCAAAGCGCGCGCCGCTTCGATCAAAAAAGCGCCGCCGCCGCACGCGGGGTCATGCAGCTTCGGGCCGTGCTCGAGCGAGCCAGCGCGCAGCAGCCCGCACGCCTCGAGCTCGTCGAGCGCGCGCTCTGCCACCTCGCGCGCGATCGCCGCCGGTGTGTAGAAGGTGCCCGTGCGTTTGCGGCGGTGCATCGTCGCGAGCGCGGAGCCCTCCGCCGTCACTTCATAGCTCTGCAGCGTCTCGAACAGCGCGCCGAAGGCGTGCGGCAGATCCCGAGCGCCGTCGCCGAGCTCGCTGAGCAGCGCCTGCGCCGCCTCGCGCGTCAGCTCGTCGTGCTCCGCGCTCATTGCGCTGCCGCCAGCGGCCTCTGCCGCGAAGAGGCGCGCGTCGCTCGGCAACGGTAGCTGCGCTCGGCTGAGCAGCTCGCGCGCGCCGGCGCGCAGCAACGATTTCATCCACAGCGCGCCGAGCGCCTCGCCGCGCGCTGCGCCGTCGCTCGCCAAGCGCTCTGCCAGCCGCTCGAGCGGTCCCTTCGTCTTGACGGAGCGACCTCGCAGCGCCACGTCAGCGCGCTCGGCTCAAGCGGGCGGCGAGGACGAGCGCCGCGCGCATCCCGGCCGCGTCCGCCCGGCCCTTCCAGGCGATGTCGTACGCGGTGCCGTGATCGACGCTGGTGCGCACGATGCTGAGCCCCATCGTGACGTTCACGGCGTCACCGAACGCGATGAGCTTCATCGGGATCGTAGCTTGGTCGTGATACATGGCGACGACCCCAGCGTAGCCGCCCGCGTAGGCCTTGCGATACGCCGTCTCCGCGCCGATGGGACCCAGTATCTCCGCTCGCGCGCCGAGCCTGCGCTGCGCGCGGCGAATGCCGGGTACGATCGCGCGTCGCTCTTCATCGCCGAGCAGCTCACCCTCCCCAGCGTGCGGATTGAGCGAGGCCACGGCGATGCGCGGCTTTCTGCGGCCCATGCCGGTGAGGAGGTCGGCCAGCGCGATGATGGCGTCGTACACGGCGCCGGGCTCGAGCGCGCCGGGCACGGCCTTGAGCGGCAGGTGCGTCGTCACCAAGCTCGTGACCAGACGCTCGGCCGCGAAACACATCGTCGTGGAGCGCGCGCCGTCGAGCTCCCCCAGCCACTCGGTGTGACCCAAGAAGTGGCGGGCCCGACGCTCGCCGGAGCGGGCGATCGCAGCTTTGCTGACCGGACCCGTAACCAGAGCGCGCTCAGCGCGGCCGGCGACGAGCGCATAGGCCGTCTCGATATAAGCGAGCTGGGCGACCCCCGCGCGCGCGGAGGCTTTGCCGCCCGCGATGTCGCGCAGCGACAACTCGGGGCCGGCAGCGTGCACGGCGATCTTGCCCCGCGGCGGCGGCTCCCCGGTAAACGGCACCAAGCGCTCGCGCGCGACGCCCACCACACGCGCCGCGCGCTCGATGACCCAAGGGTCGCACACGAGCACTACGCGCGCCGAGTCCAGCTCTGCCGCCGCGCGCACGCTCACCTCCGGCCCGATACCCGCGGGGCACCCGACGGACACCACGAGCAACGGCTGGCGGCGCGCAGCGCTCGAACGCACGCCGCGCGAGGCGGTGACGAGCTGCGATTTCTTGGCTGTCGATCTCGGCGCCAAAGCGACGCCAGCCTGAAGGGGACCGGAGCCTCCGTCAAGGCCATCGCCGGCGGCAGGAGCGAGCTCCGCCCCGCGCTGCGCGCCCGCGCGGCGTTTGCCTCGCTCAGCGGCGGCGCAGCGCCTCGACGAAGGCGGAGCGCAGCTTGGGCGTGCTCGCGGGCGCGAAGCGCGCGCGCCAGTCACCGCCTTTCAAGCGACGCCGGCCGCGAACCTGGTCCTCACGCATGAAATACGCGTCGGCCTGTGTTCCGTCAGCGAGCTCCACGCGGCTGCGCACGAACAGCACCGGACACTCCTTCTTGACGTCCACGTGAAAGCAGCTCTTGCGATCGATGAGATAGAGCTCGCCCACCACGCTGACATTGCCGTCGCTGATCAGCGCCGGGTAAAAGCCGAGATCGACCAAGTGGTACGCCGCTTTCGTGCGCGCTGGCCCGAGCGCCGTGGCCGCCGCCATCAGCGCGTGGTCGCGCTCGCCCGCCATCAGCGAGCCATAGTCGAAGAGACGGATGCTGTCGCTCGGCTCGGACATCGGCGCCAGCATAACCGCGGCGGCGTCGAGCGTCCACCGACGTACGCGCCGCCGTCGATGGCGGCAGCGCGCAACGCACCTTCAGCGCGAGACCGCGCGCTGCTCCCGCATCGTGAATGCGCGACGCGCGCGCATTCACGATGCCGTGCCTCCGCGCGCAGAGCCCGAGCCGAAAAAGCAAAGCGGAAGAACGCTTGTCGCGTTCAGCCTCGCGCGGTGATGACGGTCAGCCGCAATTCAGGGGGATTTCAGCGTCGCACTGCGCGCTTGCTCTAAGGTCACTGCCGAACGGAGCGCGAGCTCTGGAGTCGTGAATGCACGCGACACTACCACTCACCGCGGGCGGCCGCAGGCATCGCTGGGCGTCATGGACGGCACTCGTCGTACTGCTCGCCAGCGTCATCGTTTGGCGGCTGCAAAGCGTCTCGCGCTCCCCCGCGCCGCGCGTGTCGGCGCCCAAAGCTACGCCATTACAACGCGCAGCCGCCACCGCTGCGCCGGTCGTTCCGCGACCCGCCGCGACGGCGCGTCTGATCGTCGGCAACGTGCGCAACACCAATGACAACGCAGTGGCGAGGGCGACCGTCTGCGCCGCCGTGGAACCTGCGTCTCTCGCCGCCCCTCAATGCACGCTGAGCGATGCGAGCGGGCGCTTCTCGCTCGTCGCGGCCAGCGGCGACTCCGGCGTGTTTTTAGTCGCGTCCGCCGCCGGCTACGTCCCGCGGCGACAACAGCTCAGTCTCCCTGCGAGCGGTGGCGAAGAACCCATCGTGATCACGCTCGAGAGCGGCGGCGTCGAGGTCAGCGGCCAAATCATCGACGCTAGCGGCGGCGCTGTTCCGTCCGCGACAGTGAGTCTGCGCTCCCAAGTCGACGACCTGACGCTGACCGTTTTTTCGAATACAAATGGCGAGTTTAGCGCAAGCGTAGCGGAGGGTGACCTGCTCGTGCTCGTCGGAGCTGACGCGTACTCGGGAGCGGCGCGCCGCGTTCACGCTCCCGCACGCGGCATCACCTTCGTCCTAGCGCCGGGCGCGAGCATCCGCGGCCGCGTCGTGGCGGCGCACAGTGAGGAGCCGCTGGCGGGCGTCACCGTCGTCGCCACGCTGCCGCAGGACGCTCTCGAGCTCCCGTATACAGCCGTCACGAACGCAGACGGAGAGTTCGCTATCGACGGTCTCTCCGGTGGCGCTGAATACCAGACCACCGTGAGCAGCCCAGCGTGGCACGCTGAGAGCGTCTCGGTCAGGACGGAGGTCGGACGCGCGAGCACGTCCCTGCTGCTGCGCGCGGTTGCCGCGACCACGCTCAGCGGAACCGTATGGCGCGATCGACAGCCCTGTGCCGGAGCGCGCGTCAGCGCACGAGGACCAGCGCTGGCCGTCGGCTACTCCGGCGCCGATGGCGTGGCGCAGCTCGGCGGACTTGCTCCCGGTCCGTATGAAGTAGCCGTGCACTGTCCGGGAGCACTGCCCTTGCAGGAACGGCTCGAGATCAGGGCTGCGCCGGTTCACCGCGACTGGCGAGTAGAGAGTGGTGCTGCCGTCAGCGGACGCGTCGAGAGCGAGCGCGGAGCGCCGCTGCCGGACGTGATGGTCAGCGTTCAGCCGGCCGGCGATGCGCTGGAGCGAGCGCCGAGCAACTGTCGCACGGACGCGAGCGGCAGCTTTCGCTGCGCGGGGCTGGTGCCAGGAGTCTACGACTGCTCCGTCGCGGACGTCGGCGGCCCGGAGCGGCAAGTGGTGCGCGTCACGCTGGGCGCCGGCGCTGACGCTCGCGTCGTTCTGCGTGCACTGGCTAGCGGAACGATCCACGTCTCGGTCAGCAGCGCGCAGCGGGAGCTTGCACGAGAACTCAAGGTCTTCGCGCGCGGCAGCGACAAATTTCCGTATCAAGCCAGGACGACCCGCGACGGCTTCGTCTTCGAGCGCATGCCGCTCGGCACGTACCAGCTCTACGTCGATCTGCCGAACCCGACGGGTAAAGACGTGGAAGCTCGCTTGGAGCGCGACGGTGAGCGCGTGGACGTACAGCTGGTCGCGCCCACTGCGCTGACCATCGACGGCCGCGCCGTAGAAGCCGACGGCGCGCCGTGCGTCGACGCTTGGGTGAGCGCGTCAGCCTCGGACGGCACGTCGCGCTTCGGTGGCGGGGATGACGCGCTCGTGCTCAGCGACGACGGCGGTCACTTCACGCTGTCAGAGCTATCACCGGGCTCTTACGACTTGCTCGCCAAGTGCGGATCGGACGAAGCCGTGCTGCGCGGCGTCAGCGCGGGGACGCGCGGCGTGGTCGTACGCCCGGTGAAGCTGGCGCTGCTCAACGGCGCTGCGCCGAGCGAGCCAGCGCCGCCGCCACCCTGACCCGCTCGCACCAAAGCTCTTCTCGGAGGACGTCAGTGTCATCCGAGCTCGAGAACAGAAAAGGAAGAAAACCATGAACATCCTCAAGGCCATTGGATACGTTGGGCTCGCCTCCGTCGCCGGATTCGTTGCAACGAACGCTTACGCAGGCAGTTGCCGCAGCGAGCGTACCTTCCCCGCCGCGAACCAGCAGGACACGTACACGATCAGCTGCAAGAGCTTGCAGGGCGCGACCACCTCCGGCATCGCCAGCGCCGCGAATTTCGGCTCGAAGTCGGTGAACACCAGCCTCACCAGCGGTCAGCAGATCCTCTCGCAGGGCATCTCGAGCGCGGGCGCGGTGGTGTGCACGAGCCAGGACAGCACGCCCTCTAGCGGTGGCACCAACACCGTCGCGTGCCCGTCGACCGCGGTGCTGTGGCGCATCACCGTCAACCACACGCTCTGAAATGCTGCGCGCTCGGCGCCGCCGTGGCTGGCTGGTCACGGCGGCGCCCGCGCGCGACCCATTGCTCTCTCGCCGACGAGGTGCGCTCGTGACACCGCTTCGTTCCATCGTTCAATTCATCGGCGCGACCGGGCTCTGCGTGACCGCCGCCAATTTCTTCTTCGGCTCGCGAGTCGATGTACTCAGCCTGCTGAGGTCAGACGCCGCCGAGCGGGGCCCGGCGCCAGTTCCGTCCGACGTGCCCAAGCCCTATCCACGCGGCGCGTGGCGCGAGGTGGACGCCAAACAACTCGACAACACCGTTCTCTGGCTCTCGCACATCTTGATCCGACACAAGGACGTACGAGATGAACAGGTGAGCTTCACCGTGACCAGCTGGGCCTCCGCTCGCCCCACCTCCGGGCGCAGCCGAATGGCCGCCAAGGTCCTCGCCGAAGAGCTCGTGAAGAAGGCGCGGTCCGGCGCTGATTTCGCGGCGCTCGCGCGCGAATTCTCCGAGGAGCCGGAGACGAGCGAGCGCGGAGGCTCGCTCGGCGGGCTCGTCGCGCGGCACCTCTCCGCTTGGCCCAACGTGCTCGACGCCGTGGCGACGCTGAAAGTCGGTGAAGTATCGGACGTCGTCGAAACGCCGTTCGGCTATCACGTGCTGCTTCGGCGCCCCGTGCCGCCCGAGGCCACCGTGACCGGCTCGCACATCGTCATCGGACATTCACAAGCCCCTTGGCTGCGTTTGGCGGCGCGCGGCAAAGTACCGACGCGCTCGCGCGCTGAGGCTTGGGCCATCGCCAGGCGGCTCTTCGATGAAGCGCGCGCGAATCCCGGACACTTCCGCGAGCTCGTCGCAGAGTACTCGGAGCACCGCGACGCCAGCCGCGGCGGTGACTTCGGAACCTGGTCGACTCGAGAACCCAGCGGCTATCCGCGGGAAGTCGAGACGCTGGCGAGCCTGCGGGTAGGCGAGACCGCAGCGCCGCTCGACACCTCCTTCGGGATTCAAATCATCCTGCGAGAGGGAGCTCGTCCCCGCCAGCGCTTCGCCATGGAACAAATTCAGATTCCGTTCGACGCGACAAAACCAGATGGCGACGCCACAGCGAGGCCGGCGATCCAAGGTACCGCGTTGAAGGTCGCGGAAATTTTGCGCAGCGAGCCTTCGCGCTTTCGCTCTTTTCAGGAGCGGTGGTGTTGCCTCGACGTGGTCGAGCTCATCGAAGGGCGAGAGGGCCCGGAGCTCGAGAGAATGTTGACGCAGCTCAACCCGGATCAAATCGCAGCAGCGCCGCTCGAGGAGCCTACCGTACAGTTCGTGATCGTAAAGCGACGTGAGCTGTATGCGCTTCCCCCCGCGTCAAAGCCGCGCTTCGAGCTTCCAGCGCCGCCCCGCGCGAAGCCTCTATTGTGAAATCACCCGCTTGTTGAAGCTGTAACCCCGACGTCGGCAGACGACGAACCCCTGCTCACCCGCTCTGGTCAGCTTGCGCCTCAACGTGGAAGCGTACTTCCAGACGAGCTGACGTCCCGCAGCATCACTGCGTCCATAGACGGCGGTGGCCAGCGCCTGCGTCGAGAACCAGCGCCGAGGACAGCCTCCCAGAAACTCGAGCAGCCGCAGCTCACCCATGACCAAAGGCTCCATTTCCAAACCGACGATCACCCGCGCGCTAGCGTCCAACGTAAGTGATGCATCGTCTGCGAGCTCGCGGGAGTGCGCAGCGCTTTGTTGCGGTGCCATGGCTACGGCCGGAGGCGGTGGCTGAGCGACGTTGTCCGCGCGCGGCTCAGCGCCGCCCAGCACGGACATCGCCAGCGTACCGGCCTTGGTCGGAAACAGCACGAAGCAGATGCTCGGCCCGTCCTTGGAACGCAGCGCGTGCTCCAACAACGAGAGCAACAAACTGGCTTCCGCCGGCAGCAGCAGCGGGACCCATGTAACCATTCTTGATTTCCCCCGAAATGGCCGGAGCAACGAAGGCAACGGCGGTGCGGGCAGGCGAGCGACTGGAAGAGCGGCGCGCCCCAACCCGGCAGTATGACACCGAGAAACGACAATTCATATCCCTTTACCACGACCACGCCAGCATACGGATCAAAATCCGCTCACCCCAACGCAGACTCGATATCTTGTCGCGACCGGCCATTTTGAAACCCACAGCGCAACTCGAGCCAACGGAGCCAACACGCGACTTTCGCCAGCTGGACTCAATGGCTCCGCACGAACACAAACACCGCAGCTCCCGCTGTGACCCCTAAAACACGCGCCCCCATACGAAGAAATACCTCAAAAGCCAGCGCCGCCCCGGCTGCACAGCTACAACCAACGCTCACCAAAGCCGGGCGCGAAGAATGCACAAAACAGAGCAGCCGCGGAAATTAAGAATTTAACAACACCGAAAACCCAAGAACACCAGCCACACCATTAACAACATCACAAAGGCCCAATATGGGGCACAGCGGCGAAGCCCCGTCGCCGCAAGAGGCGCGCCCAGCGCAGCACGACTCAGTCCCTCGCTTCTCTTTAGCTTACACACTTGCTTACACTTGATGTGTACGCAGCGTCACGATGCCGACGGCTTCGCGCGCGATGAACGCGCAACACAAGGCACAGCGTCACGACCCCGACGCTTCGAGGTCGAAGAAACGAGCAGCGCAGCCCCTACTGAGAGGACCCAGCCACAGCGCACGCTCCCGACGCTTCGAGGTCGAGCTGAACTTAAGAGCCGGTCCTATAAGCTCTCCCGTCGCCCACCAAAAGATGCAATTGGCATCCCTGCGTTGCTCCTCCTCGGCGTGCTTCAGCACGCCTTCGTCGTCGCGCCTCGGTCTGCTCGCGCCTCTTTTGGCGGGCTCGGTCCGTAGGACCGGCTCTCACTGATGCGTTGAGCGCGCGGCGCTCGCAAGAGCCGAAGCAAGCGATGGTCGACTCGCCGTCATCCGCTGGATGATGCGGCGAGTCGCTGGCCGCGCCGGCGCTTGCGGCCGTGAACGCTCTATTCTTCTTCGCCCTCGGACTCCGGCTCGCCGTCGATATCCGAGTCGGCGTCGTTCTCATTGTCCGGCGGATTCGAGCCGCGGCGATCACCACGCTCCTCGACGTCGGGCGCGCGCAGTTTGTAGCCGCTGCCGCGCAGCGTCTCGAGCGGGAGCGCAGTGCCGAGCTTGGCGCGCAAGCGGCGCACGTGGATGTCGACGGTGCGCGGCCCGCCTTCATAGCGATTGCCCCACACGCGCGCGAGCAAGTGCTCGCGCGACAACACCTTGCCGCGGCGCTCGCAAAGATACGCCAGCAGCGCGAACTCCTTCGCCGTCAGTTGCACCGGCTTGCCATCGACGTAGACCTCGTGGCCCGCTTTGTCGACGACGATGCCGGCGACCTTATGCCGCTCCTCAGTGGCGAACTCGCTGCGCCGCCACTCGAGCGCGCGGATGCGGCCGTACAGCTCTTCCGGCACATAGGGATGCAGCACGAAATCGTCGAAGCCGCTGGACGGCTCGATACGCGCGATCTGACCGACGGTCACCGCGATGATCGCGCCGATGTTGTCGAAGTACGGCTCTTTTCTCACGGCGCGCAGGGCGGCGATCGCGAGATCCGGGCGATCCAACGCTTCGAACACCAGCGCGCGCGGGCGGATTCCGAGATCATCGTCGTCGTCCGCGATGAGATTTACCGGATCGTCCCACAGGTCTAGCGTGCGAACCGTGGCTCCCAGCTGCCGCAGCGTCGAGGATGCTCCGTCTTCGCGATCGAGCATTGGCCCGTGGCCAACCACACCGACGAAGCTTCGGGCCTTGCGTGTCGTAAACTCAGGATATTTCGGTGCCACCGACGGTTATCCGTGCGATTTTTATGGTTGGGCAGCCGACCCCGACGGGAACGCTCTGGCCGTCCTTACCGCACGTCCAGATTCCGTCGGAGATGGCCACGTCATTGCCCAACATGGTTACATCGCGAAGTGTTTCGGGACCGTTACCGATAAGGTTCACACCTTTCAGCGGCGCAGTGATCTTTCCGTTTTCGATCAAATAGCTCTCGGTGAGTGAGAAGACGAAGTCGCCATTAGAGATGTCGACCTGTCCTCCGCCGAACGACTTTGCCAAAATGCCATGCTGCACGCTGCGCACGATTTCTTCTGGATCATGCGGACCGGCCAGCAGGACAGTGTTGGTCATGCGTGGCATCGGCACGCATTGAAAGCTCTCGCGGCGGCCGTTGCCCGTTGGCTGCACGCCGAAGTGCCGCGATGACATGCGATCTTGCATGTAGCCTTCGAGGATGCCGTCGGAGATGAGCACGCTGCGCGCGGGCTCATTGCCTTCATCATCCACGTTGATGGAGCCGCGGCTCATGAGCAGCGACGGATCATCGACCACCGTGCACAGCGAGCTTGCCACCGGCTTGCCCACGCGACCGCTGTAGTTGCTGGTGCCCTTGCGGTTGAAATCAGCCTCGAGACCGTGGCCGATGGCTTCGTGCAACAAGATGCCGCTGTCGCCTGGCGCGAGCACGACCTCCATCTGACCGGCGGGCGCTGGGCGCGCGTCGAGCAGCATCAGCGCTTGCCGCACCGCCTGCTCCGCGTGCCACTCCGGTGACTTGTCATCGAAGTAGCCCATCGTCATACGCCCGCCGCCGCCGCTGCCGCCCGACTCTCGCTTGCCGTTGCGCTCCGCGATGGCGCGCACACCGAAGCGCAGCAGCGGCTGAATGTCATAGGCGATCCTGCCGTCGCTCGTCGCGATCAAGATCTCGCGCAGCTGCTCGATGAACGAGGCCTCCGCTTTGACGATGTGCGAGTCCTTGGCCAGCGCCGCGCGGCTCGCGCGCTCGAGCAGCGCGCGTTTGTCGAAGCCGCCTACGTCGATCGACGGCTGATCCAGCGCGTAGCGCTCCGGCAACACACAGGGCGACACCGCCATGGCCGGCACCGCCTTGCCCGAGCTCGCGATCTGCGCCGCTGTCTCGGCCGCGCGCCGCATCGCCTCCCACGTCAAGTCCTCCACGTAAGCGTAGCCGGTCGCGTCACCGAGCAGCACGCGCACACCGAGGCCCATGCTCACGCCACGCGAGGCGCTGCGCGTGATGCCCTCTTCGAAGCTGAGCCCGCCGGACACTTTGTACTCGAAGAACAGGTCGGCGTAGTCGCCGCCCCGTGACAACGCTATCTCCAGGAGTCGCTGGCACATAGCTGCGTCGATGGCGTTCGAACCGATAGGCGCGAAGGGCGCGCGGGGGGCGAGAGGCATGAAGCTATTGTTCGCCTCCGAGATCGCCCGTCAAGGGTCGGCGACGGACAGACTCTGCGGCGCGAGCGCGCGCGGCAGCACCTTTCGCGTGACGAACCCCGCTCGCGCCAGGCGCTGCTCGACGTCTTCGATATGTTGAAAACCGAACGTCTCCAGCACGAGCTCGGTCAGCGTTTCACCAATCTCGGCGCCGGAGAAGGCGCGATCATGATTGATCTCGAGCACGTTCGCGCGCGCTTCGGCCACCACGCCGAGCACTTGCGCGAGCACGCCGGGGACATCCGGAATGGTCATGCCGAGGCGCGCCAGACGACCACTCTTCACGAGCCCGCGCTCGATGATACGCGCCATCAGGTTGACGTCGATATTGCCGCCGCTCAGCACGATCGCGACGCGCTGGCCCGCGACGGGCAGGCGTCCATGCACGAGCGCCGCCAGCCCGACGGCGCCAGCGCCCTCCGCGACAGTCTTTTCTTGCTCGAACAACAGCAAGATCGCTTCTGCGATCTCTTCCTCGTCCACCAGCGCGACGTCGTCCGCGTAGCGCTCGACGAGCGGCGTGGTCAATGCGCCGACACGCCGCACGGCGATGCCATCTGCGATGGTCTTGCCGCCCGGTTGTAGCGCCGCGAATTCAGCGGACAGCGCGCGCTTCATGCCCGGAAAGGCGCGCGACTCGACGCCATAGACGCGCACCTCTGGGCGCAGCGACTTGACCGCGCAGGCGACCCCGGCGAGGAGTCCGCCGCCGCCCACCGGCACCACCACCGCCTCGACCTCCGGCCATTGTGCGATGAGCTCGAGCCCGAGCGTGCCCTGGCCGGCCATGACCCAGCGATCATCGAAGGGGTGCACGTAGACCATGCCTCCCGCCTCGGCGAGCTCGGCGGCGCGACCGGCGGCGTCGTCGTAGCTCCGTCCGAATAGCTCGACGTTCGCGCCGAAGCGGCGCGTCGACTGAATCTTCACGAGCGGCGTCGTCTCGGGCATGACCACCGTCGCCGCGATCCCGAGCCGCGAAGCGTGGAGCGCGACGGCCTGCGCGTGATTGCCAGCGCTCGCCGTGACGACGCCGCGAGCGCGCTCGTCCGGCGCTAGCAGCGCCAGGAAATTGGCCGCCCCGCGCTCCTTGAACGAGCCGGTACGCTGCAGATTTTCGAGCTTGAGGCAAAGCCGCGTACCCGTGAGCTCGGACAGCGCCGCGCTCTCGGCGCAGGGCGAGACGGTCACGACGCCTGCAAGCCGGCGGGCCGCAGCCTCGATGTCGGCCAACGTGAGAACCTCTGCCTGCATCCGCTCGAATGTATCAGCGGCTCCGGCTGGAGCCGCCCCAGTGCGGCAAATCCGCGGCTTTGCCGCATCTGGGCACAAAACGGACATCACTTAACGGTCACCCGAGCGACCTCGATAAGGCCTCGCGAGCGCCGCCTACCTTGGGGATAAGCGCTACGGGGCAACGCTGCTTTTTCCCAAAGTTTCCCGGTGCTTCACTTGACCGCACTGACCCGAGAACCTAAAGTTTGAGGCTGCGAGAGCGGACCAATTGCGGCAGCTCGGCCGCCTTGGTTTCTCGCGCCCCGCTTCAAGTGCCGATCGATAGAGAGAAAGTCCTCCAGGCCGCGCAAAAGTACGTCGAGAAGAAGAGGTACGACGGCGCGATCGCGGAGTACCAGAAGATCATCCAGGAAGATCCGAATGACGCTCGGACCCTCCTGAAGATCGGTGATCTGCAGGCTCGACTGCAGGCGTACCCGGAAGCCATCGCGACGTACGATCGCGTGGGGCAGTACTACGCGAACCAGGGTTTTTCGCTCAAGGCGATCGCCGTCTACAAGCAGATCCGCGAGATCATCAAGAAGCACGCGCCGGATCTGGCCGATCGCTACGCGCACATCGGGCCCCGCCTGGCCGAGATCTACACCCAACTCGGCCTAACCAGCGACGCGCTCGCCGCGTGGGATGAGGTGGCCGCGCGCCTGCAGCGCGCCGGCCGCGACCGTGAAGCGCTGGATGTCTTTCGCAAGATGGTCGCGCTGGACCACGGCAATCCGCTGCCGCACCTGCGCCTCGGTGAAGCCTGCTGCCGCGTGCAAGCGCTGGACGACGCGGTGGACTCCTTCTGGACCGCGGCCGATCTACTGCTCAACCTCGGCCGTCAAGACGACGCGCTGAAGGTGATCGAACGCATCCTCCACTTCCGCTCGGATGCCCGCTTCGCGCGCGTCGCCGCCGAGCTCTACCTCGGCAAGGGCACGCGTGAAGACGGCATGCAGGCGCTCTCCAAGCTGCAGATCTGCTTCGAAGCGGATCCGAGGGATCTCGATACGCTCGGGCTCTTGGGTCAAGCCTTCACCTCGATCGGCCAATCCGAGAAAGCCATCGAGGTGTACAAGGAGATGGCGCGCATCGCGCGCGACACCGGCCGCGTCGACGTGTACGAGGGCCTGATCGATCATCTGCGCTCGGTCGCGCCGGACGACGATCAGGTGCGCGCCTTCGAGACGTTCCTGCCGCCCAGCGCCACGCTCGAATCGGAGCACGCCGCGATGGTCGACGACGCGGAGGTGGAGCTGATCGACGACCCAGAGTCGGTGCGCGACGACGAAATCGCGGCGCAGCTCGCCGGCGAGAACGTCGAGCTCGACGTGGACGAGCAGCAGCCCGCGGAAGAGCTGCCCGTGCCGAGCTCGTACGATGCGCGCGCTCTCGCGAAGAAGGCCATCGTCGACGCCGAGTCGTTCCGCAAGCTGCGGCTCTATCCCAAGGCGGTGGAGACGCTGCACATCGCGCTCGAGATCGAGCCGCGCTCGATTGAGATTCGCAGCAAGCTGCGCGAGATCCTGGAAGAGTCCGGGGACAACGAGGGCGCCATCGCCGAGGCGGTGAACGTCGCCGCGCTGTACATCGACGCGGGTGAGCCGGCGCAGGCCGAGCCGTTGCTGCAGCACGTGCTCGCGGCCGACCCGAGCCACCGCGGCGCGCGCGCGTTGTTGCAGCAGATTGGTCGCGCCGCCGTGCCCGCCAGCACCAAGCGCAGCCGCGCGCCGGAGCCGATCCCACACCACGCCGAGGCGGAGAGCTTCGAGAACTACGATCCCAGCGCGCCGCTGCCGTCGTACGATCTCGAGGAGGTCTCGGCTGAGCAAGCGCTGCCGCCGCTGCCCGCAGCCGCGGCGGACGAGCTCGACGCGCTGCTCTCGGACGAGCCGTTCGGCGAGACCGGCGCGCCGCTGCCGAGCTTCCCGCTGCACGACGCGGAGAGCCGCGCGCTGGAGGAGGACCTCGACGAAATCTACGAGGTGGAGGAGCTGCCCTCCGCCGCGGCCGCGGCCGCGGCGCCCTCGGGCGCGCCGATCGACACCGAGGCGCTCGAGCAGGCGCTGGAAGAAGCCGAGTTCTTCGTGGCGCGCGGCTTGTTCGAGGACGCGCGCGCGATCCTGCGCGACCAGCTCACGCGCACCCCGAATCACAAGCTCGTGCACGAACGGCTGCGCGAGGTGAACGAGCAGCTCGGCAGGAGCGGCAGCCAGACCTTCGATCGCTCGGAGCTCGGACCGAAGGTCCCCTCCGTGTTCGACGTCTCCGCGTCGCTCAACGCGCTGGACGCGCTGGAGCTGCCGCCCAACGTGCCGAGCCCCGACGCGGAGCACGTGTTCGCCAAGTTCAAGGCCGGCATCCGCGCGCAGGTCACGGACGGCGACAGCGCGACGCACTACGACCTGGGCGTCGCCTACAAGGAAATGGGCCTCGTCGCCGACGCCATTCACGAGCTCTCCGTCGCCGCGCGCGACGCAGAGCGAGAGTGCATGTGCTTGGCCATGATCGGCCTCATCTACCTCGAGCAAAACGCGCTCGATCAGGCCATCGACAGCTACATCAAGGCGCTGGCTGCCCCCGTGAAGACGGTCGAGCAAGAGGTGAACCTCTATTACGACCTCGGCATCGTGTACGAGATGCAGAACAAGCAGCAGGAAGCGCTGTACTACTTTCAGAAGATCGCGCGGCGCGATCCCAACTTCCGCGACGTCTCGGATCGCATCCGCGGCCTCGGCCCGGAGAAGCGCGCGGCGGAGCCGAGCGGCACGCGCGCCGTGAACGACGAAGACGATTTCGAGCGCGTGTTCGACGACCTGTTCGAGGGCAAGGTCAAGTAACGCCCGCTCAGGGCTCGCGGTCGATCACCGACGCGAGCAGCTCCGCCTGCGCGGCGAGCGCGCCCTCGACCGTCGCCTCACCGCGCAGCTTCCAGACGTTGCTGCGGTGCTGCACCACCTCCACGTCGAGATCCAGGCGATCACCCGGGATCACCGCGTTGCGGAACTTCACTTTGTCGAAGCCGAGGAAGTACATCACGCTGCGCGAGACGTCGAAGGGCTCGGACGCGTACGCGAGCAGCGCGCCGATCTGCGCCAGCGACTCGAGCACCAGCACGCCGGGCAGCAGCGGCTGCCCGGGGAAATGTCCCTGACACCAGGGCTCGTTCGCGCTCACCATTTTGTGGCCACGAACCCTGGTGCCCAGCACCAGCTCCGTCACCCGATCGACCATCACGCAGGGATAGCGATGGGGCAGGATATCCAGGATTTTCGGGATCAGCAGGCGGACGCTGCGCCGGGACGCCATCTGCTCCCCCCTCCTGCTGCGCGGCGACAATCAGGGCTTGGCCGGCGCGACGGGTGCGAGCGGCGCGGCCGCCGCGGGCGCCTTCAACACGGGCGGCGTCGGAGTAGCTTTCGGAGGAGTCTTGTCCGGCTCCGGAGCGACGCCCTGGTTGTAGAGCGTGATCAGGCGATCGGTGAGATCGAGGTCGCTGCGCACGTAGGGCACCGCTTGCTTGTCGACGATCATGTCGAAGCCCTCTTGCGTGGCCAGCCGGCGAATCAGCCCCATGGCCTTCTGCACGATGGGCTGCGTGAGCTCGCCCTGCTTCTTCTGCAGCTCCTTATTGTACTCGACGAACACCGTCTGGAGCTGCACCATCTCGCGCTGCCACTTGTCGGCGCGCTTGGCGAGGGCGGCTTTGCTCAGCACGTCCTTCTGCTTGTCGATGTCCTCGCGCTCCTTCTGGAGCTCCTCTTGCTTCTTGTCGAGCTCACGCTGGCGGCTGTCGAACAGCTTCTTCAGCGTCGCTTGCGCCCTGAGCCCGTCTTCCGTTTCCATGATCGCACGCTGAGTGTCGACCACTCCGACGCGAGCCGGTGTCTGCTGCGCGGAGGCGACGGAGGTTGCGAAAACGAGCGACAGGGTCGAGGCCAGGGCCCCGAATGTCCGGACGGACGGAAGCTTCATCATGGCGGGGGGACGTAGCTGTGAGGCGCCGGGCGGTCAAGGCCCGGGCGGGCCCGCGCTTTGACGAGCTTTTGGGGCAGCCGGGAAGCCCTTTGGGCGCGCCCAGTTAGAGCCTCAGACCAAGACGAAGTCTTCCCCGGCGAGGACCTCGGAGCGCGCGATGTTCTCGGTCTCGACGTCGCGCGCGACGGCGATTTGGTACAAATCCGCGAACACGATGGGGTGCGCCCGCACCAGCTCGAGGAAGCGCTCGGGCGGTAGAAACAGCGTCACCGTGGGCATCTGCGCGACCACGTCGGCGATAGCCGGGCGGCGCAGCACGAGGGCCACCTCGCCCACCACGTCCCCGGGTCCCAGGCGCTTCACCACCGTGGTCTCGTCTCCTTCGCGGTGAGCGATGGTGACCTCCCCGGAGCCGATCAGGTAAAGCCCCACGCTGGCTTGCCCTTGCTTGACCAGCTGCTCGCCGGGCTCGAAGGTGCGGATGCTGAAGCGCTCCACCAAGCCGGGACGCTCCGCCGGCGTCGCGGCGTGAAACAGCGGACTGGTGCGCACGATGTTGTCGAGCATGCGCCGCTTGCAGTGCTCGGCGAAGCGTTGCCCGACCAGCGGCGCGCGCTCCGCCACACGATCCAGCGCGTCCTTGCTGCCCACCAGCACGATGCTGGGCCGCGCTGCCGTGACGCTCGCTGCGCGCGGAGAGCGCAGCAGCAGCGCCATCTCGCCGAACAACGCGCCCGCGCCGAGCCGCGCGAGGTGGAGCGGCGCGCCGCCGTCGAGCACGGCGCGCTTCTCCACGTCGAGCTCACCGCGCGCGACGATGAAGGCTTCGTCGCCGACCGTCCCCTCCTCCACCACGCGCGCCTTTTTGTCCAGCAAGCGCACCGCGAAGATGGCCGCGAACTCGATGAAGTCATCGGCGGCGAGCGAGGAGAACAGCGGCTGTTGCAGCAGCGAGCGCTCGGCGACCGGCGCGTCCGCGCCTTCGCTCGCCGCGTCCAGCGCTTTTTGAGCGCGCGCCTTGAGCTCGTCGCCGGCAAGCTCGCCGGGCAGCGGCTCGAAGCTCGGCGGCCCGTGCGGCAAGCTGGGCGGCACCACGCGGCGATCCCCGAGCGCGCGCGAGCCTTGACCGAAGGCGCGCGCGATCTCTTGCAGCACGCTCGTGCGCTGGGCCTCGTCGTCGACGCTCAGGGCCGCGGCGATCGCGAGCGGCAAATTGCTGGCGCGCACGGCGCGACGCGCCGCCGTGCACAGCGCGCCCTCGGCGCTGACCAGCTCGCCGAGCAGCACGAAGGCACGCCCGATGACGAACAGCGCGAGCGCGTCCTTGGCGTCCGCCTCGGCCAGCGGCAGCGCGTGGCGCAGCGCGGCTTCGGCTTCACCACTACACAACAAGGACAGACAGCGATCGATCGGACGCGGCATCTCCGAAGGCGGCGGCTGAACCATGAGCGGGAGCGTAACATGCCCCCTCCGACGCCTCCTACGCGTCGCGCTTTTTCTGCAACGCCGCGGTCATGGCGCCCGCGGTCGCGCCGACCAGCGGCACCACGAACGGATAGTCCATGCGCTGCGGACCGATGATGCCCACCGCGCCGCCGGGCACGCCGTCTTCGTCGCGATAGCCCGCCGCCACCAGGCTCACCGCGCAGCCCATGGCGCGCCGCGTGTCCTCGCCCAGGAACACGTTCACGTGATCGGCGGCGAGGGCGCGGTCGAGCAGCTCGATGAGCCGCTCGCGATCCTCGAAGGCGCGCAGCAGCTCACGCATGGAGTCGACGCTGCCAAACTCCGGTTGATCGAGCAGCCGCGCCTGACCCTCGATGACGATCTCCGCGCGCCGCTCGGCGCCTTGCGCCGCGACCTCCAGCAGCTCGCCGAGCAAGAGCTGCAAGCGCGACACCTCGCCGTACTCGGCGCGCGCGCGCTCCGCCAGGTGCTCGCGCACCGCGAGCAGCGTGCGGCCCTGCACCACCTCGTCGAGCAGGCCGTGCAAGCGCTGCAGCGCGGCTTCATCGATCGGCGCCGCGAGCGGGATGAAGCGATTGTCGACGGTGCCGTCCGCCGCGACCATCACCGCGAGCAGCTCGAGCGGCCGCGTGCGAATGAAATGGATTTTGCTGAGCGTGCGCTGATCCGCCCGCAGCCGGAGCAGCACCGCGGTGGCTCCGCTCATGTTCGACAGTAACTTCCCGGTCTCGCGCAGCAAATCTGCCCCGGGGCGCAGCTCCGTGAAATGTTCGCTGATGCGGTTGACCTCACCCTCGGGCAACGCGCGTTCTTGCATCAGCGCGTCGATGAACAGCCGAAAAGCCGTGGCAGTGGGGACGCGACCGGCCGAGGCGTGCGGCTGAACCAAGTGCCCGGACTCTTCGAGGTCCGAAAGGACGTTGCGAATTGTGGCCGCCGACAGTGAAAAGCCGTACTTCTTGCTCAGCGTGCGGCTCCCCACCGGCTCCCCAGTAGCGATGAACTCGGTGACGAGCGCATACAACACGGTGCGCGCGCGTTTTGGCAAGAGGTTCACGACTTGAAATTTGGCCTCGAAACCCGCGCTTCGTCAAACCGCAGGCCCGCTCCGGCCGCGCAAAAGTCCAGGACCGCGCGTGGGGGCGAGCGCTGGCGCGCCCTGATTGCCCTGGTTTTAGGCGTCTCCATAGCGCTCGGCGCGACCCCGCTGCTGGCCAAGCCGCAGCGCTCCGCCGCCGAGCGCAGAGCCCAGGCGCGGCCGGCCAAGCCACGCCGCTCCCCCAAACGCAGAGCCCCGGCGCACCCGGCCAAGGCGCGCCGCTCCAAGCGCAGAGCCCCGGCGCGGGTCGCGAAGTGGGCGCCGAGCCCGGCGCCGCCCAACACGCCCGCCGCGCGCTACGCCAAGCTGAGCGCGGACGAGTGCAAAGCCGAGCTCACTCAGCGCGGCATCCCGTATCTCGACGAGACCGCGCCGGGCGTAGAGATCCCGGTTCGGCTGCTCGGTCCGATCGGCGGCGTGCTGTATCGCACGGACGCCGGCGAGGCCGAACGGCGACATTCGCCCTGGGAAGTGTTCGACTGCCGCTTGGTGCTAAGTCTCGCTGATTTCGGTGAGATCTTGGCGCGCCACGAGGTGGTCGAGGCACGCATCTTCTCCGCGTGGCGCCCACTCGCTCGCGCTGCGAACAGCATTCCGCAGCGACGCCATCCGGCCGCGCTCGCGGTCGACGTACGAGCCTTGAAGAAGGCCAATGGCGAGCAGCTCGTCATCCTCAAAGACTTCCACGGCCGCATCGGCGCGCCGCTGTGCCCGCCGAACCGGCCGCCCGCTGGGGCAGCGGCGGCGGAACTGCTCGACATCGTCTGTGAGGCCGCCGCCGCGCACTACTTCAACAGCATCCTGACTCCGAACTACAACCGCGCGCACAAAAACCATTTCCACCTCGAGCTCACTCCGGGCGTCAGCTGGTTCCTGCTTCGCTAAGTGCAGGCGAGGCCCGCCGTAGTCGGGCGAAAACCTTGACACGGTTTGCTGGGCCCCCGATGATCCCAGCGCCGTCCGTTCTCTTTTATTGGAGGCTCTGTGACCACCACGCTGCTGGGCGTCGACGACAGCAAAACCATGCGCAAGGTGATTGAAATCACCTTTGCCGGCGAAGATTTCAAAACCGTCCTGGCCGAGAACGCCGACGACGCGATGTCCAAGCTTCACGCCGAGCGACCGAACGTCGTCCTGGTGGACGCCGCGCTCGAGGGAACCAACGGCTACGAGCTCTGTCAGCGCCTCAAAGCTGCGGCGCCCGGCGTCGGGGTCGTGCTGCTCGCGAGCAAGCAGCAGCCGTACGATCGCAACCGCGGCGTGCAGGTCGGCGCGGATGAGTTCGTGGACAAGCCGTTCGATACGCAGCAGCTCATCGACAAGGTGAACGCGCTCTTGCGGCGGCTCGCGGCGGGCGCAGCGGCTCCCGCGGCGCAACCCGTCGCGGCTGCGGCGCATGCCTTCGGCGGCGGCGCGCAACCCATGGCGGCGCGGCCAGCCACGGTGGAGGCGTCGGTCCGCCAGCGCACGCAGACGCTGGCCTACGGCCAGACGAATCCGCTCGCCGGCGCCGGCCCCGTCGCCCCGGTCATTCCACCGCCGGTCGCGCCCAGCGCGTCGCCCGTCGCGGCGGTGCCGCCGCGCCCGATGCCGGTTCCTCAGTCTTCTCCGATGGCCGCGCCGCCGAAGCCGGCGCCCGTGGCGCCCATCGCGGCGCAACCCGCGCCCATGGCGGCCTCGCCGTCGCCTCCGGCTGTCGCGCCCTCGCCGGCGGCGCCGCGCGCGGCGGCGATCAGCGCCGGAAACGGCGCAGAGTTCACGCAGAAGCTCGCCGCGCTCGGCCTCTCCGCCGAGCAGGTGAGCGCCGTGCTCGCGCTCTCGCGCGAGGTGGTCGAGAAGGTGGTGTGGGAAGTCGTGCCCACGCTGGCCGAGACCATGATCAAAGAAGAGATCAAGCGCCTGACGGCGGATTGATCCGCGCGGGCCGCGCTCGTCGCGGCCGCGCTTGAAAAACTCCGCTACTCGGTTCAGGGTCCGCGGCCAAGGACCATGGCCGAGACGACGGAACTATTGAAAGCTTATGAGCCGGCCGAGGTCGAGCCTCGCTGGTACTCCTTTTGGCTCGAGCACGGCATCTTCCGCGCGAGCCTGGCGCTGGACGACCAGCGACCGACGTACACGATCGCGATGCCGCCGCCGAACGTGACCGGCTCGCTGCACATGGGTCACGCGCTGTTCGGCACGATTCAAGACGTGCTCGTCCGGCACAAGCGCATGCAGGGCTACAACGTGCTGTGGCAGCCGGGCATCGATCACGCCGGCATCGCGACTCAGATCGTCGTGGAGCGCCAGCTGCGCCGCGAGGGTCGCTCGCGCCACGACCTGGGCCGTGAGGCGTTCATCGAGCGCGTGTGGCAGTGGAAAGAGCAGAGCGGCGGGCGCATCGCCGAGCAGATGCGCGTGCTCGGCTGCTCCGCGGATTGGGAGCGCACCAAGTTCACGATGGACCCCGAGCTCTCCGTCGCGGTGCGCGAGGCCTTCGTGCGGCTGTACGAGGAGAAGCTGATTTACCGCGCCACGCGGCTCATCAACTGGTGCTCGGATTGCCGCACGGCGCTCAGCGACCTGGAGGTCGAAAACGAAGAGACCAACGGCGAGCTGTACGAGTTCGCGTATCCCGTGCTCGACGCAGACAGCGCCGCTGGCGCGACCGAGCTGATCGTCGCCACCACCCGCCCGGAGACGATGCTGGGCGACACTGCCGTCGCCGTGCACCCGGAGGACCCGCGCTACAAACACCTGCACGGCAAGAAGCTCCGTCACCCTTTCGTAGCGCGTGAGATCCCGATCATCACCGACGCGCTGCTCGTGGACATGGCGTTCGGCACCGGCGCCGTCAAGGTGACGCCCGGCCACGACTTCAACGACTTCGCGACGGGCAAGCGCCACGGCCTGGCCGAGATCAACATCTTGAACCTGGACGGCACCCTCAACGAAGAGGGCGCCGAGTTTCGCGGCCTGAACGTGAAGCAAGCGCGCACCGCCGTGAAGCGCGCGCTCGAGGAGCGCGGCCTGGCGCGTGGCAGCAAGCCGCACGCGCTCAAGCTGCCGCGCTGCGGCCGTTGCAACACCGTCGTCGAGCCGATGATCTCGACGCAGTGGTTCGTGAAGACCGAGCCGCTGGCGGCGCCCGCGCTCGCCGCCGTGCGCGAGGGCCGCACGCGCATCCTGCCCGAGGAGTGGCAGAAGACGTACGAGCACTGGCTCACGAACATCCAAGATTGGTGCATTTCGCGCCAGCTGTGGTGGGGTCACCAGATCCCGGCCTATCACTGCGCGGATTGCGGTCACGTCACCGTCCGCCGTGAGGCGCCCACGACGTGCGAGGGCTGCGGCGGTGCTCGGCTCAGCCAAGACAGCGACGTGCTCGACACCTGGTTCTCGAGCGCGTTGTGGCCGTTCTCCACGCTGGGCTGGCCGCGAGCCGACTTCGCGCTCCAGCGCTTCTACCCATCGAGCGACATGGAGACGGGCTACGACATCCTGTTCTTCTGGGTCACGCGCATGATGATGATGGGCCTCAAATTCATGGGCGAGGTGCCGTTCCGCCGCATCTTGCTGCACGGCATGGTCGTGGACGAGACCGGCGACAAGATGGGGAAGCTGAAGGGCAACACCATCGATCCTCTGGATCTGATTCACGGCGCCGAGTTCAGCGCGATGGTGAAGAAGGCGCTGCCCGAGGCCAAGCCGGAGGAAGCGCTCGCCAAATTCAAGCGCGCGTATCCCTCGACGGCGCAGATGGGCAAAGGCTTCGCGCCCTCCGGCGCGGACGCGCTGCGCTTCACGTTGTGCAGCTACTCGCCGCAGGCCAAGCGCATCGCGCTCTCGCCCGCGCGCATCGACGGCTACCGCCGCTTCTGCAACAAGATCTACAACGCGACGCGCTTCGCGCTGCCGCACCTGGCGTCCGTCGCAGCGCCGGGCGCGCCGCGCTCCCCGACCCTGCTCGTCAATCGCTGGATCCTCTCGCGCCTGGGCGAAGCCGTCGAAAAGAGCACGCGCGGCATCGAAGAGTTCCGCCTCGATGACGGCTCCGGCGCGCTCTATCACTTCTTCTGGGACGAGCTGTGTGACTGGTACATCGAAATGGTGAAGACCGTGCTCGCCGGCGGCAGCGAGCGCGAGCAGGACGAGACGCGGCAGACCCTCGCGCACGTGCTGGAGAGCGCGCTGCGCGCGCTGCACCCCTATATGCCCTTCATCACCGAGGAGCTCTGGCAGCGCTTGCCTCGTCCGGCGGGGGCGCCGCCGTCCATCGCGCTCGCCGCCTACCCGAGCGTCGCTGACGGCCCTCGCGACGCCGACGCTGAAGCCGCCATGCGCCACGTCATGGACGCCATCGGCGCCGCGCGCAGCGCGCGCAGCGAGCACGAGGTGCACCCCAGCGCGCGCGTCCCGCTCGAGCTGCGAGCCGCAGACGGCGCCATCCGCGCGCTGCTCACCCGAGAAGCGCGCTTCATCGAGGCCCTGGTCGGCAGCGACGGCGCGCCCATCATCTCACCGCCGAGCGTGGAGCGCCCGCGCGGGGCGCTGCTGGCGGTGGCCGGCGACGTCGAGGTGCTGGTCGGCCTGCGCGGCCTCGTCGAGGCCAAGAAAGAGCGCGAGCGCATCGAGCGCCAAATAAAGAAGACCGACAAGGACATCGACGTGCTCAGTAAGCGCCTACAAAACCCCAACTTCGCCGCCAACGCGCCCGCCGCGGTGGTCGAAGAAGCGACGCTTCAGCTCGAGCAACTGCGCCGCCAAAAGACGCGCCTCGAAGAAGCGCGCGAGCTCTGTCATGAGCTCGAGTGAGCGCTCCGTCTGCGCGTTAGAGCCGGTCCTTAGCTCGGACCGAGCGGGCGGGCGACGAGAGAGCTTATAGGACCGCTCTAGGGCGCGCGCCGGTAGTGCATGGCGACGGCGCCGTTGCGCAGCGGCTGCGCCGAGATCAGCTCGAGCCGTCGCGTGCGGGTCAGCCCGTCGTGGTACAGCGTCGGGCCGTGGCCGGCGAGCCTGGGATGGACGAGGAACTCGTACTCGTCGATCAAATCCAGCCGGTCGAGCTCGGTCGCGAGCTTCCCGCTGCCGAGGAGCACGCCAGCCGGAGTCGCGTCCTTGAGCTGCTGCACGTTCGCGCGCAGATCGCCGGCAAGGTGGTGGCTGTTGTTCCACGGAAACTCCCTTCGGGTCGACGACACCACGTACTTCGGCTTGGCTTCGAGCTTCAGCGCCCACTCACGCAGCGCCGGCGACGCTTCCACGTCTCCGCGCGCGACCGCCGGCCAGTAGCTCTCCATCATCTCGTAAGTGACGCGACCCCACAGCATTGCTCCGCTTTCGTCCATGAGGCGGGTAAAAAAGGCGTGTGTCTCGTCGTCGGCGATTCCCTCCTGGTGGTCGACGCAGCCGTCCA